>NZ_JBIALQ010000001.1:0-170393 GCF_042873545.1 Kitasatospora sp. NPDC004615
CGCAGGCCACCCTGCTGTCGGAGGTCTCGGTCTCGGGTGGCACGGTGACCGGTCGCCGGGACGGCGACGCGGCGACGGAGACGGTGCAGGCGGCGGTGCCGGCGGTGGTGTCGGTGACCGACCAGTCCGGCGAGGCCCGTTACCCGTCGTTCAAGGGCATCATGGCCGCGAAGAAGAAGCCGGTGACCTCCTTCGACCTGGACGACCTGGGCATCGACGCCGACGCGGTGGGTCTCGCGGGCGCGTGGACGAAGGTCGCGGACATCACCGCCCGTCCCGCGCGGAGCAAGGGCGTCATCGTGACCGACGAGGGCGACGGCGGCACGAAGCTCGCCACCTACCTCGCCGAGCAGAAGTTCATCTGACGGGCCGCCAGGAACCATCGAAGGATACGGAGTTAGTCATGAGTGAGATCCTGGTCCTGGTCGACCACGCCGACGGCGCGGTGCGCAAGCCCGCCCTGGAACTGCTGACCCTGGCCCGCCGCCTGGGCACCCCCTCCGCCGTGGTCCTCGGCGCCGGCGACAACGCCGCGGGCATCGCCGCCAAGGCCGCCGAGTACGGCGCCGCGAAGGTCTACACCGCCGACGCCGACGAGTTCACCACCCTCCTCGTCGTCCCCAAGGTCGACGCCCTCACCCAGATCGCCAAGACCACCAATGCCGCCGCCGTGCTGGTCACCTCCAGCGGCGAGGGCAAGGAGATCGCCGCCCGCACCGCGCTGCGGCTGGGTTCGGGTCTGATCACCGACGCGGTCGACCTGGAGGCCGGCGAGAGCGGTCCGGTGGCGACGCAGTCGGTGTTCGCGGCGTCGTTCCAGGTGAAGTCGGCCGTCACCACCGGCGTGCCGGTGATCACGGTGAAGCCGAACAGCGCCGCCCCGGAGGCCGCGCCGGCCGCCGGCACCGTCGAGGCCGTCACGGTCGAGTTCGGCGGCAACGCCGCGACCGTCACCTCCCGCACCCCGCGGGTCTCCACCGGCCGCCCCGAGCTGACCGAGGCCGCGATCGTCGTCTCCGGCGGCCGCGGCGTCGGCGCGGCGGAGGGCTTCTCCGTGGTCGAGGACCTCGCGGACGCGCTCGGCGCGGCCGTCGGCGCCTCCCGCGCCGCGGTCGACGCCGGCTGGTACCCGCACACCAACCAGGTCGGCCAGACCGGCAAGCAGGTCTCCCCGCAGCTGTACGTCGCGGCGGGCATCTCCGGCGCGATCCAGCACCGCGCCGGCATGCAGACCTCGAAGACCATCGTCGCGGTCAACAAGGACCCCGAGGCCCCGATCTTCGAACTCGTCGACTACGGCGTCGTCGGCGACCTGTTCGCCGTCCTGCCCCAGCTCACCACCCAGGTCAAGGCCGGCTGACAGCCGCCCAGCACCACCCGGAAGGGCGCGACCACCACGGTCGCGCCCTTCCGCCGTTCCCGGCCGCGGTTGCGCCTCCCCCACCTCCATCGTCTACAGTCGCGTAGACGGTCTACTTCCCTGTAGACGCAGAGCGCCCCGGAGGCCACGCCGTGTACGCCCACTCCGCCCTGCTGGCGGTCAACCCGCTCGACGCTTCCTCCCTGCTCGCGGCATTCGGCGCGCTCGGCATCGCCGCCATCCTGTTCGCCGAGACCGGGCTGCTGGTCGGCTTCTTCCTGCCCGGCGACTCCCTGCTGTTCACGGCCGGCCTGCTCTGCACCCCCGGCCTGCACTCCGGCCCGCACCTGAACCTCGCGCAGGTCCTCGTCGCCGCCGTCGTCGGCGCCCTGGCCGGCGCCCAGGTCGGCCACCTGCTCGGCCGCAAGGGCGGCCGCGCTCTGCTGGAACGTTCCCGCAACCGCCGCCTGCACGAGGGCGCCGAGCGGGCCGAGGAACTCCTCGCCCGCTACGGCCACGCCAAGGCCATCACGCTGGCCCGCTTCGTCCCCGTGGTCCGCACCGTCCTCAACCCGCTGGCCGGCGCCCTCGGCGTCCCCACCCGCACCTTCGCCCTCTGGCAGGCCGTCGGCGGCCTGGTCTGGACCGTCGGCCTGGTCCTCGGCGGCTACGCGCTCGGCTCCACCATCCCGAACGTCGACCGCTACCTGCTCCCCGCCATCGCGGTGATCATCGCCCTCTCCCTCCTCCCGCTCGCCCTCGAGTTCCGCCGCACGCGCGCCGCCCGCCGCTGACGGACTCGTTCCGCCGCACGCACACCGCCCGCCGTTGACAAACCTCGTCAACGGCGGGCGGCGTGCGTGCCGGCCCGCTCCTCAGCGGACGACGTCGAAGACCTGCTTCTGCACGCCGTTGCGGTACACCTCGTGCTCGACCAGCGCCAGCTTCTGCGCGTCCTTGTCGGTGGCGCTGAACAGCCGCTTGCCCGCGCCGAGCAGCAGCGGGAACACCAGCAGGTGGTACCGGTCGATCAGCCCGGCGTCGGACAGGGCCTGGCCCAGCGTGGCGCTGCCGTGGACGATGATCGGACCGCCCTCGGTCTCCTTGAGCGCGGCGACCTCGTCCAGCGAACGCAGGATGCTGATCTCGCCCCAGTTGTCGACCAGTTGGTCCTCGCCGAGGGTGCGGGAGACGACGTACTTCGGCAGCGTCCGGTAGCGGGCGAACTCCGCCATGTCCGGCCAGACCGGGCTGAACGCCTCGTAGCTGACCCGGCCCATCAGCATCGCGGTGGACTCCTCCTGCTCCCGCGACTTGATCTCGAACGCCTCGGGGATGAACTCGATGTCCTTGAACGTCCACCCGGAGTTCCGGTAGCCGGGCTCACCGCCCGGGCCCTCCACGACGCCGTCGAGCGAGACAAAGGCCGTGCTGATCAGGGTGCGCATGATGGTGCTCTCCTCAGGTGTGACTGTCTTCCGTACGTGGTGCTCACCGCGTTGTTCGCGTACTCAGGGTCGCTCGGCCAGGACGCCGGCCAGCCACTGCTGCCACCCGGCCTCGGCCGTGTCGGTGTCCGCTCCGAAGAGGTGGTGGAACATCAGCACCACTCCGGGGCTGTGGTGGAAGGTGTAGAGCCCGTCGGCGGTGCGGACCTCGAAACGCTCCTCGTCGGACCACGTCACCTCCCCGACCAGCGCGGGCAGCCCGGCGGGCTCGGCCTGCACCGGCGCCCCGAGGGCGACGACGTCCGGCAGCGAAAGCCCACCGGCGAGCGCGGCCCGGACCTCCCGCACCGGCCGTTCGCCGGTCTGCGCCATGGCGAAGACCGGACGGCCCGTGCGGCCGGGGAAGTGCGCCAGGTACTCGCGGAGCGTGTGCAGGTGGAACGGCCAGCCGCGGCGCAGCGCGTCGTACTCGTCCTGCCAGTCGTCGCCGAGCATGCCGCTGTGGACGACGCGCAGCACGGTGCTGCCGCCCTCGCGGCCCTCGATGAGGTATTCGAAGGCCATGAACCGGCCGTCGTCGTTGGTGGCCGTCCGGGTCGCGAACCGTTTGCCGGGCTCGTACGCGGTGACCACGGCCTCCTCCCGGTGGCCGCCCACGTCCATGACGGCGGCGCCGCCTTCGCGCGCTTCGACCTCGTTCCGGCCCATGAACCACGACTCGATGCCGGGACCGGTGGCGATCGCTTCCCAGACCTGTTCCGGGTCTGCGGGCAGGACGATCTCCCGCTCGATCTCGAAGGGGTGCGTCATCGGGGGTCCTCCTGCGGTGCGTCGGGCTGTTGACTTTCGGCTGGAATCGGGTCGGGAATCTGATGCAGGCCGACGACCACCCGGTGCCTCCGCCCCTGCGGCGCCGATTCGTCGTGGTAGCGGCTGACCAGCCCGGCCACGCTCTGGGCCAGCTCCTCGGCGAACGCCGCCCGATCGGCCGCGGACGCGAACCGCACCTCGGCATCGATCCCGAAGCTCGCCACCCGCTGCTTCGCCCGCGCCGCACCCGTCAGCAACGACCCGACCTCCTGCACCAGCCGGGCCCCCAGCGCCAACAGCCACCGGGCGGAAAGCTGATCGGGCGACCGCGAGGGATCCGGGCTGACCGCCGCCAGCGCACTGGGCGAGATCACGTACGAGGCGGCCGTCGCGCGGAACACCCGCTCGGTGACATTGCCCTTGCGCCGTTCCTCCGCCAGTTCGACCAGCCCGTGCCGCTCCAGCTCCTTCAGGTGGTAGTTGACCTTCTGCCTGGGCAACCCCAACCGCCCCGCCAGCATGGCCGCCGAACCGGGCTCCGCCAGAGCGGCGAGAATCCGGGACCGTATCGGGTCCAAGGACGACTCGGCCGCGCCGGGCTCTTCGATCACAGCAACGTCCAGCACCTCTCCACCCTCCGTTCCCGGGCTCCCGGTGTCCCCCGGGAGTGACTCCAGGTTCCCGCCGAACAGGAAACCTGTCAAGACAAAAAAATTTGTCGGTGCGCCCCGCACAGCAGAAAGGGCCCCCGGCGTCATGCCGGGAGCCCAAGCTGCGCGAGGTACCGCCGTCAGGTCGCCGCGGGCTCACCAACCGCAGCAGGACGGCGCGCCAGGGCGTCCGACACCTTCGCGGTGGCGTACAGCGAGACCCCGAGGGCCACCACCAGCGCGGCGCCGGCAGCGAAGATGCTGCCGTCGGAGACCGCCTTCGCACCGCCGGCCTCACTGCGGGCGGACCCGGCGATGAACGGCAGCACCACCAGCACCGCGACACCGAGAACGACCTCGCCCCAGACCACCTTCGGGAAGTGCCGCAGCGTCAGGTGGAACAGCGAGGTGGAGTCGTCCGCACGCCGGGCCCGCTCGATCCGCGGCATCAGCCAGAACTGGTTGAACGCGCCGGCCGTGACCAGCCCCAGCACCAGGAAGATCTTGACCAGCAGGGCGATGCCGTAGCCGGTGGTCCACAGCTGGGAGACGGCGCCGACGTGCTTCCAGGTGATCCACAGCCCGGAAATGGTGACCACCCCGACGCACACCATCGCCACCAGACTGAACCGCCGCCAGATGTCGGCCCACAGCAGGCCCGCACCCTCACCGAGCCGACCGCGAACGCCCGCGAGGGCCACCAGCAGCGCCAGGCCGCCGAGCCACACGACCCCGGAAACGATATGGAGCTGCGAGAACACCGGGTCGAGCCAGCGGTCGAGTTCCGCGGGCACGGTCGCCGGTATGCCCGCGATCAGGGTGACCGCGAGGGCGGCCGGCAGAGCAGCGAGGGCAAGGCGGTCGAGGTGGCGGCGCACCGCCGGGACGAACAGCGAGATCAGCGCGACGGCGGTGGCGACGAGCACGACGTTCTGCAGCACGTAGATCGTGCCCTGCGCGATCCAAGCCCCCTTGGCAGCAGGAGCATTGAGGAAGTCCGCGATCCGGCCGGGAGCCATGGCGTCACCAAAGGGCATCCCCTTCCCGGCCCGAGCGACGCGCGCCACCAACTGGAAGTACCCGGCAACCAACAGAACAACGCCCGCCCACGCCAAGTACCCGGCCGACCGCCTGCGCAGCGCGGCAGCGTCCGCAGGCACGGTGCTCTCGGCCCTGAGCGCCGGGCGAACGGCGGCGACGTAGGTGACAACGCTGCCGATCGCGCCGCTCAGGCCGACGAAGTAGCCGGTTTTGGTGAGGACCCGCCAGATTTCGGGCGTGGCGTATTCGGCCGTCTTGGCGGCCAGCAGCAAATTCATCATTAGGTTAGCCTAACCTCAGGTAGGCCAGCCTGTCCTAATCCTGGTTCCGATCTGTTGTTTACCCCTTGGCAGGCTGCCCGTCACGGACACCGAAGCGTTCTGGCGCGTGCTCGACGCCGCCCGAGGCAGTAGCAAGCCGCTCGACATCGGCGTCGGCGACCACCTGTCGGTCTTGCCCAACCGATCACCGCGCGTCGATCCGCCGCTCATCGGGGGCTTCGCGCCCACCACGAACACCAAGGGCTGTTCCGAGGCCAGAACTCACGTCAATGCTTGGCTTGCCTCGTCGACTGGGCCCGGGGCGGTGAGTCCGCATCAGCTCCGGCCCCCAACCGCACCCCCCACGCCTAGCTATGATCGTCCGTCAACCACCCGACCGGCCAAGGGGAACCATGCCGTCGCCAACCGCAGCGGCCACGAGCTTCGACGCCAACGAGCGCACCGCCTGGGCCGGACGGGCCGACGCCTACGCCGCGACCTTCGGCCGGCTCTGTGCGCACACCGCGCCGAAGCTCCTGGACGCCGCCGAAGTGTCCACCGGCACCCGGCTGTTGGACGTGGGCACCGGGCCAGGGACCGTCGCCGCAGCCGCCTGCGCCCGGGGTGCGGAGGTGACCGCCGTGGACGCCGAGCCGAGCATGCTCGAACTCGCCCGCCGCAACGCGCCGTCCGCGCGCCTCGAGCTTGCCACGCTGCCCGAACTCCCCTACCTGGACGCCGAATTCGACGCGGTGGTGGCCAACTTCGTACTCAACCACGTCGGCCGGCCGCTGCTCGCCCTGGCCGAACTCCGTCGCGTCCTGCGACCCGGCGGCCGCCTCGCCCTGACCATCTGGTCCGGGTCACCGGGCCCGGGCCAGACGCTGATCCCGCAGGCCCTCCAGGCCGCCGGCGCCGTCCGGCCACCGCACCTGGGCCCGCTCGACCCGGCCGACGACTTCCCCCGCACCCCGGACGGCCTGGCCGCGCTCCTCACCACCGCCGGCCTCCAGCACGCCACCTGCCGCACCCTCACGTGGGACCACCGCACCACCGCCGACGACTGGTGGGCCGGCCCGGCCTCCGGCGTCGCCACCATCGGCCTCACCCTGCTCGCCCAAACCCCCGAAACCCAGTCCGAGGCCCACCGCCACTACCACCGCCTCGCCGACGCCTTCCGCACCCCGGACGGCACCCTCGCCCTCCCCCACGCGGCCCTCCTCGCCACGGCCACCCGCTGACGCCGCCACGGAACACCCACCGACGCCCCAGCACAACCACGCCACTCAGCCCGAGCGATCGTCCTCGACGAACACGACCGCGTCCTGCTGTGCCACCACGCCGACCCAGCACCGCCCGGCGGCCGCTGAGCCCGCGCCGCTCACCAATCGCGCGGCGCGACCAGTTCCTCCCGGTCCGCACCGGCGAAGCCGTACGCCGCCGCCACGAACGCGAAATCCGCGCCGATCGCCTCCCGGGCGACCGTCTCGATCTCGCTGCCGGCGTCCTCCATCGCCTCGCCGAGGCGGTTGAACTCCTCCGTCGCGGCATGCGTCAGCGCGTACAACTCCGGTAGGCCGGACGGGCGTTCGGACTCGATCCGTTCGCACAGTGTGCGCAGCACCGCGCGGCCGCGTTCGACCAGGTGGGCGGGGTAGTACGGGTCCCCGGCCATATCGCGCAGGAACTCTTGGCCCGCCACCTGCTCGTTTCGAATCACCATTCGGCCGTTCCGTCCGCTCGGGGGATGCTGCGCAGGATCATCCCGCCGAGCGCTGACAGACCGCTCAGCTCGCGGGAACGGCGCCGCCGAGGAGTTCGTCGATCTCGCGGCGCGGGGTGGCCGCGCCCCGGGGGCCGTAGCCGATGCGGAGGAGTACCTGGACGGTGCCGATGCCGGCTTCGGGGTTGCGCAGCCGCCAGCGGGTCTCGGGGAGTTCGACGGCCTGGTGGAGGACGGAGACCCGGACGCCGTGCGCGGTGGCCACCAGCCAGACGCGTTCCATGGCCTGGCCGGCCCGCAGCCAGTCGGCTGCCGTGTCGCCGCGGGTGGCGATGGTGACCAACTGCGGGAGCGCCTCGAAGCGTTGCGAGCGGGTGGGGCGTCCGGTGAAGTCCCGCACGGGGACGTGCGCTTCGTGGTCCTGCGGGCCGAGCGCAGAGACCGGGATGCCGTCCGCCGAAGGTTCGTCGCGCAGCCAGCTCCCGGTCTCGGCAAGGCGGGCGGCGTCGGCGACGATCCGGGCCTCGGCCTCGGCGGTGAGTGCCAGGACCCGGCGCGCCTCGGACTCCTCCAGCGCGTCGAGGACGGTGTCCTCGGCGGCGGCGGCCGCGATCAGTTCACCGATCACCGTCTCGGGGACGTCGCGGTTGTTGAACGGTTCACGGCTGGAGTGCCGCAGCGCGATCGCCTCCGCCAACTCCGCCGTCTCGTCGGGGACTCCGCGCGGGCCGAAGTGCACCACCGCGACCGGGGAGTCGGCCCCGAACGGGCCGGGCATCAGTTCCAGCTCGTCCACGGGCAGACCCTGCCGGGCGGCCGCGACCCGCAGGTTGAACAGGGCCGCGCCGACGGACAGCAACATGCCGCGGCCGTCGGGGTCCGCCACCGGGACGGCCCGGTCCAGGTCGGCGAAGACCAGGACTCCGTGGCCGTCGTCGGCGGGCCGGAACTGCCAGGGCTGGGAGTTGTGCAACGAAGGCGCGGCTCCGGCCGCCGCCACCAGCACCCGGAGTTCCTGCACGCTCAGTGCCGCCCCGGGACCGCCCCTCGTGCCAATCGTCGACTCGACCATCGCGGATCACTCCTCGCCGCATCCTCGTCGCGTTCCACGTGCCTCTTTATCCTGAGCGTGCGCCTCGGATCGGCCGCGCCGGTAGGGCCCAAAGGCCCCCTCCGGACGACGTCCGTCCCTTCTCCCCGGCCGAGACGGCCGAGACCTCCCGAGCCGACCGAGACGACCGAGACGACCGAAACGGCCGAGACCCCCGAACCGGAACTCACGCGGACGCGGTACGCCGCACGAACACCTCCAGCCGCGCCGACTCCAGCGCCGTCGCCACCGCGCCCATCAGCACCGCGTCCTCGCCGAGCGTGCTCGCCACCACCCGGGGTCTCAGCGCGCAGCTGCGGTGCAGCGCCTCCTCCAGTGGCGGCAGCAGCAGGTCCGCGCTGCGGCCGACACCGCCGCCCAGCACGACCAGTTCCGGATCGGCGACGGCGGCCACCACGGCGACCGCGAAGGCGAGTTGCTGCGCCTGCCGGTCGATCGCCGCCCGCGCGGCCGGATCGCCGGACCGGGCCGCCTCGCACACCTCCTCGGCGGTGCTCGCACTGGTCAGCCCGAGCCGCCACGCCTCGCCGACCACGGCGTCCGCCGCCACCACCTCCTCCAGCCGGACATCCTGACGTCCCGTCAATTCATCCGACACGCAAGGCATTTGCAGCATGCCGATCTCACCGGCCGCGCCGTGCGCACCGGTCCACAGTTCGCCGTCGCGCACCAGGCCGACGCCGACGCCCGCCCCGACCAGCAGGTAGGCGAAGACCGAACTGCCCGCCCCCGCACCGTAGGTGTACTCGCCGAGCGCGGCGAGGTTGGCGTCGTTGGCGACGTGCACATGCATGCCGAGGCCGTCCGCGATCCGGTCGACCAATCCCGGCCGCGCCCAGCCGGGCAGGTGCGGGGCGTGCCGCATCATCCGCAGCCGCTCGTCCCACACACCGGGACTGCCGATCACCGCGCGCACCACTCCGTCCGCCGGACAGCCCACAGCGCCGCCGGCACCGTCCGCCAGCCCCGCATCGGAGAGCGTCTCCTGAGCGGTGGCGACCAGCGCGTCCGCGACGGCGGGGCCGGAACGGCCGCGGTTGGGGACGTCCCGGCGGGCCACCACCCGGCCCGACAGGTCGGCGACGGCCACCCGGAGGCGGGCTCGGCCGACGTCCATCCCGAGCACGTACCCGGCGCCGGCGTCGGCCCGGTACAGGACGGCGGTGCGGCCCCGGTCGGGCGCCAGGGTGCCCGCCTCCCGGACCAGCCCGGCCGTCTCCAGCGAACCCAGCGCGGCCGACACGGTCGGCTTCGACAGGCCGGTGTCGCGGGCGAGTTGCGCCCGCGAGGACGGGCCGCCGGTGCGCAGCAGCTCCAGCAGCAGCCACTCGTTGTTGCTGCGCAGCCGCTGCCGGTTCCACGGGGCCGGCTCCGGCGCCGGGCCTGCGGACCGCTGCCGCACGACGGGTCTCGCTTGCGGGTGGGTCACGGTTCCTCTTCTCCGGTCGGGACAGTCCGCCCGCCCCCGCCGGCAACACCGCCTCAGACACACTCTCGTCCACGTCCAGGTCGTCACACCCGCGCCGGCCCCGGAAATCGGCACCGACACGCCCCGCCCGCCCCGGCCCGCTCCCGGTTCCTGCGGCACCGCGATGGTACCCACCGGAACCGTCAGCTGACGTACGGTACAGATCATGGAATTCCGTCACCTGGGCCGCAGCGGCCTGATCGTCAGTGAAATCGCCTACGGCAACTGGCTCACCCACGGCTCGCAGGTCGAGGAGGACACCGCGGCCGCGTGCATCCGCGCCGCCCTCGACGCGGGCATCACCACCTTCGACACCGCCGACGTGTACGCGGAGACCCGCGCCGAGGCGGTCATGGGCCGCGCCCTCAAGGGCGAGCGCCGCGAAGGGCTGGAGATCCTCACCAAGGTGTTCTGGCCGACCGGGCCCGGCCGCAACGACAGCGGGCTCGGCCGCAAGCACATCATGGAGTCGATCAACGGCTCGCTGCGCCGCCTGCAGACCGACTACGTGGACGTGTACCAGGCGCACCGCTTCGACCCGTCCACGCCGCTCGAGGAGACCATGGAGGCGTTCGCCGACGTGGTCCGCTCCGGCAAGGCCCTGTACATCGGCGTCTCCGAGTGGACGGCCGACCAGATCCGGGCCGGGCACGCGCTGGCCCGCGAGCTGCGCATCCCGTTCGTCTCCAACCAGCCCCAGTACAGCGCGCTGTGGCGGGTCATCGAGGGTGAAGTCGTCCCGGTGTCCGAAGAGTTGGGCCTCGGCCAGGTGGTCTGGTCGCCGATCGCGCAGGGCGTCCTCACCGGCAAGTACCAGCCGGGCGCCGCCCCGCCGGCCGGCTCCCGCGCCACCGACGAGAAGGGCGGCGCGAACTTCGTCGCCCGCTGGCTGCGCGACGACGTCCTGGAGCGCGTCCAGCTGCTGCGCCCGCTCGCCGACCAGGCGGGGCTGTCGCTCGCCCAGCTGGCCGTCGCCTGGGTGCTGCAGAACCCCAACGTGTCCGCGGCGATCATCGGCGCCTCCCGGCCCGAGCAGGTCACCGAGAACGTCAAGGCCGCCGGCGTGAAGCTGGAGCCGGAACTGCTCGCCCGGATGGACGAAATCCTCGCCCCCGTCGCCCAGTTCGACCCCGCGAAGACCGCCGAGAACGCCCCCAAGGCCCGCCCCTGACGCCACGCCCGGGCCGGCGCCCGCACCACCGATCCGCGGCACCGGCCCGGGCCCGTCAACTCCCCCACCCACTACGGCTCGAGCGAATCGCCTACGTCAACCTCCTTAGGTGACCCGCCTGTTGACGTAAGTTCCTGCTGCGCCCAGATGGTCTTGCCGCGCCGGCCGATCCTGGTGCCCCAACGCTGCGCCAGATGACCGATGATGAACAGTCCGCGACCGCCCTCGTCGGTGCTCTTCGCCCGCCGCATGTGCGGGGTGCTGGCCGCGCTGTCCGACACCTCGCAGATCAGGCCCCGGTCGTGGATCAGCCGCAGCCGGATCGGCGGCTCCCCGTAGCGGATCGCGTTGGTCACCAGCTCGCTGACGATCAGGTCGGTGGCGAACTCCAGCTCCCCCAACTCCCAGGCGGCGAGCTGGTGTTCGGCCAGCCGCCGGGCGGTGCGCACCACCGCCGGGTCGCCCGGCAGCGTCCACACCGCGACCCGCTCGTCCGGCAGCGCCCGGGTGCGGGCCAGCAGCAGCACGGCATCCTCGCGCTGCCGTTCGGGCAGCAGCGCGTACACCACCCGGTCGCACAGGTCGTGCAGTTGTTCCTCGCCGGGCCGCGCCAGCACCCGCTCCAGCACCGCCCGCCGTGTGCCCGGTTCGCCCCCCGGTGTGCCGTCCTCGTCCGCGCTCCGGGCCCGGCCGGACATCAACCCCTCGGTGTAGAGGGCCAGTACGCAGCCCTCGTCCAGCTCGGTGGTGGTCGTCTCGTAGCAGCAGTCGCCCCAGCCCAGCGGCGGCCCGGGTTCGACCTCGAACGGCAGCGGGGCGCCGTCGGGGCCGACCAGCACCGGCGCGGGGTGGCCGGCGGAGGCGGCGGTGCAGGTCCGGGCGATCGGGTCGTACACCAGGTACAGGCAGGACGCGAGGCCGTCGGGCAGCCGGTCCGCGCCGGGCGGCAGGCTGCCGCGCTGCTCGTCGGTCAGCACCCGCGCGACTTCGTCCAGGCGTACCAGCAGCTCGTCCGGCGCCAGGTCCTGCACGGCCAAGGTGCGTAGTGCGGTGCGGAGTTGGCCCATCAGGGCGGCTGCCTCGATGCCGGTTCCGGTGATGCTGCCGATCGCCAGCCCGACCCGGGCGGCGGACAGCGGGATGATGTCGTACCAGTCGCCGCCGGGGCCGACCGTTCCCGGGAGGTAGACCTGCGCGGTCTCCACGGCGCTCAGTTCGGCCGGTTCCCTGGGCAGGAGTTGGCGTTGCAGGGTGGTGGCGATGGTGCGTTCGCGGGCGTAGCTGCGGGCCTTGTCGATGGACAGGGCGCCGCGGGAGGCGAGTTCGACGGCGAGGTCCAGGTCGGCCTGTTCGAAGGGGGCGGGCCGCCGGTTCCGGTACAGGGCGAGCAGGCCGAGCACGGTGTCGTGCGCCATCAGCGGCGCGACGATCATCGAGTGCACGCCGAGGCCGGTCAGCCGGCGTCCGCGCGCGGGGTCGGCCGACAGCCAGTCCTCGTCGCCGCTCAGTCCGCGCACCAGTCGCGCCCGCCCGTCGTCCAGCGCCTGGCTGTAGGGCGTGGGCGCGCCGTAGGTGGACAGTTCGCCGTGCGGGATCGGGCCCAGCTCGCCGGGCGTGTGGACGGCCCGGTAGGCGGCGCGGCGCAGCGGGGCGGCGGGGTCGACGGGTCCGGCGCGGGTCGGCAGGCCGCGCAGGGGTTCGTCGAGCAGGTCGACGGTGGCGATGTCGGCGAGGCGGGGTACGGCGACGTCGGCGAGTTCCTCGGCGGAGCCGATGGCGTCCAGGGAGGCGCCGAGTTGGCGGTGTGCGGTGTGCAGGATGTCGAGGCGGTCGAGGGCGGTCTGGCGTTCGGTGACGTCCTGGATGGCGGCGACCAGGTAGCGGCGGCCGGTGTCGGATTCGATCGGGAAGAACGAGACGGCGCCGACGATGTCGCGGCGGGGTTCGTCGGGGGTGCGGCCGCGGACCAGGTGTTCGCGGATCCAGTCGCCGTCCTGGAGGGCCTGGCGGGCGAGTGTTTCGAGTTCGGCGTCGTCGAAGCCGGGCCCGAGGTCGCCGACCCAGCGGCCGCCGTTGCCGGGGTCGGGGCGGGTGGCTGCGCCGTGGGCGGCGTTGTGGGCGGCGGCGTTGCGGCGTACCAGCCGCAGGTCCTGGTCGAGCAGGTAGAGCCCGACCGGGGCCTGCCGGAACAGGGCGTCGAGCAGTGCCGCGTCCTCGCTCTCGCCGGTGCTGTCCATGACGTCCCTCCTCTCCGGGTCGCGGCTGTCCCTGCCGCCCCGGCCCGCCGCGCTCATCGTGGCCGGTCCGCGGGGCCGGCGAGCGGGGTGGGCCGGAAGGCGATCAGGGCGATGTCGTCGCGGACGTCGGCGACCCGTCCGGCCAGGTACGCGCACAGGTCGTCGAGCGGGCGGTGGCGGGCGTCGGCGGCGGCCCTGCAGAGGCGGGCGATGCCGTCACCGAGGTCTTCGCCGGGGACTTCGACCAGGCCGTCGGTGTAGAACAGCAGGGTCTCGCCGGGGCCCAGCGGGTCGCGGTGGGTGACCCGGGGGCGGCGCGGGTCGACGCACAGCGGGAGGTCGGCGTCCTCGCCGGTCAGCAGCCGGGGCGGGCCGGTGACGGGGATCAGGACGGGCGGCGGGTGCCCGGCGTTGGTCCACTCGACCTCCCAGGCGCCGTCGGCGCCGTGCCGGGTGAGGCGGGCGTGCACGGCGGTGACGAAGCTGCCGACGCCCAGCCCTTCGGCGGCGGTGTCGAGTTCGCGCAGCGTGTCGGCGGGGGTGTGGCCGTGCGGGCGGGTGAAGGCGATGGAGCGCAGCATGGCGCGGAGTTGGCCCATGATGGTGGCGGCGGCGAGGTCGTGGCCGGCGACGTCGCCGATGGTCATGGCGAGTGCGCCGTCGGGGAGGGTGAACGCGTCGTACCAGTCGCCGCCGACTTCGGCGTTGCGGCTGCCGGGGCGGTAGCGGCCGGCGAGGGCGGCGCCGCCGACGGTGGGCGGGGTGGTGAGCATGGCGCGTTGCAGGACGACGGCGGTGTGCCGGGCGCGTTGCAGGGCGAGGGCCTGGCGCAGCGGGGCCTGGGCGCGTTGCAGGACTTCCCGCTGGAGGTCGATGTCGGCGGGTCCGGGCGGGGGTGCACCTTCGCACTCGGCGGTGGCGGCGAGGGCGACGACGGCGCCGTCGACGACGATGGGCAGCAGGGTGAGGCTGGTGGCGTGGGCGCGTTCCAGCCAGCGGGCGGAGATCTCGGGGATGCTGCCGCGGGGGACGTTGCCGTCGGCGAATTCGAGCACGATGGGGGTGCGGTCGGAAACCGCTTTCCGGGCGCGGGCGCCGAGGGTGTAGGTCTGCCGGTTGATGGGTGGCAGCGGGGGCAGTCCGGGGCGGGCGACGGAGGCGATCCGGGTGGCGACGACGTCTCCGCCGGCGGCGTCGGGTTCGCGCAGCAGGTAGACGGCGCACACGTCGGTGAGTTCGGGGACGAGGGTGGCGGCGAGCGCGGCGAAGGCGTCGTCGGCGCGTTCGGCCTCGGTGACGGCGCCGGCCCGGGCGAGCAGCCGTTCGCGCAGCCGGTTGCGCCACTGGTCCTCGATGTCGCTGGTGGTACCGATCCATTCGGCGGGTCCGTCGTCGCGGACGATGGGGACGGCGCGGGCCCGGACGTGCCGGTAGCCGCCGTCGGCGCCGCGTACCCGGAAGACGTGTTCGAAGGCGGTGGGCAGTTCGCGGGCTGCGGCGGCCCAGTGGGTGGCGAGCCGGTCGCGGTCCTGGGGGTGGACGACGTCCAGCCAGCGGTTGCCGGCCGTTTCGGGGAAGGGCCGGCCGGTGAGGGCCTCCCAGCCGGGGACGAGTTCGTCGGCGGTGCCGTCGGCGTGCACCAGCCACACCATCTGGGAGGTGGCGGCCATCAGTGCCTCGTAGCGCCGCAGTGCCTGCAGCCGTTCGACGGAGAGGCGTTCGGTCTCCAGGGCGGAGTGCAGTTCGGCGGTGGTGTCGATGGCGGCGGTGAGGATGCCGGGGCCGTACGGGGTGCCGGCGGGTGAGCAGGAGTAGACGAAGTGCCGGTGGACGGTCCCGCCGTCCGGGCAGGCGAGGGTGCGCGGCGCGGTGACCTGCCGGGCGGTGCCGTCGCTGAGGACGGCGTCGAGGGTGGCGACGAAGCGTTCGGCGCCCGGCTCCGTGAACACCTCGCGGGCCGGGTCGCCGAGCTGCCGGTCGCCGAACAGGTCGCGGAACGCGTCGTTGACGTACACCAGTCGGTGGTCGGTCCCCGCGGTCAGCGCGATCGCCACGATGGCGCGGTCGAACACCTCGGGTGTCAGTGGCGTGTCCGGCACCGCGCCGGCCTCCTCCCGCCCGCCTGCCGGCGGGGTCTCTGGCTTGCGGGGTCTGCGGCACTCAGGCGAGCAACTTGGCTTTCGCCGCGCGGAATTCGTCCTCGGAGATGGCGCCGCTGTTCTTCAGGTCGGCGAGCCGGGCGAGTTCGTCCACGTGCCGGGACGCGGCCTGCTGGTCCTCGGTGCCGGCGGCTTTGCGGATGTAGTTCTGGAAGTTGCCCTCCGCCTGCGCGGCGAGTGCCCGGTCGCGGTTGCCCATGGATTTGCCGCGGGCGATCAGGTAGACCAGCACACCGATGTAGGGCAGCAGGATGACGAAGGCGGTCCATCCGGCCTTGCCCCAGCCGCCCATGTCGTGGCTGAGGAAGATGTCGGTGATCACCTTGAACAGCAGGAAGAGCCAGAGGATCCAGAGGAACAGCCACAACATCGTCCAGAACAGGTTGAGCGCCGGGTAATTGTCCATCGTGGGCTCCCTTCCACAGGTCCTTTCGAGAGGTATCACCACATTCCGGGCGCCGCATGTCAGCGCTCCGCCGCCGGGTGCGCTCAGCGGTCGCCCGGCGAGATCCGCCAAGCGAGAAGGACCACCAGGAAGGACGCGGCGCTGAAGCCGGCGGACCACCAGGCGGTGGCGACCTCGCCGCGCATCCAAGCGTTGGTGGCGACGGTGAGTGCCCACAGTTGGCCGATGACGACGGTGATGCCGAGGGCGACGCGGGCGGAGAGAATCGCGGAGCGTTCCGGTTGCTGGTCGGTGCCCGCGCCGGGGCCGGGTCCGGTGGCGGTGACCCGGGCGTCGGCGTAGCCGGAGGTCGGCCGGATCTGCGGATAGCGTTCGTGGACGGGCCGGTTGAGGCGCGGCTCGTCACTGCCGGGGTGGTAGCCCTCCGGGAAGTGGCCCTCGCTCACCACGCGCCCCCTGCTTCGACCTGATACATCGTCAACTCTCTCTCGTTCAAGGTCATTTGCCGCTCTCCCTGCCCGGGCACCCGGCGGCGTCGGCCAGTGCCGGGTTGCGGTCGCGCAGGCCCCGGCACAGGCCCGCCTGCTCGTCCTCGCCGGAGCGGGCGGTGCCGATCGCCCACACCGCGCCCTGGGCGTCCTCGACCATGACCACCTTGGGCAGCGGCCGGGGTGGCGGGCCGGCCGTCACCGCGCCGGTGCGGGCGTCGAACTTCCCTTCGTGGCACGGGCAGTAGAGGTCTCCGTCGGTGCCCTGGTCGCGTCGCCAGAGGACGCCGCAGGCGAGGTGGGTGCAGATGGTGGAGTAGCCGACGACGGTGCCGTCGGGCAGTCGGATCGCCATCGCCCGGTCGTCCTCGCCGGGGTACTCGAAGCTGACCGCCTGCCCGCGTTCGAGCCGGTCGGCGACCTTCAGCGGGGCGGCGATGCCGTCGCCGTGCCGGTGCAGCACGCCGGCCGAGACGGCGGCGGAGCCGACCACCAGGCCGCCGGAGACGGTGGCGACGATCCGCAGGTAGTCGCGGCGGGTGGTGAGCGAGTCGGCGCTGATCCGCTCGCGCAGCGCGTCCTGCTCGGCCTGGTGGGCGTCCTCGGGTCCGCCCGGCCCGGACGGGTCGACGGGGCTGGTCACGCCATCGCTCCGTTCCCGGGCGTGGGCCGCCCGTTGACCTCGATCAGGTTCAGCGTCCCGCCGGGGACGGGTGCCCGGCGCTCCGGCGGGACGACCATGGCGACGCCGGTGGAGACGGTGGTGGCGCCGAACACGAACTCGGTGGAGACCTCCACGCCGGGCCGTTCCGCCTGCAACTCCTCGGCGGTGCCGTAGAACAGCGCGCCGGTCGGGCAGACGGTGGCGCACATCGGGGCCAGGCCGTACGAGGTGCGGTCGTAGCACAGGTTGCACTTCATCTGGAGCTTCGCCGCCAGGTCGATCTTGGGCACACCGAACGGGCAGGCGTTGACGCAGTTCGCGCAGCCGATGCACCGGGTCGGGTCGGCTTCGTGGACGACTCCGTCCGCGGTGATCAGGATCGCCTCGGCGGGGCAGACCTCGGCGCAGGGGGCGACCGGGTCCTCGCAGTGCATGCAGACGGTGGGCAGCGAGGCGACGGTGTGGCCCTCGTCGGTGTAGTCGAGGTGGATCATCGTCTTGCCGCGGTGCGAGTCGCATTCGCGGCAGGCCGACACGCAGGCCTGGCAGCCGATGCAGCGGCCGGGGTCGATGAAGATGGTGCGTCCCAGCATGGTGGTTCAGCCCCTCTCTCCGGTGCCGCGGCCCTGCGGCGAGGTCGGCGGGAGCGGGTCGGTGCGCGACACCTGGGCCTCCGGGTACGCCTCGCGGCCCGGCGGGGTGGGCGGCGCGGGCACCGGCTCGACGGTGCGGGCGCGTTCGATCCGTACCGCGCACACCTTGTACTCGGGGATCTTCGACCGCGGGTCGAGGGCGTCGATGGTCAGCTGGTTGGCGGCCACCGGGTACGGCCAGTGGTACGGCACGAACACGTGGTCGGGCCGGATCGCCTCGGTGACCAGGGCCGGCAGCACCGAGCTGCCGCGCCGGGTGATCACCCGCACCGGCTCGCCGTTGCGGAATCCCTGCGACGGGTGCACCTCCACCCACGGCCTCGGCGTCTGCTCGACCAGCGCGCCCAGCCGCCGGGTCTGGTTGCCCGACAGGTAGTGCGCGACGGTGCGGCCGGTGGTCAGCGTCATCGGGAAGTCGTCGTCGTACGGGTCGGCGGGCGGGTGCCACTCGACCACCTGGAGGTGGATCCTCCCGTCCGGGTGGTAGCTCTTGCCGTCCTCGAACAGCCTTGGCGTTCCCGGGTGTTCGATGCCCGGGCAGGGCCACACCAGGCCGCCGGTCCGCTCCAGCCGGTCGTAGGTGATGCCGTAGTAGTCGATCACCGTGCCGGCCGAGGCGCGGCGCAGCTCGTCGAAGACCTCGCGCGAGTCCTCGAAGGCGAACTTGCTTCCCACGCCCAGGCGTCGGGCGAGTTCGCGCATCACCCAGGTGTCGGTGCGCACGCCCTCGGGGGGCTCCTGGGCCTTGTTGTGCTTGACGACGCGGGCCTCGGCGTTGGCCATCACGCCCTCGTCCTCGGCCCAACTGGTGACGGGGAAGACCACGTGCGCGTTGGCGGCGGTCTCGGACAGGAAGAAGTCGAACTGGGCGTGGAACTCGAGCTTGTCGTAACCGTCCTTCACCACCGCGTAGTTGGGCAGCGAGACGAACGGGTTGTTGCAGACGCCGATCAGGCCTCGGATCTCCTGGCGCTGCATCTGCCAGACCATTTCCATCATCGACGTTCCGGCGAGCGGGAGTTCGGACTCCTCGATGCCCCAGATCGCGGCGATCTGCCGGCGGTGCGCCGGGTCGTTGATGGAACGGCCGCCGGGCAGCAGGTCGGACTTCTGGCCGTGCTCGCGGCCGCCCTGCCCGTTGCCCTGACCGGTCAGGGTGCCGTAACCGGCGCCCGGGCGGCCCAGGTTGCCGGTCGCGGTGCACAGGTTGATGACGGTCAGGCAGTTCTCCACGCCCTGGGTGTGGTGCTCGATGCCGCGCGCGTGCCAGCCCATCGCCCGCCGCGCCCGGCCGAACGCCCTTGCCACCTGGACGACTTGCTCGGCGGGGACGCCGCAGATCTCGGCGGCCCGGCTCGGCGGGTACTCCTTGACGGTGGCCTTGACCTCCTCCCAGCCGGTGGTGTTCGCCGCCAGGAACGCCTCGTCGGTCAGCCCCTCCTCGACGATCACGTGCAGCACCGCGTTGAAAAAGGCCGCGTCCGTACCGGACTTGAGCGCCACGTGAATGTCGGCGGTGCGGGCGACGGCGGTCTCCCGCGGGTCGACCACGATCAGCGTCGCACCGCGGTCGCGGGCGCCCCACACGTACTGGGTCAGCACCGGGAAGCACTCGCCGACGTTCGCCCCGACCAGCAGCAGGCACTCGGTCTGCAGGATGTCGGCGAACGGGTTGGCCGCCCGGTCGATGCCGAACGCCAGCTTGTTGGCGCCCGCGGCGCTCACCATGCACAGCCGGCCGTTGTAGTCCACGTGCCGGGTCTTCAGCGCGACCCGCGCGAACTTGCCCACCAGGTAGGTCTTTTCGGAGAACAGGCTGGCCCCGCCGAGCATCCCGAAGGCGTCCCGGCCGTGCTCGCGCTGGATCCGGTTGATCTGCTCCACCGTGAAGTCCAGCGCCTCGTCCCAACTCACCTCCCGCAGCGGCTGGTTGCGGTCCCGGCGGAGCAGCGGGGCGGTCAGCCGGTCCGGGTGGTTGACCTGCTGGTAGGCGTTGATTCCCTTGGGGCACAGGCGCATTCGGTTGATGTCGTGGTTGCGCGGCTCCACCCCGAACACCTTGCCGTTCCCGTCCACCCGCAGGTACATCCCGCACTGCACGCCGCAGAAGCAGCAGTGCGTGGGAACGAGGGTCTGCTCACCCTGGTCGGCCCGCCACGCGGCGGCGGGCAGGCCGCCCGCGTCACGGAAGTTGCGCGTCCCGAGCGGGGCGACACTCGGGTCCAACGGGACGTGCTCGGCGGTCACTTGAACCCTCCCATGACGTCGGCGCTCACTTGAACCCTCGCTCGATGCCGGCGCTCACTCGAAGCCTCGCTCGATGCCGGCGGTCACTTGAAGCCTCGCTCGATGCCGGCGGTCACTTGAACCCTCGCTCGATGCCGGCGCTCACTTGAAGCCTCGCTTGACGGTCGACAGGTAGGCGGTGCCGCGCAGCACCCGCTTGCAGCGCGGGCAGTACTCGGCCCACTCGTCGAAGCCGAGCTGCAGGTCGCGCATCGTGGCGCGCAGGTTGTCGACGGCGGCGACGGTGTCGATCGACTGCCCGCAGCGGCGGCACGCCCGCAGCTCCTCGGCGTCCGAACCCTTGCGCCGCGCCGTGTACTTGAACAGCTGCATGCCGACCGCGGCGGGCCGCTGCACGATGTGGAAGAACTTCCCGAACGGCAGGTACACCAGGGTGAGCACCACCGATGCCATGTGCAGGATCGCCAGGAACTCGTAGCCGCCGCCGTGCAGGAACATCTCGGAGAAGGTCAGCAGCAGGCCGGTCACCGAGATGGTGAGCAGCGCCAGCAGCGGGACGAAGTCGTAGCCGAACCGCTGGCCGGTGGTCGCCGCCCGGTCCCGCACCCGCCGCCACAGGAAGTAGCCGACACCGCTGATCACCATCACCGCCGCCAGGTCCAGCCCGTGGTACAGCACCCAGCCGAAGAAGCTGCCCGAGTCGAAGCCGAACAGCTTCACCCCCCACAGCCGCATCTCGTAGCCCGGCCCGGCCGCGCCGGAGGAGGTGAAGGTGAACCAGCCCCAGGTCAGCGGGAAGGTGATGAATGCCGCCAACAGGCATCCCCAGAACATGAGTTGGTGCGCCACCCAACGGGCGTGCGAGCGGGCGCCGAGGAACTTCTGGAAGCCCAGGTAGGTGGCCGCCATCTTCGGCAGCGCGGTCGGCGAGCGCTTCAGGTTCTCCCAGGACAGGGCGACGCTCCAGCCCTCCCGGAACAGCCGGCGGGCGGCCGGGGCGGAGATCCACATCATGTACCGGTACACCACGCCGAAGGTCAGGAACACCGACGCCACCGCGTACGGCACCAGCGCCGAGTCGAAGTCCCGCAACTCCCGGCTGCCCAGCAGGATCGCCGCGATCAGCAGCACGCTCGCCGCCCCCGCCACCATCGACGCCCGGCCGGCCGGCTCGAGCCCGACCGGCCGCACGTCGTCCGCCCGCGCGGAGCCCCCTCGGTACGGCGGCGGCTCGCCCCCGGTACGGCCTGCACCGCCGGCTCCCCCCGCGCCCCGTGTCCCCCCGGCCGAACTGCCCCCCGTTCCCCCGACCGGTCCCTCGGGGGGCGGCGGTGTCGCGGCCACGCGCACTCTCCTAGCGCTCGACTCGATCCGATGGTCGATCGGGCGTCCGGCATCCAGCCCCTGACACCCTCCTGCCCTCGGACGCTAACGAGCGCCTCCACCACCCCGCGCGCCCAACTGCGCCGTCGGCGGCGCGTCGCTGCGCCGAACGGTCGAGCGGGCAACGCGCGCTCGCTGCGGCCGGATTGAACGGACATCAGGCCCGACCAGGCCTGGACCGAACTGGTGACAGCAATTAAGGTACTGCTTCATGTTGAAGGACGTACATAACTCACCCGCCCCCGAGCCCACCCTCACCGAGGACTCCGACGGCCACCTCTACGACCCCGGCGTACGCAGCTCGATGCGCGCGTTCGCCCTGGACGACGACACCCTCGCGCTGGAGGCCGCCACCGCCGTCCGCTCCGCCTCCCAGTCCATCGACCGCCTGCGCGCCCACGGCGCCGGCGGCCGCGGCCTCAGCTCCGGGGCCCTCGACCTGCTCACCCGGCTCGGCAACGCCGACCCGGACGGCCTCACCATCGGCGAACTCGCCCGCGCGGCAGGCGTCAGCTCCCGCAACGTCACCGGCCTGGTCGACACCCTGGAACGCGAAACCCTCGCCCGCCGCGTCCAGCACCCCGAGGACCGGCGCTCCGTCCGCGTCACCATCACCCCCGCCGGCCGCGACTGGCTCGACGCCTTCCGCCTGCCCACCCAGCGCGCCATGTCCGCCGTCTTCCGCGGCTTCACCCCCGAGGAACTCGCCCAGTTCCGGCACCTGTGCCTGCGTCTGGTCGTCAACCAGCAGCACCTGGAGCAGTACCTCGCCGCCGGGCATTCCTGACTCCGTCGTCAACCAACTCCGGTCGGCGCCGCGGCACTTCGACGCCGACCGGAGCCGCGGCACTTCGACGCCGACCGGATCCGCTCAGCGGAACGCGTCCGCGTTGCGCGCACACCAGGCCGCGAACCTCCCCGGCCCACGCCCCAGCAGCCGCTCCACCGTGTCGGTTCGCAGCCCGACGGTGTCGGCGCGCATCAGCGTGAACCCCTCCACGATGGCATCGGCCAGCGCCTGCGGCACCCCGCCGGGGAAGCGGGCCCGGACCGCCTCGGCGGGCGTCTTCGCCGCCCGGACCTCGATCCGACGTCCGGTCACCCCGGCAAGAATCCGGACCTGCTCGGCCACCGTCAGGCACTCACCACCGGTCAGCACGTACTCCGCGCCGTCGTGGCCGTCCTCGGTGAGGACCAGGGCGGCGACGGCGGCGATGTCAGCGGGATCGACCGGCGCGAAGCGGCCCGGGCCGACCGGGTCCAGCACGTAACCCTCCGCGCGGATCGTCTCCACCCACTCCAGGGCGTTGGTCATGAATCCGCCGGGCCGCAGGATCGTCGCCGGTATGCCGCTGCCGCGCACGATCTCCTCCCGCTCGTGGTGCCAGCGGCCCATGGCGGGCATCGGATCACCCAGCACGTTCGCGGACGAGAGGTGCACCAGGCGACGCACCCCCGCCGCCTCGGCAGCGGCAACGGCGTACGCGGTGTGCGCGGTACCGATGCCCGGTGTGAGCAGGAACATCCCCTCAACACCTCTCAACGCGGCCGCCAGCGCGGACGGTTCGCCCAGGTCCCCGACGAAACGCTCGGCGCGCGCGGGCAGCGCGGCGGCCCGGTCCGGGTCGCGGACCAGCAGGCGCAGCTCGGCGCCCGCCGCGTCGAGGGCGTGGACCAGCTCCCGTCCGATGTTTCCGGTCGCGCCGGTGATCAGTATCATCAATCCCCCTGGAGACGTTAGCCGTCTAGCGATCCGGCGAAAACGTTAGCCAGGAACTGATTAGCCGTCAATCGATCTGTCGCATCGCCCTGTTGCGCGTACCGACACCCCACCGGAGGCCGCGATGCCCGAGTTCCTGGACCTGCACGGCAAGACCTCGAAGGCGCTCCGGGCCCTCGCCGACGGCGCCATGCGACGCCACGGCCTCCACCTCGGACAGAACCACCTGCTCGCCGCCCTGTGGGAACGCGACGGCCGCACCCCCGGCGAGATCGCCGCCGCGCTCAACGTCACCACGCCCACCGTGGTCAAGATGGCCACCCGGATGGCCACCGCCGGACTCCTCACCCGCCACCGCGACGACCACGACAACCGCCTGGTCCGCCTCCGGCTCACGGACGCGGGCCGCGCCCTTCAGGAACCGATCGAGGCCGAACGCCGCGCCATGGAGGAACAGGTCATGGCCGACCTCACCCCCGCCGAACGCGAACACCTGCTGAGCGCCCTCACCAAGATCCACCGGGCAGCGGCCGACCTCCTCGCCTGACCGCCCGCCGCCCCTAACCACCCCAACCATCCAGCCTCACAGGCGAATTCATCAGGATCGCTCGGAGACTGTCAGCCGAGCCCCAGCGCCGGGAGGCACTCCTTCACGCCGACCAGTTCGATGTCCTCGCGGCGGGTTCGCTCCCACATCTCGCGCGTCAGCCGCCGGCGCTGGATCGGCGCGGCCTCGCCGCGGCGGGCGTCCCACGTGGTGCCGTTCGGTTCGTAACCCAGCGCCCGGGACACCTTGTTGGACGCGCGGTTGTCGACGAAGGCGTCACTCCCGGCCTCGCGCGCGCCCAACCCGGCGGCAACGCCAATTCCGTTACCGCGAAAGCGCCTTGACCGCCGCTGATCCTTCCGGCCTCACCGCTCAACGGACCTCCGGACGTGGACCCGGACGTCAGCCGGCCACCAGATCCACCGTCAGTCGGCCCTCGGCGCGGCCGTGCTGTCCCGCAGCACCACCTCCGCGGAGGCCGTGCTGGTGTCGGTCTCGCGACCCTCGCGAAGGGCCAGCCGGACCGCGAACTCGCCCATCGTGGCGAGCGGCAGGCGAACGGTGCTCAGGGCCGGAGCCAGGTCGGTCGCCAACGGGATGTCGTCGAAGCCGGCCACGGATACGTCGCCGGGGACGGAGATGCCGCGGTCGCGCAGTTCGGCGAGGACGCCCGCGGCGCAGATGTCGGAGAGGGCAATCACGGCGGTGGGCAGCGGAGTTCCACTCTCCTGGGCGACGTCCAGGATCCGCGCCATCGCGGCCCGACCGCCCTCCCGGGTGAACTCCGCGCGCCGGACCATCCCTTCGCCCGCCTCCAGCCCGAGCTCGTGCAGCGCGTCCAGGACGCCGTCGAGGCGGTCCTCGGCGACCCGCATCCGCTCGGGGCCGGTGATCACCGCGAAGCGGCGGTGGCCGAGTTGGGCCAGTGCGCGGGTGAGCGCGGCGGCGCCCGCCTTGTTGTCCACCTCGACGGTGTCGTACAGCGGACCGTGGTCGGTGATCGCCGCCACCCGGCCGCCCTGCTCCTGGTACGCGGCCAGCGCCTCGTCCAGCTGCTGGATCACCGCGGTGTCGTTGTACGCCGACCCGGCCAGAATGATCGCCCGGACCCGGTGCGCGTGCAGCATCCGGATCGCCTCCAGCTCGCGCCGGGGGTCGCCGTCCGTGCTGGTCACCAGCGACAGCAGGCCCGCCCGGGCGGCGGCGTCGCCGACCCCGCGGGCGATCCCGCCGAAGTACGGGTCGGCCACGTCGTGCAGCAGCACCCCGATCGTCGCGCCGGACGACCTGGCCAGTGCCTGCGCCGGCGCGTTGGGGAGGTAGCCGAGCGCCTCGGCACTCGCCCGGACCTTCGCCGACAGCTCCTCCGTCACCGACCGCGCCGAGCCGTTCAGGGCCCGGGAGGCGGTGGCCAGCGAGACACCAGCGTGCCGCGCCACATCCCCGAGAGTGACAGCCACCCGATACTCCCCGCTTTCCCCGCGCCCTGCTCGCCGATGATCGAGGGACAGGTTACCGCCCAGCCCCGCTCGGTTGACCGAGCCGACCACAACGCCTTGACCGGGGCGGGCGGGCCGCTTAGCCTCGGCGCATGGAAAGCGCTTTCCAAGGGTCTTCGACGGCCGGCGTGGAAAGCGCTTTCCAGTAGCCCGCACAACGCTTCTGCACCACCCCGCTCCGACTCTCGACCAGGCGACCTGCCGAGCGACCGCAGGGAGTTGGAAAGCGCTTTCCCGCGACCGCTCGTGGTCCCGCCGCGGCCATCGCGGTAAGCGCTTTCCGGCCCTCCCGCCGTCCGATCGCCGGAGCCTCCACCATCTCCGCCCACGGAAAGGACCCCACCCATGTCCCGCAGGGTCATCGGCATCGTCATGAACGGCGTCACCGGCCGGATGGGTTACCGCCAGCACCTGGTGCGCTCGATCCTGGCCATCCGCGAACAGGGCGGTCTGCCGCTGGGCGACGGCCAGGTGCTGTGGCCGGAGCCGATCCTGGTCGGGCGCAGCGCCGCCAAGCTGGAGGAACTGGCGAAGCGGCACGGCCTGTCGCACTGGACCACCTCGCTGGACGAAGCACTGGCCCACCCGCTGGCGGAGATCTACTTCGACGCGCAGGTCACCCAGGCCCGCGAGTCCGCGATCAAGACGGCGATCGCGGCCGGAAAGCACATCTACACCGAGAAGCCGACCGCCGAGTCGCTGGAGGCGGCGCTGGAACTGGCGCGGCTGGCCCGGGCCGCCGGCGTCTGCAACGGCGCGGTCCAGGACAAGCTGTTCCTGCCGGGCCTGCTGAAGCTCAAGCGCCTGGTGGACGGCGGCTTCTTCGGCCGCATCCTGTCGGTGCGCGGCGAGTTCGGCTACTGGGTGTTCGAGGGCGACTGGCAGGACGCCCAGCGTCCCTCCTGGAACTACCGCGCCGAGGACGGCGGCGGCATGATCCTCGACATGTTCCCGCACTGGCGCTACGTGCTGGACGGCATCATCGCCCCGGTCCGCTCGGTGTACGCGCACGCCGCGACGCACATCCCGCAGCGGGTCGACGAGCAGGGCCGCCCGTACCCGGCGACGGCCGACGACGCGGCGTACGGCGTCTTCGAGCTGGAGGGCGGGATCGTCGCCCAGGTCAACTCCTCGTGGGCGGTCCGGGTGGACCGGGACGAACTGGTGGAGTTCCAGGTCGACGGCACCGAGGGCAGCGCGGTCGCCGGGCTCCGCAACTGCCGGATCCAGCACCGCGGTTCGACCCCGAAGCCGGTGTGGAACCCGGACCTGCCGGCCACCGAGCAGTTCCGCGAGCAGTGGCAGCAGGTGCCGGACAACGCCGAGTTCGACAACGGCTTCAAGATCCAGTGGGAACTGTTCCTCAAGCACGTCGTGACCGGCGCGCCGTACCAGTGGGACCTCCTCGAGGGCGCCAAGGGCGTGCAGCTGGCCGAACTGGGCCTGCGCTCGGCCCGCGAGGGCCGGCGACTGGACGTGCCGGAGCTCAGCCTCTGACGCACTGACACCTTGCGCCTCGCGCCTCGCGCCCCGTGGCGGGCGCTGGGCGCTGGGCGCTGGGCGCGCTGGGAACGGGCCCCCGGTACCGGGCGGCGGGCGGCGGGCGGCGGGCGGCGGAGGCGGGGCCATGCGGCCGGACGGGGCTGCACGGTCCGGTCCGCCCTCGCCGCCCCGCCCAACTCCCCCCGCCCCTCCCCCGCCCCTCCCTCGCCTCTCCCTCGCGCCTCCCGGGCCAGCGCCTGGCGCCCGCGCGCCGCAAACGGTCATTTTCTGTCACGCGGTCGAGTTGATCTATGCAGGGATCATCTCCGCGTAGATGATCTCCTCCACCCGGCCGGCCGCTCTCCGCACCCACCCACCGACACCCCCCTCTCCGCCCACCCCACCCCTCCCTCGATCCCCGCGATCGCCGCGATCGCCCGACCTCAAGGCCTGACACCATGACTCATCTCGATCTGCCCGGCATCGGCCGGTACCAGTTGCGCGAGCCCGTGGCGCTCGCCGCCCCGTCGGGGCCGGCCTCGTCCCGGGTGGCGTTCGCGGCCGCCCACGTGGTGGCCGATCCGCTGGGCGGGAACGCGCCCGGCGCGCCGGCCGCCGTGGACTGGGAGGGAACACTCAAGTTCCGGCACCGGCTCTGGGAGCTGGGCCTCGGCGTCGCCGATGCGATGGACACCGCACAGCGCGGGATGGGCCTGGACTGGGCCGCGACCCAGGAGCTGATCGCCCGATCGGGTGCGGAGGCGAAGTCCGTCGGCGGTCGGCTGGCATGCGGCGCGGGCACCGACCAACTGACGTCCGTCGACGTCTCGTTGGCCGAGGTGTCGGCGGCGTACGAGGAGCAGCTGGCGGTGGTCGAGGCGGCGGGTGCGCAGCCGATCCTGATGGCGAGCCGGGCGCTGGCGGCGTCGGCGCGCGGTCCGGAGGACTACCTGTCGGTGTACGGGAAGCTGGTCGAGCAGGCCGAACGGCCGGTGATTCTGCACTGGTTGGGCGAGATGTTCGATCCGGCGCTGGCCGGCTACTGGGGCTCGGCGGATCTGGATGCGGCCGCGCAGACGGTGCTCGAACTGATCCGCAGCCACCCGGGACGGATCGACGGCATCAAGGTGTCGCTGCTGGATGCGGGCCGGGAGATCGCGCTGCGGCGTGAACTGCCGTCCGGGGTGCGGATGTACACGGGCGACGACTTCAACTACCCGGAGCTGGTGCGGGGTGACGAGGTCGGGCACAGTGACGCGCTGCTGGGCGTGTTCGACCCGATCGCGGAGGTCGCGGCGGCTGCTCTGCAGGCGCTCGACGCCGATGATCTGGCGCGCTACGACGCGCTGTTCGGCCCGACGGTGCCGCTGGCACGACACCTGTTCGCGGCGCCGACATTCCACTACAAGACCGGCATCGTGCTCCTGGCGTGGCTGTGCGGGCACCAGGACCACTTCACCATGGTGGCCGGTGCGCAGAGCGGCCGTTCGGTGAGCCACCTGGTGGAGCTGTTCCGACTGGCGGACGTGGCCGGGGTGTTGGGCGATCCGGAGTTGGCGGCCGGTCGGATGCGGCAGTTCCTGGCGCTGGCGGGGGTGCGGGCATGAGCTCAGCGGGGCTGAAGGTGGCCCAGGGGTGCGAGCGGCTGTCGCTGAACCAGATCACCACCAAGGGCTGGAGTCTGGAGGAGGCGGTAAGGGGCTGCGTGGACGCCGGAGTTCCGGCGATCGGTCTGTGGCGGGACAAGGTCGCCGAGACGGGTCTGGCCCGGGCGGCGCGACTGTCCCGGGACGCGGGTGTCGCGGTGAGCAGCCTGTGCCGGGGCGGGTTCCTGACGGCCGGCGACGAGGCGGCGCGTCGGGCGGCGTTCGCGGACAACCTGGCGGCGATCGAGGAGGCGGCCGAACTCGGCACCGACACCCTGGTGTTGGTGGTGGGCGGCCTCCCGGCCGGCAGCCGGGACCTGATCGGAGCCCGCCGCCAGGTGGCCGACATGATCGCCGAACTCGCGCCGCACGCCGGTGACTTCGGAGTCCGGCTGGCGATCGAGCCGCTGCACCCGATGTTCTGCGCGGACCGGGCGGTGGTCTCCACCCTGGGCCAGGCGCTCGACCTGGCTGAGGCCCATCCGGCCGAGCAGGTCGGTGTCGTGGTGGACAGCTACCACGTCTGGTGGGACCCGGAGTTGGAGCAGCAGATCGCACGGGCCGGCGCCGGTGGCCGGATCGCCTCCTACCAGGTGTGCGACTGGACGCTGCCGCTGCCCGCGGACGCGTTGCTGGGCCGCGGGCACGTCGGCGACGGGCACATCGACTTCGGCTGGCTGACCGACCGGGTGGCCGCCGCCGGCTACGACGGCTGGATCGAGGTCGAGTTGTTCAACGAGGCGGTCTGGCACACTCCGGGCGAACAGACCCTCGCCACCGTGAAGGAGCGCCACCGCACGCACATCGTGCGCCGCTGACCAAGGCAGGCGCGAGCGGGCCGGAGGGTCACCGGCCGGTCCGCCGCCCCTGTCGTGTCGCAGTGGTAAGCGCGCGGCCCGGTCCGGTTGAGTGGTGCCGCGCCGGGGCTGGAAACCGGGCGCGGGGGGCTGGAAACGGGCGAGTGGGTCGAGATCGTGATCGAGAGAGGCGGAGGTGGGCGGATGCGAATCGTCGTGGCGCCGGATTCGTTCAAGGGGACGATCGACGCGGCGGATGCCGCCGAGGCACTGGCCGCAGGCTGGCGTTCGGTCCGGCCGACGGACGAAGTGCGGTGCGCGCCAATGGCCGACGGCGGGGAGGGGACGCTCGCGGCCATCGTCTCCGCCAGCCCGGGCGCGCGGCTGATCGACGTCCCGGACGTGACCGGCCCGGACGGTCGGCCGGTGTGCGGGCAGTTCGCACTGCTGCCGAACGGCACGGCGGTGGTCGAGCTGGCGGTGGCCAGTGGACTCCCGTTGCTGGGAAACGAGTTGCGCCCACTGACCGCGACCACGCGGGGCACCGGCGAGACGATTGCCGCGGCTCTGGACGCCGGTGCGACCCGGCTGCTGATCGGCCTCGGCGGTTCGGCGTCCACCGACGGCGGCTTCGGACTGCTGTCCGCTCTCGGCGCCCGCCTGCTGGACGACGAAGGCGGAGAGGTGAGTGACGCAACGTCAAATCTCGATGCCGCACTCGAGGTTGCCGCCACCTTCGACCGTTCACGGATCCGCTTCGCCCCGCCCGGCGGGGTGGTGCTGCTCACGGATGTGACCAATCCGCTGCTCGGCGAACGCGGCGCGGCGGCGGTGTACGGGCCGCAGAAGGGCGCCGGCGAGGACGAACTCCCGCTGCTGGAGCGCAGGTTGACGAGACTGGCGGAGCTGATGGGCACCGACCCCTCACACCCCGGTGCAGGTGCGGCAGGCGGCACGGGCTACGGGCTGCTTGCAGGCTGGGGCGCGGTGGTCGAACCGGGCGCACCAGCGGTTGCCCAACTCCTCGGGCTGCCCGACATGTTGGCGTCAGCAGATCTGCTGATCACCGGCGAGGGCCGGTACGACGCGACAAGTCTTCAGGGCAAGGCCGTCGGCGAGGTGGTGCGCCTGGCCGAGGCAGCGGGCGTTCCGTCCAACGTGGTGGCGGGCGAGTCTACTGCCGCCGAGGTGCTCACCCTCTCCTCGCTGGCCGGTTCCGCATCCGCCGCCCGGGCCGAGCCGGCCCACTGGCTGCACCGCGCCGGGGCGACGCTCGCGGACCGGTGGACAGCCTCGCAGTCCTGATCCACCGTCCCCGACCACCCGTTCCGCCCCGCCGACCGGCCGGGTGAACCCTCCTCCCACCTGCCCGATATTCCGTTGACCTGCTGTCGGCGGCCCGGAATGATAAGTCGTCATGTCTACTTTCCATGACGACCCACAGTCCGCACCGGCCACCCCTGCCACGCCCGCCCCAACCACGCCCGCCCCGACCACGCCCGCCGCGGACTGGACGGACTGGGCAACGGCCAATCGCGCGAACTGGGACGAGCGGGTGCCGGTCCATGTCGGCGGTGCGTTCTACGACGTCCCGGCGTTCGTGGCCGGCGCTGAAGTGCTGCGAGACTTCGAGCTCGCGGAGCTCGGGGACGTCACTGGAAAGCGCTTGCTGCACCTGCAGTGCCACATCGGCCTGGACACCCTTTCGTGGGCGCGTCGCGGCGCGCTGGTGACGGGGCTGGACTTCTCCGAGCCGGCGCTCGTGGAGGCCGCACAGCTCGCGAAGCGGATCGGGACGGACTCGGCGCGCTTCGTCACCTCCGATGTGTACGGGGCGGTGGAGGCCCTCGGCGGCGAAACCTTCGACATCGTGTACACGGGCATGGGAGCGCTGAACTGGCTTCCGGACCTTGCACGTTGGGCACGCACGGTGGCGGCACTGACCAGCCCGGGCGGCTTCGTGTACCTGTCGGAGTTCCACCCGGTCGCCGAACTCGTCGCGGAGGACGGCCGCACTGTGGTGGAGGACTACTTCGACCGCGCGCCGGCCGTCGTGGACGAGCCCGGCAGCTACGCCGACCGGGACGCGACGATGACCGCGACCCGCACGGTGCAGTGGCGGCACGGAATCGGCGACGTGGTCAGCGCCCTGGCAGCGGCCGGCCTGCACCTGGAGTTCCTGCACGAACACGCGCACGGCCATTTCTTCCTGCCGCCCGGCCCCCGCCTCCCGCTGGTCTACTCACTGCGCGCCTCCCGCCCGTCCTGAAGCCCCACCGCCGGGCGACGAACCTGAGTCCAGCGCCGAAAGAAACCCGAACGGCCCACCGAATCCGCCGGGCCGTCCCGACGCTGCGGTCACTCGGACGGAGGCCGTCGCCCGAGCGGTCAGCGCACCTCTCCGGCCAGGGCATCAACAGCCGCATGAACGGCCGCCGGGTGGGCGAGCAGGTCGGTACTGTCGGCCCACTGATCAACGGCGCCGGTCAGCGGGAGGTCGCGCAACTCCGGTTCGGTGACGGTGCGTTGGAGGGCGCGGGCGAAGCGGTCGGCGTGCAGGACCAGGTACGGGCGGCTGTGGTACGGGCGCCGCGTCGGGTCCAACGGTTCGGTGAGCGCCAGCGCGTTGTGGGCGCGGGCGGCGGACTCGCACGCGTCACACAGATGACCCTCGCGAGTGCCGTGATCGATGGCGGCGAGGACGGCGCGCAGAGCCGGCCCGAGGACGGGGTCGGCGGGCAGGCGCGCGAACGCCTGCCCCAACCACTTGCTGTACGGCGCGAAGGAACGATGCTGCAGCAGGGTGAGCCGCATCAGGTCGCGGACCAGGCGGGCGGCGACGACGGCGGCGCCGAGTTCGTCGCCGGCCTCGGCGCAGCGGCCGACGAACGCTTCCTCCTGCGCGATGCGCTGCCACTGGCAGGCCATCAGGTATCGCCACAGCTGGTCGGGGTACCACCGGAAGCGTCGACGGACAGCGGTGACGGTGCCGTGGTCGTCGCGCAGGACGATGCCGGCGGTGAGTTCGGCGAGTTTCTGCTGCGGGAGCGCGAGCCAGTCGGTGGCGGTGGGATCGGTGTCGACCCAGGCGGTGGCCCGGGGGCCGAGCTGGGTGGTGAGCCAGCCGGGCAGGTGGTGGACCGTGACGCGGTGGTCCACGGCGCCGGCGGTGGCGGGTTCGAGGTGGCTGACGGGGTTGCGCGGGTCGCCGGTGGCACGGAAGTGGGTGGACCAGCCGCGGATCTGCGGGGGCAGGCGTTCGGCGAGCAGTGCGGTGATGGCCGGGCCGTGCCGCTCGGCGTCCTCGGGGGTGAGGAAGAGCTGAAGGCGCGGCCCCCAGTCGTGGTCGGCGGAGCGGGCGGTGTCGAAGCCGAGCACTTCGGAGCCCGGTCCGATTCGCGCAGCGGCGAAACGCAGCCGCGGGTAAGCGCTTTCCAGCAGGGGTCGGACTGCGTCCTCGTACAGTGCTGCGGCAAGTTCGAGTCCCGGCACGAACGGCGGCTCCGGCGTGATCATGCCGCCCACCTTGGCAGCGAGCAGCGCCGTGGTCCATCGCATATCGCCCCTGCCGGCAGGACATCAACGCGACCGAGCGGTTCAGCCGACGGCGGCGGGGCGTTTGTCGGGCCGCCCCGGGCGAGGTTCGGAAGCGGTGACCGGATCGGCGACGTCCGTCTCGGCCGCAAGCCCCTTGAACGGCTCGTCGGGGCGGTCGCGAATCGGCATGGCGACCAGGAGCGTGAAGGTCAGCAGGACGTAGGCGCTGCCGCCGAACAGTGTGCCGGGGGTGCGCCCGTCGGGGTGCCAGAGCCACACCATGCCGCTGGAGATGACCAGTTGGAGCAGCCAGCTGACGGTGAGCAGGCCGCGGCGGCGTTCGCGCAGCGCAACCTCGGCGAGGACCACCAGCGCGGGCAGCACCCACACCAGGTGGTGCACCCAGGTGATCGGGCTGACCAGGCAGCAGGCGAGGCCGGTCAGGCTGTAGGCGGCGAGGGTGTCACCGGCCCGGGTGGCCCGGTGCAGGCGGTGCGCCCAGATGGCGAGGACGGCGAGCGAGGCGGCCACCCACAGTGCCCGGCCCGGGAGTTGAGGTCCGAGGCGGGCGATGAGGCCCTGCAACGACTGGTTGGACATGTTGGCGAAGCCGCCGACCCGGTCGGTGTCCCAGAGGGTGGCGGTCCAGAACTGCCGGGAGACCTCGGGGCCGATCAGAAACCCCAGCCCGGTGGCGCCCAGCGCGGTCACGGTGGCGGTCCCGGCGGCGCGCCACTGGCGGGTGATCAGCAGGTGGACGATGAACAGTGCGGGGGTGAGCTTGATCGCGGCGGCCAGTCCGATGCCAACCCCGCTCATGAACTTCCAACGGCTGTCGGCAAGTTGCCGATCCGCGAAGACCAGGGCGACCAGCAGCAGGTTGACCTGACCGAAACTGAAAGTGTCGCGCACCGGGTTGCTGAGACCGCACAGGCAGGCCGCCAGCCCGAACGCGTACCACCGGCACCAGCCGCGCCGCCGCGCGATCGGATCGACCAGCCAGTACAGCAGGAGGGCGGTCGCGACGGCGGACAGCACGACACCGACCGCGATCGCCGGATGCCAGCCGAACAGGCGCATCGGCAGCATGCAGACCGCGGCGAACGGCGGGTAGGTGAACCCGTAGGCCGTACCGGGGCGGACGTAGTCATAGAGCTGCCCGGTCTCGAACCAGTGCCGCACCGTGCCGTAGTACACCCCGATGTCGAACCAGCCGCGATGCCCAGGAATGACCGCCAGGACCAGGGCGGTAACGACCACGGCGACCCCCAGGACCACGACCCTGGCGACGGTCGTTCCCCGCGTCAGCACGCCAACTGCCGTTCACGGAACGAGATCCCGCGCTCCGCAGCCGCCACAACTCCGACCCCGATCCCCAATCCGCCGACCGCGAGCACCAGTTCCGCACCGTCCGGGCTGAACCCGTCCGGCATCACCACGAACACCAGGACCACGCAGGCAAGTTCGACGACCCTCCGGACACCCGGTGCACGAACGGCGAAGGCCGCGGGAAGCACTGCCCACAACGCGTACCACGGCCGAAAGGCCGGCCCGAGGGCAACCAGGACGGCAAACGCGAACGCCAGGGCAGCCACCGGCTCGCTCCCCCGCCCGACAACTCTCCACCCCAACACGGCAATAGCAGCTGCCGCGAGGACAATCCCGAGCAACCGGGCGACATTGACCGCACCCTCCGGAGCGGTGCCTGCGATATCGGCGGCCAGTCGGCCCAGACTGCTGGTGAGCGACCAACTGGAGCTGGTGGCCGGAGTGGTGAGGGCTGAGATCCATCCGTAACCGGTGCCCGCAACGGCGGTGAAGGCAAGCACCGTGCCGGCGGCCGCCCCCAAAGCCCGTGCGCTCGTCCACAGTTGGGCCCGCCAAGTACGATCCGCAGCAGCGACCAGGCACACCACGGGCAGAGCGAGCGCGGCCGGGGCCTTCACCAGGGCAGCCAGGGCGACCAGGGCGGCGGCGAGCACAGCACGCCGCCGAGTGGCGGCAAGCAGACCGCCGAGCAGCAGGGCGAGCGCCGGCGCATCGTTGTGCGCACCGGCGATCAGGTGGACCAACACCAGCGGATTGAGCACCCCCAGACGCAACGCGGCGGCCGGATCGACGCCGAGCGCGCGGGCGAGCGCGGGCAGCAGGGCGGCAATCGCGGCAACGGCGAGAACAGCAGCCAGCCGTAGCACCACCGTTCCGACCCACGGGTGTTCGGCGAGCGGAGCGACGGCCCGGGCCACCAGCAGGAAGGCAGGACCGTAGGGAGCGGGAGTGTGCTGCCAAACCTGCGGTATCTGTACGGCTGTTGGCCCGCCGAGGTCGGCCGGCCCGTGCGTGTAGACGTCCAAACCGTGGGCGAGCATGGCACCTTGGGCAAGGTAACTGTAGACATCACGGCTGAACAGCGGAGGCACGAGCAGCAGCGGGGCGACCCACCAGGTCAGCGTGACATTCAACCAGCGCTCATCGGGCGGCGGTTGACCGTCGGCGGGTCGCCCCATCAACATCCAGGCGGCGACAAGAACGGCGAGCCCCGCGAAGACCAGCACGGTACCCGCACCGCCAGAAGCACGCAGCGCAGGGCCGGTGTCAGCGGCGGACCGAGCGCCTGCGCTGAGGGCCCCGACGGCCAGAGCGAGCGAACCCAGGAGCCCGAGCCACCGGCACCGGCTCGGGTAGGCGTTCACGCCCGTGTTCGGCATGCCGGGAAGGCTGACAGAACGGTGTGGCGACCGGACGACCGGCCCGCGTCCGGCGGATGACCACGGGGCGTCCGGAGAGAGCCGGCCACGCACCGACCCACCCCACCCCCGAACCACCCCACCCCCGGCCCGCCCCGCCACCGCCCCGCCGCACCCCAAATCGGCGAACTCCGTTCGCCGAACCGGCCATTCAGCATGTGCACATCTGATCTCCGTCGGACGTCCACCTGAGGGCCAGTCGGGTCGGGGAGACATACCCATGCCGCTTCTGACCGGCGCCGCCCGACCGCCCGACCGGCGGGTCGGCGGACCGGCGGACCGGCGGACCGGCAGCGGGCGTCGTGTCGTCGCGTGTCGTCCCGTGCTGTTCGCCGCCACCGCATCGCGCCCCGAGACCCCGGAGAGTCAGCCATGGCCACCACCTCCGCCCGCCCTGCCCAGTCACCCTCGACCAACACCCACGCCGTGGCGGGCCAACAGCCGTCGTACCAACTGGTATTCGCCCGGACCGAGGAGGACGTGCGTGCCGCGCAGCGGCTGCGGTACCAGGTGTTCGCGCAGGAGATGGGGGCGGTGCTGGAGTCGCCGCTGCCGGGCCTGGACGCGGACCCGTTCGACGAGTTCTGCGACCACCTGCTGGTGCGCGAGCAGTCGAGCGGCGAGGTGGTCGGCACGTACCGACTGCTGCGTCCCGAACAGGCACGCTGCGCGGGCAGGTTGTACTCGGACACCGAGTTCGACCTGGGCCGGCTCGGCGGTCTGCGGGACGGCCTGGTAGAGGTCGGCCGGTCCTGCATCGCCGAGGCGCACCGCGGCAACGGCGCGGTCATCAACCTGATGTGGGGCGGCATCGCCCGCTACATGACAGCCACCGGCAACGCGTGGCTGGCTGGCTGCTGCTCGGTCCCGCTGTCCGACGGTGGCACCGCCGCCGCCGGAGTGTGGGACGCGGTGTCCGCCAAGTACCTTGCGCCGCAGGAGTATCGAGTCACCCCCCTGCGTCCGTGGTCGGCGGACGGGGTGGCCCGGCAGGGGCGGACCCCGATCCCGGCACTGCTGCGCGGCTACCTGCGCCTCGGCGCGTGGGTGTGCGGCGAGCCCGCGTTCGACCCCGACTTCAACGTGGCGGACCTGTACGTCCTGCTGTCGCTGGAGCGCACCGACCCGCGCTACCTCCGGCACTTCCTGTCCGCAGCGACGGACCTGCCGATCTCAACCATCACCAGTGGCACCAGCAAAGCCGACAACTCCCGTAGCACGAACGCCACTTCGGCCAGAACGGCGACCGCGGCATGAGCGCCTGGCTGCCGACCGCGCCATGCACGCCCGGCGCCTGTGTGACGGTCCCCGAACCGCGCGCAGGGGTCGCGCACCGAGTGCTGCGACTGGCCGGCTGCGTGACGGTCCTGCTCGCGGGTGTCGTGGCAACGCCCGCGGTGCGGGCACTGCGGTGGCTGCCGACCGAGCGCCTGGTGCGCTGCTGGGCGCGGCTGCTGCTGGCCGCGCTGGGGGTGCGAGTGCGGCCAATCAGCGTGCCGGGCAAGCAGGTTGGCGGTTCGCTGGTGGTGGCGAACCACATCTCGTGGCTGGACATTCTGCTGGTCGCTGCCGCCCGTCCGGGCCGGATGCTGGCCAAGACCGAGGTCGGCCACTGGCCGGTGCTCGGCCCGCTGACTTCCTGGGGCGGCACCATCTTCATCGACCGGGAGCGGCTGCGCGCACTGCCCGGCACGGTCGACGAGATCGCGACGGCGCTGCGCCGCGGCGAGCGGGTGGTGGTCTTCCCGGAGGGCAGTACCTGGTGCGGGCGCGTCGGCGGACGGTTCCGCCCGGCCCTGTTCGAGGCGGCGGTGCGCGCCGACGTCCCCGTCCAACCACTGGTGCTGCGTTACCGCACGGCGGCGGGTCCGAGTACCGCGCCGGCCTTCGTCGGTGAGGACGGGCTGCTGTCTTCGTTGTGGCGGGTGGTTTCGGTACGCGGCCTGGCCGCCGAGGTCGAGTTCCTGCCGCAGCTGCCGCTCGCGCTGTTCCCCGGCCGGCGCCAACTGGCCGCCGCCGCCCAGCGGGTGGTGGACCAGCGGCGCCACCTCGACGTCCCCGACTGCGCGACCTGCACCGCCCCGACCACCGCGGCCCATCCATCAGAGCGGCCGGCCCACCCATCAGAGCGGCCGGCCGACCCATCAGAGCGGCCGGTCCACCCATCAGAGCAGCCGGCCGACCCGTCCGCCCACCCGTCCGAGCAGCCGGTCCTCGTACCCGACCGCGAGGACGTTCTGCGGCCCCGAGCGGGCGCCGCGCACTGACCGACCAGCCCGCCCACGACCATGGCGGCAGGTACGACCGTACGGCTCCCGTATGATCGGGCGAGTTCAGAGAAGGCGAGGAGTGCTCGATGCAGGTGGACGAGGAGGCCGTCGGCGCGGTGCTGAACCGGCTGCGCCGAGCCCAGGGCCAACTGACCGGCGTGATCGCGATGATCGAGGCCGGCCGCGACTGCAAGGACGTGGTGACCCAACTCGCCGCAGTCTCGCGCGCCCTCGACCGGGCCGGCTTCAAAATTCTCGCCAGCGGCATGCGTCAATGCCTCGCCTCCGCCGACGAGAACACACCCCCGATGACCGAGGCCGAGCTGGAGAAGCTCTTCCTCACCCTGGCATAGCCGACACCGCAAAACCGGTCGAGATCCGAACCAGTTCAGACCGATCCGAACCGATTCGAACCAAACCGAACCGATCCGATCGAATCCGGGCAGCCCCGCCCCGCACACGCACGAAACCCCGGGCGCGACCACAGCGCACCCGGGGTTCGTTCACAAGCGGCGTGCCCCGGCCAAAGGCACCGAAGGTACCGAAGGCACCGAAGGCCGAAGGCACCGAAGGCACCGAAGGCACCGAAGGCACCGAAGGCACCGAAAGCACCAGAAGCGCGGGACGCCGCTCAGGCAAGGGTGAGGAAGAGCTTCTCGAGTTCCGCCTCGCTCATGGGGGCGCCGCCTTCCTCGGCCTCGGCCATGCACTGGCGCATGCCGCTGGCGACGATCTTGAAGCCGGCCCGGTCGAGGGCGCGGGAGACGGCGGCGAGCTGGGTGACGACGTCCTTGCAGTCGCGGCCGGCTTCGATCATGGCGATGACGCCGGCCAGTTGGCCCTGGGCGCGGCGCAGCCGGTTCAGTACGGCGCCGACGGCCGCCTCGTCCACCTGCATCGGGTCTCCTCCTCGTGCTGGGCCTTCCCCGGCGGGTGCCGGGTGGGGCCGGTAATACCCCCGCCGGTATCAACCGGGACGGTGGGCGGGGCATTCCCGCCCACCGGTCGGGGTGGTGCGGTGGTTGGCGGTCAGACTGCGGACTCCCACGCGCCGTAGCCGCCGAGCAGGTCGGAGGTCTGCGGGTGGCCGTGGTGGCGCAGCAGGCTGGCCGCGATGGACGAGCGGTGGCCCCCGGCGCAGTGCACGACGACGGCGCGGTCCTGCGGGATCTCGGCCAGGCGCTTGGGGAGTTCGGCCAGCGGGAGGTGCATCGAGCCGGGGATCAGTCCGCCGTCGCGCTCCGCGCCGCCTCGCACGTCGAGGACCAGCGGCGGCTCGCTGCCCGCGAGTTCGGTGCGCAGGTCGGCGACGGTGCGGCGGGCGGCCTGGCGCATCTGCTCGGGCACGGAGCGGAACGTGGTCTCGGGGTCGGCGAGGTGGCCGGCGACGCGGTCGAAGCCGATCCGGGCGAGGCGGGTGACGGTCTCCTGTTCGCGGCCTTCGGGGGCGACCACCAGCAGCGTCCAGGCGGGGTCGAGGACGGTGCCGGACTGTTCGGCGAAGCGCCCGTCGGCGGGGACGTTGATGGCGCCGGCCAGGTGTCCGGCGGCGAAGTCGAGCGGGTCGCGGGCGTCGACGACGACGGCGCCCTCGGCGCGGCGGGCGAGGAAGGTCTCGGCGTCCAGCGGGGTGTCGAGCGCGGCGGCGTCGAGCAGGTCGCGCTCGCGCCGGTTGAGGTCGGCGTCGTAGCCGAAGTAGCCGGGGGCGGCGGGCTGGCCGGCGGTGACGATGGCCACGAACTCGTCCTCGGTCATCGGCGCGCACGCGTAGTTGGTGGCGCGCTGCTGTCCGATGGTGGACTGGAGCTCGGTGGACAGGTTCTTGCCGCAGGCGGAGCCGGCGCCGTGCGCGGGGTAGACCCGGACCTCGTCGGGCAGCGCCATCAGCTTGCGCTGGACGCTGTCGTACAGCATCCGTCCGAGCTCGTCGGCGGTGACGCCGGCGGAGGCCAGCAGGTCGGGGCGGCCGACGTCGCCGATGAACAGGGCGTCGCCGGTGAGCACACCGTACGGGACGGTGTCGTCGGCATTCTCGCGGACCAGGACGCTGATCGACTCGGGGGTGTGGCCGGGCGTCTCGAGGATCTCCAGTTCCACGGTGCCGAGGCTGATCCGCTCGCCGTCGGCGAGCTTGCGGATCGGGTACTCGGTCTCGGCACGCTGCCCGTAGCCGATCCAGGCGCCGGTGCGGTCGGCGAGTTCGAGGTGGCCGGAGAGGAAGTCGGCGTGGAAGTGGGTGTTGATGACGCCCTCGACGGTGAAGCCGCGCGCTTCGGCCTCCGCCAGGTACTCGTCCACGTCCCGGCGCGGATCGATCACCACGGCGCGGCCGGTGGTCTCGTCCGCGATCAGGTACGAGGCCTGGGAGAGGCACTCGAGGTAGTACTGGGCGAAGAACACGGATGTCCTCATCTCTGCGTCGGCCGGTCACGGCTGGAGGGTGGAGGTGCGGGCGCGGTACGGGTGCGGAGCCGCGGGTGGGTACGGGTGCGGGGCCGATATGCCCGACACCCGAGCCCGCCGATACCCCCATGGGTATTATTGCAGGCAGTTCTCGACTGTAGCGGATCCCGAGCGATACGGGTGGGGGTATATGCTCGATCCCAACGATATACCCCCTCCGGTATCTTCCTCGGGACGGCCGAGCGCCGCGAAGTACCGCCGGAGGACCCCGCACCACTCCCGCACGTCCCACCCTCATCACCGCCCAGGAGGACCCCGTGGCCCTGTTCCACCAGCCGCCCGCTCCCGCGCAGATCGACGCCGCCGAGGCGCACCGCCTGGCCGCCGCCGGCGAGGCACTGCTGCTCGACGTCCGCGAGCCCGCGGAGTACGCCGAGGTGCACGCCCCGGATTCGGTCCTCGTCCCGCTCGGCAGCCTGAACAGCCCCGGCGCCCTCGACGGGCACCTCGTACCGGGCGCCGACGGACCGCTTGTGCTGGCGCTGTGCCGCTCCGGGAACCGTTCGCAGGTGGCCACCGACCTGCTGAACGCGCGCGGCGTGCGGACGGTCAACGTGGTGGGCGGAATGCGCGCCTGGCTGCAGGCGGGGCTTCCGTCGCACCAGGGCGAGTGTTCCTGCGGCACCGCGATATGACCGCCGTCATCCTTGCTCTGATCGCCGGCGCGGTGGTCGGGCTGGCCCTCGGTGGACTCGGCGGCGGCGGCAGCATGCTGGCCGTCCCCGCGCTGATCTACCTGCTCGGCCTGACTCCCGGCACCGCGACCACCGCCAGCCTGCTGATCGTCGCCGTGACCTCCCTCACCGGACTGGTCGCGCACGCCAAGGCCGGACGCGTCCGCTGGCGCAGCGGCCTGCTGTTCGGTGCCGCCGGACTCCCGTTCGCGGCACTCGGCGGCGCCCTCTCCCGTCATCTGCCCGGCTCGGCGCTGACCGCCGCGTTCGCGCTGCTCGCCGCACTGGCCGCCTGGCGGATGCTGTCCGCCGGACGCGCGCCGCGCAGCCGCCGGGTCGCGGGGCACGCGTCGATTCCGGCCCAGACCCGGGCGCCGGAACCGGCCCGGGTGCTCGACGGCGGGACGGGCGTGTCGCAGGCGACGGCCGACGGCGCGTCCGGGACGTTGCGCGTCGCGGACCCGCACACGGAAAACGCTTTCCCGTTGCCTTCCGAGAGCCACGACCACACCGATCAGCCGGACACATCCGCCACCTCACCCGTTCCCGCGTCCGCGCGGCGGTCCGCGCTGGCGGGGGCGGGGCTGGGTGCGGCGACCGGCGTGCTGGGAGTCGGCGGCGGGTTCCTCGCCGTGCCCGCGCTGGTGTCGTTCCTGGCGTTCTCGATGGCCGACGCGATCGGCACCAGCCTGCTGGTGATCACGCTCAACTCGCTGTCCGCACTGCTGCCCCGCCTCGGCGGTGCCGCCGACATCCCGTGGGCCGTGGTCGGCCCGTTCGCGGCCGCTGCGATCCTCGGCGCGTGGGACGGCAAGCGGCTGGCGTCCAAGCTGTCCGGCCGCACCCTGCAGCGCATCTTCGCCGGCGCCCTGCTCGCGGTCGCCGCCCTGATGCTGGTGGACGCGGTGCTCTGACCGCCGGGCCCACAGCCCCGCACCAGGCACCGCGCCACCTCCACCGCGCAGCCCCACCTGCGCTTTCGGTCCACTCCCCCGCCCGGCGGCAACCGCATGCCGGGTCACTCCTGCCCGAAAGGCCCCACTACCTATGACCACGCCCCTGACCGTCGACCAGCTCCAGCCCCGGCTTCAGCAGCTGACCGTCATCGACGTGCGGTCGCCCGGCGAGTTCGCCGGCGGCCACATTCCCGGCGCCCACAACGTGCCGCTGGACCAGCTGTCGCAGGCGCTGCCCGCCCTGCGCGCCGCCGCCGCCCGCGGCGAGCTGGCGATCACCTGTGCCTCGGGCGCCCGGGCCGTCAACGCGTGCGAGCAGCTGTCCGCCGCCGGGATCACGACGCTGCTGGTCTCCGGCGGGACCGCCGCCTGGGCGGCCGGCGGCCACCAGCTGAACAAGGTGCCGGGCGAGAAGGTCCGCTGGGGCCTGGACCGCCAGGTCCGGATGGTGGCGGGCTCGCTGGTGCTGGCCGGCGTCGTGGTCGACCTGGCCGTACCGGGCGCGCGCTGGGTGTCGGCCGCGGTCGGTTTCGGTCTGGCGTTCTCGGCGGCCACCAACACCTGCGCGATGGGCTCGATGCTGAGCAAGCTGCCGTACAACCGTCCGCGCAACTCCGGTGCCGCGTTCGAGGCGACGCTCAGCGCCCTGCACGGCGGCAAGTAACGCCTGAAGCCACCTCCGTCGAAGCGCCCCGCGTCCGATCCGGACGCCAGGCCGAGCGGCGGTGAGTGAACTCGGCCCTCGGTGCCACCCGTTGTCCGAACGGGTGGCACCGAGGGCCTACGTGTGTCATCGGTCGTCGACGGCTGAACCCCAACTCACGGGCGGCGTCGGCCACTCAGCGCCCGGTGGTCACTTTCCAGCGGTCCGTGCCCGGCGGTCAGTGCCCGGTCGGGGTGCAGGACCCGGCGGGTGCGGTGGGCGCCGCGGGTGCCGCCGGTGTTGCCGGTGTTGCGGGTGTTGCGGGTGCTGCGGTGTCGTGGTGTCCGGCCAGCCAGAATCCGATCAGCAGGCCGACGATGCCAACGACCTTGTGGCGGTTGCGTTTCCACCACGAGGGCGAACCGGCGGCCATGAACCGTAGGTTGGTGAACTCCGGATGTGCAGTGGGCGGGGCGTCTCTGAACAGTCCCATCGCGGATGATCCTCCTCTCGCGTCGGGGAGTTCATGACCATACGCGCGCACCGCACCGGCCGCAGTCCATTAATCCCGTTTCCGGGTTCCCCGCGCGCCCCTCGCGCCCCCTCCGACGCGCCACGCCCACCCACCTACCGGGCGAACCGGCGCGTCACCAGTGCGCAGGCCGGACCAGTCCGGAGCCGATGCTGGTGGTGGAGTCGCCCTTGGCGGCGGCCAGTTGGGACTGCGTCAGGAACAGCGCCCCGGTCAGGTCCGCGCCACGCAGGTCGGCGTCGCGCAGGTCGGCCCCGATCAGGTCGGCACTGCGCAGGTCCGCGCCGGACAGGTCGGCGGCGATCAGGTAGGCACCCCGCAGGTTCGCGCCACGCAGGTCGGCACCCTTGAGCCTGGCTCCGATCAGGTCCGCGCCGCGGTGGTTGCGCTTCTTGCCGGGCAGCGCGTTGCGGGTCAACTCGCTGGCCCGCAGTAGGAGTTCGCTGGTCTCGGCGCGGATCGCGGGGACGTCGGCGGAGATCAGGGCGGCGGCGTCCCGGCGGGTCAGCTCGTCGATGGCATCGCTCGCGCGGCGCAGTTCGGCGTGCACCGGGCGGGCCTTGGGGAGCTCCAGCGCCTCGGTCAAGTACCAGAGCAGTTCGTGGAGTTGCCGCATCACCGGGAAGGCGTCGAACATCTGTCGGGCGGTGTCCTGGTCTTCGCGCCAGCTGCGGCCTTCGAAGGTGTGCTGGGAGATCTTCTGGCCGGCGCCGAGGCAGTCGAAGACGGTGCAGCCCTGGTAGCCGCGGTCGCGCAGCTTGACGTGGATTCCGCAGCGGTAGGCAGCGTCGAGGTTGCGGCAGGGGGTGCCGGCGTTCTTGTTGGCCGCGAAGTCGGCGGACTTGGCGAAGGGCAGGGCGACGCAGCACAGCCCGAAGCAGGAGGAGCAGTCGGCGAGCAGGTCGAGGCGACGGCCGGTCTGGGTGGGGTGCTGCTGATCGGTCACGGTGCGGGGTCTCCTGCGGGGCGGGGCGGCGGGCTCGGATCGTTCCGTCCGGACACCATTCTCCCCGGTCGCGGGGGTGCACCCGCCCCCGGGGGCATCCGGGCCCCGGGGCGGCAGGTTCTGAGCGGCCCCGGGGCGTCCGCAGCTCGGGTCATCCGTCGTGGGACGTCCGCGCGTCGCCGTTGCCCGGGCGGGCGGGGGCGGCACAGTGGTGGCTGCCGTGTCCGGGCCGGACACGGTGCGGCCGGGGGCGACGACGGGAGGAGCAGCGTGGGCATCACCGGCGACTGGTACAGCGAACTGGGTTCGCACATGCGGTTGGTGGAGGGTCCGGAGGGTTCACTGACCGGCACCTACGTCTCGGCGACGGGCCTGGCGAGCGGAGCGTATCCGCTGGTGGGACGCCTGGTGGCACCGGCGCAGCCCGGGCACGGGACGGCGGTGGGCTGGGCGGTGGCCTGGCACAACGAGCTGGGCGACGCGGGTTCGGTGACGGCCTGGAGCGGCCAGTACCAGCGGAACGGGGCGGAGTGGATCTCGGCCGCCTGGCTGCTGACGCGTTCCGCGGAGGCTCCGGACGAGTGGGAGTCGACGGTGGTCGGGCACGATCTCTTCACCCGCCAGGAGCCCGACCCGGCCCGACTGGACGAGGTCCGCCGGCTTGCGCGCCCGCTGCCGCATCCGAAGCCCTGAGCACCGCCGCCCTGAGCGTCGCCGTCCTCAGCGCCGCCGCCCTGAGCACCGTCGCCCTGAGCGTCGCCGTCCTCAGCGCCGCCGCCCTGAGCACCGTCGCCCCGAGCACCCCGCGCAGAACGCCCTCGTGCCCGCCCCTTCCCGCGTGGCGGGTCGGGGCAGGCACGAGGCGGGCGGACTCCCGGCTACGGCACGGGCGTTCCGGTGGCGGTGATCTCTGCGGCGCTGGTCCACGGGCCCCGGTTGCCGGCTTCGCTCAGGGCTCGTAGACGTACGTAACGCCCGCTCTTCGCAGTGAAGTTGACGGGTTTCGCGGCCGAGGTGTCGGCGAACGTCCCGGCCGCGACGGGGGCGCCCCAACTGCTGGTGCTGTCGGAGACATAGATCTCGTAGTTGCCGATCCGGCCGTTGACGCCGCCGTCCTGGCGGGGCAGGTAGGTCAGGCTGTCGACGCTGTAGCGGGCGCCCAGGTCGATTTGGATCTCGTGCGGCAGCGGGGTGGCGGTGGTGGACCACTGGGTGTGCCAGAGGGTGCCGCTGTTGCCGTCGATGGCGTTGGTCGCGGCGCCGTTCTCCGCGGCGGTCTCCTGGCTGTCGGTGGAGACTACCTTCCAATTCGCCTGCGGGATGGGGCCGCTGGCGGTGACGGGGGTACCGGTGGGCAGCGTGAGGCCGGTCGCGGTGACGCTGAAGGCGCTGGTGACGGCGTGGTTGCCGGCCTTGATCCAGAGCGTGCCGGAACGGTCGGCGTCGTCGAAGTACCAACCGGTGCTTGCGGCGTCGTACGCGGCCTTGCTGCTCAGCCGGGCCAGCGTGGACGCCCCCGCCGTGACGCCGTTCGGCGCGCTAGCCGCGTGCACGGTGAACTCGTAGTCACGGGCGGCGAGTTGACCGGTGTAGCTGCCGTTCGCGGCGGCGACGGCCAGCGTGACGTCACCCGAACCTCCGCTGGGCGCAGTGACGTTGACCTGCTGGCGGGAGTAGGCGCCGCTCCGGTAGGCGCGGGTGGTGCCGTCGTCCTCGTAAAGGCTGAAGGAGGAGTTCCCGCGCGGGTAGATGTCGTAGGTCAGGGTGGAGGCGGGCTTCTCGCCCGTGTAGTTCATCTGCGGCCACATCGGCACGATGGCACCGGACTTGACGAACAGCGGCAGGGTGTCGAGCGGTGCGCTGTAGCCGTTGAGCCAGCCCGGGCCGGTGTAGGTCTTTCCGGTCCAGTAGTCGGTCCAGTTGCCTGCGGGAAGGTAGATTCCGTCGCGCACGGAGGTGTCGCTGACCACGGGGGCGACCAGGAACGAATCACCCGCCATGAACTGACCACTCGTCAGATTCCCTCGTGCGACCGGATCTTCCGGGTATTCGAGCACCATGGCGCGGGTGGCGGGCACGCCGGTGTCGGTGGCGATCCGGCTCATGGTGTACATGTAAGGCATCAGCCGCATCTTCAGCTGCAGGTACTTGCGGTTGATCGACAGGTACGGGTCGGCGAACCGCCAGGGCTGCTTGTCGTTGTAGCCGGTGGACGGGTTGCTCGCGCCCCAACCGGACATGGTCATGAAGGCGGGGGTGAAGGCTTTCCACTGGAGGTCGCGGACGTAGGTCTTCGGGCTGCCGTCGTAGATGCCGTCGACGTCCCCGGAGGCGTAGTTGAGGCCGGACAGGCCCGCTCCCGCGATGGACGGGACGTGCCAGCGCATGGCGTCCCAGGTGCCGTGGGTGTCGCCGGTCCACACGACGGCGTTGCGCTGGGTGCCGGCCCAGCCGTCCACGGTCCAGACGAAGCGGCGGCCGTCGGAGTTGTTCTCGATGCCGGCCACGGCCTGGTTGACGCCGGTGAACGCGGTCTTGTAGCCGCCGCCGATCCATGCCACGTCGGTCTTGACGGCGCGCGAACCGGCCGTTCCCACTTCCCAGTTGATGTTGCTCAGGCCGGTGGAGGTCCACAGGCCGGTGTGGAAGCCGCGGTCGTTCAGGCCGGCGGTTGCCGTGGGCAGGTCGGTGTAGCCGCAGCCGTAGCCGTCATTGGGCAGGAACCAGCCGGAGGGCATGTCGGCGGCGCGGGCGTCGGTGGCGTAGCCGACCACGTCGGGCGTGGTCTGGTGGCGCGGCCGGTTGTGGTCGCCCGTGTAGGCGGGGTTGGAGGCGTTGAAGCAGTCGGCGTTGCCGAGTTCGAGTCCCCAGATGGGGGCGAGGAAGGGTTTGCCGGTGACGTCGGTGTAGGCGTTCAGCACGTCCTTCAGTGAGTTCCCGGCGAAGTACCAGGCATCGAACCGGCTTTCGTTGTGGGTGAGTTGGGCGGGTGTGCCGAAGTTGTAGCTGCCGGGGGCCCAGGTGTTGCGCATCACGCCGTAGCCGTTGGTGGACATGTAGAACGGGGCGGGGCTGGCGTTGCTGTTCTCGGTCCACTGGTTGGAGACGGCGACCGGAACGGTCTTGTCGCGCAGCGCCCACTCCCCCAGGTGCAGGCCGGTGCCGTAGAACTGCTCGTCCGCGCCGCGGTTCAGGTACTGGGTGGTCTGGCTGGTGGTCCAACTGGTGGGCTGGGATTCGGCCCAGAGCAGTGTGGTGTTGTCGGCGCGGTAGAGCGCGAAGGTGAGCGGGGACTTGTTGATCCGCAGGGCGATCGCGCTGGTGTCGATGCGCCAGTAGGTTCCGGCGTCGGCGAGGGTGGCGCCGACGCTGCCGAAGGAGGTGGTGACGGCGAGGTCGCTGCCGGCCGGGTCGTTGGTGAACTCGCCGTTCGGCGAGAGCCAGATCCGGAAGATGTCGGCGCGGGCCAGCTGGATCCGGGCGGCGGCTTTGCCGGAGGTGGTGACGGTGAACGTGTCGCCCGAGCGGGTGACGCCGGTGGCGTTGCCGGCGGTGGTGGCGCGTGCGGCGGCGGCCGGGCCGACGACGGCGAACAGTGTCGCCAGCATCAGCAGCACGAGCGTGGCCGCTGTGTACCGACGGCTCGGGCTACCCGGCCTTGGCAGTGGGGTTCGCATGCTGGTTCCTCCTGTACGGGCGCGGGGGGGCGGAGGGTGGGAAGTGCGTCGCCGGGCCGAACCGGATGAGGGGGGTGGGGGTGCGCCAAGTCGCTTGTGGGGCCGTTCGGTTGAGGGGTGGGGCCGATCCGGCGAGTTGAGCGGTACATATCGCAGCAGCAACCCGATGTGACGTCAAGCGTTCGTTCAAGCCGCGTTCTGCGCAGCTTCGCGCATAGCGCGCAGAGCATTTGCTCGAAACGCACGACGGGCCGGCAGCCGCGCCGCCTGGGTGTGCGGAAATGGCGGCAGACGTTCGCCTGCGGGAAAGATCCCTTTGTCCGGGCGCACGCCCTGTTTGGCCACAACGTTGGCATGCGAGTCGCCATCGTCACCGAGTCCTTCCCGCCCGAGGTCAACGGCGTGGCCCACAGCGTGCTGCGGGCCGCCGAACACCTCGTCCGGCGGGGTCACCAGCCACTGGTGATCACGCCCGCGCCGGCCCGCGGCGCGCACTGCCCGCCGCAGTCCTTCGGCCCGGACCGGGAACCGCTGCCGGTGGTGCGCATTCCGTCCGTTCCGCTGCCCCGCTACCCGCAGGTACGCATCGCGCTGCCCAGCCGCCGCCTGGCCGCCGCGCTGACCGCCCACCGGCCGGACGTGGTGCACCTCGCCAGTCCGTTCGTGCTCGGTGCGCGGGCCGCCCGGATCACCGAGCGCCTCGACCTGCCGACGGTGGCCGTCTACCAGACCGACCTGGCCGGGTACGCGCAGGCGTACCGGATGGGACGGGGGCTGGGATCGGCGCTCGCCTGGGCACGGATCCGATCCGTGCACCGGTCCGCCGCGCGCAATCTCGCCCCGTCCACCCCCGCCGCCCAGGACCTGACCGCGCACGGCGTGCGCAACGTCCGGATCTGGGCGCGCGGCGTCGACTCCGCGCGCTTTCACCCCGACCACCGGGACGAGGCCCTGCACCGCTCTCTCGCCCCCGGCGGCGAGGTGCTGGTCGGCTACGTCGGGCGGCTCGCCCCGGAGAAGCGGGTCGACCTGCTCGCCGAGGCCTCCCGGCTGCCCGGGGTGCGGGTCGTGGTGATCGGCGACGGACCGAGCGCCCCTACATTGAAGGCCGCGATGCCCGGCGCGGTGTTCCTCGGCCGCCGCACCGGCGCCGAACTCGCCCGCTGCTTCGCCACGTTGGACGTGTTCGTGCACACCGGCCCGCTGGAGACCTTCTGCCAGACCATCCAGGAGGCGATGGCCAGCGGCGTCCCCGTGGTCGCACCGGCCGTCGGCGGCCCGCTCGACCTGGTCGGCCACCACCGCACCGGCCTGCTGGTCGCCCCGCGCGACCCCGGGGCCGTCGCCCGCGCCGTCGCCACCCTCGCCGCCGCCCCCGACGTCCGCACCCGCTACGGCGCGGCCGGCCGCACCGACGTCACCGACCGCACCTGGGAGGCCGTCGGCGACCAGCTCATCCAGCACTACGAGGACATCCTCGCCGAGCACCGCACCCGCCCTGCGGGCACACTCCCCCACACCAACGGGAAAACGCTTTCCAGCACGGCCGGGCCAACTGCCACCCCGAACGACGGGCCGTCGGTCCCCGTTCAGGCCCACACCAACGGGAAAGCGCTTTCCCCGACCTCCGCCGACGCCGACGCCGACGCCGACACACCGGCCACCGTCCCGCCGCCAGCGACACCTCCGCAGCCCTCCCCTTCCACCCCCGCCGACGTGCAGCCCGGCTCCGACCTCACCGCTCGCACGGCCGGTCAGTTGGTCGAGGAGCAGCCGGCGTGAACAGCGAACTGCGTATCGTCCGGGTGGCGAACTTCGTCACGCCGGTGTCCGGCGGCCTGCGGACGGCGCTCCGGCACCTCGGTGCGGGCTACCTGGCGGCGGGCCACCAGCCGGTGCTGGTCGTCCCGGGGCCGCGCCGCAGCGACGAGTGGACCGAGCAGGGCCGGGTGATCACGCTGCCCGGGCCCCGGGTGCCGGGCAGCGGCGGCTACCGGGTGCTCCGGGACCGTCGTCAACTCGCGGCCGTCCTCGCGGAGTTGGCGCCGGACCGACTGGAGGTCTCGGACCGCACCACGCTGCGCTGGACGGGCGCCTGGGCCGGAGCGCACGGAGTGCGGTCGATGATGGTCTCGCACGAGAGCGCCACGGGCGTCCTCGGCACCTGGGGCCTGCCCCGGCCCGCGGCACGCGGCCTCGCGGACCGGCTCAACTCCCGCACCGCGCAGGCCTACGACACGGTGCTGTGCACGACGGCGTGGGCGGCCGAGGAGTTCGAGCGGATCGGCGCCGACAACCTCGCCCAGGCACCGCTGGGTGTCGACCTGACGACCATGCACCCCGCCCGCCACGACCCGGCGCTGCGGGCGCGACTGGCCGATCCGCACCAGGTGCTGCTGGTGATGTGTTCGCGGCTGTCGGGCGAGAAGCGTCCGGAACGGGCGCTTCAGGCACTGGCGGAACTGCGCCGCCACCACCGCGTCCCGGCGGTGCTGGCCGTCGCCGGAACGGGCCCGCTGCGCCGCCGCCTGGAGCGGCAGGCCACCGAACTACGGCTGCCCGTGACGTTCCTCGGCCACCTTGCCGAACGCACCGACGTGGCAGCCCTGTTGGCGACCGCCGACGCCGCGATCGCGCCGGGCCCGGTGGAGACCTTCGGCCTGGCCGCACTCGAGACGCTGGCCTGCGGCACCCCCGTCGCGGTGAGCCGTTCCTCCGCACTGCCCCGGGTGGTCGGCCGGGCCGGCCTCGCGGCCGCCGACACCGGCCCCGGATTCGCCGACGCCATAAGGGAGTTGCTGGACCGCCCCGAGGCCGAACGCCGGGCCGCCGCCCGCGCCCGGGCCGAACGGTTCAGCTGGGACGCCGCCGTCACCGCCTTCCTCGCCGCCCACCACGCCACCGTCCCCGCACCCGCCGCCCACCACGCCACCGTCCCCGCACCCGCCGCCCACCACCTCGCACCGTAGTGCGCAGACCCCAACTGCCCACTCCCCCACCGCATTCCACACCCACCCAACCCCACTGGAGGGACGTGATGACGGTTCGGTTCGCTGCGCTCGGCGACTCCCTCACCGAGGGCGTCGGCGACCCCGTCCCCGGCGGCTGGCGAGGCTGGGCGGCACTGCTCGCGCCCAGCCTCTCGCCAGGCCCCGTAGACTTCCGCAACCTCGCCAACAGCGGCGCCCTCAGCCGCGACCTGCTGGTCTCCCAACTACCCACCGCACTCGCCCTGCGCCCGCAGTACGCGGCAGTGCTGGTGGGCGGCAACGACACCCTGCGAGCCTCCTTCGAACTCGACCTGACGGCACGTCAATTCAGCGCTGCCCTATCCTCGTTGGCGTCATCCGGCACCGTCCCGCTCACCGCCTGCCTGCCCGACCCGGGCCGACTGCTGGGACTTCCCGCACCGCTCGCCCGCCCGCTGGCGCGCCGGATGCGCGGCGTCAACGCGGTGATCCACGCACTGTCCGAGCACCACCACGCGGTGCACCTGCACCTCGCGGACCTGCCCTGGACGGAACGGCGCAGCCTGCTGAGCGTGGACCGGCTCCACCCCAGCGCCGCCGGGCACCAGTTGATCGCCCGCGGCTTCCACACCCTGCTCGCCGAATCCGGCCACGCGGTCGGCCCGCCACCCGCCGAGCTGCCGACCCCCGTCCCCGTCCCCGGCGCCGACCTGTGGTGGATGGCCACCCGTGGCACCCGTTGGCTGGCGGCCCGCTCCACCGACCTACTCCCCGGCCTGCTCGCCCTCGCCGCGATCGAGGCCCGCCATCTCCTCCGCGGCTCGTCCCGTCGCCTCGACCACGCGGAGGCCCGAACCACCGCCGCCATCATCGCCCGCCTCACCACACCCGGCCCCAGCCGGCCCCGCCCACCGCGAAAACCTCAACGCCCCGCTAGCGCAACGCACTTGCCGGGGCCACCGGCGCGCCACGCCCCCCGGAGCGGGCACCCCGGTCACCGCGCGACCGGCAAGGTTGGTCGTTCAGTGCCGCTGGTCGCGCTCCGTGCCTCGTTCGACACCTTTCGAAATCGCGAGTGAGGCGCGGATCTTGTCCAGCCAGCGTTGACAGAACTCAGGCGTGATCGGTTCGAAGAGTTCTGGGGTCGATGCCTCGAAGAGGAACTGCGCCACGAAGTCCTCATGACCGTCCTCGAGGTCCAGGCCATCGTGGAGGTGCACCACCTGGGCCCACGTGGTGAGCTCGGCCGATGCCACAAGGCCGTCGGTGGCCTTGGCCAGGGCGGCCTCAAGGGCGGCGCGATCCACGACGGCGCGATCCACGACGGCGCGATCCACGACGGCGTGGGCCGATTGACCTGCGCGGCGTGCGTTTCGCACCAGGTCGTCGAGTTCACCACGCCAGTTGACGAGATCTTCGAGAACTGGGCTTTCGTCGGCGTTCATGCCGCTCATCCTGCCAGCGCGCGGTCCCCTCCCGAGCGCTGTCCGGTCGAGACGTTCGGCGGCGGCAAACAGTCGAATCCCCTCCCTGGAACGGGTTAAGTGCCGCCCTTGGGCCCCGGCGCAGTCTCGGTGGCCCGGTTACGGTGCAGTGCTCAATCCGGCAACCCGGACCACTCGGAGGCACACATGGTCACCCGAAGCACCGCATGGCCTGCTGGAACGCCCTGTTGGGTCGATCTGTCCGCGGACGACCTCGACAAGGCCGTCACGTTCTACAGCAGTCTGCTCGGCTGGCAGGTCCAGCGCGGCGGCAAGGACGTCGGCGGCTACAGCCTGGCCCTGAAGAACGGCGCGAACATCGCCGGCATCGGCCCGAAGATGAAGCCCGAGATGCCCACGGCCTGGACCACCTACCTGGCCACCGACAACGTCGACGACACCGTCGCGAAGATCACCGCGGCCGGAGGGAAGGTCCTGTCGCCCGCGATGGACGTGATGACCCTCGGCAGGATGGCGATCGCGGCGGACCCCGGCGGCGCGGTGTTCGGCGTGTGGCAGTCCGGCGACCACACCGGTTTCGGCGTCGCCAACGAGGACGGCACGGTCGCCTGGAACGAGAACATGAGCCGCGACTACGAGGGCAACCGCAGGTTCTACCGCGAGGTGTTCGGCTACAAGTACGGCGAGGTGTCCGACGGTTCGATGAAGTACTCCACCCTCGACCTGCCGCACGGCACGGTCGGCGGGATCGGCGAACTGCCGGCGGACACTCCGCGCGAAGTGCCGGCGCACTGGATGGTCATCTTCACCGTGCAGAACGTCGACTCGACCGCGGCCAAGGTGCCCGGCCTGGGCGGTCGCGTCACTCAAGCCCCGTTCGACACACCGTACGGCCGGATGTCCGTGGCGTCCGACGACCAGGGCGCGACGTTCACCCTCGTCCAGCCCCTGCCGACGGACTGATCCGCGCTCTGCCGAAGCCCAACTGACCGGCTCTTGCGGCGAACCGCCCCGTAAGCGCCGGTCAGTTGGGCTTTGGCAGGCGGATCACGGCCGAGCCGCGCGCGAGGTCGATCCGGCTGCGGTTCGACGGGGCGCCGTCCTCGTCCTCGTCGCGAAGCATCAGCGCGGACTGGCGTTCCTTCAGCTCGTTCTGCTTGCCCGCCGAGAACTGGGCGTGCAGTTGCTCGAATCCGGTCGCCGAGACCTGCCCCTGCCGGCTGCCGGGCCGCCACGGCAGGAGACCGGCGCGACCGGCCCGCAGCAGCACCTGGTCGACCACCGCGAGCGCGGTGAGCAGCAGCACCAGGCCCGGCAGCGTCATGAAGACGATGAACCCCATTCGGTCAGTATCACCGCCCGGCCGCCCTCCGCACAGGGCCTCGCGGCACAGCGCCTCGCGCATCCCCCGCGAACGGCCACCGCAACTCGGCCAACACCCCTCGTACCCCAGCCGCCCGGCCGCGCCGCACCGGCCGACTCGCGGATTGGCGTCGTAGCATCGCCCTCGGAGCACCGTGCACCGTTCGCACCCACCCCGCCGGAGGCAGTGAGCATGGACGTCGGTTTCGTCGGTCTGGGTGCGATGGGTCGGGCGATGGCTCGCCGGCTGCTGGATGCGGGGCACTCGGTGCGGGTGTGGAACCGGTCGGCGGAGCCGGTGGCCGAGCTGGTCGCGGACGGGGCGTCGGCGGCGGGGACGCTCGCGGAGGCGTTCGGCGCCGAGGTGGCGATCTCGATGCTGGCGGACGACAAGGTGGTCGAACGCCTGTTGCTGAACGAGGAGTTGCTGTCCGCCGCGCGGGCCGCCGTGCACGTCAACATGGCGACCGTCTCTCCGGGGCTGGCACGCCGGGCCGCCGAGTTGCACGCGCAGCACGGGCTGGGTTACATCGCGGCTCCGGTGCTGGGCCGGGCGGAGGCCGCGGCGGTCGGGAACCTGAACATCCTGGCGTCGGGTCCGGCGGCCGAACTCGACTGGGTGGCACCGCTGTTCGACGCGATGGGCCGGCGCACCTGGCATCTCGGCGAGGACCCGGCGGCCGCGAACGTGGCGAAGATCAGCGCCAACTTCCTTCTGGTGTCGGCGATCGAGGCGTTCTCGGAGGCCGCCGTACTCGCCGAGGCGAACGGTCTCGCACCGTCGGCGCTGCTCGACGTCCTCACCAACTCCCTTTTCCCCGGCCCGGTTTACGCCGGCTACGGCGCGATGATCACCGAGCGGTCCTTCGACCCGGCCGGGTTCCGCCTCGCACTCGGGCTGAAGGACGTCAACCTCGCCCTGGACACCGCCGCCGGCGCCAACGTGCCCCTCCCCCTCGCCTCCCTGCTGCGCGACTCCCTGCTGCAGGCCGTCGCCCATGGCCACGGCGAGAGCGACCTCGCCGCGATCTCCGCCACCTCCCGCACCCGGGCCGCCATCTGAGGCCCACGGCCACCGGAACCACTCCAGAACCAGGCCCACAGCCACCCACAGCCCGCCTCGAACGTAGCCTACCCCCTCTTTTCGTCGTATTGACGACAACCGGCACCCCCGCTTATCGTCATGGAGACGAAAAGAGAGGACGCCGCGACTCCCATGGCCGACATCACCCGCCGCTTCGGCTTCCGCCACCTGCGCTCCGCACCGACCAGCCACATCCGCCACCTCCGGGGCGGACAGCTCACCCACGAAGGCGCCGGACTCGCCTTCTGGTTCCGGCCGCTCACCGCCGCCATATCCGAAGTACCGGTCGACGACCGCGAGTTGGCGATGATGTTCCACGCCCGCACGGCCGACTTCCAGGATCTCGCGGTGCAGGCCACCGTCACCTACCGGATCAGCGATCCGACGGTCGCCGCCGCCCGCCTTGACTTCGGCATCGACCCCGACACCGGCAGCTGGCGCGCCGAGCCGCTCGCCCAGCTCGCCACCCTGCTCACCGAGACCGCGCAGCAGCACGCCCTCCAGCTGATCGCCCGAACTCCCCTCGCGGACACTCTGGTTGACGGTGTGACGGCAGTCCGCGAGCGGATCGCCGAAGGCCTGGGCACCGAGCCCCGGCTGGGCGAGATCGGGCTGACGGTGCTCGCGGTGCGCGTCACCGCCGTCCGGCCCGAGGCCGAGCTGGAGCGGGCGCTGCGCACCCCGGCCCGGGAGCAGGTCCAGCAGGAGGCGGACCGGGCGACCTACGAGCGTCGCGCGGTCGCGGTCGAGCGGGAACGCGCCATCGCCGAGAACGAACTCGCCAGCCAGATCGAACTGGCGCGCCGCGAAGAGGAGTTGGTGGCGCAGCAGGGCGCGAACGCGCGCCGCGAGGCGGAGCAGAAGGCGGCGGCGGACGCGGTGCGCACCGACTCCGAGGCCGCCCGACGCACCCGGCTGGCGGTGGCGGAGGCCGAGGCGGCCGGCACGCTGGCCGCTCAACAGGCCGAGGCGGTACGGGCGTTGGGCGAGGCGAAGGCGGCCGCCGAGGCGGCGTGGCTGACGGCGCACCAGCAGGTCGGGCCGGAGATCCTGCAGGCGCTGGCCCTGATCCGGCTGGCCGAACACCTGCCGCGGATCGACAGCGTCACCCTCACCCCGGACGTGCTCACCGGCCTGCTCACCCGGCTCTCCACCCCGACGCCCGCCACGACGCCCCACACCCCGACGGGTCCGGCCGGCGACACGGATCGACCGGTCCGATGAGCCTCGCTCCGCGCGTGGTGCTGGTCCACCGGCGCACCGAGTACCAGGAGTTGATCGCCCATCACGGGACGCATGGCCAGGCGGAGTTCTTCCTCGCCGGCCGCGGGCGCTCGCTCGACGAGGCGGAGCAGCGGCACGACCTGGCCCGGAGTGCGCTGGCCGAGGTGTCGGCGGCGGTGCCGCTGGACTGGCGGCAGACCCGGGTGGAGCGGGCGGACCTGGACCGGTTCCTGTTCGGGCCCGAGGACCTGGTGGTGGTGGTCGGCCAGGACGGGCTGGTCGCCAACACCGCCAAGTACCTGTCGGGGCAGCCGGTGATCGGCATCGACGCGGAGCCGGGCCGCAATCCGGGCATCCTGGTGCGACACCGTCCGGGGCAGGCCGGGCCGCTGCTGCGGGCGGCCGTCGGGCCGGGCGCGGAGCGGCGCTTGGAGTTGCGCACCATGGTGGAGGCGGTGGCGGACGACACCCAGCGGCTGCTGGCACTGAACGAGATCTACCTCGGGCAGCCCGGCCACCAGACCGCCCGCTACCGGCTGTCCGCACCGGGTGGCGACGCGGAGTCGCAGGCATCCTCGGGCGTGCTCGTCGGCACCGGCACGGGCGCGACGGGGTGGTGCCGCTCGGCGTGGTTGGAGCGGTCCAGCCGGCTGCCGCTGCCCGCGCCGACGGTGCCGCAGCTGTCCTGGTTCGTCCGGGAGGCGTGGCCGTCCCCGGTCACCGGCACCTCGCGCGTCGAGGGCCTGCTGACCTCGGAGCAGCGGCTGGCCCTCACCGTGGAGTCCGAGCGGCTGGTGGCGTTCGGTGACGGCATCGAGTCCGACGCCCTGCACCTCACCTGGGGCCAGACCGTCCGCGTCGGCCCGGCCGCGCAACGCCTCCACCTGCTCGCCTGAGCCCGCCCCGCGTCCCCCGACCGCACGTCGCCGCAGGCCCCTCCCGGGGAACGCCGCAGGCCGGACGGGCAGCGGGCCCCGCCGTCCGGGAGCGACCGGCGGCGGGGCCCTGCCTAGGATGGAACGAACGACGGGAAGGAGGTCCGGCCATGGCTCGACGATTCGCTCTCACCTTCCCCGGGGAGACCGGAGGCCACGCCGAACAGGACGTGGTGGTGGTCGAGGCGACCGGCACCCGAGGCCCCGGCGGGCACCCGGTGTACACGGACCCGTCCGGCATCGTGCAGGCCGAGATCAGCGACGCCGGCGAGGTCCGGATGATGGCCACCGGCGGCCATCAGGCCCCCCGAACGCCGATGCACGCCGAACCACTGCCCTGAGCCTCGGCCTCCCCGCCGCCGGTACCAACGGGAAAGCGTTTGCCCGACACCTTCCGGTAAGCGCTTTCCCGTTCGTTCCGGTCGACCGACTTCTCCGTTCCGGTCACCCGGCTCTCCCGTTCCGGTCAACCGGCTCTCAGCCGCTCACCAGCGCGAGTGCACCTGCGCCCGCAGGCGGCGGTCGTACAGGTCCTGAACGGCGTCCAGGGTCTGCGGCGACAGCGGCGGCAGAGCGGCCGTCTCGGCGTTGGCCCGGGCCTGCTCGGGGCTGCGGGCGCCGGGGATGACGCTGGTGACGCCGGGCTGCTGGACGATCCAGCGCAGCGCGGTCTGCGCGGAGGTGGCGCCGGGCGGGGCGAGGCGGGCGAACTCGTCGGCGGCCTCCACCCCGGTCGCGAAGTCGACGCCGGAAAAGGTCTCGCCCTGGTCGAACGCGGAACCGTCCCGGTTGTAGGTGCGATGGTCGTCCGCACCGAACAGGGTGTCCTTGGTGTACTTCCCGGACAGCAGGCCGGACGCCAGCGGGACGCGGGCGATGATGCCGACGCCGGCCTTCTCGGCGGCGGGCAGCACCTCGTCCAACGGCTTCAGCCGGAACGGGTTGAGGATGATCTGCACGCTGGCGACGCCGGGCCGGCCGATCGCGGTGAGCGCCTCCGCGCAGGTCTCCACGCTGACGCCGTACGCGGCGGTTCGGCCCTCCTCGACCAGGGTGTCGAGCGCGTCGAACACCTCGTCGCTGGAGTACACCGCCGTGGGCGGGCAGTGCAGCTGCACCAGGTCGAGTCGGTCCACGCCCAGGTTCCGACGCGAACGGTCGGTCCACTCACGGAAGTTGGCGAGGGTGTAGTTCTCCGGCAGTTGCGGCAGCCGGCGGCCGAGCTTGGTGGCGACCAGCAGTTCGTCGTCCTGGCGGGACTTCAGGAAGCGACCGACCAACTGCTCGCTGCGGCCGTCCCCGTAGACATCGGCGGTGTCGAAGAACGTCACCCCGGCGTCGGCGGCGGCGTCCAGCACCGCCAGCGCGTCGTCCTCCAGCACCACGCCCCAGTCGGCGCCCAGCTGCCACGTCCCGAGACCCACCACCGACACCGGACGCCCGGTCCGGCCAAGTACACGCTGTTCCATGCGCCGAGCCTGCCACAACGCCCGACGCGGCCCAACCCCCGACACTCCCCGGACGGCACCGGCCCCACCGGCCGTGCAGACCCGAAGGCCGCCCCGGCGCCCAACGGCACCGGGACGGCCCGGCTCGATCAGCGGCGCGTACCCGCCAAGGGCCTACGCCCGCTCAGACGTTGACGCCGTAGTCCAGCGCGATGCCCCGCAGGCCGGAGGCGTAGCCCTGGCCGATGGCGCGGAACTTCCACTCGGCGCCGTAGCGGTAGAGCTCGCCGAAGACCATCGCGGTCTCGGTGGACGCGTCCTCGCTCAGGTCGTAGCGCGCGACCTCGGTGCCGTCGGCGTCGTTGACGACCCGGATGAAGGCGTTGCGGACCTGGCCGAAGCTCTGGCGGCGCTGTTCGGCGTCGTAGATCGACACCGGGAAGACGACCTTCGCGACCTGCGGCGGAACGGCCGTCAGGTCGACCCGGATCTGCTCGTCGTCGCCGTCGCCGCCACCGGTGAGGTTGTCGCCGCTGTGCTCGACCGAACCCTCCGGGCTGCGCAGGTTGTTGTAGAAGACGAAGTGCTGGTCGCTGAGGACCCGTCCGGCCTCGCTGCACAGCAGCGCGCTGGCGTCGAGGTCGAAGTCCGCGCCGGTGGTGGCCCGGACGTCCCAACCGAGGCCGACGATGACGGAGGTGAGCCCCGGGACCTCCTTCGTCAGCGAGACGTTTCCGCCCTTGGCGAGCGAGACTCCCATGTTGCCCTCCTGTGGTATCCCCGTACCGGGCCCGGTAGTTCGGCCCGGCGGCCGGCAGCCGCCGCGTGATGCGGGCGCAGGCCCCGAAGTTGAATCTACAGCACTGTAGAACAGGACGGAATCCACCTTCGCACCAGCAGCGTCCCAAAAAGTCACCGCGCGGCACCGGATCTGACGGCACCACACCGAGCAGCACCGGCCTGATCGTCGGATCGGTTCTCGCGAGGTCCGACCACGGTGTCCCCCGCAGGTCACTCGCAGCGTCCCCCCGCAGGTCACCCGCCGCGCGCCGCCCAGGTCACCCGCCGCGCCGCGCCGGGGCCGCCTACCGGCGTCGGCCGTCGCCCCGGGCATACCCTTTCCGAGGAGGTGCCCCAGATGAGTGATGACACGACGATCCCCGGTATCGATCCGAAGGTGCCGCCCAGCGGCGACGGCTGCGTGGAGTGTCTGGCCGGCGACGGCCAGGGCTGGTGGTTCCACCTGCGCAGGTGCGCGGCGTGCGGACACATCGGGTGCTGCGACTCCTCACCGTCCCAGCACGCCACCGCACACGCCCGGTCGGCCGGCCACCCGTTCCTGACCAGTTTCGAACCGGGCGAGGACTGGTTCTGGAACACCGAGACCGAACAGTTCTACGAGGGCCCGCCGCTCGCCGGCCCGTCCGCACACCCGGTCACCCAGCCCACCCCGGGCCCGGCCGGCCACGTCCCGATCGACTGGCAGCAGCGCCTGCGCTGACTCCCCGCCCACCACAACCGACCGTACCCGCGCCGCCATCCGTGCCGGGTACGGTCGGTTTGTGGTGCGACGCGGGCCGGCGCGGCCACCCGCACGGACCGGCAGCGGCGACGGCGGCAGCGACGGCGGCAGCGACGGCGAAGGGGCGGGAACGTGGACGCGCAGCAGTGGGAGACGGTGCGGCGACTGGCGGCGTGGCTGGCCGAGGGAAGCACTCAACCCCCGGAGATGCAACGGGTGTTGCAGTGCCTGAAGATCAGCGAGGAGGCCGGCGAGGTGGCCGAGGCGGTGATCGGCGCACTCGGCCAGAACCCGCGCAAGGGCTTCTCGCACACCTGGGACGACGTGGCGGCCGAACTGTGCGACGTGGTGATCACCGCGATGGTCGCGCTGACCCGGGTGCATCCGGACCCGGCCGCCGCGTTCGACGCGCACCTGGCGAAGGTCGCTGCCCGCGCGCTGCCGACAACGGAGTCCGACGCCGCCCCGAACTGAGGCGGGCCGACCCGTCAGCGGTGCCCGACGGCGAACAGCAGGAGCACGAATCCGGCGAACACGTGGGTACCCACGATGTAGATCAGCGCACGGATCAGCATCTGCTTGCGCCGCGCCTTCTCCTCACGCACGGCGGAGCTGGTCACGTCGGTCCTCCTGTCGTCCTGTCCCGTCCTGGTTCTGCCGTTCCGGCCTTTGCAGGGTACGCCGTACGGGGCCCGTGGCGGAGATCACGGGCCACTTAGGGCCACCTACGGTGGCGTAGGTCACTTCACACAGTGAACTATCTCCTCCATGGCCGACTACCAGGAGACCCTTGACCTCAGTTCCTACGCCGCACTCGGTGACAGCTTCACCGAGGGCCTGAACGACCCCGGCCCCGACGGGAAGTTCGCCGGCTGGGCCGACCGGCTGGCCGGAATGCTGGCCGAGCGGCGCCCGGAGTCCGATCTCCGGTACGCCAACCTGGCCGTGCGCGGCCGCCTGCTGGACCAGATCGTCACCGAGCAGGTCCCGAAGGTTCGCGAACTCCAGCCCGATCTGGTGACGTTGTGCGCCGGCGGCAACGACATCCTGCGTCCGGGCAGCGACCCGGACCTGATCGCCGAGCACTTCGAGTCGGCCGTGCTGGAACTGCGCGAGCACGCCGGGAAGGTGCTGATCTGCACCGGCTTCGACACCCGCAACGTGCCGGTGCTGCGCCACCTGCGCGGCAAGGTCGCAACCTACAACTCGCACCTGTGGGCGATCGCCGACCGCAACGGTCTCGCCGTCGCGGACCTGTGGTCGCTGCGGGCGGTGCACGACCGCCGGGCCTGGTCGGACGACCGGCTGCACCTGTCGCCGGAGGGCCACCAGCGGGTGGCGCTGCTGGCGGCGCGCGCCCTCGGCCTGACCGAGGCCGGCGACCCGGAGGCCGCCTGGCCGCCGGCGCCGGTCACCACCCCGGCCGAGCAGCGCCGGGAGAACCTCCAGTGGGCCCGCACCTACCTGCTGCCGTGGGTGGGCCGCCGCCTGCGCGGCGAGTCGTCCGGCGACCACATCGAGGCGAAGCGCCCGGAGCTGCTCCCGCTCTGACCCGACCCGGCCCGCCCGAGGCGCAATCCACGCGACCCGAGCCCCGATCCACCCGGCCCGGACGCAACCCACCCGGCCCGAGCCCCAATTCACCACCGCCAGACCCGACTTCGACCCAGCCATGCCCGGGCCCAGCCATGCCATACCCCGCCGTGCCCAGGCCCGGCCATACCCCGGCCAGCCATGCCCTGGCCCGGCCATGCCCAACAGCGCCTGGACACCACTGCGGGCCGCCCCGCCCCCACGCGGTCGGCGGCCCGCAGTCCCCAGGTGAGACCCCTGCCTCGTCTTACTCGACGACCAGCTCCACCGGAACGTTCCCGCTGATCGCCTTGGAGTACGGGCAGACCTGGTGGGCCTGCTTGACCAGCTGCTCACCGGTCTCGCCGGCCAGCTCCTCGGGCAGTTCCACCCGCAGGACGACCGAGAGGGCGAAGCTGGTCTCGTCCTTGCCGATGGTGACCTCGGCGGTCACCGAGACGTTCGAGACGTCGACCTTCGCCTGCCGGGCCACCAAACCGAGCGCTCCGGAGAAACAGGCCGCGTAGCCGGCCGCGAACAGCTGCTCGGGGTTGGTGCCCACGCCGTCGCCGCCCAGCGCCGGCGGCAGCGACAGCTTGAGGTCGAGCTTGCCGTCCGAGCTGACGGAGCGGCCCTCGCGGCCGTTCGAGGTGGCAACTGCGGTGTAGAGCGGTTCCATTCCGAGCTCTCCTGTCTCGTCCATACCTGATCTCAGACCGGTGTCCGGCAGCGTTTCCGCCGGCGCCGTCTCCGGCCTGCCCTGTCCTGCCCCATAACTACAGCACACAATTCAATTGCGCACAACTGAATCGGCCGCTTGCTACCCTTGAGCCATGACCAGCCACGACGAAGAGGACGAAGCCAGGGCCGGGACCGGCACCGACCCGACGATCACGACGCTGGAGGAACTCGCGGCCGCCGGCTCCGACCTGCTCCTGCTCGACCAGCAGATCTGCTTCTCGCTGAACGCCGCCTCCCGCGCATTCGGCAGCGTCTACCGGACGGCGCTGAAGGATCTGGGCCTGACGTACCCGCAGTACCTCGTGATGCTGGTGCTCTGGCAGCACCGCGAACTCCCCGTCAAGCAGCTCGGCGAGCGCCTGCGGCTGGACTCCGGCACGCTCTCCCCGCTGCTCAAGCGGCTGGAGGCGACGGGGCTGATCGCCCGCGAGCGCAGCCCGCAGGACGAGCGGTCGGTGATCGTCTCGCTCACCCAGGCCGGCCGCGACCTTCGCGAGCCCGCCCGCGCCGTCCCGCGCCACATCGGCGCCGCGGCCGGACTCCCCCTGTCCGACCTGCGAACCCTGCGCGAACTGCTCACCCGCCTGACCGCGAACCTGGACGCGGCCGGCGCCTGAGCGTCGAGAATCCTCAACACGCAGGCGCCGGGGCCGCGTTGAAAAGACCTACCGGTGCCGCAGGTACGCCGCCGCGGTCGCGCGCAGCCGCTCGTGCAGGCCGTCGTACGCGCGGGCCCGGCCGAGGACGGACTTCGGCAGCTTGGCGACCATCGTGTAGTTGGTGTCGCAGACGTTCGCGGCCGGCGCCAGTCCGGCCTGGCTGACCAGCTGGTACGCGTCGAGCTGCTCAAGGCCGAGGAGTTCGCCGGTCCAGCCGACCAGGTCGTGCTGGCTGATCCGGAAGGCGTCCTCCAGCGGGCGGGCGGAGCCGGTGCTGATCAGGTGGTCGTCGTTCTCCAAGCGGGGCCAGGCCGGTCCGCCGCCCTTGATCAGGTCGACGATCACGGTGGTGCGCATCGCGGCCTCGACGGCGGTGCCGCACACCTCGCCCTCGCCCTGGCGGGCGTGGCCATCGCCGATGGCGAGCAGGCCGCCGTCGACGTTGACGCCGAAGTAGGCGGTGGTGCCGGCCCGCATCTCGGGGGTGTCCAGGTTGCCGCCGTGCGCGCCGGGGGTGATCGAGGCCAGCACCTCGCCGGCGGCGGGGGCGACGCCGACGGTGCCGTGCATCGGGTCGAGCGGCAGCGCGACGGTGAAGTCGCTGCCCCGGGCCCGGAAGTGGCACAGGCCGGCCGCGACGTCCAGGTCGTAGATCCAGACCCGTTCCTCCAGCGCGGGGTGCAGCATCGCGGTCTGGTGGGTGGCGGTGAGCGCCCCGAAGTGCGGGAAGGTGCTGGAGATGCCGTAGTCCCGGGCGGGGGTGATCTCCACGAAGTGCACCGCGAGGACGTCCCCGGGTTCGGCCCCGGCGACGGCGATCGGGCCGGTGACGGGGTTGAGGTACGGGAAGACGCAGACCTGGCTGGGCAGGTCGCCGGTGCCGCGCACCTTGCCACCGAAGCAGTCCTCGGTGGTCAACTCGACGATGCTGCCGGGCTGAACGGTGGTCAGCGGGGCGCGTCCGCCGAAGGTGTAGGCCCAGTCCTCCGGCGCGGGGGTCAGCTGGACGATCTCGGGCAGGGTCACTTGTCGGTCTCCTCGGAGGTGGTGTCGGCGACGGCCAGTCGGGGCTTGCGGCCGGTCAGCATCAGTCCGGCCAGCACGATCCCGCCGATCAACAGCCAGACGAAGCCGAGCCGTTGGGCCGCGATGTTGGCGTTGACGACGACGTAGGCGAGGATCGCGAAGCCGAGCAGCGGGGCGATCAGGTGGCGCCAGTAGTCCTTGCTGCGCTTGCGGATCAGGTAATGGACGACGACGGCGACGTGCAGCACCAGGAAGGTGGTCAGCGCACCGAAGTTGACCAGGGTGCTGAGCAGGGTGATGCCGTCCTCGCGCGAGGCCATGTACAGGCCGAGCACCAGCGAGATGCCGGCGGTCAGCAGGGTGGCGTTGACGGGCACCCGGCGGGTGGGGTGGATCTTGGCGAGGAATCGGGGCAGTTGGCGGTCGCGGGCCATCGCGAACAGCAGCCGCGAGGTGGCCGCCTGCGCGACCAGGGAGTTGGCGAAGCCCCAGGCCACGGCGGTGGACGCGGCGGTCAGGGTGGCCAGCCAGCCGCCGCCGCCGGCGGCGCGGGCGGCGTCGTAGAAGGCGGTGCCGTTCGGGTCTCCGTCGGCGATCAGCGCGTCCGGGTCGGCGACCAGCAGCGAGGCCACCCAGGTCTGCACGATGAACAGTGTGCCCGCGAGCAGCAGCGCGGCCACCATCGACCGGCCGATCGCCTTGGTGGAGTCGCGGTTCTCCTCCGAGAGGGTGGAGATGCCGTCGAAGCCGAGGAAGCTGAGCACGGCGATCGAGACCGCGCCGAAGGCCAGGTGCCACGAGAAGTGGTGCGAGTTGTACAGCGGCGTGAAGTCGAAGCCGCGGCCCTTGCCGTTCGCCAGCGCGATCACGCCGACCACCAGGAACACCGCGAGCACGACGAGTTCGCCGATCAGCACCGCCTTGTTGACCTTGGCGGTGGTCTCGATGCCCAGGTAGTTGACGACGGTGTTGAGCAGCACGAAGCCGACCAGCCACAGCCAGACCGGGACGGACGGCACCAGCGAGTTCATCGCGACGCCGGCGATCAGGTAGAGCAGGCCCGGCACCAGCACGTAGTCCAGCAGGATCATCCAGCCGGACAGGAACCCGACCGGTGCGCCGATGCCGCGCCCGGCGTAGGTGTAGACCGAGCCGGCCATCGGGAACGCCCGGGACATCTGGGCGTACGACAGGGCGGTGAACATCATCGCCACCATGCCGAGGACGTAGGCCAGGGCGACCATACCGCCGGAGCCCTGGAAAACGCCGCCGAAGATGCCGAAGGGGGCGATCGGCACCATGAAGACCAGACCGTAGACGAGCAGGTCGGTGAAGGTCAGGGACCGGCGCAGCTCCTGTTGGTAGCCGTAGCTCTCGATGCCTTGGTGCGCGGGTGTGTCGGCCATGGTGCTCTCTCTCCGTGACGACCCTGCGGGTGTGTGGGGGAGACTGTAGAGCGAAGTATTTCCATATGGAAGGGTTTTGCGAGGGCGTTCCACCGACTGAGAAAGCGGGCGCTCAGCGGTCTTCGCAGGTCAGCTGCCTTGACGCGGCGACAGGACGGCGAAACCGGCCCCCTCGGCCCGGGCCAGGTGCACGGCGCGCCGCGCCCCGCCCAGCAGTCGGCCGGCCGCCCGGGTCAGCCCGTGCGGCTCCAGGGCGTGACGGTGCGCGAGCGCCGCGAGCAGCTGCAGGCCGTCGTAGAGCCCGACCGCGTACGCGTCCAGCACGGGCGCCCACGGCCCGCACAGCGCCCGGTGCCGCTCGCCGAGCAGCTGCCGGGGCTCCTCGGCGAGGGTGGCGAAGGACGGCATGGCGGCGTACAGCGTCCCGGTGTCGTCACCGCCGAGAGCGAGCAGTCCGTTCTCCTCCAGCGCCCCGGACAGCCGGACGATTCGGCGGTCGAGTCCGCTGCGGCGCAGCGCGCGGTTGAAGTGCACCAGGTCGCGGCCGATCAGGCTGAGCAGCAGGGCGTCGGCGCGGGCCGTGCGCAGCGCGTCGAGCAGTGGTTCGACGGCCGGTTGGACGGCCCCGAACGGGACGCGGCGCTCCAGCACGATCCTGGCTCCGGCGCGGGTGGCGAGGGTGGCGGCGGCGCGGTGGACGGAGCGCGGCCAGATGTAGTCGTTGCCGATCAGCGCCCAGCGGCGCAGTCGATGACGCTCCGTCAAAATACCTACTGCCCCGGCGAGTTGACCGGTCGGGTCGGTGCCGGTGCACAGGACGCCGGGGCGGCGGGTGCCGCCTTCGTGCGGCGGGGTGTAGATGTAGGCGATGCGTCCGGCGGCGACGGTTTCGACGGCGCGGTGGACGTCGCTGGTGTGGCAGCCGGCCAGGGCGTCGAGGGCGCCGGCGTCGAGCAGCCGGCGGACTTGGGCGGCCACGGGGTGGGGTGCGCCGCCGCCGTCGACCAGGACGAGGTCGAGGGGGCGGCCGAGGATGCCGCCGCGGGCGTTGATCTCGTGCGCGGCGAGCAGGGCGCCGTCGAGTGCGGACGGGCCGGTCAGTCCGAGCGGGCCGGACTGCGGCACGACGAGGCCCACCCGGAACGCGCCGTCCTCCCTGGGGAGGTGGAGCGCGTCGAGCGGGTCGACCAGCCTGGCATCCAGCGTCACCAGTGCGAGTATGGTCGGGATGTCGGCCCCGGGAAAGCCCGCGAGGCTCGGGGGGACCTCGGAACGGGAGGGTCGGATGGCCATGAGGAGCGCTGCCGCGCACACCACCGCCGCGCCCGGTCCGGCGGGCTCGCCGCCGCTGCTGGTGGAGCTCGTGGCGCTCGCCCACCGCCGGCTCACCTCAGGGCTGGCGACGGCGCTCGCCGAGGAGGACTGCACGGTCGACCAGTGGCGGGTGCTGCGGGCGCTCGCGGACGGCGAGGGCCGATCCATGGGCGAGTTGGCGCAGGCGCTGCTGATTCCGCAGGCCAGCCTGAGCCGCCTGGTGGACGCCCTCGCGGATGCCGGGCTGGTCTACCGGCGCCAGGACGACCAGGACCGCCGCCGGATCACCGCCCACCTCTCCCGCCAGGGCCGCACCCGCCTGACCCGCCTCGACGCCCTCGCGGCCGCCCACGACGCCGCCGTCCGCGCCGCCTGCGGCCTCCCCGACCCCACGGCGCCGCTCACCCGCCTCGCGTCGATCTGACACCGGGCAGCCCGCGGCTACGACTCGTAGCGTTCGATCTCCTCGACGCTGCGGACGCCGGCCTGGTTCGGGTCGTCGCCGGCGTCGGTGCGGGCCCGGCGCTGGCGCAGCAGGTCCCAGCACTGGTCGAGCTGTTCTTCCAGGTCCTTGAGTTCGCGCTGTTCGGTGGACTGGTCGATGCGGCCTTCGGAGAGCGCGGCGCGCAGTTTCCGTTCCGCGTCGACCATGGCGCTGATCCGGTCCAGGATGCGGCGGTCGGTGGCGCCGCCCTTGCCCTGCTCGTCCATCGGAGGCCTCCTCACGGTCCGCCCTGTTCCTCACTCTAGGAAGCCGGAATGCGGCCCGCCACCAGGGCCGATCGGGGCGGCGGGCCCTTCGCGGCGCGGCGGGTTGACCCGAAAGGGGGAGCGCAATTGACAGGGCGTCAGAGGGCTTGCCAGGATCACTTATTGAAAACGACTTCCACTTCCAATCCGCTTCCATTCCGCCCCCGAAAGGCCACCCCATGTCGCTGGACGTCTCCCCCTCCCTGCTCACCCTGGCCGAGCGCGACGAGGTCGCCGACGCCGACTTCCTCGCCACCGTCCGCACCTCGCTGCCCTACGCGTACCGGCTGGTCAACGACCTGACGGCCGAACTCGCCACCAGCGACGCCGAGTTCGCGGACAACACGGTCGCCCCGACCGACGCCGAACGCGCCCAGCTGCTGCGCGCGCTGGCCAGCGACTCGATCCGCGGGGCGCTGGAGCGGCACTTCTCGGTGAAGCTGGCCTTCCAGAACTGCCACCGCCTGGCGGTCTTCCACCCGCACACCGAACACACCGACGCCTACCGGAAGTTCACCTCCATCCGGGCCCAACTGCTGAACCAGTCCCCGGAGTTGCGCGACTGCTGACCGCACGCCGAGCACCCGCCGCCCCGGCGACTGCACCGAGGCGGCGGGTTCAGCGCATCCAACTCGGCTCAGCCGAGGGTTACTTCGGTGTCCCGCTGGGCGGCCGCGGGCTCCACCGGCGCGGGTACCGGCCGGGTGCGACGGGACGGCACCAGCAGTGCGGCGAGCGCCGCGGCCAGGCAGAACGCCGCGAGCAGCGCGAAGCCGTGGGTGTAGCCGGACTCCATCGGGCGGCCGGAGGGCTGGAGGTGGCCGGTGACCAGGCCGGTCATCAGCGCGGCACCCATCGAGCCGCCGATGGTGCGGATGTTGGCGTTCATGCCGGTGGCGGCGCCGGTCTGGGCGGGCGAGACGCTCTGCACGATCAGGTTGCTCATCGAGGCGAACGCCAGGCCGATGCCGAGCCCGAACACCCCGGCCGCGACGGCGACGTCCGCCGGCGTCTGGTGCCGGGCGGCGAGCAGCGCGCAGGCCACGGCACCCAGCAGCGCGCCGGTGACCAGCTGCGCCTTGGCGGGAAAACGGCCGGCCAGGCGCCCGCCGAGGATGCCGGAGACGAACATCGCGCCGACCATCGGCAGCATCAGCAGGCCGGCGCCGGTGACGGTGGAGCCGAAGCCGTAGCCCGCGCTCGTGGGGGTCTGGACGAAGCCGGGCAGGAACGCCCACACGGCGTACATGCCGCCGCCGAACAGCAGGGCCGCGGTGTTGGTGGTCCACACGGCGTGCAGCCGGATCACCCGCAGGTCGATCAGCGGGTTGCGCGAGCGGGCCTCGCTGAGCACCCAGAGCGCGAACAGCACGACGGCGGCGGCCAGCAGGCCGAGCACCCGGGCCGATCCCCAACCCCACTGGGCGGCCTGACTGACCGGCAGCAGCAGCGCCACCAGCCAGCCGGAGAGCAGCACGGAGGAGGTCCAGTCGACGCCGCCCTCGCTGCGGGTCGGCGACTCGGGGACGTAGCGCCAGGCGAGCAGCACGGTGGCGGCGACCACGATGACGGGGAGCCAGAACAGCCAGCGGTAGTCCAGCGCGCCGACGATCGGGCCGGCCAGCACCATGCCGAGGCCGCTGCCGACGGCGATCACGGCGGACAGGTTGCTGATGCCGGTAGGCACCCGCCCGGCGGGGAACTCGTCGCGAATGATGCCGAAGGACAGCGGGAACAGCGCACCCGCGATGCCCTGGAGAACGCGCGCGATCAGCAGCACGGTGATGTTGGGGGCGAGCGCGGCGACCAGGCAGCCGGTCAGCAGCGCGACCAGCGCCGCGACCAGGGTGCGCTTCTTGCCCACCAGGTCGCCGACCCGGCCGAGGATCGGGGTGAACACGGACGCGGACAGCAGGTAGGCGGTCATCACCCAGGTGACGGTGGACTGCGAGGTGTGCATCGCCTCCTGAACGATCGGCAGGGCCGGCGTGATCAGCGACTGGAGCAGCGCGAACACGCCCGCTCCGACGGCGAGCACGCCGAAGGTGACGCGGTGGGACTGGCGATTCATCGAACCCTCTCGGGACTCGGGTCGCGGCGCACGGGAACAACGGCGCGCCACGGCGCACAACTGGCAGGCAGACGCCCGAACGGGCGGTGGTGCGGAGCAGAAACGGACGGCGGGTCAATGCCGGTACGGTCAAACAGAATTGACGACAGCGGTGCACGTTCCGTCAGTTCGGATTGACGACCGCGATGCCGGTGCGGTCAACCCTGTTTGACGGCAGCGGTGCCGGCACAGGGCGCCGGCACGGGGCGGCGCGGGTGCTGCGGAGAGCCCGTCGCCGACGGGCGACAGGCCGAAGCCAGGGCCCCGGTGCTAAAGTCGAGGCATGCCTCCAGATTAGCGGAGGTGAGCCTCCGGTTCAATCCGGATGTGTCGAAACGAGGTCACCGTGTCCGAACCGATCTCCGTCGGCGAGTTCCTCGCTGCCCGGCGCCCGCGCCGCGCCGACGCCGCGCGCAACTTCGACGCGCTGCTCACCGCCGCCCGCGAGGCCTTCGCCGAACACGGCGCCGACGCCTCCCTGGAGGACATCGCCCGCCGGGCCGGCGTCGGCATCGGCACCCTGTACCGCAACTTCCCCACCCGCCGGCACCTCTTCGAGGCCGTCTACGCCAACGAGGTCGAGGACCTCGCCCGGGTCGCCACCGGCCTGGCCGACCGGCCGTCCTGGGACGCCCTGGTCACCTGGCTGCGCCGCTTCGTCGACTACGCGATGACCAAGCGCGCCATCCGCGAGGCCCTCCAGGGCGAGGAGTCCGCCGTCTTCCTCGCCTGCCGCCTCTCCATGTACGACGCCGGCACCCCCCTGCTGGAACGCGCCCAGCAGGACGGCAGCGTGCGCACCGACATGAACATGGACGACCTGCTCCGACTGGTCTCCGGCATCGCCTCCGTCGCCTTCCCGGACGACAAGCAGCGCGCCAAGGTCCTCGCCATCGCCCTGGACGGCATCCGCCCCCGCCCCTGACACCTCCCGTTCAACGATCAGCCGCTCCCGAACGGGTTCGCGGCGTCCCGGCCCACCAGAGCCAGCAGCCTGGTCTGCGGATCGGCGTCGGCCGCCACCGGCACCACGTCCGCGAACAGGCCCGAGGCCGCCAACGCTCCTGCGTGCGGGGCGACTTCGGCCAGTCCGAAGCTCACCGCCGCCGGATCCATCCGGGCGTCCGCGCCGATCCCGGTGGCCAGGTCCCAGCCGTGCACGATCGCGTCCACCGTCATCTCCCGGGCGTACCCGGCCGCCCGCCGCTGCCCGTAGGAGAGGTGGACGGTGCGCCGCAGCGCGCCCGGCGCGGCGAACGCGGCCCGGGCGGCGTCGGCGGCGGCCGTCCACGCCGCCACCGGGTCGTCGCCGAGCATCTCCCCGTCGTAGCGGTCGCCGACCTCGGCGACGGTCGCTCCGTCGAGCAGGTCGGGCACCCACAGCTGTTCGTAGGTGAGATGCCCGACCAGCTGACGGACCGTCCAGTCGGTGCACGGGGTGGGGGCCTGCCAGCGGTCGTCGGGCACGGCGCGGACCAGCCGGCCGAAGTGGTCCAGGGCCTGGGCGTGCAGCGCGAGCAGGGCCTGGCCGTCGAGGTGTGTCGCCATGGGCCCCACGCTTGCCCGCCCGCGCCTCCCGGGCAAGGCGACACCCCGTGGCCCGGACGGACCGCTCCCCGGCCCCGGACCACTCGTCCAGGCCGGCCTACTCCTCGACCGGGGCCTTCTCGCGCAGCAGCTCCACGAACGCGCGCATCCACGCCGGGTGGTCCGGCCAGGCGCGGGCGGAGACCACGGTGCCGTCCACCACCGCGTCCCCGTCCACGAAGCTCGCCCCGCCGGCGGCCACGTCCGGCTCCAGCGCCGGGTACGCGGCGGTGCGGCGGCCGGCCATCGAACCCGTCCGCAGGGTGATCAGCGGGCCGTGGCAGATCTGCGCGAGCGGCTTGTCGTCGGCGACGAAGTGCGCGACGATCCGCTGCACCTCCGGGTTGTTGCGCAGGTACTCGGGCGCCCGGCCGCCGGGCAGCACCAGCGCCACGTACTGCGCCGGGTCCACCTCGTCGAACGCCAGGTCGGCGGGCCAGGTGTAGCCGGCCTTCTCGGTGTAGGTGTCGAAGCCCTCGACGAAGTCGTGCACCACGAACTGCAGGGTCTTCCGGGTGGGCGCGGCGATGTGCACCTCGTACCCCTCCTCCAGCAGCCGCTGGTAGGGGTAGAACACCTCCAGCGACTCGGCCGCGTCGCCGGTGATGATCAGGATTTTCGCTGCCATTCGGGGCTCCCGTCCCTCCGCGCGTCCGGCACACCGCCCACCCCGGCGGGGCCCGCGCTGCCCACCCTGCCCGCTGACGCGCCGTCAGGCAATGGGGCGCGCGCAGCACACGGCGCGCGGTCGGGGCGTGCGCTCCGCCGCTCGATGCAGCGTCCCGCCCGGCAGGGGGTACTCCGGGGGCGACCCGCCCGGGGCCCGCCTAGCGTGCTGACGGGGCCGGTCTCAGGGCGACGTTCGCGATGCCGTCGGGCCCCGCCACCGCAGGTCCGCCGGCAGGGAGGTCGCCATGCAGCACTCGCACATCGTTGACTCCGCCACCGTCGCCAACCTGCGCGATCTCGGCGGCATCGACCTGCCCGGCGGCGCCCGGGTCCGCTCCGGACTCGCGCTGCGCTCCGGCCAGTTGGACCGGCTCGACCCGTCCGGCGACCCGATGTTCGAGGCGCTCGGCGTGCGCACCGTGATCGACCTGCGCAGCGGCGCCGAGCGCACCGCCTACCCGGACCGGGTGCCCGGCGGGGCGCACCTGCTGGTCGCCGATGTGCTCGCCGACCGGGCGGGCAACGGCGTGGCGACCGCGCTGACCGCCGCGCTGGAGGACCCGGCCGGCGCCAACCGCACCCTCGGCGGCGGCCGTGCCGCGCTCGCCCTGACCGAGGACTACCGCGCCTTCGTCACCTCCGCCGCCGCCCGGCGCGCGTACAAGCAGCTGCTCACCGCCCTCGCGCACCAGGGCGGCGGCCCGGTGCTGTTCCACTGCACGGCGGGCAAGGACCGCACCGGCTGGGGCGCCGCGCTGATCCTGCTGCTGCTCGGCGCGGACGAGGAGACCGTCCGCACCGAGTACCTGTCGGTCGATCCTGCGGTGCACGTCCGGTACGCCCCTGTGCTGGAACGTTTCCTCGCCGGGGGCGGCGACCCGGAGATCGCCGACGCGATCCTCTCGGTCCGCGCCGAGTACCTGGCCGCCTCCCTGGACACCCTCGCCGACCACTGGGGCGACCCGGAGAGCTACGCCCGGGCCGCCCTCGGCCTCAAGGACGAGACCCTGGAGAGCCTCCGCGGCCGCCTGGTCCAAACGTCCTGACCGGACCGGCGTCAGCCCGCCGCGCCGGCCGCGCCGACGCAGGCCTCGTTGCCCTCGGGGTCGGCCAGCACCCACAGGGCCGGGGCGTGCTCGTCCGTCACCACCCGGCCGCCGGCGGCGATCGCGGCGGCGACCCGCTGCTCCGCGACGTCGTACGGCACCCACACGTCCACGTGCACCCGGTTGCGCTGCGGCCGGGGCTCGTCCATCTGCTGGAAGTAGAACGGCGCGCCGCGGCGGGCCGGGTCGATCAGGTCCTCGGGGCTGCCGGCCCGGTCGCGGTAGCCGAGCAGCGCGCGCCAGAAGGCGACCACGGTGGGCATTTCGAGGGCGTCCAGGGTGACCTGCACGGTCTGCACCGCGTGCGGTTCGGCGACCGCGCCGAACGCGCGGGCGGCCGCGGAGATCCGCCGGGCCAGCTCGATGTGGCGCTCCGTCAGCCCGTAGAGCTCGTCGGTGGCGGCGATCAGCCGGACGGTGACGCCCTCGGGCCGCAGGTCGATGTCCGGCGCGCCGAAGCCGTCCACGGCGGTGGCGATCGCGGCCACCAGCCGGGCGCCGTCGGCGAAGGAGCCGGTGCGGAAGAACGTGCACGCCCCCTCGCCCAGGACCCGCCAGTCCTCCGTGCCGGGCGCGGCGTGGAACGCCAACGGCCGGATCCTGCTGTCGGTCCCCACCTGAAGCTGATCATCAGTCATCCGGGCAGGGTAGCGCCGGAGTCCGACAGCGTGATCAGCGGGCCGCGGTCCAGGCCAGCAGGTGGTCGACCGACCAGGCGGTGAGGATCCGCTCGGCGTCCAGGCCCAGCGCGGCGGCGCGTTCGCAGCCGGTGATCTGCCAGTCGAGCTGGCCGGGGGCGTGCGCGTCGGTGTCGATGGTGAACAGGCAGCCGAGGTCGACGGCGAGGGTCAGCAGGTCGTCCGGCGGGTCCAGGCGGTCGGGGCGGCAGTTGATCTCCACGGCGGTGTCGTGCTCCCGGCAGGCGGTGAAGACCGCCTCCGCGTCGAACTCGGACTGCGGGCGCGGCTTTCCGCCGAGCCGCCGCCCGGTGCAGTGGCCGAGCACGTCGACCAGCGGGTTACGGACGGCCGCCAGCATCCGACGGGTCATCGCGGCGCTGTCCATCCGCAGCTTGGAGTGCACCGAGGCGACCACCACGTCCAGCCGGCCGAGCAGTTCCTCGTCCTGGTCGAGCGAGCCGTCGTCGAGGATGTCGCACTCGATGCCAGAGAGCAGCCGGAACGGGGTGAGCCGGCCGTTCAGGTCCTCGATCACGTCGAGCTGTTCGCGCAGCCGCTCGGCGCTCAGACCATTGGCGACCGTCAGGCGCGGCGAGTGGTCGGTGAGCACGGCCCAGCGGTGGCCGAGGGCACGGGCGGTGCGCGCCATCAGTTCGATCGGGGCGCCTCCGTCGGACCAGTCCGAGTGCAGGTGGCAGTCGCCCTGGAGCTTCTCGCGCAGCCGGAGCCCGGCCGTGGACGGCGCGGGCCCGGCGGCGGCCCGGGCCTCGGCCTCCAGCAGGTACTGCGGGGTGCGTCCCGCCGTCGCGTCGGCGATCACCCGGGCGGTGACGGGCCCGACGCCCGGGAGGCGCTCGGCGGTGGCGACGTCGACCGGCCCGGCGGGCAGCCCGGTGGCGGCTTCGGCGGCGGTGCGGAACGCCTTGACCCGGTACGGGGAGGCGAGTTCACGTTCCAGCAGGAAGGCGATGCGTTCCAGGGCGGTGACCGGATCCATGCGGCCAGTCTGCGCGGGGCCGCAGGGGGTCGCATGCGGGCCGCAGCCGGACGGCAGCGACGGCAGCGGCGGCAGCGACGGCACGAATGGACGACCGGGGCGCCGGTGATCTGCGTGAAACCCTTGTTGACACTCTGTCTCATTGGTTTACTCCTCCTGGAGCCCCTGCCCCCGCGACCTCCGGAGCCCGCCCATGCCCGACACCACGGCCCCCACCGGAACCATCGCCCAGCAGCGCAACGCCGACCGCGAACTCAACGCCGCCCGCCTGCTGCGCGCCTCCGCCAAGCACTCCTTCGACCCGCTCACCGAGATCGACTGGACCGCCCCCGTCGACCCCGACCACTACGCGCTGCCCGCCCACCGCGTCGCCCTGTACGGCACCCCGCTCTGGGAACGCCTCGACGAACGGCAGCGGGCGCAGCTGAGCGTCCACCAGTTCGCGTCCACCACGGCGGCCGGCATCTGGTTCGAACTGGTCCTGATGGAAGGTCTGATCCGCCACGTCTACGAGAACGACCTGACCACCGGCCACGCCCAGTACGCGCTGACCGAGGTCGCCGACGAGTGCCGGCACTCCACCATGTTCGCCCGCTACATCACCGCGACCGGCTACCCGTCCGCCCGCCCCACCAAGCGCGCGGACCGGCTCGGGCGGCTGCACTTCCTGCTCAACGACACCACGATGACCTTCGCCGGGGCGATCTTCGTCGAGGAGTTCACGGACGCGATGCAGCGGGAGATGATCCGCGACGAGAGCCTGCAGCCGCTGGCCCGCTCGGTCGCCCGCATACACGTCGTCGAGGAAGCCCGGCACATCGGCTACGCCAAGCCCGAACTCGAACGCCGCTGGGCCCGGATGCACCCCGCCCGCCGCGCCGTCTTCCGCCGTGCCCTCGCGACCCTGGCCCGCCAGTCCGTCGCCGAGATCGTCCACCCCCGCGTCTACACCCTCGCCGGCCTCGACCCCATCGAGGCCCGCCGCGCCGCCGCCACCAACCCGCACTGGCGCCAGGCCCGCATCGACTGGTCCCGCAAGGCCCTCGACTTCTTCGCCGACCTCGGCATCGTCACCCCGGCGACGGCCCGCGCGTGGCGCCGCGGGTCGCTGCTCCCCTGACCCTGTCCACGGCCCTCCGCCTGCCCGAGCAGGAGATCTCTATGCTGGTGCGTCTGTGCCCACGGCGGCAGGAGACAGCCGGCCGCGGATCGATGCGGGCACTCCGGAGGGGGAGCGGGAATGACTGCCGCGCGAAAGTTCGCCGACGCCGAATCGCTGACCCCAGTGATACGGGAGGTCTTCGGTACCGACCGCCGCGTCACCGGAGTCGACCGGCTGCTCAAGGGAAGCAAGAAGGGCGTCTACCGGGTCATGCTGGACGACGCCACGAGCACGGTCGTCTATGTCTGGAACGCTGACGAGGACTTCTGGGACGGGCTGCTCCCGGACGGCCACGACGACCCGTCGAACCCGTTCGCCCACGCCTCCGGTCTCGACTTCCTCGAGGGTGCCACCCGCCGGCTGGAGGCGGTCGGAGCCCGTTCGCCGCGACTGATGCTCGCCGATCGCAGCAAGAACCTGTACCCGGCCGACATCGCCGTCGCGGAGGACATCCGCGGCGGAACGCTGGAGGCCCTGCTGGAACGCGATCCGGACGCCGGCCGACGCACGCTCGCCCAGCTCTCCGACATGCTGCGGCGCATGCACGCCCACCGTGCGCCGGCCTTCGGGCGGGTGGCGTGGATCGACGGCGGGGGCGCACCGCCGGACGGGAGCTGCGAGCAGACGTACTTCGAGCGGGCGCTGGTGAACATCGCCACCGCCGTGTCCCGTGACGTCCGCGCGGCCGAGGGCGAGGCCGTGCTGACGGAGAAGCTCCGCGTCCTGCACGCGGCACTCGAGCCGCGTGCGGAGTTCGGCGTGGTCCACGGCGAACTGTGCGCGGAACACACGCTCGTCGGGCCGGACGGGGAACCCGTCCTCATCGACATCGAGGGCCTGATGTACACCGACATCGAGGTGGAGCACTGCTGGATGCGGATGCGTTTCGGCCCGCACTACGAGGCGCTCCGCAACCCGGACCTCGACCCGCGGCGCATGACTTACTACCAGTACGTCATGCACCTGGACCTGGTCGGCGGCCCGCTGCGCATCGCCGACGGCGACTTCCCGAACCGGCAGTGGATGCTCGACGTGGCGGACTACCACCTGCGGAAGGCGCTCGCCTACCGGGCCTGAGTCGGCCGCGAGTCCTCCCTCCGCCCGCCCCGGCCGCCCGCAGGGCATCCGCCCCCACTCCACCTCCCTCCGGCCACCCACACCGCAACCTCCACCCACGGCCGCCCGCAGGGCAATCCTCCTCCGCCCCACCAGCCGCGCGCAGCGCACTCCCCCATCCCCCGACCGCCCGCACCGCGCCCCCGCCGGTCGGCAACCCGCAGGGTGCGGTGGGCTGGTCCCGGCGCGGGTCCTGGCGGAGGATTCGTTGCGTGAGCGACGATGCGGCGGGTGTGGCCGGCGGGATTCGGCTGGGGACTGGGCGTGGGCGGTGGGTCGTCGCGGCGACGGCGCTCGGGTCCGGGATGGCGTTGCTGGACGGCACGGTGGTGAACGTCGCGCTGCCGCGGATCGGTGAGGATCTGGGGGCGAGTCTCGCCTCGCTCCAGTGGACGATCAACGCCTACATGCTGACGCTCGCCGCGCTGATCCTGCTGGGCGGTTCGCTCGGTGACCGTTTCGGCCGGCGCCGGGTGTTCCTGATCGGGGTGTGCTGGTTCGCGCTGGCCTCCGCGGGGTGCGCGGCGGCACCGACGGTGGAGGTGCTGATCCTGGCCCGGGCGTTGCAGGGCATTGGTGGCGCGCTGTTGACGCCGGGTTCGCTGGCGATGCTTCAGGCGGTGTTCCACGAGGACGACCGGGCGGGTGCGGTGGGCGCGTGGTCGGGTTTCGGCGGCGTCGCGGCGGCGGTCGGGCCGTTCCTCGGTGGCTGGCTGGTGGACGGCCCGGGCTGGCGGTGGATCTTCCTGCTCAATCTGCCGCTGGCGGCGGTCGTGGTGGCGGTGACGGTGCGCCATGTCCCGGAGACCCGCGACCCGGACGAGCAGGGCCGGTTCGACGTGCTGGGTGCGCTGCTCGCGGCGCTCTCCCTGGCGGGGATCACGTACGCGTTGACGGAGGCGGGTTCCGGTCTGACGCCGGCGGCGGCCCTCGCGGGGCTGGCGGGTCTCGCGCTGGCCGCCGCGTTCATTCTGGTCGAGCACCGTTCGGCGAATCCGATGCTGCCGCTGTCCCTGTTCCGGTCCCGGCTGTTCACGGTGGTCAACCTGGTCACGCTGTGCGTGTACGCGGCGTTCAGCGGGGTGTTCCTGCTGCTGACGGTGCAGTTGCAGATCGTCGCCGGGTTCACGCCGCTGCTGTCGGGGGTGGCGCTGGTCCCGATCACGGTGCTGATGCTGCTGTTCTCGGGGCGGGCGGGCCAGTTCGGCCGTGCGGTCGGGCCGCGGATCCCGCTCACCGCGGGCCCGCTGCTGGTGGCGTGCGGCGTGCTGCTGATGCTGCGGATCGGCCCGAACGCGAACTACTGGCTGGACGTGCTGCCCGCCGTGACCGTCCAGGGCGCGGGCATGACCCTACTGGTCGCCCCGCTCACCGCGACCGTCCTCGCCGCCGTCGACGTCCGCCGCGCGGGCATCGCGTCCGGCGTGAACAACGCGGCCGCCCGCGCCGCGGGCCTGTTCGCCGTCGCGGCGATCCCGCCACTGGCCGGTCTGAGCGGTGAGGCGTACCGGATCCCGTCCGAGGTGGACAGCGCTTTCCGGACGTCCATGCTGATCTGCGCGGGGCTGCTCGCCGCCGGCGCCGCGATCGCCTTCACCACCATCCGCTCCGACGCCCTCGCCCCGCCCCACCCCGTCGCCGAGCCCGACTGCGACTGGTACTGCTCCCCGACCTCCCCGCCGATCCATCCGAACCACGAGGAGGCCTGACGGCGCGTCGCCCGAGGCCGTTACTTCAGGACGGCGGTCACGGTGGGAATCGGCATCGTGTGGGGCCCCGTCGGCCCGGGGGTCGGCACTCCGGTCGGCTGTTGCGGTGCCGTCGTCGTCGGATCGGGGTGGACGGGGGGCTTGATCGGTACCCCGGTGGGCGCGGGCTTCTGCGTGACCGGTGTTCCGGTGGGCGTGGGCGCCTTCGTGGTGCCGCTGGGAGCCGGCATGGTCGTGCCGATGGGTCCCGGCCCCGGAGGCGTCGTCGTCGGCCCCGGGCCCGGTGAGGTCTCGACGTACCCCCAGCTGACGTCGATGGGGCCGCCCTTGGGGTCACCGCCGAGCGCCACGAAAGCCCCGAGCGACAGATCGAGGTCGTGGAGCGGCATGCCGGCGGGCCCGCGGTCGAGGACGGTCGCGACGATCGACGTCCCGCCGTGCTGGATCCGGACCGACTGGAAGCAGTGCGGCGTCGAGTATCCGTTGCCGAACTCGGCGGGGCTCAGTGCCACCACCAGGTCGCCCGGCACCGATGACTGGCCACAAGCACCGAGACCCACGGGGTAGTGCGTCGCCCGTCCCGTGTAGGCGGCGCTGGGCGAGGCCGTCGCCAGCGTGATGCCGCCGGCGAGCAGCAGCGCAGCCGCTCCGGTCTTCGCCGTTCGTGCCCTCATGAACTCCTCTTCTCTGCCGGCCCGCGCCGATCGGCGCCGGTGGGCACCACGCTCGCAGCCCCCGCTCACGCCTGACTCACGTTCGGCGTGCGCGGGCCTGGTCAGCGGCGTGCCGCCCGGTCGTCGCACGCGCCGAAGCCCCGAAGAGCACCTGCGGGTGCAGGGCCCTCCGGGGCTTCGCGAAGGCGGCGGGGCGGCAGCGTCAGAGAATGTCGCCCGGCGCGTACTTGGCGGCCTCCGGGTGGGCGGCGGCCACGGCCTCGATGCGGCGGACGAGTTCGCCGACCTGGGCGGCGGCGGCGCCGGTGAAGGAGAGGCGGTCGGCGAGGAGTGCGTCGATCGCGTCGTGGTCGAGCGGGATCCGGGTGTCGGCGGCGAGCGCCGGCACCAGGGTGTTCTCGCGGGCGCCCTCGCGCATCGCCAGCGCGGCGGCGACGGCGTGCTCCTTGATGACCTCGTGCGCGGTCTCCCGGCCGACGCCGGCCCGGACGGCCGCCATCAGGACCTTGGTGGTGGCCAGGAACGGCAGGTAGCGGTCGAGTTCGGCCTCGATGACGGCGGGGAAGGCGCCGAACTCGTCGAGGACGGTGAGGAAGGTCTCCAGCAGGCCGTCGAAGGCGAAGAACGCGTCCGGCAGCGCGACCCGGCGGACCACGGAGCAGGAGACGTCGCCCTCGTTCCACTGGTCGCCGCCGAGCTCGGCGGTCATCGAGGCGTAGCCGCGCAGGATGACGGCGAGGCCGTTGACGCGCTCGCAGGAGCGGGTGTTCATCTTGTGCGGCATCGCCGAGGAGCCGACCTGGCCGGCCTTGAAGCCCTCGGTGACCAGCTCGTGGCCGGCCATCAGGCGGATGGTCTTGGCGATGCTGGACGGGCCGGCGGAGAGCTGGACCAGGGTGGAGACCACGTCGTAGTCGAGCGAGCGCGGGTAGACCTGGCCGACCGAGGTGAAGACGTTGTCGAAGCCGAGGTGGCCGGCGACCCGGCGCTCCAGCTCGGCGAGCTTGTCGGCGTCGCCGCCGAGCAGGTCGAGCATGTCCTGGGAGGTGCCGACGGGGCCCTTGACGCCGCGCAGCGGGTAGCGGGCGATCAGCTCTTCGAGGCGGGCGAAGGCGACCAGGACCTCGTCCGCGGCGGTCGCGAAGCGCTTGCCGAGGGTGGTGGCCTGGGCGGCGACGTTGTGCGAACGGCCGGCCATCACGAGCTCGCCGTACTGGGCGGAGAGGCGGCCGAGGCGGACCAGGACGGCGACGGTGCGGTCGCGGACGTGCTCCAGCGACTGGCGGATCTGCAGCTGCTCGACGTTCTCGGTGAGGTCACGCGAGGTCATGCCCTTGTGGATCTGCTCGTGCCCGGCGAGTTCGGAGAACTCCTCGATGCGGGCCTTCACGTCGTGCCGGGTGACCTTCTCGCGGGCGGCGATGGACGCCAGGTCGACCTGGTCGACGACGCGCTCGTAGTCGGCGATCGCGGTGGCCGGCACCTCGATGCCGAGGTCCTGCTGGGCCTTCAGGACGGCCAGCCACAGGTGGCGCTCGAGGACCACCTTGTGCTCGGGGGACCACAGCTGGGCCAGGGTCGCCGAGGCGTACCGGGAGGCCAGGACATTGGGGATCTTGGGCTTCGCGCTCACGCTTCGCAAGCCTAACAGTCGAGGTCAGGAGGTCGTGCAGCGCATCCGGTGTACGGGTGGACGGACGGCCGGGTAGCATGGCCGGTTATCACCGGATTGACGCTCGACTAAAAAACTCCCTCAGTGCAAGGATATCACGTTGACCGAACAGATGGCAAGCGACGCCGTCCTCACGGCCGAACTCCGCACCGAGCAACGCCGGTTGACGGAGCTGTACGCCCGCCTCGACATCCTGCGCGAGCAGGCCCGCACCGCCCTCGAGCAGGCCGGCGCCGAGCACACCGGACCGGGCGGTACCCGGCAGGCCCGGCTGGAGCAGGAGGTGGTGCTCGCCGAACGCACCCGCCGGCTGGCCCGGCTGACGGCCGTCGAGCGCGGCCTGTGCTTCGGCCGGATCGACGGCCTCGACGGCACGGTCCGCCACCTCGGCCGGATCGGCCTGCTGGACGAGGAGTTCGAACCACTGCTGCTGGACTGGCGGGCCCCGGCCGCCCGCCCGTTCTACACCGCGAGCGCCGCCGACCCGGCCGGCCTGCTGCGCCGCCGTCATCTGCGCACCCACCGGCGGGAGGTGGTCGGCCTGGACGACGAGGCGTTCGACCTGGACGCGCTCGGGGACGACGGCCGGCGCACCCTGGTCGGCGAGGCGGCGCTGCTGGCCGAGCTGCGCCGGGCCCGGACGGGGCGGATGCGCGAGGTGGTGGCGACCATCCAGGCCGAGCAGGACCGGGTGATCCGCTCGGGGCTGCACGGCGCGGTGGTGGTGCACGGCGGTCCCGGCACCGGCAAGACGGTGGCCGCGCTGCACCGGGCCGCGTACCTGCTGTACATCCACCGGGAGGTGCTGGAGCGGCGCGGCGTGCTGGTGATCGGCCCGAACCGGGCGTTCCTGCGCTACATCGAGCAGGTGCTGCCCTCGCTCGGTGAGACGGAGGTGCTGCTGCGCACCCTCGGCGAGCTGTTCCCGGGGGTGCGCGCGGTTGACGCGGACCAACCGGAAACCGCTTTCCTGAAGGGTTCGCCGAAGATGGCGGACGTCCTCGCCGAGGCGGTGCGCCTGCACCAGCGGCTGCCCGCCGGGGACGGCCGGATCGAGGCGCTCGACCTGCCGCTCCCCCGCCGGCTGCTGGCCGCGGCCCGGGAGCACGCCCGCGGCCTGCGGCTGCCGCACAACGCGGCCCGCGCCGAGTTCCTGCGCGCCGCCCTGAACGGCCTGGCCCGCACCCGCGCCGACGCGATCGGCCGCCCGTGGGACGAGGAGGAGGCCCGGTACGCGCCCGGCGAACTGTGGGCCGAGCCGGAGGTCCGGGCCGCCCTGGACGCGCTGTGGCCACTGCTGACCCCGCACCGGCTGGTCGAGTCGCTGCTCGCCGACCCGGAGCGCCTCGCCCCGTCCCTCTCCCCCGCCGAGCGCACCGCCCTGCGCCGGGCGCCCGGCGCGCCGTGGACGGTGGAGGACGTCCCGCTGCTGGACGAGGCCGCCGAACTGCTCGGCAGCGACGGCGCGGAGCAGCGCCGGGCCGCCGCCGAGCAGGGCCGGGCCCGGGCCGACGCCGAGGCGTACGCCCGCGGGGTACTGCAAGTGACCGACCAGGAGGGCGAGTTGGACGCGGCGGCACTGGCCGAGCGGCATGCCGACGCGGGGCCGTACCGCTCGACGGCGGAGCGGGCCGCGGCGGACCGGGAGTGGACGTTCGGGCATGTGGTGGTGGACGAGGCGCAGGAGTTGTCGGCGCTGGCCTGGCGGATGGTGATGCGGCGGATCCCGACCCGTTCGCTGACGGTGGTCGGCGATCTGGCGCAGACCTCCTCGGCGGCGGGCGCGCACGACTGGCAGCAGATGCTGGGCCGCTACCTGGGCACCCGCTGGCGGGAGGAGCGGTTGAACGTCAACTACCGCACCCCGGCCCCGATCATGGCGGTGGCCGCGGCGGTGCTGGCGGCGGTCGATCCGGCGGCGCGGGCCCCGGAGTCGGTGCGGGCGGACGGCGAGGCGCCGCGGGCCGTGCCGGTCGAGGACTACCGGGCTCAGCTGCCGGCCCTGCTGGCGCAGGACGGGCCGGGCACCACGGGTCTGGTGGTGCCGGACCGGCGGCTGGCCGAGCTGGCGCATCTGGGGGCGCTGACTGCCGTGCAGTGCAAGGGACTTGAGTTCGACGCGGTGGTGGTGGCCGATCCGGCGGCGATCCTGGCGCAGTCCCCGCGCGGCGGCCACGACCTGTACGTGGCGCTGACCCGGGCCACCCGCCGGCTGACCGTCGCCCACCACGGCCCGCTGCCGGAGCCGCTGCGGGCGGCCTTCTCGAACACCGGCCGGGCGGAAATGGGGTGATCGGGACAGGCCGGGCGGGTTAGGGTCCCGCCATGACGACTCGTACGTTCCGGATCATGGTGCGCGGTTCCTTCGACGCCCTCACGCCCGAGCAGCACGCCGAGCTGACCGCCGCGGCGGCCGAACACGACGTGCTGCAGGCGAAGTTCACCGACGAGGGGCATCTGACGTACGACCTGTCGGCGCGTCCGTTCTTCACCTTCCGGTTCCTGGAGTACGGGGAGGCGGAGGAGGACATCGTGGCGGCCTCGGTGCGGGCCGAGACGGCGGCGGAGCTGTGGCTGACGGACCGGGGGTACGGCTACAAGAACCTGAAGTCGCAGGCGCAGGACATGTCCTTGGCGGCGGTGGGCGCCCGGGGCAAGCAGGAGGCCCGAAAGAAGAGCTGACGTCAGAACAGCGTGTCCTGCTCGGCGGCGGGGCGGGCCCGGGGCAGCAGGGTGAGGCCGTCGCAGCTGTCGGCGGCCTCGGCGTGCAGGGTCCAGCCGGTGAGCAGGCGGGTGTCGAGGAGCAGCGGGGGGCCGGCCGGCGGGTCGAGGAAGAGGTGGCCGCCGATCGGGCGGCGCAGTCGTCCGGTCAGGCGGGCGCCGTCGCTGAGTGCTTTGACCTGCTGGTACTGCTCGGGGGCGCCGGCGGTAAGGCCGTACAGCTCGACCTGGTCGGTGACGGGATGGTCGGGCAGCAGGGTGACGGGGTGCTCGGCCAGGAGTTGGTGGGCGCGGGTGCGGCCGGCGGTGAGTTCGGCGTGCCGGTCGGCGGGGGTGGGCAGCGTCCACCAGGCGGGGTACTTGGCGGCGGCGGGGATCCGTTCGCGGGCCAGTTTGGCGTGGGCGACGGCGAGTTCGGCGCGGCGGACGGCGGGCAGCGGTCCGCGGGCGAGGAACGTCCAGGTGAGGGCGGCCTGTTCGAGCAGCCGGACGGTGCCGCGTTCTTCGGCGGTGAGGCCGATCTTGAGCAGGCCGGGGCCGAACCAGGCGAGGTAGAGCCGGTAGGTGCGGCCGTCGTCGAGGATGCGGTCGCGGGCGAGTTGCAGGCCGCGGTCGGCGCTCTGGCAGCTGGGGCACTGGGTGGTGGTGCCGTCGGGTTCGATGTGCGCGTGGTGCGGGCACGGGCGGTGGCCGCGGGCGGTGGTGGCGCCGGTGCATTGGCGGGGGCCGGCGATCCGCCAGGCGACGGGGAGGCCGTCGGTGAGCGGCCGGGTGTGGCTGGTGCGGCCGTCGGTGGCGGTGAGGCGGGGTGCGCCGTCGTGCCAGCGAAGGCCGGTGGAGGTCCATCCGTTCGCCTGGTGCATCCGGTGAGCGTAGGGCATGCGACGGACAGTCAGGGGCGCAGCAGGGGCAGGACCTGTTGGCAGAGCCGGGACAGGGCGGTGCGCTGCTCGGCGTCGAGGCTGTCGAAGGCGTGGCGGGCGCGGGTCATGTCGTCGCGGATCCGGTCGAGGACGGCGCGGCCGTCGTCGGTGATGGTGACGATCTTGACGCGGCGGTCGGCGGCGGCGGCTTCGCGGCGGGCCAGGCCGAGTGCTTCGAGGCGGTCGACGATGCCGGTGACGTTGGAGGCGTCGCAGCCGAGGCGTCCGGCGAGGGCGCGCATCGGGACGGGTTCGAGGACGGCTTTGAGTGCTTTGGCCTGCGAGGAGTTGAGCCCGTGGCGGGCCGCGGCGGCGGCGAAGTCCTGGAAGTAGGCCGCGCCGACCGCGGCGACCTGCTCCATGAGTTCGGGGGTGGTGGGTGCGGCGGTGCCGGTGCCTGTGGTGCTGCCCATGGCGGTCAGGGTACGCCCATCGTTTCAGTGCCTCAAGTATTGAACGAGGCAAGTAGTCGGGAGGTCCGGAAGCGAGGCAGGCGGTCAGAGGACCAGACGGTCGAACAGATGGTGGAGTTCCGCGGCCGGGTCGGTGGTCAGGCCGGTGTGCACGGGGCCGGGCTGGACGACGGCGCTGCGCGGGGCGGTGAGCCAGCGGAAGCGCTGTCCGGGGCTGTCGGCGGCGGCCGGTCCGGCGGCTTCGCCGCCCGCGCAGATCGCTTCGATGCCGCGCAGGGCGCGCCGCACGCCGGCCACGTCGGCGACGGCGTCGAGGGCGAGCAGCCGGCCCTGGTCGAGGTGGGTGCGGGCGCCGAGGTAGCCGGAGTCGCGGCAGTACAGCAGGACGCCGATGTTGACGCACTCGCCGCGTTCGACCCGGGGGACGGCGCGGATCAGCGCGTACTCGTAGTCCTTGGGGTGCTGGTCCATCAGGCGTCCACCTCCGGGAGCCAGTCGCGGGGCCCGGCGAGGCGGGCGGTGAGCTGCGCGGTGTAGGCGGCGCGGACGTCGTCGGGGGTGTCGAAGCCGGGTTCGTCGGTGAGCCACACGTCGGGGATCGCGGCGACGGCGGCGGGCAGCGCGGTCTCGGCGAGGGCGGCGAGTTCGGCGTCGACCTTCGGCAGGTGGCCGACGGCGTGCCGCAGGGCGTGGTCGGAGGCGTCGTACGGCTTGCGGCGCCAGGCCTCGGCGCGCGACCAGCTGTGGTGGAAGATCAGGCTGGCGCCGTGGTCGATGAGCCGCAGGCCGCCGGTGGCGACCAGCAGGTTGGGGTTGCGCCAGGACCGGTCGACGTTGCCGATCAGGGCGTCGAACCAGAGCACCCGGGCGGCGGTGTCGGTGTCGGTCTCGAAGCACAGCGGGTCGAAGTTGAGCGCCCCGGACACGAACGCCATGCCGAGGTTGGCGCCGCCGCTGGCCCGCATCTGGTCCTGGATCTGCACCTCGGGCTCGCTGCGGGCGAGCACCGGGTCGAGGTCGACCAGGGCGAGTTCCGGTACCGGCAGGCCGAGCCCGCGGCCCAGTTCGCCGGCCAGCACTTCGGCCACCAGCGCCTTGCGGCCCTGGGCCGCACCGACCCATTTCAGCACGTACATCCGGCGGTCGTCGGCCTCGATCAGGCCGGGCATCGAACCGCCTTCGCGCAGCGGCGTCGCGTAGCGGACGGCCGTCACCTCGGAGAGCATCCCGACAGCCTAGCGGCCCTCACGGGCGGCTCCGGCCGGGCAGGGGGCCGCGACCGGTTGGAGATGCACCCGCCGTTGCCCCGTGCGAGTGTGGCCAACAGTCGTCCTTAGTCAGTCACGGACCCGCAAACCCAGGGGATGAACGATGGAACGACCTCGGATCCTGATCGTCGGCGGCGGCTTCGCCGGGCTGGAGTGCGCGCGCCGTCTGGAGCGCAAGCTCGCCCCTTCCGAGGCGGAGATCTCGCTCGTCACGCCGTTCAGTTACCAGCTGTACCTGCCGCTGCTTCCGCATGTCGCGGCCGGGGTGCTGACCCCGCAGTCGGTGGCGATCTCGCTGCGGCGCTCACTGCGGCGCACCCACATAGTCCCGGGCGGGGCGATCGGCATCGATCCGCGTTCCCGGGTCGCGGTGGTCCGCAAGATCACCGACGAGGTGGTGGCGGAGAAGTACGACTACCTGGTGCTGTCGCCGGGCAGCGTCACCCGGACCTTCGACATCCCCGGCCTGCCGGACTACGCGCGCGGCATGAAGACGCTCGCCGAGGCCACGTACATCCGCGACCACGTGATCGCCCAGCTCGACCTGGCGTCCGCGTCGATGGACGAGAACGAGCGGGCCTCGCGCCTCCAGTTCGTGGTGGTCGGCGGCGGGTACGCGGGCACCGAGACGGCGGCCTGCCTGCAGCGGCTGACCACGGCGGCCATCAAGCGCTACCCGCGGCTGGACCCGGACCTGATCAAGTGGCATCTGATCGACATCGCGCCGAAGCTGATGCCGGAGCTGGGCGACAAGCTCGGCCAGACCGCGATGGAGATCCTCACCCGCCGCGGCGTGGACGTCTCACTGGGTGTGTCGGTCGCGGAGGTCGGCGCGGAGACGGTGAAGTTCACCGACGGCCGCACCCTGCCGTGTCGGACGCTGATCTGGACGGCGGGCGTGGCCGCGTCGCCGCTGATCGGCACGCTGGACGCGGAGACGGTGCGCGGGCGCCTGGCGGTGACGGCGGAGATGCGGGTGCCGCAGTTCGAGGGCATGTTCGCGCTCGGTGACGCCGCCGCGGTACCGGACCTCGCCAAGGGCGACGGCGCGGTGTGCCCGCCGACCGCGCAGCACTCGGCGCGGCAGGGCCGGCAGCTCGCGGACAACCTGGTGGCGGCGCTGCGCAACCAGCCGCTGCAGCCGTACTTCCACAAGGACCTGGGCCTGGTGGTGGACCTCGGCGGCAAGGACGCGGTGTCCAAGCCGCTGGGTGTCGAACTGCACGGCCTGCCCGCCCAGTTGGTGGCGCGCGGCTACCACGTGATGGCGATGCGCACCAACAGCGCGAAGTACCGCACCAGCGCGAACTGGCTGCTGAACGCCACCGCCGGCGACGACTTCGTCCGCACCGGCTTCCTGGCCCGCCAGCCCGCCCGGCTGCGCGACTTCGAGTACACCGACGCCTACCTCTCCCGCGACCAGGTCCGCGAACACGCCCAGGCCCTGCTGGCCAAAGGCTGACGCCTTCCGGTGCGGGTGAAGCCCCCGTTCTCGAACGGGGGCTTCGTCACACGGTGTACGGGTACAGCTCGGCGTACTCGCGCGGGACGGAGAGCTCCAGCGGGCCGGGAGGGTGGCCGGGCAGATCCAGCAGGACCAGGCTGTCGCCGATCCGCAGCGCCGCCTCGCCGTCGAACTCGCCCACCAGCACGAGCAGTTCGCCGTCCACCCGGACCTCGGGACCGGGCCCGGCGGCGGGGCGGACCGCGGCGTGCTCCTCGTCGACCGTCCACTCCACGAAGTACGGCCCGGGCGGGTCGGCCGGGCCGCCGCGCCAGCGGGCGACGGCCGGGCCGTGCGGGGTCGCCACCTCGGCGAACCCGGCGCGCAGCCTCCGGAGCTCGATCCGCATCAGGTCACCCGCGACCCGTGGGTCGGGCCGCGCAGCGCGTCGGCGATGGCGGCGGCCAGGGCGGGGGCCTCGGCGGGGGCGAGGGCGGCGATGCCGATCCGGATCGCGGGCGGGGAGCCGAGGCGGAAGCGGGAGCCGGGGGCGACCACCCAGCCGCGGTGCAGCAGGGCCGCGGAGACGGCGGTCTCGTCGGGGACGGGCACCCAGACGTTGACGCCGCTCTCGCCGTGGGCGCGGACGCCGTGCGCGGCGAGCGCGGTGAGCAGCGCGTCGCGCCGGGCCCGGTAGGCGGCGGCGACCGCGGCGGCGGGGGCGGCGTCGGTGCGGCGCAGTTCGACGACGGCGCGTTGCAGCAGGTGGCTGACCCAGCCGGCGTCCAGGCGCTGGCGGCCGAGGACCCGGGCGACGGTGTCGGCGTCGCCGGTGAGGACGGCGACCCGCAGGTCGGGGCCGAGTGCCTTGGCGGCGGAGCGGATCAGTGCCCAGTGGGTGACGGTGGTGCCGCCGCGGCCGTCGGAGGCGAGCGACTGGAAGGGCTGGTCGACCATGCCGTGGCCGTGGTCGTCCTCGATCAGCACGGTGTGCGGGCGGGCGGCGAGGACGGTGCGCAGCGCGGCGGCCCGGGCGGGGGTGAGGGCGGCGCCGGTGGGGTTCTGGGCGCGGCTGGTGACGACGAGGGCGCGGGCGCCGGCGTCGAGTGCGGCGGCGACGGCGTCGGGGAGCGGGCCTTCGTCGTCGACGGGGACGCCGACGGTGCGCAGGCCGAGGGCGGGGACGAGGTCGAGGACGCTGCCCCAGCCCGGGTCCTCGACGGCGACGGTGTCGCCGGTGCGCAGGGTGGCGGCGAGGACGCGGCCGATGCTGTCCAACGCGCCGGAGCAGACGGCGAGTTCGCCGTCGGGGGCGCCGTCGGCGCGGAATTCGGCGCGGAAGCCGTCGAGGAGTTCGGGTTCGGCGACGGGTTCGCCGTACAGGACGGTGGGGCCGGCCGCGGCGGCGGCGAGGGCGGGGCCGAGCGGGGGCAGCAGCGCGGGGTCGGGGTTGCCGGCGGACAGGTCGCGGGCGCCGGGCGGGACGGGCAGCCGGGCCTCGTCGCGGGGGGTGGTGGCGGGCCGGGGTCGGACCCGGCTGCCGCGCCGGCCGGCGGTCTCGATGACGCCGCGTTCGCGCAGCAGGCGGTAGGCGGCGGCCACCGTGTTGGGGTTGACGCCGAGCTCGCCGGCCAGGTCGCGCAGCGGCGGCAGGGCGGCTCCGGGTGCCAACTGGCCTTCGGCGACGGCGCGTTCGACGTCGGCGGCGATATCGCTGGCCCGCCGACCCGTGATCCGATATTCTCCTAGCACAAACGCAAGTGTGCACTAGTACATTGAGGTTGTCATGCCGGACACGCCCAAGGACACCTACGCCCGGAACTCTCTCACCACCCCCACCCGGGACAAGGAGCGGGCCGACTGGGACCGGGACGCGGTGCACGCCGTCCTGGACGCCGGATACCTGTGCCACCTGGGCTTCGTCCGGGACGGCGCGCCGGTCGTGCTGCCCACGCTGTACGCGCGGGTCGGCGAGCGGCTGTACATCCACGGCTCCACCGGCAGCCGCCCGCTGCGCGGCGCGCGCGGCGAGCAGGGCCTGGCGGTGTGCGTGACGGTGACGCACCTGGACGGCCTGGTGCTGGCGAAGTCGGCGTTCAACCACTCCGTCAACTACCGCTCGGTGGTGGCGCACGGCACCGCGCACCAGGTCACCGACCCCGAGGAGCTGCGGATCGCGCTGGACGCGATCGTCGAGCAGGCGATACCGGGACGCGCCGCCGACTGCCGGCCGGGCAACCCGAAGGAGCTGGCGGCGACGGCGGTGATCCGGCTGGAGCTGGACCAGGTCTCGGCGAAGACCCGCACCGGCGACGTGATCGACGACGAGGAGGACCTCGACCTGCCGTACTGGGCGGGCGTGGTGCCCGTCGCCCCGGTCTACGGCACGCCGGTGGCCTCCCCGCACTCGGACCTGCCGCTGCCCGGGTACCTGGCCGGCCCGGCATGCTGATCCGCAGCTGGGACCGGGGCACCGACCGGGAGTGGCAGGAGTGGCTGGCCGCCGGGCGGGACTTCGGCACGCTGGCCGCCAACGGCCCCGACGGCCCGGTCCTGGTCCCCACCCACTTCCTGCTGGACGCCGGAGCGGACGAGATCCTGCTGCACCTGGCCGCCCCCAACCCACTGTTCGCGGCGGTGCGCGCCGACCCGCACGTCACACTGGCGGTCACCGACGACTACGCGTTCGCGCCGGGCCGCTGGCGCGACGCCCCGTACACGCCGACCAGCTACTACGCCTCGGTGCAGTTCTCCTGCACCGCCGAGATCGTGGACGACCCGGCGGGCAAGGCGGAGATCCTCAACCGGCAGCTGGCGCACTTCCAGCCCGAGAACCACGAGGACCGGGTGACCGTCGGCGCGGCGCCGTACGGCCCGCAGCTGACCGGCTTGCGCGGGCTGCGGCTGACGGTGCGCCGGGTGCGGGCGAAGTTCAAGTACGACGACAAGAAGCCGGTGGAGCTCCAGTTGGAGATCGCCGAACGGCTGGCCGAACGCCACGCGGCGACCGGCAACCCGCAGGACGCGGCGGCCCGGGCGCAGCTGCTGCGGCGGCGCACCCGCCGTCCCGCGCTCGGCCCTTCGTCGGACTGACAGCTCATTGGTTCCGGGCGTGTCGAAGCCGCGCCACGGGGTAGCCGCTGGTCGAATTACCTCCGGATAGATCCGCCCCAACCGGACGGATCGTCACGTAGGGAGAAGAGCACTGGCTACCCACTCCTCCGCCGTCCGGGACGAGCACCTCGGCCATGTGGTGTTCATCTCCGCCGCCGCCGCGATGGGCGGCTTCCTGTTCGGCTACGACAGTGCGGTGATCAACGGCGCGGTCACCGGCATCCAGAAGCACTTCGGCGTCGGCAACGGCGAGACCGCGTTCGTGGTGGCGATCGCGCTGCTGGGCTCGGCGGCCGGCGCGGTGGTCGCCGGGTGGCTGGCCGACCACATGGGCCGGGTGCGGACCATGCTGCTGGCCGCGACACTGTTCGCGATCAGCGGCATCGGGTCGATGTTCCCGCCCACCATCGAGGTGCTGGGGGTGTGGCGCGTGCTCGGCGGCATCGCGATCGGCATCGCCTCGGTGATCGCCCCGACCTACATCGCGGAGGTCGCGCCGACCGCGTACCGGGGCCGGCTGGCCTCGTTCCAGCAGATGGCGATCGTGCTCGGCATCACCGTCTCGCAGCTCGCCAACTGGGCGCTCAACCAGGCCGCGGGCGGCGAGTCCACCAACCATCTGGCCGGCATCCAGGCCTGGCAGTGGATGCTCGGCGTGGAGGCCGTGCCCGCCCTGGTGTACGGCCTGATGGCGCTGTCCATCCCGGAGTCGCCGCGCTACCTGATCGCCGACGGGCGCGAGGATCAGGCCCGCAAGGTGCTGGTCGAGGTGGAGGGCGAGGGCATCGACCTGGACGCCCGGGTCGCGGAGATCCGCCGGGTGCTGGACACCCGCCGCAAGCCGCGGCTCACCGACCTGCTCGGCGGGCGCTTCGGGCTGCTGCCGATCGTCTGGGTCGGCATCGGCGCCTCGGCGTTCCAGCAGTTCGTCGGCATCAACGTGATCTTCTACTACTCGTCGTTCCTGTGGCAGTCGGTCGGCATCAACGAGTCCAACTCGCTGCTGATCTCGCTGTCCACCTCGATCGTCAACGTCATCGGCACGGTGGTCGCGATGGCGCTGGTCGACCGGATCGGCCGCAAGCCGCTGGCGCTGGCCGGCTCCGCGGGCATGGCGCTCTCGCTCGGGCTGGCCGCCTGGGCGTTCTCCTACCGGCACGGCACCGGCGACACCGCCACCCTGGCGAACACGTACGCGACGACCGCGCTGGTCGCCGCGCACGTCTTCGTGTTCTGCTTCGCGTTCTCCTGGGGCGTGGTGGTGTGGGTGCTGCTCGGCGAGATGTTCCCGAACACCATCCGGGCGCTCGCCCTGTCGGTCGCCGCGTCCGCGCAGTGGATCGCCAACTGGGCGATCACCGTCTCCTTCCCGACCCTCTCGGACTGGAACCTGTCCGCGACGTACGTGATCTACGCCTGCTTCGCCCTGCTGTCGATCCCGTTCGTGGCCTTCTGCATCAAGGAGACCAAGGGCAAGGCACTGGAAGAGATGGGCTGAACTCCCGCTGACACACCGCCAGCGTGCCGTTGAAGCAAGCGAGTTCGCGCCTAGAGTGCCAGACGAAACTTCCTGCCCGCCGCCGCGCGCGGCCACCTTGACGGAGAGCCATGGGTGCTGCCCGCCAGAACGTCAGCTTCGCCGGCCGCTCCGGCCGGACCGTGCACGGCTACCTGGCGGTGCCGCCCGCCGGGGTCGGTCCCGGAGTCCTGGTGATCCAGGAGTGGTGGGGGCTGACCCGGCACATCGCCGAACTCACCGACCGGCTGGCCGCCGAGGGCTTCCTCGCGCTCGCGCCCGACCTGTACGGCGGCACCGTCACCCACGACCGGGAGGCCGCCGCCCGGATGAAGCACGAACTGCCCGCCGCGCGGGTCGCGGAGGAACTCGACGCGGCCGTCACCCACCTGCTCGCCCACCCGGGGTCGGTCGGCGACGCGGTCGGCGTGGTCGGTCTCTGCATGGGCGGCGGCCTCGCCCTGCGGCTCGCCGCCCACGAGGGCGACCGGGTCGCCGCCGTCGTCCCGTTCTACGGCCTGCCCGGCGACCCCGAGTACGACTACCGCGGCCTGACCGCCCACGTCCTCGGCCACTTCGGCGAACAGGACGCCTCGCTGCCCGCCGCGCTGGTCGACGAGGCCGCCATCCGGATCGGCGAGGCCACCGGCCGCCGCCCCGAGATCCACTTCTACCCGGCCGGCCACGCCTTCATGAACGACGAGAAGACCCCCAGCAGCTACGACCCCCTGCAGGCCGCCATCGCCTGGCGCCGCACCCTCACCTTCCTCTGGGCGCACCTCGGCTGAGCCGGGCGCACCTCGGCTGACGAAAAACGCCGGCCAGGGCGGTGCGGCGGGTGGTAGCTCTGGCGGATGCTGATCGGGGAGAAGATCCTGCTGCGGGCCCGGCACGAGAGCGATGTCGCCGTCCTGCACGAGGAGTTGTACGAGGACGTCGCGATGCGCACCCGCACGGACGGGCGGCCCTGGCGGCCGTTGCCCGTCGAGGCGTCGCCGTTCCGGGCGACGGGGGCCGAGGAGCCGGCGGTGTTCTCGGTGGTGGAGCGCGCCGGCGGTGAACTCGCCGGCGCCGCCGTGCTGTGGGGCGTCAACACGCACCACCGCTCCGCCCACCTCGGGATGTCCCTGCGGCCGGGTGTCCGCGGGCGCGGCTTCGGGACGGACGTGGTGCGGGTGCTGTGCCGGTACGGGTTCGAGGTGCGCGGCCTGCACCGCCTCCAGGTGGACACGCTGGCGGACAACGCGGCGATGATCGGCGCCGCCGAGCGGGCCGGGTTCCGCGTCGAGGGGACGCTGCGCGGGGCCGCGTGGGTGTCGGGGCGGTTCGTCGACGAGGTGCTGCTGGGGATGCTCGCGGCGGACTGGACGCCCTGAAATTCGTTGGACAGGGCGGTGGTTGGCGGTCCATCGTCTGGAAGTGCGAATCACCTATCCGGCGTGGGCCGGTCGAAACTACCGGGTCCAGACCGCCGCCACGGTGGTCAGCGGGCTGGGCAACGCCGCCGCGCCGATCGCCACCGCGTTCGCCGTGCTGGGCGCGGGCTGGCACGCCACCGAGGTCGGCTATGTGACGGCGGCGCGGACGGTGCCGCTGGTGGCGCTGATGCTGATCGGCGGGGCGGTGGCCGACCGCTGGCCGCGGCATGTGGTGATGGTGGGCGCCAATGTGTTCAACGCGGTGTCGCAGGCGGTGCTGGCCGCGCTGGTGCTGATGGGGCATCCGCCGCTGTGGGCGCTGCTGGTGCTGTCGGCGGCGGGCGGCGCGGGGCAGGCGTTCTACACCCCGGCCGCCGAGGGCGTGATCCTGCAGGCGGTGCCGGCCGAGCACGCGTCCAAGGCGCTGTCGGTGTTCAAGATGGGCGTGAACGGCGCGCAGATCGCGGGCGCCGCGCTCGGCGGCCTGCTGGCCGCGCTGCTCGGACCGGGCTGGGTGCTGGCGGGGGACGCGCTCTGTTTCGCGGTGGCGGCGCTGATGCGCTCCGGTCTGACGCAGGTCGGCGAGCGGCGCGAGTCCGGGCCCAGCCTGGTGCACGAACTGCGGGTCGGCTGGCGGGAGTTCGTCTCGCGCCGCTGGCTGTGGGCGATCGTCGTGCAGTTCTCCCTGATGAACGCCTGCGTGCTGGCCGTGGAGACGGTGTACGGGCCGGTGATCGCCGAACAGCGGATGGGCGGCGCCGCGGCGTGGGGCACCGCGATGGCCGCGCTCAGCGTCGGCATGGTGGCGAGCGCGGTGCTGATGGCCCGCTGGCAGCCGCGCCGGATCCTGCTGGTCGGCAACGGCGGCGTGTTCCTGTTCGGCCTGCCCGCGCTGGTGCTGGCGCTCGGCCTGCCGCTGGTGCCCGTCGTGGTGGCGATGTTCCTGTCGGGTGTCGGCGTCACGGTGTTCGTGGTGGGCTGGCTGGTGGCGCTCCGTCAGGAGATCCCGGAGGAACTGCTGTCGCGGATCTCCGCGTACGACGCCTTCGGTTCCTTCGCGCTGATGCCGGCGGGCACCGCGCTGGCCGGCCCGGCGGCGAAGCTGCTGGGTCAGTCCGGCGCGCTGTGGGCCTGCGCGTTGACGTGCCTGGGCCTGGCCGCGGCGGTGCTACTGGTGCCGGAGGTACGGCAGTTGGAGCGCACCGTGCCCGAGGCGCGCGGCAACGTACCGCAGCCGGAGCCGGCCACGTCCGGGTGACGCGGGAGTTGACCTGCAACCCCCCGGGGCCCGGATGTCGTCCAGTCCCTGACTGACCTTGACCCGGGGAAGGGACCCGCATGGGCAAACCGCTGCTGTACCTTGACGTCGACGGGGTGCTGAACCCGGTGTTCCCGCACCCCGAGGAAGACTTCGACTCCCATACGCTGCTCGGCTATTCGGTGCTGCTGTCACCACGCCACGGCGAGTGGCTTCGCGAACTGGCCGACCACTACGACCTGGTGTGGGCGACCACCTGGGAGTTCGAGGCCAATGAGTACATCTCGCCCTTGCTGGGCCTGCCCGAGCTCCCGGTGGTGAAGTTCACCGGCTACGTGCCGCAGCCGGGCGATCCGCGGGTGCCGCTGATGGAGCTGTTCTCGGCGTTCAAGTGGGCGCCGCTGCTGCGCTACGCCGAGGGCCGCCCGTTCGCGTGGGTGGACGACTGCATCCCGCCGCGGCTGGTGCGCCGCAGCCTGCTGCGCGCGGACCGGCTGCTGATGCCGATCGACCCGGCGCAGGGCCTGCAACGCGAGCACGTGGACCGGCTGTTGCGCCGTCCCCCGTCGCGGGCCTGGCTCAGCCGTCGGACGGGCTGACCTCGGACGTGGGGAGCGGTTCGCCGACCTCGACCCAGACGTGCTCCCAGCGGGCGGTGCGGGCGTGGCCGAAGCGGTCGCCGTGGCGCAGGACCCGCAGCAGCGCCAACGTCTGGGTGCCGTCCGGGCGTTCGGCGATCTTCACGCTGACCTTGGTGGTGCCCTTCGTGCGGCCGCGCTCCACCAATGGCGGCCGGCCGGTGAGCTTGTGCAGGGCGTCCGCGATGCGGCGGGCGCGGTCCCGGTCGCCGTGCCAGCCCTGCTGCCCGCCCATGGCCGCTCCCCGCTCCCCTGCCGGGCGGCGCACCGCGCACCGTCCACCGGGCGTCACCCTACCGGCAGCCGACCGGTCGTCAGGCGGGATTCGGCAGTCGGCTTCAGGAGGGCAGCCAGCTCACGTGCCCGGCCAGCAGGGCGTAGCCGATGAAGCCGACGGTGTCGATCAGGGCGTGCGCGGCGACCAGCGGGCCGACCCGGCGCCAGCGGCGGTACAGCAGGCAGAACACCACGCCCATCACGATGTTGCCGATCAGGCCGCCGATGCCCTGGTACAGGTGGTAGGAGCCGCGCAGGACGGCGCTGGCGGTGATGATCGCGGGCCAGGTCCAGCCGATCTGGTGCAGGCGGCGCACCAGGTAGCCGACCACCACGACCTCTTCCAGGATGGCGTTCTGCCAGGCGGCGGCGATCAGCACGGGGATCCGCCACCACACGTCGGGCAGGCCGGAGCCGGCGACGGTCAGGTTGAAGCCGGCCGCCTGCATGGCGATGTAGAACGCGAGCCCGGAGCCGCCGATGGCCGCCGCGAGCAGCGTGCCCCGGCCGAGGTCGGAGAGCTTGTGGCGCAGGTCGAAGCCGATGGTGCGCAGCGAGGCGCCTTCGCGGACCAGCAGGTAGCCGACCAGGGCGACGGGCATCAGGGCGCGGACGATGTAGAAGAGCTGCCAGGCGAGGTCGAGCCAGGGCCGGCCGGGGGCGCGGGAGGCGTTGAGGGTGGCGACCTGCTGGCCGAGGCCGACGGGTTCGGTGAGCGAGCCGAGGAAGCTGATCAGCGCGGAGACGCCGCTCATGCCGAGCGAGAGGCCGAGCACGATGAGCAGTTCGGCGACGAGCAGGCGGCGGGAGAGGGTCTTGGTGGTGGCGGGCTCGGCCGAGGCGGTGGTCACTGGTCTCCCCGAGGACGGATGCGGCCCGGAGCGCACTTCCTGGCTCCGGGCCGATCATCCTTTCACAGCACGATGAGACGTTTCTGGACCTTGGGGAGCGGCGTCAGTCCACCGGCCAGGTGTGCACGGGTTCGCCGCTGCGCATGCCCTCGATGTAGCGGCGGGTCATGGCGGCGATCGCCGCGTTCGGGTCGAGGCCGTGGCGTTCGCGCAGGCGGTGGACGACGGCGGCCTGCCAGGCGGCGCCGTTGGTGCGGCGCAGGCAGCGCTGTTCGATGATGCCGAGGTAGTGGTCGCGGTCGCGGGCGGTGATGCCCCAGCGGTCGAGGCCCTGGTGGGCGAGCGGGAGCAGTTCGTTCAGCACCAGGTCGGTGGCGGGCAGTTCGACCAGGCCGCGGGCGCCGCGCCCGGAGCGGGGCCACCACTGGACGGCGTCGATGCCGTGCCGGGCGCCGTTGACGAAGTTCTGGTCGGCCTTCTCGTACGGCAGCCTGGTCCAGATCGGGCGGGGCTGTTCGGCGAGCACCCGGACCAGGCCGTAGTAGAAGGCGGCGTTGGCGAGGCAGTCGGCGACGGTGGGGCCGGCGGGCAGGCAGCGGTTCTCCACCCGCAGGTGGGGGACGCCGTCGGCGACGTCGTACACGGGGCGGTTCCAGCGGTAGATGGTGCCGTTGTGCAGCCGCATCTCGAAGAGCCGGGGGGCGCCGCCGGAGGCCAGCACCTTGACCGGGTCCTCGTCGTCGCAGATCGGCAGCAGTGCGGGGAAGTAGCGCAGGTTCTCCTCGAACAGGTCGTAGGCGGAGTCGACCCAGCGTTCGCCGAACCAGGTGATCGGGCGCACCCCCTGGGCCTTGAGTTCGGCCGTGCGGGTGTCGCAGGCCTGCTGGAACAGCACCGGGCGGGTCTCGCGCCACAGCTCTCGGCCGAACAGGAACGGCGAGTTGGCGCCGAGGGCGAGCTGGACGCCGCAGATGGACTGGGCGGCGTTCCACACCGAGGCGAACCGGGCGGGGGTGACCTGGAGGTGCAGTTGGAAGGAGGTGGCGGCGGCCTCGGCGACCATCGACACCGAGTCGATGGTCAGCCGCTCCACGCCGTCGATGTCGAGGGCGATGTCCTCGCCGCGGGCGGCCAGGATCTGGTCGCTGAGCAGGGTGAAGCGGTCGTTGTTGGACATCGCCTCCAGCCCGGCGTGCTCCAGGTCGAGGGTGGGCAGGATGCCGACCATGACGAGGCGTCCGCCGGCCTCCTCGGCCCGCCGGTCGGCGTAGCGCAGGGCGGTGCCGAGTTCCTCGCGCAGGTCCTCGAAGACGTGCCCGCCCAGGCGGCGGGGGGCGATGTTGAGCTCGACGTTGAAGCGGCCGAGCTCCGTCTGGAAGTCGGCGGAGGCGATCGCGTCCAGCACCGCTTCGTTGCCGAGCATGGGGAGCCCCTGCTCGTCGGCCAGATTGAGTTCGATCTCCACGCCCATCATGGCTTTCGGGCGGTCGAACCGTTCCTCCCTGAGCATTCGCCCCAGGACGTCCAGACAGGACTGGAGTTTGCGGCGGTACAGCTGCCGGTCGGCCAGCTCCGCCCGGGTCGCCACGACCTTCTCGCCCACGGGTGCCTTCCCTCCCCTCGGTCGACAGTGCCTGTCCATCATGCCCACGGCGAAGATTTCTAGCCCACGGCTCGAACAGCCGAACGGGAGAGCGTTTCTGACGGCCGATCAGCTCAAACGCACTTGCGCAATGACACGGAACGTGATATGAAGGTCACCCTGCGCACTTGTTCGAGTAGAATTCGCACGCCGCTCAGGCCAGGTCAGGGCCGTCCGAGAAACCCCCACTGTCGAGGGACTCGTCGACGACCCGCCCACCCCCTCGGCGATCATGCCCAACCGGACACGGCCAGACCCCTCAATGTCGATGCCATGCCGGTATGCCGCAGCACGCCGATCTCGAACGGAGAGGCGACTCACCATGACGTTGCACCTGTCCCAGCCCCCGGCCGGCGCCCTGCACGCCGTCCACTCGGCCCTCGCGCCCGGGGCGGCCCTGCCGCCGTCGGCGGCCGCCGTGCTCCGCCATAGCGAGGGGCGCCCGGAGCCGCTGCTCGCGCTGCCCGTGCACGCCCTGCGCGGGCCCGCGCCGCAGCTGGCCGGGGCGGACTGCATCGGCTGGCGGTTCCTGCTGCGCGCCGCCCGTGCGGACGCGGCGCTGCCGCACTGCCCGCACGGGGACTGCGACGGCGCGAGCGGCCAGGCGGGCGGACGGGCGGCGGGCGGGCGGGCGGAGCACCGGCCGCTCGCCGTCGGCGAGTTCACCGAGGACGGGCTGGAGCAGGTGACGGCCGCCGCCGAGGTCGCCGTCGGCGCGAACGGGCCGGCCTTCTCGCACCTGACCGCCGGGCCCTACCTGGACTCCACGGTGCGGGCGCTGCGCCAGGCCTGGCAGCTGGTGCACCCCTCCCCCGCCCGGTACGAGCCGCGGCTGCTGTCGCTGCCCGAGCACTACGCCTCGGCGCTGTGGCTGCACAGCGCGCTGCCCGGGGAGGACCTGCTGATCCCGCTGGCGCCCGCCCCGCTCGGGGTGGCGGCCCATCAGGTGTTTCCCGCCGCCGAGCTGCTGGCCCGGCTGGCGAACGCACCCGCGGCCCGGCCGACCGCGCTGATCGGCTGACGCCCTTCTTCCGCTCGCACCACCCGGACGGGCCATGCCGGAATGATCCGATCGGATCGCTCCGGGATGGCCCGTCCGTGCGCGGATCGGATCGCCCGCCGCCCGGTAGGGTGATCTCGCCGGATCTTCTGTGGCGCATGTCACCAAATGCCTGCGCGAGCGCCCGCGGAGTCGGACACTGGTGTCGGTCGGGGAGGACCACACGTCCTACCCGGCTGACGCCGTTTCACACCTGATGCGGTGAGAAAGTTTCCGTCGGCAGGGCGGGCGCCCCGGGGGGTGACCGTACGGCGGCGCGAATCCCGAGCGAAGCGAGGTACAACGATGTGCCAGCACCGAACCGACTGTCCGTCCGCCGAGTCGTCGGACCGTGAAGCGGCCGAAGCGGTCGCCCGCCACCCCGAGCAGGGCTGGAGCCTGCTCTGCAACGGGGTGCTGCTGTTCGACGACACCGGCGAACTGCTGCCGGACGGCCGCGTGATCGCCCCGCGCCGGACCCTGCTGATCGCCGCCTGAACGCCGGTCCGCACCACCTCACCGATCACCGCCCGCCCGGAGTGCGCCCTCCTGGCGGGCGTCGGCATTTCCGGGGCCCTTCAGTACGCCTTCCGGCGCGGCCGTTCGACGCGGCCATTCGACGCGGCCGTTCGACGCAGCCTCAGGATCCGCCGAGCGGGTGGTCGGTGGGCGTGGACGGGTCGTACCAGAGGCTGAGCATCGGGGCGTGCCAGCGCCAGCCGAGGGCGGAGTAGAGGGCGCGCCCCTCGGTGGTACCGACCAGCAGACCGGTGTGCGCGCCGGCCGCGTGCGCCTCGCTCTGCAGCGTGCGCATCAGCAGGGAGCCGAGGCCGCGGCGGCGGTGCTCGGGGGCGGTCTCGATCTGGTCGGCGGCGGCGAGCAGGCGGCCGTCGGAGCCCGGCCCGATGCCCATCTGGCCGCGCGCGGCGTACTCGCCGCCGGTGGTGCGGACCAGGGCGCGGATCACGCCGCCGCGGCTCCAAGTGGTGATCCGGTAGCCGGCCGGGACGGTCGGGCTCTCCGGGCGCAGCCGGCAGGTCATCAGGTGGCCGGGGACGTCGATGTGCCAGCCGGGGCCGATCCAGGGCAGGGCGCGTTCGTCGACGTCGAACAGCTTGAGCCAGGTCCACGGGACGGTGGTGCCCTCGGTGAGTTTGCGGACGTCCGGCTCGGTGGGGGCGGGCAGGACGTGCCGCCAGGGGTGGCGGGGCTGGCCGACGTCGATGCTCCAGCCCCATGGCTCGGGGCGGGGGTCGGCGGCGCCGCGGGAGACCGTCCAGCCGCTGATCCAGGCCCGGACGAGGGCGGGGACGGTCGGGTCGTCGGGCATGGCCACACTCCACTTGTAAGGGTCTCAGTTGCCTGGTGGATATTACCTGTTGAGGGTGCGGGGCGTCCCGGAGTTTCGCTGCCGGGCGAGATGTCTGTACAGGTTGCGGAGCGCGTCATCCACTGGACACCTGTCGCACTGGTCCAGTCCACCTGGGCGGCCTACGAATGGTCGCGGCCGGGCGGAGCGAAGCCCGGCACCGTGCCCGAGGAGCCCCGATGAGTCCCGAACTGTCGCGCCGTACCCTGCTGGGCGGTGCCGCCGCCGCGGCGGTGCTGTCCGCGTTGCCGCTGAGTGTCCGTCAGGCGCTGGCCGCCCCCGCCCGCCCGGGCAGGCTGGAGGACATCCAGCACGTGGTGATCTTCATGCAGGAGAACCGGGCGTTCGACCACTACTTCGGCACTCTGCCCGGCGTGCGCGGCTTCGGCGACCGCGCGGCGGTGCGCGGCGTCAACGGCCGGTCGGTCTTCCACCAGCCCGACCCGTCCCGGCCCGAGGGCTATCTGCTGCCCTATCCGATGAACGCCGCCCACACCAGCGCCTACCAGCAGGGCGCGCCCGCGTTCGGCTACGGCGACTCGATGAGCGCCTGGAACGAGGGCCGGGCGGACGGTTCGGTGACCCGGCGCTCGGGCGGCTGGCTCGGCCAGGGCTACTACGAGAGCGCCGACATGCCCTTCTACCACGCGCTGGCCTCGGTGTTCACCACCTGCGACGCGTACTACGCCTCGGTGCAGTGCAACACCAACACCAACCGCGAACACCTGATGACCGGCACCAGCGGCGGCACCGTCCGCGACACCCCGGTGACCGACAACTCCGAGCCCGCCGCCGGGTTCGAGTGGACCACCTACGCGGAGCGGCTGGAGCGCGCCGGGGTCAGCTGGCAGACGTACCAGGCGCTGGACAATTTCGACGACAACGCGCTGGCCTGGTTCACCAACTTCCGCAATGCCAAGCCGGGTTCGGCGCTGTACGAGCGCGGCCTGCGGGCGGTCGGCGACCCGGCGAAGAAGGACGACCCGTTCGCCATGGGCGACGCCCTGGTGGAGGCGTTCGCCGCCGACGTGCGGGGCGACAAGCTGCCGCAGGTGTCCTGGCTGATCGCGCCCGCCGCGCTGTCCGAGCACGCCAACTACGCTCCGCCGAACGGGGAACACCTGACGGCCCGGCTGCTGGCGGCACTGGCCGCCAACCCCGAGGTGTGGGCGAAGACCGTGTTCATCCTCAACTACGACGAGCACGGCGGTTTCTTCGACCACCAGTTGCCGCCCGTCCCGCCGCTGGCCGCCGGACGCGGCGCGTCCACGGTGCCGGTGGACGGCGAGGTGGTGGTGCGGGTCGCCAAGGGCGGCTCGACGTACCACCGGGTGGTCGGGCAGGACGGCCGGTACCGGGTCAGGAACGCGGACGGCGGCCTCGGCTGGTCGGCGGCGCTGCCCGCCGGGGAGACGCTGGTGGCCGGGCCGTTCCCGATGGGTCTGGGGGTGCGGGTGCCGATGGTGGTGGTCTCGCCGTGGACCCGCGGCGGCGTGGTCGACTCGACGGTGTACGACCACACCTCGGTGATCCGGCTGCTGGAGCGGCGCTTCGGCGTCGCCGAGCCGAACATCTCGCCGTGGCGGCGCGCGGTCACCGGCGACCTCACCAACCTGTTCGACTTCTCCGGGCAGGACCCGGCGTGGCCCACGCTGCCCGACACCGCCGGCAACCGGCAGAAGGTCACCGACACCGGCAAGCTGCCCGCGCCGACCGTCCCCAAGCCGCAGCACTTCCCGCAGCAGCCGCGCGCCGTCCGCACCGCCCGGCCCGTCCCGTACCACCTGCAGGTCAAGGCGCGGGTCCGCAAGGGCGTGCTCACCCTCGACCTGGCCAACCCCGGCCGGCAGGGCGCGGTGATCGCCGCCTACCCCGAGCCCGGCACCGCGCCCCGGCACTACACCGTGGACGTCAAGGGCAAGCTCTCCGACAGCTGGCAGCTCGGCCCGGACGGCTACGACCTGCGTCTGCACGGCCCGAACGGCGCGCTGTGGCACCTGCGCGGTGACGCGGCCGGCTCGTACGAGGCGTCCGTCTCCGAGGACGGCGGCGGCGGGTGGCAGCTGGCCGTCGAGGTCGCCAACCGCACCGACGTCAGCCGGGTGATGACGGTCGGCGACCTCGCGTACGGCGGCGGGCAGCGCGAGGTGCGGCTCGGCGCGGGCGAGTCCGCGGTCGTCAACCTGCCGGTGGGCAAGGAGGGTTGGTACGACGTGGTGGTCACCGCCCGGGACGACGCCCGCTACCGGTTCCGCCGCGCCGGGCGCCTGCCGAACCAGGCCGTGGGCTTCACCGACCCGGCGATCGGCCTCGCCGACCCGCTGGTCGTCGATGTCACGCTGGGCTCCGCGTCCGCCACCATCGACGAGCCGCTGCTGCTGCCCGGTCGGCCCGCCCGGCTGAAGGCCCGGTTCACCGCCACCGCCGACCTCACCGGCCTGGACGTCGCGCCGTTGCTGCCCGCGGGGTGGCCGGCGGCCGCGGTGGTGACGGCGCCGCCCTCAACTGTCGCTGCCGGCACGGCGGTTGAGGCCGAGTGGGAGATCGCGGTGCCCGCGACGCTCGCCGCGACCGGCACCAGCCGGCTGCTGGTCACCGCCCGCGCCACCGCCGCCGACCGGTACGCCGTCGCCGACGGCGAGGTCGCGGCGCGCACCGCCCCGTCGATGGCCGGGTACCTGCTCGGCGAGGACTTCGAGTCACTGGCCCCGCAGCTCACCGCCGTCTCCGGGGTGCTCGGCTGGACGGCGAAGGCGCCCGCCGGCTGGTCGGTGGTCAACGCGCCCGGCATGCCGCAGGGCACCGTCCGGCTCCAGGGGTGGACCTTCCACACCAAGCGCGAATGGTCCACCCCCGCCGGGCAGGACCGCGGCAACTTCACCCGGGGCCTCGGCATCCTCGCCGTCGCCGACCCCGACGACTGGGACGACACCGGATCCCCGTCCGCCAAGGGCAAGTTCGACTCCACCCTGGTCTCCCCCGCCGTCCCGATCCCGGCCGACGCCGGCACTCTGCACCTCGCCTTCGACTCCCACTACCGCCAGGAGGCCCCCCAGAAGGCGTCCGTCACCGCCGTCTTCGACACCGGCGCCGAAACCCGCCTGCTCAGCTACAGCAGCGACGCCACCGGCAACGACAACGCCGGCAAGGACGCCGAGAACGCCTTCATCACCCGGCAGTTCGCCGTCCCGCCGGGCGCGCGGACGGTCACGCTGAAGTTCCGCATGTACGACGCGGGCAACAACTGGTACTGGGCCGTCGACCACGTCCGCCTGGACACCCGCCCGATCAGCGGCTGAGCCGGCTATCGCCCTGTCGTTGGCCTTGCGTCAACGACAGGGCGCCGCACGGCAGTTCAGATGATCTGGATGGACCGGACCCGCGGCGGGTTGTTGGGGAAGGTGATGTCCGTCCAGCGGTCGATGCGCACCGAGTCCCCGTTGACGTCGTAGTAGATCAGGTCGTTGTTGCCGGTGGAGATGCGGTCCACCCACCAGCCGCCGAAGTCGGTGGTGCCGCCGTTGGCGTAGCAGTCCACGCTGTCCCGGCCGTCGAGGTGCGACCAGATCTTCAGGAAGTTCTCGCCACCGACGCACTGGATGTGGTCGATGGCGAACGCGTGGCCGCTCGGCACGGTGATGGTGAACGCGACCGCCGCCGCGAACGCCGTGGCCAGCGAACAGACGACCCTCTTGGTCCTCGAGAACACGGATTCCCCTTTGTGCGAAGCCGGCCGGTGGACGGCCTGCTGCCGCCCGGTCCGGGAGACCTCAACGTAGCGAGGCCGTCCCCCGTTCGGCGGAGCAACACTCCGGGCGCGAACCGCCCTTGCGCGAGTTCACCCATTCGTGTGAGAAGCGCCGGTCAGTCGCGAGTGAAGAACGGTTTCTGGTCCAGCTGTTGGGGCAGGAAGGCCAGCTGGAGCCCGTTGTCGAGGCGCACCCGCAGGGTGGTGTCGGCGGCCAGGGACTGGGCGAGGCGGGTCGCGAGCGGGCGGGGGTCGGCGGTGGGGTCGGCGAGGACGAGGGCCAGGGTGGCGTCGGCCTCGGCGGCCGGGGCGAGGTGGGCGGCGGCGATCTCGGGTTCGGCGGCCAGCAGTTCGCGCAGCGCGCGGTGCACCTCGGGGTCGGTGCGCGGCGGCAGGTAGGGGCGGTTCTCGGCGACGGCGCGCAGGCGGGCGCCGCCGAGCTGGTAGGTGACGGGGCCGGCCGGATCGACGAGGAGGATGTCGGCGCGCTCGGAGAACGCGACCATCGCGGCCTGCGGGGCGGCCACGGGCGCCGGGCGGGCGTCCGCGCGCCAGCTGGCCATGGTCTCCATCGAGGTGAACGCGGGCAGCGCGCGCCGGCCGTCGGCGGCCTCCAGTACCGGCACCGCCATGTCGCTGGTCTTCTCGCGCTTGTGCCCGTTCTCGTCGTACTCCACCTCCCCCAGCACGGCGACGATCGGCACCATCAGCCGGCTTCGCGTCAGCACGGTCAGCAACTCGCCCTCGGCGGACGGGTCCTGCTGCCAGGCGGCGAGGGCGGCGGCGAGGACGGGGTCGGCAGTGCCGTCGTCCTCGGCGAATCCGGGGTTGGGGATGTTCTTGCGGTCCACCCGTCGAGCGTATGCCACGTTTACCTCCGGGCGGTCGGCGGTGCGGGGGCCGCCGCCGTTCGGGTGGGCCCGGCGGATTTCGCCGCGGGCCCGGCGCCGGTGCGGCACGCTGGGCGGGACGGTACCGGTGGAAGGGGAGATCGTGGGTTACGACCCGATGTACGCGGTCCGCACGGCGGCCCAGGCGATGGCCGAAGCAGCGAAGGACGTGGCTGCCGGGCACACCGGATGGGACCGGCCGGCGGACGCCGCCAATTCGCTGGAGCAGATGGCGAAGCTGGCCACCGCCCTGTCGGACCTGCTGCGCCAGCAGGCCGAGGCACTGCCGGGGCTGACCGCGGATCCGCAGGCCGCGGAGGCGGCCAAGCTGGTCTCCGAGGCGGTCGCCACCGCCACGAAGCTGGGCGAGCAGATCCGGAAGGCCGGCAGCACGGCGAGCGCCGTTCGCTGATCCTTCCCGGGCGAGGCCCCAACTCCCGTCATGATGATCGGATCGGCCCACCGGGTGTGGGCGAGTCGTCGGGCGGGCGGGAGCGGTGCGGGCATGGATGGGTTGCGGATCGGCGTATTGGTTCCTTTGAGCCGGCCGGGTTGGGTCGAGGCGGGTCAACAGCTGCTGGGCGGAATGGAGTTGGCCGTCCGGGAGATCAACGCGGCGGGCGGCGTGGACGGGCGGCCAGTGGAGCTGCTGGTACGGGACACGGCCGCGGACCCGCAGCGGGCCGCGGCGGCGGTGACCGAGCTGGCCGGACTCCAAGCCGCCGCGCTGGCAGGCGAGTTCCACAGTGTGGCGGCCCGCGCGGCCGCGACGCAGGCGGACCGGCTCGGGCTCCCGTTCCTCTGCTCGTCGGCGGTGCTGGACACCCTGACCGACCACCCGACGGACGTGGTGGCGCGGCTGGCACCCGCCCAGTCGCACGGCTGGCGGGTGTACGCGGAATTCCTGCTGGCCGCCGGGCACCGGCGGATCGCGGTGGTGACCCAGGGCGGCGCGTACTGGGAGTCCGGCACCCGCATCCTGCGCAAGCGCGTGTCGGCGGACGGCGGCAGCGTGGTCGAGCTCGGCCCGGCCGACATGCCCGATGCCTTGGCCGCGTCGGGCGCGAGCGCCGTCCTGCTGCTGACGGGCTTCCCGGAGCCGGCCGTCCCGCTCGTCCGGGCCGTCCGCCGGGACCGGCGGCTCTCCGACGTGCTGATCGGCGCCCCGGCCGGGCAGCCCGAATTCGCCGAGTGGGCCCGGCTGTTGGGCGCGGAGGGTGCGGGGGTCCCGTTCCTGCGCTACCTGCCGGAGCGGCTCGACCCGTCCGGTGCGCGAGTCGCGGACGCCCTGCGCGAGCGCCTCGGCGGCGAGCCGTCGTTCGTCGCGTTCGAGGGTTGGGACACCATCACCGTGCTGGCCGCGATGGCGCGTTCGGGCAACGCCGACTGGTCCGGCGTGCGCGTGACGGGCAGCCGGGGGCCGATCCGGTTCGAGCGGGTGCCCGGGATCGGCGTGTGGCAGTGGGCGTGGGCGCCGGTCCAGGTGGCCGACCGCGATCCGGCCAAGCCAGGGCGGCGGCAAGTGCTGCACACCGGTTGAAGCCCAGGCGGGCGCGGGCGCAGCCTCGACGAGTGGCGGGGGTCGGCGAGTGGCGGTGGGCGTGGGCGCCGGCCCGAGCCGTCGACCGCGACCCGGCCAAGCCAGGGCGGCGGCAAGTGCTGCACACCGGTTGAAGCCCAGGCGGGCGCGGGCGCAGCCTCGGCGAGTGGCGGGGGTCGGCGAGTGGCGGTGGGCGTGGGCGCCGGCCCGAGCCGTCGACCGCGACCCGGCCAAGCCAGGGCGATGGCAAGTGCTGCACACCGGCTGAGACGCGAGCGGCCCGGGGCAGGTGACGCGGCGGGTGGGGGCGCAGCCTCGGCGGGTAGCGGGGTCGGCGAGTGGCAGTGGGCGTGGGCGCCGGCCCGATCCGTCGACCGCAACCCGGCCGAGCCCGGGCGATGGCGGGTTCTGCACACCGGCTGAGACGCGAGCGGCCGTGGGCGGAGGGCACAGCCTCGCGAGTGGCGGGGATCGGCGAGTGGCGGTGGGCGTGGGCACCGGCCCGAGCCGTCGACCGCGACCCGGCCGAACCGGGACGGATGCGGGGTGCTGCACGCCGGCTGAAGCCCGGGTGGCTGCGGGCAGGTGGCGCGGGGGCGGCCCCAGCAGGTCGTTCGCTGGGCGATGGCGTGCGTGACGTCGGCCATGGCCTTCCATCGAGCGGGCCGGACCGCACGCGGATGTGGTCCGGCCACGGCCCGGCTGGAGTTCCTCAGCGGGCCCGTCGCCGTCGAGCGGCGGCCTGCGAGATGGATTGCCCGGGCGGAGGACCTACCGCCCGGTAGGGGGATGTGGCAGTCTGCGGCCATGGCTCTCGCTGACACCACCGCGACTCGCGGCGCCGTCTCCGACCGTGCCCGGTACGACCGGGCGACCGCGCACCTGGACGCGCCGCTGGCGATCGTCGATCTGGCGGCGTTCGACGCCAATGCGGCGGATCTGGTGCGGCGGGCGGCGGGGAAGCCGATCCGGGTGGCGTCGAAGTCGGTGCGGTGCCGGGCGTTGCTGGAGCGGGTGTTGGCGCGGGACGGCTTCGCGGGGGTCATGAGTTTCACGCTGGCGGAGTCGTTGTGGCTGGTGCGCAGCGGGTTCTCGGACGTGCTGCTGGCGTACCCGTCGGCGGACCGGGCCGGGTTCGGGCGGTTGACGGCGGATCCGGAGCTGGCGCGGCAGGTCACCGTACTGGTGGACGACGTGGCGCAGTTGGAGCTGATCGACGCGGCCCGGGAGGGTTCGGCGACGGTGCGGGTCTGCCTGGAGCTGGACACCTCGCTGCACCTGCTGGGCGGCCGGGTCCGGGTCGGCGCCCGGCGTTCGCCGCTGCGGACGCCCGAACAGCTGGGCCGGCTGGCCGAGTTGGTGAACGCGCGGCGCGGCTTCGAGGTGGTCGGGCTGATGGCGTACGAGGGCCATGTGGCGGGTGTCGGGGACGCGGTGCCGGGCCGGGCGGTGCGTTCGGCGGCGATCCGGCTGATGCAGTCCAGGGCGCGGACGGAGCTGGCGCGGCGCCGGGCCGAGGTGGTGCGGCGGGTGCGGCAGGTCGCGGATCTGGAGTTCGTCAACGGTGGTGGTACCGGCAGCGTGGAGTCCACGGTGGCGGAGCGCGCGGTGACGGAGGTGGCGGCGGGGTCGGGTCTGTTCGTGCCCCGGCTGTTCGACAACTACCGGTCGTTCCGGGGCCGTCCGGCGGCGCTGTTCGCGCAGCCGGTGGTGCGCCGGCCGGGGGTGGGTGTGGTGACGGTGCTCGGCGGCGGCTACCCGGCGTCCGGCCCGGCGGGGGCGGACCGTTCCCCCGTCCCGTACCTGCCGGCCGGTCTGCGCTACGACCCGCAGGAGGGTGCGGGCGAGGTGCAGACGCCGCTGCTGGGTTCGGCGGCGGACGACCTGCTGATCGGCGACCGGGTGTGGTTCCGGCACGCGAAGGCCGGCGAGCTGTGCGAGCGCTTCGCGCAGTTGCACCTGGTCGAGGGCGACGCGGTGGTGGAGACGGTGCCGACGTACCGCGGCGAGGGCCATGCGTTCCTGTAGAGAAGCCGGCGGAAAAATCTTCGGGGGCCGTGTCGAGAACCTCGTCGCGGCTCCGTCCCCGGGGTGAAGGCGACCACAATGGGTCGCGTCACCACCGAGGAGTGAGAACGATGGCGAAGTACCTGCTGCTGAAGCACTACCGGGGCAACCCGCAGGCCGTGAACTGCGTGCCGATGGACGAGTGGACGCCCGCCGAGGTCTCCGCGCACATCCAGTACATGAACGACCTCGCGGACAAGCTGCGGGCCAGCGGCGAGTTCGTGGACGCGCAGGCGCTCGCCCCGCGCGGCACCTGGGTGCGGTCCGACGGCGAGGGCCGTCCGCCGGTCACCGACGGGCCGTTCGCGGAGACCAAGGACCTGATCGCCGGCTGGATGGCGATCGACGTGGACTCCTACGAGCGGGCGCTCGAGGTGGCCGCCGAGCTGTCCGCGGCGCCGGGCGCGAACGGCGAGCCGATCCACGAGTGGCTGGAGCTGCGCCCGTTCCTGACCGAGTACCCGGACACCGTCACCGAGTGAACGTGCGCGAACAGGACGGCCGGGTGAGTGTGATGGACGAGGCGCGGCTGCGCGTCCTCTACCCCGAGGTGCTGGCCGTCCTGGTCCGCCGGGGCGCGGATTTCGCGGCGGCGGAGGACGCCGTCCAGGAGGCGCTGCTGGAGGCGGTGCGGACCTGGCCGGACGATCCGCCGCGCGACCCGAAGGGCTGGCTGATCACCGTCGGCTGGCGGCGTTTCCTGGACGCGGCCCGGTCCGACGCCTCGCGCCGCCGCCGTGAGGACCTGGTGGACGAGCAGCCGGAGCCCGGCCCGGTGCCGGACGTCGACGACACGCTGCGGCTGTACTTCCTGTGCGCGCACCCGTCGTTGACGCCGGCCTCGGCGGTGGCGCTGACGCTGCGCGCGGTCGGCGGGCTGACCACGCGGCAGATCGCGCAGGCGTATCTGGTGCCGGAGGCGACGATGGCGCAGCGGATCAGCCGCGCCAAGCGGACGGTGAGCGGGGCGCGGCTGGACCGGCCGGGCGATCTGGCGACGGTGCTGCGGGTGCTGTACCTGGTGTTCAACGAGGGCTACTCGGGGGACGTGGACCTGGCGGCGGAGGCGATACGGCTGACCCGGCAGCTGGCCGCCCGGATCGATCACCCGGAGGTGTCCGGCCTGCTGGCGCTGATGCTGCTGCACCACGCCCGCCGGGCCGGGCGCACCGCGCCGGACGGCAGTCTCGTCCCGCTGGCCGAGCAGGACCGCAGCCGCTGGGACACCGGGCTGATCGCCGAGGGGGTGGCGATCCTGCAGCTGGCGCTGTCCCGCGACCGGCTGGGCGAGTTCCAGGCGCAGGCGGCGATCGCGGCGCTGCACGCGGACGCGCCGAGGGCCGAGGAGACGGACTGGGTGCAGATCGTGGAGTGGTACGACGAGCTGGCCGCGCTGACGGACAGCCCGGTGGTGCGGCTCAACCGGGCCGTCGCCGTCGGCGAGGCGGACGGCCCGCGGGCGGGCCTGGCGGCGCTCGCCGCGCTGGACGACACGCTGCCCCGGTACACCGCCGCGTCCGCGTACCTGCACGAGCGTTCCGGCGATCTGCGGACGGCGGCCCGGCTGTACACGGAGGCTGCGGCGAAGGCCGGGGCGGTGGCCGAGCGGGACCACCTGGTGCGGCAGGCCTCGCGGCTCAACACCCTGTTGCGTGAGGGGAGTTGAGCCGCGCGGCCACGGTGGTCAGGCGGCGGTGCCGGTGACCGGGCCGCCGCCCTGGAAGGCGGCGATGCCCTTGACGATGGAGTCCATCTGGTCGAGGCCGGGCGCCTTGTCGGCGATGTCGAAGCCCATCCGGACGCCGGTCAGCGCCTTGCCGTCGGCGGTCGGGAAGACCACCGTCTCCACGTAGCCGCCGTTGCCCTTGGACACGTCCACCTGCCAGCGCACCAGGTAGCCGGAGCGGCCGGCCACCGTGACCGCTTCGCTCTTCAGCTCCTTGTGGCCGGTGATGTCGGGGTAGGACTCCTTGGCGGCGGCCTCGATGTCCTGCTGCGCGGCCTGCTTGGCGTCGGTGCCGGTGATCTTGCTGGTGTTGACGCCGCCCAGCGTGCAGGTGTTCGAACCGTCGACGCAGGTGTACTCGCCTACGTACGCGCTGGCGAAGCCGTCCTTGGTGGTGCCGCCCTTCCAGCCGCTGGGGATCGGCAGCGAGACACCGTTGATCAGGTCGATGGCGAGGTTCGCGTTCGCGCCGCCGCCCTTGCCCTTGCCGCCCTTGCCGTCCCCGTTGCCCTGGCCGTTCCCGTTGCCCTGGCCGTTCCCATTGCCCTGGCCGTTCCCATTGCCCTGGCCGGGCAGGCCGTCGCCGCCCTTCTGCCCGTCGTCCTGGCCGTCGCCGCGGAGCTGGCCGTTCCGCGACCGTTCGGCGGACGCGGACTTGTTCGAGTGCCCGTCCATCGCCAGGTAGGTGACGCCGGAGCCCACCGCCAGGCCGAGCAGCGCGGCCACCGAGGCCGCGATCAGCACCGGCTTGGACGCGCGGCGGCGCGGCTTGGCCGGCGGCTGCTCGGCGTACGGCGGCAGCGGCGGGTAGTGGACGGCCTGCCCGGAGGCGTCCAGCACGGTGCCCTCCAGGACGGTGGTGTCCTCGGCGCCGGTCGGCCCTCCGGCCGGGGCCTCGGCGGGCGTGTCGGCGGGGGCTGCCGAGGCCGGGCGGGTGCTGGCGGTCCAGCCCTTGCCGTCCCACCAGCGCTCGGGGCGGGGGTCGCTGTCGGTGTCGACGGGGTCCGGGTACCACCCGGCCGGAATCTGCTGCTCGGTCACACCCATGACCCTAAGCGGCCCCGGATAAGCGGGAAATCAGCGGGCGGCCGGAATCGGGCTCCGGCGATGAGATTCGGGTGAGAATCGCGCACAACCGCCGTTCGGGTGGTCCGGATACGCCGGCCGGGGCGTGCGGGGGCACACCGGTGGGTGCGTCGCACTACCGGGGGCGCGGCCGGGCGACAGAATCCGCGCCATGACCTCTCGCCCCGTGATCGGCATCAGCACCTTCCTCACCAACGCCGGATGGGGGCGGTGGGACGCCATGCGGTCGGTGCTGCTCCCCGAGCGCTACCCGGCCCTCGTCCAGGAGGTCGGCGGGATCGCCGTCATGCTGCCGCCCGACGCACCCGAACACGCCGCGGACGCGGTGGCCCGCCTCGACGGCCTGGTGATCGCGGGCGGCGAGGACGTCGCCCCCGCCCTCTACGGCGAACCCGCCCACCCGTTGACGGTCGCCAACGCCCCCGAACGCGACCTCTGGGAAGCCGCGCTGATCCGCGCCGCGCTCGCCTCCGGCACCCCGCTGCTGGGCATCTGCCGGGGCATGCAACTGCTCAACGTGGTCTGCGGCGGCTCACTGATCCAGCACCTGCCGGACGTCGTCGGCGACGGTCTCAGCCACCTCGGCGCGCCGACCGAGTACGGCCGCCACGCGGTCCACCCCGTCCCCGGCACCCTGCTCGCCGACCTGCTCCCCGAACCCTCCGTCACCGTCCCCACCTACCACCACCAGGCCGTCGCCCGCCTCGGCAAGGGCCTCACCGTCTGCGCGCACGCCGCCGACGGCACCATCGAGGCCGTCGAGGGCGCCGGCTTCACCCTCGGCGTCCAGTGGCACCCCGAACAGGGCGAGGACCTCCGCGTCGCCCGCGCCCTCGTCCACGCCACCCGCCTCCTCCGCGCACCCGTCCGCGTCCCGGCCGTCTGACACCGGCACCCGCCGGGTCAGGGCGCGCAGTAGCTGTTCAGCTCGTTGATGTCGCGCTTGAGCGCCTCGGTGGCGCCGCCGTTCCAGGGGTGGTCGTCGATGAACTGCTGGGCGTCGTCGCGGACGTCCTGCCAGCCGGTGTCGTCGGTGGGGGCGCCGGCATTCGCCAGGTCCTGCCGGGTCTGCGCGACGGCGTCGCCGCACATGCTTGCGGGGCGGGCGGTGGCCGGCGCCGCCCAGGCCAGGGTGGCCAGCGGCAGGGCGGCGAGCACGGCGAGGGCGAGTTTGCGAGTCGTGGCGGCCATTCGGGGGCACTCCTTCGTCGACGTTCCGTCATCCGGCCGTCACGGTACGCACCTGTGGCGCCCTTCCGCCGTGCAACACGCCACGGAACCCGGCTACGGAAGCGGGAGGCCGGACAGGGTGGCGAGGGTGCCGAGGGCGCCGGCGGCCAGGAGGCAGGGGACGACGCCGCGGCGGAGGGCGAGCAGCCAGATGGCGGCGAGGGCGAGGATCGCGTACTGCCAGAGGTGGTGCAGGGCGAGGGCCAGCGGGAGTGCGGAGCCGGCGATCGCGCCGATGACGGCGGGGCCGGCGCCGGTGAGGAAGTCCTGGACGGCGGTGTTGGCGCGCAGGCGGTCGAAGTGGGCGGCGCCGAGCAGGACGAGCGCGAAGGACGGGGCGAAGGCCACGAATGCGGCGAGCAGTCCGCCGAGGATGCCCGCGGCGGCGTAGCCGACCACGGCGACGGTCTGGACGACCGGGCCGGGGGTGATCTGGCCGAGGGCGACGGCGTTCAGGAACTGGCCGTCGGTCATCCAGTGGTAGCGGTGCACGGCGTCCTGCTGCATCAGCGGGATGATCACGAAGCCGCCGCCGTAGGAGAGCGCGCCGACCTTGAAGGCGACCCAGGCGAGCGCGCCGAGTCCGCCGGTCGCGGCCAGGCCGGGGACCAGCAGCGGGAGCGCCGCGCGCGGCGGGGTTTCACCCTCCGGTCGGCGCGTCGCGGGGGCGGCGGTGTCACCCGTTCGGCTGGTTCGGCGGGCGCCGCGCCGGAAGGCGATCTCGGCGGCGCCGGTGGCCAGCAGGACCAGCACCAGCCAGGGGCCGGTAAGGATCGCGGCCGCGGCGCCGAGCAGCAGGTAGCAGGCCCAGCGGATCCGGGCGGGGCCGCCGCCGGAGCGTTGCAGGCTGGCCGGGACGAGCGCGGTCGCGGCCTGCGCGGCGACGGCGGCGACCGCCGCGCCGGCCCCGGCGGCGGCGCCGAGCACCCAGCGCGGCGGGTTGCCGGCCAGGAACAGTGCGGCCAGCAGCAGGATCAGCGCCAGTCCGGGCAGGATGAACGCCGCGCCGCCGACCAGCGCACCGGCCGTGCCGCGCACCCGCCAGGCGGTGAAGATCGCCAGCTGGGTGGAGGCGGGGCCAGGCAGCAGGTTGGTGGCGGCGATACCGTCCTCGAACTCGCTCGCCGCGAGCCAGCCGCGCTGCTCCACGCAGAGCCGGCGCAGCAGCAGGATGTGCGCGGGCGGCCCGCCGAATCCGAGGGCGCCGATCCGGCCCCACTCCTTGGCGATCACCGTCAGCGGCACCTGCTCCGTCATCGCTCCCCCATCTCCCGTTCAACGGCCCGAACACCCGCGCGACCTGCGCGGATGCGGGCCGCACCCTACCTGACCCGAATGGCCTACAAGGGAACGACAACGGTCACCAGTGCAGCCTTTGGATCTTCCTCCGGTTTGGGGTTCACTTCCGGTGCGGACACCGGAGCGGAGGGACCTCGATGGCCAACCACGGGCACGACCACGACGACCACCAGGACGACCACGGCCACGGCGGACACAGCCACAGCCACGCCGTCTCGGCGGACGCGGACCGGCGCTGGCTGTGGAGCGCGCTGATCCTGCTGGTGGTGTTCATGGCCGGCGAGGTGGTGGTCGGCTTCGCCGCGCAGTCGCTGGCGCTGATCTCGGACGCGGCGCACATGCTGACCGACGCCGCGTCGATCGCGCTCGCGCTGGTGGCGATGCGGCTGGCGGCGCGTCCGGCGCGCGGCGGCTACACGTACGGGCTGAAGCGGGCGGAGATCCTGTCCGCGCAGGCGAACGGGGTGACGCTGCTGGTGCTGTCGGCGTGGCTGGGCTACGAGGCGGTCGCCCGGCTGATCGCGCCGCCGGCGGTGACGGGGTCGCTGGTGCTGGTGACGGCGCTGGTGGGCGTGGTGGTGAACATCGCGGCGACCTGGTGCATGTCGAAGGCGAACCGGTCCTCGCTGAACGTGGAAGGCGCGTTCCAGCACGTCCTGACCGACCTGTACGCGTTCATCGCGACGGCGGTGGCGGGTGCGGTGGTGCTGCTCACCGGGTTCGTCCGGGCGGACGCGATCGCCTCGCTGGTGGTGGTGGCACTGATGCTGCGGGCCGGCATCGGGCTGGTGCGGGACTCGGCGCGGATCTTCCTGGAGGCGGCGCCCGCCGGGATCGACCCGGACCAGGTGGCGGACCGGCTGGTGGCCACCGCGCAGGTGGAGGAGATCCACGACCTGCACATCTGGGAGATCACCTCCAACCAGCCCGCGCTGTCGGCGCACATCCTGGTCACCCCGGGCGGCGACTGCCACGCCGTGCAGCACGAGTTGCAGCGGCGGCTGCGCGAGGAGTACCGGATCACCCACGCCACCCTCCAGGTCGACCACGTCGGCGAGAGCGGCGCGGACGGGCTGCTGCAGATCTCGTCCAGCTCCTCGGCGGCGGCCGCCGAGGAGGAGGCCCGCGAGCACTGCGCGGACGCGCACGGGCCGGTGCACCGCGCCGGCCCGCACCCGCACTGAGGCCGTGCGAGTGCCGGCCCGGACCTCTCGGCAGGGCCCGGCTGTCACCGGCATGCGGCATGATCGGGGGGTGACCGCACCCACCGCACCGCGCCTGATGCTGCTCGACACCGCCAGCCTCTACTTCCGCGCCTACTTCGGCGTGCCGGATTCGCTGCGCTCGCCGCAGGGCGAGCCGGTGAACGCGGTGCGCGGGCTGCTGGACTTCATCGCCCGCCTGGTCCAGGACCACCGGCCGGACCACCTGGTGGCCTGCATGGACGCCGACTGGCGCCCGCAGTGGCGGGTCGATCTGATCCCCACCTACAAGACCCACCGGGTGGCGGAGGCCGCGACCGCCGGCGAGGAGGAGGTGCCGGACACCCTCGCCCCACAGGTCCCGGTGATCGAGCAGGTGCTGGACGCCATCGGCCTGGCCCGGGTCGGCGTCCCCGGCTACGAGGCCGACGACGTGATCGGCACCCTGGCCACTCACGCCACCGGCCCGGTCGAGATCGTCACCGGCGACCGGGAGACTGCAGATTCCCAACCTGCGCGCGTCCTGATCGTGACAGGGGACAGAGACCTCTTCCAGCTGGTCGACGACGCCCGCGGCGTCCAGGTCCTCTACCCCGTCAAGGGCGTCGGCAACGCCGAGGTCATCACCGAGGCCGCCCTCCTCGACAAGTACGGCGTCACCGGCCCCGAGTACGCCGACATGGCCGCCCTCCGCGGCGACCCCAGCGACGGCCTCCCGGGGGTGAAGGGCATCGGCGAGAAGACCGCCACCCAGCTCATCCGCGACTACGGCGACCTCGCCGGCATCCGCACCGCCGCCGCCGACCCCCTCTCCAAGCTCACCCCCGCCCGCCGCAAGAACCTCCTCGAAGCCGCCGCCTACCTCGACGTCGCCCCCACCGTCGTCCGCGTCGCCACCGACATCCCCCTCCCCGATTTCGACCCAGCGCTGCCGAGGGAGCCGCTGGACCCGATGGCCTTGGAGGAACTCAGCGCCCGCTGGGGCCTCGGCACCTCCCTCACCCGCCTCCTCGACACCCTCACAGCCACCCGCTGAGAACGGAGCCACCGGCCCTCTCCAAGCAAGCTCCCCCGTACGCCCTGGAATGCGCCTCTGCTCCCACAGGACAGTTGCGGCAAGCGGGCGCAACGGTTTCGAGCTGCACTACGACTTCTGAACCGGCCTCCAAGTGCCATCTGGCCAGACCCCAACTCCATGAACTTGACCTGCACATATACCTCTCATGAGCTCTCGCTGTCACTCATCTCTCCTCGCCTCTATGTGAAATGGCGACGCTGGAGGCTGACTGCGGATCAGCAAGGTGAAGCAGACCGTGGGGCTGCTTCAATGCTTACGAAGCGTGATAGACCCTCATGTGCGCTCACCGCACCCCGTCCAACACAGTCACTGCGATCGCAACCCATTGGGTCTTCGGCCGCGGCTACCGCCGAGTGTCACATGGCTCGTCCTGGAGGTCCTCAACGGCCCTGGAAGATGCGGCCGAGCTTGCAGCACCACTTCCGAGCGGTGCCAAGCACACCAGGGAACCCGGCAAGGCACTGCGAATTCTGAACGAGCCCGTCAGGCGGCAGAGTTTCGGTCGGCAACCGCGCTATTGTTCATTGGCCTGCGAAAACGAGCAGCACCGTGGAAGGGTGTCGCTCATGAATCCAGGTGCAGCAGCAAGTTACGGGGCGTTGTTCACGGCTACAGTGCGCCCGGCACGGGCCGTCTACCTCATTGCAGAGGCAAGCGAGGAAGGATTCCGGCGCGCTGTACGGGAGGCTTGCAGCCGGTGGGCCGGGGCGTGCGAAGTGGTTGTTGAGGTCGGGCCCGACGGCTCTATCAGTGACGAGCACCGCCGGGTGGCCGAACTGGCTGGGCCAGAAGGAGCGGTGAATGTCGACGCCTCGGTTGAAGCGGCAACGACGGCGGCCGAATCACTCGGGTTGGAGCTCGTGCCTTCGATCGAACACATCGACCAGGTGGGGTGGACCGCGTTCTCCTGCAACCCTTCGGTTCTGGGGCTGCCTTCAACAGTGGACGGCACCAACGGCCATGTGATCGCCTCGGCTAACGGAAGCCTGTGGCAGGCGACCGCGGCGGGCGACTTGAGCCATGAAGCCGAGCAGGCTCTCCACTGGGAGAGCCTTGTGGTGCGCCGGCCACGTTCACCTGACGAGATCGGCCGCGCGCAGCTGTGGCAGCAAACCTTGCTGGACCGCACGGTGGCGCACTTCGGCGAGAACACGGCTACCGGGATCGCCAATGGCCCCACAGTAATCTGGCTGACCAGCGATGACGGCGAGCTGGCGGACTGCCTGGCGTTCTGGAATGTCCGGGCCTTGCGTCCACTGCGCTTCGCAACAGTTCCCATGTATTTGTTGCCGGCCACGCAGCTAAAGGACTGGGTGGGATTTCCGGAACAACTCGCCTCCCAACTCCGACGCTTGGACGAGTTCTCGGTGGATGTCGTCATGACGAGCCGGAGCCTGGATTTCACCGTACTGGACGAAGTCGCCGCCTACCTCGGCCTCCACAAGCCGGCGGAGGAAAAGCTCGTGCTGAAGCAGGATCTCCCGCGAACCGAGAGCCTGCGCATCGCACCGTTCACCTACCTCAACCGCCGGAATGCGACTTTCTTGTCGTCCTTCACTCGGGTGTACGGGGAGCAGTGCTATGTCGATGTCCCAGTGATCCAAGACAAGATCACCTTGCGTTTCACGAGTCCCGTTCCGTTCAGTTCTACGGTCAACGTTCTCATCGGCTTCGAAGGGGCTCCTTTCGCGGCTCTCCCGAAGACCGACTCCGTGGCCCGGCTTGTCGACAGGAACGCCCGCTGGCGCAACGGTGCCATCGAGCTGGCGACCTTCGTGCGGCAGGAGTGCCGGTTGGAACTGAACGTTCCGACCTTGGCCTCGGCAGGGGCAGCACTTCTCGCTGAACGAACGGAACGGTATGAGGTGTCCGAGAAGGGCGCCGTGGGAGTCGGGCTCACGGACGATGCCGCCATGTCGGTGCTGAGCGCCCCAGGGGTCCTGGAGAGCATTCAGAGACTCACGACGCCGCGTACCGAGCACATGGCGAAGGCCCTGCGAAGGCTCTTGCCGAACACGCAGGAGGATCTGAGTGACGCGGAGCGGGAGTTCGTGGAGCGGTGGGGCAGCCGGAGCGAACGCGTCTTCAAGAGCTCGGCCAGTATCGGACACGGAACGCCTGCGGATGCTGCCGACAGGTTGGAGCGTCTCGCCAGCATCGGTTGGGTCGAACGCGGGCTGACCATCAAGTGCGCCGCGTGCGGGATCAGCAGTTTCCTCCCGCTCTCCCGTGTGCCGGAGCGAGGCCCGGCCACGTGCCCTGGATGTGACACCCTCGGCAGCTACGTCGGCTCAGCTCACGGTCCCACACTGTTCTACCGACTCGACTCCCGCATCGACCGGGCCAGCGACCAAGGCGTACTACCCCACCTGCTGACGATCGCGGCTTTGAGCCGGAGGTTCGAGCGCAGCTGGTTCCTGCCGGGCCTCGATCTGTGGTTTCCCGGACAGTCCAGGAAGTCGGAGGCCGATCTGTTCGGCATCGCGGACGGCAAGGTCATCACAGGCGAGGTCAAAGCATCCGGTGCCTCGTTCACCGAACCTGGACAGATCGAGAAGGACCTCCACATCGCCGCCGGGCTCAACGCCGACATCTACGTCATGGCAGCGACCACCCCCATCCCCGATGATGCCCGATCGCTGGCCGAGGCCCGGTCCGAAGAGAAAGGGATCGAAATCCTGATCATGGGGCCGGCCGAACTGCGCTTGTAAGACCGTCCAGCTCTGCTGCAGCCGAGCGTGCCGTGTTCGCCCAGAAACGCGGTACGCCAGCGCTGACGGTCTCCCGCCGCCCTGCCCTGGCTGACACCGAGTTCGAGAACACCGAGGTGGTTGAGCCAGGGATCAGAGTCAGCGGGGGGACTCTCCGATGTACGCGGTTCGCATTCGGATCTGATTGATCGTTTTCATAGCCCCGGGCACTGGGACCGCCTGGGTGGAGATGACCTGGGCGCCTGTCTCCTCGGCAGCTTTCGCGATGTCCCGCAGGACGGCGTGAACAACCTCGTTGGCAATGCCCTGCTGGAACGGGTTGTCCAGCATCAGCAGTCCGGGATACGGGCAGTCACCGTCCATGTCCTTGGCGAGGAAGAGCAGAGCTCTGCTGTAGGCGAGGAAGAAGAGCACCGTGGCTTCTGCCCCGAGGGCTTGGTGCCAGGGCCGAGTGCCCACGTAGAAGGTCAGGTCGTCGGCGCTGATCGCCACGTTGCCGTCCACCCACACGTCGGCGCGGTGACGGTCGAGGAACTCGTTCATCCTCTCGGCGAACAGGGCGCAGCGGTCGATCGGCGTCTTGCCGGGACGGGGTGCGTCATCAGCCTGACGCTGGTGGTACTCAAGGCGTCGGGCTGCCGCCGCGGTCGCTTCGGTGGCGGCGGCCTTGCGGGCGATCATCTCGTCCACGGCGGGCAGCGCCGTGAGCTTCTGCTGCAGTCGGGCGATTCGGGCCGCCATCTCTTCGAGTGTCGTCACGAACGGTGCGAGACGGGCGGCACGCTCGGTGTTCAGCCGTGCTGCGAGTTCGTGGTGGTGGTCCTGGGCCTGCTGACGATCCGTCCTGGCTTGTCCGAGGTCCCGGCGGGTGCGGGTGATGGCCTCTTCGAGGTCTTCGTCCTCGGCGGTCAGTGACCGCTGTTCCAGTTCCCCGCGGCGCCGGCGCTGGTCGTCGGTCACGGGCTGCGTGCAGACGTAACACGTTCCCTCCGGGTGGTCCCGGTGGATGTCGATCTTCTGTTCGCAAGCGGGGCAGAGCCGTACCGGCAGGCTGCCGAAGACGTCCACCGAGGCGATCAGCCGGTCCATGCGAGAGATCTCGGCCTTGACGGTGTTCTGGGACTGGACGTGAGCCGCAAGGACCTGTTCGAGGTCGGCGATCCTCTCGGCTGTCTGGGCGAGTTCCTGGGTCGCCCGCTCGTACTGGCTGGAGAGCGTGGCGTCGTAGCCCGGTGTCGTGCCCTCGGGGCGGCCGGGGGCCAGGAGGAGTTCGATCTCGCCGGTGAGACGGCGGCGCTGCTCGTGGACGGAGTCGAGTTCGGCTCTGAGGTCGGCCCGGACGGAGTCGATCTGGTGCTGGGTCCGGGCGATGGGGATCTGCAGGTTCTCGCACACCGCGGCGACGGCCCGGTCCGTGCTGTCGTGGACTTCCCGCTCTGCCGCTTGTGCTTGGAGGAGGTTGCGCTCTGCTGCCGCGAGGGCGAAGTCGTTGTTGTCGTAGCGCGTGGGGGCGAACCCGAGGAGATAGCTGATGACCGCTCGCCGGAGGTACTCGTGCTCCTTGTCCGCGAACCGGATCCAGGAGTCCTCGTTGCGATGGATGTGGCGCAGCACGCTGCGGAAGCTGAGGGGTACGAGCTCGGTGGCGGTCGCGGCACGGATGCCCTTGGGGACGTTGATCCTGGGCCAGCCGAGTACGTGCAGGATCCGGTCGGAGAACTCGGCGACGGGGAATTCGTTGCCGTTCACCGTGACCTTGCCCCGGTGTCCGTACTGCAGGTTCCGGCGGATCTCGGTCGGATTCCCGTTGACCGTCAGCTCGGTGATGATCTCTACGTACTCGTCGGCGACCGCCGCCTTCAGGGCGTCGGCGGGGCTGTCCGGGTCGCCGAGGCAGTAGTCGATGGCCCTGAGCGTGGTGGTCTTCGAGCTGTTCCTGACGCCCTGGATGATGTTCAGGCCGACCGTGTTGAAGTCGTACCTGTCGATCTCGCCCGAGGTGTGGACCAGGGTGACGGCATTGACCTGGAGGCCGGGCCGGGAGGGTGCCGTGGGCTCGGTCATGGCCTGATCTCCTGGTGGTAGGCGAGTTCTGCGACCTCGGCGGGGAAGAGCCGGTAGACGAGGTCCTTCAAGTCGGTGCCGGACCAGTCGGAGAGGTTGCCGCGCATCGCGTGGCAACGCGTGACTATGGGGCGGAACTCCTCCATCGCCGCCAAGGTGGCGGCGGCCTGCTTCCCCTTGGCCGTCAGGCGGACCCGTTCCGGTTTGTGGCTCGTGGTGACGGTGATGAGTTCGCGGGCTGCGAGGAACGCCAGGAACTGCCGGTAGCGGGGATCCCAGGGGCCGAAGCGGTAACGGATCATCGGTGCCTCGACCTCCTCCGGCATGGACGCGCGGAAAGCCGTTTCGTGGTGGACCTCGTCCGCGAGTGCTCGGTGTGCGCGTTCCAGGAAGACGGGGTAGCGGAGGAAGAAGTCAAGCTTGGCAAGCTTGGTGCGGCCGGCGATGTGCGGTCCGGGCTGGCTACCGCACTCGGCGAGCAGGAGGAGCAGCCGGGAGGCGTGGAAGTCGGGCGAGTCGTCCGGGTCCCAAGGCCGGTGGAGCGGCGGGATGGCGCTCCTGCCGATGCTAGGAGGCATCGGCGTACCGGTTCTGGCAACGGGCGGTGATGTCCGCGAGGACCGCGTGGGCTCGGGGCAGGGTCACGGCCCCGCTGCTTACCGCTGGGAGGTTCTCGACCCTGGAGAGGGTCTCGCGGTACGCCTCCGATCCTGCCGGGATTCGACCGGTTCGGCGCTCGGCCATAACGCGAGTGCAGATCGCGAATACCTCGTCAGCGAAATCGTCCATCTGCTCACGCGCCGAACCAACGCTATCCCGCCGGGCCTTGTTGTACCTGAGGACGCTTTCCTTGTGCACCTCCGCTTCCTCCGCCGAAACCCCGGCAACCGCGAGCTTGTCCGCGAGCTTCATCAACGGGGCGGTGGTTCCGTCCTGTCGTCGACCTGTGGACTTCGTAATGGCCCACAGGAGCATGTCGCGGAAGTCTGCTGCCGACACGGCACACGATTGAGGGGCCATCGCATCGCGGGCGATGCGTACTCCCAGCCACACCATGATGTCCTCGACCTCGGTGGTCAGCGGCGCCTGTCCGAGGTGACTGCCCACGATCGGACCGAGTCTCCGTATCGCACGGTCTTCCACCTCCTCGATGGTCCTGCCCTCGACCAGGACCTCAAGGCGGTCAACGCACCAGCCGATGTCGCGCTCGTTCGGCAGGACGACGCCACGGAGCCGCTTGACGATGTCCTCTCGGGTCTCCGGCGGGACAGGACCCCGGGGCTTGCCGCGTTCGGTGACGAACACGTGGAAGTCGGCGTGCGGGCTCTCGTTGACGATGAAGGTGAAGCGGGCGTTGTCAGAGAGGGGTTTGCCGAGGAACAGCTTTCCCAAGTAGCTGCTTTCGGGGTTCTTCTTCAGCTGAGGCATGCACACGCCAGCGACGCTGTGGCGTTTGCCGGCCTCTTCGATGGTCTTCACCTGACGGTAGACCGGTGCGTCACCGTCGACGCAGACGATATCCTCCTTATCCTCCCAGGAGATCTGCGTCCACATGCCTTCATGCATGTCGAGGCAGTCGAGGAGGGTAACCGCGTCCTGGTACGCGAAGCCGCGCCGGCTTCGGCGCCCGCCGTCAGCTGGCGCCGAAGACACCCGTACTCCGCCCTGCTGCAGGAGGCCACATCGAGACAGCCATTGACTGCGTTGGCCAACGACGCACCAACACCACCCCTTAGATGATCCGTTGAGGATCGGCCAAGTAGACCATCGGGCGACAGAACGTGGCAACGGTTGTGACGGGTACCCGTTGCCAATCCTTCACAAGTGCCTGCCTCCTCATGCACAGGTCAGTCTGGCTCGGAGGAGCCACCACCGGTCCTGTCGCTGGAAGGCCTTGGGCTTGATCTGCTTTGACGAACACCCCTAATCCATGGGCTTCGACCCCGGAGGGATAATGTCCATGATGGAGAGCACGGGGAAGACGCCACACCCTCGCCTCTCGTTCGCTCCAGAGTTCAAGACCGGGATCGTCGAGTTGTGCCGACGAGGTGGCCACCAGGTCGGTCAAGTCTCCAAGAAGATGTTCGCCGACAAGCTCTTGCGGAGATTCATCTCAAGGCGCACCGATTCCTGCTCCACTTGCTTGACACCGACTCCGCGCTGGTGTCCTCGGCAGCGGAGCGGATCGTCGACAATTGAAGCCCTGACCGGCAGACGGCGGGCGTCAGCGCAAAATGTCGTAGATCTCGTCGAGGGCGTTCGGGTTGACGCTGCACCAGGCCCAGGTGCCACGGTCTGCAGATTCGATGGAATCGCGGCGACGAAGGGACGGTTTTCATGCCACTCACGTCTCGATATTTATCGTTGCTTATCGGGAATTCTCAGTCGTGAAGACAAGGGGTTTCCGAGCTGGGCTTTTGTAGCTAGAGTCACGGCTAGAAAGGGCCGCTCGCTCTTCTGATCAAAGTTGCTCCCGGCTGCTGCGGAGCAACGGAACCGATCCCCATCGACTCCCTGGGATGCCGCCCCTGTGATGACCCGTGAACCTCGTGCTGCTCACGCCGACGCGCCGCTCGCGCAACTGCTCCGCTCGCGCCCTGGCTACGTGCCACCGACCGTTGGCGATCGGGTGGTCGTCGTCGCAGACCTGCTGGCACCCAGCTGCCATCCGCGCGCGGTGATGAACCTGATCCGGTTCGTTGGTGACTGGCAGCCGGACCGGGTGGTTGTCATGAGCGCCAGCCAACCCAGTTCGACTCGTAAGCGCTCCGAATGCACCACGAGCGCCCTTGCCCAGCTGCGCGCCGTCTACTCAGGAGACGTCGTCATCCAGGCCGGGGCTGGAGCAGGCGGAGACTGCCACGCAGCCGACCCCTGTCCATGCTGGCCGGCAGTCATCTCCGATCTGAGCCTTGCGGTCGTCGCAGGAATCCACCCGGTCGCACCGGGGTGGCTGAGCCTCAGCGCGACCGGCCCTGGTGCCAGTCGCTATCCGGGCGCGCTCGCCATCCTGCTCGCTCGCGGGTTCGGAGGCTCCATCACCTGCAGTGGAACCAGCGGCCTCGCACTGATCGGAGAGATCCCGGCCGACGATCCGACGGCCGACACTCTCTGGGGCTTCGAAATCGGAACGGTTCGCCGCACTGCAACGTCGACAGCCTCGTCGTTCCGCCCGGCGATGGGCTTCGGAGTGGTCGACTCCACGACCGACGTCACCGTGCCCATCGCCATGCCGATCTCGCGCAGTGGGGCGTTCGCGTTCGACGGAGTCACCTACGCCGCAAAGCGGCCAACCTATGCAGCGGCACTCGGCGCCCCGGCGGCCCGTACAGGAAGGGCATGCCCCCGGCTTACCCGCTTCCATTTACCGGAGATCAGACCACAGCGGGGAGGATGCCGCGCGGCCAATGGCCGAGCCAGAACACTGCCGTGGACGGCTCGGGTTGGTCCTCGGTCGAGCCGTCGTGGGGCAGCAGTTCGGTGGGGGCGATGTAGCCCTCGCCCGGGGCCAGTCGGATGCGGAAGACGCGCAGCGGCTGCCGGCCGGTGACGTAGGCCCGCAGGTCGTCGGTGTGGGGGTAGCGGCTGGCAGGGTCGGCGTAGAGGGTGCGGCAGATGGTGCGGATGTCGAGGTCGGCGAGCAGGAGGTAGCGGGTGCCGGGGCCGAGGTTGAAGCACAGGCGCCGTCGGCCGGTGTGCTTGGACTCGTAGTCCAGGCGGTCCCAGTTGTCGACGTGCAGTCCGATGCGGCGGCCGTCCTGGTAGTTGGGAGTGGTGGTCAGGGCCTTGGCGGGGCTGGCGGCCTGACCGAGGTGAACGGCGTCCGGATCTCCGAGCGGGTCGGCCAAGGCCGCCAGGCTCGCGGGCACCGGACCGTCGGGGAGCTTGACCAACTCGACCAGCGTGTCGTCGGCGGTCTGGGCGCTGGGCATGAGCCGTGCGGCCAGGTCGGCCGTCAGGGGTTGCCAGGGGCCGGCCGGAAGGACAGCCCCTGGCTCGTACTCCGGCTCACTGCCGGCGATGCGGACCCCGGTGGTCTCGCAACGGGCGATGAGGGCGGCGGGGTCGGTGTGGGCGATGGCGAGGTTCAATCCGGGCTCCTCCCGGTTCGGGTCACCGGTGCTGGTTCAGGGTGTCGCCGAAGGTCACATCCAGCTCCGCGATCAGGGCTTCGGCGAGCTCGGCCTGCTGGGACCGGTCGATGACCACCTTGGCGAGGTGGGCGACACCCCGCAGCGAGGTCAGGTCGTTGCCCCGCAGGTCCAGGCCCTGGTACTTGCCCCGCCCGAACTCCGCCAGCCGCAGCGTGCACGCGTCCAGGACCACTCCGGTCAGGTCGCAGCCGGTGAACAAGGCTTCGGTGAGCGCGCACTTGGAGAACGAGACCGGCCCGGTGGCCCGGACCTGCTCGAAGCTCGCATAGTCGAGCTTGCAGTTCTCGAAGAGCACGTTGTCCAGGGCCACGCCGGTGAGGCCGGCACCCATGATCTTGCAGTTCCGGAAGACGACGCGGGACAGCTTGCTGTCGGCGATGCGGGCGGTGGCCAGGTCGCAGGTGTCGAACTCGACGGAGTCCAGGCGGACCTTGTCGAGCTGGACGCGATCGGCCCGCAGCCCCCTGACGCGGCCGGTGATGAGGCTGGTGTCGGACAGGTCCAGGTCCCGCAGGTCGGCGTCGCCGTACTGGAAGTCCTGGACGATGCCCCGGGCGGAGTCCAGGGACGCGACGTTGGACAGGTAGAGGCCGGGCTCGTCCAGGGTGGGCAGGGTGACGGTGACGCGGCCGAAGGTGATGCTGTCCACGGGTGGGGCTCCGCTCTGTCGGGCCGGGCCCGCACCGCGCGGTGCGGGCCCGGGTGCTCAGGTGGTGCTACTTGCTGGTCTTGTTGTCCCAGGTCGGCCGGTTGTCGAACGACGAGCCGACGTTGTCCCAGGTCGGTCGGTTGTCGAACTTGGCGACCGCGATCGGGTGACTGGACGTCAGGTCGGCAACCACGGGGGAATCAGTGACGGCCAGCAGTTCGAGGATGGTCATGCTGCTTGCTCCTCTCGGACGGTATCGGACAGTGCGGTGACGAGGGCCTGCCTGGACACGCGGCAGTAGTTGGTTTCGGTGGTGTCCAGGCGCCCGTTCTCGAAGTAGCGATTGCCGGCCTGGGCTCCCCGACAGAAGCCGAAGAACTCGCACCGAGCCTCGCACTCGTCCAGGCCGGTCAGGAACTCGCGCACGTACCGCAGGTGGTGCGCGCGGTCCAGCATGGAGCCGATGGTCAGCTCCAGGACGTTGCCGACCCGGAAGTCGTTGTATGCCGGGTCTCTGATGCCGGCGAGCTCGGGCGAGAGCAGGACCACGTCCCCGGCAGCGGAGACGGTTGGGATCGGGTCGATCAGCGCGTCGTCCCACGCGGCCAGACCCGTTGCACGGGCGGACCGCAGGTAGCTGCCGAGCCGGTCGACCTCGCGGACGGTCAGCTCGCGGTGCCGCCTCGACCAGGCGATGGCGCGGCGCCAGAACTTGCGGGCCTGTTCGACGGTGGGCACCGTCCGGCTGGTGTTGACGCCCTCGGTCTCCTCCATGTTCAGCCCGAAGCTGTGGCATCCCAGGCCCGCCATGAAGTCCAGCAACCCTTCTGGGTCGAGAATGCTCTCCGCGCTGACGACTGCGATCGCGGAGAACCGGACCCCGTGCTCCCGAAGGCACCCGATGCCCTTCATGATCCGGTCGAAGGCCGGACGTCCGGCCCAGTCGACGCGCTGGCGGTTGAGGGCGGCCGGGCCGTCGATACTCACCCCGATCCGGAACCCGTATGCGGTCAGGAAGTCGCACCAGGCCGGGTTGATCAGCACCGCGTTGGTCTGCACCGAGTGCTCGACCAAGCCGGCCTGCCGCAGCGGCTCGAACGGGGCCAGCAGCTCGGCCAACCGCTGCCGCCCCACGGCCAGCGGCTCGCCCGCGTGCCACAGGATCTCGATGGGCGAGGAGGTCGTGGTGTCGGCGAACTCGGCAATCGAGCGGGCCACCGCCTCAGCGACCGCCACCGGCATCGGTGTGCGCCGGCCTCGGTCGGGCAGGTAGCAGTAGGTGCAGTTGAGGTTGCAGAAGCCGTCGGGCTGCACGACCACCGTGTTCGGGCGGCGGGCGATGCGGCGCCGGTATCGGGCCAGGGTCTGCATCGTGCTGGCTCCTCGCTCGGTCAGAGGGATTCGGTGGCCGGGTCGGCATCCGGCGCGCTGGCCGCGGTGAGCGGCTGGTACTGAGGCGGCTGGTGCTCGACCAGGTAGCCGAGCAGACCGAGCACGACGAGGTGGCCGGGTCGGCGTCCGGCGCGCTGGCGGCGGTAAGCGGCTGGTACTGAGGCGGCTGGTGCTCGACCAGGTAGCCGAGCAGACCGAGCACGACGAGGTGGCCGGACACCACCGGGGCCTTCAGGGCGTCGCCGAGCAAGGTCACGGTCGGGGTTGCGGTGCTGGGCGCTCATGCCACGGCCCCAAGTTCGGCGTGAACGGTCTTGCCGTTCGGCAGTTGGTCAGCGCCCCAACGGCCGCCGGTGAGGTGGTGGACCAGCGCGATACCCCGACCGCCCTCGTCCTGCCCGTCGGCCTTGACCATGACCGGCAGGATGCGGCAGCCGTCGGTGACACGGATCTGGACCGCCTTCTCGGTGAGCCGTTCGATCTCGACCCGCATCCGCAGCCGACATCCGGTCTTGGCCGCGTTGGTCGCCAGCTCCGAGACGATCACCTGGGCGTCCTCGACCAGGTGCTCCAGGCCCCAGACCGCAAGCTGCCCGCGCACCAGCCGACGAGCGGCAGACACGGACTCGGCCCGATAAGGCAGGTCCACGCCGACCGACTCGGTACCGCTGGTGGCTGCGGTCACGGCAGCCGTTGGCTCGGCTCCCGAAGGCATGCCAGCAGTGAGGGCCATGGCGAAACTCCTGGTTGGAGTGTGGTTGAGGGTTGGCCGGTGCCAGGCTCGGAACACAGGACGGGCCTGACACCGGATGCCGTCCCCGAGAGGAGGACGACCTCGCGTAACCAGTGAACGACCGTCAGCTACGGGCCGGTGAGGCAAAGTACGAGTGCCTCTGGTCCGGGTGCGACCGGAAAACTTGACCGCCTCATTACCCGACCCCCTGCACACCACGTCACACCACGTCACACCGCAACTACGTTGATCGCATGGTGGCCAACGTCGCACTCCGCCTCCGGATGGCCGAACGCCGCATGACGAAGGCAGAGTTAGCCCGCGAAGTGAACGCCGAGGTCGAGATCCTCACCGGGAAGCTCGGCACGGTGTCAGAGCGCACGGTCCACAACTGGCTGACTGGTCAGACCCGTTGGCCGCCTGCGAAGATCCGCCTTGCGCTCACGGCAGTATTCGACTGCCCGCCCGAGGAACTGGGCTTCGTCCCCACAGGACGGGCCCGAAGCAGCACATCGGAGGAAGACGTGAGGCGACGCGACTTCGTAGCAGCCGCCGGAGGCACCGCCGTGGCCGCACTCACGGGCGCCGCGGCCGGACCACGTCGGATCGGGATCGGCGACGTCCAACAGTTGCAGGCCCGCTTCGCCGAGGTCGTCGCCAGCGACCACCGCCACGGCGGTCGCCTCAGCATCGAAACCCGGGCCGGCCAACTGGCCGACGAAGCCCTCGCCCTCCAGGAGCGCGGCACCGCTACCCAGCGGATCAGAGCTCAGCTGTACGCCAGCGCGGCCTCCTTCATGTCGAGCGCGATGTGGGCCGCCATCGACGGCCGCCGCTTCGACGCCGCTCTCCAACACCATCAGAAGGCCGCCTCCCTGGCAGCCATGTCCGGTGACTCGTCCATCCAGTTCCGCATCTGGTCCCACGCCGGCAGCCTCTACCGCCATCTCGGCCGACCCGGCGACGCGCTCGCGGCCAACGACGTGGCACGCAGCCTGCCCATCTCCCGGCGCGACCCGTTGTTCGCCTCCCTCGGACACGCCCGCCACGCGGCCATCCACGGCCTGACCGGAGACACCAATGCGGTGCGACGCTCCCTGGGGCACGCGCAGGAGGCCCTTGACCGAGCCGACTCCGGCGCTTCCCGCCCACTGTGGATAACAGCCTTCTACTACCAGGCCGAACTCGACTCCCTGGCCCTCGCCGCCTACCTCTCAGCCGGCAGTTGGGAGGAAGCGGAAGCTCACGCGCACCGCAGTATGGCGCTTCGCCGGGGCGCCATGCAGCGCTCGCACGCGATCACCACCGTCCGCCTCGCCCACGCCCAGCTCGGCCAGGGCGACCTCGAACCCGCTGTCGTCACCGCCATGTCGGTCCCGGCGGAGGTCTCCGCCCACCCCCGCGTCACCGGCATGCTGAACGCCTTCGGCGCCAAGCTGAGCGACCTGGCCGATGGCAGCAACCTGGCCCGCTCTTGGGCCGAGTACGCATACAACGCCAGGAGGACCACCGCGTGACGATCGAGCTCCGCCACCACACCGACCTCATCGCACAGGCCCGCCAGGACCTGCTGGACGTCTACTCCGACGTGCGGGCACCCTTGCTGCACCTGGCCAACTACCGCGTTCAGACATTCGCCGAGCGCCTCGACCGGCACGCCGCCGAGCCCGGCTTCGAACTCGTCCTCGGCTACGACGGCGACGTCCCGGTCGGCTACGCCTACGGCAACACCGCCGACGCCGACGACCGGTACTGGAAGCGCATGACCGAACCGCTGCCCGACGGCTTCACCGACACCCCCGTGCTGATCATCAAGGAGATCGGCGTCCGCACCCCCTGGCGCGGTACCGGTACCGCCCGCCGCATCCACGACGAACTCCTCGCCCACCGCGCCGAGGACCGCGTCACCCTGATGGTCAATCCACTCGCCGGGGACGGCAAGGTCCAGGCCCTGTACGAGTCCTGGGGATACCAGGCCATCAACAGCCAGCAGCCCTCGCCTGACTCGCCCCGGCTCACCGCCATGGTCCGCCCACGCTGACTCCAGCGCAGGAGCGCTGCAATGTCCAGCGTGATCGGGCGCGAGCCAGCTACGTAGCCATGGCCGGCTTCCTTCTGCACCAGGTGCGAGACCTTCTCGGACCCCTTGACCACGCTGACGCGTGCACCGACAACGGCTCTGAGCATGCCCGAATCCTCGCAGGTAAGACCCGGTTTCGCGGGTTGGGAAACTTCTGCCTCCCGCGACCGGGACCTGTTCCAACTGGTCGACGACGCCCGCGCGGTGACGGTGCTGTACCCCGCGAAGGGCATCGGCGCGGCGCAGCGCATGGACGACGCGGCGCTGGTGGAGAAGTACGGCGTCCCGGGTTCGTCCTACGCCGACCTGGCGGCGCTGCGCGGCGACGCGAGCGACGGCCTGCCGGGTGTGAAGGGAATCGGCGAGAAGACCGCCACCCAGCTGATCCAGACTTACGGCGACCTGACGGCCGTCCGCGCGGCGGCCGCCGACCCGGCCTCGAAGCTGACACCGGCCCGCCGCAAGAACCTCCTCGAGGCGGCCCCGTACCTGGACGTCGCGCCGACCGTGGTCCGGGTCGCCACCGACATCCAACTCCCGCCGTTCGACCCGCAGTTGCCCCGCGAGCCGCGGGACCCGATGGCGCTCGAGTCGCTCGCCGACCGCTGGGGCCTGGGCACTTCGCTGACCCGAGTGCTGGAGACGCTGGCCGCCCGCTAGAACCGACGTGCCGTCAGGCGCCCACATCCGCCGGGCGGTTGTGGGCGCCCTTCCGTGACGCGGGACGGCCTAGATGTAGCCCTCGCGCAGGGCGTAGGCCACCGCGTGGGCGCGGTTGCGGAGTTGGAAGCGGGTGGTGACGGTGTGGATGATGTTCTTGATCGTCCGCTCCGAGTAGAGGAGCTTGACGGCGATCTCCCCGGTGTCCATGCCGTCGGCGACCAGGCGTAGGACGTCGACCTCGCGGGGCTGCATGCCGTGGTCGGCGGGGCTGTTGTCGGGGCCGTCGCCGGTGCGTCGGCGGCCCATGCAGCCGAGCAGTTTGCCGAGCAGGTCGGGGGGCAGGTCGCCGTGGCCGCGGACGGCGGTGCGGACGGCTTGGCGCAGGCGTTCGCCGGTGATCTCGCGGCGCCACAGGATGGTGGTGACGCCGAGGGAGACGACGTTGAGCAGTTCGGGCTCCTGGATCCGGTCCAGGATCAGCACCACGTGCGTCCGTTCGGCCTTGACCAGCCGGGACAGGCCGGCCAGGGCGGCCTCGTCGAAGGTGTCGGCGACCAGCAGGGCGACGGCGGTGCCGGCCGGCTGGTGGTCCTCCTCGACGAGCGATATCTCCGGGCACTGCCGGAGGTAGCTGACCACTCCGGCCCGGGAGAGCGGGTCCAGGGCGTGGACGGCGACCGGGATCGGGCGGGCGGTCTGTGCCGGGATCGTTCTGGCGGTCTGCGTCGGGATCGTTCGGGTGGTCGTCGCGCGGACGTCGTCGGCGTACTGCAGCACAGCGCTGGATTCCTTTCGTTGCGCTTGGCGGTGCGCCCACCGCCCCCCACGAGCGGTGGCGCACCGTCAGAACCGGTCGGCTGGCGTCGTCCGCACGAGACGCCGTCTCTCCTCCTCCTGCGGCCCGGCTGGTCCGCGGGAGCTCCCGTGTCCGCCGGAGGGCCGGCGGACATGTGCACCGAGTGCAAGCTATCCGCCGCCGGTCAATAAAAGATTGACGGATCCGCATCCGCGTCATCGGTTCCCGTTCGGCGGGAAAAGTTTTTCCGGACCCGCCGGGCGGGCGCGATCCGCGGCACGGCCGTTTCCGCGAGCGGGCATGGCGGAATCGAATGCGCGCGGGCGCGTGGCCGACCGGGTTCCGTCCGTGGCGGTGGAATTGCGTCCGCCCCGGCGCGGCAGTCGGCCGGTCCGAACCGCTACCTTCTGACAATGACGGAAATCGGAGAGCCCCACGGCACGTCGGCCCCGGAGCCGGACGGTGGGGCGGGGCTGCGCCTGTGTCTGCTCGGGCCGGTGCAGGCCTGGTGCGGGGAGCGCGAGTTGGAGCTCGGTCCGCCGCAGCAGCGGGCGCTGCTCACCGCGCTGGCGCTGCGGGCCCGCCGGATCGTGTCGGTCGACGAGCTGCTCGACGCGCTGTGGGAGGAGCCGCCGGCCCGGGCCGCCGCCATCGTGCGGACGTACGTGTCGCGGCTTCGGCGGGTGCTGGAGCTGGACCGGGTGCGCCCGGCGGTGCTGGTGTCCTCGGGCAGCGGCTACGTGCTGCGGCTCCCGGCGGAGTGCGTGGACGCCGAGGTGTTCGAGGACCGGGTCGCGGCGGCGGGCCGGGCCCGTGCGCTGGGGGACGTCGCCGGGGCGCTCGGGCTGCTGCGGGAGGCGTGCGGGCTGTGGCACGGCGAGCCGCTGGCCGGGCTGCCGGGGCCGTTCGCCCAGGCCCACCGGGCCCGGCTGGTCGAGCGCCGGCTGAACGCCGTCCAGGCTTGGCTGGAGACCGAGTTGGAGGCCGGGCGGCACGCGGACGTGATCGGTGAACTGACCGTGTGGGTCAGCCAGTACCCGCTGCTGGAGCCGATGCGCGAGCTGCTGATGCTGGCGCTGTACCGCAGCGGGCGGCAGGCCGAGGCGCTGGGCGTGTACGCGGACGCCCGCCGCACGCTGCTGGAGCAGCTGGGGGTCGAGCCGGGGCCGCGGCTGCGCGAGCTGCACCTGGGCGTCCTGTCGGGCGATCCGCTGCTGGCCGCGCCGGCCGCGGTGCCCGCGCCGGCGGGCGGGCCGGGCGGCGGGCCTGTCGCATCCGTGCAGGTCGCGCCGGCCCAGCTGCCCGCCGACATCTCCGACTGGACCGGCCGGGACGAGCTCTGCGCGGCGCTGTGCGCGGACCTCGCGCCGGGCGGTCCGGCCGTGCCGGTGGTGGGGGTGTCGGGCCTGGGCGGGGTCGGCAAGTCGGCGCTGGCGGTGCACGTCGCGCACGCGGTGGGCGGGCAGTACCCGGACGGCCAGCTGTACGTGAACCTGCAGGGGGCGGGGGCGTTCCCCGCCGATCCGGGCGAGGTGCTGGCCGGTTTCCTCGGTGCGCTGGGCGTGGCCGACGCGGCGATCCCGCAGGGGACGGCGGAGCGGGCCGGCCTGTTCCGGTCTCGGGTGGCGGGTCTGCGGGTGCTGATCGTGCTGGACGACGCCCGCGACAGCCGGCAGATCGGGCCGCTGCTGCCCGGCAGCCGCTCTTGCGCGGTGCTGGTGACCAGTCGGGCCTGGCTGTCGGGGATTCCGATGACCCGTCAGGTCGCCCTGGAACCGCTGACCTCGGAGGAGTCGGTGCGGCTGCTCACCGCGATCGCCGGGGTGTCGCGGGTGGCGGCCGAGCCGGCGGCGGCCCGGCGGGTGGCGGAGGCCTGCGGGTTCCTGCCGCTGGCGGTGCGGACGGCGGCGTCCCGGCTGGCGGCCCGCCCGACCTGGCAGCTGTCGCACATGGCGGACCGGCTGGCCTCGGAGCGGCGGCGGCTGGCCGAGCTGGAGACCGGGGAGCTGGCCGTCGCCGCGTCGTTCCGGCTCAGCTACGACCAGCTCGACCCGGAGACCGCCCGCGCGTTCCGGCTGCTCTCGCTGGCGGACGGCCCAGGCGTGTCCTCGGCGGCGGCCGCGGTGCTGCTGGAGCTGCCGGAGCCGGCGGCCGAACGGCTGGCCGAGGCGCTGACCGACCTGGGCCTGCTGTCCTGCCCGTTCGCGGGCCGCTACCAGTACCACGACCTGCTGCGGCTGTTCGCCCGCGAGCTGGTCCGGGAGGTGGACGGGGACGCCGCCGGGCGGGCCGCCGTCGAGCGGCTGCTGCGGCACTACCTGGCGACGGTGGCGGGCCTGTACCGGGTGGTCCGGCCCGGCTACCCGTTCGCGGACCTGGTGGCGGCGGAGGTCGCCCAGCCGGAGTTCGCTCAGCCGGAGGTCGCCCAGTCGGAGTTCGCCGAGCCGGAGGTCGCCCAGTCGGAGTTCGCCCAGCCGGAGTTCGCCGAGCCGGCCTTCGACGGGCCCGCGGAGGGGCTGCGCTGGGCCAGGCAGGAGATCGCCGCCGTGCTGGCGGTGGCCGAGCAGGCCACCCGGGATCCGGACGGCCCGCTGGCGGTGGTCGCGGACCTGACGCTGGTGCTGATCCAGCTGATCGACCTGGGCATGGCCGTGCCGGAGCTGTGCGACCTGGCCGGACGGGTCGCCGAGGCCGCCCACGCCGCAGGCCTGCCGGAGAGCGAGGCCCGGGCCCGGTACACGCTGATGTGGGCACAGCGGGAGTTCCAGCGCACCTGGCAGGCCCGGTCCGAGGCGGGCCGGGTGGTCGCGCTGGCCCGGCGGACGGGGCAGGCGGCGCTGCTGCCCGGCGCGCTGGTCGTGCAGGCGCTGACCGGCCTCCCGCACTGCACGGACGAGGAGGTGACGGCCTGGTGCGACGAGGCGATCGCGCTCAGCGCCGAGCTGGGCAACCCGTCCTCGCACGCCTTCGTCGAGGGGATGGCGGCGCTGGCCGACCTCGCCGTGGGCCGGCCGGAGTCGGCGCGGCGCCGGGCCGAGCGCAGCCTGGCGACCTTCCGGGAGCTGGGCGACTTCGTCGGCCAGGTGCACATGCTGTACGCGCGGGCGACGGCGCTGCACGGGATGGGGCGGTACGAGGCGGCGTGCGCGGACTACCGGGAGTGCCTGGGGGCGCTGCTCGCGCTCGGTGCCCGGGACCGGATGCCGGGCGTACTGGTGGGCCTGGCCGAGTCCTGCCGGGCCGCCGGGCTGCCGGCCCAGGCGCTGGAGGCGGCCGAGCAGGCGCTGGCGATCGCCCGGAAGGTCGGACTGGAGCACCGGCGGGCGGACGCCGCGGCCGCCATGGGGCGGGCGCTGTTCGACCTCGGGGAGCGCGACCGCGGCCAGGCCTGTCCGGCGTAGCCGGGCCTTCCGGGGCGGCCCGAATTCGAGGGCCTTCGCCGACTCGGGAGCATCTTCATCGCAAATCCGTTATCTTCCCGAGATATTCGGCGCAGGGTGCGCAACGATCATCACGAATCAATTTCGAAGCGGGCGCCCGGGCGGCGAATAGGCGTTCCGGAGATCAATCGGTCGGGCCGGGCTCCGGTGCACCGGACTTCGGGTACGGAAGTCGGGTCGTGCCTGCCGTAGACGATTCCCGGCCGGATTCCGCGCGTGCGTTCTCCGTTCACCCGGAGGGCTCCGCGGCTCACTGGAAGCATTTCGCCCCGGGGCAGGGCCGGCTGCCCCATCGGGCAGTGTCGGCGGGCGGCGGGGACGGGCCGGGGGCGGTGCGTTGACACCCCGCATTGGTCCAGTCCACTGTGGTGAAACCAGGCCATCCACGTTGCCGCCACAGCCCTCCGCCCCCGCCGGCGAGCCCGTCCAGGACGGTACGGCCGGCCGGTCGGGGCACCTTCTCCTCGCTCGACTGCCAGGCGCCGCAACGAATCTGACGATCAGACGGAGATCCCCACACCATGCAACGAGTCTGCCTCGCCCTGCCCACCATGCGAGCCTGCCCCGGCACCATCGTGGACCTCGTCGAGGAGGCGGCCTACGCCGTCGAGACGTTCGGGGCCGAGGTCCACCTCCTGGTCCTCGACACCACCGAGGACGCCGAGTTCGCGAAGAACGCGGACGCCGTGGCCGCGCTGGCCCCCGTCCCCGGCGTGTTCGTCCACCACCTCGGCAACGAGGCGCAGCGCGAGTTCTTCCGCGACGTGGCGGAGCGCTCCGGCGGCGCCGACCCCGGGCTGCTGCTCGACCTGATGCTGCCGTCGGACGTCGCGTACGGCTCCTGCGTCAACCGGATCTTCCTGGGCGCCGCCGCCCTGGGCTGCACCTCGGCGCACCTGCGCAACGACGACTTCGACTACCAGGTCGTCGACGGGAAGAAGATGTTCCCGATCCACCACGAGCTGCTGTCGATCGGCAAGCCGGCCGGGGAGGCGCTGGCCGGGGTGGCCCGCTCCGAGCTCGACCCGGCGGACGCGGACAAGCCGGTGATGCTGGTCAGCGCCGCCTTCATGGGCGAACTCAACGTGGACATCGGCGAGATCAACGAGCTGGACCCGGAGGTCTACCGGGACCTGGTGCGACTGTGGACGCCGCGGGTGTGGACGCGGGAGGAGCAGGACGCCATGGTGGACATCTCCTTCAAGGGCGCCGAGTACGACTCGTTCGACGCCGCCGACTCGGTGCTCGGCGTGCCGGACATCTGGGACGTCTACATGTGCAACGTCGCCCTGGACCACCGGGGTTACGAGGTGCTGCCGCTGGTCCCCTCGCTGCGCACCATCGGCAGCGACTACGCGCTGCTGCACGCCCTGGTGCACTCCAAGCTGCCCGCCGTCATCCACAAGCGGCACATCGTCAACTACTACACGCCCGAACGCCGGATCGGCGCCGGGTTCCTCTCGTACCAGCTGCGCTTCGTGAAGATGCTGCTCTCGATGCTGTACCTGTACCCGGTCTACGGCCAGATGATCGACCTCGGCACCGGACTGCTGGACGAGCGGCACGAGTTGAAGGTCGAGCCGATCCTCGGCCTGGTGCGCAGCACCTTCGACCTGGACCGGGACGTCAACGAGCAGTGCCTGGACGAGGTGGACCGCCTGTACCGCAAGCTGGGCGGCAAGTACGCCGAGCTGGCGGACGTGGTGGCCGGGCAGCGGCAGCAGCTGCTGGACGAGGCCCGGGAGGACGCCGAGCGCTGGGCCGTGCTGATCGAGGCCTGGGCCCCGATGGTGGCCGCCGCCCGCGAGCGGGGGCTCGCCGGGTGAACGAGGAGTTCCTGATCCGGCAGCTGGCCGACGGGGACTGGGACGCCGTGGTCGCGCTGGAGCACGACGCCTACGCGGCCGACGGCCTCTCCGAGGGCCGGGAGGCGCTGCAGTCCCGGGCCCGCTGCTCGCCGGAGACCTGCTACGTGATGGAGCGGCACGGCACCGTCCGCGGTTACCTGCTGAGCCTGCCGTACCCGCCGCTGCGGTGCCCGGACCTCGCCGTGGCCGAGGCCGGGGCGTTCGAGTCGGACAACCTGCACGTGCACGACCTGGTGCTGGCCGAGGAGTTGCGCGGCCGGGAGCTCGCCGCGGACCTGATGGAGCACGCGCACGCGCGGGCCGCCGCGGCGGGCTTCGCGCAGATCTCGATGGTCGCGGTGCGCGGCTCCGACATCCTGCTGCGCTTCTACGGCTACCGCGCGCACCGGGAGGTGGCCGTGCCCGCGTCCTACGGGCGGCGCGCGGTCTACATGTCGAAGTCCCTGGGCTGACGGCGGTGCGTACTGGGCCCGACCGGCTTGACTGCCGGTCGGGCCCTTGCCGCTGTCGGTCAGGCCCAGTGGTGCCGGCGGACGGTGAAGGGGCGGTCCTCGTCGGCAGCGACCGCCGCGCGGAACGGGCCCGGGACGGGGACGTCGGCAAGCCGGAGCGGGCCGGGGCCGAGCGGGCCCGGGTCGGGCAGGCGCAGCGGGGAGGGCCCGGCCAGCGGGAGGCCGAGTCCCTGGGCGAGCCGGCCGCCGTACACCTTGACGCAGGCCTCGCGGCGGCACCAGAGCCGGGTGAAGCGCTCGGCGCCGTCGGCCGGGGTGGGCGCGTCGAGGACGAGTGCCGCGTCGGCGGGCGGGAAGTGGCGGCGGGCGATCCGGGTGCCGACGCCGGGCGGGCGGAGCTGCTCGACGTCCGCGCCGACCTGGCGCCCGTCCGCGATGGCGAGCAGCGCGAGGGCGCCCGAGGCGGACCAGTTGACGTCGATCCCGCCGCCGCCCGCGGGGCTGGGCTTGCCGTGCGGGCCGCGACGCCACGTCAGGTCGGCGGGCGCGACGGCGAGCCGTTCGGCGACCAGCAGCCGGACGGCACCCCGGACCACGGTGAAGCGTTCGCCCTGCCGCGGGTCGTGGGCCCGGTCGGCCCGCTGCCGCTCCTCGGCGTCGAGCAGGCCGTACAACTGGCGGACGACGGCCGGGGGCTGGTCGGTGGGGATGCTCCAGACGTCGATGACGTCGGTGGCGTCGATGACGTCGGTGGCGTCCGTGGCGTCGGTGGCGGTGCTCACGGCAGGGTCAGGGTGCTGAGCCGGCCGAGGCGCCGGTCGTGGTCGGCGACCAGCAGCGGGCCGTGCCCGGGGAGGCGCTCGGCGAGGCGGTCGGCGAGCAGGCTCCAGACGCCGGTGAACGGCTGTCCGGGGCTCGCCGCCCCGGCGGTTTCGGGGCTGCCGTGCGAGGCCAGCTCTGCGGCAAGCAACAGCCTTGCGCCGGGCCCGAGTTGGCGGTGTTCGTCGAGGACGGAGCGCAGCGCCCGGGCGCCGTCCGGCTCGGCCTGCTGACGTACCCGCAGGCCCTCGCCCGGGGCCTCCTCGCAGACCAGGACGACGGCGCGGTGCTCGGCGGGCAGCTCGACGGGCTCGGCGGGCTCGTAGTGCAGGGCGCTCTGTTCGGCGAGCACGATCACGGCCCGCCGGCAGCCGCCGGTGCGGTGGTGGGCGGCGGCGATCCGCAGGGCGGTGAAGGCGGTGGCGCTGCCCTGGTCGCAGACGGCGAAGGCGGTCGGCTGCCCGGGGCAGTGGCGGCTGAGTTGGAGCGAGGCGGGTGCGGCGGGCCGGACGTCCGGGGAGGAGAAGGCGAGGATCAGCAGGTCGGCTGGTTCGCCCCCGGGCAGGGCCTGTTCGAACAGGCCGGCGGCCATCGCGCCGTAGTCGTGCCCGGCGCCTCCGGTCAGCAGGTCCTCGCACAGCGGCAGGCCGTACGGGCGGACCAGGTCGGCGGTGAAGGTCCGCAGGTCGGGGTGGAGCGCGGCGGCCGAGTGGCCGTCGAATCCGGCGGCGACCGCCCTGGTCACGCGCAGGCCGCGGGTCTCGGCGGGCATCGGTCAGTCCTCGTCGGCGTAGTGCCCGACGACGTAGTCGGTGAGGCTGTCGATGGTGCGGATGTCGTCGATGGCGAGGTGCTCGACGTCGACCTGGATGGCGAGCGTCTCCTCGATGTCCAGGACCAGTTCGACGATGCCGGAGGAGGTGAGGCCGTAGTCGTCGAAGAAGCAGGCGTTCGCGGGGATGTCGGCGAGCTCGACGCCCAGGACGCGCGGCAGGACGTCCTCGATGCCGCGCCGGATGCGGCCGCGCACCTCGGGGTCGACCGGCTCGGTGGTGGGCAGGGTGGATTCTGACATGGGTGGACCGTCCGGTGGTGGGTGGCGAGGAACAAGGATGCGTCAGTGCCGCAGCACCATGGCCGCGAAGGTGGCGCCGATGCCGGCGGCGGCGATCAGGTAGTGGTCGCCGGGCCGGAGCGCTCCGCCGGTGGTGGCGGTGCGGAGGTTGATGAAGGCGTCGGCGGCGAAGCTGTGTCCGACCGTGAGTACGTTCTCCAGGACCACCTGCTCGACGGGGTAGCCGAGTTGGCGGCAGATCATCCGCCAGGAGGCCTGGTTGACGTTGTGCGGGAGCAGCAGCGCGATGTCGGAGAGGTCGAGGCCTGCCTGGTCGAGCGCGGCCTGCACGGTCTCGATCATGGTGGGCTGGTACTCCCGCTGGTAGCGGACCAGCAGCTCCGGATCCTCGGCGGGTCGGCCGTAGAACTCGGGGCGCTGGCGGACCGCGTAGGAGAGCACCCGGTTGCGGTCGCCGTCGGGGCTGACCAGGCAGGCCGTCGACGACTCGGCGAAGATCGTGGTGTCGGGGACGAGTTGGGCGTCCCGGGTGAAGGTCTTCTCCCCCGCCACCACCAGGGCCAGCGCTGTCGGGTCGCCGTCGTCGGCCAGCAGTCGCCCGGCCAGGTCGACGGCCAGCAGCGAGGCGGCGCAGGCCTGTTGGGTGACGGTGAACGCGTCGGCGTGGGTGAGGCCGAAGCGTTCCTGGAGCTGGTGCAGGGGGTTGAGCGGGTAGGGCACGGCGACCGGTGTGTTGCGGGCGTGCAGCAGGTACCGGACGCGGTGTTCGTTGCCGCGCAGTTCGGGCAGTGCCCGGACGGCGGCGTCCAGCAGGTCGAGCAGCGTCCCGTCCGGGTCCAGGCGTACCTGGTCCAGGCCGTGGAAGCGGCGGAAGAGTCGGAGTTGACGTGGGGTAAGGCCGATCCGGGCGCCCACGTCCTCGATCGATTCGAGTCGTGGGGGGAGGTGGACGGCCACTGCCTCCAGTGCGGTCACGCCGGTTAGTATTCCCACGCTCTGCGGGTCGCACAAGCGATCACCGCCCTGGAGCCCCCTCCCTCACCCCCGTTGCCGTCGAGCCGGTGGAGCCTTCCGATGACTGATCCCCAGCATTCCTCCGTATACCCAGAAACCGTTTCCGGCCTGGCCTCCGGGCCGCCCGGCGGCTTGGATCCGGCGCTGCTGGCCGCGCTGGCCGAGGCCGCCGACGCTCTGCCCGAATGGGCAGAGTCGCTCGCCCCCGGGGACCGACTCGACGGTGATCTCGCCCTGGACGAGAGCGAGTTCGCCGCCCTGGACGCGCTGCTGCGGGAGCGTTTCGGCGCCGACCTGGGCGCGCTGCGGGCCGGCCTCGGCCTGGACGGCCTGAGCGCCCTGACCGTCGGCGACCTGGCGGAGCTGGTGCGCCGATGAGCCGCTTCCTGCTGGTGGTGCCCCCGCTGGCCGGGCACGTCAATCCGGCGGCCGGGATCGCGGACGAGCTCGCCGCGCGCGGCCACGAGGTGGCCTGGACTGGCACCGAGACGATGCTGCGGCCGCTGCTCGGCCCGGACGCCCGGATCTTCGGCACCGGCAACCGGATGTTCCGGGCGATGGGGGGCCACGGCCTGGCCTCGCTGCGTTCGCTGTGGGAGGGCTTCGTCGTCCCGTACGCCAGGTTCACCCTGAAGCCGTTGGACGCGGTGGTGCGGGAGTTCCGGCCGGACGCGCTGCTGGTGGACCAGCACACCCCGGCGGGCGCGCTGGTCGCGCACCGGCATGGGCTGCCGTGGGCGACGCTGGCGCCGGGGGCGATGGAGCTGGGCCGCCCGTACCGGCACCTGCCGCAGGTCGAGGCCTGGACGGCGGGCCTGCTGGCGGGGCTGTGGGAGCGGGCCCAGCTGCCCGCCGACGAGTTCACGGACCCACGCTTCTCGCCGCACCTGCTGCTGGCCACCACCGGCCGGGCGCTGCTCGGCCGCGAGCTGCCAGCGCTGCCTCAACTCGCCCTGGTGGGACCGGTGCTGACCGCTCGTCCGGCGGATCCGGCGTTCCCGTGGGAGCGGCTGGAGTGGGCGCGACTGAAGTGGGCGCGGCTGGAGCCCGGCCGGCGCACCGTGCTGGTCACCATGGGGACGATGTCGGACGCGGTCGGCGCGGACTTCCTGCACCGCACCGTCGAGGCGCTGGCGCACCTCGGGGACGTCCGGGCGGTGATCGCCTCGCCCCGGGGGGCACTGCCGGCTGCCCTTCCGGACTCCGTCGTGGTGGTCGATCGGGCACCGATCCTGGAGCTGCTGTCCAGGGGCGGGTTGGACGCGGTGCTCTGCCATGGTGGGATGAACACCGTGGTCGAGTCGCTGGCGCACGGTGTCCCCGTGCTGGCGGCGCCGATCCGCAACGACCAGCCGTTCGTGGCGCAGCGGGTCGTGGAGGCCGGGGCCGGCCTCCGGGTCCCGTTCGCCCGGGTCAGTCCGCCGGTGATCGCCGAGCGGCTGCGGCGGGTGCTCGACGAGCCCTCCCACCGAACGGCCGCCGAGTCGATCGGTCGTCAACTGCTGTCCGGCGGTGGGGCGTTGACCGCCGCCGACCGGATGGAAGCGCTGGTCGCCCCCTGATACCGCCTCACGCCCGCCAACTCCCGCCATTTGCACGGGGGTTGGCGGGCGCGAGCCCCCACACACCGTCCCATCCCGGGAGTTCTGGTTGATCAAGACCAAGGGACTTCGCAAGTCCTACCCGTCCGGCAAGCACGGCCGCACCGTCGTCGACGCCGTCCGCGGCATCGATCTGGATGTCCGGGCGGGCGAGATCTTCGGCTTCCTCGGCCCGAACGGCGCCGGGAAGACCACCACGCTGCGCATGCTCGCCACGCTCATCCGCCCGGACGGCGGCGAAGCCCTGATCGCCGGCGCCGACCTGCTGGCCGACCCGGCCGGGGTCCGCCACCGGATCGGCTACGTCGCCCAGGGCGGCGGCACCGCCGACGCGGTCACCGGCCGCGAGGAACTGGTGATGCAGGCCCGGATGTACGGCAGCCGCAAGGCCGACGCGCTGCGGCAGGCCGAGGACGCCCTGAAGGCCTTCGACCTCACCGAGTTCGCCGACCGCCACTGCAGCACCTACTCCGGCGGCCAGCGCCGCCGGGTGGACATCGCCCTCGGCGTGATCCACTCCCCGAAGGTGCTGTTCCTGGACGAGCCGACGGTCGGCCTCGACCCGGCCAGCCGCGGCCAGGTGTGGGCCGAGATCAAGCGGCTGCGCACCGAGGGCATGACCGTGGTGGTGACCACCCACTACCTGGACGAGGCCGACGCGCTCTGCGACCGGGTCGCCATCGTCGACCACGGCCAGATCGTCGTCGAGGGCACGCCCGAGGCGCTCAAGCGCGAGATCTCCGGCGACGTCGTCCTGCTCGGCCTCGCCACCGGGGACGCCGAGCCCGCGGCCGACGCCCTGCGCGAGCAGCCCTCCCTGCACCGGCTGGAACCGGGCGAGGACGGCCTGCGGCTCTACCTGGACGACGGCGCGGCCGCGATCCCGCAGCTGCTGAGCGTCCTGAACGGGGCGGGCATCGTCCCCGGGACGGTGCAGCTCCAGCGGCCGAGCCTGGACGACGTCTTCCTGGCCCGCACCGGCCGCTCCATCGAACAGTCCTGACGAGAAATCCCTGGGGTCCCTTTCGTGAAGCTCGCCCGTGACACCTGGCTGGTCTTCCAGCGGCAAGCACTGCTGATGTGGCGCACACCGATCTGGATCGTGATCGGCATCACCCAGCCGGTCTTCTACCTGCTGCTGTTCGCCCCGCTGCTCAAGAAGGTCCTCGCGCCCATGGGCGCCACCAGCTACGCCGAGGCCTACCAGATCTACGTCCCCGGCCTGTTGGCGGTGCTCTGCATCTTCGGCGGCCTCTACACCGGCTTCAGCCTGCTCGGCGAACTGAAGGCCGGCATCATCGAACGCTCCCGGGTGACCCCCGTCAGCCGGCTCGCCCTGCTGCTGGGCCGGGCGCTGCGCGAAATGGTCGGACTGCTCGTCCAGGCCGTCATCATCACGCTGGTCGCGCTGCCGTTCGGCCTGCGGGTCGACCCGCTGAGCCTGCTGCTGGCCTACGTCCTGCTCGCCCTGCTGGCCCTGATGACCTCCGCCATCTCGTACGGCATCGCGCTGGCTCTGCCCAACGACGCCGCGATGGCGCCGGTGGTGAACACCATCGCCCAGCCGATCGGCCTGCTCTCCGGCGTACTGCTGCCGCTGGCCCTGGCGCCGATGTGGCTGCAACGGGTCGCGGAGTGGAACCCCTTCTACTGGGCGGTGGAGGGCATGCGGGCGCTGTTCTCCGGGCACCCCGGCGACAGCGTGGTCTGGCAGGGGCTACTGATCGTCGCGGTGCTGACCACCGCGGCGGTGTTCTACTCGGCCAGGCTGTTCTCGGCCCGGATCCGGTAGCCGCGAACGCACGAAAGGGGAAGGGCCGCGGCCCCTCCCCTCTTTCCGGCGGGTGATCGTTTCCCTGGTTCTCAGAGTCGCGCCATCGTCCTGGCCGACCTCGGCACCGTCCGCCTCCGCCAGGACGACGTGGATGGCGCCCTCACCGCCTGGAGCGATTTCTCGACCCCGCGGACGGCATCCGCTCCATCAAGGTGCAGGACGCCATCCACGACATGCGGGCCCGCCTGTACCGGCTGCGTGACGTACCCGGTGTTGAGGAACTGGACGAACGAGCGTCAGCACTAGAACAGGTGGACACCCGATCGGGCTGACCGGTGCCGTACCACGGAAGTCCCGCCCGATCACACGGATCGGACGGGACTTCGTGAACCGCTCCTGAGCCGACTCCAGCACAGTCGTTCTGCAGGGTTCGGCGTGTTCAGCTCGCGGCGGCCGTCGCGGCCCGGATGAAGTCGGCCAACCGAGCCACTCCTTCCGCTGTCTGACGCTCGCTCAGGGCGCTGATCGACAGCCGCAGTCGGCGCTCGCCGCCGCCCGCCGGGTAGAACGGGGCCATCGGCGTCCAGAGCACGCCGTGTTCGCGGGCGCAGCGTTCCATTGCTGCTTCGTCGGCGGTGAACGGCACCTGGAGCACGGCGAAGAAGCCGCCCTCCGGTTCGTTCCAGGAGACGCCGAGCCGGGCCCGTTCGGCCGGCGGGAAGTGTCGCTCCAACTCCCGTAGCAGGGCTGCCAGGTTGGCTGCGTAGTGGGTGCGGGCGGGGGCGTTGGCTTCGCGCAGTCGGCAGTCGTGGTGGAGCAGCATGCCGCCGATGACGGCCTGGCTGAGCGCCGGGGTGTTGACCGTCGTCATGCTCTTCAGCTTGGCCAACTCGTCGGCGAGCAGGGTCGTCCGGCCGTCCGGGGCGAGTACCCGCTGGTCGGCGACGACGTAGCCGAGCCGGGCGCCGGGGAAGCAGGTCTTGGCGAAGGAGCCGAGGTAGATCACTTGGCGGCGCCGGTCCAGCGCCTTCAGGGTGGGGCGCTCGCCGGGCGCACCGGGCTCGCGGGTGAAGAAGCCGTACGGGTTGTCCTCGATCACCAGCAGCCCTTCCTCGGCCGCTGTCTCCAGCAGCCCGGCCCGCGCCGCGACCGGCATGCTGGTGCCGGACGGGTTGGCGAAGTCCGGGACGGCGTAGAGCGCGCGCGGGCGGCGGCCGGAGGCGCGGACGGCGCGGGCCGCCTCGCGCACGGCCTGCGGGTCGGGGCCGCCGTCGGGGCCCTCCGGGACGGGGACGGTCGTCAGGTCGAGCAGCCGGGCGGCGCCGGTGACGCCGACGTAGCAGGGCGAGCTGACCAGCAGGACGTCGTCCGGCGTGGCGCAGAGCGCGCGCAGCACCAGCAGCATGCCCTCCTGGGCGCCGACCGTCAGCACCAGCGACTCGGGGGCGACGTGCAGCCCCTCGTCGTTGGCGAGGGTGCGGGCGACCAGGTCAGCGATGATGCCCTTGGTCGGCCCGTACTGGAACAACGCGGTGCGCACGGCGCTGCCGCTCAGACCGCGTTCGGCGAGGTGGGCGAGGTAGATGGCCAAATAGGTGTGGACGTCCTCGGGCTCGAAGAAGCCCTCGTGCGGGCGGCCGGGGGCGAAGGAGAGCGCGTCCGGGTAGCGCTCGGTGACCTCGTTGAGGAAGGTCATCGCGTCCAGCAGCGGGTCGGCGAGGCTGGCGTGCAGCTCGCCCAGCGGGAGCGTGGTGGTTGTCATCATCGGAGGGCCTCGCGGAGTCGGTCGGCGGCGTAGTGCTGGGCGTCACTGCCGTCGTCCAGGACGCCGGCCATCGCGAAGAAGCCGTGCGGCATGCCTTCGTAGCGGCGCAGTTCGACGGGGACGCCGGCGGCGCGCAGGGCCTCGGCGTACGCCTCGCCCTCGTCGCGCAGCGGGTCGTACTCGGCGGTGATCACGGTCGCGGGCGGCAGGCCGGCCAGCGAGGGGGCGCGCAGCGGGGAGGCCAGCGGGTTCGCGCCGTCGGCCGGGTCGGCGAGGTAATGGCCCCAGTACCAGGCGACCGAGCGGCGGTTGAACAGCAGCGGGTCGTCGTGCTCGCGGGCGGACGGGGTGTCCGCGGCGTGGTCGGTGTTGGGGTAGACCAGCAGCTGGTGCCTGATCGCCGGGCCGCCGCGCTCACGGGCGGCCAGCGTGAGCGCGGCGGCCAGGTTGCCGCCGGCGCTGTCGCCGGCGACCGCGATCCGCTCGGCGTCGGCGCCCAGTTCGGCGGCGTGCGCGGCGATCCACTCGGCGGCGGCGATCACGTCGTGCACGGCGGCCGGGAAGGGGTGCTCGGGGGCGAGCCGGTAGCCGACCGAGACGGTGACGCAGCCGACGGCGTTGGTGAGGCGGCGGCAGATCGCGTCACTGGTGTCCGGCGAGCCGAGGGTCCAGCCGCCGCCGAACAGGTAGAGCAGGACGGGAAGTTGAGCGTCGACTTCGGGGCGATAGACCCGTAGCGGCAGCGGGCCGCCGGGGCCGTCGACGGTCAACTCCTCGACCGAGCCGACCGGTTCCGGATTCCCGGCGGCGGCCCGGATGTCGGCGAGATCCGCGGCGCGAGCCTCGGCGAGAGTACGGGTGTACAGCGGTGGCGTACCGGCGGCGGCGCGCTGCGCGCGCATGGCCTCGGCCTGGGGGTGCAGTGGCAAGGGACGTTCCTGAGGGTCGGTACGGATTGGGGTGCGAAAACACTTCAGCGGGCTTCGGGAACGACCGCAGTGCGGTCGAGCTCGGCCAGCCGAGGGCGGCCCAACAGGGCGAGGGTGTCGTCGAGTTCGGCCTTGAGGAGGTCGAGGACCTGCCCGGCGCCCCGCTCGCCGTCGGCGGCGAGGCCCCAGAGGAGCGGTCGGCCGATCAGGACGGCGCGGGCGCCGAGGGCGACCGCGAGGGCAACATCCGTGCCCGTCCGGACACCGCCGTCCAGGAGGACGGGCAGGTTCGGCGGTACGGCGGCGGCCACTTCGGGCAGTGCGGCGAGGGACGGGAGGGCACCGTCGAGCTGGCGGCCGCCGTGGTTGGAGACCAGGACGGCGTCGACGCCGTGCTCGGTGGCGAGCCGGGCGTCCTCGGCGGTGAGGATCCCCTTGAGGACGATCGGCAGGCGGGTGCGTTCGCGCAGCCAGGCGAGGTCGGCCCAGGTCAGGGTGGGGTCGAACTGCTCCTTGGCGTGGTCGGCGATGCCCGAACTGCCGTGGCCTGCGCGGTGGCTGGCGGCCATCACGGCCTGGTCGACGTTGACGGCGCGGATGTGCGCGGGGATCGCGAAGCCGTTGCGGGCGTCGCGCAGGCGGCGGCCGATCCGGGGGGCGTCGACGGTCAGCATCAGGGCGCGGTAGCCGGCGGCTTCGGCGCGTTCGACCAGGGCGGCCAGCGCGTCGCGGCGGCGCAGCCAGTACAGCTGGAGCCAGAGCGGGCCGGTGGCGGCCTCGGCGATGGATTCCAGGGTGCGGCTGGCGAAGATCCCGGCGACCATGAGGGCGCCCGCGCGGCCCGCGGCGCGGGCGGTGGCGACCTCGCCTTCGGGGTGGAACAGCTGGTGGTAGGCCATCGGGGCGATGCCGATCGGGGTCTCCAGCCGGCTGCCGAGCAGGGTGAGGCGCTGGTCGGTGGCGGAGACGTCGACCAGGGTGCGGGGGCGCAGCCGGCACTGTTCGAACCGGGCCCGGTTGGCGGCGAGGGTGCGTTCGGCGCCGCTGCCGCCCTGCACGAAGTCCCAGATCTCGGCGGGGAGTCGGTCGCGGGCCGCGCGTTCGAAGTCCGCCAGTTCCAGTGCGTCCAAGGGTCTGCCTTTCCGGGCAGGCCTCGGTCGGGCCCGCTCCGGCCCGGCAGCGTAGGAGGCCATGCCCCTGATGGTCTAGACCTTGCCCGGCTCGGACGCCTGTGTAATCGTCGGAAAGCCGAAACCGACCCCGTTCGTCGTGAACGGCGTCCTTCCAACCTCCCCTTCGTGGAGTGGCGTTGACCGGATATCCCGCTCTCCCCGCCCAGCCGTACGAGGCCGCCGAGGCCCCGCACGACTGGGTGGACCGTTACCTGCTGGCCGGCCCCGCCGACCAGGAGTGCCTGCGCTTCGGCGCCCCCGTGGACCGGGCCGCGCTGCGCGCCCTGGTCGCCGGGCAGGCCGCCCGGCTCACCGCCGCCGGTCTGCACCGCGGCGGCACGGCCGCGCTGCGGCTGGCGCCCTCGCTCGGCTACGTCGCCGCGCTGCTCGCCTGCTGGCAACTGGGCGCCCAGGCCGTCCTGTTGGACCACCGGCTCACCGACCACGAGGTCGCGCTCGCCGTCGAACGGCTGGCGCCCGAGGTGCTGGTCGAGTCGGCGCACGGCCCGGCGGCGGCGATGCGCGGCTTCGCCGAGACCGACCCGGTGCCGGTGGCGCTGCCGAACGGCCGCCCGGCCGCGACCGGCCACGCCCTGGTGCAGCTCAGCTCGGGCTCGACCGGCCCGGCCAAGGTGATCGCCCGCACGGCCGCCGACCTGCTGCGCGAACTCGACTGCTACGCACGGCTGGAGGCGTTCCCGAAGGCCGGCGAGCGGGTCGTCCTGCTCTCCTCGGTGGTGCACGTCCTCGGCCTGGTCGGCGGGCTGCTCAACAGCCTGCACGCCCGGGTGCCGCTGACCGTCCCCGAGCGGATGACCACGGCGGGCATCCTGGCCACCATCGCCGCGGACGACCGGCCGACCACCGTGATCGGCGTCCCGTTCCACGCCGAACTGCTGGCCGGAGCCACCAGCCCGCCGCCGCTGCCGCAGCTGCGCCGGATGATCGTCGCCGGCGAACTGGTCCGCCCGGGCCTGCCCGCCGCCTTCACCGACCGGTACGGCGTGCCGCTGGGCACCATGTACGGGATGACCGAGCTCGGCGTCATCGCCACCGACCTCGACGGCACCCTGCACCCCGAGGCCGCGCCCGTCCACGGCATCGACCTGCGCGAGGACGGCGGCGAACTGCACATCGCGATGGCCGCCTCCCCGTATCCCGGCCTCACCGACGCCACCCGCTGGTCGGACGGCCGGCTGCACACCCGCGACGCCGGCCGGGTCGACCCGGCGACCGGCCGGATCACCGTGCTCGGCCGGCGCGACTCGCAGGTCTCGATCGGCGGCCTCAAGGTCGACCTCAACGAGGTCGAGCACACTCTGGCCGCCCTGCCGGAGGTCCGCGAGGCCGTGGTGGTCTTCGCGGACGGCGCCATCGAGGCCTACCTGGCCACCGAGACCGCCGCAGGCGGCGGAGCCGCCGGAGCCGGCGACCTGGCCGACGCCGACCTGGCCGACGCCGTCCGGGACGTGCTGACCCGCGAGTTGGCCGCCTTCAAGCGGCCCCGGCAGCTCACCTTCCTCCCGGCGCTGCCCCGCACCGCCACCGGCAAACTCGTCCGCGACACCGCCGCGCTGCGCGCCGCCGCGGCCGCCGCACCCTGATCCACCGCACCGCACGCACCGAACCCCGACCCCGAATCAGTACGAGGAGCACCACCATGCAGGAGCGCATCCACGAGTTCGTCGTCGCGGCACTCGCCGGGATGAACTACGACGTCGACGGGATCACCGGCGACACCGACCTCGGCCCGGCCGGCCTCGACCTCGAGTCGCTGGCGCTGGCCGAACTCTCGGTCCAGGTCGAGGACGAGTTCGGGGTCAAGTTCGAGGTGGAGGAGATGGAGACCACCGCGCTGATGACCCTCGACCAGTTCACCACCGACGTGGCCCGCCGGATCGCCGCCGCCACCGCCGGTACCGCCGGTACCGCCGCGTGAGCACGACCGTGCTGCCGGACCGGGCCGAGGTCGTGGCGATGCTCGCGGCGTTCGGGCAGCGGGCCGCGGAGAGCGTGCCCGAGAACCTCGGCTCGCTCGAACTCACCTGGCTGACCGCCGAGTTCGAGCAGCGCTACGGCATCGAGCTGGACCTCTCGGACGAGCAGTTCGCCGCCGTCCGCACGGTGGACGACGCCGTCGCGGTGCTGCGCGGAGCCGTGCTCGCGGCCGCCATGGTCGGCTCCGGCGGGGTCGACAGCGCCGCGCCCGACACCGGCAGGGTCGACACCGGCAGGGTCGACACCGGCGGGGTCGCCCGGTCATGAGCAGCAGCGCACCACCGGCCGGACGGCCGGTGTTCACCGGCCTCGGGGTGCTCAGCGCCTTCGGCGCCGGGCTCGCCCCGCTGGCCGCCGCGACGGCGACGGGCGGGGCCGGGTTCGCCGAGGTGACCCGCTTCGACGTCGCCCGGCGCGGCACCCGGCGGGCGGCCCTGCTGGCCGACCCGCCGCCGCTCGCCGACGCGGTGCTCGGCGCCGTCGCCGATGCCTGCGAGCAGTCCGAACTCCCGGCCGGCGCACCGCTGTTGCTCGCCCTGCACAGTGACCTGCGCACCCGCGAGGTCGCCGCGGAGGTGTCGAAGGGCGCCGTCGCCCTCGGCCTGGCCGGGGTGACCCGGGTCTACACCGGCGCCTGCGTGGCCGCCGCCACCGCGGTGGCCGACGCGGCCGCCATGGTCGGCTCCGGCCGGTACCCCCGGGTACTGGTCGCGGCCGGCCACCTGGTGGAGCCGGGTGTCTTCGCGGCCTTCGACGCGGGCCGGGCGCTGGCCCGTGACGGCGAGCTGCGGCCGTTCAGCACCGGGCGCAGCGGCACCCTGCTCGGGGACGCCGCGGTGGCCGTGGTGGTCGAAGCGGCCGGCGCCGCCGCCGGGCGCGGCGCCCGTCCGCTGGCCCGGCTGGCCGGCTGGGGCCGCTCCGGGGACGCGCACCACGTCTGCCGGCCGCGGCCGGACGGCGCGGGCGTGGCCCTGGCGGCCCGGTCCGCGCTGGCCCGGGCGGGCGTCGCCCCGTCCGAGGTGGGCTACGTCAACGCCAACGGCACCGGTTCGCCGATGTCCGACCTGGCGGAGGCGCGGGCGCTGCGCGAGGTGTTCGGCGACGCATTGGCCGGGTTGCAGGTCAGCTCCAGCAAGTCCGTCCACGGGCACGCCCTGGAGGCCTCCGCGATGCTCGAACTCGCCGTCACCATCGGCGCGTTGAGCAGCGGGCGGCTGCCGGTCAACGCCGGCTGGCGGGGCCCGGACCCGGAGATCGGGCTGAACCTCGTGCTGGGCCCTGTGGACGCCCGTCCCCGCTACGCGCTGAGCCTCAACTCGGCGTTCGGCGGCGCCAACACCGCGCTCCTGGTGGCCGCCGCGTGAACCACCTGCGCACGCTCGCCATCGCAAGCTGGACCGACGGCGAGCCGCCGCCCCCGCTGCCCGGCTTCTCGGCCTCGACCTTCAACCCGCTGGTCGCGGCCGTCGCCGAACGCTGCCTGGCCGCGCACTACGGCGAGCCCGGCGAGCCCCGCCGTACGGGTCTGCTGCTCGCCAGCGCCGGGGGCGACCGCGCCACCGCGCTGGCCATCGACACCGGCGCGGCGGGGCGCCGGATGCCGCCGCTGCTGTTCTTCCAGTCCAACCCGAACGCCGTCCTCGGGCACATCGCCGCCCGCTGGGGCCTGACCGGCCCGGTCGTCGCGATCAGCCCCCCGGTGGCCGCCGCGCCCGGCGAAGTGCCGCCGGACGCACTGGAGTTGGCCGCCCTGCTGCTCGCGGACGGCGACGCCGAGCAGGTCCTGGTCATCGCCGCGGAGCAGACCGAGCACACCGCCGAGCGGACCGAACAGGCCGATCAGACCGAGCTGGCCGCCGGGGAGGCCGCAAGCACCGGCCACGCCACCGCCGTCCTGCTCACCGCCGTCACCGCCGTCACCGCCGCCACCACCGCCACCGCCGCCTGAGCGCTCGTCCGCGCGCACCCGCTTTCCGACACCCCGTCCGCCGTACGCGTCCCTGGACGCCGCACCGCACCCGCATGGTCAGCACCATGGGAGGGATCCATCACCGTGAGCATCCGCAGCATCCGCAGCCTCCTGGCGAACGACCCGGACGTCGGCGCCGGGAACGTGCTGACCAGCAGGATCGCCCTGGGCATCGGTCTCGACGACCCGCGGCTGACCTTCGACACCCCGGTGGACGGCCACGCCGCCCGCGAGGCCCTCACCCTGCGCGAGGCCGACCGCGCCGTCCGGGCCCGGGCGGCCGCGCTGCACGCCCTCGGGGTCGGCCGGCGGGACGTGGTGGTGGTGTACACGACCGCCGCCGCCGACCAGGTGCTGTCCTTCCTGGCGCTGGCGCGGCTCGGCGCGATCCCGGCGCTGCTCAACCCCGGGGTGGAAGGCGAGCGCGCGGCCCGCTACATCGCTCGTCTCGGCGCCGTCGGCATCCTCACCGACCCCGCGCACCGGGCCGAACTGGCCGGGTACGACCCGGCGGCCCCGGTGCTCGCCGACGCCGCCGACCTCGGCTCCGGCGACCCGGACGCGGCGCCCGCCCCGTACCGCCACCACCCGGACGACCCGATCGCGATCACCCACTCCTCCGGCACCACCGGGATGCCCAAGGCCGTGGTGCACTCGCACGCCAGCCTGTACGCGTCGATCCGGCACCGCGCCACGCTGCCCCGGCCGCAGGGCATCGACCGGGTGCTCAGCGCGCTGCCCGCCGCGCACGCCGCGACGCTGATCGCGCTCAACCTGGCGCTGAGCTTCGACTCCGAACTGCACCTGATCTCCCAGCAGACCGGCCCGGCCGTGCTGGAGGCGATCGAACGCTGGCAGCCGCAGAGCGTGTTCGGCTTCGCCACCAGCTGGGCCGACCTGGCCCGGCAGAACCTCTCCGCCCGCGACCTGTCCTCGGTCGGCCTGTGGTGGAACACCGGTGACTGCGCGCACGAGGCGCACATCCGCCGCCTGATCGCCCAGGGTTCGCGCGAGACCGTCACCCGCGAGGGCCGGGTCCGCCTGCCGGGCTCGGTGTTCGTCGACGGCCTGGGCTCGACGGAGATGGGCCACTCGCACTTCCACATCACCCACGCCCCCGGCACCGAGAAGTACGGCCGTTGCGTGGGCCGGCCGCACACCTTCGTCGACTGCGAGGTGGTCGGCCCGGACGGCGAGCCGCTCGGCCCCGGCGAGGTCGGCGAACTCGCCACCGCCTCCCCGACCCTGGCGCCCGGCTACTGGAACGACTCGGTCACCACCTACCGCACCCGGCTGCGCGGCCGCTTCCTCACCGGCGACCTGATGTACCGGGACGAGGAGGGCTACTACTACCACGTCGACCGGCTGGTCGACTCGGTCGACCTCGGCGGCGGCCGGCGGCTGTACACCGCGATGTCCGAGGAACGGGTGCTGGCCGACGTCCCCGGCGTGCTGGACTGCACGGTCGTCGCGGTGAAGGACGGCGACCGGGTGGTCACCGACGTGCTGCTGCTGCTCGCGGACGGCGCCGACCGGGCCGTCGACCGCACCGCGGAGGTGGTCGCCGCGCTGGACGAGCACACCGCCGCCACCGTCCGCGCGGTCCTGGTGGTCGACGACGCGGACATCCCGCTCGGCCCGACCGGCAAGGTCCGCAAGGTCCTGCTGCGCGAGCGCCACCTCACCACAATGACCCCGGCGGCCGCCGTCCCGGCCGGCGCTCTCCCGGCCGGCGCTCTCCCGGCCGGCGCTCTCCCGGCCGGCGCCCGCTCGGCAGCCGCCCGATGACCCGCGTCGGACGGCCGGGCGCCGTCGTCACCGGCATGGGCATGGTCACCTCGCTGGGCCGCAAGCCCGGCGAGGTCTTCGAGGCGCTGACCTCCGGGTTCAGCGGCATCACCGCCGTACCGGAGGGCCACGTCGCACACGGCTGGCTGCCCGCCGCCGGGATCGCCCCGCACATCGACGGCCGCGAGGTGCTGCCGCCGACCGAGACCCGCTGCGTCGACCGCTTCGCGCTGCTGGCGATGGCCGCCGCGGACGACGCGCTGACGGACGCCGGGCTGGTCGTCGGCCGCGACGTCGACGCCCGCCGCACCGCCGTGGTGCTGGGCACCGGCGGCGGCGGCCTGGAGACCTACGAGCAGCAGGCGCAGCGCCGCCAGGAGCGCGGCCGCCCCGGCGTCAGCCCCTACATGCTGCCCGGGATGCTCTCCAACATGGCGACCGCCCGGATCGCGATCAAGCACGACATCCGGGGCTTCAGCACCGCGATCGTGACGGCCTGCGCGGCCGGCGCCCAGGCGGTGGCCGAGGGGCTGCGGCTGATCCGGGCCGGCGACGCGGACGTGGTGGTGTGCGGCGGGACGGACGCCTCGCTGCACCCGACGATCGTCTCCGCCTTCACCAACGCCCGTGCGCTGGCTGCTGGTTGGGACGACCCGACGCAAGCGTCCCGACCGTTCGACGCCCGCCGCAACGGCTTCGTGCTGGGCGACGGCAGCGCCGTCCTGGTGCTGGAGAGCGCCGAACACGCCGCCGCCCGGGGCGCGGCCGGGTACGCCGAACTGATCGGCTGGGGCTCCAGCACCGACGCCCACCACCCGACCATGCCCCGCCCCGACGGCGCGGGCGCCGCCGACGCCATGCGCACCGCCCTCGCCAACGCCGGCCTGGCCCCGTCCGACATCGGCTACGTCAACGCGCACGGCACTGGCACCAAGCTCGGCGACATCGCCGAATCGGCCGCGCTGAACGCCGTGTTCGGCGAACACCGGCCCGCCGTCAGCTCCACCAAGGGCGCCACCGGCCACCTGCTGGGTGCGGCCGGGGCGGTGGAGGCCGCCGTCACCGCGCTGGCCGTGGCCCGCGGCCTGCTCCCGCCGACCCTCAACCTGGACGAGCCCGACCCGGCCTGCGACCTGGACCACGTCCGGGGCGCCGCCCGGTCGGTCCGGCTGCGGGCCGCGCTCAGCAACTCCTTCGCGTTCGGCGGCCACAACACCAGCCTGATCTTCGGGCCGACGCCCACCAGGACCGTCAAATAGCCCGCTGCGGCCTGCCATCTTCTTTCTCAACTCCGCTTGCAGGGAGTCCAGTTGTCGATCCAGACGATCACCCATGTCGAGTACCACTGCGCCGACGTCGCGCAGACCGCCGCCGAGCTCCAGGCCGGCTTCGGCTTCCGGCGCGACGCCGAGCAGCCGGTGTGGCAGCCCGGGCTGCGGGCCGTCCACCTGATCCAGGGCGGCATCCGGCTGCGGCTGCTCTCCAGCGAGCTCACCGACCACCCGGTGGCCCGCTGGGTCGAGCGGCACGGCGAGGGCGTCGCCGTGCTGGCGCTCGGCTGCGCCGACCCGGCGGCGGCGCTGGAGCGGGCCGAGCGGCACGGCGCCGAGGTGCTGGACCGCGCGGGCGCGCTGATCGCCGGCTTCGGCGACACCGCGCTGCGCTTCGTCCCGCTGCCGGACGGCGCCCCGGAGACCGTTGGCGGCGACCTGTTGGACGCCCTCGACCACGTCGCGATCTGCGTGCCCGCCAGGCGGCTCGCCGAGTCCGTGCGGTTCTGCGAGGCCGCGCTCGGCATGCGCCTGATCTTCGGCGAGTACATCGAGGTCGGCGAGCAGGCGATGGACTCCAGCGTGGTGCAGAGCCCCTCCGGGGACGTCACCTTCACCCTGATCGAGCCGGACACCGGCCGCCGGGCCGGACAGATCGACACCTTCCTCGCCGATCACGACGGCGCGGGCGTCCAGCACCTGGCGCTGCGCACCGACGACATCGCCACCGCCGTCCGCGCGGCCCGCTCGCACGGCGTCGAGTTCCTGACCACCCCCGGCGCCTACTACGACGGCCTGGCCGAACGGCTCGGCGACACCGCGATCCCGGTCGGGACGCTGCGCGAACTGGACGTGCTGGTCGACCAGGACCACGGCGGCCAGCTGTTCCAGATCTTCGCCCGCTCCACCCACCCCCGGCGGACCTTCTTCCTGGAGCTGATCGAGCGCCAGGGCGCAGGCACCTTCGGCACCGCCAACATCAAGGCCCTGTACGAGGCGGTCGAGCGCCAGCGCGCCGCCGCCTCCGTCTGACGCCCGACGCCCGACGCCTGACGCCCGACGCCTGCCCCACCCGCCCCGCACCCGTCCTCCGAGGAGGAGCACCCCGTGACCGTCGCACCCGCGTTCGTCCTGACCCCGGCCGAGACCGCCCTGCTGCCCACGCCCGCGGAGGTGGCCGGCTACCGCGAGCACGGCTGGTACCTCTCCGGGAAGCTGTTCACCGACCAGGAGATCGACACCCTCCAGGCCGCCACCGACGACTACTACGAGGGCCGGCGCGACCGTACCCTCGCCGTCCGCCCGCCGCGGCTGGCCGCCTGGGAGCCCGCGCACGGGCAGGTCCAGCGGCACAACGACTACGTGCACTACGAGAGCGACGCGATCGCCGCGATCCTGCGCAAGCCACTGGTCGGTGCCGTCGCCGCGGTGCTCGCCGGGGCCGAGGAGATCCGGATCTTCCAGTCGACCCTGATCTTCAAGCCGCCGGTGCCGGAGGAGCCCTCCAACCAGGTGCCGTGGCACTTCGACAAGCACTACTGGCACACCTCGACCTCGGACGACATGCTGACCGCCTTCATCCCGTTCCACGACTGCGGGGTGGAGAACGGCACCATCACCATGGTCGACGGCAGCAACCGCTGGGAGGAGCTGCCCTCCGAGGAGGACGCCACCCGGCACTTCGCCCAGCGCGACCGCTCCGAGCTGGAGTCGATCCTGGCCGCCAACGCCGCTCACAACGGCGCCGAGGTGCGCAAGGTCCCGGTGGTGATCCCGCGCGGGCACATCAGCTTCCACCACTGCCGCACCTACCACGGCAGCGGCGCCAACCTGGCCGACTTCCCGCGCCGGGCGATCTCGCTGCACCTGCAGGACGGCGCCAACGAGTACCGCCACGCCACCCGCCCGGACGGCTCCCCCGCCGCGTACAACCACGACGTGCTGGTCCGCCGCACCGCCGACGGCCGCCCCGACTACGCCGACCCGGAGATCTGCCCGGTCATCTGGCGGGGAGCCCGGTGACGGACCTGCCCACACCGGACCTGCCCACACCGGACCTGCCCACACCGGACCTGCCCGGCTCCCGCGACCACGACCACGACCACGACCGCGATCACGACCCGGTCGACCTCGACTCCCCCGCCGGGCGCTACCGGATGCTGCGGCTGATCCGCAGCTTCGAGGAGCTCGCGCTCGGCCTGGTGAAGTCCGGGGAGATCACCGGCGGCATCCACCCGTACATCGGGCAGGAGGCGGTGGCGGTCGGCGTCTGCGCCGCGCTGCGCCCGCAGGACCGGATCACCTCCACCCACCGGGGCCACGGCCATGTGCTCGCCAAGGGCGCGGCCCCGGACCGGCTGCTGGCCGAACTGCTGGGCCGCACCGGCGGGTTGAACCGGGGACGGGGCGGCTCGATGCACGCCGCGGACTTCTCGCTCGGCATCCTGGGCGCCAACGGCATGGTCGGCGCCGGCGGTGCGATCGCGGTCGGCGCCGCCTGGTCGGCCCGGCAGGCCGCCGAGGACCGGGTCGCCGTCGCGTTCTTCGGCGACGGCGCGCTCAACCAGGGCGTCCTGCTGGAGTCCCTCAACCTGGCCGCGATGTGGCGGCTGCCGGTGCTGTTCGTCTGCGAGAACAACGGCTACGCCACCACGCTGCCGGCCGCCACCGCGGTGGCCGGCAGCGCCACCGGCCGGGCCGCCGCCTTCGGGATCCCCGCCGTCGAGGTGGACGGGATGGACACCGAGGCCGTCCGCACGGCGGCCGCGGAAGCCGTCGCGCGGGCCGCGGCCGGCGGCGGACCCGGCTTCCTCGAGTGCCGCACCTACCGCTTCGAGGGGCACCACACCATGGAACGGCTGATGAAACTGCGCTACCGCACCCCGGAGGAGGTCGCCGGCTGGCGCGGCCTCGACCCGCTGCCGCGCGCCGCCGCGCTCCTGCCGCCCGGCCTGGCCGAGCGGCTGGACGCCTCGGTGGCCGAACAGCTGGCCGCCGCCCGACAGTTCGCGCTCGACTCCGAACTCCCGTCCCCCGATGGCGCGTTGGAGTACCTCTACGCGGACGGGCTGCGTCCGAGGGCGGGGTCCGGGGCATGAGGCTCTCCTACACCAAGGCGCTCAACCGGGCGCTCATCGACGCGCTCGCCGAGGACCCGGCGGTCTGCGTGTTCGGCGAGGACATCGGCGCCGGCATGGCCGGCCCCACCCTCAACCTGCTCGACCGCTTCGGCCCCGGCCGGATCGTCGACACCCCGCTCTCCGAGCAGGCGTTCACCTCGATGGCGATCGGCGCCGCGCTGACCGGGCGGCGGCCGGTGATCGAGTTCCAGATCCCCTCGCTGCTGTTCCTGGTCTTCGAGCAACTCGTCAACCAGGCCCACAAGTTCTCGCTGATGACCGGCGGCCAGACCGGCGTCCCACTGACCTGCCTGGTGCCGGGCTCCGGCTCCCGGGACGGCTGGGCCGGGCAGCACTCCGACCACCCGTACAGCCTGTTCGCGCACGCCGGGATGAAGACCGTCGTCCCGGCCACGCCCACCGACGCCTACGGGCTCCTCCGCTCGGCGATCGCCGACCCGGACCCGGTGGTCGTCTTCGCCCCCGCCGGCGCCCTGCCGGTGCGCGAGACCGTGACCTGGGAGCTCGCGCCGATCCCGCTCGGCTCGGCCCGGATCCACCGCGAGGGCACCGACGTCACCGTGGTCGCCGTCGGCCACCTGGTGCACGACGCGCTGGCCGTCGCCGAGGAGCTCGCCCCCGAGGTCTCCGTCGAGGTGTTCGACCCGCGCACCCTGTACCCCTTCGACTGGACGGCGCTGGCCGCCTCGCTGGAACGCACCGGCCGGCTGGTCGTCATCGACGACTCCAACCGCAGCTGCGGCATCGGCGGCGAGATCATCGCCACCGCCGCCGAGGAGATGCGCCTGATCGCCCCACCCCGGCGGATCACCCGCCCGGACGGCACCGTCCTGCCGTTCGCCCCCGCACTGGACCGCGCCCTGCAGCCGAACCGCGACCAACTGCGCGACGCCGTCCGTGCGGTGATGAAGCAGCAACAACCCTCGCGCGGCAAGGACCGGGGACAGTGAACCTGACCGCCGAACTCACCTCCCTCAGCCCGGCGTTGCGCTCCGCCCTGGCGGCGTCCGGCGACGACCGGATCTTCTACGACCTGGGCGGCATCACCCGTCGCTACACCGCGCTGCGGGACGAACTCCCGGGCGTCGCCGTCCGGTTCGCCATGAAGGCCTGCCCGGTGGACGAGGTGCTGACCGAACTCGCCGCGCTCGGCGCCGGTTTCGACGCCGCCGGCCCGAACGAGATCGCCCAGGCCCTGCGCACCGGCGTCCCCGCCGAGCGGGTGCACTACGGCAACACCATCAAGTCCGACCGGGGCGTCGCCGAGGCCCACCGCCTGGGCATCCGGGACTTCGCCACCGACAGCCTCGCGGACGTCGCCGCGATCGCCCAACACGCCCCCGGCGCCCGGGTGTTCTGCCGGCTCGCCACCAGTGGCACGGGCGCGCTCTGGGGCCTGAGCCGCAAGTTCGGCTGCTCGGCGGCCGACGCCGTCCGCGTGATGACCGCGGCCCGCGCCGCCGGGCTGACCCCCGCCGGACTCTCGGTGCACGTCGGCTCGCAGCAACTGACCGCCGAGGCCTGGACGGCGGCCTTCGACCTGCTCGCCGACGTCATGGTGGAACTCGAACGGGACGGCATCCGCCTCGACCACGTCAACCTCGGCGGCGGCCTGCCCGCCCTCGGCTACGTCGACCGCTACGGCGCCGCCCTCGAACCCCCGCTCGACGAGATCTTCCACACCGTCCGCCACGGCCTCGACCGGCTGCGCCGACTGCACGGCGGCGGCCTGCGGTTCGTCCTGGAGCCCGGCCGCCACCTGGTCGCCGACCAGGGCGCGATCCGCACCCACGTCTACCGCCTCACCGACCGCCAACAGCCGGACGGCGAACGGGAACACTGGCTCTACCTGGCCTGCGGAAAGTTCAACGGCCTGTACGAGATGGACCAGGTCCAGTACCGCCTGGTCTTCCCGACCCACCCCGACGAAGACCGCGTCCCCGCCATCATCGCCGGCCCCACCTGCGACAGCGACGACACCTTCCCCCACGGCCACACCACCGGCCGCGTCCCCGTCCCCCGCACGGCAGCCTCCGGCGACCCGGTCTGGATCCTCTCCAGCGGCGCCTACGCAGTCAGCTACCTCACCCAGGGCTTCAACGGCTTCGACCCCCTGCCGTACACGGTCCTCCCGCCCGACGCCTGACCTCGACCGAGGGTTGTCGGTGCCGGTAGTACCAGAGGATGGGCTCGTCGGGGCGGGCGGTGTCGGGCGCGGGATGGGCGGCGCCGGCGGCGGTGAGGTTGGGCAGCAGCGAGGGATCGGGTTGCGGGACCTCGCCGTAGTCCTCGTCGTCGACGGCAACCGGGAGTTGGTGGATGACGGCAGCGATCCGCGACGGAAGGTGGATGTCCAGGCCTTCGTGGCAGCGGGCGATGATGTCGTCGCGCACGTGGGCGGGGAGCAGGCTGCCGTCGACGGCGACGGGGGCGACGGCCGGGCGCGGCTCCTCGGCCATCGTCTCGGCCCGGTCCCGCCACAGGTCGGCGTCCTGGAGCTCACCGCGGCTGCGGTGCAGCAGGTTGAGGCAGCTGGCCGCCGTGTAGCTGCCGGCGCCGGCGGCGAACTCCCACCAGAACTGCGCGGCCTCCCGATGGCCGGTCACCTGCAGCAGCGCCCCGAGGACCAGCGCGCCCTCGGGGTGGATGCGGCGACTGTCGGCCAGTTGCTCCAGCGACAGGGCGGCCTGCGGCTGGGTCAGGACGAGCGAGACGGCGAGGCCGAGTTCGTGCGCCGCCTGCCGGTGCTCGGTGCCCATCGGGCGCGGAGCACCGAACAGGCGGCGCCAGGCATTGCGGGCCGCGGCCGCCAGCTCCGCCGGCCCCGTTCCGGCCTGCTTCCCGGCGGGTGCGGGTGCCGAGCGGTCGCGTCCCATGTTCACTCCTTGCTCGCGGTTTCCTGCGCACCCAGCAGGCGGCGGAGCTTGCGCAGCGCCTGGTGATAAGTGGTCCGCACGTTGGTCTTGGTGGTGTCCAGGTACTCCGCGATCAGCGAGTAGTCGAGCCTGAGAATGTCGCGCAGGACCACCACTGCGCGCTGGCGCTCGGTGAGATTCCGCAGCGCCTCGGCCACCTCCTGGCGATCGCCGAGGTCCCCCAGTACGTCCTCGACCCGCTTGAAGAAGTGGCGGATGCACTCGGAGCGGTCGTCCTTCGGGCTGCGGGGAAGGCGTCCGGTCTCGAGGAAGGCCTCGACAACGGCATCCCCGATCAGGGTGTTGAGCAGCTTGTATGCCTCAGCGGCGGGCCGCTCCCCCCGCATCACGACACTCCACTGCGACTGAAGCTGCCGCTTCAACTCCTCGACCACCGACAGCGCACGCTCCTCGTCGTGGAGCATGGCGCAGGCTAGGCCGAGCCAGGCGCCGCCGTGCCTGTCGCAGAACACGGCGTACGACAGTCGCAGTGCTGCCCCGGTGTGGGGCTGTGGCGCCTTCTCGTGCTGGTTCACTGGTCGAATCCTTCCCAGCGGCCCGGCCCCGTTGACGGGCAGCTGTCTTCTTTCGTAGTGGGTTGGTCACCCCCTGTATCCACATGGAAGCGCATCGGATAGTCGAACGTGAAGCCGATCACATAACTACCTTGTGAGACAACATGAATGACGTTAAGTCAGTGAATGACCCATCAACTAGCGGTCAAATACGATCAGATCGAAAGGTGATCGAATGGCGGACCGTGGCGTCTGAGTTCCGGCCTTGATTGCCCGCCCGGAGCTGTGGGCATAGTGGGAGGAGGTCACGCCGAGGACTGGGGAGAACAGATGACGGACGAGACCAAGGGAACCGGCGAGATACCCGGCGCCGAGGTGACTCTCGACATCCACCGCCCGCACTCCGCGCGGATGTACGACTACTTCCTCGGCGGCACGACCAACTTCGAACCGGACCGGGCCGCGGCCGCGCAGGCCCTCGCGGTGTTCCCGAACGCGCACGTCGCCGCCCGCGCCAACCGGGCGTTCATGCACCGGACGACCAGGATGCTGGCCCGCCACGGCATCACCCAGTTCCTCGACGTGGGGACCGGCATCCCGACCTCGCCGAACCTGCACGAGATCGCCCAACTCGTCGACCCGGCCTGCCGGGTGGTCTACGCAGACAACGACCCGATCGTACTCACCCACGCCCAGGCGCTGCTGCGCAGCAGGCCGGAGGGCCGCACCGCGTACATCCAGGCGGACGTGCGCGACCCCGAGCACGTCCTGGACGCCGTCGAGACCACCGGGGTGATCGACCTGGACCTGCCGGTGGCGCTCAGCATGAACGCCCTGCTGCACTTCGTCTCGGACGAGGACCGCGTGTACGAGGTGGCGGAGACGTTCAAGCGCAGGCTCCGCGCCTCCGGGAGTGCCCTGGTGCTCTCCCACTTCACCCCCGACTTCGCACCCGAGGACGCGGCCCGCGGCGTCCGCGTCTACCGGGAGTCCGGCACCTACGTCCAGGCCCGCGCCCGCGCCGAGTTCGCCCGCTTCTTCGACGGCTGGAACCTGGCCGCCCCCGGCATCGTGCCCACCCCGCGCTGGCGCCCCGACACCGAACCCGCCGGGGTCACGGTCACCGACGCCCAAGCGTCCTGCTACGGAGCCGTGGCGTTCCGCCCCTGATCCCGACACTTCCACCGTGTCACATTCGCGGTCCGGTCGTGAAGCCCGGCCGTCCCCGATCCGACGGGCCCGCTGCGGGTCAGTGGGCCGCCAGGTGGCGGGCGAAGAAGCTGCGGACGGTGTGGCAGATCCCGGCTACCGAGGTGGCGGTACCGATCAGTGCGTTGGTACGGCCAGGGCCGACCAGGAACGGTCCAGTTCCTGGCGGTGGTCGAAGCCTTCGCTGCCGAGCAGGAGCAGCGGGCGGTCCAGGCCTGCTGCCGTGACCGGGAACAGTTCGGCAGAGGAAGGACGGTTCCAGGTAGCCCTCCAGGTTGACGCCGCCACGGAGACCCGCGCCACGGCCCATGGCGGCGTCGGCCGTTGAGTGCGCTGCCAAGTGCGACCCGCCCGCTCACGGACCCGGTGCCGGCCGGGCGGACGCCGAGTTTTCTGGACGTACTGGCGGACTCCCCGCCGAACGCGGTGGCAGCAACGTCTTGCTCACGCTCCGGCGCCGAGCACCGCGGCCGGCATCGTCGCGGCCACCGCGCACCGGGTGTTCAGCGCGATCCGCTCTCCCATGAACAGATAAGGCAGATCCTCAGCGAACGGCTGCCGGTGACGATGATGGCGCTGGGACCGTCCGCCAACTCCTCGTCCAGCTGCCCCTCGCCACTGGCGACGACCTCTCACCTCCCGGCCTGCCTCCGCCGCTTCGGCGAGCACTTCGTTCACCGCGCGCTGCCACTCGCGCTCCCGCTGCTCCTCGTGCTCTTGGTTTTCGTCCTCGCCGGCCGGCTCGGTCAGTGGGGAGAAGATCACGTTCTTCATGAGTGGTGAACTCGCCAGGCCTGGTCGGGGCGCTGCAACCTCGAGTCGCAGCGCACGAACCTCACCTGACAGGCAGTGGCCGTGGCACCCGCCCGGTGCCGTTCACCGGAAGAAGTACTGGATGATCAGGAGCACGATGGCCACCAGGGCCGGCACGATCCTGATCGCGAACGACCTGCCCGAAATCCAGCCGGCGCCGGGAAACCAGAACCGCTTGCCGTGCGCTTCCCGCACCCGCCGACGCTCCTCCTGCGCCCGCCCCTGCTTGTGCTTTCGATGGTCCTGCCAGTGCTTCCGCCGCAGCTTCTGCTCGTGCTTCTGCTGTTCCCAGCGCTCCCGTTGCTGGGCTTCTTGGGCAGAGCGGAGGCCGTACTGGTGAGACCACCGCTTATGGTTGGCCTCCGCGCTGTCCCACGCCTTCCTGAAAGTCGCGCCCAACTCGGGCCCGCCGATGCCGAGCCCGATCCGGGTCGCGGTCAGCGCGCTGGGCCACGATTCCTTCTTTCCCTTCAGTAGGTTCCTTTCCCCCAGCACGTCGCCCACCGTGCTCGTCCCAAGGGTGGACGCCGGGTCGAGGGCTTTCGCCTGCTCGCAGACCTCCCTGTACGACTTGGAGCCGTAGCTCTTGTAGGTGCTCCGGACGTAGGCTCGCCAACCCGTGCGGGTCAGGGAGCCGAAGGCTTCGCCCTCCGCGTCGACGCCCGCAGCAACGGCGCCCCCGGTGCCGTAGTCCTCACCGCGCTCGGTCACTGCGTTTCCTCCTCGCCGTCCATCAGCTCATCGATAACCCCGTCGCCCGCCGAACGGGCCAGCCCTCCTGAGACAGCGCTGATCACACGCAGCACGGCCTTCACGATGAAGCTCTCGGCGGAGCCGTTCCCCGTCTGCCCGTCGGCCTTCGCCAACTCGTCGGTGGAGGGGTCCGTCCTCGGTCCGTGGGGCCCGGGCATGGCGGTGCTGCAGGAGTTCTCGGAGCAGGTGCACTCGTTCATGGGGCACAGAGTGGAACGAGCCCCCGTCGTCCGGCATCAATCCGGACGTCCGGCGCCGCAGGCCGATGTCCGGCGCTCCGCACCGGATGTCCGGAATCGCGTCCGGCCGCAGTGCGACGCCCCTCACACCGAGTGGCACCGGGCGCTGAACCCGGAACGCAACAGTGCCGTCCAGAACAACCTTGGCGCAACATCCCAGGGTCCCGGGCCCGCAGCAAGGTTGTCCCTGAGCGGCATGTGTCCCGCCACTGCTGTACACGTGCAGCGCCGCCGACGGTGCAGCGCTGCCGCACACCTTGATGGCCGTGCTGAACACCTTGGCGGTCGGCGCGTGAATGCCTTGGCGACTGGTCCGGATACCTTGACGGGCTCCTTGATGCCGCTGGTCAGAGCGGCGCCTGTGGGGCGGGTGTGCGGCGCTGGCAGCGGAGGCGTGAGCGCTCACCAAGGTCCAGAGGACCGGTCACCAAGGTGTGTTCCCTCTGCACACGGTGTCCGGGTGCGGCCAGTGCGGCAGCGGGAAGGCCGGCGTTGCACATGCGGTCGGCCAAGAACGAGGCTCACAGCCGGCGATTGGCGAAGGCGGGATCCTTTGGGTCGGTGTACGTGTCCTCCCACCAGCCGTTCGGCAGGAGCACCGGAGTCCACGCCACGCTCCCCCAGGCCAGCGATGGCAGGTCGGGGCGGTCCGCGGCCGGACCGACGGCCTGATCGGGGACGGCCCCTGTCTCGATCAGCGTGCACAACCACAGGCGCACGTACCGCGAGTACCTGCGAACGTCCAACGCGACCTCGCCCGCGAAGTTCACGCGGTCTTCAAGGTCCTGGACATCTGTTACCTCGCCGACGCTCGGGCCGGTCGTCGACAGGACCGGCGTCTGCTCCTCGATGTGCTCCTGGGCGGTGACGACCAGGTTGACCAAATTCCGGTACAGCGCGGTGGCGTTGGCGTCACCGAGGGCCAGCGCGGTGGTGTGCGCACCCTGCTGAAGACGCCAGAACGCGCCTTCGAAAGTGTCCGCGTCGAAGGCCTGGTAGTCCCACCAGACACCGGAGGAACGGCCCAGCCCTTCCAAATGAGGTATCAGATCGGATATGCGGCGCAGCAGATCGAGAGCCGCCGTGGCCTGCCAGTCCCGGGCCTGGCGCCGATCCCGATCCGCACGCTCCTCCCGCAGCCGACGGTCAGCGGCATCCCGCTCGTCCCGCAACCGCTGATCCGCCTCCGCCCGGTCCTGCACCGCGCGCTGCTCCGCCGCCACCCGGAGCAAATCGGACTTCCGCTGAGCGCTCTGCGCCAGCCAGATCGTGGCTATCAAGGCGCCGAGGGTCAGCACAGCTGCCGCTGCGCCCGAGACGGAGGACAGGACCTCGCTCCAGTTGGGCGCATCGGCATCGGCGGCGAGGAGAGAGCTCAAGCGGGCTCCTGAAGCGAGAAGTTCGGTGCGAGGGAGGGTAACCAACCAGTCCGACAATGGTTGCCCCTGACTCAATCCGCCAGCTGCGCCGCACCGGCAGCGGACTGGCCGCACGGACCAGAACCCACAATGCCGACAGCCAGCGCGTCCCCCCGACGCCCACACCGAGTACGCTCCTTCGCAGGCTCGCAGCGGTGCAGTCCTCCCGCAGCCTACCCGGAGCGTCTGCGACTCCCCGCCCCACTCTCCGACCACCACTCTGTGCCTGGGCAAAGCCGTTTCCGCAGGGCAGCCAGCAAATCCAAACGACGCAGCCGCAGTCCAAGCCGCAATCGGCGAGCACAAAGAATGGCGCAGGATCCGCCGCATCACAGCGGCAGAGAACCTCACCGCCTACCACCCCGACCGCGCCCCGACCGTCCAACGTCGGCGCCGCGAAAAGGAACACCGGGCCCGCGCCGCCCAGACCCCCGCCCGGCGTCGCGTCACCAACTCAACACGCAAGGCCCGACCGTTCGAGATGAGCGGCCGGGCCCTGCGTATTCAAGTACCGCTACCCGACGGACGAGTAGGCGATGATGCCGCGGCGCATGCCGTCGACGGCCTTGCGGGCGGTGCGGCGGAGTTCGACGTTGTCGCCGGCGGCGTCCTGGATCTGGCCGAGGACGTCGATCAGTTGCTTGGTCCAGCGGACGAAGTCACCGGCGGGCATGTCGGCGTCGCGCAGAACGGAGTCCAGGTCGTGGCCGAGCGCCCAGCGGTAGGCGGGCCAGGCGAAGCCGAGGTCGGGTTCGCGCTGGCCGACGCCCTCGGCGGTGGAGATCTTGTGCTGCTCCTCGAGTGCGTCGAGCTTGCCCCAGATCCGGACCATCCGGCCGAGCGCGTCCTTGGCGCCGCCCTCGGGGACCCGGGGGGCGGTGGCGTCGTCGGACTGGCGGGCCTCGTAGACCAACGCCGAGGCGCAGGCGGCGAGTTCGGCGGCGGCGAGGCCGTCCCAGATGCCTTCGCGGATGCACTCGGAGGCGAGCAGGTCGAGTTCGCCGTAGAGCCGGGCCAGGCGCTTGCCGTCGTCGGTGACGGTGTCGCCGCTGAGGTAGCCGAGGTCGGCGAGCAGGCCGCAGACCCGGTCGAAGGTGCGGGCGATGGTGTGGGTGCGGGAGCGCATCCGGCGTTCCAGCAGTTCGGTGTCGCGGTGCAGGCGGTGGTAGCGCTCGGACCAGCGGGCGTGGTCCTCGCGTTCGTCGCAGCCGTGGCAGGGGTGCTGGCGCAGGGCTGCGCGCAGCCGGGCGATCTCGGGGTCGTCGGCGGCGGCGGCGCGGCCCTTGCGGAAACGCTCGGGTTCGAGGTGGCCGGCCTTGGTGCGCAGCGCGGAGGCGAGGTCGCGGCGGGACTGCGGGCTGCGCGGGTTGAAGGACTTGGGGATGCGCATCCGGTCCATGGCGGCGACCGGGTGCGGGAAGTCGATCATCGCGAGGCGCTTGACCTGGCGTTCGGCGGTGAGCACGACGGGGCGCGGCCCGTCCTGGTAGTCGGGGTGGCGGGGGCCGCTGCGCCCGTGCCGGCCGCGGACGTCCGGCGGCAGGCCGGGGTCGAGGACGAGCGCGAGGCCGGCGAACTTGCCGGTGGGGACGTGGATGATGTCGCCGGGCTTGAGCTGCTCGATGGAGTCGATGGCGGCGGCGCGGCGCTGCGAGGAGCCTTCGCGGGCGAGTTCGTTCTCGCGGTCCTTGAGTTCCCGGCGCAGCGACATGTATTCGTCGAAGTCGCCGAGGTGGCAGGTCATCGACTCGCGGTAGCCGTCCAGGCCTTCTTCGTTGCGCTGCACCTGGCGGGCGATGCCGACGACCGAGCGGTCGGCCTGGAACTGCGCGAAGGAGGTTTCCAGCAGTTCGCGGGAGCGGTGGCGTCCGAACTGGCCGACCAGGTTGACGGCCATGTTGTAGGACGGGCGGAACGACGACTTCAGCGGGTAGGTACGGGTGCCGGCCAGGCCGGCCAGCGCCTCCGGGTCGAGGCCGCGCTGCCACAGCACGACGGCGTGGCCCTCGATGTCGATGCCGCGGCGGCCGGCCCGGCCGGTGAGCTGGGTGTATTCGCCGGGGGTGATGTCGGCGTGGGTCTCGCCGTTCCACTTGACCAGCTTCTCCATGACCACCGAGCGGGCGGGCATGTTGATGCCGAGGGCGAGCGTCTCGGTGGCGAAGACCGCCTTGACCAGGCCCTTGACGAAGAGTTCCTCGACGACTTCCTTGAACCGCGGCAGCATGCCGGCATGGTGGGCGGCGATGCCGCGCTCCAGGCCGTCGAGCCACTCGAAGTAGCCGAGCACGTTGAGGTCTTCGTCGGGGATGTCGCGGCAGCGTTCCTCGACGAACTGGCGGACGGTGAGGCGGTCGGCCTCCCGGTTCAGCCGCAGGCCGGAGTTGAGGCACTGCTGGACGGCGGCCTCGCAGCCGGCCCGGCTGAAGATGAAGGTGATCGCGGGCAGCAGGCCCTCGGCGTCGAGGCGGTCGATCACGTCGACCCGGCCCGGCGTCCAGACCCGGCCGGGGCGGCCGGCGGGCATCGAGCGGCCGCGGCCTCGGGCGAACCTGTCCCGGCCGCGGTCGCTCTCGGAGCGGGCCAGGCGCACCAGTTCGGGGTTGACGGCCTTGGCGGGGTTCTTCAGGCTGCCCTTGGGGCGGCCGTCCCGGTCCGGGCTGGCGAACAGGTCGTACATCCGGTTGCCGGCCATCACGTGCTGCCACAGCGGGACGGGGCGGTGCTCGGAGACGATCACCTCGGTGCCGCCGCGCACGGTGTCCAGCCAGTCGCCGAACTCCTCGGCGTTGGAGACGGTCGCGGACAGCGAGGCCAGGATCACGGATTCGGGGAGGTGGATGATGACCTCCTCCCAGACGGCGCCGCGGAAGCGGTCGGCAAGGTAGTGCACCTCGTCCATCACCACGTAGCCGAGGCCGTCGAGGGCGCTGGAGCCCGCGTACAGCATGTTGCGCAGCACCTCGGTGGTCATCACGACCACCGGTGCGTCACCGTTGACGGAGTTGTCACCGGTGAGCAGGCCGACCTTGGCGGCGCCGTAGCGCTTGACCAGGTCTCCGTACTTCTGGTTGGACAGCGCCTTGATCGGCGTCGTGTAGAAGCACTTGCGGCCGGCGGCCAGCGCCAGGTGGACGGCGAACTCGCCGACGATGGTCTTGCCGCTGCCGGTGGGGGCGGCGACCAGGACGCCCTTGCCGCTCTCCAGAGTCTGGCAGGCGCGGACCTGGAAGTCGTCGAGCGGGAAGTCGTACAACTGCTGGAAGCCGTAGAGGGCCGTTGCCTGCTCCTTGGCGCGCTCGCGGGAGGCCGCGTACCGCTCGGCGGGGCTGAGCTGCTCTTCGGGCATGGGGTTGCCGTGCACTGGCGTCACCTTTTCTTCCCGTGGGTGTGGCTGGACGGGGGCGCAGACGGCGACGCCTGCGGCTGCGGGGCCGTGGCCTGGGACGGCGACGGGGCGCGGCGGGTGCTTGGGGTGTGGTGATCGAGCATCTCAGCCTGAGATTACCCGTCTGGAGTGACATCAACATCAGACTTTTCCGGCAGCTGAAACGGGTTGCGGGCGGGCGGTGCGAAGCGTGATCGGACGGGTGCCGGGGGTGATCGGGAAAGGGCGCGCGGATCGGGTGGAGTGGAATCCAGGCGGGGCGCGCGGATCGGGTGGGGTGGAATGCGGGCGGGGCGCGCGGATCGGGTGGGGTGGATTGCGGGCGGGGCGCGCGGATCGGGTGGGGTGGATTGCGGGCGGGGCGCGCGGATCGGGTGGAGTGGAATGCGGGCGGGGCGCGCGGATCGGGCTGGACAGGGTGCGGGGCGGGGTGCGGGGCGGGGTGCGGGGCGGGGTCCTGGTGGGGTTCCGGCGGGGTGTCCCGGCGGGTTCGGAAAACCGAGTGCGGGTCGAACTCACGTTCCGCTAGCGTCCTCGCCGTGGCCAAGTTGAACCAGATCATCGCCGTGGAAAAAGGCGTCAAGTCGAAGTCGTTCCAGGAGCTGACACAGGCTCACCAGGATCTGCAGAAGCCCGCGCTGCTGGCCGGTATCTCCCGGTCGTACCAGCCGAAGGACGAGGAGGGCGAGCAGTTGCCGCCCGAGTCGACGCGGGTGCAGGTCAAGGCGGAGGACGTGCTGCGTGCCACCGCCACCACGCTGACCCGGCTGTTCGACGTGACAGCCACCAAGGACTGGGCCAACACCGAGGCCCGGGCGGACGTGGTGGTGGACGGGCGGACGCTGGTGGCCGGCGCGCCCGTCACCTACCTGCTGTTCCTGGAGAAGCAGTTGACCGACCTGCGGACGTTCGTCCGCAAGCTGCCGGTGCTGGACGCCGCCGAGTCCTGGTCGCACGACCCGTCCTCGGACGCGTGGAAGACCGAGGCGGTGCGCACCATCCGCACCAAGAAGGTGCCGCGCAACCACGTGAAGGCGGAGGCGACGGAGAAGCACCCGGCGCAGGTCGAGGTCTACTACGAGGACGTCGCGATCGGGTACTGGACGACCGTGAAGTTCTCCGGCGCGCTGCCCGCGCGGCGGGTGAACGAGCTGCTGGAGCGGGTGGAGAAGCTCCAGCAGTCGGTGCAGTTCGCCCGCGAGGAGGCGAACGCCGCAGAGGTCACCGACCGCCGGGTCGGCGACGCCGTTTTCGGCTACCTGTTCGGGTAGCCCCATGAGCCCCCCGGGTGAGACCGGGGGTGGCGCGAAAAGCGCAAGCTGACACTGAAGTTGAAGCTGACTTCGGGGTACAAGGTGGAGGTTCGAGTCCTCCCCCCGGCACCAACACGCGCCGGGGTGGCCCAACTTGGCAGAGGCAGCCCCGTCAATCTCAGACTCTCGCTCAAGTCTCAGCATTCGCCGCCGAGCGCCGGATCGACCGGTCGAGGGCCGGTAACGTCGGATGCGGGTTCGACTCCCGCCTGCGCCTCTCCGCGGCGCGGTAGCTTCAATGGCAAAGCACGACGTTGTGAGAGTGACCCTCGGCCTTAAACGTGCCGGCGCAGAGCAATTGGGTGGCACCGCAGGGGCCCGGGAGCTGGATACCGCTCCCGGGCTCCGTCACGTTTTGGGGGCGGGTTCGCCGGCACGTTTCGGGCGCGGGTGCGTCGTTACG
>NZ_JBIALQ010000001.1:170491-207755 GCF_042873545.1 Kitasatospora sp. NPDC004615
CGTCGCGGGGGCGGGTTCGCCGGCACGTTTCGGGCGCGGGTGCGTCGTTACGTCGCGGGGGCGGGTTCGCCGGCACGTTTCGGGCGCGGGTGCGTCGTTACGTCGCGGGGGCGGGTTCGCCGGCACGTTTCGGGCGCGGGTGCGTCTCGTTTCGGGGCGGGCGCGTCGCACGGGGTGAGCGGTTCGGGTGGCTCCGACGCGTTGATCTATGCGGAGATGATCCGTGCGTAGATGATCTGGTCGGCGGTTTCGAACGTGATCAGCCGGAGCCGCCGCGGAAATCGCACTCACGTGAACTGTTCACATCCAGAGTTGCAAATGTCTTCATGTGGTCAGCGAATCGGCCTCGCTCGATCGACTTCCGACCAGAGTCGAACGATTGCGATCACCAGATGGCCGCAGTGCGATCCGGTTCCTACAGTCGTGCCACCGAACCCCACGACAGGAGGACAGGCGATGGCGAATCTCGAGACCTCGCTCAAGGAAGCCATGACCATCGAAGGTGCCATCGGGGTGGCCCTGGTGGACTACGGCAGCGGGATGGCCCTGGGCACTCTCGGCGACGGCGGGGAGATCGATCTGAATGTCGCCGCCGCTGCCAACACCGACCTGGTGCGTGCCAAGATGCGGGCGATGGAGATGCTCAACCTCCACGACGACGGCATCGAGGACATTCTGGTCACCCTGACCGGGCAGTACCACCTGATCCGCCCGCTCACCACGGCCGGCGGGCGAGGACTGTTCCTCTACCTCGCGCTCAACCGCAGCCGGTCCAACCTGGCAATGGCCCGGCACCAGTTGAAGCGGATCGAGGCGTCCCTGGAGGTCTGAGCGCGGGCGGCGGCCTGCGGGCCGCCGACGACAAAGGGGAGGAAGCATGCCCGTACCGCTGTACCAGGCCAAGGCCGAGTTCTTCCGGATGCTCGGCCATCCGGTCCGGATCCGAGTGCTCGAACTGCTCCAGGCGGGGCCGACGCCCGTCCGCGACCTACTGCCCGAGCTCGAGATCGAACCGTCCAGCCTCTCCCAGCAGTTGGCCATCCTGCGCCGCTCCGGCCTGGTCACCGCCACCCGCGAGGGATCCACCGTGGTCTACGCGCTGGCCGGCGCCGACGTCGCCGAACTGCTGCGCACCGCACGCCGGATACTCACCGAGCTGCTCGCCGACCAGGGCATGCTGCTGGAGGAGCTCCGCGCGTCCCACTGACCACCCCCGACGGGCCACCCTGCCCCCATCCGGATGGCCCGTCAGTGGTGTTCGGTCACGCAGTTCGCCCGGTCCGCCCGGTCCGCCAGGCCCGCCCGGTCCGCCCGGTCCGCCAGGCCCGCCCGGTCCGCCCGGTCCGCCCGGATCAGGACTCGGCGAGGGCGAGTGGCAGGCACACCGCGCAGACCGTGAACATCCCTGTCCCGGACGAGGTCGAGATGGTCGCGGTCCACATGTTGTCGCCCGACGGGAAGCTGTCGCCGGCGGCGGTGCCGTCCGAACTGAAGCCGCCACCGGTGATGGTGGTGTCGTCGGGGCACTGCGCGGTGCCGGTGAGGGTCTCGTCCATCGAGAGCGACTCGTAGACGATGATGGTCGGCTGGAGGAAGTCCTCGTCCTCCTCGCCGAGATCACCGGGCTCACCGCCGGGCTTGTTGCAGCCGCTCGAACAGCCCCCGTGGCCACCGCCGTAACCGCCGCCGCGGACGGCGGCCTGGGCGTCCGCGGCGAACGCGGTGGTGACGAGGGCGGCGGCCGCCAGGGGCAGGCCGAGACGGCAGAGTCGGCGTCGCATGGTGGGCTTCAAGGTTTCTCCAAAGCCAGAGGGAAGATCGCGAGTTCGGCACCGAAGCCGTCCGCTCGGACGTCCACCCTGACGTCCACCCTGACGTCCACCCTGACGTCCACTCGGGCGTTCGCCCAGCCGTTCGCTCGCGTAACCACATGCGACCGCTCGGCTACTCGTTCGGCTCGGCCTCTTCCGCCCTCCGGGTACACCTCCAGGAACCGCCCCCGGATTGCTCCGGACGCGAGGGCCGATGCTGTGTGACATTTCACACGTCATACTTCTAGCCGAATCACGCCCTCCCCGGCCACCATCGGCAGGTGACCCACACCGACTCCTTCCTCGCGCTGAGCGCCGCCACCGGCCGCTTCAGCTACGGCTCGCCCCGCGCGGTCACCCTCGCCGCCGACGCGAGCCGCGCTCTGTTCCTGCGTTCCACCGGCCCGACCGACCCGGTCGAGCGACTGTGGAGCTACGACCTGACAGACCATCAAGAGTGCCTGGTGGCAGACCCGTTGGCGCTCGCGCCCGCCCGCACCGGCGCGGTCGCGGACCTGCCTCCGCTGGAGCGTCGCCTGCGCGAACGGATCCGGCTGTGGGCGCCCGGCATCGGCTCGTTCGCGGCCACCGCCGATCTCGCCACGGCGGTCTTCGCCCTCGACGGCCGGCTCTTCCGCTGCGAGACGGCGACCGGCGCCTGCACCGAACTCCCGGTCTCGGCGCCCGCGTTCGACCCGCGACCGAACCCGGACGGTTCGCTGGTCGCGTACGTCGCCGACGACGCGCTGTACCTGGCGCCGGGCGGCCGGCTCAGTCCGGCGGACGGGGCGCGCTGGGGCGTGGCGGAGTTCGCGGCGGCCGAGGAGCTGGGCCGCGCCCGGGGCCACTGGTGGTCGCCCGACGGCACCGCGCTGCTGGCCGCCCGGGTGGACGAATCGGCGCTGCCGCTGCGGCACTTGGGCGACCTGGCGCACCCTGAGCGGACGCCGGACTCGTTCGCCTACCCGCAGGCGGGCGGCCCGAACGCGGACGTCCAGCTGTGGGTGCTGCGCCTGTCCGGCGCCCGCACCCGACTGCGCTGGGACGAAGCCGAGTTCCCGTACCTGCTGGCGGCCGACTGGGAGGGCGACGGGGAGATCCTGCTGACCGTCGCGGACCGGTTGCAGCAGCGAGTGCTGCTGCTGAGCGCCGACCCGGCCACCGGCATCACGCGTGAACTCTCGTGCACCGAGGACGAGTTCTGGGTAGACCCGCTGCCGGGCACCCCGCTGCGGCTGCCCGACGGTCGGGTGCTGACCTCGGCGGACACCCCGGCGGCGCGCGGGCTGGCGCTGGACGGCAAGCCGCTGACGGACGAGCGGCTGCAGGTGCGCCGGGTGGTCGGACCGTGGCAGGGCGGCCTGCTGGTCGAGGCGGGCGACGGCGACCCGGCCGACCAGCACGTGTACCTGCTGGACCCGGACGGCGGCATCCCGGAGCGGCTCACCGAGGGCCCGGGCGTGCACGCGGTGGCCGCACACGGCGAGGGCGTGCTGCTGCTCGTCTCGGCCACCCTCGACGGCGTCCGGCGTGAATTCCGTCAGCACGGCGTCCGCACCGGCGAGCTCCCCGCCCTGACGGCCGAACTCCCCTACCGGCCGGAGCCGTTGCTGGCCCGGGTGACCGAGCACGGGCTGCCCACGGCGGTGCTGTACCCGCGCGGGCACGTGGCGGGGCGCCGGCTGCCGGTGCTGCTGGACGTGTACGGCGGCCCGGGCTACCAGGCGGTCGCGAACGAGCCGCGCCGCTGGCAGCTGAAGCAGTGGTGGGCCGACCAGGGCTTCGCGGTGGTGACCGTCGACAACCGCGGAACGCCTTTCGTGTCACCGGAGTTCACCCGGGCGATCTTCCGCCGCTTCTCGCAGGTGGCGATCGACGACCAGGTGGCGGCCCTGCACGCGCTGGCCGCGGCGCACCCGGATCTGGACCTGTCCCGGGTGGGCGTGCGCGGCTGGTCGTACGGCGGCTACTTCGCGGCGCTGGCGGTGCTGCGCCGTCCGGACGTGTTCCACGCGGCGAGCGCGGGTGCGCCGCCGACCGACTTCCGGCTGTACGACACGGCGTACACCGAGCGGTACTTGGGGCTGCCGCAGGAGAACCCGCAGGGGTACGAGGCGGACTGTCTGCTCGCCGACGCGCCGTCGCTGACCCGTCCGCTGCTGCTGATCCACGGGCTGGCCGACGACAACGTGCACCCCTCGCACACGATGCTGCTGTCGCAGGCGCTGACCCGGGCGGGCCGTCCGCACGCGGTGCTGCCGCTGCCGGGGGTGAGCCACATGCTGCCGGACGGGGAGCTGGAGCGGGTGGCGGCGGTGGAACTGGACTTCCTGCGCAGGGAGTTGGGGATGACCTCTTCCACCTGAAGCATGACATGTGAAATATTACCGACCATCCCTTTACCTTTCCTTCCGCTAAGGAGCGGGTCTCTTGCGCAGACTCCCCACAGCCCTCCTGGCTGCGCTGACCACCGGCGCGATAGCGCTGACCGCCGTCCCGGCGTTCGCCCAACCGTCGTCCCCCGCAACGGAGTTGAGCACTGAAGGCCGCGAGGCCCCGCCGTCCCCGCTGCCGCCCCAGGAGAAGGCCCGGCAGGCGCTGAAGACGCAGGCCATGGAGCAGGTCAACCAGGGCAAGGTCGCCAAGAGCGACAAGGGCACCACCCCGGCCAAGGTGAAGATCGGCAACGACTACGTCCAGCTCGCGCACCAGCGCACGGACAAGGTATTCGTGATCCTGGCCCAGTTCGGCGACCAGGTCGACAACTCCACGCTGTACAACGGAAAGCCGCGCTACGGCGGCACCCCGGGCCCGCAGCACAACCAGATCCAGCGGCCGGGCGCGGACGACACGCACACCTACTGGCAGAGCGACTTCAGCCGCGACTTCTACCAGAAGATGTTCTTCGACGACACGCCGGGCGCGAACTCGATGCGCAACTTCTACCGCACCCAGTCCTCGGGCCGGTACGACATCGAGGGCACCGTCACCAACTGGGTCACCCTGCCCTGGAACGAGGCCCGTTACGGTTCCAACAAGGGCCCGCAGGGCGGCGGCGGCTGGACGCAGGCGCAGGAGTTCGTCCGGGACGCCACCAAGGCCTGGTACGACGGCGAGATCGCCAAGGGCCGCTCGGCGGCGGACGTCAAGGCGGAGCTGGCGCAGTACGACGTCCAGGACCGCTACGACTACGACAAGGACGGCAACTTCGACGAGCCGGACGGCTACCTCGACAACGTGATCGTGGTGCACGCCGGCGTCGACGAGACCTGGGGCGGCGGCGCGCAGGGCTCCGACGCCCTTTGGGCGCACCGCAGTTGGACGTTCCCCGACCCGTCCGGGCAGACCGGCCCGGCGGGCAACCGGATCGGCGGCGCGCCGGTCGGCGACACCGGCCTGTACGTGTACGACTACGTGCAGGCGGGCGAGAACAGCGGAGTGGGCCTGTTCTCCCACGAGTTCGGGCACAACCTGGGCCTGCCGGACCTGTACTCGACCAACGGCGGCGACAACTCCGTCAGTTTCTGGTCGCTGATGTCCTCCGGCTCGTACCTGGGCAAGGGCCGGAACACGACCGGCGAGTACCCGGGCGACCTGGACGCCTGGAGCAAGTTGCAGATGGGCTGGCTGAATTACGACGAGGCGCAGGCCGCCACCCGTTCCAGCCACACCCTGGGCGTCTCCGGCTACAACACGGACCAGGCGCAGGCCGTCCTGGTGCACCTGCCGCCGGGTTCGACCACCACCACGCTGGCCGACCCGTTCGAGGGCGGCGCGCAGTGGTGGAGCGACACCGGTGACAACATGGACGCCTCGCTGGCCCGCACCGTGGACCTGACCGGCGCCACCGGCTCGGCCGCGCTCGACACCGCGGCCTGGTGGGACACCGAGCAGGACTACGACTTCTTCACGGTGGAGGCCTCGGCCGACGGCGGCCGCAACTGGACGCCACTGCACGGCACGGTGGACGGACAGCCGATCGGCGACACTCCCGCGAACACCCCCGGCCTGAGCGGAAGTTCGGGCGGCTGGCGCCAGCTGCACCTGCCGCTGGACGGCTACCTCGGCAAGCAGGTGCAGGTGCGCTTCCACGTCACCTCCGACACCAACACCCACGGCAAGGGCGTGCTGGTGGACGCGGTGAAGCTGACCGCGGACGGCGCGGTGCTGCTGGCCGACGGCGCGGAGGGCGGCCCGGGCGACTGGGCGGCCGTCGGGTTCTCGGTCATCCACGGCAAGGACGCCGTCAAGCAGCACCCGCGGGCGTACCTGGTGGAGAACCGCCGCTACGTCGGGTACGGCGCGTTCCTGAAGACCGGCCCGTACAACTTCGGGTACTCGGGCGTGCCGAACAAGTCCAACGTGATCGACAACTACCCCTACCAGGAGGGCGTGCTGGTGTGGCTGTGGGACACCTCCTACGGCGACAACAACACCGTCGACCACCTGGGCGGCGGCCTGATCCTGCCGGTGGACGCGCACCCGAAGGCGCTGCGGTTCGCGGACGGCTCGACCACCAACGGGCGTTCGCAGCCGTACGACGCGACGTTCTCGCTGAAGAAGACCGACGCGTTCACGCTGCACAAGGCGGGCGTGGCGACCAAGGTGCCCTCGGAGCCGGCGGTGCCGGCGTTCGACGACCGTCACGGCGTGTACAGCGACCCGGCGATCCCGCAGCTCGGGGTGAAGGTGCCGGACACCAACACCCGGATCGAGGTGGTCCGCGAGACCCAGGGCGGCAAGCTGACCACCGTCCGCGTAGGCCCGGCGTCCTGATATCGGCGCCCTGAGCACAACGCCCTGAACCCGGCACCGGCCGGCGGCAGTTCCTCTTGTAAAGCTTCCTTTAGAAAGCTAGCTTTACATACATGAGCGAACAGCCGTCGGCCGTCCGGCTGACCGACCCGCGCGCCCTGCGCGCCTACGCCCACCCGACCCGGATGGCCCTGGTGGGCCTGCTCCGGGTGCACGGGCCGCTGACCGCGACCCGCGCCGCGGAGCTGCTCGGCACCGAATCGGTCGCCAGCTGCTCCTTCCACCTGCGCCAACTCGCCAAGTACGGGCTGGTCGAGGAGGCCGGCGGCGGACGCGGCCGGGAGAAGCCCTGGCGGGCCACCGCCACCTTCACCAGCTGGGAGTCCTCGCCCGCCGACCCGGAGCAGGCCGCCGCCGTCGACACCCTGCAACGCGCCGTGCTGAACAGCTACTTCGCCCGCGCCACCGCTTGGCTGGAGCACCGCGCCGAGGACACGCCCGAGTGGCGCGAGGCGATCGGCTTCGGCGACACCGTGGTCCGGGTCACCCCCGAGGAACTCACCGAACTCCTCACCCGGATCGAGGAGTTGACCCGCCCCTACCTGGAGCGCACGGACGGCCTCCCCGAAGGCGCCCGCCCCGTCCAGCTGATGCAGCTGGCCGTGCCGACGGACGTACGGCAGTGATCAGCCGCCCCCGGATACCTGAGCTGCTGCGCGATCCGGCCTTCCGCCGCTACTGGAGCGGGCAGACCATCTCCTCCCTCGGCGACCAGATCACCCTGCTGGTGATCCCGCTGATCGCGGTCTCCGCCCTGCACGCCGACGCCGCGCAGATGGGCTACCTGGCCGCCGCCGGCTACCTGCCGTACCTGCTGCTGTCGCTGCACGCGGGTGGCTGGGCCGACCGCTACGGGCGGCGGCGCCGGGTGATGATCGCCACCGACCTGGGCCGCGCCGCGGTGCTGCTGACCGTCCCGCTCGCCTGGGCGGCGGGCGCGTTGACGCTGTTCCAGCTGTACGCGGTGGTACTCGCGGTCGGCACGCTCTCGGTGTTCTTCAACGTCTGCAACCCGCCGCTGTTCGTCGCGCTCGTCCCCGCCGACCAGTACCTGCGCGGCAACGCGCTGATCAACGGCAGCCGCGCCGCCTCCTACGTGGCGGGCCCGGGCCTCGGCGGCCTGCTGGTCCAACTGCTGGCCGCGCCTTTGGCGTTGGTGGTGGACGCGCTGTCCTTCCTGGCGTCCGCGCTGTTCCTGCGCCGGATCGACCCGGCGGAGCCGCCGCCCGCCGAGGCCGGGCGCGGCTCGGCGGGCGAGGGGCTGCGCTGGATCCGCCGCTCCCCCGTGATCCGGGCCGCGCTGCTCGGCACCGCCACCGTCAACCTGTTCACCTTCGTCATCAGCGCGTTGTTCATCCTCTTCGCCACCCGTGAACTCGGTTTCAGCGCCGGCCTGTTGGGTTCGGTGCTGGCCGCCGGCGCGGTCGGCGCGCTGCTCGGCGCGGCGGTCACCGGACGGCTGGCCGCCCGGATCGGTGTCGGGCCGGCCTTCCTGCTCGGCCTGGCGCTGTTCCCCGCGCCGCTGCTGCTGATCCCGCTGGCCGGCGGCTCGACCGGCACCGCCGCCGCACTGCTGTTCAGTGCCGAATTCCTTTCCGGTGTCGGTGTGATGATCCTCGACATCTCGGGTGGGACGATCTTCGCCGCCTGCATCCCGGACGCCCTGCGCTCCCGGGTGTTCGGCGCCTACCAGGCCGTCAACTACGGGGTGCGGCCGCTCGGTTCACTGCTCGGTGGTCTACTCGGCTCCACCCTGGGCCTGCGCCCCGCACTCTGGATCGCCGCGATCGGAGCGGTGGCCTCCGGACTGTGGGTGCTTTTCTCGCCGATCCCGCGCCTGCGCGAACTCCCCGTCCAGGAAGGGCCGGTGGATTCGGACGAACCGGCTGACCAGGAAGAACGGACCGAACAGTCGGTCTGACAACGGATCGGGATGGCGAGGCACCTTAGCGCATTCGGGCATATGCCCGATGGATATGGCTGAAAGTCTCGCCCTCCGGGGGCCCCGCCGGTAGCGTTGCGTCCCGGTCAGACTACCGCAGGTGAAAGCGGTGGCCAGGGACGCACCGTGCCCCGCACGGTGGGGAGGGAATGCGGTACGTGCCCGGTATCGAGGAATGCCTTGCGGAAGCCATGGGGATCACCGGCGCCCTGGGGGTCAGCCTGGTCGACTGGACCAACGGTCTGGCCATCGGAACCGCCGGACTGGGCCCCGACGGCGACCACGAGGTCGGGGCCGCAGACGCCACCGAACTCGCCCGGGCCGTCACCCAGACCCCGTCGTTCGCCGACCCGGACTCCGGTGCCCCGCCCGCCGAGGACGTCATCGTCACCTCGGCCGGCAACTACCACCTGATCCGCTTCGTCCCCGCCGCCTTTGACGCGAACGTCTTCCTCTACCTCCGGCTGGACCGCGACCACGCCAACCTGGCGATGGCCCGGCTCCGCCTCGCCGCCATCGCCGACCGACTGGTGCTCAGCTGATGTGGCCCACCGATACGCTCACCGCGCCCGCCGCAACACCCACTCCTCCTCCGACCGTCAACACGCTCCCCCCGCGCCTCCTCCCGCACCGCGTCCCGCCGCCGGCCCGGCACGTCGCACCGCCGGCCCGCGCACTCGCCGCCGCGGAGCTCACCCCGGCGACGCCCGTCCCGGCAACACCTGCGCAAGCCGTCATTCCGCCGATGCCGACCGTACCGCCACTACTGGTCGCCTCCCCACTGGCAGCGCCCCAACTCACCGCCGCCGCACCACAGTTGATACCAAGAACGCGACGCACCCAGGCCGCTCCGCTGCCGCGCCGCCGACGTTCCAGCTGCGCGCCCGCGACCACCTTCGAGGCCGCGCTCACCGACCTCGCCGCCCAGGCCGCCACCGGCGTCCTGCACGGCCCGGACGGCGCGGTGCACCTGGCGGCCGGCCTGGTGGTGCACGCCGAGTCCGCGCGCGGCGCGAGCGTCGGCCACCTACTCACCGGCGCGGGCCGGATCACCCTCCGCGCCTGGGAGGAGAGCGTGGCACTCGGCGGCGGACACCCCGCCGACCACCTGCTCGCGGCCGGCCTGGTCGGCACCGGCGAACTCGAACTCGCCCGCCTCGCCGCGACCTTGGACGGCGCCCAGGACGCGCTCGCCCAGCACAGCGTCGAACTGCGCTTCGACCCGGCCGCCCGCCCGGCCTTCCAACTCGCCCGCCCGCTCTCCGTCCTGGAGCTGCGCGGCGCGGTCGGACGGCGGCGCACCCTGCTGGACGCCTGCTGGCCGTCCGCCGAACTCGATTCCGTCCCGCCGGTCGCCACCGGCGCGGCCCCGACGCGCCGCACCGCCGTGCCGCGCCGCCGCCGCCAGGCGCTGCTGGCCGCCGCCGACGGCATCCGCACCGTGCCCGAACTGGCCCGGCTGCTGGGCCGATCCACCTTCGGCACCCTGCTGGACGTCCGGCAGCTGGCCGCCGCCGGGCTGCTCGCGTCCGGCCGGCCCGCCGTCCTCCCCGACCCGCCACCGGCCGCCGGGCCGCAATCCGCGCCGCCGGACGTGCCGCCGGACGTGCTGGGGCGTGCCCCAATGCCGCCCGGTCCGCGCTCCTACGACTCCTCGGACCCGGAGGTGGGCCTGCTGCTCCGACTACGCGCCGCTCTGGAGGCCCTGTGACCGCCCTGCCCGTCCACCCCTGCCCGTCGTCCGAGTCATGAAGCGCACCTTTCGTCAACTGGCCGCGAGGAGGACACCCGTGCTGCCCGAAGCCGAGGTGCAGGCCGAACTGCGCGGCCTGCGCTCCCGAGTCCCGCACCTGACGGGTTCGCTGGTCGCCACCGTCGACGGCCTGGTGGTGGCCCACGACACCAGCGCCCTGGAGGCGGAGAGCGTGGCCGCGCTGACCGCCGCCGCGCTCGGCGTCGGCGCGCGACTGACGGAGGCCACCGGGCAGGGCGCCTTCCTGGAGCTGATCACCCGCGGCGAGCGCGGCTACACGGCGACGTACGCCGCCGGCTCGTACACGGTGCTCACGCTGCTGGCCGGCGCGCAGGCCAACGTCGGCCGCCTGCACCTGGAGGCCCGCCGGGCCGGGGCGCGGATAGCCGCCCTCGCCGACACGGACCTGGACCGCAGCCCGCTCTGACCCCCTCCCCTCCCCCTCTGACGCTCATCTCATCTCTGCACCACCCCGGGGCGTCGATCTGACGTTCCGTCAATTCGCTTACTGGAAGAGGTACTTGCACGATGGCTGCTGTGGAAACCGCGCTCAAGGACATCATGGGGTCGATCGAGGGCACCATCGGTGTCGCCCTGGTCGACTACAACAGCGGGATGGCTCTCGGCCTGCTCGGCGGCGGCCCCGACCTGGACCTGAACGTCGCCGCCGCCGGCAACACCGACGTGGTCCGGGCCAAGCTGCGCGCGATGGAACTGCTCAACCTGAACGAGGCGATCGAGGACATCCTGATCACCCTCTCCTCCCAGTACCACCTGATCCGCCCGCTCACCTCCCGCTCCGGCAAGGGCCTGTTCCTCTACCTGGCCCTGGACCGCCACCGGGCGAACCTGGCGATGGCCCGCCACCAGCTCAAGAAGGTCGAGACCGACCTGGAGGTCTGACGCTCGGCCCGCGCAGCGGGGCCTGCCCTGCACTCGGCCCGCGCGGCTGGGCCCGCTCCGCGTTCAGCCGGCCCTGCGCAGGGTGAGCAGGCCCCCGGTGGGCACCCGGACGGCGAGTTCCGTCCCGTCCACCGGGGTCTGCGCCCGCGCCACTTCCCCGCCCAGGCAGTCCTGGACCAGCAGGTCGACCCGGCCCGGCGCCCGGTCGAAGTCGATCCGCACCAGGGTGTCCGGGTCGGCGTTCGCCACCAGCAGCAGCCGCCAGTCACCGGCGGCGTGCAGCGGCAGCGGGGCATAGCGGCCGAACGCGAGCGCGCCGGGGCTCCGCGCCTCGATCACGGGGTACGCCAACTCGGGCCGGTGCGGGCGCAGTTCGCTTCGCTGGAGCAGCTCGCGGTGCTCCTTCATGACGCCCAGCCAGAACCTGAGCGCGGCCAGTTGCTCGGGGCGCTGCGCACCGAGGTCGACGGAGACCTGGGCGGTGGCGAACAGGACCGACTGGAGCAGCACGGCGATCTGTTCCGGGCTCTCCTCGGGGTGCCAGGTGAGCGGGTCGGCGTGCACGGCGAGCGGTCCGGCGGTGAGTCGCAGGTCCGCGGTGCGGACCCGGTTCTCCACCGCGTTGTGCGGGCAGTCGGCGGCCCGGACCATGGTGGCGTAGGGCCACAGGCCGGGGCCGAGGTAGTCCTGCCGGTGTTCGACCAGCACGTCGGGGCGGGAGGCGCGGAGCCGTTCGTCGAGGGCGGCGAGCAGTTTCCGCACGCCTTCGGCGACGGTGGCGCAGTCCGCTTCGGGTGAGGCGGTGTTGGGTGCGGCGCCGGGTGCGGGCCGGCGGGCGAAGGTGTCGACGAAGTCGACCTTCATGCCGTCGACGCCGTACTTCTCGACGGCGGCGGCGAGCCGTTCGACCTGGTGGGCGCGGACGGTGGCGCTGCGCGGGTCGAGCAGGTGGGTCTCGAGCTGCGGCAGGTGGGCGAGGGTGTGGCCGGCCAGTCGTTTCGCCGCTTCGCTGCGGTCGCCGACGAATGGGACGGCGTGCCACAGCAGGTAGTTCAGGCCGAGGGCGCGGATCCGAGCGACGTGTGCGGCGAAGTCCGGGAAGTCGGTGGGGGCGGGCTGCCAGTCGCCGGTGGTGGCGTAGGAGCGGGTGCGTTCGTCGGTCTGCCAGCCGTCGTCGACGATCAGGGTGCGGAAGCCGAGCGGGGCGGCGAGTGCGGCGAGTCGTTCGACGTCGGTGGCGGCCATCGCCAGGTGCAGCGCGTACCAGGTGCAGAACACCGGCTCGAACGCGGCGTCGGGGACGGTCCGGACGGGCGCGAGGGTGGCCCACCATTCGGCGCACTCTCTTACGGTGTCGGCAAAATGACGACCAGTCAGGTCGAGCCGCAGGGCGGTCCGAGGGCCGTCCTGCTCGATCCACCAGCTGTAGCGTCCGGTCTCCTCGACGGCGCCTTCGCCGATGGCGACCGGCCGGACGAGTTCGCCGACGGCGAAGGTGCACAGCGCGCGGTCGCCCGGGCCGACCAGGCTGCCGACGGGCGCGCCCTTGGGCAGTGACGCCTCCCGGGGTGTCGCCCAACTCGGGGGCAGCCAGCGGGCGTTGGTGTTGGGTGTCCAGTAGCCGGTGGCGCCGGTGCAGGGCAGCTGCCACTCGATCCGCAGGCGGGCGTCCGGTTCGGTGGTGGACGCCTCGATCAACAGCACGCCGGCGGCGTCGAGTTCGGTCACCGTCACGGCCGGGGCGCTGTCGCTCCCGACCGCCGTCACCCGGACGGCGAGCGGGCCGGCGTCGACGATGCAGTAGGTCTCGGTACGGCCGGACGGCGGCGCGGAGCCGTCCCAGGACAGTGTGGTCACGCGGGGTTTCCTTTCGCAGGGGTGGTCCCGCCCCGGCCGGCCGCGGAAGCGGTAGGACGGCCGGCCGGGGCGGGTGTTCGGGGTGCGCCGGCGCAGCAACGCGGCACGCCGGTCAGCGGCGCAGCGGCCCTTCGCAGGTGTAGTCGGCGGTGCCGGCCCGGCCGCCGGGCCAGATGTCGACCTTGCCGAAGTAGCAGTTCATGTCGTCGAGGTTGTTGGTGACGCCCTTGGTGCGCTCGAGGACGAAGTGGTCGACGGTGCCGGACATGTCCTTGAACACCTGGTCGGGGCTGCTGGAGTCGGCGAGGTTGGCGGTGATCCGGCCGGTGCAGACGAAGCGCATCGGCTTGTTGTTCCAGTCGCCGTTGTCCTTGCAGTCGGGGGTGTTGTAGGTGGCCTTGGCGAACGCGTCCCGCACCTCGGAGGGGTAGGCCTGGGCCAGGTACCCGTTGGGAGTGAACTTGGTGCTGGGTACGGCGAGTTGGTCGATCTTCTTGATCTGCTGGTCGAGGAACGCCGAGTACTCGCGGTCGAGGTTGCGGTCGGCGCCGAGGCGGGTCCGCCAGGCGTCGTAGCCGGCCGGGTCGTCGGCGCGCTGGTAGCCGTACATCTCGCGCAGCAGGGACGGGTGGGCGGTCCACAGGAACTCGAAGAAGGTGCCGGCGTAGTTGTAGAAGTGGAAGTCGGGCTTGTCGGCGTAGCGGGCGTGCAGGATCTGGTCGACGGTCATCCGGGGCAGGCCGGCCGCCTCGTCCTGGGCGAGCTTGTTGACCAGGGCCTTGCGGACCTGGATGCCCTGGTCGCGGGTGGCGCCGTCGAAGAACTCGGCGGTGCCCTCGTCCATCGCGGTGGTCCGGTCGTCGGCGTACCAGCGCTCGTCGCCGTAGTAACCCGGCACCGCCCAGCGGCCGTTGAGGTAGTGCGTGTACTCGTGGCGGAACAGCTCCTCCAGCGTCAGGTACGACTCGGCGCTGGTGCGCTGGTAGGTGTAGAAGGTGGCGCCCTTCTCGATGTAGATGCCGCCGTTGCTGGTCTCCATGCCGGTCAGCAGGGGGTGGTAGACCTCGTAGTCGGCCCGGGACGCGTAGAGGTGGATGTGCAGGGTGGAGTTGGTGTCTCCGGCCAGCGGGGCGTCGGTGCCGAGGACGCGGAAGAACTGGGTCTTCACCTGCTTGCTGGCGTAGTACATCTGGTCGACGGTGGCCTTGTCGAGGCCGGTGCGCACCTCGATCGCGCCGTTGTCGTACTTGTACGTGTACGGGAAGAGGCGGGCCTCGAAAGTGTCCTTGCACACCCCGAACTGGGCGCACACGCCGTAGGTGTTGGCCCAGCCGGCCGCCTTGATCCACGGGGCGGAGTACTCGCCGAAGGTGTTCCTGGTGTCCGTCAGGAGCGGGCCGATGTCCGCGGTGATCTGCGACTTGAGGGCGTCGAGTTCGCCGAGCCGGCCGTACTCGGCCATCGCGTCGCGGGCCACCCATTCGTTCGGGGTGCCCTTGAGGTAGCCGGCGGTGGCGAAGCCGCGCAGCAGGGCGCGGTGGGCGGGGTCGGCCGCGACGGCGGTGGTGTACGCCTGGTCGCGGTTGTTGATGCCGAGGTAGTTGGCGGTGAGCGCGGCGAGCACGCCGCCGCCCCACTGCGGGACGGCGACCAGCGGGCTGCCGGGGCCGAAGTGCGAGAGCAGCTGCTTGAACAGCGGCAGGTTGTGCTCGCGGATGGCGGTGGCACCGGCCACGATGCCCAGTTCGCGCATGACCAGGCCGGCCTCGGGGGTGGCGTCGAAGGCGTGGCCGCTGGCGAGGTGGGCGTCGATGGCGCGCTGGACGGCGGTGGTGGTGGGTGCGGTGGTCAGGTCGATGCTCTTCTGCGCGAAGTCGTGGAAGACGGCGGCGTGCAGGAAGTACCAGAGCCGGTACAGGGCGGGGCTGTTGGTTCCGGCGAGGCTCTGCGCCTTGGCGGCGACGGCCTGCACGTGCGCCGGGTCCATGGTGGTGGCGAACCGGGCGTCCCAGGTCCACAGGGTCCCGCCGAGGCAGGCCTCGGTGACGGCGGGGTCGGCGAGGAAGTCGGCGAGGCCCTGCGGGGAGAGGGCGGTCAGGCCGTTCAGGTCGCAGCTGACGCCGGCCGCGGTGCTCGCCAACTCGGCTGCGGTGGGGGCGGGTTGGCCGACCTTGGGGGGCAGGGCGCCGGGGATGTGGTCGCCACCGAGGCTTCCGCCGCCGGGTGCGGGCGCGGCGGTGCCGGCCTGCGGGGTGGCGCTGCCGAGGTGTTCGGCCTCGTCGTACGCGGTGCGCTCCGCGGGCGCGGGCACGGGCGCGCCGGCGGGGGCGGCGGGCACCGGGTCGGCGGCGACGGCGTGGGTGCTCTGGAGCACGGGCAGTGCGAGGGTCACGGCGATGGCTGCGGCCAGCAGGGTCTTGCGGGGTGATCGCACGGTGGGGGTGCCTTTCGTCGGGTGGGGGCGCGCTCCAACAGGCCCCGTCAGGGGCGCGAGGAACTGCGTGGGTGACCGTGCGCATCGGTCGGCCGCGCAGTTCCTTGCGTCCCTCGCGGAGCTGGGGGCGGGGCGGGGGCTGGCACGTCTGTGGGGCGCGCAGTTCCTTGCGTCCCTCGCGGAGCTCCGGGGTGGGGACGGGAGGGAGCAGTTCCTCCGCTCCCGTCCCCTGGTGCGCTATTCCTCGGGGAAGTGGCAGGCGACCTGCCGGGTGGGGGTGTCGTGGGTGAGCACCGGCGCCTCGGTCCGGCAGATGGCCTGCGCCTTGGGGCAGCGCGGGTGGAAGGTGCAGCCGGGCGGGGGGCTGGCGGGGCTGGGCGGGTCGCCGAGCAGGACGATGCGTTCGCGGGTGCGCTCGGCGACGGGGTCGGGCAGCGGGACGGCGGAGAGCAGCGCCTTGGTGTAGGGGTGGGCGGGTCTCTCGTACACGTCCGCCTTGTCGCCGAGTTCGACGATCCGGCCGAGGTACATGACGGCGACCCGGTGGCTGAGGTGTTTGACCACGGCGAGGTCGTGCGCGATGAAGACGTAGGCGACGCCGAGTTCGGCCTGGAGGCGTTCCAGCAGGCCGACGATCTGTGCCTGGATGGAGACGTCGAGGGCGGAGACCGGTTCGTCCGCGACGACGAGTTCCGGGCGGGTGGCGAGGGCCCGGGCGATGCCGATGCGCTGGGCCTGGCCGCCGGAGAACTGGTGGGGGTAGCGCTCCAGGTGTTCGGGGGCGAGCCCGACCAGCCGGATCAGGTCCCGGACTTCCTCGCGGATCGTCGCGGCGGACGCGCCCTGGGCCCGCAGCGGGGCCGCGATGATCTGCTGGACGGTCTTGCGCGGGTTGAGCGAGGCGAACGGGTCCTGGAAGATCATCTGGAACTTGCTGCGCAGCGGCCGCAGTTGGCGTTGCGGGGCGCGGGTGATGTCCTGTCCGCGGTAGCTGACCTGCCCGGCCGTCGGGTCGAGCAGGCGGACCAGCATCCGTCCGGTGGTGGATTTGCCGCAGCCGGATTCGCCGACCAGGCCGAGGGTTTCGCCGGGGCGGACGTCGAAGCTGACGCCGTCCACGGCGCGGACGCCGGGGAGGCGGCGCAGGGCGCCGCGTGCGCCGGGGAAGGTCATGCCGAGGTTCCGGACGCTCAGCAGGGCGTCGGGGGCGGCTGGTTCGGCGCGGGCGGCGAGGTGGGCGGTCTCGGTGGTCATGCGGTCACCTCATCGAGGACGCAGGCGCTGCGGTGGCCGTCGGCGACGGCGCGCAGCGGCGGCCGGTCGCCGGTGCAGCGGGCGTCGGGCGCGGCGGCGTAGACGGGGCAGCGGGGGTGGAAGGCGCAGCCGGCGGGCGGGGCGAGCAGCGAGGGCGGGGCGCCGGGGATGGAGCGCAGGTCGGCACCGTCCTCGGCGTCGAGGCGGGGCAGGGAGTCGAGCAGCCCGCGCGTGTACGGGTGCCGGGGCGTGGTGAACAGCGTTTCAACGGGGGCCTGTTCGACGGCGGAGCCGCCGTACATGACGAGGACGTCGTCGGCGGCGCGGGCGATCACGCCGAGGTCGTGGGTGATCAGGACGAGGCCGAGGCCGCGTTCCCGCTGGAGGCGGGTGAGCAGGTCGAGGACCTGGGCCTGGACGGTGACGTCGAGGGCGGTGGTGGGTTCGTCCGCGATGATCAGGTCGGGTTCGCAGGACAGCGCGAGGGCGATCATGGCGCGTTGGCGCATGCCGCCGGAGAACTGGTGCGGGTGTTCGCGGGCCCGGCGGGCGGGTTCGGGGATGCCGACGTCGCCGAGCACGTCGACGGCGTGGGCGTGGGCGGCCCTGCGGGTGCCGCCGAAGTGCTGGCGGTAGGCCTCGGCGATCTGGTCGCCGACGGTGAAGTAGGGGTGCAGGGCGGTGAGGGCGTCCTGGAACACCATCGCCATCTTCCGGCCGCGCAGGGCGCGGAGTTGTTCGTCGGGGGTGCCGATCAGTTCGACGCCGTCGAGTTTCGCGGAGCCGGTGACGGTGGCCCCGCGGTGCAGCCCCATGACGGCGAGGGAGGTGACGGACTTTCCGGAGCCGGATTCGCCGACGATGCCGAGGGTGCGTCCGCGTTCGACGGTGAAGTCGATGCCTTTGACGGCGCGGACGGTGCCTTCCGGGGTGGGGAAGTCGACGGTCAGGTCGCGTACGTCGAGCAGCGGGTGGGGGGTCATGACAGCCTCGCCCTCGGGTCGATCCAGGCGTAGACGAGGTCCACGACCAGGTTGGAGGTGACGATGAAGAAGGAGGCGAGCAGCGTCACGCCCATGATCACCGGCTGGTCGGACTTGTTGAGGGAGTCGGCGAAGAGTTTGCCGATGCCGGGGAGGCCGAACAGCGATTCGGTGATCAGGGCGCCGGCCAGCAGTCCGCCGAGGTCCATGCCGAGCATGGTGGCGACGGGGGTGAGGGCGGGGCGCAGACCGTGTTTGCCGACCACTCGGCGTTCCGGCATGCCCTTGGCGCGGGCGGTGCGGACGTACGGTTCGGCCATCGTCTCGATGACGGAGTTGCGGGTCATCCGGGCGTAGATGGCCGCGTTCAGCAGGGCGAGGGTGATCCACGGGAGGATCAGGTTGGTGACCCACTGGCCGGGGTTCTCACCGAAGGCGATGTACCGGGGGTACGGGAGGATGCCCGCCACGGTGACGACCGCGTAGAGCAGGATCATCGCGGTGAAGTAGACCGGCAGGGCGGCGATGCCGATGGTGCCGACCATCAGAGTGCGGTCGATCCAGGTGCCGCGGCGCAGGGCAGAGATCACGCCGGCGCCGACGCCGAGGATCAGCCAGAGCGCGGCCGCACCGACCGCGAGCGAGACGCTGGTGGGGAGCCTGTCCATCATCAGCGCCCAGACGGGCTGGGCGGATTGGAAGGAGTAGCCGAAGCAGGGGAAGCCGCACTGCACGGCGTAGGGGCCGGTGCCGAGGGTCTGCCCGGTGAAGATGCCGGTGACGTAGTGCCAGAACTGGACGATCAGGGGGTCGGCCAGTCCGAGTTGCTGCCGGACGAGTTCGATGCGCTCGGTGGAGCAGTCCTTGCCGCAGAACTGGGCGGCGGGGTCGCTGGGGAGCAGGTAGAAGACGGCGAAGGTGAGCGCGCAGACGATCAGCAGGGTGGCCGCCATCGCGGCGAGCCGGCGGAACACGTATCCGATCATGCCCGGCTGCCCTTCGGGTCGAGGGCGTCCCGCAGGGCGTCGCCGACCAGGGTGAAGGCCAGGACCACCAGGAACAGGCAGGCGCTGGGCAGGATGAAGAACATCGGGTCGACCTTGTAGTAGAGCACCGCGTCGGAGATCATCTGGCCCCACGAGGGCGTGGGCGGGCGGATGCCGACGCCGAGGAAGCTGAGCGCGGCCTCGGTGCCGATCAGGCCGGGGACGGCGAGGGTGACGTAGACGATGATCGTGCCGGTGAGGTTGGGCAGGATCTCGCCGAACAGGATGCGGGTGCTGCTCGTGCCGCTGGCCCGGGCGGCCTCGACGTATTCGCGGTGCTTGAGCGAGAGGGTCTGGCCGCGGACCACGCGGGCGATGTACGGCCAGGAGAACAGCGACATGACGCCGACCAGCAGCAGGACGCGGTTGACGTCCCGGGCGACGGAGAGCAGCGCGATCATGAAGATCAGGCTGGGGAAGGACATCATGACGTCCATGAACCGGCTGATCAGGGCGTCGATGCGGCCGCCGAAGTAGCCGGCGGTGATGCCGAGGACGGTGCCGATCAGGGTGATCAGGAGGGCGGCGCTGAAGGCGACCAGCAGGCTGATCTGGGCGCCGTAGAGCAGCCGGGCGAAGATGTCGCGGCCGAGCAGCGGTTCGACGCCCAGCCAGTGCTGGGGGCTGATGCCGCCGAGGGCGCCGCGGGGCAGGCCGCCGAGGTAGGGGTCGACGGCCTTCTTGTCGACGGTGTCGGGGCGGGTGCCGCTGATCGCGGTGAGCAGCGGGGCGAGCAGCGCGGCGAGCACGAAGAAGGCGATGATGCCGGCGCCGACGAGGGCGGTCTTCTGCCGGCGCAGGCGGTGCAGGGCGAGCTTCCAGGGGGAGGCGGGGGTCTCGGCGGTGTCCGAGGCCCCCGCTCCCCCGGCTGGCGCCGGGGCGAGCGGGGTGGTCGTCATGGTGGTGGACTCCCGCTCTAGTTCACGGACTTGAGGCCGATGGCGGCATAGTCGAGCTGTCCGGCCCAGACCGGGTGGGCGTACGCGCCGGCGATGTTGGAGCCGACCAGGACGGGCTTCCTGGCCCAGACCATCGGGACGGCGGGCGAGGCGTCCATGATCTTGGCGTCCAGGGCGAGCCAGGCGGCGTTGGCCTTCTGCAGGTCGTCCAGGCCGGCGATCCGGTCGAGTTCGGCGTTGACGGCCGGGTCGTTGAACCGGGTCATGTTGCCGTTGTTGCCCTTGTCCTTGATGGCCCGGCCGTCGAAGATCATCGGCAGGAAGGTGGCGGCGGACGGGTAGTCGGGGCACCAGCCGAGGCTGGTGAGTCCGGGCTGCTTCTCCTTGTCGCCGACGATCGAGTTGACGGCGGTGGGGTCGACGGTGGTGATGGTGACGTCCACGCCGGCTCGCTTGAGTGCGGCCTGGATCGCCTCGGCCTGCGGCTTGCCGCCGGTGGAGGTGACGAAGTCGGTGGAGAAGCCGTTCGGGAAGCCCGCCTCGGCGAGCAGCTGCTTGGCCTTCTCCGGGTCGCCGCCCGGCTTGATCCCGAAGTGGTCGACGGGGGTGCCGCCGGTGATCACGGGGGGCAGGTAGGTGGTGGCGATGTCGTTGAACGCGGGGCCGCCCATGGCGGCGGCCATGGACTCCTTGTCCACCGCGTACTGCATGGCGAGGCGGACCTTGGCGTTGTCGAACGGCGCCTTGGTGGTGTTCATGTCCAGCTTGGTGGTGCAGCCCGCGTTCTCGCTGATCAGGCGCTTCTTCACGTCGGGATTGGTGAGCACCTCGGAGATCTTCGAGGGCAGCAGGTCGACGTAGGAGACGGCGTTCTTGTCGTCGCCCTGGTCGGCGATCAGCCGGTCGGCGATGCCGCTGCCCTTGAGGGTCTGCTCGACCACGATCTTGTCGGGGTACGCCTTGCGGACCGGGTCGGTGGCCTGGTCCCAGTGGGTGTTGCGGACCAGCACCATGCGCTTGCCGCGGTCGTAGCTCTCGATCTTGTACGGGCCGGAGGAGACCGGGTGGTTGGAGTAGTTGGCGCCGGTCTCCTTGGCCTTGGGGACGGGCGCGAAGGTGGGCAGGGTGGCGGTGTAGCCGAACTCGGCGACGGGGCGCTTGAGGTGGAAGACGATGGTCTTGGCGTCGGGGACCTCGATGGCCTCGTTGCCGAGCCGCTCGCCGCCCAGCGGGCCCTTGTAGCCGGCCGGGGCGTTCAGGTAGCGCACCGCGTAGTCGGGGCCGCCGGGCAGTTCCGGCGAGTACGACCGCTCGACGTTGTACTTGATGTCGTCGGCGGTGATCGGGGTGCCGTCCTCGTACTGGAGGTTGTCCTTCAGGTGGAAGGTCCAGGTCTTCGCGCCGTCGCTGGGGGTACCGAGGTCGGTGGCCAGGTCGGGTTCGACCTTCAGGCCCTCGGCGCCGGGGGCGGCCCTGAAGGTGGTCAGGGTGCGGTAGAGCATGCGCACGCCGACGTCCATCACCGGCATGGTCCAGTTGCGGGCGGGGTCGAGCTGGTCGAAGTCCTGGTTCGACAGGATCGTCAGGGTGCCGCCCTTGACCGGGGTGCCGCCGACGATGCCGTTGCCCTCGGTGGTCACACCGTGCTGCCCGCTGCCGTCGTCACCGCCGTTGCTGCTGCTGCCGCACGCACTGAGGGCGAGGGTGAGGGATGCCGCGATGGCCGCCGCGAGGGCGGCGTGGGTACGCCTGTTCATGTGTATCTCCGGAACTGGGGGTCGCTCAACGGGGATCGGGAATCACCGAGGAACCGGTGCCGCCGGGGATCAGTGCCGCCGGGGTCTGGCCCGCCCTGAGGTGTGACCTGTAACATAGTAATGTGAAATTGCACTGCGCAATGAGGCGCCCGGACCGTTACCGAGCCGTGTCATTGCCCGCCGCTCAGCAGTGCAATTTCCTTATCCCTCACCCCAGTTGTCCAGGTATCGACCCCGCTCGGAGGAACCCCCTTCCATGGCCGACCAGCCCGCACTGAACACCGGCAGCCACGACCTCCCCGTCTCCCCCGCCCTGGCGGAGTACATGTCCGACCGGTGGGCCGCCACGCCGCTGCCCGCCGAGCTGCGCGTCCCCGGCCACGCGTACACCCCGGGCCGCCGGGCCCGGATCGCCGCCGCCTTCCCCGGCGAGCGGCTGCTCGTCCCCGCCGGGCAGTTGAAGGTCCGCAGCAACGACTGCGACTACCGCTTCCGCCCGAACAGCGCTTACGCCCACCTCACCGGCCTGACCGGCGAGGAGCAGGTCGGCCACGTCCTGGTGATCGAACCCGACGGCGAGGCCGTGCTGTACCTGCGGCCCCGCTCCGACCGGGCCGACGGCTCCGGCGCGTTCTTCCGCGACCGCCGCTACGGCGAGTTCTGGGTCGGCCGGCGCGCCGACCTCACCGAGGCCGCCAACCTCACCGGCCTGCGCACCGCCCACCTCGACGACCTGCCGAAGCTGTTCACCGGCTCCACCCCCACCCGCATCCTGGCCGGCGTCGACCCCGCCCTCGACGCCGCGCTCGGCCGCCCGTCCGCCGACCACGCCGGGCGCGACGGCCAACTCGCCGCCGCCCTCTCCGAGTTGCGCCTGATCAAGGACCCGTGGGAGGTCGAGCAGCTCCAGCTCTCCGTCGACCACACCGCCGCCGGCTTCGCCGACGTGGTCCGCGCCCTGCCCGCCGCCCTGCGCCACCACCGCGGCGAACGCATCCTCGAGGGCGCGTTCAACGCCCGCGCCCGCGCCGAGGGCAACGGCACCGGCTACGAGACCATCGTCGCCTCCGGCGCGCACGCCTGCGTCCTGCACTGGATCCGCAACGACGGCCCGCTCGACCCCACCCAACTCCTGCTGCTCGACGCCGGCGTGGAGTCCGACACCCTCTACACCGCCGACATCACCCGCACCCTCCCGCTGTCCGGCACCTTCTCCTCCGCCCAGCGCGACGCCTACGAACTCGTCCTCGCCGCCCAGAACGCCGGCATCGCCGCGCTGCGCCCCGGCGCGTCCTTCCGCGACTTCCACCGCGCCGCGATGCGCGTCATCGCCGAGGGCCTCTCCGACTGGGGCGTCCTGCCCGTCCCCGCCGAGCAGGCGCTGCGCGAGGACTCCGGCCTGTACCGCCGCTACACCCTCTGCGCCAGCGGCCACATGCTCGGCCTGGACGTCCACGACTGCGCGAAGGCCCGCGCCGAGACGTACCTGGACGGCGTCCTGGAGGAGGGCATGGTCCTCACCGTCGAACCCGGCCTCTACCTCCAGCCCGACGACCTCACCCTGCCGCCCGCCCTGCGCGGCATCGGCATCCGCATCGAGGACGACCTGGTCATCACCGCCGACGGCGCCCAGCTGATGTCCGGCGCCCTGCCGCGCACGGTGGACGGCATCGAGTCCTGGATGGGCGAACTGCTGGCCTGATCAGCGGAGGGCCGGACGGCCCCGGGTGCCGGGGCCCGACGCCCCCGACCGATCGCCGCGAGGTCGAGGCCCCCGGCCCTGCACCCGGTGATCCGACGGTCGCGGGTGTCGGCCCGGCTCCGGCGATCGGTCACCCCGCGCACCCTGACGGATCACTGGCCCGATAACCGGGTGATCCGACAATCGCCTCCGTAGGCTCGGCTCCCGTGACCGATCGCCGCACCCACATCGCCCGAATCCTGACGGAACTCCCCGACCTGACGGACGTCACCGGCGTCTCGGCGATGGCCGAGGAACGGCTCGCACAGGGCGACGCCGCCTTCCTCGCCGACCTCGGCCTCGCCCTCGCCACGCGCCTCGATTCCCCCGGGGCAACGTGGCAGTACCGGAGCGTCTTCGACCGCCTGGTCCGGCTGCTGACCGTCACGCCGGGCGCCGAGAACGTCCGCCAGGCGCTCCGCCTGCTCGCCGCCGCACCGCGCAACGGCCGGAACGGCGACCGCCTGGCGGCCTCGCTGCTGGCGTCCGGCCACCGGCCGGCCGACCTCGCGGCGGCGTTCGCCGGGCCCGCTTCGAACGAGCTGCGGGCCTGCCTGGTCCACGAGTTGGTCCTGCGCGGCGTCGACCTCTCCTCGATCCCCCGGATCTCCGCCTGGGCGACCGCCCCGCACTTCACCCACCACCCGCTGGGCGCGCTGCCCCTGACCCGCTCCCCGCTGGAAGCCTTCGCCGACCTGCCCGGCTACAGCGCGCAGGGCGGCTGCCACGCCCTGCCCTACGGGTCCCTGAACAGTGAGCAGTTGACGACCCGCCGTACCGCCGCCGCGCTCCCGCCCGCCACCGAGACCACCACCCCGGAGCTGACCGCAGCCCTCGGCCGGGCCGTCGCGAACTGGGCCGAGGAGTCCAACGGCCGCATCGAGGCCCGGGTGTTCGAGTTCGCCACCCCACTGCCCGTCGAGTCCCTCCCCGCCGCACTCCTCACCCTCGGCCTCGACTGCCTCACCGACACCAAACCCTCCACCCTCTCCGTCAGCACCTGCCCACCGGCCGACGCCTGGCGCGTCCTGTTCGCCGCAGCCTCCACCGGCGGCGCCTACAACTCCGGCGCCCACGGCGCCTACGGCCGCCTCGCCGCCTGGCAGTCCGTGGCCGCCCTGACCGACGCCACCCTCCCCACCGCCGAGGCCCGCGCCATCGCCTGCCACTGGTTCGGCTTCGACGCCCCCACCCCCTGGTTCCACGACATCGCCTGGGACTTCGGCCTGGCCACCCTCACCCCCGACGGCCGCCGCCTCGCCGTCCTCGCCGCCACCGACACCGACTGACACCCACCCTCACGGCGCGTACCGCAGCACCACCACGTCACCCACCGTCTCGGCCCCCAGCAACCTCATCCGGTGCGTGCTGCCACCCGGAAACTCGGCCGGATACACAAAACGCGGCGCACCCGCCTCACCGACCAGCAACGGCGCCACCGCCAGCTGAAGCTCGTCGGCAAGGCCCAGCGACAAGAACTGCGTGTGAACCCGACCGCCGCCCTCCACCATCAGCCGCCGCACCCCACGAGCCGCCAGATCCTCGAGCATCGCCCCGAAATCAACGGCGTCGCCGGTGCTCACCACATCGGCCAGCCCGTCCAGGCTGTCGCCCAGCTTCAACGCACCGGCGTCAGTGGTGTAGACGACCTTCTCGCCCCCGAAGTGCCAGAACTTGAGCCCCCGATCGAGCCCACCCCCCGCCGTCACCGTCACCTTCAACGGATACTCCGGCTTCCCCGCCGCCACCCGCGCAGCCCGCCGCGCCTCACTGTTGACCAACAACCGCGGATTGTCCGACCGCAGCGTGTTCCCCCCGACCAGAATCGCATCCGACTCCGCCCGCACCTGATCCACCCGATCGAAGTCCGCCGCGTTCGACAGCAACAACCGCTCCGCCGAGGTGTCGTCGATGTACCCGTCGATCGAAGTCGCAACGCTCAACAGCACGTAGGGCCGCTCGGCCATGGTGGCTCCGTTCTCCGCGGATGGACCCCGACGGTCCTCGGGCATGATCACACGCCGTCGCACCCGGCGCCGAAATCCCCCGCACCGGACGGAACGATCACGACACACTACGACCATGACCGACTCCACCGCCGCCGCCATCGGCGAACACATCCGCGAGGGCAACGCCGACGTCACATGACCACCGCCGCCCGCCCCACCCCGCGCGCCGCCTCCCCGCACCGCCCTCCCGGGCACTCGCATCCCAACAGCAGCGTCACGCCGAGCGGCAGCAGCCGAACTCCCCCGGCCTACCCCGCGCGCAGCGCGTCCCCCCACAACCCCCGCGTCACCTCCCCCGCACCACCCTCCCGCACACTCGCATACACCGCACCCGCCCAAAGACGCGTCCCCGCAGCACCGTCACGCCGAGCGGCAGCAGCCCCAAAACTCCCCGCCCCTACCCCGCGCGCAGCGCGTCCCCCCACAACCCGCGCGTCACCTCCCCCGCACCACCCTCCCGCGCACTCGCATACACCGTCCCCGCCCAAACACGCGTCCCCGCAGCATCGTCACGCCCGGCGGCAGCAGCCGAACTCCCCCGGCCCCTACCCCGCGCGCAGCGCGTCCCCCCACAACCCGCGCGTCACCTCCCCCGCACCACCCTCCCGCGCACTCGCATGCGCCGTCCCCGCCCAAAGATGCATCCCCGCAGCGTCGTCACGCCGAGCGGCGGCAGCCCTGAGCGGTTGGGTCAGGTAGTGCACCTCCGGGTACGCCGCCGGCGCGTGCCCGTCGTGGCGGGTGATGAACGCGTTGCGGAGCGCCCTCGCGGGGCGCCCGGTGAAAGCGCGGGTGACGGTGGTGTCGGGGAGTTCGACGAGCGCCCGCCGGTGTGTGGCCGTGGCGCCGGATTCGTCGGTGCGCAGGTACGCGGTGCCGAGTTGGGCGGCGCTCGCACCGGCCCGCAGCGCGGCAGCGATCGCCGCGCCGTCACCGAGGCCGCCGGCAGCAATGAGCGGCAGCGACGTCACTTCCCGCACAGCACCCAGGAGTTGAAGCAGCGGAACAGTACCGGGAACGTCCTCCGCACGATGGGTGCCACGGTGCCCGCCCGCCTCCGGCCCCTGAACGACCAGCGCGTCAAGACCGAGCGCGGCGGCGGCACGCGCCTCCTCGGGGCTGGTGACGGTGCCGAGTTGGCGGATCCCGGCGGCCCGCAACGCGTCGGCCTCGTCGCGGCGGGGGAGGCCGAAGGTGTACGAGACGTACGCGACGGGCTCGCGCAGCAGCGCCTCGAGTTTGGCGTCCCAGCCGTCCCGGTCGGCGGGAATCTCGGTGGGCAGTTCGACGCCCCACTGTTCGGCTTCCGGCCGCAGCCGCTCGCGGTAGGCGGCGACCGGCCCGGGGTCGGAGGGCGGCGCGGGGACGAACAGGTTGACGCCGAACGGGCGTTCCGTCAGCTCACGGGTGCGGCGGATCTGTTCGATCGTCCCGTCGACCGCCCGGTACCCGGCGGCAAGGAAGCCGAGGCCGCCGGCGCCGTTGACGGCCGCGACCAGTTCGGGGGTGCTCGGCCCGCCGGCCATGGGGGCCGCGATCAGCGGCACCTCCCAGTCGAACGCCATGCCGTTCCCTCGCCTCCGTACGCACCGACCGCGGTCGCTCCCCACCCTACGTCCGCGGTGGATTGCGCCGACGGCCATTCAGCGGGGGTCGGCCGGTGCTTCAGGACCGGTAGTCGCAGTTCCGCACCTCGGTCGACCCGCCACTGGACCAGGAGCCCGTGGCCGTTGCTCATCGGTTGCCGGAGCAAGGGCCACTCCGAAATACTCCCCGGATGCTGTTGACCTGGATCGCCGAGGTGGCGGACGAACCGCTGGTGCTGGAGCCGGCCGACCGCCGGGTGGAGTGGGAGACCAATACCTGGTGGCTGAGCACGGACGACGAGGACCGGCGATCGCTGTCCGTGCCGGAGGTGGTCGCCGCCTTCGAGCGGACCGCTTCCCGTATCCGAGAGCGCATCCGCGAACTCGACTACGCCGGGGTGGCGACCTTCTACGTGTGGCATGACGAGCAGGCCGGGCAGCTCCGGTGCTCCACCGGGTCGGTGCCCGCCGAGCAGTTGCCCTTCGGCGGCGCGTTTCGGCCGGTCGGCGACCTCCGGCCGGTCGTCGAAGGGTATCTGCGCGACGACACTCCGGGCCTGACTCCCTGGACGGACCTCGAAGTCGTCGACGACGACTCAGCGCCCGCCCCGGAGTTCCCGCCCTTCCCGGTGTGGGTGCGCAGCGTCGGCGCGGCCTGTCTGCACGGCCGGACGGACGTCGACGGATAGCGTGACGGGCGTCACATTCGCGGGGCTGTCACATTCGGGGAAGCAGCGGGGTCAGTCCTTGCGGAAGCACACACGACAAGGAGCCCGACCGTGGACGCACGTCTGAACTACTTCGGCAACCCGCTCGCCGGGAAGATCCTCAAGCACATCAACTCGGCCGGCGCCGCCATCGGCGGCTCCTCGCTGCCGGCGGCGACCCAGGAGTTGGTGAAGATCCGCGCCAGCCAGATCAACGGCTGCGGCTTCTGCACCGACATGCACACCAAGGACGCCACGCACGCCGGCGAGACCCAGCAGCGCCTGAACCTGGTCGCCGCCTGGCGGGAGGCGACCTGCTTCACCGACGCCGAGCGCGCCGCGCTCGAACTCACCGAGCAGGGCACCCGGATCGCGGACGCGGCGGGCGGGGTCAGCGACGAGGCCTGGGCGGAGGCCGCCAAGCACTACGACGAGGAGCAACTGATCGCCCTGGTCGGTCTGATCGCGCTGATCAACACCTACAACCGGGTCAACGTGATCATCCGCCAGCCCGCGGGCGACTACGTCCCTGGCCAGTACGCCTGACACACCGCCACGCCCCTGCCGTGACGCCCCCGGGCGTCACGGCAGGGGCGTCCGCGCAGCCATCGCGGCGGCAGCAACCCGCACCTCCGCCTCCCATACGACGAACACCTCGGGCGGCCAATGCCCGACGCAACACGAGCAGTAGTCGGACAGCAGCCCGAGCAGCGCCTCCTCGTCCTCCTGGCTCGCGCCGAACGACTCCCGGTACATCACCGCCTCGGCGAACTCCCCCGGCGCCAGGCTGCCCTCCCCCACCCGGCCGGCGAGCTCGCGCAGCCACCACCGCTCACCGTCCGCACAGCTGGGGAACGGCACCCCGAGCTCGTCCAACGCCTCCCGCAGCAACGGCTCCAACTCGGACGCCGCCTCCCGCCGCCCCCGCCCGGCCAGGTCGTACAGCGCCGGCGACTCGTATCCGTCGGCCACCAACTCGGCGGCGGCCATCGGAAGTTCACCGGTAGCCAACTCACCCGCCCGATACCGCAGGGCGACCGCCCGCACCCGACTCACCGCGCCTCCGCCACGAGCGCGGCCGCGGCGGCCCGCACCTTCGTCTCCCACGCGGCAAGCAACTCCGGCTCCCCGACGGCGATCAGGTCCTCGACACACCACTGACAGCAGCCCTCCCGCACCGCGATGGAGAACCGCAGCTCCGGCCCCTCCTCCGCGTTGTCGATGTCCAACCCGGTGACTTCCCCCACCAGGTCGGGGAGCGACACGATCTCGCCGGAGACCAGCCGGGCGGCAGCGTCCCGCAGCGCCCACCGCTCGGCCTCTGCCAACTCGAGGCGCTCCACGCCCAGTTCGTCGAGCACCAGGTACCACAGCTGCACCAGCTCGGCACTCCGCTCACCCCCGCTCCACCCGGCCAGCTCCCGCAGCGCCGGCGAGTCGTGGCCCTCGGCCAGCAACTCCGCAGCGGCCATCGGAAGGTGCTCGGGCCAGAGCCGCCCGGCCACCTGACGCATCGCCATCACCCGCAAAGAGTCCATGACCCGCACCCTGCCAGCCCTGCCACCCTCCTGACCAGCAATTTTCCCGGCGCGGGACCGGCCGGTCAGCCGTGGCTGGTGTCGATCACACAGAAGCGGTTCTCCTCGGTGTCGGCGAGGACCACGAAGTCCGGATCCTCGGGGTAGCCGTCCCACTCGACGCGCTGCGCCCCGAGGCCCACCAGCCGCTCGATCTCGGCGGCCTGCTCAGCCGCATCCCCGGCGTACAGGTCGAGATGAACACGCGGACGCTCCTGCACCGGCGTCTCGCTGCACCCGAGCGCGATCTGCACCCCACCGCCCCCACCGCCCGGCACCAGCACCACCCAGCCGTCCTGCGCATCCTCCCGCGGCACGTACCCGAGCGCCTCCCCCCAGAACGCCGCCGCCCGCGCCACATCCGAAGCGCCCAGCACCACCGACCCGACCGTCACCATGCCGCCGATTCTCGCCCACCCGCCCCCCGTCACCTCACCGCCCCCGCACCACCCACAGCACCAACGCGATGACAGCATCGTCCGATGAGCATCCTCATCACCTTCTTCACGGCCCCGGACGACACGTCAGCCGCCGCCGTCCTCCCGACCGGCCCGGGGCGGGCGTTCGAGTCGGTGTCGTTCGGCGGATTCGACCCCGAGGAGGCCGCGGTCGAGTGGGAGCACCTGCTGACCGGCGCCGACCCCGAGGAACTCCTGGACGCCGACGAGCCCCGGACCGTCGCCGACCACGGCGACGGCGACAGCGGATGCCTGGTCTTCGCACTCTCGCCCCGCCTGTCCACCGCCCTCGCCACCGCCGAACCCGCCACCCTGCGCAGCGCCGCCACCGCCTGGACTCACCTGCGCGCGGAGGACGGCGAGCGCATCGACGCGGACATCGCGAGCGCGATCATGGACGACCTCGCCGCCCTCGCCACCACGGCCGCGGGCGAGAACCACGGCGTCTACTGCTGGATCGCGTAACGGCCGAGCGCCGGCTCGCCGTCTTCAAGCGAATCAGCGCCGCCGGTACCGCCCCGCCATCGCGTCGAACACCTGCTTGCGTTCCCACCGTCCGTCGCCGTCCAGCGTGCGCACCACCCCGTACGAGCCGAGGTCGCGCAGGCCGGGTTTGTCGTAGGAGGCGAAGGTGTACCAGAACGCGGCGCCGACGCCCTCCTCCTCGAAGACGTCGAGCAGGTCGCCGAAGCAGCGGACCTGTTCGGTCTCGTCGGGGACGGCACCGGGCGGTACCTGCCAGGCCATGCCGCCGAGGTCGGTGGCGCCCCGGTAGGCGCAGGTGCCGAACTCGGTGACGGCGACGGGTTTGCCGTGGGCGCGGGCGGCGCGGAGCTGTTCGCGGTAGTCGGCGGCGTTCTGCGCGGAGCGGTAGGCGTCGAGGCCGACCAGGTCGAACGGGGTCCAGTCGACGGGCTCCCACGGTCCGGACGCGTAGCCGACGGGGCCGGCGAACTCCCGGCGGACGGCGCTCGCGGTCTCGGCGAGGAAGGCGTTGAGCCGTTCCGGGACGGGGCCGAGCGAGAGCCACCAGTCCAGGTCGGCGGTGGTCATGGCGTGCAGCCGGTCGAGGTGGGTGGCGCCGGGCAGGAACCCTTCGGCGAACACGCTGAGTTCGCAGCCCGCGACGAACACCACCCGGGCGCCGGTGCGGCGCAGCGTCTCGGCGCGCCGGGCGCAGTCCGCGAAGAACGGCAGCAGCGCGGCGGGCGGCAGGTCGGCGGGGAACGGCGAGTACCACACCTCAAGTCCGGCGTCGGCGGCCAACTGCGCGGCCAGGTCGAGGCGTTCGGGGTCGCCGCCGGTGATCCGGACGGCGTCGCAGTGCAGTTCGTCGGCGATCGCGGTGAGGTCGTGGCGGACCTGGGCGGGGTCGAAGTGGCGGCGGGTGAGGCGTTCGCCGGTGAAGGTGCCGGTGTCGTAGGTGATGCCGAGGGTGCGCACGGTCAGTGCTCCGCCGTCCGGTCGAGGCCGTGTTCCAGCAGGTCGAAGGCGAGTTCGAGGTCTTCGGCGAGGGTCTGTCCGGCCTGGTCGGCGGGGGTTCCGGCGACCAGGCGGGCGAAGTGGCGTTCCTGCAGGACGGCGAGCGAGGCGGCGATCTGGGCGGCCATCAGCGCGCCTGCCGTCTCGCCGTGTTCTTCGGCGAGGACGTCGGCGAGTGCCTGTCGCTGCCGGTAGCGCAGGCTGTCGGCGGCGGCCCGCAGGGCGGGGCTGGCCTGGATCACCCGGACCCGGGTGAGCAGCGCGGGCAGGTCGGCGACGGGTCCGGCGGCCAGGGTGCGGTGGTGGGCGCGCAGAGTGTCGAGGGCGTTCTGCCCGTCGGGGCGGCCGGCGACGATCGTGGCCAGGTCGTCGCCGGCGACGCCACCGAGGACCAGTGACTCCTTGGTGGGGAAGTAGGCGAACAGGGTCGCCCTCGCCACCTCGGCGGCGAGGGCGATCTCGCCCATCGTGACGTCCTCGAAGCCGCGTTCGGCGAACAGGCGCAGGGCTTGTTCGGCGATCCGGCGTCCGGTCCGTTCCTTCTTGAGTTCCCGCAGTCCGACCATCCGCTCAGCATATCCAGACCAAGTACAAAATCACACCCAGTCCGAAAATAAGCGGTAAGGAGCTCAGCGATCCACGGGCCTGATCAGCCCCGCCGCCAGACCCGCCGCGACCGCCGAGGTGCGGGAGTCGACGCCGAGCTTCTCGTACACGTGCACCAGGTGGGTCTTCACGGTGGCTTCGCTGATGAACAGCCGCTTGGAGATCTGCCGGTTGGGCAGCCCCTCGGCGAGCAGCTGGAGGATCTCGGCCTCGCGCGGTGACAGCGTGGGGCGCCCGGCCCGGACCCGGCCCAGCAGGCGGGCGGCGACGGGCGGGGCGAGGACGGTCTCGCCGCGGGCGGTGGCGTGGATGGCGGCGGCGAGGTCCTCGGGCGGGGCGTCCTTGAGCAGGTAGCCGGTGGCCCCGGCCTCGACGGCGGCGAGGATGTCGGCGTCGGTGGAGTAGGTGGTGAGGACCAGGACGGCGGGCGGGTCGGGCAGCGCGGTGATCCGCCGGGTGGCTTCGACGCCGTGCATGCCGGTGCCCATCTGGAGGTCCATCAGCACGACGTGCGGGCGCTGCTCGGCCGGGAGCGTGGCGAGCAGGCCGAGCGCGGCGGCCCCGTCGGCGGCCTCGCCGACGGCGGTGACGTCGGGCAGGTCGTCGACCATCGCGCGCAGGCCGCGCCGCACCACGGGGTGGTCGTCCACCACCAGCACCCGGATCACCGCCGCACCCCCGCGAGCCGCACCCCTGCCGGTCGGCCCCCTGCCGGTCGCACCTCTGCCGGTCCCACGCGCAGCGCAGTGCCGGTGGGCGGCGACGGACGGGAACGGCCCAGCGGCGCCTCGACAGTCCCGGCCGGCGGGTCGATCGCGCGCAGCGGCAGGGTCGCGGCGACGGCGGTGCCCTCGCCGGGCGTGGATTCGACGGTGAGGGTGCCGCCGAGCGCGGCGATGCGTTCGTGCATGCCGTGCAGCCCGAAGGAGCCGGGGGCGGGTGCGGTGGCGGGGTCGAAGCCGGTGCCGTCGTCGTAGACGTCGAGGGTGACGGTGTCGTCGAGGTAGCCGAGGGTGACCGCGATGTGCTGGGCGGCGGCGTGCCGGACGGCGTTGGCGAGGGCTTCCTGGGTGAGGCGCAGCAGGGCGACTTCGGCTTCGACGGGCAGGGGGTAGGGCTCGCCGTCGAGGTGGAAGGCGGCGTCGGCGCCGTCGGCGAGGCGGCGCAGCGCGTCGGCGAGGGTGGTGTCGTCGAGTGCGGGCGGGGTGAGGGCGTGGACGAAGCGGCGGGCCTCGGCGAGGTTCGCGGAGGCGGTCTGTTCGATTTCGCGGAGCAGCGCGGTGGCGTCCGGCGGGGAGTCCGGCAGTGCGGCGGCGCTCTCCCGGGCCAGCAGCACGATGCCGGACAGGCCCTGGGCGAGGGTGTCGTGGATCTCCCGGGCCAGGCGCTGGCGTTCGGCGAGGCGGCCGGCTTCGCGCTGGCTGGCGGCGAGTTCGCCACGGGTGCGGACCAGATCGTCGATGAGTTGCTGGCGGGCCCGGCTCTCGCGGTAGAGGGCGGCGTAGCCGTAGGCGGTGAGCAGGGCGACGACGACGCCGGCGAGCGGGCCGAGCACCTTGGCGGTGGTGAGGCCGCCGGGGGTGGTGGCCTGTGCGGCGATCACGGCGCCGGTCAGGGTGGCGACGGCGGGCAGTGCCCAGCGCAGTGGCAGGACGTGCAGGCAGACGAAGTACAGCGGGAACGCGAGGTAGCTGAACTCGGGGTGGTGCAGGGTGAGTTCGATCCACAGCAGGGAAACCACGAGCAGCCACACGGCACCGAGGGCGCGCGACTCACGGATCTGCCGCATCAGACCACCGGCGGCGTAGGCGGCGGCGAGTGCCCCGGCGCAGGCCCAGCCGGCCGGGCCGAGTTCGCCGGCGGCTGCGGCGCGGATCAGCAGTACGGCGAGCAGCGCGAAGAACAGGCCGTGCACGGCGAGGTTGGCCAGCCGCAGCGCGGGCGTCGGGCCGACGGGTGAGCGGTGCGGCTCGGTGCGCGGCTCGGTGCGCGGCGAGGACGGTGATGGTTCGGTTCGGGGCACGCTGTCCGAGGGTACGGGGCGTCGGCGGCCGGTCGGCGCGGCACGGCATCAACCTTTCGATGGATTTTCGGGTGCACCGCTCGGACGGTGCGTACTCCGCCCATCTCGCCGATGGCAGGGCGGGCGAAAAACGCGAAGGTGGAGTGGTCTCGTCCAGTGTCCTTTCGGAAGGTTTCCCGTGTTCGTCGCATTGCGTGACATCCGTTTCGCCAAGGGGCGGTTCGCCCTGATGGGTGCGGTGGTCACTCTGATCACGACCCTGGTGGTGTTCCTCTACGGCCTTACCGGCGGCCTCTCGTCGGCGGCGTCCTCGACGATCGCCGAACTGCCCGTGGACGGCGTGGTGTTCGGCGCGCCGGCCGGCGCGGAGCCGGAGGTGTCATTCGCCTCCAGCACGGTGACGGCCGACCAGCAGGCGAAGGTCGCCGCGGCCCCGGGCACCCGGGACGCGCACTCGCTGGGCGTGGCGATGACGCGGCTGACGGCCCCCGACGGCGCGGCCTCGGTGAGCGTGCTGGGCACCGATGCGGCGCTGCTGCCGCCGGTGTCGTCCGGTGCGGCGCCCAAGGACGGCGAGGTCGCCGTCGGCTCCGACGTCGCGAAGCAGTACCACCTGTCCCCCGGCAGCCAGGTCACCCTGGGTGCGGAGAGGCTGACGGTCAGCGCGGTCACCGCGGAGCGTTCGCTGTCGCACGCGCCGAGCGTGTGGACCACCCCGACGACGTGGCAGCAGGTCTCCGGCCAGAAGCAGCCGACCGCGATCGCGGTGCACGGCACCCCGAAGGACCTGCCCACCGACCTGAAGGCGGTCTCCCGGAGCGACGCACTCGCGGGCATCAACGGGTACTCGGCGGAGCGGGGCAGCCTGCTGATGATCCAGGGCTTCCTGTTCGCGGTCAGCGCCCTGGTGATCGGCGCGTTCTTCACGGTGTGGACGGTGCAGCGCCGCCCCGACATCGCGGTGCTCAAGGCCGTCGGCGCCTCCAGCGGCTACCTGGTGCGCGACGCCCTCGCCCAGGCCGCGGCCGTACTGGTGGCGGGTTCGCTGCTCGGCGGGGCGATCGGCGCGATCGGCGGGGCGATCGCCTCGGCGGCGGTGCCGTTCGACGTGGGCGTGCTCACGGTGGCGGTGCCGGTCGGCGCGATGGTGGTGCTCGGCCTGCTGGGCGCGGCCCTCGCAGTGCGCCGGATCACCGCCGTGGACCCGCTCGCCGCGCTGGGCGCCAACCGATGACCGTCGTACCTCTCTTCCCGAAGGACCTCGCCATGACCACCACCGCCGTCCGCACCGGCCTCGCGCTGAGCGGCGTCACCCTCACCTACCCGGACGGCGAGAGCCGGCTGACGGCCCTGAACAACGTCGAGCTGTCCGTCGCCCCGGGCGAGTTCGCGGCCATCGTGGGCCCGTCGGGCTGCGGCAAGTCCAGCCTGCTGGCAGTCGCCGCGACGCTCCAGCGCCCCGACACGGGGCAGGTGCTGATCGATGGCGTGGACGCGGGCGCGCTCAGCGACAAGGAACGCACGTCGCTGCGCCGCGAGCGCCTGGGCATCGTCTTCCAGCAGTCGAACCTGCTGGCCTCGCTGACCGCCGTGGAGCAGCTCCTGGTCCTCGAATCCGTCCGCGGCCGCCGCCCGGCCGCGGCCCGGCAGCGCGCCGAGGACCTGCTGGAGTCGGTGGGCCTGGCGGGCCCGAAGCAACAGCGCCGCCCGCACCAGCTGTCCGGCGGCGAGCGCCAGCGGGTGAACATCGCCCGTGCCCTGTTCGGCGACCCCTCCGTTCTCCTGGTCGACGAGCCCACCTCCGCCCTCGACCACGAACGCGGCGCCCAGGTCGTCGACCTCCTCGCCGAGGTCACCCGCACCCACAACACGGCCACCGTCATGGTCACCCACGACCGCGACCTGCTGAGCCGCACCGACCGGGTCCTGGAGATGCAGGACGGCCGCCTGACGACCCGCTAGGCCTGGCGGCGACGCCGGGCCGGCGGTGGCATGGGCATGGGCATGGGGATGGGGATGGCGAGCATTGGACTGCCCGCAGGGCTATGCCGCCGCCCACCGCACGCCCAGCAGCTCGTCCAGCGCCCGCTCCCCCATCGCCGTCACCCGCACCGCCCGGCTGTCGGGCCGCCGCTCCACCCAGCCCGCCGTCAGCGCGTGCCCGCACAGCGCGGCGCCGACGGCGCCGGCCAGGTGCGGGCGGCGTTCGGTGTAGTCCAGGCAGGCACGGACGGCGGCACGGCGGCCGGGGGCGACGGAGATGCCCGCCCCGGCGAGCCAGTCGGTACCGGCCTGGGTGAGGGCGAGGCCGTGGCGGTCGTCCAGCAGGCCGCGGGCGGTCATCGCGTCGGTGACGGTGACGCCGAGCGCCCCGGCCAGGTGGTCGTAGCAGGTGCGGGCGCGGGCGAGTTCGGCGTCCCGGCGGGCGGCGCGCAGCGAGGTCGCGGCGGGTGGCGGTCCGCCGGTGAACTGGGCGAGCGCTTCGACGAGTTCGGCGGCGGTGGGCCCGGCGAGCCGCAGGTAGCGGTGGCGGCCCTGGCGTTCCTCGGCGAGCAGCCCGGCGGCGACCAGCCGGTTGAGGTGGCCGGTGGCGGTGGGGGCGGCCACCTTCGCGTGCCGGGCGAGTTCGCCGGCCGTCCAGGCCCGCCCGTCCAGCAGGGCGAGGCAGATCGCGGCCCTGGTCGGGTCGGCGAGCAGGGCCGCCGTGTCGGCGAGCCGGCGGGCGCTGAGCTGGGTGTCCACCCGTCCATGGTGCCGCGCGGACACTTCGGCGCGGGCCGAAGTGTGCTCGGCCTACGGTCGGCGCCATGCACAAAACCCCGCCACACCGCACTTCCCTGACGCACCGCACCTCCCCGACGCACCGCAGCTCCCCGACAGATCGCGCTTCCCTGACGCACCGCGTGGTCGAGCCGCACATCCTGTACTTCGGCACGCCGGTGGTGCTGCTGAGCACGCTCGACGCCGACGGCGCGGTCAACCTGGCGCCGATCTCGTCCGCCTGGGCGCTGGACCGCACGGTGGTACTGGGCCTCGGCCCGGACGGCCAGACCTCCCGCAACCTCGCCGCCCGCCCCGAACTGGTGGTCAACGTCCCCGGCCCGGGGCTGTGGCGGCAGGTGGAGCTACTCGGCGACACCACCGGCCGGGCGGACGCGGCGCACTTCGTCCGCGACAAGTTCGCCCACGCCGGCCTGACGGCGCAGCCCGCGGAGCTGGTGGCGCCGCCCCGGGTCGCCGAGTGCCCGCTCCAGCTGGAGGCCCGGGTGGCGGACCTGCGGGCGGACGCCACCGGGGAGTTCCTGGTCGTGGAGGTGCAGGTGCTGCGGGTGCACGCGGCCGAGTCGATCACCGTGCCGGGCACCGACTACGTGGAGCCGGCCGCGTGGAGTCCGCTGGTGTACAACTTCCGGCACTACTTCGGTCTGGGCGCGGAACTCGGCCACTCCTCGCGCAGCCGCACGCCCCGCGCCTGACAGACGGGCTGTCGGTCAGCGGCGGGGCAGGCGCAGCACGCTCTCGGTCTGGGCGCGGAACTCGGCCACTCCTCGCGCAGCCGCACGCCCCGCGCCTGACAGACGGGCCGCCGGTCAGCGGCGGGGCAGGCGCAGCACGCTCTCG
>NZ_JBIALQ010000001.1:207847-379003 GCF_042873545.1 Kitasatospora sp. NPDC004615
TACGTTCGGTCTGGGCGCGGAACTCGGCCACTCCTCGCGCAGCCGCACGCCCCGCACCTGACAGACGGGCCGCCGGTCAGCGGCGGGGCAGGCGCAGCACACTCTCGGTCTGGGCGCGGAACTCGGCCACTCCTCGCGCAGCCGCACGCCCCGCACCTGACAGACGGGCCGCCGGTCAGCGGCGGGGCAGGCGCAGCACGCTCTCGGGCTGGGCGCGGAACTCGGCCACTCCTCGCGCAGCCGCACGCCCCCCGCCTGACGTCGATCAGCCGCGGCCCTGCTCGCCCGCCGCCCACAGGTGCCGGATGTGGCCGAGGTGCCGGGTCATGCACTCCTCGGCGGCCTTGGCGTCGCCGGTGAGCAGCACGTCGAGCAGTTCGAGGTGCTCCTCGGCGGAGGAGACCAGCTCGCCGCGCTGGTCGAGCCGGTTGAGGCCGTACAGGCGGGAGCGCTTGCGCAGGTCGCCGACGGTCTCCACCAGGCGGGCGTTGCCGGCGAGGGACAGCAGGTCGAGGTGGAACTTGCGGTCGGCCTCCAGGTAGCCGATCAGGTCGTGCTTGCGGGCGGCGGCGACGATCGCCTCGGCCTGCGGGCGCAGCGCCTCCAGCTGCTCGGCGGTGGCGGCGCGGGCGACCCGGCCGACCGTCGGGACCTCGATCAGGGCGCGGATCTCGGTGAACTCGTCGAGGTCGCGCTCGCTGAGTTCGGTGACCCGGAAGCCCTTGTTGCGGACGGCCTCGACCAGGCCTTCGCGGGCCAGGTCGAGCATCGCTTCCCGGACCGGGGTGGCGGAGACCCCGAAGTCGGCGGCCAGCGCGGGCGCCGAGTAGACGACGCCGGGGCGCAGTTCGCCGGAGATCAGGGCGGCGCGCAGGGCGTGGGCGACCTGGTCGCGCAGCCGCTCCTGGACGGAGATGAGGTTGCGGGGCTTCAGGTCGGACATGGCGGTTCCTCCGGTGTCAGCAGAACCCCATTGTACAATGTCACGTTGCTCAGAGTGAACGCCTCGGTCCGCTTTCGCCGGGCGGGCCCGTGAGCTCGTACTGGGCCGCCGCCACCGCCAGATCCTGCCAGGCCATGCCGACGCTCTTGAAGAACCTCGGCCGATCATGACGGACAACCGCCGTCCCGGTCACCAGTTCCGACAGATTGATCAGCCTTTCCTCCGCCGCCCCGGCCATCAGCAGGTCCCCCGCCTCCCGCCGGGCCACCGCGCGCGCCTCCACGAACAGGTCGGCGCGACCCACCAGTTGGGCATCCACCTCACGGGCGTCCGGCTCGTGCGAACCCACCGCCGCGACCACCGCCCCGTCGGGCACCAGCCGCCCGTCGAACAGCGGAGTACGCGCCGTGGTGCAGCACACCACCACGTCCGCCTTCGCCACCGCCTCCGGGCCGCCGACCGCCGCGCTCAGCCCCAACTCGGCTGCATACCGCGCCAGTTGATCCGCCGAACCCGGCCGCCGCGCCACCACCGTCACCCGCTCCAGCGGCAGCACCGCCCGCAACGCCGCCACATGCCCGAACGCCTGCGGGCCCGCACCGAACACCACCAGGTGCGCGATGTCCGGCCCGGCCAGCTCACGCACCGCCAGCGCCGTGACGGCCGGCGTGCGCAGCGCGGTGAGCGCCGCACCGTCCAGCAGGGCCACCGGCCGCAGCGTCGGCCCGTCCAGCAGCAGATAACTGCCGGTGATCCGGGGCAACCCGGCCGCCGGGTTCGCGGGCGCCACCCCCGCGATCTTCACCCCCGCGAACGCGCCGGTCGCGGCGGGCATCAGCAGCAACTCCCCGGCCGGCACCGGCACCGCCGACCGCTGCGGGCACCGCTCGACGTCCAGCCCGTCCAGCAGCATGCCCTCCAACGCCTCGACGGCCGCCCGATGATCGAGCGTCAACTCCAACTGGTCGATCACAGCAGGCCCGGTCACAGCAGGAACCCCGCTCCGAGCATGTCGTCACTGTCCAGCACGAACCGGTGCTCACCGGTCCGGTGCGCGGCACCCGTCACCTCGGTGACCGCGCCCTCCAGCCCGTACGCGCGAACCCGGCCGGTGAACACCGTGCCGATGATCGACTCGTGCCGCAACGTCTGCTCCGACCGCAGCGCCCCCTCGTCCGCGAGCAGCGCCAGCCGCGCGGACGTACCGGAGCCGCACGGCGAACGGTCGATCTGCCCGTCCGCGAACACCGTGACGTTGCGCTGATTCGGCCCCGAGGGCGCGTCGGCCAGCTCGTCGTACAGGATGACGCCGTAGACGCCGTCCCGGTCCTGCGCCAGCGCCGGATGCCCCTCCAGCGCGGCCCTGATCTCCCGCCCCGCGGCGGTCAGCGCGGGCAGCCGCTCGGGAACGACGGACAGCCCGAGCGCGGCGGCCGGCAACGAGGCGTACACCGCCCCGGAGTGCGCCAGATCGACCGCCACCGACCCACCGGAGACAGCCAGTTCGACCTTCCGTGCCAACACCCGGGTCGGCACATTGCGGAACGTCACAGCAGTCGTCCGCCCAGCACGCCGGTGCACGGTCGCACTCACCCGCCCGGACGGCACGTCGATCCGCACCAGCGCCGTCCCGTCGTCCGGCGCCGCCACCCGTCCGGTGTCCACTGCCCACGCACCGAGCGCCATCGTTCCGTGCCCGCACGCCGTCGAGTACCCGTCCTTGTGCCAGAACAGCACTCCGAAGTGCGCCTCGTCGTCATCGGCCGGAACCACGAACCCGCCGTACATCCCCGCGTGCCCGCGCGGCTCCCGCGTCAACAAGCGCCGCACATCGTCCAACGCCCCCCGCCGCGGCGAAGTCGCGGTCCCACCCGCCCCAATGGCAATCGCCCGCCGCTCGGCGACGCTGTCGCCGGGCACGGGCGGAAGACCACCGGTGACGATCCGGAACGGCTCACCGGCGGTGTGATAGTCGGTGGTGGTGATGTTCATCAGTACTCCACGACAAGACGCACGCTGACAACGGACAAAAACAACAAACGACCAACCCGGCCCCGAGACGCCAACCCCACGCCACGCGAAGCCGACCACTGGACCACAAGCTCGCGCCGACCAGCGCGCGACAGCACCCTCGGCAACCCGACGCCGGGGGCACGCAGTTGACACAACCCGCCCCCGCCCGACCTGCCGACGCCCGCACCAGCCACCCCGTCAGGAGCCGCCGACCGCCGCACGGCATCCGAACACCGACCCGAACGGCGCGGCCCGACCGCCGGCAGGCCAGCCGAACGCCCGCCCGCCCGGCCAGCCGACCAATCGCCCGACCGACCGACCGACCGTCACCAACTCCCCGGCCGCCGCCCCCCGTTCGGGCACCCAGCGCTCACGCCCCGCCGGGCGCTCCGTCTCAGCTCCCGCCCCCCGGCAGCACACTCACCGTCCGCGAAGCGGTGTAGAAGTCCAGCGCCGCCCGCCCCTGCTCCCGCCCCCCGTACGACGCCGCCTTCGCCCCGCCGAACGGAAGGTGGAAGTCCACGCCACTTGACGGCGCGTTGATCCGAATCATCCCGGCGTCCAGCCGGTCCGCCGCAGCCAGCGCGACGTCCAGGCTCCGCGAGTGAACGGACGTCGACAGGCTGTGCCGCGTCTCGTTGGCCAGCGCGATCGCCTCGTCCAGGTCCTCAGCAGCCACCAGCACCGCCACCGGCCCGAAGAACTCCTCCCCGGCCAACGGGTGTTCCGCAGGAACGCCTTCCAGCAGCGTCGGCTCCAGGTACCACCCGTCGCGTTCCGCCCGCGCGCCGCCCGCCAGCGCCTTCGCGCCGGCCGCCTTCGCACTGTCGATCGCGTCGGTGAGCCGGTCCAGCGCCTGCCGATTGATCACCGGCCCGCACACGGTGGACGCCGCTCCCGGGTCGGCCGCCGCAACCTCCCCCAGCGCCTTCGCCAACGCCTCCGCCAGCGGCTCGTACGCGTCGCCGACGGCGATCACCCGGCTGGTCGCCGTGCACTTCTGCCCCGCGTACCCGGCGATCGCCGACGCCAGGTGTGCGGCCGCCTGCGCGATGTCCGCGTCCGGCAGCACGATTGCGGCGTTCAGCCCGCCCATCTCGGCCTGCACGGGGACACCGCGCCCGGCAGCAGCGGCAACCACCTGCCGCCCGACGGCGGTCGAACCGGTGAACGACACCACATCCGTGCCCGCCACCAGCGCCGCACCCTCCTCCCCGCCGCCGGGAACGACCGTCAGCACCCCGTCCGGCAGCCCGGCCTGGCCGGCCAGTTCGGCGAGGCGCAGCGCGCACGCGGTCGCTTCGGGGGCGGGCTTGAGCACCACCGCGTTGCCGACGGCCAGCGCGGGCGCGGCCTTCCAGGTGGGGATCGCCAGCGGGAAGTTCCACGGCGTCACCAGGCCCGCGACGCCGTACGGCCGGCGCCGGGTCAGCAACAGGCCCTGCCCGGCGGCGGGTTCGTGCACCTCGCCGGAGGGGGCGAACGGCGCCTGCGCGTAGTACCGCCAGATCGCGACCGTCCGCGCGACCTCGCCTCGCGCCTCGGCGACCGGCTTGCCGACCTCGCGCACCGTCAGCGCCGCCAGCTCCTCGGTGGCCGCCTCCACGGCCGCCGCGACCTTCCCGAGCACCGCCGACCGCCCGGCCGCGCCGAGCGCCCACCACTCCCGCTGGGCGACCCGTGCCCGCGCGATCGCCTCCTCAACTCCTCCCGCTCCCACAGCAGTTACCGAAACCACCAAGTCATCGGGGTCGGCAGGGTTGTACGAGTCGATGGTGCTCACAAGCACATACCTTTCGCTTCAATACCAAATACAGCTACAGCAGGAACCCGGCCGGAAACGGATCCGTCGGATCGAGGAAGTACTGCGCCGTCCCGGTCACCCAGGCCCGGCCGGTGACGGTCGGCACGACAGCGGGCTGCCCGGCCACCGTGGTCTCCTCCACCAGGCGGCCCACGAACGTCGTACCCAGGAAGGAGTCATTACGGAAATCGGCCCCGAGCGCCAACTCGCCCCGAGCGTGCAGCTGCGCCATCCGCGCGGAGGTGCCCGTCCCGCACGGGGAGCGGTCGAACCAGCCGGGGTGGATGGCCATCGCGTGCCGGGAGTGCACCGCGTCCGAACCGGGGGCGAGCAGTTGGACGTGGTGGCAGCCGTGGATGGACGGGTCCTCGGGGTGCACGGGGCGGTGCTCGGGGGAGGCGTTGATCGCGTCCATCATGGCGAGCCCGGCGGCCAGGATCTCGCCCTTGTGCTCGTGCGCGAACGGAATCCCGAACTGCTCCAGCGGCAGGATCGCGTAGTAGTTGCCGCCGTACGCCAGGTCGTACGTCACCGTGCCGTACCCGGGCACGTCGAGCTTGCGGTCGAGCGCCACCGAGAACGACGCCACATTGCGGATCGTGACAGCCACGGCCGCGCCGTCCTCGACCTGAACCTCGGCAACCACCAGCCCGGCGGGGGTGTCGAGACGGACAGTCGTCACGGGCTCGACCACCGGAACCATCCCGGTCTCGACCAGCACGGTGGCGACACCGATCGTCCCGTGACCGCACATCGGCAGCAGGCCCGACACCTCGATGTACAGCACCCCGAAGTCGGCGTCCGGCCGGGTCGGCGGCTGCAGGATCGCCCCGCTCATCGCGGCGTGGCCGCGCGGCTCGTACATCAGCAGGGTGCGGAAGTGGTCCAGGTGCTGCTGGAAGTGGGCGCGCCGCTCGGCCATGGTGGCGCCGGGGATGGTGCCGAAGCCGCCGGTGATCACCCGAGTGGGCATGCCCTCGGTGTGCGAGTCGACGGCGTGGAAGACGTGACGGGTCCGCATCGCGGGATTCCCTCCTGACGGCTGGTGGTCCGGCCCGGACCGGGCGAGCTCGCCCGGTCCGGGCCGGTGCTTCAACTACCTGCGGCCCTGGGCTACTTGTGGCCCTCGGCGAGCGCCTTCTCGGTCGCGGCGCGCACGGCGGCGTCGATCTCGGGGCGCAGCGGCAGCCGCGGGGCGCGGGTGGGTCCGCCGGTGCGGCCGGCGATGTCCATGGACAGCTTGATGGCCTGGACGAACTCGGTCTTGGAGTCCCAGCGCAGCAGCGAGTGCAGCGACTTGTAGAGCGGCAGCGCGGTCTCCAGGTCGCCGGCGACGGCGGCGTGGTACAGCTCGGCGCTGGTGGCGGGCAGCGCGTTGGGGTAGCCGGCGATCCAGCCGACCGCACCGGCGACGGCCAGCTCCAGCAGGACGTCGTCGGCGCCGATCAGCAGGTCGAGCCCGGGGGCGAGTTCGGCGATCTCGTAGGCGCGGCGGACGTCGCCGGAGAACTCCTTGACGGCGACGATGTGCCCGGCGGCGTGCAGGTCGGCGAGCAGCGCGGGGACGAGGTCGACCTTGGTGTCGATCGGGTTGTTGTAGGCGACGATCGGCACGCCGGCGGCGGCGACCTCGGCGTAGTGGGCGCGCACGGCGTCGTGGTCGGCGCGGTAGGCGTTCGGCGGGAGCAGCAGCACGGAGCCGGCGCCGGCCTCGGCGGCCTGCTCGGCCCAGCGGCGGGACTCGGCACTGCCGTACGCGGCGACGCCGGGCATCACGCGCGAGCCGTCCCCGGCGGCTTCGACGGCGGTGGTGACGACCTTGGCGCGCTCTTCGGGGGTGAGGGTCTGGTACTCGCCGAGCGACCCGTTGGGGACGACGCCGTCACAGCCGTTGTCGAGCAGCCAGCGGACGTGCTCGGCGTAGGCGTCGTAGTCGACGCTGCGGTCCTCGCGGAACGGCAGCGTGGTGGCGACCATGATGCCGCGCCAGGGGCGGGCGGGGTCGTGGGCGGTGCGAGTCACGGGGATCTCCCTCGATATGATGTGTGACATTTTACAAATCCTCGACGAGGGCGCAAGACCCCCGCCGACCTCTACTCCGACAGCTCCGACAGCTCCGGCGACTCCGGCAGCTCCGACGAACCGTCCTGCTGCGCCAGCTGGGCCAGCGGAACGGGGCAGGACAGCGGCCGGCTGTCGGGCCCGCCGAGCGGCCCGCCGGACAGACAGGCCACCGCGGGCCCGCACATCCGGCCCTGGCACCAGCCCATGCCGGCCCGGGTGAGCAGCTTGACGGTCCGCGCATCGGCGGCGCCGAGTTCGGTGACGGCCTCCCGGACGGCCCGCGCCGGGACTTCCTCGCACCGGCAGACGTCGGTGTCGTCGGTCACCCAGCCCGTCCAGTCCGGCCCCGGCGCGTGCGCGGCCGCCATCAGCGAAGCGAACTCCCGCCGACTCCGCCGGACCCTCAACTCCCTTGCAGGAGCAGGCTTTCCGGCCACCGAGTGAGCGGCGAGCACCCCCTCGGCCAGCGCCAGGTCCGCGCCGCCGACACCGCAGGTCTCCCCCGCGGCCCACAGCCCGGGCACACTGGTGCGCTGCTGCGCGTCCACCCGCAGCGCGGCGGTGTGGTCGGCGGTGGTGACGGTGGCCGCGCCGAGCTCGACGGCCAGGTCGATCTGCGGCACCAGCCCGTGCCCGACCGCGAGCGCGTCGCACGCGATCCGCCGCTCGGTGCCGGGCACCGGCTTCCAACGGGCGTCCAGCCGCGCCACGGTGACGCCGGTGACCCTCTCGTCACCGTGCGCCTCGACCACGGCGGCCCGCCGGCGCAACCGCACCCCGTGCCGCAGCAACCGGGCCGCGTGGTCGGCACCCTCGACAAGCTTCGCCGGGTTCCCCGCCAGCACGGGCAGCCCGCGCGCATAGCCGAGATACGCCGTCGCCTCCACGATCGCCGGAATCCGCGCCCCGGCCGCCGCCAGCGAGGACGCGGCCGCCAGCAGCAACGGCCCACTGCCCGCCACCACGACCCGCCGCCCCGGCAGCACCAGCCCCGACTTCAACATCGCCTGCGCCCCGCCGGCCGTCACCACCCCGGGCAACGTCCAACCGGGGAACGGCAGTTGACGCTCGTACGCACCCGTGGCCAGCAGCAGATGCCGCGCCTCGACGGTGACCCGGTCGCCGCCCTCCGGGCCCCGGGTGGCATGCAGCCTCCACCCGTCCCCGCCCCGCTCGGCGGCCCACACGTGATGGCCGGCCAGGTGGTCGACCAACGGCGACGCCACCAGCCGCTCCCGCAGCCCCGCGAACGTCCGCCACCCGTGGTGCAGCTTCTCCGGACGCGCCGCACCCAACTCGGTCGCGGGATGCCGGTAGTACTGCCCACCGAGCCGCGCCCCCGCATCCACCAGCGCCACCCTCAGCCCGAACCCGGCAGCGGCATCCGCAGCCGCCAGCCCCGCCGGACCCGCACCGATCACCGCCAGGTCGTACTCAGACCGCGAGTTCATCACGCCCGTGCCCCTCCTGCGTGCTGACGACGTCGCCGTCCTCGGCAGTCACCAGGCACAGCCGCTGATTGGGCCGCCCGTTGACGGTCGCCAGACAGTCGAAGCACTGACCGATCCCACAGAACGCCCCGCGCAACCGCCCACCCACCCGGGTCCGCCGCCACGCCACCACCCCGTCCGCCCACAAAGCCGCCGCCAACGTCTGCCCCGGCAACGCCTCCACCGCCCGACCGTCGAACGAAACCACCCGCACCGCCCCGGGCTCAGCACCCACCAGATCAAGCGGATCCACGCTCACACCTCCCGAACAACACCGAATTCCCCAACCACCCCGCACCCGGAACCCGCCGGCCACCCACCAGCGGTCCCAACCGGGCCACCTACTCCTCCCCCGCGCCCTCGAACCGCTCCGGCCGGAACGGCCCCAGCTCGAACCCGGCGTCAGCGCCCACCAGTTGGCGACTGATCAGCAGCCCCGTCGCCGGCGCCAGCCCGATCCCCGCCCCCTCATGCCCGCACGCGTGGTACAGCCCCGGCACCCTCGCGTCGTGACCGATCGCGGGCAGGTGGTCGGGCAGGTACGGACGGAAGCCCCGGTACGCCCGCTGCACGGCCACCGTCCCCAGCACCGGAAACAGCGCCACCGCCTGCGCGGCCAGCCGCCGCAGCACCTCGGGGCTGAGGGTCCGGTCGAACCCGACCCGCTCCCGGCTGGCGCCGATCAGCACCGGACCGGCGGGAGTGCCCTCGACCACCGCGGACGACTGCAGGTCCGCGGACCCGGAGGCGACGTCCGCCACGTAGTCCGCGGCGTACACCTTCCGCCGGACAATCCGCGGCAGCGGCTCGGTGACCAGCACGAAACCCCGCCGCGGCAGCACCGGCAGCCGCACCCCGGCCAGCTCGGCCACCGCCCCGCCCCAGGTACCGGCCGCGTTGACGACCGCGGGCGCAGCGAGCTCCCGGCGCTCGGTGACCACCCCGGCGATCGCCCCACCGGGCCCGCGCCGCAGCGCGGTGACGGCCTCCCCGAGATAGCTGTCGGCACCGGAGGCCCGCAGCAGGTGGGCCGCCGCCAGCGCGGGCTGCACCTGCGCGTCCTGCGGGTACAGCACCCCGCCGGGCAGCCCCTCGGCGAGGTGTGGCTCCAGCTCGCGCAGCGACTCCGCGGCAACGGCAACGGCCTCCACCCCGGCTTCCCGCTGCTTGGCGGCGAAGCGGTTCAGGGCATCAAGCCCGGCGGGCGCGGAGGCGACCACCAGGCCGCCCTTGGGCTCGTACTCGACCCGGTCACCGAACTCCTCCGCGAGCTCCCGCCACAGCGTCACCGACAGCATCGCCAGGTCGAGCTCGGGGCCGGGTTCCTTGTCGGAGACCAGCAAGTTGCCCTCGCCGGCGCCGGTGGTACCGCCGGCCACCGGCCCGCGGTCGACCACGGCGACCCGCAGCCCGGCCCGGGCCGCGTAGTAGGCGCACGCGGCACCGACCACACCGGCACCGACCACCACAACGTCGTAGGAGGTTTGCTTCAGCACGCCAGTAATATGTCACATGTTCAGAATCACCGACAAGCCCCCCACCAGCCCGAATCCACCCCCAGGCACTCGCCGAGAACGCCGGACGGCCCGAAAACGCCGAACGGCCCCGGACCGTCAGGTCCAGGGCCGTCAGCGGGGCAGTCCCCGCCTGTCAGGTGATGTCGTCGATCTGGTCGCGTCGCCCGGCCTGCACCGGCTCGACGCCGCCCACCGTCTCCGCGTCCTCGACGGCGTCCACCGTCAGGTCGACGTGGGAGGCCTCCTCGTCGTCCAGCAGCGCGTCGGGGTTGCGGGCCAGCTTGCGCTTGTCGTTGAGCAGCGCGAAGCCGGCCGACAGGAAGTACAGCAGCCAGATCGGCGCGGCCAGCGCCAGCATCGACAGCGGATCGGCGGACGGCGTGGCGAAGGCCGCGAACACGGTGATGCCCATCACGAAACCGCGCCACCAGCCCAGCAGCCGCTTGCCGGAGAGCACCCCGACCACGTTCAGCATCGCCAGGAACAGCGGCAGCTCGAAGCCCAGGCCGAACACCAGCACCATGCGGGTGATCAGGTCGAGGTAGGTCTCCACCGGCACGATCGACTTGACGCCGTCCGCGATGAAGCTGATCAGCATCTGCGCCGTGACCGGCATGATCACGTAGGCGAGCACCGCGCCGGCCAGGAACAGGGGGGTGCCGAGCGCCAGGAACGACACCGAGTAGCGCTTCTCGTGCCGGTGCAGGCCGGGCGACACGAACTTCCACAGCTGGTAGAGCCAGACCGGGGTGGCAGCCACCACGCCGGCGGTCAGAGCGACCTTCAGCGCGACGGTGAACGGCGTGGTCAGACCGATGTTGGAGATCTCCACGCACTGCTTCAGCCCGGCCGGCAGCGACCCGTCGGGGTTGCACGCCGGCAGCGGCTTGATCAGAAAGTCCACCAGCTCCCTGTGGAAGAACGCCGCGGCGATCGTGAACACGATGATCGCCAGCAGTGACTTGACCAGCCGGTTGCGCAGCTCGCGCAGATGGTCGGCGAGCGCCATCCGCCCCTCAGGGTCCTTGGGCGCTTTGGTCGTCTTGCTCAACCCGGTCCTCGAATCGTGCGCTCGTCGGTGGTGGTCGGAGTGGTGGTGCGGGGCCGTACGGTTCAGGCGGCCCGGTCAGTGCGGGAGGCCCCGGAGGCGCCGGGGGCGGACTTGACCACCCGCTCCGGCTCGGCAACAGCGGCAGCAGGCGCCGCCGCAGACCCCTGCGCACCAGCCGTGAACTCGCCGCGCAGCGCCTTGCCCTCGCTCTTGAGGATTCGCAGGGACCGCCCGAGCCCCCGCGCCACGTCGGGCAGCCGCTTGCCGCCGAACAGCAGCACGGCGAACACCACGACGATCAGCAGCACGCCAGGTGACACGATCCGCATCGGAGCTCCGCCTTCCTTGTCCGGGAGGTCCTTGTCCGGGAGGTCCGGGAAGTCAGGGAGGCAGGGCTCCCCCTGCGCGATGGTAGCCGCTCGGGGTGTCGCAGCGGGAACCCGGTCCCCAACCATCAGTGACCGGGCCCACTCCCCCGCGCGCTCAGTCCTTCTCCGCCGCCCGCCGCAACGCGGCAACCGCCCCGTCCACCTCGCGGGTCAGCGCCCGCGCGTCCAGCCACAGCCGGACGGCGAGCACCCCGAGCACCAGCAGACCGGCGGTGGACAGCAGGACGGCACCGACCAGGGTCCAGTTCATGCGCTTGCGGCCTTTCCTATCCGTCCACCGGCAGCAGCCGCATGGTGTGCACGCCGGCGGCGGTGAGCGCGGCGACGATCCGCTCCCCGGCGATCTTGCGGACGGACGCTCCGCAGGCCGGGCAGGTGAAGCTGTAGAAGGTGCGTTCCCTGCTGGCTCCGAGCGCCAGCCGGAACTCGGGTGCCGGGAGTTCGACCTTCTCCCGGCACTGCGAGCAGTACACCTTGAATCTGGTGCCCTCGGTCACGTGGTTCAGACCTGTCCGTCCCGATAGTGCTCCAGCGCGGCCAGCGCGGCGGTGCGGGCCTGTTCGGCGAGCTGCGGCGGGGTGGTGATCCGGCCGTCCCGGCCGAGCCGCAGCGCGAGGGTGCGCAGGCCGGACGGTTCGGCGGAGCGCAGGGTGATCCGCAGGCCGCCGTCGGGGAGTTCCTCGGCGCTGTCGTGGGTGTAGTACTCGGCGACCCAGCGGCCGCCGGGGCCGACCTCGACCACCACCTGCGGGTCGTCGGCGCCGGGTGCGACCAGGCCGGCTGACAGGTCGCGGGGCTGCATCCGGGGCGGGTTGGCGGGCTCGTCGAGGACCTTGATCTCGGCGATCCGGTCGAGCCGGAAGGTGCGCCGGTCCTCGGAGGTGCGGCACCAGCCTTCCAGGTAGGTGTGGCCCTCGGTGACCAGCCGGATCGGGTCGACCTCGCGCTCGGTGAGCTCGCCGCGGCCGTGCGACCAGTAGCGCAGCCAGATCAGCCGGCCCTCGCTGAGCGCCCGGTCGATGTCGGCGAAGACGGTGCCCTCGGCCTCGAAGGTGACGCCGATCCGGGCGGCGGACTCGGCGCTCTCGCCGGCCGCGTCCTCGATCTTGGCGACGGCCCGGGTGAGCGCCTGCCGGTCCCGCTCCCGCAGTCCGGGCAGCCCGGCCACGGCGCGGGCGGCGACCAGCAGCGCGGTGGCCTCGTCGGCGGCCAGCCGCAGCGGCTGGGCGACGTCGTCCACGTTGTGCCACCAGATCCGCTCGCCGTCGGTGTCGATGTCGAGCAGGTCGCCGCCGCGGAAGGACGTGCCGCACATCGGCAGCACGTTCAGGTCGCCGATCAGTTCGCGCTCGGTGATCCCGAACGCCCGCGCCACCTCCGCGACCTCGGCCCCGGGGCGTTCGCGCAGGTAGGTGACCAGCGACAGCATCCGCCGAGTCTGATCGATCGCGTTACTCATGCCTGCACCTCCGCGAGACCGGCGACGGCACGCAGCCGGTCGATGACGTCGGCCCGCAGGTCCTCGGGGCCGATCACGATGACGTCGGGGCCGTACTCGGCGAGGTCGGCGCCCAGGCCGTTGCCGTACGGGATGTCCAGCTCGTCCCAGTCGGCGTCCACCGGCCGGGTGTCCAGCGCACGCTGGCGCAGCGGGTACGCGGCGCCCCGGCGGACCCGCACCACGGCGACCGCGGTCGCGCCCTCGCCCGCGAACCGGGCGACCACGGCACGCACGTCGACGTGCTCGGGGACGTCGCCGGTGAACGCGCCGGCCCGGGAGCGGACCTTGCCGGTGATCCGGGAGAGCCGGAACACCCGGGCGGAGCCGCGGTCGCGGTCCCACCCGGCCAGGTACCAGTGGCCACGCCAGCACTCCAGCGCCCACGGTTCGACCGACCGCGGCTCGGCGACGGCGGCGCCGGCCTTGCGGTACTCGAACGTGACCGGCCGCCGGTCGCGCGCGGCGGTGAGCAGCGGCTCGAACGCGGCCTCCCGGCCGGGGATCCGCGGCTCCAGCGCACCGTGCTCCCGCTCCTCGGCGAACGGCACGCCGGCGGCCCGCAGCTTCTGCAGGGCGCCGCTGGCCGCTCCGGACATCTTGGCCTGCTGCCAGACCCGGGCGGCGAGGGTGAGCGCGGCGGCTTCCTCGGCGTCCAGGGCGATCTCGGGGAGGCGGTTGCGGTCTCGGCGGGCGAGGTATCCCACTTCGCCGTCGAGCGCGTTCTCGTCCACGTCGATGATCAGTCCGAGTTCGCGCAGGTCGTCCTTGTCGCGCTCGAACATCCGGTTGAAGGCGTCCTCGGAGCCTTGTTGCCAGGCTTCCCGGTACGCCTCGACGGATTCGCGCAGCTCTTTCTTGGAGAGCGGACGCCGGGTGTTCATCAGGCACAGGGCGAGGTTCATCAGCCGCTCTGCCTTGGCGATCGCCATCGCTGACCTTTCCTCCGTTCGGGGGGTGACCCGCCGACCGTACCGGTACGGACACGCTCCGCGAAAGCCGAACCCCCGGCTCCGAGCGGAACCGGGGGTTCGGTGATGCGTCCGAGGTCAGACGCCCAGCAGGTCCACCACGAAGATCAGGGTGGAGCCGGCCGGGATCAGCGGGCTCGGGGACTGGTTGCCGTACGCCAGGTGCGGCGGGATGACCAGCTCGCGGCGGCCACCGACGCGCATGCCCTCGACGCCCTGGTCCCAGCCCTTGATGACGCGGCCCTTGCCCAGCGGGAAGCGGAAGGTCTGGCCACGGTTCCAGGACGCGTCGAACTCCTCGCCGGAGGCGAAGGTGACACCGACGTAGTGGACCTCGACGTTCGCGCCGGCCTTGGCCTCGGCACCCTCGCCGACCTTGATGTCGCGGATCTGGAGCTCGGTCGGGGCGTCGCCGCCCGGGAAGTCGATCTCCGGCTTGGTCAGGCTCACTGTTGCTCTTCTCGTTCGGTTGCGTGAACGGTGCTCATCCTAGACAAAAGCGGCGGCCGGTCAGTCCTCGCCGCCGACGCCGGCGTCCAGGATGTCGATCACGAACACCAGGGTGGAGTTCGCCGGGATCGAGCCGCTGGCCTGGTCCTTGTACCCCAGCGAGGCGGGGATGACCAGTTCGATGCGGCTGCCGATGTTCTGGCCGACGACGCCCTTGTCCCAGCCCTCGATGACGCCGCCGGCGCCGGTGGCGAAGGTGAACGCCTGGCCGCGGTCGAGCGAGGAGTCGAACTTCTTGCCGTCCTTGTACAGCGCGCCGGTGTACTGGACGACGACCTTCTCGCCGCTCTCGATCTTGCGGCCCTTGCCCTGGATCAGGACGTGCGACTTCAGCTCGGTCGGGTCGGCGGCACCGGGGACCGGGGTGATGTCGAACGGCTTCTTGCCGTTGTCCTTGACCTGCGGCATGCCGGCCGGCGGCGGGGTCATCTCGCCGCTGAGCACCGCGTCGGGCGCGGTGGCCTGCCGGATGTCGAGCACGAAGACCAGGCTGTCGGTGGCACCGATGCCGAGCTGCGAGTTGCCCTGGGCGCCGAACGCGGCGGCGGGCGGCGCGACCACCAGCACCCGGCTGCCGGCCTTGTGCCCGGCGACGGCCTTGTCCAGGGCCGGGATCAGCTTGCCGGAGTCGGCCTGGAACAGCTGCGGCTTCCCGGCCTTCTCCCCGTACGAGCCGGGGATCTCCTTGCCGGTGTTCCAGTCCATCGCGGTGTAGTCGACGGACACCCAGTTGCCCTTTTCGACCTTGGCGCCGCTGCCCGCGGTCAGCTCCTTGACCACGAAGGTGCCGTCCGGCTTGTCCTCCGGCACGGTGATGGTCGCCTTGGAGCCGAAGTCGCCGGTCACCGTGGGCAGCGCCTTGGCGCTGTCCTTGATCGGCGGCACCGGCTCCTGGCTGGGCGTGTCCGAGGCGGCGGGCTTCACCGCGTCGGACTTGCTCGCGGGCTTGTCGTCGCCCTTATTGACCTGGTACATCGTGATCGCGGAGCCGATCAGCAGCACCGCGAGCACCGTACCGAGGATCGCGCCGAGGCGGCCGGAGCTGCCCGGATCCTCGTCGTAGCCCGCCTCGGACGGGTCGATCTTGCGCTGGGTGGAGGCGAAAACCTGCGGGGCCTCGGCGGCCCCGGCGGCCGGCGCGGAGGGCGCCGGCGGAGCCCAGCCGGCCTGGGTCAGCATTTCGGCGGGGACCACGATCGACTCGCGGTCTCCCGGACGCTGCTGCCCGTTGTTGTCGGCCCCGCCCGGGCTCGACGGCTTCTCAGACATGACTCCCCAATTCATCTCGCCCGACGACGCGTGTACCACTGGTGCGGGGCAGCAGTATGTCAGGTCGGAATGAGAGCCGGTCAGCCCGACCCTGGCCCCGCTGCCAGGTGGCAATCAGACAGCTTCCAGGATGTCGATCACGAACACCAGGGTGGAGTTCGCCGGAATCGACCCGCTGGCCTTGTCGCCGTAGCCCAGCGACGGCGGGACGACCAGCATCACCCGGCTGCCGACGGTCTTGCCGACCAGTCCCTGGTCCCACCCCTTGATCAGGCTGCCGGTGCCGACCTGCAGCGCCTGCGCCCCGCCGTGGCTCCACGAGGAGTCGAACTGCTTGCCGTCGGCCCAGGTCACGCCGGTGTACTGGACCACCAGGGTCTGACCGGACTTCACCTCCGGGCCGGTGCCCTTGATCAGCACGTACTGCTGCAGGTCGGCGGGCGGCTGCTCCCCCGAGGGGATGGTGATGGTGGGCGCGGCCTTGCCGTTGTCCTTGACCTGCGGCGCGTTCGCTGGCGGCTCGGTGACCTGCCCGGAGACGGTGGAGTCCTGCGGCACCGACTGCATGATGTCCAGCACGAACACCACGGTGTCGTCCTTGCCGACACCGAGCGCCGTCGAGCCCTGGGAGCCGAACCCGGCAGCCGGCGGGGCCACCACCACCAGTCGGCTGCCGACCTTCTTGCCCTCCACGCTCACGTCGAACGCCGGCACCAGCTGCCCGCTGCCCGCCTGGTACAGCTGCGGCTTGCCGCCGGAGTCGTAGGAACTGGTCAGGTCCTTGCCGCTGGTCCAGTCCTTGGCGGTGTAGTTGACGGTCACCCAGTCGTTCTTGTTGACGACCGGCCCGGTGCCCTCGGTCTCGGTGCTCACCACGAACTGCCCGCTCGGCTGCCCGCCGGGCAGCGTGATCGTCGCCTTCGAGCCGAACTCCCCACTGATCGTGGGCATCGGCGAGGCGGACGCCACCGGGCTCGGCACCTCCACCGGGGAGGCCGCCGCCGAGGGCGTCGCCCCGGCGGTCTTGCCGGAGCCGCTGCCGCACGCGGTCAGCAGCACGGCGGCGAGGGGAACGGAGAGCAGGCAGGCGATTCGACGCATGAGGCCAGCGTATGGCCCGATTCGTCCGGTCCGTCGGAGGCACTCGGGCGCGCCCCCGACAAGGGCCTGCCCGGCCGGGCTTGTCGGATCAGCGCGCGGCGTCGGGCGCCCGGCTGGGCGTGCCGGCGAAACGTCCTCGTACTGGGTGTACTTGGATGTTTTGCCGGTGCGTCCAGGCGGGATGATCCGGCGTCGCGCGCCCGGCAAGACCGGCCGGGCAGGCCCTGGCAGTCAACGTCACATTCCGGCGATCAGCTTCTCCACCCGCTCGTCCACCGACCGGAACGGGTCCTTGCACAGCACGGTGCGCTGCGCCTGGTCGTTCAGCTTCAGGTGCACCCAGTCGACGGTGAAGTCGCGGCGCTGCTCCTGCGCGCGCCGGATGAAGTCGCCGCGCAGCCGGGCCCGGGTGGTCTGCGGGGGCACCGACTTGCCCTGGAAGGTCAGCAGGTCGTTGGTGACGCGCTGCGCCTGGCCGTTCTTCTGCAGCAGGTAGAACAGGCCGCGGCGGCGGTGGATGTCGTGGTACGCGAGGTCGATCTGGGCGACCCGCGGGTTGGACATGGTCATCTGGTGCTTGGCCCGGTACTTCTCGATCAGCTGGTACTTCATGATCCAGTCGATCTCGGTGCCGACCTTGCCGAGGTCCTCGGTCCGCACCGCCTCCAGGGTCCGGCCCCACAGGTCCAGGACGCGGGCCACGGTGCCCTCGTTGAGGCCCTTGCGGTCGGCGAACTCCAGCGCCTTGGTGTAGTACTCCTCCTGGATCTCCAGGGCGCTGGCCTCCCGGCCGTTGGCGAGCCGGACCTGGTGGGTGCCCGTCAGGTCGTGGCTGACCTCGCGGATCGCCCGGATCGGGTTCTCCAGCGTCAGGTCCCGCATCACCACGCCGGCCTCGATCAGCCGCAGCACCAGGTCGGTGGCGCCGACCTTGAGCAGGGTGGTGGTCTCCGACATGTTGGAGTCGCCGACGATGACGTGCAGGCGGCGGTAGCGCTCGGCGTCGGCGTGCGGTTCGTCGCGGGTGTTGATGATCGGGCGGGAGCGGGTGGTGGCGGAGCTGACGCCCTCCCAGATGTGCTCGGCGCGCTGGCTGACGCAGTAGACGGCGCCGCGCGGGGTCTGCAGCACCTTGCCGGCGCCGCAGATCAGCTGGCGGGTCACCAGGAACGGGATCAGCACGTCCGCCAGCCGGGAGAACTCGCCGTGCCGGGCGACCAGGTAGTTCTCGTGGCAGCCGTAGGAGTTCCCGGCGGAGTCGGTGTTGTTCTTGAACAGGTAGACGTCGCCGGCGATGCCTTCCTCGTGCAGCCGCCGCTCGGCGTCCACCAGCAGGCCCTCGAGGATCCGCTCGCCGGACTTGTCGTGGGTGACCAGTTCGACGACGTCGTCGCACTCGGGGGTCGCGTACTCGGGGTGGGAGCCGACGTCGAGGTAGAGCCGGGCGCCGTTCTTCAGGAAGACGTTGCTGCTGCGGCCCCAGGAGACGACACGGCGGAAGAGGTAGCGGGCGACTTCGTCCGGCGACAGGCGGCGCTGGCCGCGGAAGGTGCAGGTGACGCCGTACTCGTTCTCGATCCCGAAAATTCGGCGGTCCATATGGCGACTCTTCTCTGTGGGAAGCTCCGTGAAACCCTTCGGTGCGGTGATGGATCGTCAGGCGGCCCACCAGGCAGGTGGCGGGCCGCCGGACGCGGTGGTCATTCGGTGTCGGACGCCTCGTCCTCGTCGGTGGCGGCGCTCTCGTCGCCGCTGAGCAGCCGGGACAGCTGGCTGCCCAGGATGCGCTTGAACTTGCGCTGCTGGACCCGCTGGCGGTCGAGGACGGCGACCTCCAGCTGTTCGGGCGTCATGGTGCGCGGGCTGCCGCCGTTGGGGTCCCGGGCCAGGCCGTCGACGGCGAGCTTGAGCGCCTCGGCGAGGGTCAGGCCGGCCCGGTGGCGCTGGCCGAGGTAGTTGCCGATGGAGTCGGCGTTGCCGCCGACCACGACGGCGTTCTTCTCGTCCACCACCGAGCCGTCGGGGGTGAGCCGGTAGATCTGGTCGTCGGCGTCGGTGCGGCCGACCTCGGCGACGATCAGCTCGACCTCGTAGGGCTTCTCCCCGACCGAGGAGAAGATGGTGCCCAGGGTCTGGGCGTACACGTTGGCCAGGCCGCGGGCGGTGACGTCGGCCCGGTCGTAGGAGTAACCGCGCAGGTCGGCGTAGCGCACGCCGCCGATCCGCAGGTTCTCGAACTCGTTGTAGCGGCCGACCGCGGCGAACGCGATCTTGTCGTAGATCTCGGAGACCTTGTGCAGGGCGCGGGAGGTGTTCTCCGCGACGAAGACGATGCCGTCGGCGTAGGTCAGCACGACCACGCTGCGTCCGCGCGCGATGCCCTTGCGGGCGTACTCGGCGCGGTCCGCCATGGCCTGCTGGGGCGAGACGTAGAACGGGGTGGACACCGCCGGTCTCCCTTCGGGTGGTTGAGGCGGATTCAGAGCAGCGGGGCCTGCGGGCCGTTGGGGTGCTCGCGCCGCTGGTCGGTGATGGACACCGCGATCGCGGTGACCTCTTCCTCGCTGAGCCGGCGGAAGCCGTCCTCGGTGATCAGCGTGACGATCGGGAAGATCTTCCGCGCGAGGTCGGGCCCACCGGTCGCCGAGTCGTCGTCGGCGGCGTCGTACAGCGCCTGGACGGTGAGGGTGGCGGCCTGCTCGGCGGTCATCCCCGGCCGGTAGAGCTTCTTCATCGAGCCGCGGGCGAACACCGAGCCGGAGCCGGTGGCGGCGAAGCCCGCGCGCTCCTCGGAGCGGCCGCCGGTGACGTCGTAGGTGAAGATCCGGCCGCGGCCGAGGTCGAGGTCGTAGCCGGCGAAGACCGGGACGACGGCGAGGCCCTGCATGGCCATCGCCAGGTTGGACCGGATCATGGTGGTGAGCCGGTTGGCCTTGCCCTCGAGGGAGAGCACGGTGCCCTCGATCTTCTCGTAGTGCTCGAGTTCCAGCTGGAACAGCCGCACCATCTCGATGGCGAGGCCGGCGGTGCCGGCGATGCCGACCGCGCTGTACTCGTCGGCCGGGAAGACCTTCTCCATGTCGCGCTGGGCGATGACGTTGCCCATGGTGGCCCGGCGGTCGCCGGCGAGCACCACGCCGCCCTCGAAGACCGCGGACACGATGGTGGTGCCGTGCGGGGCCTCGACGACCATCCCCTCGGGGAGGGTGCGCCGCCCCGGCAGGAGGTGCGGCGCGTGGCTGTCGAGGAAGTCGAGGAACGAGGAGGAACCGGGGGTGAGGAAGGCAGCCGGTAGACGCCCGGTGCCACTGAGGTTGGCTTCCACACGTGTCCTTCCAGATCGAAGATCCAAAGTTGGAGTTGTGCCCCGGACCCTACCCGCTCCCGGGGCCTGATCCACGTCCTTGGACGACGGGCCGTAGAGAAGGCGAGGCCGCAGGCGCGCTTTGGGCATGCCTGCGGCGCTCGCCGTGCTCTTTTCCGGTGGAAAGGGGTTGCCCCCTCTCACTCGCCGCCCTTCTGCACGAATCCGCGCACAAAATCCTCGGCGTTGGATTCCAGCACTTCGTCGATTTCGTCCAGTACCGCGTCGACGTCGTCGCTGAGCTTTTCCTGCCGCTCCTTGAGGTCGTCCGAGGCCTGAGTTTCCGCGGCCTGCTCCTCGACCTCCTCGGAGGAGCGGCTGGCCCGCTGCTGGCCGCCGCCGGTGTCCTTCTCCGCCATTTTCCTCACCCCGCTCGCTCGGTGTTCCGGTACAACGCTCGCTGCTCACCTGAATGATTCCCCGTCGGGGAAATGTTCACCCGTGGTGATCGAAAAGTTACCCGCCGGACAGGACCCGAACCAGGTCCTCCGCGGTGCGGCACCGGTCGAGCAGCTCCTTGACGTGTGCCTTGGTGCCGCGCAGCGGCTCCATCGTGGGCACTCGCTGGAGGGTGTCGCGACCGGGCAGGTCGAAGATGACCGAGTCCCAGGACGCGGCGGCCACGTGGTCGGCGTACTGCTCCAGGCAGCGGCCGCGGAAGTAGGCGCGGGTGTCCTCTGGCGGCTCGGTGACGGCGCGGCGCACCTCGTCCTCGGTGAGCAGCCGCTCCATCCGGCCGCGCGCCTCCAGGCGGTTGTACAGCCCCTTGTCGGGGCGTACGTCGCTGTACTGGAGATCGACCAGCTGGAGCCGGGGGCTGTCCCAGTTCAGGGCGTCGCGCTGGCGGTAGCCCTCCAGGATCTCCTTCTTGGCGATCCAGTCGAGCTGCCGGGACAGGCTCATCGGGTCGCGCTCCAGCCGGCCCAGCACGTCCTCCCAGCGGGCCAGCACGTCCATGGTCTGGTCGTCGGCGTCCTGCCCGAAGCGGTCCTCGACGTACTTGCGGGCCAGCTCGCAGTACTCCATCTGCAACTGGACGGCGGTGAGCTTGCGGCCAGAGCGCAGCGACACCAGGTGCTTCAGCTCCGGGTCGTGGGAGACCCGGTGCAGGGTGCGCACCGGCTGGTCGACGGCGAGGTCGACGGCGATGAAGCCGTCCTCGATCATCGACAGGACCAGCGCGGTGGTGCCGAGCTTGAGGTAGGTGGAGATCTCGGAGAGGTTGGCGTCGCCGATGATGACGTGCAGCCGGCGGTACTTCTCGGAGTCCGCGTGCGGCTCGTCGCGGGTGTTGATGATCGGGCGCTTGAGGGTGGTCTCCAGGCCGACCTCGACCTCGAAGTAGTCGGCGCGCTGGCTGATCTGGAAGCCGTGCCCGCCACCCTCCTGCCCGAGCCCGACCCGGCCGGCCCCGCACACCACCTGGCGGGAGACGAAGAACGGCGTGAGGTGTCGGACGATGTCGGCGAACGGGGTGGCCCGCTGCATCAGGTAGTTCTCGTGGGTGCCGTAGGAGGCGCCCTTGTTGTCGGTGTTGTTCTTGTAGAGCAGGATCCGCTGCCCGTTGGGCAGCTCCAGCGCGCGGGCGGCGGCCTCGGCCATGATGCGCTCGCCGGCCTTGTCCCACAGCACCGCGTCGCGCGGGTTGGTGACCTCGGGGGACGAGTACTCGGGGTGCGCGTGGTCGACGTAGAACCGGGCGCCGTTGGTGAGGATGACGTTGGCCAGGCCGATGTCCTCGTCGGTGAGCTGGCTGGCGTCCGCCACGTCCCGGGCCAAGTCGAAGCCCCGGGCGTCGCGCAGCGGATTCTCCTCCTCGAAGTCCCAGCGGGCGCGGCGCGCCCGGTGCATCGCCGCCGCGTACGCGTTGACGATCTGGGACGAGGTGAGCATGGCGTTGGCGTTCGGGTGGCCCGGCACGGAGATGCCGTACTCGGTCTCGATCCCCATCACGCGCCGTACGGTCATGCGGCCCTCCTGACCCTGTCGGTACTGCCGGTGCAGACGCGCCGTCCGGCTGCGGAGCCCTGCGAGCGCCGCAGCCGGACGGGTGGTTCGCGTACTACAGGTACTGCCCCGTGTTGGCGACAGTGTCGATGGAGCGACCGGACTCGGCGCCCTGCTTGCCGGTGACGAGGGTGCGGATGAACACGATCCGCTCGCCCTTCTTGCCGGAGATGCGGGCCCAGTCGTCCGGGTTGGTGGTGTTGGGCAGGTCCTCGTTCTCCTTGAACTCGTCCACGCAGGCGGCGAGCAGGTGGGAGACGCGCAGACCGCGCTGGCCGTGGTCGAGGAAGTCCTTGATGGCCATCTTCTTCGCGCGGTCGACGATGTTCTGGATCATCGCGCCGGAGTTGAAGTCCTTGAAGAACAGCACCTCCTTGTCACCGTTGGCGTAGGTGACCTCCAGGAAGCGGTTCTCCTCGGTCTCGGAGTACATCCGCTCGACCACCGACTGGATCATGGCGGCGACGGTGGCGGGCACCGAGCCCTCGTGCTCCTTGACGTCGTCGGGGTGGAACGGCAGCGAGTCCTTGAGGTACTTGGAGAAGATGTCCTTGGCCGCCTCGGCGTCCGGCCGCTCGATCTTGATCTTGACGTCCAGCCGGCCGGGCCGCAGGATCGCCGGGTCGATCATGTCCTCGCGGTTGGAGGCGCCGATCACGATGACGTTCTCCAGGCCCTCCACGCCGTCGATCTCCGCCAGCAGCTGCGGGACGATGGTGTTCTCCACGTCCGAGCTGACGCCGGAGCCGCGGGTGCGGAACAGCGACTCCATCTCGTCGAAGAAGACGATGACCGGCGTGCCCTCGCCCGCCTTCTCCCGGGCCCGCTGGAAGACCAGGCGGATCTGCCGCTCGGTCTCGCCCACGAACTTGTTGAGCAGCTCGGGGCCCTTGATGTTCAGGAAGTAGCTCTTGCCCTGCGGCCGGCCCGTCACCTCGGCGACCTTCTTGGCCAGCGAGTTGGCGACCGCCTTGGCGATCAGCGTCTTGCCGCATCCGGGCGGGCCGTACAGCAGCACGCCCTTGGGCGGGCGGAGCTCGAACTCCTTGAACAGGTCGGCGTGCAGGTAGGGCAGCTCGACCGCGTCCCGGATCTGCTCGATCTGGTTGGCCAGGCCACCGATCTGCCGGTAGTCGATGTCCGGGACCTCCTCGAGGACCAGTTCCTCGACCTCGGACTTCGGCACCACCTCGTACACGTAACCCGAGCGCGGCTCCAGCAGCAGCGCGTCGCCCGCCCGCAGGGTGAGTTCGCGGAGCGGCTCCGCGAGGCGCACCACCCGTTCCTCGTCGGTGTGCCCGACCACCAGCGCGCGGTCGCCGCCCTCCAGCAGCTCCTTGAGCGTGACGATCTCGCCGATCCGCTCGAACGCCATCGCCTCGACGACGTTCAGCGCCTCGTTGAGCATCACCTCCTGGCCGCGGCTCAGCTCGTCCAGCTCCACGCTGGGGCTGACGTTGACCCGGAGCTTGCGGCCGCCGGTGAAGATGTCGGCCGTGCCGTCCTCGTTCTGCTCGAGGAAGACGCCGAATCCGGCGGGCGGCTGGGCGAGCCGGTCCACTTCCTCCTTGAGGGCCACGATCTGGTCGCGGGCCTCGCGCAGGGTGGCGACAAGCCTCTCGTTCTGGGCGGTCACGCCGGCCAGGTTGGTCTGCAGCTCGACGATCCGCTCCTCAAGCACCCTTGAGCTGCGCGGAGAATCGGCGAGCCGGCGCCGAAGGACGGCGATCTCCTGCTCGAGGTAGGAGACCTGCGCGGCCTCGTCGGACCCCCGTGCGGGCCTGCCGGCGCTGCGGTCGTAGTCGTCATCGTTGGCTGCCACGGTCCTCACCTCCTCCTGGGGGAGCTGGACGACCCAAACCTACCTGGGACCAGGGTCATGTAAACCCCTAGATCAGAAAGATGGATCGGGCGTGTCCGATGTTCGCCCTGCACGCTTCCCCTCTGACAGAGGAGATGCCCACCCCTCAACGGTTCAAAGCAGCGCGGATGTATCGTGACAGGAATGTCCCCGAATGCGGGGCGACCAGAGCAGAAACGGCAGGGGCAATGGCGGGGACGGGCGAGGCACTCGAAGTCTGGATCGACCAGGATCTGTGCACCGGGGACGGGATCTGTGCGCAGTACGCGCCCGAGGTCTTCGAACTCGACATCGACGGACTCGCCTATGTGAAGGGCGAGGACGACGAGTTGCGGCAGCAGCCCGGCGAGACGGTGCCCGTCCCGCTCACGCTCCTTCAGGACGTCGTCGACTCGGTGAAGGACTGCCCGGGCGACTGCATCCACGTCCGCCGTGCCGCCGACGGCGTCGAGGTCTACGGTCCGGACGCGGACTGACGAACCGTCAGGCGGTGTGGGCGGCGGTCCGGGTCTCGGTCTTCGCCCACACCCCGCCGGTGGACTTCGTCCACACCAACTCCACCGCCACGTCCGGCGAGAAGCGCGGTATGTCGTCGGAGGAGTAGCCGCGAGCCGCGCCCCGGATCGAACCGTCGGAGCGGATCGCCAACTCGGTGAGCGTGTAGCCGTCCCGGTCCGAGAGCAACTCGACCGGCCTGCCGGCGCCTTCCACCACGAACATCTGGTCCGGCGGCGTCCCCATGTCGGCCTGGCAGTGCGCCGCGAGCACCCCGAGCGGCTTCCCGTCCACCACCGCCGACGCCTTCAGACTCACCGCGACCGGGAACGGCCCGCACTCCATGGGCAGTTGGACCTTCGACAGATCCACCTCCGGCACCACCGCCTCGGCCTGATGACCCGTCACCACGGCCCCGGTCGCCGAGTTCGCCCCGAGCGCCCCACCCACAACAGCGGCACATCCCGCCGCAACCAGCACCCAGTGCTTCAACCCCGACTGCGCATGCACCACGAACTCCCCTTCCGGTGTGGGCATTTTCGCACAGTGGGAAGTGTGGGCGAACAACCAGGGGCGGAAGCGGGTGGATGCGAAAACAGGGGCGCGGGGAACTGCGCGAATCGGAAGGCGCCCGTCCGCAAGGTCGCGACGCGGGCAATGACTTGCCGTTGATCGCGACCTTGCGGACGTGCGTTCCTTGCTCGCGCAGTTCCCCGCGCCCCTGGTAGCCGAATTTCTCAGCTCAGGTCGCGGCCATCATGTGCGGCCGCTTCCCGTTGCGCCTTGCGCACCGCAGCCCGCTCCGCGAGCGTCAGCTCGGGCTCGGCGTTGTCGTAGTCCTCGCCGTAGGCGCCCTTCGCGGGGCGGCGGCGGCGGAGCGGGGGTTCGACGCCGTCGGCCAGGCGGCGAGCCGTGAGCAGGAAGCCGGTGTGGCCGATCATGCGGTGGTCGGGCCGGACGGCGAGGCCTTCGAGGTGCCAGGTGCGGACCATAGTCTCCCAGGCCTGCGGCTCGGTGAAGGTGCCGTGTTCGCGCAGCGCCTCGACGGTGCGGGACATCTGCGTGGTGGTGGCCACGTAGCAGCAGATGAGGCCGCCGGGGACGAGCGCCTTGGAGGCGACGTCCAGGCACTCCCAGGGGGCGAGCATGTCGAGGATGACGCGGTCGACGTCGGTCTCGACCAGGTTGTCCTGGAGGTCGCCGACGGTGAGCTTCCACGCGGGGTGCGGGCCGCCGAAGTAGCGTTCGACGTTGCTGCGGGCGATGTCCGCGAAGTCCTCACGCCGTTCGTAGGAGGCGAGCATGCCGGTGTCGCCGACGGCGCGCAGCAGGTAGGTGGACAGGGCGCCGGATCCAACGCCCGCCTCCACCACCCTCGCGCCGGCGAAGATGTCGGCCATCGCCAGGATCTGCCCCGCGTCCTTGGGGTAGATCACGGCAGCGCCGCGCGGCATGGACAGGACGTAGTCGGGGAGCAGGGGGCGCAGCGCGAGGTACGGGACGTTTCCCGTGGTGCGGACGACCGTGCCCTCGGGAGCGCCGATCAGCTCGTCGTGCGGGAACGCACCCTTGTGGGTGTGGAATTGGTTCCCGGCCTGGAGCGTGAACGTGTAGTGGCGGCCCTTGGGGTCGGTCAGCTGGACCTGGTCCCCGACCTGGAAGGGCCCGCGTCGGCGGGCGGCACCGGTCGGTTCGGACATGGGGGCCATCCTACGGGAGCCGGAGGGCCGTCCCGACCACATGATCGGTTCAGGCGCCCGGCCGCCCGAGTACGGCGGCGGTGAGGCGGCGTTCGAGGTCGGTGAGGGAGAGCACGCCGTAGACGGTGCCGTCGGCGCGGACCACCAGGTATTCGGAGGCGGGGGCGCGGCGCAGGGTTTCCAGGATCTGTTCGCCGGCCAGGTCGACGGGGATGGTGTGGCCGGGTTCGAGGTCGCGGGAGACGGCGGAGACGGCGACCCAGGGACGGCGGTGTTCGGGGACTTTGCCGACCGCGGATTCCTTGACCAGGCCGGTGGGTTCGCCGCGGCCGTCGACGACCACGAGGGCGCCGGCGTGTGCCTCGTGGGCGCGGCGGAGGGCCTCGCCGAGGGGGGTGTCGGCGGTGACGTCGATGCTGCGGCGGGCCAGGTCGCGGACCTTGAGCCCGGGCAGGACCTCCTTGAGGCGGGCGTTGCGCAGCGAGTTGCCGGCGCCCTGCCAGATGATGAAGCCGAGGATGGCGGCGAGGACGCCGTCGAGCATGGCTTCGCCGGTGGAGCGTTCGGCGTTCTGCGCGGCGCCGATGACGGGCAGGCCGAGGACGACGGCGATGGCCAGCGCGCGGCCGGTCCAGACGGCGGCGAGGGTGCCCTTCATGGGGTTGCCGGTGACGGCCCAGACGACGGCGCGCAGCATCCGTCCGCCGTCGAGCGGGAGGCCGGGCAGCAGGTTGAAGGCGGCGACCACCAGGTTGGAGATCATCAGGCCGGCCAGCAGCACGCCGGGGACGGTGGCGGGTTCGACGGCGCGCAGGCCGGCCCAGAAGATGCCGGCCAGTACCAGGGAGAGCAGCGGGCCGACGAGGGCGAGCCAGAACTCGCGCCAGGGGCGGTCGGCCTCCTTCTCGATCTCGGAGATGCCGCCGAGGAACTGGAGCTGGATGCGGCGCACGCCGAGCTTGTAGCGCAGGCCGACCAGGGTGTGGGCGAGTTCGTGGACCAGCACCGAGCCGTAGAAGGCGACGGCGAAGGAGAAGGCGAGCAGGTAGCGGGTGGCGCCGAGCTCGGGCAGGACGTAGGCGAGCCGGCTGCCGAAGATCCAGGTGATCAGTGCGGCGACCAGGAACCAGGACGGGGTGACGTAGACGGGCACGCCGAACGGGCGGCCCATCAGGATGCCGCCGCGGGGCGGTTCGCCCCTGTCCGGCGAGTCCGGTGCCCCGGGTGCCCGCCCCTTGGTGTCGTTCACCGTGCTCCCTCCACCCTCCGCCGACCCTCTGGTGCCCCGCACGCTACGTGGATTTCGCGTTCGCGACGTGGGTGCCTCGTACGCTACGTGATCTCCGGCCCACTGCGGCGGCGCACCCCGCTCTCCTTATGCCATACCCAGCTTCTCGACCCGTTCGCCCATGCTGTCCGTCCGGTGCAATAGGGTCGGGGCATGCAGCAGACCGACCCCACGCCCACTGCCCGTCCGGCGGCCGCGCCGACCGGGCTGTCGCCGTCCCGGGCGGGTGACTTCATGACCTGCCCGCTGCTGTACCGGCTGCGGGTGATCGACCGGCTGCCGGAGCCGCCGAGTGCGGCGGCGACCCGGGGGACGCTGGTGCACGCGGTGCTGGAGCGGCTGTTCGACCACCCGCCGGTGGAGCGCACCCCCGAGCGGGCCCGGGGGCTGCTGGCCCCGCAGTGGGAGCGGTTGCTCGGGGAACGGCCGGAGCTGGCCGATCTGTTCCCGGATGACGCCGGGAAGCTGGCCGCCTGGCTGGGCGATGCCGAGAAGCTGGTGGAGAAGTGGTTCCGGCTGGAGGACCCGACCCGGCTGCACCCGGTGGAGCGGGAGCTGTACGTGCAGACCGCGCTGGCCTCGGGCCTGCTGCTGCGCGGCTACATCGACCGGGTGGACGTCGCGCCGTCCGGCGAGGTGCGGCTGGTGGACTACAAGACCGGCCGGGCGCCCTCGCGGGACTTCGAGGGCAAGGCGATGTTCCAGATGAAGTTCTACGCGCTGGTGGTCTGGCGGTGGAAGGGCGTGCTCCCCAAGCGGCTGCAGCTGGTGTATCTCGGCGGCGGCGGCGACGTGGTGACGTACGACCCGGACGAGGCCGATCTGCTGGCGGTGGAGCGGAAGCTGGAGGCGCTGTGGGAGGCGATCTCGGCGGCGGTGGCCACCGGCGAGTTCCCGGCGACCCGCAACCGGCTGTGCGACTGGTGCGACCACAAGCCCAGCTGTCCGGAGTTCGGCGGCACTCCCCCGCCGTATCCGCTGCCCCTGGCTACTCTGACCAATCCCCGCAAGGAGTCGTAGGTGACGATCCGTGTGCTGCTGGTGGACGACCAGCCGCTGCTCCGTACCGGTTTCCGGATGATTCTGGAGGCGGAGTCCGATCTCGTGGTGGTCGGCGAGGCGGGCGACGGGCAGCAGGCGCTGGACCAGGTCCGCGCGCTGCAGCCGGACGTGGTGCTGATGGACATCCGGATGCCGCGGATGGACGGCGTGGAGGCCACCCGCCGGATCGCCGGCCCGGACCGCAGCGGCCCGGCGAAGGTGCTGGTGCTGACCACCTTCGACCTGGACGAGTACGTGGTGGAGGCGCTGCGCGCGGGCGCCAGCGGCTTCCTGCTGAAGGACGTCCCGGCGGAGGAGCTGGTGCAGGCGATCCGGGTGGTGGCGGACGGTGCGGCGATGCTGGCCCCGTCGGTGACCCGCCGGCTGCTGGACATGTACGCCACCAGGCTGCCGTCCGGTGACGAGGCCCCGCCGCAGGCGCTGACCGTGCTGACGGAGCGCGAGGTGGAGGTGCTGCGGCTGGTGGCCCGCGGGCTGTCGAACGCGGAGATCGCGGCCGAGCTGTTCGTCTCCGAGACGACGGTGAAGACCCATGTCGGCCACGTGCTGACCAAGCTCCAGCTGCGCGACCGGGTGCAGGCCGCGGTGTACGCGTACGAGAGCGGCCTGGTGCGCCCCGGCGCCCTGTAGGCCCTCTGGAACGGCCGACGGCCCGCCACCCCGGTTTGGGGGTGGCGGGCCGTTCTGGTGGCCGTACGGCCGGGCGAAACGTTACTTCTTGCCGGTGCGGCCGATCTCCCAGAAGCGGAAGCGGCTGGTGTTGTCCACGGTGCTGTCGACGCCGGTGACGCCGGTCCGGTACACGTAGAACGACTTGTTCTGGTACAGCGGGACCATCGGCACGGCGTCGGCCAGCTTGTTCTGGATCGTCGCGTAGGCGCCGCCGCCGGTGCGGTCGGTGAGCTTGATCGATTCCGGCACCAGCTTGGTGCTGATCTGCGGGTCGTCCCAGTTGTTGTGGAACGCGCCGCCGCCGACCACCAGCGGGGTGATGTAGTTGTCCGCGTCGACGTAGTCGGGGGTCCAGCCGATCAGGTAGGCCTGGTAGCTGTTGTTCGACCAGTTGGCGATGAAGGTGTTCCAGTCCGTCTCCTGCTGGACCGTCACCTGGAACAGGCCGCTGGCGTCCAGCTGCTTCTTGACGTTCTCCAGCTCGGCGGCGCCGGCCCGGGAGCGGGACCAGGTCAGGTTGATCTTGACCGGGGTGGTGATGTGCGCGTCGGTCAGGATCTTCTTGGCCTTGGCGACGTCCGGCTCGCCGTACTTGTCGAAGAACGCGGTGTTGTGGCCAACCACGCCCGCCGGGACGACCGAGTACAGCGGCAGCACGGTGCCCGCGTACACGTCATGGACGAGCGCCTTGCGGTCGATCAGCTGGGCCATCGCCTGCCGGACCGCCTGCTTGCCGCCCACCTCGTCCTTGGTGTTGAACACCAGGTAGAAGGTTTGGCCGCTGTCGCCCTCGGCGACCCGCAGGTTGCCCTTGCCGGACTGGTCGTCGTTCTTGATCTGGGCGGCCGTGGCAGGTTCGAGGCTGTTGTCCGCGACGTCGACCTCGCCCTTGTCGAGGGCGGCCTTCAGCTCGTCCGCCTTCTCGTAGAAGCGGACGGTGAACTTGCTGTTCTCGGGCTTGGTGGCGCTGCCCTTGTAGGTCGGGTTCGGCGAGAGGGCGACCTTGGCCGGGCTCTTGCCGTGGTTCTCGATCGCGTCGATCTTGTACGCGCCGGAGCCGACCAGCTTGTCGTTCTCGAGCAGCTTGTCGGCCGGGAAGACCGAGTGGTCCACGATGGCGCCGGCCGGCGAGGCCAGCTTGGCCGGGAAGACCGCGTCCGGGGTCTCCAGGTGGAAGGTGACCTCGCGGTCGCCGTTGGTCTCCACCGACTTGATGGTGGAGAGCAGCGGGAGCGGACCGTTCGGGTCGTTGATCTTCTTGGTGCGGTCGATCGAGTACTTGACGTCCTCGGCCGTCACCGGGTGCCCGTTGGTGAACTTCAGCCCGGTCTTCAGCGTGCAGGTGTACGTCATCGTGTCGTTGCCGGTGAACTGGCACGACTCCGCGGCGTCCGGCTGCGGCAGGGTCGCGCCGGGCGGGAAGGCCAGCAGCGACTGGAAGGAGTTGTTGAGCACCAGCCAGGAGCCGATTTCGTAGGCGCCGGCCGGGTCCAGCACGGTGGTCCCGTTGGTGGTGCCCAGGGTGATCGCAGCACCGTTGTCGCCGCCGGTGGCAGCCTTCTCCACGGACGCGCAGCCGGCCGCCGTGGTGGCGACGAGCGCGGCGCAGCTGAGCACGGCCAGGCGGTTGGGCGTAGTCATGCGGGGTGGTCTTCCTTACTGCGTGCGGCCGGCCGACGCCGGAGAACCGGCCGGCCGCGGGGTGGGGCGGCCGGCGCAGGTCTGGTACGACGCGCGGGCGCCCCCGGCCGGGGTCTGACGGCGGTGGGCGGCGGCGCGGGATGGCTACTGATCGGATGTAGCGTGCCACATCGCACCGGGTCGGTCACCGACTGTTCGAACAATGGGTCGGCGAGACCCGGAAAGCTACCCACCGGGAACCGACGAGTTGTCAGCCAATGCCCGATTTCGCACCTGCTGCCGGATACGGTCCGCGTACCCACGGACGCGGAGGGGAACCGGAAAACCGCATGAAGGAGACGAAGGTCACACCCGGGCGCCGGCCAGGGTGCGCAGCAGGTCGAGGTCGACCTGCTCCAGCGAGGACAGCACCAGCCGGCCGGGGCCGGGCTCGATGGTGGCGATGGAGGGTACCGCGATGACGGGGCAGCCCGCCGCCTCGGCGGCGGCGACGCCGGTGGGGGTGTCCTCGACGACCACGCAGCGGGCCGGGTCGGCGCCCAGGCGGGCCGCGGCAGTCAGGTACGGGTCCGGGAAGGGCTTGGTGCGCGGGACCTCGTCCCCGGCCACCGTGAAGGCGAAGTTCTGCGCGCCCAGGCTGCGCAGCACGATGTCGATGATGTGCCGGTGCGAGGCGGACACCAGGGCGGCCGGGATGCCGTGCGCGGCAAGGGTGTTGAGCAGGCGCTCGGCGCCGGGCATCAGCGGGACGCCGCCGTGCAGCAGGTCGACGAAGCGCTGGTTGATCTGGGCGCCGAGGTCGGCGGGGCGGATGGCCGCGCCGGTGCGGGTGAGCAGGTAGTCGATGACGCGGGTCATCGGGCCGCCGACCACGTGGGTGCGGTCCTCGGCGGTGAGGTGGTGGCCGAGTTCGGCGAACAGGTCGACCTCGGCCTGCCACCAGAAGTCCTCGGTGTCGACCAGGGTGCCGTCCATGTCCAGCAGGACGGCCTGCAAGCCGCTGCCGTCGCCGTCTCCGCCGACACGGATCGGGGTCGAGACCGTCGTCATGCGCGCCGTCCTTCCGGGTGGTCGTCCGGAGCGCACCGCGTCCGGGGATGGCACAGGCCGGCCCGCTGGTGAGCGGACCGGCCCGTTCAGGATCATCAAGAATACGCCCGCCGGGGCGGATTGCGCCGGACGCCTGCGGGGCGAACGGATGATCTGTGGTGGAAGTGTTCTACCGGGCGTTGAAGTACTTGGCCTCGGGGTGGTGCAGGACGATGGCGTCGGTGGACTGCTCGGGGTGCAGCTGGTACTCCTCGGAGAGGATCACGCCGACCCGTTCGGGCCTGAGCAGTTCGGCGATCTTGGCGCGGTCCTCCAGGTTCGGGCAGGCGCCGTAGCCGAGCGAGAAGCGCGCGCCGCGGTACTTGAGCGCGAACATGTCCTTGACGTCCTGCGGGTCCTCGTCGCCGAAGCCGAGCTCGTAGCGGACCCGGGCGTGCCAGAACTCGGCCAGCGCCTCGGCCAACTGCACGGACAGGCCGTGCAGTTCGAGGTAGTCGCGGTAGGAGTTGCCGGCGAACAGCTCGTTCGCGGCCTCGGAGATCCGGTTGCCCATGGTGACCACCTGGAGGCCGACCACGTCGCGCTCGCCGCTCTCCTCCGGGCGGAAGAAGTCGGCCAGGCACAGGCGGCGGCCGCGGCGCTGGCGAGGGAAGGTGAACCGGGTCAGTTCGGAGCCGTCCTCGCGGTAGAGGATCAGGTCGTCGCCCTTGGAGTTGGCAGGGAAGTAGCCGTAGACGACGGCGGGCTCCAGCCAGCCCTCGGTCTGCAGGCGGTCCAGCCAGCCGCGCAGGCGCGGGCGGCCCTCGGTCTCCACCAGCTCCTCGTACGACGGCCCTCCGGAGCGGCCGCCCTTGAGGCCCCACTGGCCCTTGAACAGGGCGTCCTCGTCGAGCCAGGAGGCGTAGTCCTGGAACGGGATGCCCTTGATGATCCGGTCGCCCCAGAACGGCGGGGTGGGGACGCGGTTGTCGACGGCCACGTCGGAGCGGATCTGGCCGAGGTTGACCTCCTCCGGCTCCTCGACCTCGACCCGGGCGTGCCGGCGCTTGCGCAGCTCCGGCAGGACGACGCCGGGGACGCCGCGCTTGACGCCGATCAGGGCGTCCATCAGCCGCAGGCCCTCGAAGGCGTCGCGGGCGTAGCGGACCTCGCCGTCGTAGACCTCGTGCAGGTCCTGCTCGACGTAGGCGCGGGTGAGGGCGGCGCCGCCGAGGATCACCGGGAAGTCGGCGGCCAGGCCGCGCTGGTTGAGCTCCTCCAGGTTCTCCTTCATGATCACCGTGGACTTGACCAGCAGGCCGGACATGCCGATCACGTCGGCCTTGTGCTCCTGGGCGGCCTCGACGATCGCCGACACCGGCTGCTTGATGCCGATGTTGACCACGTTGTAGCCGTTGTTGGACAGGATGATGTCGACCAGGTTCTTGCCGATGTCGTGGACGTCGCCCTTGACGGTGGCCAGCACGATGGTGCCCTTGCCCTCGCTGTCGGACTTCTCCATGTGCGGCTCCAGGTGGGCCACCGCGGCCTTCATCACCTCGGCGGACTGCAGCACGAACGGCAGCTGCATCTCGCCGGAGCCGAACAGTTCGCCGACCACCTTCATGCCGGACAGCAGCGTGTCGTTGATGATCTCCAGCGCCGGGCGCTCGGTCAGCGCGGCGTCCAGGTCGGCCTCCAGGCCGTTGCGTTCGCCGTCGATGATGCGGCGCTGCAGGCGCTCCTCCAGCGGGAGGGCGGCCAGCTCCTCGGCCTTGGAGGCGGCGCTGGAGGCGGCGGAGACGCCCTCGAACAGCTGGAGCAGCTTCTGCAGCGGGTCGTAGCCCTCGCTGCGGCGGTCGTAGACGAGGTCGAGGGCGGTCTGCCGGCGGTCCTCGGGGATGCGGTTCATCGGGAGGATCTTCGCGGCGTGCACGATCGCGGAGTCCAGGCCGGCCTCCACGCACTCGTGCAGGAAGACCGAGTTGACGACCTGCCGGGCGGCCGGGTTGAGGCCGAAGGAGATGTTGGACAGGCCCAGGGTGGTCTGCACGTCCGGGTGGCGGCGCTTGAGTTCGCGGATCGCCTCGATGGTCTCGATGCCGTCGCGGCGGGACTCCTCCTGGCCGGTGGCCAGGGTGAAGGCCAGGCAGTCGACCAGGATCGAGCTCTCGTGGATGCCGTACTCGCGGCCCAGCTGCTCGATCAGCCGCTCGGCGATGGCGACCTTCTTGTCGGCGGTGCGGGCCTGGCCGTCCTCGTCGATGGTGAGGGCGATCAGGCCGGCGCCGTGCTCGCGGGCGAGTGCGGCGATCTTGCCGAAGCGGGTGTCGGGGCCGTCGCCGTCCTCGTAGTTGACGGAGTTCAGCACCGCGCGGCCGCCGAGCATCTCCAGGCCGGCCCGGAGCACCGGCGGCTCGGTGGAGTCGAGCACGATCGGCAGGGTGGAGGCGGTGGCGAGGCGGCCGGCGATCTCCTTCATGTCGGCGACGCCGTCGCGGCCCACGTAGTCCACGCACAGGTCGAGCAGGTGGGCGCCCTCGCGGATCTGCTCGCGGGCGATCTCCACGCAGGTCTGCCAGTCGGCGGCGAGCATCGCCTCGCGGAACTTCTTCGAGCCGTTGGCGTTGGTGCGCTCGCCGATCGCCAGGTACGAGGTGTCCTGCCGGAACGGCACCGCCTGGTACAGCGAGGCGGCGGCCGGCTCGGGCTTCGGCTCGCGCGGCGTGATCGGCCGGCCCTGCACCCGCTCGACCACCTGGCGCAGGTGCTCGGGGGTGGTGCCGCAGCAGCCGCCGACCAGCGAAAGGCCGTAGTCCCGGACGAACGCCTCGTGCGCGTCGGCGAGTTCGGCGGGGCTGAGCGGGTAGTGGGCGCCGTCCTTGGTGAGCACCGGCAGGCCCGCGTTCGGCATGCAGGACAGGCCGATCTTGGCGTTCTTCGCCAGGTAGCGCAGGTGCTCGCTCATCTCGGCGGGGCCGGTGGCGCAGTTCATGCCGATGAAGTCGATGGAGAGCGGCTCCAGCGCGGTCAGCGCCGCGCCGATCTCCGAGCCCAGCAGCATGGTGCCGGTGGTCTCCACCGTGACCTGCGCCAGCACCGGCAGGTCCAGGCCTGCCTCGGCGAGGGCGTCCTTGCAGCCCAGCACGGAGGCCTTGGTCTGCAGCAGGTCCTGGCTGGTCTCGACAAGCAGCGCGTCGGCGCCGCCCGCGATCAGGCCGGCCGCGTTCTGCCGGAAGCCCTCGCGGACCGTCTCGAAGGTGGTGTGGCCGAGCGTCGGCAGCTTGGTGCCGGGGCCGATCGAGCCGAGCACCCAGCGGGTGCGGCCGTCCTTGGCGGTGAACTCGTCGGCGACCTCGCGGGCGATCCGGGCGCCGGCCTCGGACAGCTCGAAGATCCGGTCGGAGATGTCGTACTCGCCGAGCGCCGAGTGGTTGGCGCCGAAGGTGTTGGTCTCCACGCAGTCCACGCCGACCGCGAAGTACGCGTCGTGCACCGAGCGGACGATGTCGGGGCGGGTCACGTTGAGGACCTCGTTGCAGCCCTCGAGCTGCTGGAAGTCCTCCAGCGTCGGCTCCTGGGCCTGGAGCATCGTGCCCATCGCTCCGTCGGCTACCACCACCCGGGTGGCGAGGGCCTCGCGCAAGGCGGTGGCGCGGTCCTGCTGGGTGGACGCGGATACAACGGTGGCCATGAGGCTGCTCCCTGAGTGCGACGGCTGTCGGCTATGCGGCCCCCCCTTGACCGGGGACGCACCCGGTCAGGGTATCCGCCCGACGGCGGTGCGATGGAACCCATTTCGCATCGTGGGCGTCCCCATCCACCGGAAGGGAGCCCATCCATGCCCGCTTCATCGCGTTCGAGCAGGTGGCGTCACCGTGTCCGTGCCCTTGGGCCGTCCGTATGGCGGACGGTGCCCGCCCGGGCGCGTCGCCGTTGGAGCCGCCGCACCCGCTGGACCCGGCGCCGCCGGGTGGTGACGGCGTGCCTGGTGGTGCTCGCGATGCTGGTGGTGCCGGTGGTGGGCGCAGGGCTGGCGCTGCGCTGGTACTACTCCGGCGACCCGGCGGTCGACGCCCGCACCCGCGGCCGGGACGCGATCTGGCTGGGCCACGCCTGGGTGGACGGGCGGCGCACCGACGCGGATCTGACGATGCTGGCGTCGCGGGTGCGCGGCACCGGCATCCACGACCTGTACGTGCACACCGGCCCGCTGGAGCACGACGGTTCGCTCGATCCGAAGCTGGCCCCGGGGGTGGCCGGTTTCCTGGAGCGGGCCCGGGCCGCGATGCCGGGGGTGCGGATCCAGTCCTGGCTGGGCGACGTGGTCGCGCCGGAGAAAGTGGGCCTGCACCTGGACCGGCCGGACGTGCGGGAGCGGATCACCGCCTCCGCGAAACAGGTCCTCGACCTGGGCTTCGACGGCGTCCACTTCGACCTGGAACCGGTGCACAACGACTCCCCCGGGTTCCTCGCGCTGCTCGACCAGGTGCACGCGCTGACCGCCGCCCGGGGCGTGCCGCTGTCCATCGCCGCGCCGCAGATCGAGCCCGTCCCGATGATCGGCCGGGTGACCTTCGCGCTCACCGACCACGGCAAGTGGTGGAGCCCCGGGTACTTCGCGCAGGCCGCGCGGCGGGTCGACCAGGTCGCGGTGATGTCCTACGACACCTCGATGCCGGTGGAGTCGCTGTACGGCGGCTACGTCGCCCGGCAGACCGAGCTGGCGCTGGCCAACACCCCGCCGGGGACCGATCTGCTGATGGGTCTGCCCGCGTACTGGGACGACACCCCGGCCCACCGGGGCGACGCCGAGACGGTCCGCGCCGCCGTCCGCGGCGCCCGCCTCGCGCTCGGCCCGGGCTCGCGGCAGAACTTCGGGCTGGCGCTGTACGTGGACTTCGCGGCGACCCCGGACCACTGGGCGGCGTACCGGGACGGCTGGTGCCTCTGACCTGGTGCGATCCGGCCCTCCGGCCCCCGGTGCGCGGGACGGTCCGGAGGGTTTCCTAGCATCGCTCCCGGCACCGCCGCGTGGGGACGGGGCCGGCACCCAGGAGGAACGAACGTCCATGCAAGCCCGGAAGATCGGCGCGGCTGCCGCCGCCGCCGCGGTGGCGGCGCTCGCCGCCCGCGACCTGCTCCAGAAGAAGCACGCACTGCTGAGGAACTTCCCGGTGCTCGGGCACGCCCGGTACGCGCTGGAGACGATCGGGCCGGAGCTGCGGCAGTACATCGTGACCTCCAACGAGGAGGAGCGGCCGTTCAGCCGTGACCAGCGGAGCTGGATCTACGCCTCCGCCAAGGAGGAGAACAACTACTTCGGGTTCGGCACCGAGGTGGACGTCGCTCAGGCGCAGGGCCGCGCCTACCTGAAGCAGCGCACCTTCGCCGGGCCGCTGCCGGACGGGCACGACCCGCAGGCGCCGCTGCCGTCGGCCAAGGTGCTGGGCGGGCCGCGCGGGCGGGCCAAGGCGTTCCGGCCGGGCAGCGTGGTGAACATCTCCGCGATGAGCTTCGGCTCGCTCTCCGGCGCGGCCATCACCGCGCTGAACAAGGGCGCGGCGCAGGCCGGCGCGATGCACAACACCGGTGAGGGCGGCCTGTCGCCGTACCACCGGGGCGGCGCCGACCTGGTGCTCCAGCTCGGCACCTCGTACTTCGGCTGCCGCAACGAGGACGGCACCTTCAACCTCGACAAGCTCAAGGACGTGGTGGCGGGGGCGCCGGTCCGGGCGATCGAGATCAAGCTGTCGCAGGGCGCCAAGCCGGGCCTGGGCGGCATGCTGCCGGGCGCGAAGGTGACGCCCGAGATCGCGAAGATCCGCGGCATACCCGTGGGCGAGGACTGCGCCTCGCCGTCGCGGCACTCGGCGTTCGGCGACGTGGACTCGATGCTGGACTTCGTCGAGCTGCTGGCCGCCGAGACCGGCCTGCCGGTCGGCATCAAGAGCGCCGTCGGCGAGCTGGACTTCTGGCAGGAGCTGGCCGCGCAGATGGCGCGCGGCGACCGGGGCGTCGACTTCGTGACGATCGACGGCGGCGAGGGCGGCACCGGTGCGGCGCCGCGGATGTTCGCGGACTCGGTGTCCCTGCCGTTCCGGATGGGCTTCTCCCGGGTCTACGGCACCTTCGCGGAGCTGGGGCTGACCGACGAGCTGACGTTCATCGCCTCCGGCAAGCTCGGCCTGCCGGAGAACGCGGCGGTGGCGTTCGCGCTGGGCGCCGACATGATCAACGTGGCGCGCGAGGCGATGCTGTCGATCGGCTGCATCCAGGCCCAGAAGTGCCACACCGACAAGTGCCCGACCGGCATCGCCACCCAGAACCCGTGGCTGGCCCGCGGCGTGGACCCGGTCTCCAAGTCGGCCCGGGCGGCGGTCTACCTGCGCACCCTGCGCAAGGAGTTGACGAAGGTCTCCTCGGCGCTCGGCGTCGCCCACCCGTCGCTGATCACCGCCGAGGACATCGAGGTGCTGAACGGCGACTACGAGGCCCGCACCCTGGCCGGCGTGTACGGCTACAAGGAGGGCTGGGGCGAGCTAGGCCCGGAGCTCGCCGCGGAGATCACCGCCCTGATGACCGGGCGGGCTTCTGCCTGACGCGGTGTCGTCGGGGGGGACGGGTGTCCCGTCCCCCTCTCCGCCGCTGGGGTCAGCGCAGGTCGAACACCAGGCGGGCCGAGACCTTGCCCGCGAGCACGTCCTCGAAGCAGGAGTTGACGTCCTCCAGCTTGCGGGTCTCCCGGATCACCTTGGTGCGGCCCAGCCCGTGCAGCCGGAACACCTCCGCGAGGTCCTGCCGGGTGCCGACGATCGAGCCGATCACCTTGGTGCCGTTCAGCACCGTCTCGAACACCGGCAGCGTCAGCTCGCCCTCCGCGGGAAGCGCGACCAGTACGAGGGTGCCGCCGCGGCGCAGCGAGTCGTAGGCGGCGCGGAAGGACGCGTTGCTGACGGCCAGTGAGACGGCGGCGTCGGCGCCGCCGAGCTTGTGCACCTCTTGCGCGACGTCCTGGGTGCGGGCGTCGATGACGTGGTCGGCGCCGAGGTCCTCGGCGAGCTTCAGTTTGTCGTCGGTGATGTCCACCGCGACGGTCTCGGCGCCGAAGATCCGCGCGTACTGGAGCGCGAGGTGGCCGAGGCCGCCGATGCCCGAGATCAGCACCCGGGTGCCGGGCCGGGCGCCGGCCAGCTTGACCGCCTTGTACGTGGTGACGCCCGCGCAGGACAGCGGGGCGGCGTCCATCGGGTCCACGCCGTCGGGGACGGGCACCACGTAGTCGCCGTGCGCGAGGGCGTACTCGGCGTAGGCGCCGTCCACCGAGTAGCCGGAGTTGTGCTGGGACAGGCAGAGCGTCTCCCAGCCGGTGACGCAGTAGTCGCAGCGTCCGCAGGCGTCGGCCAGCCACGGGATGGCGACCCGTTGGCCGACCTCGACGTGCCGGACGTTCGAACCGGCCGCCTCCACGATGCCCACGCCCTCGTGGCCGGGCACGAACGGCGGGGAGGGCTTGACCGGCCAGTCGCCGCGGGCGGCGTGAATGTCGGTGTGGCACAGGCCGGAGCACTCGATCCTGACCAGCACCTGGTGCGGTGCCGGGGTCGGCACCTCACGTTCCTCGATCTCCAGCGGCTCAGTGAAGTCCCGGACCACAGCTGCCTTCATGGCCTTCTCTCCTCCGCAGAACGGTAAATCCGATAGACGGAACCATCTCTGCGGATCAGCCTGGTGGTTCGGGCGGGGAACCGCGAACGGGCGCGCCGACCGCGGCGGAGATCCCCCCGCCGACCTGACGGCCCGTCAAGGTAGCGTTGACCAAAGCCCGGCATTTCCAGGCGGGTTGGGCAGCCACGCCGCCCGCCGCACACCACTCGGGCACGGAGGAACCATATGCCCCGCACACTCCTGCGCACCGCCGGAACCGGACTGGCGCTGCTCACCGCCGGCCTGCTCCTGGTCGGCTGCGAACCTGCCAAGCACGCCAAGGCCGCACCGCCGCCCAGCCCCTCCCCCACCGTCTCGACCACCGCCCCGACCCCCGCCGCCAGTACCCCGTCGACCCCGCAGCTCGACGACTCGTACTTCGCCGAGGGCAAATGCGCCCGCGCCCTCAACCCGGGCGGCAGCGGCACCACCTCGCACTACGAGATGGTGCCCTGCGACAGCCCGAACGCCGAGGCCAAGGTCACCAAGCGCAGCGGCACCCTGACCGGCGTCGCCGCCGCCCTCCCGCACGGCGCGGACTGCCCCGACGGCACCGACGTCGCCCTCGACCTCACCCAGAACGCGCTCACCAACGTCGCCCGCAACAAGTCGGCCTGGGCCTGCCTGCGCAACCTGCACGACCCGCACCCGGGCGACCCCGGCGGTGGCGGCGGAGTGGGCATCGTCGTGGGCGACTGCGTCTACGCCGTCAAGAGCGCCAGCGGCTCCGACAGCGTCGCCGAGACCCGCTGCGACGGGAAGGGCGACCACAAGCCCGAGTACAAGGTCGACAAGGAGTACGTCAAGCAGACCGTCAGCCTCAAGGGCAGCACCGAGCACACCTGTCCCGAGGAGGCCACGGTCTCCTTCACCATCCCCGCCCCGCCCGGCACCCTCGCCATGAACCCGACCGTCGCCTGCGCCGAGCCCGTCGACTGAGACCCGGTGCCCCGTCCGCTCACGGCGTACGCTTGGGCCCCTTGCCCGGCCACGGGTGGCATTCAAAGCCCGTAGGCTGGGCAGGTAGGGACCTGGGGGCGGCAGTGCCCCCGCCACGCACGGAGGGAGATGCCGGGTGATCGAGCTGGAAGACCTGCCCGAGTTGATCGACCCGGTGATGATCTGCGCCTTCGAGGGCTGGAACGACGCCGGCGACGCGGCCTCCGCCGCGCTCGGACACCTCGACGAGACCTGGGGCGGCAAGGTGTTCGCCGCGCTCGACGCCGAGGACTACTACGACTTCCAGGTCAACCGGCCCACCATCTGGCTCGACGGCGGAGTCCGCCGGATCACCTGGCCCACCACCAGACTCTCGGTGGTCCGGGTCACCGAGCCCAAGCCGCGCGACCTAGTGCTCGTCCGCGGCATCGAGCCCAGCATGCGCTGGCGCTCCTACTGCAACGAACTGCTCGGCTTCGCCCACGAGTTGGGCGTCGAACTGGTCGTCGTCCTGGGCGCGCTGCTGGGCGACACCCCGCACACCCGGCCGGTCCCGGTCTCCGGTGTCACCTCCGACGCGACGGTGGCCCGCAGCCTCGACCTCGAAGAGAGCCGCTACGAGGGCCCCACCGGCATCGTCGGCGTCCTCCAGGAGGCCTGCGCCCACGCCGGCGTCCCCGCCGTCACCTTCTGGGCCGCCGTCCCGCACTACGTCTCCCAGCCGCCCAACCCCAAGGCCACCCTGGCCCTGATCAACAAGCTGGAAGACCTCCTCGACCTCCGCATCCCCCCGGGCGAACTCGCCGACGACGCCCGCGCCTGGCAGCTCGGCGTCGACCAGCTCGCCGCGGAGGACTCCGAAGTCGCGGAGTACGTGCAGCAGTTGGAGGAGGCGCAGGACACCGCGGAGTTGCCGGAGGCATCCGGGGACGCGATCGCCCGCGAATTCGAGAGGTACCTGCGGCGCCGCGAGAACCAGGGGCCGAAGGGCGAGAAGCCCATCACGGGGCACGCGACGGAACGGCCCAAGGACGAGGAAGACGAGTAGCCGCACAGCGGATCGGCCCGAGGACGGTGGTTCTGTCCTCGGGCCGATCTGACTGTTGGGTGCCTTCCGCTTCGCGCAGTTCCCCGCGCCCCTGTCTTCGCACCCACCTGCCTTCTACAGGGCTACGCCCAGGAGCGCGTCGACCGCGCGGGAGACCAGGCCCGGGGCGCCGGTGTCCTCGCCGCCGTCCGCGTGGGCGGTCGCCGCCCAGCGGTCCACCGCGGCGAGGGCCGCAGGGGCGTCGAGGTCGTTGGCGAGGGCCTCGCGGAGCTCGGCGAGCAGTGCGGTGGCCGGGGGGCCGTCGGGGCGGGAGACCGCTGCGCGCCAGGTGGCGAGGCGGGTGAGGGCGGTGTCGAGGTCCTCGGCCGTCCATTCCCAGTCGCTGCGGTAGTGGTGGGCGAGCAGCGCGAGCCTGATCGCGGCGGGGTCGATGCCGTCGCGTCGCAGGGCCGAGACGAACACCAGGTTGCCCCGGGACTTGGACATCTTGTGGCCGTCGAGGCCGACCATCCCGGCGTGCACGTAGGCGCGGGCGTAGGGGTGGGTGCCGAGGGCGACCTGGGCGTGCGAGGCGCCCATCTCGTGGTGCGGGAAGGACAGGTCGCTGCCGCCGCCCTGGAGGTCGAACTCCATGCCGAGGTACTTGAGCGCGATGGCGACGCACTCGATGTGCCAGCCGGGCCGGCCGTGGCCCAGTTCGGTGTCCCAGGCGGGTTCGCCGGGGCGGGCGGCGAGCCAGAGCAGCGCGTCGAGGGGGTTCTTCTTGCCGGGACGCTCGGGGTCGCCGCCGCGTTCGGCGAAGATCGGCAGCATCTGTTCGCGGGTGAGCCCGGAGACCTCGCCGAAGTGCGGGTCGGACTCGACGGAGAAGTAGATGTCGCCGTCGACCTCGTAGGCGGCGCCGGAGGCGAGCAGCTGCTGCACCAGCGGGACGATCCACGGGATGGATTCGACGGCGCCGATGTAGTGCGCGGGCGGGAGCATCCGCAGCGCGGTCATGTCCTCGCGGAACAGCGCGGTTTCGCGGGCGGCGAGTTCGGTCCAGTCCTGGCCGGTGGCGACGGCACGCTCCAGGAGCGGGTCGTCGACGTCGGTGACGTTCTGGACGTACAGGACGTCGTGGCCGGCGTCCTTCCAGACCCGCTGGACCAGGTCGAAGGTGTTGTAGGTGGCTGCGTGGCCCAGGTGGGTCGCGTCGTAAGGGGTAATGCCGCAGACGTAGAGCCGGGCGGTCGGGCCCGTGGGAACGACCTCTCGGACACTGCTCGTGGCGGTGTCGTAAATGCGCAGGGGAAGCCCCTGACCGGGCAGGGCGGGAACCTCGGAAGTGGGCCAGGCATGCATGGCACCGACTCTAACCGTGCACTGATTTGAAAGACCAACCTGTTGGCATGATCGGCTTGATTCCGCTTGTTCTCTGTTTCGGATCGGTATCAGACCGGCGGCCAGGGAATAGACGGCCAGTCAGCCGACGGCAGCGGATGCCGTCCGGAGGCCAGCAGCGCGCCGGTCCGGGCTCGCAGCGCGTCGAGTTCGACGGGGGTCAGGTGCGGGCGCAGCCGCTCGCCGAGGGCGCCGTCGAGGTCGGTGGCGAGCCGGCCGAGGACGTCGAGGGCCTCGGCGGTGAGCGGGCGGTCGGCCCAGCCCCACAGCAGGGTGCGGAGTTTGGGCTCGGTGTGGAAGGTGACGCCGTGGTCGATGCCGTAGATCCGGCCGTCGGCGGCGGGCAGCCAGTGGCCGCCCTTGCGGTCGGCGTTGTTGAGGACGGCGTCCAGCACGGCGAGCCGGCGCAGCCGTTCGTCGTCGCGGTGCACCAGCCAGGCCTGGCGTCCGGCGTCGACCTCGGCGCGGACGATGGGGAGCCAGCCGTCGGCGGGCCCGTCCAGGGGCTGGAGGTCGAGGAGTTCGGGGGCGTCCGGGTCGGGTTCGATCCACAGCTGGACCATGCCGGGGCCGGCCGGGCCGTCACGCAGGACGGTCGGCGGGATCAGCTGCCAGCCGGTGGCGGCGGAGACCTCGTGGGCGGCGGTCTCCCGACCGGCCAGGGTGCCGTCGGGGAAGTCCCACAGCGGGCGTTCGCCGGCGACGGGCTTGTACACGCAGGGGGCGGTGACGCCGTCCAGCGTGGCGGTGCAGTAGAGGACGGCGTTGGAGGCGTCGGTGACCCGGCCGTGGACGGCCAGCGCGCCCTCGCGCAGCAGGGCGAGGGCGGCGGGGGTGTCGGCGGCCAGTGCGGCGCTGGTGGCCGGGTCGGTGCCGGGGGCTTCCACGGCGCGCTGCTCGTTCAGCGCCGGTAGCCGTTCGCGCGGGGGCACAGGTGGCCCTCGGGGTCGAGCGGCAGGTTGCAGAACGGACAGGGCTTGCGGCCCGCCTCGACCAGGTCGAGGGCGCGCTTGGCGAACACCCGGGCCATCGCGCCGCTGAGCCGCACCCGCAGCAGGTCGGGGCCGTTCTCGTCGTCGAAGACCTCGATCTCGTCCTCGTCCTCGGACTCCTCGACGTACGCCTGCGCCTCGATCACCAGGCACTCCTCGCGGGCGTCCCAGGCGAGGGCCATGGTGCCGACCCGGAACTCCTGCTCCAGCGGCAGGTCGAGCGGGGCTGCGTCGAGCAGGTCGACGGGCGCGGCGGCCGGGATGGAGGCGTCGCCGCCGCTGCGCCGCAGCGCCTCGTCGAGGACTTCCTCGATGCGTTCGGCGAGGGCGGCGACCTGGGCCTTCTCCAGCAGGACGCTGGTGATCCGGCCGCGCGAGGAGGCCTGCAGGTAGAACGCCCGGGCTCCGGGCTGGCCAACGGTGCCGGCCACGAACCGCTCGGGCTGGTCGTAGAAGTGGACCTGACGGGACACGCTGCTCGCTCCGGTACGGGGGTGTGCGGTCTTCTCGCCTCTCACCCTACGGCCAAACGGGCCTGCCGTGGGGCGCGGGTGGCGCGGATTCCCGGTGGGGACGGTGGGGCTGGTGCGGTGCCGGCCCGGCCGGGCTCAGACGGTGCCGGCGTCACCGCCGAGCGGCGCCGGCCCGGCCGGGCTCAGACGGTGCCGGTGTCGCCGCCGACCACCGCGTCGTCGCCGGCCGAGTGGCCGTGCGGGCGCGGGGCGAGCGAGGCCAGGGTGCCGGTGTCGCCGAGGCGCAGCAGGTACGGGCGGTTCGGGGTGTAGCGGATCGCGGTGACGGAGCACGGCTCGACGGAGATCCGCTGGAAGTGGTCGAGGTGCAGGCCGAGGGCGTCCGCGACGATCGCCTTGATCACGTCGCCGTGGGTGGCGACCGCCCAGAGCGCGTCCGGGCCGTGTTCGACGGCGATCTTCTCGTTCCACTCGCGGACGGCGTCCACGGTGCGGTGGCTGAGCGTGCGCAGCGATTCGCCGCCGGGGAAGGCCGCGCCCGAGGCGTGGTCCTGGACGGTGCGCCAGAGCGGCTCGTCGGCGAGTTCGGACAGCGGGCGGCCGGTCCAGTCGCCGTAGTGGCATTCGCCGAGCCGCTCGTCGAGGTCGGGCGGGCCGAGTTCGGGGCGGGCGGCGACCAGCGGTTCCAGGGTCTGGCGGCAGCGCTCCAGCGGGCTGCTGACCAGGCGGGCGACGGGCAGTCCGGCCAGCCGTTCGGGCAGGGCGGCGGCCTGCGCGCGGCCGGTGTCGTCCAGGTCGACGCCGGGTGTCCAGCCGGCCAGGATTCCGGCGGTGTTGGCGGTGGAGCGGCCGTGGCGCACGAGCAGCAGGGTGGGCATACCGCAAGCGTACGGGGTGCACCCCTCCCGGCGGCCCGGGGGTTCGGGTCACAATGGCGGGCATGATCGTGGATTGCGGCACTTACCGGGACGGGCGGCGCACCGAGGGACCGGAGGACTTCTCGGACGCGCTGGAGGCGGTCCGAGCGTCCGGCGACGGCTTCGTGTGGATCGGCCTGGCGGACCCGACGAGGGCCGAATTCGACCATGCCGTCGACGAGTTCGGCCTGCACCCGCTGGCGGTCGAGGACGCGTTGACGGCGCATCAGCGCCCGAAGGTGGACATCTACCAGGACTCGGTGTTCACCGTTCTGAAGACCGCCGGGTACCACCCGAAGGACGAGTCGGTCTCCATCGGCGAGCTGATGATATTCCTGGGCGACTCGTACGTGATGACGGTCCGCCACGGGCCGGAGAGCCCCCTCAAGGACCTGCGGGCCGACCTCGAGAAGCAGCCCGAACTGCTCGCCCACGGCCCCGCCGCCGTGCTCTACGCGATCTGCGACATGGCGGTCGACCAGTACCTCGACGTGGCCACCGAACTCCAGACGGACCTGGACGAGTTGGAGGCCGAGATCTTCTCCCCCGGCCGGGTCCGCGGCGCCGCCGAGCGCATCTACGCCTTCAAACGGCAGGTGGTGAACTTCCGCAAGGCCACCTACCCGCTGATGGAGCCCGCCCTGCGCTTCACCCGGACCGGCACCGCCGTCGGCGAGGTCAGGGTGCCCTTCGTCCCCGCCGAACTGCGCCCCTACTTCCGGGACGTCGCCGACCACCTGGCCAAGGTCAACGAGGTGGTGGAGAGCCTGGACCGGCTGCTCTCCGACATCCTCTCCGCCAACCTCGCCCAGGTCAGCGTCCAGCAGAACGACGACATGCGGAAGATCTCCGCCTGGGCCGCCCTGGCCGCCGTCCCCACCATGATCGCCGGCATCTACGGCATGAACTTCGAGCACATGCCGGAACTCAGCCAGCCCTGGGGCTACCCCGCCGCGCTGGCCGTGATGGGCGGCGTCTGTGTCGTCCTGCACCGCCTGTTCAAACGCGCGGGCTGGCTGTAGGCGCACCCGCCGAAGGCCGAAAGGCCCGGCGGGGGTGCCGGGCCTTCGGGCCGATCGTCGGGACTGCCGCGGCCGACTCAGAAGCCGTTGGCGGCGTCGCGGGCCTGGGCCTCGGCCAGGCCGACGAGCAGGACGTGGCGCAGGAACGCGGAGTCGTTCGAGCTCAGGGCCTCGTTGACGAGCTTCTTGACCTCGGGGCCGCCGAGGTACATGGCCCGGGCAAGCCGCACCCGGATGTCGCTGTCGCCGATGGTGTCCAGGCCGGCCTGGAACGCCGCGAAGTCGTCCGCGCTCAGCGCCTGGGTGGCGGCCTCGGTGAGGGTGAGCGAGCTGCCCGGCCGGATCAGCCGGTCGATCACCTTCCGCCAGCGCTCGTCGTCGAGGAGCTGCGGGTACTCGACGTCGAGGAAGTAGTCGATCTCCGCGTCGCCGCCGCTCAGCGCCCTGTTCGCGGCCGCCGCGATCGGGCTGCCGGGCGTGGCCTTGGAGAGGATCACGGCCACCTTGACGCGCCTGTCGTCGCGGATGATCTGCGGCATCTCGACCTCGAGGAAGCGCTTGACGTCCTCGGCCGTGCCTGCCATCACCGCCTGGGCGTGCTCGTAGAAGTACCGGCTGTGCCCGGGCTCCGCGATCACTGCCGCCAGCCGCGCCCGCAGCTCGATCTCCTCCTCCGGCGTGATGTCGGAGGAGAGCACGGACCCGGCGGCCGACTGTGACTGCGCGGCGGGCGCGGGCGTGGTGTCGGCCAGGGCCGGGGTGGCGCCGAGGACGGTCGGGACGGAGACCGCCGCGACGAGAACGGTGGTGGCGATCGAACGGCGAATGTTCAAGGTTCCCCCCAAGGAACAGCGCTCCATAAGACGCGTCGTCCGCCGCTGTGACGCGCTGTCACGGCGACGGACGAGGTGATCGTATCGAAACCACTTGCCCACTGCGGGGTTTTCTTGCCTTTTCCTTTACCTACTGTTCGACGCCGCGAGGGGGGTGCTGTGGGGCCGGGCCGACCCGAGCGTTCGACAGGCGGAGCGTCAGGACTGCCGCTGGCGGCGGCGACGGGCGGCCACCAGGGCGCTGCCGAGGGCCACGGAGGCCGCGCCGGTGGCAGCCAGGGTGCCGAGCGGGGCGTCGACGCCGGTGGAGGCGAGGGTGCCCGTGCCGGAGGTGCCCGTGCCGGAGGTGTTGGTACCGGAGGTGTTGGTACCCGTGCCGGTGCCGGTCTGGGTCGTGTCGGACGCCGGGGTGACGGTGGTGCCGCCGCCCTGGCCGCCCTGGTTCGGGGTGGTGCCGCCGCCGGTGCCGTCGTTTCCGCCGGTGTTGCCGTCGTTTCCGCCGGTGTTGCCGCCGGTGCCGCCGGTGTTGCCGTCGTTTCCACCGGTGCCGCCGCCGTTGTTGCCGCCGCCCGTCTCCTGGGCGTTGGCGGTGTCCCGGGCCTGGGCCTCGGCCAGGCCGGTGAGCAGGAAGGTGTGCAAGGCCTCGGAGGTGTTCGCGTCCAGGGCCTCACCGGCGGCCTTCCGGACCTCGGGCCCGCCCAGCGACATGGCCTGGGAGAGCCACAGCCGGGCGTCGTCGTCACTGACGTTCTTCAGGTCGGACCGGAAGGCCTCGGCATCGTCCGCGCTCAGCACCTGGGCGGCAGCCTCGGTGATGGTGAGCGAGCTGCCCGGCCGGACCAGCTGGTGGAGCACCTTCCACCAGCGGTCGTTGGCGAGCAGCCTCGGGGCCTCGACCTCCAGGAAGTGGTCGATCGCCGCGTCGTCGCCGTCCAGCGCCTTGCTCGCGGCCTCCGCCAGGCGGCTGCCCGGCGTGGCCTGCTCCAGGATCTGCGAGACCCGGACGCGCTTGTCGCTGCGGATGATCTGCGCCATCTCGACGTCCAGGAAGTGCTTGACGTCCTCGGCCGTGCCGGCCATCGCCGCCTTGGCGTGCTCGTAGAAGTACCGGCTGTGCCCCGGCTCCTCGATCACCTTGGCCAGCCGGGCCCGCAGTTCGGCTTCCTCCTCCGGCGAGATGACGGTGGAGGGCGCGGGCGTGGCGGGGCCGGTCTCCGCCGGGGCGTCCGCCGCCGGGACATCGGCAACGGGCGCGTCCGGCTGAGACTGGCCGGTGGGGGCGGGCGCGCTGTCGGCAAGGGCGGGGGTGGAGCCGAGGACGGTCGGAGCGGAGACCGCGGCAACGAAGACGGCGGTGGCGATCGAACGGCGTATGCTCAAGGGTCCCCCAAGGAACGGTGGTTCAGAGGTGCGTCCGCCCTTCGCCGGAGCGCACTGCCACGGCGGCGAACGCGGGTGATCGTATCGGAACCACTTACCCCGTCAAAACGCTTTCTTGCCAGCACCTTTACTCGTTGTTCGAGGGCCGGTGTTCGATCCGTCCAGGGCCGGACCCGGCCTCTCCGGGGCGTCACCTCCCGTGCGCCGCACGGCGATCCGCCCGTCGAGCGCCCGGGCGGCCCGGCGGCTGGACGAACCCCCCGCCAGGAGGCAGCACTTCGCCCCGGCGAGGCTCCGAAGGGCCTGACCGGGGCGAGTGTCGGGCCGGCGGTTCTCGCGCGCCCCGGGGCAGCTGCGCCTAGCCCATCGACTCCCGCAGGGAACGGGGGCGCATGTCCGTCCACACCTCCTTGATGTAGGCCATGCACTCCTCCTTGGTGCCGGTCTTGCCCGCGGCCTTCCAGCCGGGCGGAAGCTCCCGGCCCGCGGGCCAGAGCGAGTACTGCTCTTCGTCGTTGGACGTGACCTGGTAGGTCACCTCGTCGTCCTCGGCCATGTCGGTCTCCGTTTCGTGCGGGTCAATGCCGACCCGAGCATTGCCCGTCGCGGTCACCCCGTACAGCCACGGTCAGCAGTTCGAGTGATCCATTGGAGATCTACTGAGAAACGGAACTGAAGTGCGGTAGAGGGCCGACCGTACGGCGGGCGCCACCGCTGCGCGGAGATCGGGTGCGGGTCAGCCGAGGGCGTTCAGCATCGCGTCTTCGACGTGGTCGGCGGCGTTGCGGTGGCCGCGGGCGTTGGGGTGCACGAGGGACAGCTGGTCGGGGGGAGTGATGAAGCCTTCCACCCACTTGCCGGAGTCGCAGACGCTGTGGTCCTGCGAGGAGTCGTAGAGGTTGACGAAGCTCGCCGTCTTCTGTGTGCCGGTCGACTTCTCAATGGTCCTGTTGAGGGGTTCCAGAACGTCCTGGCGCAGCCAGTCCAGGTCCCCCTGGGTGACCGAGCCGAACTGGGACAGGTCGTTGTAGCGGCACTTGGAGGTGTCCTTGGGAACGACAGTGGGGTAGCCGACGGTCAGGATCTTCGCGTGCGGGGCTCGCTCGTGAAGCACGGCGAGCATTCGGTCGTACTGCTCGCGCACCTTGTTCAACCGGGCCGGGATACCGGCGGCCAGTTCGTCCTTGCACGGGGTGCCCACGCCACCGCTCCCCTGGCCCAGCTCCGCGCACTTGGTGACGAACTCACCGAAGCCGAGGGTGTTTCCTCCCACGCCGACGGTGATGATGTCGGTGTTCGGGCCGACCGCCGCGGACTGCGGCGGGACCGGGGGGAACGGGTAGTCCGGATCCTCGGAGAACGGCGGCAGGTGACGGCCGAGCGGCTCCTGGGCTTCGTCGGTGACGTTCGCAATGGTGGCTGCGCCGCAGCTGACGTTGGTCAGCTCGACGAGCGAGCCGAGGTCACGGTCGATGACCTGCGGGTAGGACTGGTCGGTGCGCTCGCAGCCGTCCCGGGGGATCTCGAAGACGTCGCCGGCGGCGGGGATGACCCCGGCGGTGTACGAGTCACCCAGGGCGACCCACTGCCGGTCTACGGCGGCGGCAGGTTGCGCCCCGGCGAACTGCGCGGGGACGACAGCGCCGGCGGCAAGCGCTGCGGCCGAGCCGATCAGCGTCAGACGGGTACGGAAGCGCGCCACGAGTCCTCCAGAGATTTTGGCAGTTGGCACCGATTTGCCCGAAAAAGAGAGGCCGCCGCCGAATGTACTGGAGTGAACACAGGAAGTCATGAATGCGCCGCGAGCGAGCGAGCGCGCCTTCATCGGAGACCGCGCATACGCGACAATCGGCAAGGCATTAAATCATTCCCGCCAAAGTGGTAATTAACTACTTATCAATTTCTTCGCGACTTCGGTTCGCCGACCCCCTCCATGCAGACGGATCACTTTCACCCCTGCGACCGCAAGGATGTGCATGCGTACGTCAGCGATTCATCGCGCAGCCGCCACCACAGTGCTCCTGCTGGCCGCCACCCTGCCGGCGATTTCGTCGCCCGCCCACGCGGCCAACGACGTCTGCCCCGATGTCGGAATGTGCTTCTGGTCCGAGAAGGACTTCCAGGGCCAGTTCAGGCGGGAGGGCCTGCCCATGGGGCGGTGCTTCGAGTTCCAGTCCAACTGGCGCGACGGAACCCGCTCCAGGACCTTGTCCTTCTGGAACCAGACCCGCTTCCAGCTTGAGGCCTACAAGAACACCGACTGCTCCGGGCCGCCCAATTCCGTCTACCCGCCCGACACCGGAACGGGAAATCTCCACTCGGACCTACTGAGGTTCCGCCTGGCACCGGTCTGCCCGTTCAACAAGACCTGCTTCTACCAGAACAGCGACTACACCGGCAAAATGTGGACCCGGGCACCCGAGTACTTCGGCCGCTGCATGGACGCGGCCAGCGCCGACGAAGTGCCCGCCCGCTCCGTCTACAACTTCCGCGGCTGGCCGATCGAGGTCTTCAAGGGCGACCACTGCATCGTCACGTACATCGAGGTGGCCAAGTGGTCGTTCAAGCCGACCGGGTTCGATGCCGGGGCCTTCAAGATGCTCGACGGATAGCACCGCATCCCTGCGCAGGACGAGAGCGCCCACGGCGAAGGGCGCGAGGCACAGCACTGCCACCGCCAGGCCGGTGGTGGTGGCGATGACCTTCTGCCACCAGTTCGTCTGGACACAGACCTCCGAGGTGTCCGTGCGTTGCTTGATGTCGAACTGACAGGCCGTCGCCCCGATGCCCACGGCGTTCGCACCGGTCGGCGGCGTGAACCCGGCGATGACCAGCGCGAGCGCCACCGCGACTGCCATGGTGCGGAACTCGTTCCACCTCGACCTTCGCCATCCTCGCTTTCGGGGGTTCAGCCCGCAGGTTCGGTGGCCGACTTGTGCAGCAGGTCGGCCGCTTCGGTGTGGCGCCGGTGGTTGAGGCCGACGAGCGCGCGGTGGGCCGTGGTCAGCTCGGCCCGGGCCTCGTCGCGGTGTCCCTGGTGGTGCAGGGCGACGGCGAGGTCGAGCCGGACGGGCTCGCTCCAGGCCGGCATGTCGAGCGACTCGAACGCGGCCAGCGCCCGGCGCAGCGGCGGCTCGGCTTCGCTCCAGCGGGTCAGGGCGGCCAGGTCGCAGCCGAGTTGGTGCTCGGTGATGGCGAGGTAGACGGTGTGGAGTGTGGGGGTCTGGCCGGGGATCCCGGCGTGGCAGATGGCTTCGCTGCGGCGGTGGACCGTGAGCGCCTCTCCGGCTTCGCCCGCGTCGCGCAGCAGGGTGCCGAGGGCGTTCCAGGCGCTCACTTCCGCGAGCCGGCTGCGCGGGTCGGGATTGCGCCGGTGGCAGTCGGCGGCGGACCGCATCCGGGCGGTGGCCTCCTCCGTGCGGCCCAGGCGGTGCAGGGCTCCGGCTCCGTAGCCGAGGGCCCAGCCCTGTTGCAGGCGGTCTCCGGCGGCGAGCGCGGCGGCGAGGGCCCGGTCGGCGGTCTCCAGGGCCCGCTGGTGGTCGTAGGTGCGGAGGTTGTGCGCCCAGGCCAGGTAGTTGAGGTGGGCGGCCTGCTCGGCGCGGGAGCCGATGGCTTCGGCCGATGCCGCCGACAGCTCGAACACCTCGGTCCACTGCTCCCAGTGCTGGGTGCGGTCGGAGAACCAGTGCATGGCCTCGGCGGTGTCCACGACCTCGCGGTGCAGCCCGCGGTCGTGGGCGTGCCGCAGGGCCCACAGCCACTGCTCCCGTTCGGCCTCCAGCCAGGCGCGGGCCTGTCCGGCGTCGGTCGGTGCGGTGGACGGGTCGGGATCGCGCACGGCGGGGCGGTCGTGTTCGGCGTCGAAGTGCGCGGCGGCGGCCTCGGCCCGGGCCAGCAGCCGGCGGGCGGCCTGCGACCGGATCCGTTCGATCGCGGCGGGGTCGTCCTCCTCGGCGAGCTGCTCGGCCGCGAACAGGCGCAGCAGGTCGTGGAAGCGGTAGCGGTCCGGCTGCGGGGTGGCTTGCAGCAGTCCCTGCTGTTCGAGGTCCTCGGCCAGTTGCCGTGCTCGGCGCAGCGGCAGGTCGGCGAGCAGGGCGAGGGTGTGGGCGCTGAAGTCCGGTCCTTGCGCGAGCGCGGCGCGACGCAGCAGTGTGCGTGCGGGGGGCGCGAGGCGGCGGTAGGAGAGGGCGAACGCCGCGCGGACTTCCAGGCTGCCGGCGCGAAGGGCGTCCAGCCGTCTTTCCTCGTCGGTGAGGTGCGACACGAGGGTGCCGACGCGTTCGGCCGGTCGCGCGGCCAGCCGTTGGCCGGCCACCCGGATGGCCAGCGGCAGCCGGCCGCACAGGTCGGCGAGATCGCGGGCGGCCTGTTCCTCGGCGGCGACCCGGTCGGCGCCGAGGATGCGGGTCAGCAGGCGGACGGCCTCCTCCCGGCGCAGCAGGCCGAGGTCCGTCCGGTGCGACGACTCCAGACCGGCCAGCGAGTGCCGGCTGGTCACCAGGGTCAGTGAGGTGCCCCGGTCGGGCAGCATCGGGCGTACCTGGTCCTCGTCCGCGGCGTTGTCGAGGAGGATGAGCAGCCGGCGGTCCGCCGTGAGGGTGCGCCACAGGCCTGAGCGTTCCTCGGTGCTGCGGGGAATGGCGCTCTCGTCCACCGCGAGGGCGCGCAGGAGCCGGGCCAGTGCCTCGCGCGGGTCGGTCGGCCGCTCGTCCGTGCCGCGCAGGTCGAGGCCGAGCTGGCCGTCCGGGTAGTCGGGTGCGAGCAGGTGGGCGACGTGGACGGCGAACGCGCTCTTGCCCAGGCCCGGTTGACCGGTGATCAGGGCGACGGGGGCCGGGCCGTGGTCCGTGTGGGAGGCCAACTCCCGCACGCTGTCCAGTGCTTCGGTACGCGCGGTGAAGTCCCGCAGGTCGCGGGGCAGGGCGAGCGTACCGGCGAGCGGTGCCGCGGGCACGGCGCGCGGGCGGCCCAGTGCTGCGGCGGCCTCCAGTGCGCGGGCGTCGTCCGGGTCCAGGGCCAGGGCCCGGGTGAGTGCCTCGACGGTGCGGCGCTGCGGCCCGCGGGCCCTGCCGCGTTCCAGGTCGGCGACGGTGCGCACGCCGAGCCCGGCGGCGTGCGCGAGGTGTTCCTGGCTTTGGCCCGCGCGCAGTCGCAGTCGGCGCAGCAGTGCGCCGAACTCGCCGGGGCCGCTCACGGCCGGACGGCGCGCATGATGCGCGGCGCCTTGCGGGTGGGCTGCACGACGGGCTCCTTACGGCGGGCGCCGGGACGGTTCGAGGACTGCGCCCCTGACCGTGGTGCCGGCCGCCTGCGCGGGTCGCGGCGGCGACTCTGTTGGCGCGTCGGCGGATGATGCGTCAGGAACATACCAGCGCGGCGCGCACCGGCAGGAATCGGCGACCCGTACTTCTGCCGGTGGTTCCGCCGGGACGCGGGTGGTCGGGCCGGATACCTTCGCTCCTGCTCGAACCCGCTTCTCCGGACGGCTTGTTCCGGGCGCGGTGGCGGCCGGGCGCCGTCGTGGACCGTTCGCAGTCGGAGGTACCAGTCCGTGGCCGTTGAGCTCCCCGAGCCGCTTCAGTGGGTCCTGCTCCTGCTGGCGGGTTGCCGCTGGCCGGAGGCGGACGAGGACCGGTTGCGGGAGATGGCCGAGCACTGCCGCCGGGCGGCCGAGGGGCTCAAGGAGGCTGCGCAGGGCGCGGATTCGGCGGTTCGGCGTGCTCTCGACGGGCAGCAGGGTGCCGCTGCCGATGCGCTGGGCGCGTACTGGGTCAGGTTCTCGGTCGGATCGGGCAGCGTGGACGACCCGGGCCGGCTCGGTGGTGTGGTCAACGCGCTGGACGGGATGGGCGACCTGCTGGAGCAGGTCGCCAACGCGGCGGAGACGGCGAAGATCCAGATCGTCGCACAGCTGGGCATCCTGGCGTTCGAGATCGCCACCGCCGAGGCCGAGGCTCCGGTGACCGCCGGTGCTTCGATGGCGCAGATACCGGCGTTCGTCGCGGCGGGCCGGATGGCGGTTTCGACGGTTTTGAAGACGCTGTTGAAGGAGACGCTGGCGATGGCGGCCAGGCAGGCCGCCCAGATGGCCGCGATCGACCTGCTCGCCCAGGGCATCGAGCTCGCCGAGGGGCACCGCCGGAACATCGACCTGAAGGAGCTGGGCCAGAACGCCCTCGCCGGCGCGATCGGCGGTGCCTCCGGTCACCTGGTCGGCAAGGGGCTGGGCGGCGCGGCCGGCCGGCTCGGCCTGGGCAGCGCCGCGCGGTCGCTGCCCGGGAAGGCCGCGATCGGCGCGGCCACCGGGGTCGGCGCCGACGCCGCCACCCAGTACCTGACCACCGGCAAGGTCGACACCTCCTCCCTGCTCGGCTCCGGCCTCTCCGGCGGCGCGGGCGCGAGCCTGCACGCCGGCGCCGCCTCGGCCAAGCACCATAGCGCCCCGCCCGGCCCCGGCGGCGGCCCGCACCCCGGCCTCACCCATGGCGGCGAGGACGGAAACCAGGACCGCCCACCGAAGTTCGGAAAGCCCAGCGCCTTCTCCGGCAGCGGCAGTTACCACGGTCCCACCCAGTCCGGCGGCGGGAGCGGCGAGGCTCTTGCTCGTGGCTTTCCGTACGATCCGGTCGAGCCCGCACCTCGACCTGGCCGTGGGCCCCGAGAGGAACCGGAAGTCCGCTACGACCGCCACCACGAAGACGGTCCCGGCGGCATGATGCCGAGAAGAGACCGGGATGATCGGCCCCATCAGGGCGGTGGTGCTCCCGACGGCGGTCTGGCCGGTCGTGGTCCTCGACCCGATCGGGGTGACAGAGAGGATCGCACCAGACCTGATGCCTCACGTGCCTGACGGCCTGTCGCAATGCGCCGTCAGCAACCGGCTGCGCATTTCGGGTGCGACGGCCGGCGGGCGAGACCTCCGCCCCACCAGCGGCCCGGAGCCGGCTCGCTGGGGCGTGAACCTGTCGAGGCCCGGGTCTCGCGGAACTGCCGTGCGGGGCAGCCCTGGAGGCATCCGTGCGGAGCGCTTCCGGGGCAGACCCCGTCCGTCGGCGATCCCCGCTGCGTCAGGCGAGGCCGGCCCGCTCCAGGGCGTCAACTCCCGTGCGCAGGGCGGCGATCCGCTCGTCGAGCGTCCAGCCTGCGGGAGCAAGGGTCAAGGTGGTGACGCCGGCGGCGGCGTAGGCCTGCATGCGGTCGGCGATGCGGGCGGTGTCGCCGAGGAGGGCGGTGGCGTCGATGAAGTCGTGCGGGACGGCGGCCGCGGCGCCGGGCTTGTCGTGGGCGAGGTAGCGGGTCTGGACTTCGTCGGCGGCCTGCTCGAAGCCCATCCGGCGGGCGAGCTGACTGTAGAAGTTCTTCTCTTTGCTGCCCATGCCGCCGAGGTAGAGGGCGGTGTAGTCGCGCAGGGTGTCGGCGGCGGCGTGGATGTCGTCGCCGACCGCGATGTTGACGGTGGGGCAGAGGTCGAAACCGTCCAGACCGAGGCCGGCCTTGGCGCGGCCGGCGGCGAGGGCGTCCACGGAGAGCGCGGCGTGTTCGGGGGAGAAGAACAGGCCGAGCCAGCCGTCGGCGATCTCGCCGGTGAGTTCGAGGTTCTTCGGGCCCATCGAGGCGATGTACAGCGGGATGCGCTCGCGCACCGGGTGGACGGTGAGCTTGAGCGCCTTGCCGGGCCCGCCGGGCAGCGGCAGCGTCCAGTTGGCGCCGTCGTGGACCAGCCGCTCGCGGGACATCGCCTTGCGGATGATCTCCACGTACTCGCGGGTGCGGGCCAGCGGCTTGTCGAACCTGACGCCGTACCAGCCCTCGGAGACCTGCGGGCCGGAGACGCCGAGGCCGAGCCGGAAGCGGCCGCCGGAGAGGGTGTCGAGGGTGGCGGCGGTCATCGCGGTCATCGCGGGGGTGCGGGCCGGGATCTGGAAGATCGCGGAGCCGACGTCGATCCGTTCGGTCTTCGCGGCGACGTACGACAGCACGGTGGCGGCGTCCGAGCCGTACGCCTCGGCGGCCCAGCAGACCGCGTAGCCGAGGCGGTCCGCCTCCTGGGCGACGGCGATGTTGTCGGCGTCCAGGCCGAGTCCCCAGTAGCCGAGGTTGATCCCGAGTCGCATGTGCCCACTGCCTTCCGGTCCAGGTGGTGCGGTGAGAGTAGCCCCCGTGTCGGCGGTCACACTACTGGCCGGTAGCTGTGTTGTCCCCCACACCGCCCTGACCTGCTGCCCGGATGCCCAAGAAGCGACCACCCGCCCCGACCTTCGCCGACCTGGTGGCGGCCATGCCCGCACCGCCGGAGGACAAGCCCGAGGTCTCCTGCCACCCGATGCCCGTCGCCGACGGCTGCCACTGGCGTCTCACCCGCGGACCGCTGGACCCCCGCCGGGCCAAGCGGCTCGCCGTCACCGCCGACCGGACGTCGATGGGAGTGGCCTACGACGACCGGGCCGGGCAGTGGCTCCCCCGCTTCCTCGGGGCGGACGATCGCCCGGCCGCCTGGCTGGCGGCGCGGGCCCGGTTCGGCGCCGCCGAGCTGCCCATCCACGAAACGCACGAGTTCACCGACGGCGACGGCCACGTCCTGCTGTTCGTCGAGACGTACTGCTGAGCCTGTCGGCCGGGCGGGTCGTCCCGGGCGGCAACCGGTTTCGCCGCTACTCTCACGCACGTGGGGGGCACCGCCCCCGACCTGCGCCGTCGCGGGTGGCGCAGCAGGGTTGACGGAGGGACGCGATGCAACAGCGACAGCTCGGGCGCACCGGTCTGCGGGTCTCCCGGCTCGGCCTGGGCACCCTGACCTGGGGCCGGGACACCGACGAGCACGAGGCCGCCGAGCAGTTGAAGGCCTTCGTGGACGCCGGCGGCACCCTGGTGGACACCGCCGACGTCTACGCCGACGGCGGCGCCGAGTACCTGCTGTCCCGGCTGACCGATGGCCTCGTCCCGCGCTCCGAGCTGGTGATCGCCACCAAGGCCGGCCTGCTGCCCGGCTCCGGGCGCCACAACAGCTCCCGCGGCCACCTGCTGAACGCCCTGGACGCCTCGCTGCGCCGCCTCGGCACCGACCACGTCGACCTGTGGCAGGTGCACGCGTACGACCCGGCGACGCCCACCGAGGAGACCCTGCACGCGCTCGACCTGGCGATCTCCTCCGGCCGGGCCCGGTACGCCGGGGTGTGCCAGTACAGCGGCTGGCAGCTCGCCAAGTCCGCGGCCTGGCAGCGCGCTTCGCCCGGCCGCGCCCCGCTGGCCGCCGTCCAGCTCGAGTACTCGCTGCTCCAGCGCGGTATCGAACGCGAGGCGCTGCCCGCCGCGCTGGACGCCGGGGTGGGCCTGCTGGCCGGCTCGCCGCTCGGCCGGGGCGTGCTCACCGGCAAGTACCGGCACGGTGTGCCGGCGGAGTCGCGCGGCGCCGGCCAGCACCCCGCCGGGCCGGTCAAGCCGTACCTGGGCGAGACGTCCCGCCGGATCGTCGACGCACTGGCGACCGCCGCCGACGGTCTGGCCTCCACGCCGCTGAAGGTCGCGCTCGCCTGGGTCCGCGACCGCCCCGGCGTGTCGGCCGCCCTGCTGGGGGCCCGCACCGCCGCCCAGCTGCAGTCCTCACTGTCGGTGGAGGCCCTTACGCTTCCGAGTGAGATCCGCGCTGCCCTGGACGACGTGTCGGCCCCGGTGCACCGCTACCCGGACCAGGGCTGGACGGAGCTGTAGCCGTCCGGCCCGCTGAAGGAGCCTTCCGCATGACCACCCCCGAGGAGAGCCCGGCCCCGGCCGCCGAGCAGCACGCCGGTACCGTCGCCGCCCTCGCCGAAGCGATCCGGGCCGTCGGCCGGAGCGGCTCGGGCAGCCCTGACGAGCCGTCCGCCCCCGGCTCGTCCGCCGCGCCGCGCGCCGACGGCCCGACCGCCGACGCCCAGCGGCAGGCCGCGCTGACGGCCGTCGCCGAGGTGCTGGCGGCCGGCGGCGCGCCCGCGCAGCTCGCCCCCGCCGCGGTCGCCGCGCTCGGTGAGGACGCGGCCGAACAGCTGCGCGAGGACCCGTGGGCGGTGCTCTCGCTGCCCGGCGTCCGCCCCGAGCACGCCGACGGCTTCGCCCGCGGGCTGCTCGGCCCGAAGGCGCAGCCCGGCGACCCGCGGCGCGCCCAGGCGCTGGTGGCCTGGCTGCTGGAGCAGGCCGCGCTGCGCGGGCACTCCGCGCAGGAGCTCGGCGAGGTCTCCGAGGCGCTGCGCGCCCAGCACGTCCCCGACGCGGCGGGCGCGCTCCAGGCGGTGCTGGAGGACGGGCGGGTGATGCCGTTCCAGGAGGAGCTGCCGATGCCGCCCGGCAGCCACGACGAGGACGAGGAGCCGCCCGTCCGCACCCTGCTCGCCCTGGAGCGCCTGGCGCTGGCGGAGGAGAGCCTCGGCGAGGGCCTGGTCCGGCTGCTGTCCACCTTCGCGCCGGGCGAGGACACGGACGAGGAGCCGGTCGAGGACGCTGCCGAGGAGCCGGTCGAGGACGCTGCCGAGCAGACCGTCGAGGAGGGCGCGGCTGCGGAAGCCCCAGTGCAGCAGCCCGGCCCGGCCGCGTGGGAGGCGGCGGCCGAGGCCGCGCCGTCCCGGTCAGCGCAGGAGCTGGTGCGCACCGCCGCCGGGTCCGGTCTGGTGCTGCACACCGGCGGCGAGTCGGCCCGCGCCGAACCGGCCGCGCTGCTGCACGCCGCCGCCGGGCTCGGCCTGCGGGCCTGGGCGGCGACCTGGACGGGTCAGGGCCGGGACGCGCTGGCCGCGCTGCTCCCCGAGGGCTCCCCCGCCGCCGACCGGATCGGCACCCTGGCCGAACTGCTGTACGGCGAGCGGCTGCCGCGCGCGGTGGACGGCACCCTGCCGCTGGACGTGCTGGTGGTGCTGGACGCCCCGCTGCTCGACGTGGAGACCGCCGCCACGCTGCTGGAGGCGCTCGCGGACGGCACCCGGCTGGTGCTGTCCGGCGACCCGGGCGGCCTGTGGTCGGCCGGCCCGGGCCGGTTCTTCGCCGACCTGCTGGCCGCCAAGGCGTGCCCGGCGGTGGCGTCCCGCACGCCGGACTTCGGGCCGATCGGCGAGCTGGTCTCGGGCATCGGCATCGGCGAGCTCCAGCCGGTGGACGCCCCCGACAAGGAGGTGGTGATCCTCACCGCCAAGGACGGCGGCGAGGCCGTGCACCGCGCCGTGCAGCTGCTCACCGACTCCATTCCGCGCGCCCTGTCGATCCCGTCCGAGCAGACGGTGCTGCTGACGCCTGGCCACGGCGGCCCGGCCGGCACCCGGGCGCTGAACGCCGCCGCGAAGGCCAGATTGAACCCCGGCCCGGGCCGGTTCGGCGGCTTCGACCCGGGCGACCGGGTGGTGCACTCCCCCGCGCTGGGCGTCAACCTGCCCGGGCGGGTGCTGGACGGCGACGCCGCCGGCCTGCACCTGGAGCTGGCTGACGGCGGGCGGCTGACGCTCTCCCCGCAGCAGGCCGCGAAGCTGCGCCACGGCTGGGCGATGACGGCCCATCAGGCGGTCGGCCGGCGCTGGCCGGCGGTGGTCGTGGTACTGCCGGAGGACGCGGCCGGGCAGCTGACCAGGCAGTGGGTGTACACGGCGTTCGGCCGGGCCGAGCGGCACCTGTCGGTGGTCCACGCGGCGGGCCCGGCGCTCGCCCAGGCGGTCGCCGACCGCCCCGCCGCCGACCGCACCACCCGCCTGCGGTCGGTCCTCACCGACCAGTAGGAAGCCGCTGCAGGAAGCCGCCGGGTGGACGGCGAAGGGCCCGGGCCGCCGATGCGTCCCGGGCCCTTCGCCCTCGGAGTTCCCGGGTCGGGCGGGTGGTCCGTCAGTCGTCCAGCTCGTCGTCGTAGACCTCGCTGACGTCGAAGCGGCAGATCAGCAGCTCCGGGTCGGCGCCGTCGAACGGCTCGGGGAGCCACTCTCCGGGCTCGGCGGGGTCGGTGGCCGACACCCACAGCGTGGAGTCGCCCTCCTCAAGGCCGAACTCCTCGGCCCGGGCGGCGATCTCGTCCGGCTCGTACTCGCCGAACAGCACGCCGATCGCCGCGGTCACCTCGGCCTCGCTGCCCCCGCCGGGGGTGAGCGCCTCGTCGACCCGTTCGGCCTGGGCACGCAGGCGCTTCGGGTCGGTGATCAGGTAGTCGCGGCGGATCAGCACGCTGATCGCCTCGGGCTGTTCGGGGCCCTGGTAACCCGTCCCGGACTCGTCGCCCGGGATCTCGAAGGGGGTGACCTCGTCGTAGACCTCGTAAAGGATCTGGTCGTAGGCAATGGCGGCCGCCGCGAGCTCCTCGTAGGCGTGCACGACGACCGGATCCCCGGGCTCGGTGGAGCTGGAGACGGCCTGCAGGTGGCGGTCGATAGCGGCCTTGACCGCCTCTGCGGCGGCCCGTACCTCGGTGATGGTCAGCTGCGCGGCATCAGACATGGTGCAGACGCTATATCCACCTGGCGACGACACGCACAGCGGTTGTCACCTACGGCCCTGAAAATCGGGCAAGTTCACCCTGGATGTCCGTTCCGCCCCTTTCTGTCACCGCGCTTCACGAGGGCGCTCCGGCCCTGTTGGGGACTCCTCGGCCGCGCATCAGCGCGGCCCGGGGCGGGTATCCCTACCGGAGGGGAAAACTGATTGACGGTCAGCTCCGCCCCGGGCAAGGCTCGTCCTGCCGCCCGGGGCGGTAAGGACCCGAACCGGCCACCGGCCGGCGGCGCGCCGTAGGCTTGCAGGCAGCACAGCAGCGGAGGAAAAGTCTTGATCCCTACCAAACCGGTCCGGCTTCCGGAGTACGAGTACCAGTCGCTTCGTCTGCCACGCGGCACGTCCCGCAACGCCGCGCGTCAGCTGCTCACCGACCACGCCGAGTACGGGCATTGGGAGCTCGACCGGCTCCGGCTGTATCCCGACGGCAGCCGGACGGTCCGACTGAAGCGGCGCATCATCCGGCAGGTCCGCTCCACCTGGTAGCGCGCATGCCCGCGCCCGGGCCGCCCCGTCGAATCGTGCGACGGGGCGGCCCGGGCGCGGGTGTTTCCGGCGGCGGCCGCCGGGGCCGGGCGGGTTTGTTCTAGCGGCGGGCGAGGACCCGGGAGCGGCGGTACAGCACGCCGCCGCCGAGCAGCAGCAGGATGCCGGCCGGGGCCAGGATCTCCAGGCCGGAGGCGCCCGTGGAGGCAAGCTGCTGGCCGGTGTTGTCCGCGGCGGCCCGGACCTCGCCGCCCGCGGGGTGGGTGGCCGGCGGTGCGTCGACCGGCGGGGTGGTGTGCTCCGTCACGGGCGGGGTGACGGGCGGGGTGACCGGCGGGGTGACCGGTGGCGTGCACTCGCCGCTCGGCGGGGTGCAGCCCGGCGGCGTCTCGACGACCGGGGTGGGGGGCATGACGGGCGGCGTGACCTGGTTGCCGCAGTTGTTGCCGAACGCCGGGTTGCCGAGGCCCACCACGTCGATCGTGTTGCCGCACGCGTTGACCGGCACGTCGACCGGCACCTGCGCCTGGTTCCCCGAGCCGACGCCCGGCGAGTTCGTGGCCGTCCCGCCGGCCGAGGCGCCCGTCCCGGACGTCCCCGAGCCGCCGGTGTTCGAGCCGGTGGATCCCGAACCGCCGTTGTTCGAGCCGGTGGAGCCGGTGCCGGCCGTGCCGGAGCCGCTGTGGTTCGCGCAGTTGTTGCCGTAGGCCGGGTTGAGCAGGCCGATCACGTTGAGGGTGTTTCCGCACGCGTTCACGGGGAGCTCCACAGGGACCTGCACCGCGTTCCCCGAGCCGACGCCCGGCGAGTTCGCGGCCACGCCGTGGGCGTCGGCAGTGGCGTGGGCGTAGCCCGCGGTCGAGGCCAGCACGCTGCCGGTGGCCATGGCCGTGAGGAGGCCTTTCCTGGCGACCTGTCGCATTGACTCCCCTTGTTTTCTCTGTCCGGTGGACTGATGCCGGTGGATTGCTGAACCGACTTCCGATGACTTCGGCATTCCGTCAGCCGGGACCACTCATCGATCCGATAGTCGGAATTCCGTGCCGCAATTGCGGCAGCACTACGTTCAACGACCCTCGGTGGTGAAGGTTGAGCCAGTTGCAGTCAGTTCATCCGATCGGGTGAGGTCTCCGGTATTCCGGGAACCGCGACGTTCACCCGTACGGGGAGCCCCTTAACAACCCCGGACACGCGTCCGCCCCCGTACGGCGCAGAAGCCGTACGGGGGCGGGAGTTCAGGGCGTCGGCCGCCCCGTCGTTCGTCGACGGAACGCCGTCAGCAATCCCTTCAGAAGTTCGCGCAGCCGTTGCCGAACGCCGGGTTGAGCAGGCCGATCACGTTGATCGTGTTGCCGCAGACGTTGACGGGGACGTGCACCGGGATCTGGATCAGGTTGCCGGAGAGCACGCCCGGGGAGCCGACCGCGGAGCCTTCCGCGTGCGCCCCGCCGTGCGCCGAGGCGACACCCGCGCCGGCGAGCACCAGACCACCGGTGGCGGCGGCGACGGCAGCGATCTTCTTGACCTTCATCTGACTGTTCCTCCTGGTCGTTTCCAGCCCGTTCCCCCGGGCTGCACACGGAAGAACGAAGGCCCGGCACCCGGGATGCGGGGCCGGGCCGACATTCACCCGTTGAAGTGATCAAGCGAACAGCTGATCGGCATTTCTCACGCTCGACTGCTTCTCATACTTTCCGGGTTTCCGGTGCCCTCGCGTGCCCTCACATGCCGTTACGTGCCGTTACGTGCCGTCGCGTGCCGTCGCGTGCCGTCAGGCCAGGTCGATGAAGCGGTCCAGCACCCGGACGCCGAACTTCAGGCCGTCCACCGGCACCCGCTCGTCCACGCCGTGGAACATGCCGGCGAAGTCCAGGTCCGGCGGGAGCTGGAGCGGGGCGAAGCCGAAGCAGCGGATGCCCAGGTCCTGGAAGGACTTGGCGTCGGTACCGCCGGACAGGCAGTACGGGACGGCCCGGGCGATCGGGTCCTCGGCGCGCAGCGCGGTCTGCATGGCCTCGACCAGGGCGCCGTCGAAGCTGGTCTCCAGCGCCTTGTCGTAGTGCAGGCTCTCCCGCTTGACGCGCGGGCCGAGCACGCTGTCCAGCTCGGCCAGGAACTCCTCCTCGTAGCCGGGCAGGAAGCGGCCGTCCACGTGAGCGGTGGCCTGGCCGGGGATCACGTTCACCTTGTAACCGGCGCCGAGCATGGTGGGCTGGGCGGTGTTGCGCAGGGTGGTGCCGATCATCTTGGAGATGCCGCCGAGCACCCGGAGCGTCTCGTCCATGTCGTCCGGGTCGAGCCGGACGCCGAGCGCGTCGGAGAGCTCGTCCAGGAACGCCCGGACGGTCTTGGTGATGCGCAGCGGGAACTGGTGCCGGCCGAGCCGGGCCACCGCCTCGCACAGCTCGGTGATGGCGTTGTCGTCGTTCTCCATCGAGCCGTGCCCGGCGCGGCCCTCGACGGTCAGGCGCATCCAGTGCATGCCCTTCTCCGCCGTCTCGATCAGGTACAGCCGGGCCTGGTCGTTCACGGTGAAGGAGAAGCCGCCGACCTCGCCGATCGCCTCGGTGACGCCCTCGAACAGCTCGGGGTGACGGTCGACCAGGAAGCGGGCGCCGTAGGTGCCGCCGGCCTCCTCGTCGGCGAGGAACGCCAGCACCAGGTCGCGCGGGGGCTTGCGGCCGGTGCGCAGCCGGTCGCGGACCACCGCGAGGGTCATCGCGTCCATGTCCTTCATGTCGACCGCGCCGCGGCCCCACACGCAGCCGTCGGTGATCTCGCCGGAGAACGGGTGGACCGTCCAGTCGGCGGCGTTGGCGGGCACCACGTCGGTGTGGCCGTGGATCAGCAGCCCGGGACGGGAGCGGTCCTCGCCCTCGATCCGCACCACGGTGGAGGCGCGGCCCTTCGCCGATTCGAAGATCTGCGGTTCCAGCCCGAACTCGGCGAGCTGCTCGGCAACGTACTCGGCCGCCTTCCGCTCCCCCGGGCCCGAGCCGTCGCCGTAATTGCTGGTGTCGATACGGATCAGGTCACGGCAGATCTCGGCGACCTCCGACTCGGCCGTCACCGCGCGCTCGCTGCCCACACTCATCGCTCCCACCTAACCTCGGCCCGCCCGGCGCGGCTGCGGCCCGCGCCGCCCCGGCCCGGCCGGGAGCCGCGGGCGCCATCCCGCCATCCTCCCCCCAGCACCCGCCCCACCCCAAGGGTGCGGCCCCGGACACCCCCGCTTTCGAAGCCCCGCCCACCCCACCGCCCCCGGTTTTGGGTCTACCAGGCGATCTTTGCTACTGTTGTCCATGTCGCCGCGGGGAACACCCCGCGAAGACAACACCTAGTCCGGGTGGCGGAATGGCAGACGCGCTAGCTTGAGGTGCTAGTGCCCTTTATCGGGCGTGGGGGTTCAAGTCCCCCCTCGGACACCGAATGAAAGACCCCCAGGTTCTCCTGGGGGTCTTTCGCGTTTCCGGGCAGTGGCGTGACCAACCACGTGACCAACTGTGGATCAGAGCCGTGTGAACGAGAAATGCGCCCCGCGGCCGGCATCAGTCGCAGTTGTCGCAGATACCGGTGGCAGGAAGCTGGACGTGGCAGGACGGGCATACCGGCACCGGCTCGCGGAGAGCGGCAGCTGTGCGTCGGCGGGCGACGGTGTCCTGATAGCGGGGTGCCAGCGCCGGGCTCCCGCCGTCGGCCGGCAGTGCGGTGCAGTACGCGCGGTAGCACGCCAGCCGGGAGGTGGCGGCGTGGACCTCGCGGTCGTGCGCGTCCGCCGCGGCAGGCAGGCCGGCGACCTGCAGAACCTCGTTGTAGCCCTCCCCAACCATGCCGTCAGCGCTGTGGACCACCAGCGCTGTCAGGGGCGGGTCCTCACGGCGGTGCGCCTCGTGGACGACTCCGCCGAGTACCCGCCCGATCCAGTTGTGCAGGAGCGCCCTGGTGCGAACACCGGATGCCTCCTGCACGGCTTCGCCGAGTTCCCGGTAGGTGATGACCGCGCGATACCTCCCCGCGACCTGGACCAGAACCGGATACGCCGCCGCACGCCACGCGGCCAGGGCTTCCGCGTAGCCGACAGCCACGGCCGAGCCGTTCTCCACTCGCCAGTAGCCGAGCCGCTGTTCCCCGCCCTGTCGTTCCATGTCCCCACCCTGTCCAGGCCCCTCGTCCGTGCCCAAGAGGCTACGGGACGTCGGTCCGTCCATGCGGGGAAGTACGGGATAGGCCTCGCGGACGAAGGTCGCCCTCCCGGGCACCCGACTCGGACACGATGGCGAAGCGGTACATCGCGGCACTGAACGTCCTGGACGAGCTGATCGAGAACGACGGCGACGTCTCCGATGCGCGTACCCGCCTCTCCGAACTGCAGGGGATGGCCAACCGCGTCCTTCGGCGGGACCAGGCCGACTGGACGGAGATCGCGCTTGGTTCCGCCGGGACGTGACCGGGACGGTGCGTGTCCCCCTCGGACACCGAATGAAAAGACCCCCAGGTTCTCCTGGGGGTCTTTCGCCTTTCGGTGGGGCTAGCTGCCTTCGGGGGTGTCGGTCAGGGCCTGGGTGACGAGGTTGTCCAGGAGGGTGGTGTAGCGGGTGGTCCAGGTGGTGATGGTTTCGGGGTTCCAGAGGTCGGTCGTGTACTCGAGGTAGCCGGCGAGGGCGTCGCCGGCCGGGACGAGGCCGAGGTTGAACTCGCCGCGGGCTGCCGGGACCATCAGGTCCTCGACCTGGACGGTGAGGTTGGGGAGGTCGATGTCGGTTTCCAGGGAGTTCTGGTACTGGAAGCCGTGGGCGAGCCGGTCGGGGACGTTCGGGTAGCCGCGTTCGCGGAGCAGGGGGCCGGAGCGGGAGAGCGGCATCAGGTGTTCCAGGGCCTCGTGGGCGGAGCGGGCGGTCGCGCGGACCTGGTCGGCGAACGGGGTCGAGGTGTCGGTGCGCAGGCGCAGCAGCAGTGAGGAGACGGTGCAGGCGAGCAGTGTTTCGTCCTCGCGGCGCGGGCGGTTGGCGTAGGCGACCTGGAGGAGGTTGTCGGCGCGGCCGTTGAGGGTTTCCATGAAGCGGCCCAGGGCGGTGACGGTGACGGCGAACGGGGTGGTGCCCAGTCGCTTGGCCAACTCCTCGATGCGGCCTCGTGCTTCGGGTGACACGGTGAACTGTGCCACCTGGCCCTGGCCGCTGAGCTGCTCGGGTCGCGGGTGGTCCAGCGGGAAGTCGTGGGTGAACGTGGCGTCCTTCAACTGGCGTTCCCAGTAGGCGATGTCGTCCTCGCGGTCGGCCTCGTCGAGGCTCCGCTCGTAGCGGGCGTAGTCGGTCTGCTGGGTCGCCGGCGGCAGGCTGTGCGGCTCGCCGGTCAGGGCGGCCCGGTAGAGGGTCTCGAGGTCCTTGAACAGGACGCTGACGCCCCAGCCGTCGCACATCGAGTGGTGCATGACGAACACCAGCGCCCAGGACTCCTCGCCGGTGCGCACCAGCCGGACGGCCGGACGGACGCCCGCTTCGAGGTCGAACGGGTGCCTGGCGGCCTCGGTGCTGATCCGGGACAGCTCGGCCTCGCGTTCGCTCTCCGGCAGACCGCGCAGGTCCTCCACGGGGGGCTCGACCGGGACGGCGGGCAGGACGTCCTGCCACCATTCCCCGGTCCGGTCGTCGCGGACGCACCTGGTGCGCAGCGACTCGTGGCGCTCGATCAGGCCGGTGAGGGCGGCGTGGAGGGCGGCGACGTCCAGCGGGCCGGTGATGAGGAGCCGCATCGCGACGTTGAACACCTCGGGCACGGGGAGCTTGCCGATGCGGTCCGCGAACCTCCCCTGGGTGGCGGTGAGAGGGGGGCGGTCGGGCGAGGCGGCCGGAGCGGAGGCTTCGTCCGCCGACGGGCGGGACGCGTCGACGAAGGCGGCCATCGCCTCCGGGGTCGGCTGCTGGAAGAGGCGGGTCACCGGCACGTCGACCTGGAGTGCCTCGCGCACCCGGTTCACCAGCCGGATCGCGGTGATCGAGTGCCCGCCCAGCTCGAAGAACGACGTCTGCGGGTCGACCGCGGTCGCGTCGATGCCGAACTCGGCCGCCCACAGCCGGCGCACCCGCTGGAGGGTCGGCGACGGGGCGGGGGCCGGTGCGGGCGCCGTCGGCGGGGCGGGCGCCGTCGGGACGGTGATGTCCGGCTCGGGCAGGGCGGAACGGTCCAGCTTGCCGATGCCGTTGAGCGGCAGCGCCGGGAGGACCGCCCAGGCCCGCGGCACCAGGTAGTCCGGCACCCGGCGTGCGAGCGCCCCGGCGGCCAGGGTCGCGAAGGCCGTGCGCTGTGCGGCGGCCGTCGCGTCGTCGCCGCCCAGTGGTTCGGCCGGGACGAGGTAGCCGACCAGGTGGGCGTCCCCGCGGGCGTCGCGGCGGGCGAGGACGGCGGCTTCCCGCACGCCCCACACCTGACGCAACTGCTCGGTCGCCTCGCCCGGTTCGACCCGGAACCCGCGGATCTTCACCTGGTCGTCGGCGCGCCCGCAGAACTCCAGCTCCCCGGTGGCGGGGTTGCGCCGCACCAGGTCGCCGGTGCGGTACATCGGGCCCTCGGGGTCGGGCAGGAACCGTGCGGCGGTCTCGTCCGGCCGGTCCAGGTAGCCGTGCGCGACTCCGGCTCCGGCGACGTACAGCTCGCCGGGCGTCCCGTCGGGCACCGGCCTGCCGTCGGCGTCCACCAGCCGGATCCGGACGTTGTCGACGGGCAGGCCGATCGGGATCGGGCCGGCCTGGGCGCCCTTGGGGGCGACGGTCGCCACCGTGCACAGGATGGTGGCCTCCGTCGGCCCGTACACGTTGGTGACCCGGTACGCCGCCGACGCGTGCGGCCGCACCCTCAGCACGTCGCCGCCGACGGCGAGATGGCGCAGCGGCGGCTGGCGGCGTTCGTCGAGGCCGAGCAGCGACTCGGCGAAGGCCGTGGTGAGGAAGGCGAAGGTGATGCCGTGCACGGTGTACCAACGGGCCAGCGCCAGCGGGTCCTTGCGGGTTTCGGCGTCGGCGACGACGAGCGTGGCGCCCGCTGTCAGGGTCGGCCAGATCTCCATCAGCGAGCCGTCGAAGCTGACGCTGGACACCAGGGCCGTGCGGTCCTCGGACGTCGTCGCGAAGTGCTGGTGGTGCCACTGGCAGAACGACACCAGGCTGCTGTGCGGGACGGCGACGCCCTTGGGCCGGCCGGTGGTTCCCGAGGTGTGCAGCGCGTAGCACAGCGAGGAGGACGTCGCCGGGTCGTCGGCCGCGGCGGGGGCGGTGCCGGGGTCGTTTACGTCAAGCACGGTGACGTCGAGCACGGTGACGTCGAGCACGGTGACGTCGGCGGGCAGGTCGAGGGCGGCCACCGCGTCGCCCGTGGTCAGCAGCAGCGGCGAGGCGCAGTCGGCCAGCACGGCCTTGGCGCGGGCGAGCCCGAGGTCCGGGTCGATGGGCGCGAAGCCGTGGCCGGCCTTGAGGACGGCGAGCAGCGCGACGATCAGCTCGGGCGAGCGGTTCAGCCACACCGGGACCGGCCGGTGCACGCCGGGCACCGGCGCGCCGATCCGGTCCCGGACGACGGCGGCGAGCCGGGTCGACCGGCGCTCCAACTCGCCGTACGTCAGGACGGTTTCGCCGTCCACGACGGCCGGGCGCCCCGGGTGGCGGGCCGCCTGCCGGGCGATCCAGGCGTGCACGGTCGTGTCGGGCACCTCGCGCACCGGGCCGCGGAGCCAGCCGTCGGCGGTGCTCGCGCCCAACTGCGAAAGCGGCGTCGAAGCGTCGGCCACGGCCTGCGTCAGGATGCCGGAGAACGCCGTGAACCAGCCGTCGATCGTGGCGAGGTCGAACAGGTCGGTGTTGAACTCCAGGTGGCAGCGGATGCCCTCCGACGGGCCGCCGTCGGTGAAGTACACGCACAGGTCGGCGAGGGACTTGTCGGCCCCGGCGTCCAGCGCGGTGGCCCGCACGCCTGGCAGGTCGAGGCGGAACGGCTCGTCCCGCTCGAACTCGGCGAGCACCTGGAAGACCGGTGTGCGGTCGGTGGCGCGGCTCGGCGCCAGCTCCCTCACGACCGACTCGAACGGCACGTCGGCGTGGTCGTAGGCGTCCAGCGCGGTGCGCCGCACCCGGTCGAGCAGGGTGCCGAAGTCGGGGTCGCCGGACAGATCGACGCGCAGCGCCAGGGTGTTGATGAAGAAGCCGACCAGGTCCTCCGAGCCCTCGGGGCGGTCGGAGATCGGCGTGCCGATCACCACGTCCTGGTCGCCGGTGAGGCGGTGCAGCAGCGCCGCGTAGCCCGCGATCAGCGTCATGAACAGGGTGGCCCGCCGGCCCCGGCTCAACGCCCGCAGCCCGTCGGAGAGTTCGGGCGTCAGGGTGCGGAATGCGGCCTTGCCCTCGGAGCTCATCACCGCCGGGCGGGGACGGTCGGTGGGCAGGTCCAGCACCGGCAGGTCGCCGCCGAGGGTCTCCCGCCAGTACGCGAGGTCCGCCGACGCCCCGGGGCTCCGGGCGGCATCCCGCTGCGCACGGGCGTGGTCGGTGTACGACCAGGTGAGTGCGGGCAGCTCGCCGTCCGGGACGGTCCGGCCGGCCGTCTCGGCCCGGTAGAAGGCGGAGAGGTCGCGGGTCATCACGGCCGCCGACGCCGCGTCCACCACGATGTGGTGGAGCGACAGCACCAGGACGTGCCGCTGCTCGGCGAGCTTCACCAGCCGGGTGACGAAGAGGGGCCCGTTCGCGAGGTCGAAGCGGCGGGCGCTCTCCGCGTCGAGCACGTCCTGGACGGCGGCGTGCGCGTCGGCCCCCGCCGGGGTCTCGGCCGAGCGGTCGATCACCTCGAAGTCCGGCTCGTGCGGCGGCAGCACCACCTGCACGGGCTCGCCCGAGCCGGCGTCGCGGAAGACGGTCCGCAGGCTCTCGTGACGGGCCACCAGCGCACGCACGGCGGACCGGAGCGCGGGGACGTCCAGCGGGCCGTCCAGGAGCAGGGCCTTGGACTCGTTGTAGGCGGTGCGGCCCGGCAGGATCTGCTCCTGCATCCAGATGCGCTGCTGGCCGAAGGAGAGCGGGTGCTGCTGCTGCGCTTCGGGTGCCGGGGTGTCGGTGGTGCGGGGCGGTGCTGCGACGGCCAGCACGGGCTGCGCGGCGGCCAGCACGGGCTGCGCGGCGGTGGGCCGGGCGTAGGAGCGGCGCAGCGAGTCGAGGTGGGGCAGCCCGGCCCGCAGGGTGGCCGCCGGGACGCCGAAGTCCACCAGCGCGACGATCTCGTCGACACCGGCCGCCCTGACGGCGTCCACGACGGGCCGCACGCTGTCGGCCGTGCCGATCAGTGCCCGGTCGTCGCAGTACCGCCGGTAGGCGCGTTCGAACAGCACGTCCTGGTCGTCCTGGCTCAGCGACGACATGTCGACCTTGTACCCGAGGCTGTTCGCCACCCCGCCGAACAGCGAGAGCGAGGCCCGCATGTACCGCGAGAGCGGCTCGAACGCCGCCTCGCGCGCCTGGTCGTGGTCGGCGCCGAGCAGAGTGTGCAGCAGGATGGCGACCCGCCCGGTGGCCGGGTCGAGGCCGTGGGCGGCGCGGGCACGGCGGTAGAGGGCGATGTTCTCGCGCAGCTGGTCGATGCTCTGCGACATCAGGTTGGTGACGATGCCGAGGTCGTGGCGGGCCGCCAACTCGTAGGAGGCCGGGTTGCCGACGACCGCCGTGAACATCGGCGGCATGTCCTGGACCGGCTGCGGGAACAGCCGCAGCTCGGTCTCGCTCCCGTCCCCGACGGTGCGGGTGAGGGCCTCACCGCGCCACAGCTTCCGGACCTCGGCGAGCTGGTCGAACATCGACTCCCGGTGACGGCCGAACCGTTCCGGGAAGAAGACGAAGTCGTTGGCGTTCCAGCCGCTCGCGCAGCCGATGCCGATCCGTCCGCCGGAGAGGTTGTCCACCATCGACCACTCCTCGGCGACCCGGATCGGGTCGTGGAGCGGCAGGACGACCGAGCCCGCGTTGATGCGGACGCGTTCCGTCTCACGGGCGAGGGCCGCCCCGAGCACGGCGGGGTTGGGGAACAGGCCGCCGAAGGAGTGGAAGTGCCGTTCGGGCATCCAGAGGGAGTGGAAACCGTGGGTGTCGGCGTACCGGGCGGTCTCCAGGATCATGGCGTACTTGTCCAGGCGGGGGGCGTCCTCCTGGGGGTAGTCGCCGAAGAAGTAGATGCTGAAGTCGGGGCCGGGACCGGCGGTGCGGGGCTGGACGGACACCGGGGCGGGGGCCGGGGCCGGGACGGTGGCCGGGACGGTGGCCGGGGCCGGGACGGTGGCCGAGGCCAGAGCGGCGGCCGGGACCGTGGCGGGGGCCGAGGCCAGGACGGTGGCCGGGGCCAGAGCGGGGGCCGGGGCGGAGGCCGGGGCCGGGGCGGAGGCCGGGACCGTGGCGGGGGCCAGAGCGGCGGCCGGGACCGTGGCGGGGGCCAGAGCGGCGGCCGGGACCGTGGCGGGGGCCAGAGCGGCGGCCGGGACCGTGGCGGGGCCCGGGGTGCGGTCGCGGGCCGGACCGGAGAGGGGCATCGGCGCGACCGGTGCCGGTGCCTGCGGCGCGACGGGCGTCTGGGCCACCGGGGCGGGGACGACCGGCGCGGCAACCGGCGCGGCAACGACCGGCGCGACACCCGGCGCGGCAGCGACCGGCGCGGCAACGACCGGCGCGGCGGCGACCGGCACGGCGGCCCGCACGGCAGCCGGCGCGGCAACGACCGGCACGGCGACCGGCACGGCGACCGGCACGGCAGCCGGCGCGGCGGCGGCCGGCGCGGCAGCAACCGGCGCGGCGGCCGGCCGGGTCAGCAGGCGGGCGCCCGGGAAGAACCCGGCGTCGCGCAGCTCGCGCAGCGAGCCCTGCACGGCGTCCGTGACGACGGCGAGGTCCTCGTCCGTGTGCGCGGTGGACAGGAAGAAGTTCCGCCACTCCCAGACGAACACCCCGCGCAGCAGCAGGTGGTGGTAGAGCAGTTCCATGTCGGCGCGGTGCTCGAAGCGGAACATCGAGCCGAAGTGGGCGAGCCGCAGCGGGAATTCCTCGGCCTCGAAGAAGCCGTTGAGCCCGGCCGCGAACCGGTCCGTCCGGTCGTTGAGGCGCTGCTGGAGCGACGGCCCCTGCGTCTTGAGGTGGGTGAGGACGGCGCGGGCGGCGACCATCGACACCGGGTGCTGGATGTAGGTGCCGCCGAAGAAGGTCGTCTCGCCGGGCGGGTAGCTGGCGTCCCCGTAGCTCCAGTAGCCGCCGTCGACACCGTCCATGATGTCGGCCCGTCCGGCGATCGCGCCGATCGGGAAGCCGCCGCCGAGCAGCTTTCCGTAGGTGGCGAGGTCCGGTGTCACCCCGTACAGCTCCTGCGCGCCGCGCAGCGCCGGGCGGAAGCCGGTCAGCATTTCGTCGAACATGAGGATGATGCCGTGGCGCTGCGTGAGTTCGCGCAACTCCCGGACGAACTCGACCGGTTGCAGGGACGGGTGGCGGCTCTGCACCGGTTCGATGATGCAGGCGGCGATGAACGGCGCTTGCTCTTCGATGACGCGCAGCGACGCCGGGTCGCCGTAGTCGAGGACGAGCAGGTCGGCGACCGCGCTGTCCGGGATGCCGATCGACACGGGCGCGGTCGCGTGCTCCTCGCCCGTCCCCGCCGCGCGGCCGAGGACGTTGTCCGCGTGCCCGTGGTACGAACCGTGGAACGTCACGATCTTCCGGCGTCCGGTGGCGGCGCGGGCGAGCCGGATCGCGGCCGAGTTGGCCTCCGTTCCGGAGTTGGCGAACGCCACCCGCTCCATGCCGGTGATCTCGGCGAGCAGCTCGGCCGCCTCGCCCGTCTCGGCGTTGCGCGGCCCCAACTGCACACCGCGAGACAGGTGTTCGCGTACGGCCTCGCGGACGAACGGCGGCTCGTGGCCGAACATCAGCACACCGAAGCCCATGGTGATGTCGGTGTAGCCGTTGCCGTCGATGTCGGTGATCGACACGCCGGAAGCACCGCGCGCCGCGATCGGGTACAGCATCTCCTTGGTGCTGGAGCGGAAGCCGACCACGGCCCGGCTGTCGGCCAGCACCCGGCGGTGGCGCTGCGCCAGCTCCTTCGACGTCGGCGTCTTCGCGGTGTACCGGCGGACGAGCTCGTCCAGGTGCCGCTTGCGGCTCTCCGGCCCGGTGCCGCTGGCCATGCCGGAGGCGCGGTCGACGGCGACCCGCGGGCCGTGCATCTTCGGTGCGGCGCCGGACGGCACGGGCGCGGTCGGCTCGGACGGCGCAGCAGCGGTCGGGGCTGCGCCGGCCAGCTGCTCGGCGATCCGTCGCGAGAGTTCCGCCATCGCGGAGAGGTCGCTGTCGGCCGCGGCGGTGACGGCCGCGATGCCGTCCTGGTGCTGCCGGGCGCTCATCGGCCACCGGCCGGGGTGGACGCGCCGCCGGGCAGGGAGGCGAGCTGACGGGTCACCAGTTCGGAGAGCTGCGTCATCATCTGGAGCTGGATCTGGGTGAGTTGCTGGATCTGGCGGGCCAGGTCTTCGATCTCCTGACGTGTCGCGTACACCGGGGCGGCGGGCTGAACCGCGGGGGCGACCTGCGTGGGGACGACCGGCGCAGGAGCGGGGACGGGCGCGGAGACGGGCGCGGGGGCAGGAGCGACGGGCGCGGGGGCAGGAGCGGCGGGCGCAGCAGGGGCGGGTGCCGGGGCGCCCGGGATCCGGCCCACGATCAGCTCGGCCAGCAGCCGAGGCGTGCCGGCCTCCTCGAACAGCTCGCGCATGGCGATCTTGACCTGGTGTTCCTGCTCGATGAGCCGCAGCATGTGGATCAGCTGCAAGGAGTCGGCGCCCAGGTCGAAGAACGAGGTGTCGTCGTTCACCGTCCCGGGGTCCGCCCCCAGCTGACCGACCGTCACTTCGACGATGTGATGGCACACGTCGTCGGCGGTGATCGTGCCTGCGTTGCTCAGTTCCACTGCGTCCTCGTCTTCCGTTGGTTCACCGAATGCGCTGATCGCCGGTTCGGGGCCTGTCCAGTAGTGCCGGCGCTGGAAGCGGTAGGCGGGCAGCGGGGTGCGGCCGCCGCCGGTGCCTTCCAGCAGGTGGTGCCAGTCCACGGGCGCGCCCGCGCAGTGCAGGGCGGCGGCTGCGGACCACAGGGGGTCGGTGCCCGCGCCGCGGCGCATCGCCGAGGCCACGGTGGCGGTGGGCAGGGCGCGTCGGGCCAGGCCGCCGAGGGTGTGGTGCGGGCCGATGTCGAGCAGCACGGGATCGCCCGCCCCGAGCGTCGCGAGTACGGCGTCGAACCGCACCTCTTCCCGGGTGTGCCGCAGGAAGTAGTCCGCGTCCGGTACCCAGCCCGCAGGGCGGAGGTTGCCGTCCAGCCCGCTCACGAAGGGGATGGTCAGTGGCCGGAAGTCGATGCCTTCCAGGACCGTGCGGAACGCTCCGAGCGCCGGTTCGGTCAGCGCGGTGTGGAAGGCGCGGTCGACCGGGAGCCGCTCGCCGGGGATGCCGCGTTCGGCGAGCAGCGCGAGAAGCTTCTCGGCCGCTTCGACCGGTCCGCCCAGGACGTGCGAGCGTTCGCCGTTGGCGACGGCGATCTCGAGTCCGGGGATCTCGGCGGCCAGTTGTTCGGCGGTGGTCCGGTCGGCGGCGACGGCGACCATCGCGCCGGGCGGGCAGCCTTGCATGAGCCGGCCGCGTTCGGCGGTGAGCCGCAGGCCGTCCGCCACGGTGAGTGCCCCGGCGGCGGCGAGCGCCGCGTACTCGCCGGCGCTGTGCCCGGCGACGATCGCGGGCCGTACGCCGGCCCGGTCCCACATCCGGGTGAGTGCCGCCTGGAGGGCGAACAGTGCGGGCTGCGCGGTGCCGGTCGGCCAGGTCTGGTGCTCGGCGGTTTCGGTGCCGGTGCGGAACGCGTCCAGCAGCGGTGTGCCGTACTCCCGGCGGTACTGGGCCTCGCAGGCGTCGAGGACGTCCGCGACCTCCCGGAACCTGCCGTCGTGGGCGGCGGCCATGCCTCGGGAGGGGCTGCCCTGGCCCGCGAACAGGAAGCCGACGGGGGTCGCGCCCTCGCGCGGGGCGAGGCCGGTCCACACCGGACCGCGCCCGCCGCCCGCGGGGGCCGGGCCGGTCAGCCAGCGGTCGAGCGCGGCGGCGAGTGCCGCGGGGCTGTCGCCGCGCACGGCGAGCCGGTGCCGTCCGTGGGTGCGGCCGAGGGCGGCGGTGGTGACCAGGTCGGGCAGGGCGGTGTCCGGGTGCCGGCGCAGGTGGGTGCGGAGGGCGCGGGCGTTCGCGGTGAGCGCCTGCGGGTCGCGTCCGGAGACCAGCAGGACGCCGGGCGTGGGGTGGGCGTCGTCCGCCGGCCGGGGGGACGCGGGCGGCGGCTCCTCCAGCAGGACGTGGGCGTTGGTGCCGCCCATGCCCAGCGAGGTGACCCCGGCCCGGCGCGGGCGGCCGTCCGGCTGCCAGGGCCGGGCTTCGCGGGGGATGTAGAAGGGGCTGGTGTCGAGGTCGAGCGCCGGGTTGGGGTGCTCGAAGTTGGCCATCGGCGGGATCACCCCGTGCTGTACCGCGAGCATCGCCTTGATCAGGCCCACCAGGCCCGAAGCGACGTCCAGGTGGCCGATGTTGGCCTTGGTCGACCCGAGTGCGCAGTAGCCGGTGCGGTCGGTGTCGACGCGGTACGCCGCGGTGGCGCCGTCGAACTCGATCGGGTCGCCCTTGAGTGTGCCGGTGCCGTGGGTCTCCAGCAGGCCGATCTCGTCCGCGCCGACCCCGGCCGTCTCCAACGCCCGCCGGATCGCGCCCTGTTGGCCGACCGCGCTGGGCGCGCTGAAGGTGTGTTTGGCGGCGCCGTCGTTGTTGACGCCCCAGCCGCTGATGACGCCGTGGACGGTGTCCCGGTCGGCGACGGCCCGGTCGAGCCGCTTGAGGACGATCGCGGCCACGGCGTTGCCGCCGACCGTGCCGTCCGCAGACCCGTCGAACGCCCGCACCCGGCCCGTCCTCGACAGGATCGAGCCCTTGACGTACTCGTAGCCCAGCACCTGCGGCGTGTGCACGGCCGTGGCCCCGACCAGCGCGATGTCGGTCTCGCCGTCCAGCACCGCCTGCGCGGCGGTCTTCACCGCGACGAGCGAACTGGAGCACCCCGTCTGGATGTTGACGGACGGGCCGGTCAGGTCCAGCCGGAAGGAGGTGCGGGTGGCGGTGAAGTCGGGAGAGTTGCCGATCACCACCTGCAGGCGGGAGAGCCAGTCGTCCGCGAGCGCTCCCTGGAACACGTTGTTGAGCAGGTAGGTCTGCATCGGATACAGCTGGTACCCGGTGCTGGCCCAGACACCGATGCGCGCACCCGGGCGCTCCTGCGGGTAACCGGCGTTCTCGAGTGCGTGATAGGCGACTTCGAGGAACAGGCGGTGCTGCGGATCGGTGTAGGAGGCCTCTCGGCCGCTCATGCCGAAGAACGGTGCGTCGAAATGCGAGATGTCGTCCAGGACGGCGCTGGCGCCCACGAAATCCGGTGCCCGGTACTTCTCGGGCGGGATTCCGGCGGCGGCAAGTTCTTCTTCCGTGAAATGCCGGACGCGGTCCTCGCCTTCGCGTATCAGCCGCCAGAAGTCGTCTGCGGTGTTGGCGCCGGGAAGGCGGAGCGCGAGCCCGATGACGGCGACCCGGCGGTCGTCGGGAGCGGTCATGTCCGTCCTCCTTCGGACGCGGGGACCCGGTCGTCGACCGCTTCCTCCGTCTTCCGCTCACGCGCCGGGGTGGCCCGTCCCGCGACGGCGCCGCGCACCAGCAGCAGCAGGAACCCGACGCAGAGCAGGATCGCCAGCCCGTGCAGGCCGCCCACCACCTGCAGCGGCGAGAAGTGCTCCAGTAATGCGCCGCTGAGGATCATGCCGAGGCCGAAGCCCAGGTTCTCCACCGACGCCGACAGGCCGAACAGCCGGGCCCGCTGCGCGTCCGGGGTGGTCTGGAGCCGCGAAACGTAGGCGACCTCGGTCAGGCCGTCCGCCATGCCCGCCACCAGGGACACCACGACCGCGAGGGCGGTCGGCAGCCCGCTGAAGACGAGGATGAACGCGGCCGACATCACGCAGGCGCCCAGCGCGAAGATCCGCTCACCCGGGCTGCGGCCCGTACGGGAGGTCCAGCGGGACAGGATCTGCTGCATGGCGATGTTGCCGATCGCCCAGGTCGCCCAGAACTGGCCGATGAACGCGGCCGGATGGGCGTGGTCGAGCGCGTCGGAGTAGATCGGCAGGGCCACGTTGTGGGACGAGGAGCCCAGGCCGTCCACCGCCCGGACCAGGACCATCACGGCCACCACGGGCATCGACCGCAGCAGCACCAGCGTGGCCCACCGTCCGCCGCCGCCCGCCGGCTCGGCCTTCGCGGCGGCTGGGGTCTCCTTCTCCCGCGCGGCCTCGGTCCGGATCGGCAGCGACAGCAGCACGCTCGCCGAGACGACGAACGACAGCGCGTCGAAGGCGAAGGCCCAGCGGTAGCCGAGTTGGGAGACGATGACGCTCGCGGAGCCGAACCCGGCCACCATCGCGAGCGAACGGCCGGTCGCCAGAAGGCTGTTGGCCCTGGTCCGCAGTTCCGCCCCGACGATCTCGGGCACCGCGCTGCGCAGCGACACCCCCGACACCGTCGAGCAGGCGCCGGCGATGACGGCCAGCCCGAACAACAGCGCGACCCGGGCGCCCGACGGCGCCAGCAGCAGCAGGACCAACGCGGCGGCCTGGGTGAGATCCGCCCCCACCATGAGCCGCTTGCGCGGAATCCGCGACGCGAGAGCGCCCGCGACGACCCCGGACGCCACGCTCGTCAGCAGCCGCACCGCCATGTACAGACCGGCCGTCAGCGCGCTGCCCGTCAGGTGGTAGACGAAGACGTTGAGCGCCACCATGTTCAGATAACTGCCGTACGCGGAAACCGCGTTGCCCGCGACGAGTAAGCGGAAACGCTTCACCTCGGCCCACCCCCAAATCCGTGACATGGACGCGCCTGGTATGGATTGCCGCAGTCTAGGAAGGTGAAGATCCTCATGGCAAGACCTTCACAAAGCAGTTCGGATTTCGATGCCGAGGTAAGCGAACGGCAAAGCCCCGGACCGGATGGGGCTGCCCGGTCCGGGGCGATGAGGGCGCTGACGGTGCGTCAGGAGACGTTCAGCGTGATGTCGTCGAGGACGAACGAGGTCTGCTTGGTGTAGTCCTCGGCTCCGGTGAACTTCAGCGTGACGCTCTGGCCGGCGTAGGCGGCGAGGTTGAAGGTGCGCTGCTGGTAGCCGGCGGCGGCGTTGACGTTGGAGTAGGTGGCCAGGGTGGTGCCGTTGGCCGTGACGGTGAGGGTGTCGAAGACGGTGGTCGGGGACGACGCGGTGTCGATGTGCAGCCAGAAGCTGAGGTTGTAGCTGCTGCAGCCGGTCGGCAGGGTGACGGTCTGGGCGAGGGTGTCGGTGTTGGCGGCGCCGTAGCCGTCCAGCCAGACGTCGTAGGTGCCGGAGTGGGCGGGCTCGCTGGTGCTGCTGTTGATGGTGCTGGCGCCGCCGCTGTTGGTCTCGGTCCAGCCGGAGGTGCTGCCGGTCTCGAAGCCCGGGTTGGTGATCAGCTGGGTGGGGGTGCAGGTGGTGCCGCCGCTCGCGGCGACCGTCCAGGTGAAGGTGGCGGTGGCGGACGGCCCGGTGGAGTCGGTGGCGGTGGCGGTCACCGCGCTGGTGCCGGCGGTGGTGGGCGTGCCGCTGATCAGGCCGGTGGCCGGGTTGACGGTCAGTCCGGCGGGCAGGCCGGTGGCCGCGTAGGACAGCGTGCCGCCGGCGGTGTCGGTGGCGGACAGCTGGAGGCTGGTCGCGGTGCCGACGGTGGCGGTGCGGGCGCCCGGGTTGGTCAGCGAGACCGAGCCGGTGTTGCCGCCGGAGCCGCCGCCCTGGGCGAGCCAGTCGGTGGCGTTGAGGGCGAGCGCGGCGTCGGTGCCGGCCGGGTCGTTCCACCCGTTGTAGAGGGTGTTGCCGGGCTGGCCGGTGCCGTCGTCGATCGGCGAGGAGTCGCCCCAGATCGCCACCCGGCCCTTGCCGAACGTCGAAGTGACGAACGCCGCACCGGTGTTGCCGCTGTAACCGGTGCGGTAGACCAGGCCCTTGACGTTCGGGTTGTCGGCGGGCTTCAGGGTGAAGGTGGTGCCGTTGCGGATGATCGAGCCGGTGACGGTCCCGAACGGCCCGTTGATCACCGGGTCGGTGGCGGAGGAGATCGCCCGCGGGTTGTCGGTGGTGATGTTCAGGAGGTCGACGGAGAAGCCGAACGGGTCGTTGTTGTTGACGCCGTTGCTGGTCAGCAGGTCGTTGATGATGGCCGGGGAGTCCCAGCCGTCGTTGTTGCGGTCGCTCTGGGTGTGGTCCGAGATCAGGAACAGGCCGCCGCCGTTCTGCACGAACGTCATCACGGCGGTCTTCTCGGCCGCGCTGAGGCGGATGTTGGGCTCGGGGATCACGAACTCGTCGAAGTTGGCGAGGTCGAGCGCGCCGCCGGTGCCGTAGGTGATGGTGTTGCCGGCGGGCAGCGTCTTCAGGCTGTAGTTGCCGGTCTTCTGCAGCGCCACGCCCCAGGCCGAGATGGCGCCGGTCCAGCTGGTCTCGCTGGTCGGGTTGGCGTTCTGCGCCAGCGGGTCGGGCTGGCTGGTGGAGATGATCCAGTCCGCGTTGCCCGCGGTCTCCGCCTTGGTGTTGTCGAACAGCACCCGCTTCGGGGTGCCGGTGGCGGCCGCGGCGGCGTTCTTGGGGGTGGCCGCGGTGGCGTGCTGCGGGACGGCGCTCGCGCCGGCGGCGACCACCAGTGCGGCGGCGGCGAGGGCCAGCGGGCGGGCGGCCTTCCACGTTCTGATCATCTGTCAATCTCCTAGGACCACAGGAACCATGGGGTGTGGTGCGGTGCGCTACGCGCGTAGGCGGGCACACGCTGCCATGGTGGGGTAATCGGAGCTTGAACGGAACATGTCGATCACACGCCGTCCGCAATGGTGCGGTTTGTCCCTACGTGAGGGTGATCACCTTGCGGCGGCGACAGCCATGAGCCCGGAACGCCAGGTGGGACGGCATTCCGGGCTCACGGACGGTGGCGCCGCGTCAGGCGGCCGCGGGTTCCAGCACGGACGGTGGCGCCGCGTCAGGCAGCCGCGGGTTCCAGCAGGGCCGGGACGGGACGCGGGTGGCTGTCGGCGTCGATGGCGACGAACGTGAGCCGGCCGGTGGCGACCCGGGTGACCGGCCCCGTGGCGTTCCAGCGCTCGGCCGTGACGGTGACATGGACGGTCATCGAGGTACGCCCCGCCCGCTCCAGCTCCGCGTGCGCGGTGAGCAGGTCACCGGCCCGGACCGGGGCCAGGAACGCCATGCCGTCCACCGCGGCGGTGACGGCCGGACCCTCCGCGTGCCGGGCGGCGGCCGCGGCGGCGGCGTCGTCGATGAGCTTCATCACCACGCCGCCGTGGATGGTGCCGTACAGGTTGGTGTCGTGCTCACTCATGATGTGCGCGAGCGTCACCCGGGACACCTGTGCGGGCTTTGCGGGCTTTGCGGCGGACACCACAGGTGCCACGGTCTGATCTGCCACGTCAACTCTCCTTCGCGAGTCGCGGCTGGACGATCCGCGGCACCGGTGGGCACCGCGGGCGGCGGCAGGTCTTCGGACTCGCGGGCATCTCCCCAGGAGGGCCTGTCTACTGGCCGTCGCTTCCCGGACCGGTCGGGCCCAGTGCATGTGACGGCGGTCGTTCCCGCTCACCGCTGCGAGGCAGTCCTGGACTCGCACCAGGTTCCCTCTTGCGACGCTCCAGCCCTGGCTCGGACGGGGGCGAACCGCTGCCCGACCAGCCTATATCCCCATCCGAGGTGCTCAGTCCGCCCTCCGGCCGGGAGGCCTGGGAGCTGTCGGCCCGCGGGGCGTCGGGGCCGACTTCGACGGCGGGGCGGCGGAGGGGCGGGGGCGACCGGTGGGAAGGTCGCGCCCCCGAGGGGGTCAGTTCGCCGGGCAGCCACGACGCGTCGGGCGGGTGAGGGTCGGACCGGCGGCCGGCGCAGCGCGACGGCCTCGACGGCGACGGGACCGGGTCCGCCGGGCGATGTCACGGGCGTCGGCGCGGGCGTCGGCGCAGGCGTCGGGGTGGGCGTCGGCGCAGGCGTCGGGGCGGGTGGGGGCGGGTCGATGGACAGGCGCGAAGGCCTCGACGGCGACGGGAACGAAGTAGCCGTGACCGGCGGGGAGGTCACGCGAGGCGCTCTGCCCTGCGCCCGCCCGGAGGGGTGTACGTCCGCCGGGCGGTGCCACGGGACGTCGGCACGGGCCGGGGGGCGGATCGGCTGCCGGGCGCAGCGCGAACGGCTCGGCAGCGACGCGACCGCAGGGCGCTCCGCGTGGAGTGACGTCAGTCCACCAGGCGCGGCACAAACGAACCCGGCAGCAACACGACCGCGAGGCGCTCCACCCCAGAGGCATCAGTCCGCCGGGGGCGCCACGGGGCGTCGGCGCGGGTCGGGCGCGGCGCACAGGACTCGGCAGCGGCGGGACCGCCCGGCGTCCGCCCGGAGGGGGTCAGTCCGGCGGGCGGTGCCACGGGCCGTCCGGCGCGGGTGAGGGACGGGTCCGCGGCCGGGCGCAGCGCGCGGGGCTCGGCAGCGGCGGGACCGCCCGGCGTCCGCCCGGAGGGGCGTCAGTCCGCCGGGCGGTGCCATGGGGCGTCGGGGCGGGTGGGGGTGGGGGTGGCGGTCAGGCGGAGGGCGTAGGTCTCGGCGGAGATGGGGCCGAGGTAGTGGTGGCCGGTGAGGTGGCACCAGGCGGGGAGGTCGAGGGGGGCGGCGGGGTCGGTGGCGTGGACGTGGACGATGGTGCCGGCGGGGGCGTCGGCGATGGCGGCGCGCAGGCGCAGCAGCAGGGTGACGCAGAGCAATCCGCGTCCGTCGACGGTGAGTTGGGGCGTCTGGTGGTCGGTCATCGCTTGGCCCGGGTGGCGGCGGTGGCGAGGGCGGGGAGGATCAGCAGGGCGAGCAGGCCGCCGCCGAAGGCGAGGACGGGGTAGCCGGCCAGGTCGACGACGGTGCCGGAGGCGAGGCCGCCGGTGGCGCCGGAGATGGCGATGGCGACGTCGATGCTGCCCTGGGTCTTGGCGCGGGTGGCGAGCGGGACGGCGTCGGTGAGGATCGCGGTGCCGGAGACCAGGCCGAAGTTCCAGCCGAGGCCGAGCAGAACGAGCGCGAGGGCGAGCAGTGGGGCGGAGTCCGCGGGGGCGACGGCGGCGAGCGTGCCGGCCGCGAGCAGGGTGAGTCCGGCGGCGGCGCCGATGGCGAGCGGGCCGTACCGGTCGACGAGCCGTCCGGTGAGCGGGGAGGGCAGGTACATCGCGGCGACGTGCAGGGAGATGACGAATCCGGCGGCGGCGGTGCTCTGTCCGGCGTCGTGCATGTGGACGGGCGTCATGGTCATCACGCCGACCATGACGAGCTGGGTGACCACCATGACCTGCGCTCCGAGCAGGACGCGGTTGCGAACGCGGGCGGTTGACGTGGCGTCAGTGGCGGCGGAGGTGTCGGCCTCGGTGGTCGGGGCGGCCGCGGCGGCGGCGCGGGCGAGCAGCAGCGGGTCGGGGCGCAGCCGGGTGGCGAGGACGATCGCGGCGGCGGCGTAGGCGACGCCGCCCAGCAGGAACGGTCCGGCGAGGCGGGGCAGGTGCAGGGCCTCGGCGAGGGCGCCGGTGGGGTCGGCCAGGTTGGGGCCGAGGACACCGCCGAGGGTGGTGGCGACCAGCACGGTGGAGATCGCCCGGGCCCGGTGCCCGGGTGCGGCGAGGTCGGCTCCGGCGTACCGGGCCTGGAGGTTGGTGGCGGTTCCGGCGCCGTAGACGAACAGCGCGAGGAACAGCAGGACGGGGCTGTGGAGCGCGGCGGCGGCGATCACGCCGACGCTGCCGAGGGCGCCGGTGGCGTACCCGAGGGCGAGTCCGGGGCGACGGCCGCGGGCGGCGGATATTCGGCTGACCACGATCGCGGCGAGCGCGCTGCCGGCGGTGAACAGCGCGCTGGGCAGCCCGGCCAGCCCGGTGCTGCCGAGCATGTCCTGGGCGAGCAGCGCCCCGACGGTGATGCCGGCGGCCAGTCCGGCTCCGCTGAGGATCTGGGAGGTGACCAGGACCCGCAGGATGTGCCGCTGAACGGCGGGGTCGGCGGCGAGTTCGGCGGGTGGCGGCGCGGTGGTACTGGTCACGGACGTTCCTCGATTCTCCATGGTTCTGTGGAATACCATATCGGCCGCCCCTCCCGGCAGACCGCGTCCGACCGCACTGCTACCGTCCCCGGCCGTGCACACTCGCCCCGACGCCCAGGATTCCCCCGACGCCGCGCTCGCCCTCCGCGGCGGCCTGCCCGACCAGCACGCCGCATGGGCGTTCCTGCGCTGGTACGCCGCCCCGGGCGTGCTGGTGCGGCACGACGGCGGCGAGGACCTGTGCTGGCTGCACGTCCACGCGCGCACCGCCGAGGAGTTGACGGCGTTCCGGGAGGCGCACCCCGCCGACTGGGTGTGCTGAACGAGCGCCCGGCGCACATGTCGGGAGGGGGCGCGCTGGGCGGGTGCGACGAGCGCCCCCTGTGCGAGTGGTGAAAGGGACTCGATGGGCGGAGCGCGCGTTCCGGGGCGCGGCGCGCTGCCACGCTGGGCCGATGATCTCTCGACGCGGACTCCTCTTTGCCTCCGGTGGCGCGGTGACGGCCGCCGCCCTGGCCGGCCCCGGGGCCGACATCTCTCGTGCGGCGGACACGGCTCCGTCCGACCCGGCGCGGAAGGCGGCGGCGCTCGTCATGGCGCGCCGGATCCTGCTGACCGACGCCGACCACAATGACCTGACGCTCGAGTACCTGAAGCTACTGACCGGCCGTCAGCGCGTGAAGAAGACCGAGACGCGCGACGTCCTGGTGGTCGGCGCGGGCGTGGCCGGCATGGTGTGCGCCCGGCTGTTGCAGGCGGCGGGCCACAAGGTGCGGGTGCTGGAGGCGAATCGCAGCCGGGTGGGCGGCCGGGTGAAGACCTTCCGCGGCGACGTGTGGCAGGACTCCCGGCTGCACGCGGAGGCCGGCGCGATGCGCATCCCGTCCAGCCACGTGCTGACCCTCGCGCTGGCCGACCACCTGAAGGTGCCGCGCCGCCCGTTCGACCTGGTGGACCTCCCGCCGGTGCCGGACCAGGTCTCGCAGGACGCCAAGGTGGTCTACAAGTCGTGGACGGGCGAGGAGTTCGCCAGCGGCGAAGCGCCCGCGTACGTCGCGCCGAAGGGTCTCGGCAGCCGCTTCCTGCACGTCAACGGGCAGACCGTCACCAAGCAGCAGTACGCGCAGGACCCGGCGCCGATCAACAAGAGCTTCGGCTGGGACAGCAACCAGACCGCCTCGAAGGCCTTCGACAAGGCACTCGACACCGCCCGCGGCTACACCATGGACAAGAACAAGGACGGCACCTGGACGGACAAGCCGATCGCCGAACGCGTCACCGGCATGGCCGAGCTGCTGTACGACATGGACGGCTACTCGCTGCTGCGCTACCTGCAGGAGGGCGAGGGCTGGGGCGACGCCCAGATCCAGGCGGTCGGCACGCTGGAGAACCTGACCAGCCGGCTGTCCTACGGCTTCCTGCACTCCGTGTTCGACGCGGGCGACATCAACCCGTCCGTCACCTACTTCGAGTTCAACGCGGGCACCGACGCCCTCACCGAGGCGCTCTCCAAGGGCCTGACGATCGCGCGCGGCCAGGTGGCCACCCGGGTCCGCACCGACGAGCACGGCGTGACGGTGACGGCCGAGCCCGAGACCGGCCCGGAGGACGAGGCCTGCGACGGCGCGATCGGCGGCAAGTCCACCGACTACCGGGCGGACATGGTGGTGCTGGCGGTGCCGTTCGCGGCGCTGCGGCACGTCGACTTCGAGCCGCTGCTCCCCTACGGCAAGCGCCGCGCGATCAGCGAACTCAAGCACGACACCGCGCACAAGGTGCTGCTGGAGTTCACCGAGCGCTGGTGGGAGTGGGACGAGAACACCTGGAAGAGCAAGCTCGGCAACGACTACAAGCCCGCCCCGCACGGCGCGGCGGTGGCCGCGGTCGGCGGCGGCTGCATCTCCGACGAGGCCAGCCGGTTCATCTACTTCCCCTCCCACCCCAGCGACGGCGGCGCGCCCGGCGGTGTCGTGCTGGCCGCCTACAACTGGGCGGAGGACGCGCTGCGCTTCGACGCCCTCACCCCCGCCGACCGGCACACCGAGGCGCTGGAGCACCTGACCGGCCTGTACGGCGAGCGGATCCGGCGCTACGTCACCGACCGGCACGTCTCGCAGTCCTGGCTGCGCAACCGCTGGGCGCTGGGCGAGGCCGTCATCGAGACGCCCGGGCAGCTGCTCAGCCTCGGCCCGCACGTGGCGACGCCCGTCGAAGGGAAGCTGTTCTTCGCCGGTGACCACTGCCAGCCGCGCTACCACGCGTGGATCTCCGGCGCGATCGCCTCCGGCGTGGAGGCCGCCCTGCAGGTCGCCAACACGGTCTGACCATTCACACCACCCGCCGCCGGTACCCGATGTCTCGTCAATCGGGCACCGGCGGCGGGCGTTTCGCCGTCCCGGCCCGAGCCTTTCCGACGGCGGATCAGGCCGGGCCCCGCGCTGCCCGGCCGGCCGTCGGTGGCCGTGTCCCGGAGGGCGTCGCGGCGGGCGCACGGATACCATCGGCCCATGCGCGACACCGGAGGGGACCAGCGGCGCTCCGTGCTGCTGGCGTTCCGCTCGGCGGTGGCACTGCACCGACTGCTGGACGTACTGCCGGTGTTCGAGGGCGACGGGCGGATCTCCCGCTGGTTCACGCTGGTGCCGGGTTCCCGGTTCGATCTGGAGGCGCTGGCAGCGCTGGACCGTTCCGGCGCCCGGGTGATCGACTTCGAGCAGGCCACCGCCCGGCCGTTCGACCTGGTCCTGACCACCAGCCCGAAGGGCGCGCTGGCCAGCCTGTCCGCTCGGGCCCGGGCGCTGCTGCCGCACGGCGCGGGCTTCAACAAGGCGCTGCGCGAGGAGGGTTCGCCCGAGCTGCCGTCCGGCCTCGACCCGGCGTTCCTGCTCTCCGACGGCGCGCCGTGGGCCGATCTGCACGGTCTCGGTCATGCCGAACAGCTGTCCCGGCTGGCCGAGTTCTGCCCGCCGGCGGCCACCCGCGCGGTCGTCGTCGGCGATCCGACGCTGGACCGGATGCTGGAGTCCTACCCCCGCCGCGAGGCGTACCGGGCCGCGCTCGACCTCGGCGACCGGACCTTGCTGGCGGTGCTCTCCACCTGGGGGCCGGAGAGTCTGCTGGTCCAACGCCCTGATCTGCCGGGCGAGTTGGTGCTCGGCCTACCGGTGGACCGGTACCGGGTCGCGCTGCTGGTGCACCCCAACGAGGTCGGCGAGCGCAGCCGGCTCGATCTCGCCGAGCAGTTCCGTCCCGAGCTGCGGGCCGGTCTGCTGCTGCCGTCCCCGCACCAGGACTGGGCGGCGGTCCTGGTCGCCGCCGACGCGGTGATCACCGACCACGGCTCCACCGCCCTGTACGCCGCCGCGCTCGGCCGTCCGGTGCTGAACGCCTACGACGGCGGCCGGGAGTTGATCGCCGGTACCCCGATGGCCCGGCTGCTGGCCGCCGCACCACGCTTCACCGGACTGGACACCGTCCGCGACCTCACCCCGGCCACCGCTCCCCCCGGCCCGGCCGCCGACGCGTTCGACCGGCCCGGGCAGGCGCTGGGCCTGCTGCGCACCGAGCTGTACCGGCTGCTCGACCTGACGCCCCCGCGGCAGCCGGTGCTGGCCCAGCCGTTGCCCCTGCCGTCGGTGCCGCGGTCGGCCGCGCCGGCGCTCGCGGTGCGCGCCGAGGTGGACGGGCAGCGGGTGCGGGTGGAGCGCTTCCCGGCCGCGACCGAGCTGCCGATCCACCACCTGTCCGCCGAGCACCCGGTGGCCGCGCTGGCCCAGGTGCGCAGCGCCGCCGTGCTGTGGCGACGCCCGGGCTCCGGCCGCTGGACGGCAGCCGGCTGGACCGCCCACGTGCTCGCCGAACTCCCCGCCTGCCAGACCGCCGCGGCCGTCCTGTCCGCCGACCGTTTCGTGCTACGGCACCGCCACCACGGCCCGTTCACCGTGCAGCTCGCCCCGGGCCGGTCCGGTGGGCGCATCCACCGCATCGACCCGACCGCCGCCGTCTCAGCCGTCCACGCTTGGCTCGGCGCCCACCCGACAGCCGACGGCCCGTTCGAACTCGACTGCGTGCTGGGCCCGTTCACCGCCCGCCTCACCATCCGCCCGGCCCGCTCGGAGGAGCTCGACGCGGAGCTGTGACCGGCGATCAGGCGGGGAAGTTGCCGCCCAGGCTCCACATCACGGACCAGGGCTGGCCGGGGACGACGGACTTCTCGAAGACGTTGCCGTTGGTGGCGCCGGAGTAGACCCGGACCGTGCCGTCGGTGTCGGTGACCGTGGAGGGCGAACCGGCGAGGATTTCGCCGCCGAGGTTCATGCCGATGTTCCAGGGCTGGTTCGGGCGGAGGTCGTTCTCGTAGAGCTTTCGGTCGGCACCGTGGGCGACCACGATGACGGTGTTGTCCTGGCCGATGGCGACGGAGGGCGAGCCGACCAGGTTGTTGTCGCCGCCCATGTCCCACGTCACCGACCACGGCTCACCTGGGACGACGGTCTTCTCGTACAGGTGACCGTTGGTGCCGTGCGCGTAGATCCGGACGGTGCCGTTGTTGTCGGTGATCGCGGCGGGGTTGTGGTCCAGGTTGCTGCCGCCGAGGTCCATGCCGACGTTCCAGGGCTGGTTCGGGCGGAGGTCGTTCTCGTAAAGCCTGTGGTCGGCGCCGACGGCGACCACGATGACGGTGTTGTCCTTCGCGACAGTGGCGGAGGGAGAGCCGGTCAGGTAGTTGTCGCCGCCCATGTCCCACGTCACCGACCACGGCTCACCCGGGACGACGGTCTTCTCGTACAGGTGGCCGTTGGTACCGTGCGCGTAGATCCGGACGGTGCCGTTGTTGTCGGTGACCGCGGCAGGGTTGTTGTCCAGGTTGCTGCCACCGAGGTTCATCCACTTGTTCCAGCCCTGGAACGGACGCAGGTCGGCCTCGTAGAGGACGTGGTCGGCACCCACGCCGACAACGATGATCGTCCCGTCCTTGGCCACCGTCGCGGCCGGCTGACCGGCCACGTTGCCGCCCATGTCCCACCAGCCCGACCACGGGCCGCCCTTGTCCAGGTGGTTCTCGTAGATGTGGCTGTCCGCCCCGCGACGGTAGACCCGCACCGTGCCGTTCTGGTCCACCACCGTCGAGGAGGAGTGCGACAGGGACGTGGGGGGCGGGGCGCTGTCCACGATGTTGTCGTAGCGGTAGGGCCTGAAGTTGCCCGAGGTGAGATCGCTGCGGGTCCGGGTGGAGATGCGCGCGTCGGTGCCGCTGTGGGCTTCCTCCATCACGGTGGCGACGGTGTGGCCCGAGTCGGCCCATTCCTTGAAGAGCACGACGTGGGTGTCGATGTTGTCCAGCATGTCGCCGGGCTTCAGGTCGTCGTAACTTCCGAGCTGCGTAGCGTAGTTGGGCAGCGTCCAGGTCGTGTCGCCGTAGTTGGTGCCGGCCGTCGAGAGGTGCCAGGCCATCGAGATGAATCCGGAACAGTCCTGGCGGTAGGTGCCGTTGGAGTCTGTCCAGTAGCTGGTCTGGCTGTACGGGACGCCCTGGTCGACCCAGGACTGGGCGCGGGCGATGACCTCGTCGCGGGTGATCGCGCCATTGACCCCGGAAGCGGCAGCTCCGGCGGAGAGGCCCTGGGGTTTCGCGACGCCGGCTGCGGCGAGTTCGGCCTGGGTGGCCGTCGCGGGGTTCTTGACGGTCGGGGTGAACGCGGTTCCGTATCCCTTCGAGGCGATACCGGGCGTTGGTGAGCTGGTGACGGTATGGCCCGTGACGGGCAGCGGGCTCGCGGAGGAGGCGCTCTGGGCGCCGAGGCTCAGGACCATGGGCAGGGCGGACGCGGCAGCGAACGCGGCGGCCACACGGAGGATACGGCTAGACATGGGGACTCCTTGACAAAACGTAAGAAGGCATGGCGGTACCCGCACTTCGGGGCATCCGTTCGAGCGGTGGCGTCGCGGGGCGGCACGGAGGCGGGGCGGGGCGACTGCCCTGCAGGCGGCGACGTCTACGACCAGTGGGTCAGCCACAAGGTGCGGCACTGAGACGGGGCGGGGCGGCTGCCCTGCAGGGGCAGCCGGCATCGCACCGTGAGGGCACGTGGGGTGCCTCGTGGCGGTTCAGGCGGTGGAGCGGCGTCCCGGGCCTCCGGGTTCGGCCCGGCGCGGGCCGGCAGACGGCTGTCCTGCAGGAACAGCGATCGCATCCGGGTGCCGACGCCAAGAGTTCGGTCGACGGCCGGTGCCGCCGGGAATCATCGACGGGCCGGTAGGAGTACGGCCGGGTGGCCGCGGGCGACCATGGCCGCCGGATCAGCCCCGGCCGAGGCTGCAGCGCCCCGCGGTTGGCACTTGCTCCGGTTCGCCGCCCGGTCGGTTTCCCTGGCGGCGATCAATAGCTTCGCCCATCCGACAGCGGCCCGGAAGGGCCTTCGGCTGTCGCCAATCGGACAGTCCGCGGCCCAGGCAGCACACCGTGCACATGTCAAGCAACGGCTCGGCGAACTCCCCTTCTGCATCTGGCAGTTGAACTCACGTCACGCAGAACGGTCCACCGGACCGGGACCCGCCGCGGGGGCAGAACCCGCAGATTGATCGCGGTCCGGTCCGCGGCCTACTCGCTGTCCGGTACGCCGCCGTGCGCGGCGCGCAGTTCGGCGGCCCTGGCGCGGTGGCGGGCGGCGTCCTGGGGGTGGCCGGTGCGCTCGGCGAGGGTGGCGAGGTCGGTGCGGATGCGGGCCTCGTCGAAGGTGGAGCGGCGGGCTTCGGCGTCGGCAAGTGCGGCGGTCAAGTGGGGCTCTGCGTCGAGGAATTGGCCCGCCCGCAGCAGGCCCTGGCCGAGGCCGAAGCGGGCGCGGGCGGAGATGCGTTGACGGCCCGGCATGCCGGTGAACGCCTGGTACGCCCGGGCGAACAGGTCGGCGGCGTCCGGCTGGTCGGCGGCGGCAGCGGCTTTGGCGCACTGGTAGGTCTGCAGCGCGGCGCCGTACGCGTTGCCGATCTCCTGGTGGATGGCGCGGGCCGCGTCGAAGTCGGCGCGGGCGGTGGCGAAGTGCGCGCGGGCGATGTCGGCGTCGCGGTGTTCGGTGGCCCATTGGCCTTCGGCGAGGGCGAGTTGGCCGTGGAAGTCGATGGCGGAGGCGGCGAGTCGGCGGTCGGCGGAGGCGTCGCCGAGCAGGTCGGCGAGGGCGCGGGCCCGGTCGAGGGCGGTGGCGGCCTCCTCGAAGCGGGCGGTCTCCCACAGCGGCCGGGCGAGCAGGCAGCGGGTGCGGATCCGGGCGGGCAGCCGGTCGGCGCGGTCGGCGGCGGCCACGGCCGCGGCGAAGGCCTCGATGGCGTCGGCGTGCCGGGGGTGGTCGAGGAAGTGCGTCCACAGCGATTCGGCGAGTGCCACGGCGTCCTGGTCGCGGCCGCTGTCGTGGGCGAGCGCGACGGCGCCGTACAGGGCCTGCCGGTTGGCCTCCATCCAGTGCAGCGCCTGGGACTTGACGGTGCCGAGGTCGGCGTCGGGGACGCCCGGCAGCGGCGGCACCTCCGCTTCGACGGTGAGGCGGGCGCCGGCCATCACCAGGTCGGCGCGGGCGCTCTGGCGGCGCAGCCAGTGCAGGACTCGGCGGCGGGCGTCGGCACGTTCGGTGCCGTCCGGGTCGGCCTGCCGGGCCCGGCGGTCGGCGTGGCCGCGGACCAGGGCGTGTCGGCGGTAACCGCCGGCCCGGTAGTCGAGCAGTCCGGCGGCGACGAGTTCGGCGAGGGCGTCCTCGGCGGCCGCCAGGCCCTGGCCGAGCAGCGCGGCGGCGGTGTACTCGGTGGCGAACGGGCCGGGGCACTCGGTCAGGGTGCGGTACAACTGGGCGGCGTCGTCGCCGAGTTCGGCGTAGGCGGCGTCCCAGACGGCTTCCACGGGCCTGCTTCCCTGCTGGTGGAGTTCGGCGGTGAGGCGTTCGGCGAGCGCGGCGAGGGTGCGGTGCGGGACGCGGCGGGCGAGTTCGCCGGCCACCTCGGCGGCCTTGGGGAGTCCGGCGCAGGCGGTGGCCAGGGTGTGCACGGTGGCGGGGTCGGCGGCGGCCCAGCGCTTGTCGCCGAACAGCAGGCGCAGCAGTTCGGCGGTGTGGTCGGTGGAGAGCGGCGCGAGGGCGAGCTCCAGCGGGGCGGTGTCGCCGAGGTCGTACAGCGGGCCGTGGCTGGTGACCAGTACCAGGCTGGCGGCGGAGGCGGGGAGCAGCGGCTGGACCTCGGCGCCGGTGCGGGCGTTGTCGATCACCAGGAGTCGGCGGCCGCCGCGGGTGCGGGCCCAGTACTGGCGGGCCAGCGAGCGGAAGTCCGTTGCCAGCCAGGCGCGTTCGACGCCGAGGCCGGAGAGCAGGTCGGCGAGGACGGCGGCCAGGTCGACCGCGCCGTCGCGGCGGTACTCGTCCAGGTCGACGTAGTGCGCGCCGTCCGGGTAGCGCTCGGCGAGGCGGTGGCCGACGCGCAGGCACAGGGCGGTCTTGCCGATGCCGCCCAGGCCGCTGATCGTCACCACCTGCGGGGTGCCCTGGTTGATGCCGTCCGGCTCGGGGAGCTCGGCGATGCGGGCCTGTTCCTCGGTGCGGTCGACGAAGTGGGCGCGCTCCGGCGGCAGTTCGAAGGCCGGGGCGTGGACGACGGCGGCCGCCTGGTGGATGTTCACCGTGCTGACGTGCTGCGCCTGCACCACGGTGTCCACCCGGGCGTGGTCGCCCGCCACGTTGCGCGTCTGTTCGGTCACGCGCCAACCCTACGCGGTGGCACGGGCCCTGACCGGGAGACTCCGCAACCGGGGCGGGGTGTCAGTCCTTGGGCAGGGTGAACCAGCGCCAGTCCTGGCTCTCGGCGACGCCGCGCCAGATGGGCATCGGGATCGGCGGCGTGGTGCGGGCGTTCATCGGCTGGTCGCCGCGGGCGAAGGTCTCCCCGTCGCCGGTGAAGTCGCGGGTCCCGCTGTATTCGGTGAACTCGAGCACGGTGCCGTCGATCCGCCACAGCCGGACCCGGTAGCTGTACAGGGGCGGCGCCACCGCGCCGTTGCTCTCCACCATCTCCCAGGTGCCGTCGGTCAGGAAGCCGTACTCGCAGCCCATGACGGTGCGGGCTCCGTTGCCCAGGACGCTCTCCGCGCACTGGAACGGCAGGTCGCTGGGGTCGGTGTGCGCCTGCCCGTTCTTCGGGAAGACCAGCCGCGACTGGCGCATCGTCACTTCCAGGGTGGCGGTTTGGCCGGTGCCGTCGACGAACTTCATCACCACCCCGGCGGTGCCGCTGGGAAGCGGGCCGGGGTGGACGACGGCGTCCTTGAGGAGCCGGTAGTCCGCGGGAAGCATGGCGCCGAGCGTCTCGGACACCGCCTCGGGCGTGAACGTCTGCAGACTCTTGGGGGCCGAGGTGCCGCTGCTCGGCGGCCGACCGAGCGTGGATGCCGGGGGCATCTTCAGCAGCGGACCGGACTCGGTCCCGGAACTCGCCGCGGCGCCGTCGGACGGGCTCGGCGAGGTGGTGGGCGGGGGCACGCCCACGCCCACGCCCACGCCGGCCGGGCCGGCGCTGTGGGCGGGAAGGTTCGAGGCCACGGTGGACAGTCCGACGTTCGCGCCGACCGCGGCCAGCGCGACGACGGTGAGCGCGGCGCCCGCCACCCGCAGCCGCCGGGCCAGTCTGCGCCGGCGGCCCCGGCGGTTGCTCTCGGCGACGATCACGGCAACCGGGACGCTCAGTTCCATGACGCTCGTCTCCATCATCCGGGAGAGCTCCAGGTCCAGGTCCAATGTCCGATGCCTTCCGGTCTGGCAGGTGTATGTCACAGAAGTGGCGGGGGTGGTTGCCGAGGGGTGGGGCGTCGGCCCCGGGTCAGTCCTGGAGCAGCAGGGCGCGGTCCGGGCCGAGAATCGCGCGCAGGCGGGTCATCGAACGGGAGTTGAGGCTCTTCACGGCGCTGACGGTGATACCCATCGCCTCTGCCGTCTCCTCCAGGCTGTAGTCCTCCAGGTAGCGGAGGACCACTGCGGCCCGGTTTCTGGGCGGCAGTTGGCGCAGAGCGGCCACCAGGGTGATCCGCAGGGCGGCCGAACTGCCCTCCCGGGCGCCGACCACCGGCTCCTCGGGGAACTCCGCGACCGCGAGTTCGGTGGAGCGGCGCAGCCGGCGGTGCGACAGGTAGCAGCGCAGCAGCACCTTCCGCGCGTAGGCGTCGACTCCGGCGTCCCCGTCGGCGCGCCGCAGCCGCCCCCAGACCGGGTACATCTTGGACAGTGCGGTCTGCACGAGATCCTGTGCCTGGTGCCAGTCCCCGCACATCAGGTACGCGAGATGGAACAGGCGGCGTGCCCGACTGGCCGCGAACTCGTCGAAGCCGAGCCCCTCGGTCATGTGGTCCCCCGGATGGAAAGGTGTTCGTCGACGTGCTGAATACACGCCGCATCCGGGCCGTCCGTCGCGCCATCAAGATCAAGATTCGGTAACGGTGGTTTCCCGGCGCCTCATTGGTGCACCCGGTTCACTCGTGGCGGCTCGTCGTCATCGGCGGCGTCATCGGCGGCGCCATCTGCGGCGTCATCCGCGGCGGCGGCGCGGAGCAGGTCGAGGAGGGCGCTGCCCGGGTAGGTCCGGAAGTCCGGGTACGCGTCGCGGTGGTAGGCGTTCCAGTAGCTCAGTACGCGCTGCCCGGTGAGCGCGAAGTACGCCGGGTTGTCGGCGACGAACCGCCCGTAGACGCGGCGGCCCTCGGTACCGGGCGCGGCGAGTTCGGTGAGGTGGTCGTGGATCAGGCGCAGGATCACCAGCACGTATTCGCCCGCCAGTTGGAGGACGAACGGGGCGACGCACGGGTCGGTCGAGCCGACGATCCGTTCCAGGTGGCGCTGGCGGATCCGGCCGTCATGGTGCCGGGTGTAGAGGCAGTGCAGGAGTTGCCGCTGCCGCGGGGTCAGCGCGTTCACCGCCTCGGCGGACGGCTCGTCGTGGTAGATCCGGACGGGGATGGCCACCGGTCGGCCGGAGACCTGGACGGTGAACCCGTGGGACGTCAGGTGCCCGGCGGGCGGCAGGACGACCAGCGCCGCGCGGACGTCGTCGGCCAGTTGGGGCGGGAAGGCCGCGACCAGGCGGTCGGCGTCGGCCGGTTCGGCCGGGTCCGCAGGTTCGGCCGGTTCCGCAGGTTCGGCCGGGGGCGGCGGGGTGGGCGGCATGGGTTCGGGCCGGTCCTTCTCGGGGCGGTTTCGAGGTTTGGCGACGCGGGTGCGCAGAGCGGTCTCGATCGTCCTCTCCACGAGCGGCAGGGCCGTCAAGTCCGGGTGGTACAAGAGCATTTGGCCGAGGACCTCTGCCACGTTGACGGGCAGGACGTCCTGGTGGATCTGGACCGTGCCGAACTCCGCCTTGCGGTTGGCGCGGGTCACCCAGGCGCCGAACTTCGACGGCCGGGGCGGGAAGAGCGCACCGGGGTGGCCAGTGAGTTCGACCATCCACTTGTTGCCCGCGACCCTGCACCGCGCCGTCCGGATCTCCGCCCAGTGGATCCGGCCCAGCCGGCGGCCCTCCAACCCGTCGGCGTCCAGCACCAGTTCCGGGCCCCACTGGATCCGTACCGCCAGCATCGCCGCGCCGCCGAGCCCGAAGAACAGAATGCTGACCACACCGGCCGTCACCGACTCGCCCGACCCCACGAGCACCAGGCCCGCCGCGACGAACAGCGCACAGAGGACCAGGGTGCGCCTGCCGGGCGGGAGACGGTAGACGGTGGGTGGCAGGACCGCCGGTACGTCGTTGATCACGCGCACAAGCTAGCGACCGGGCTCCCGGGCCACGAGGGCTTCCCTGCCCAAATCTTGGCAATCCCCGCAGCTCCCCTGCCTGACCGCGCGCCTGCTCGCCCACCGCGATGGCGGCGTCGTCAGTCCTCGGACGGCAGGACCGTCAGGCCGCGGTGGTACCGGCGCATGTCCTCGATGAGCGCCTTCGCGTCCATCGGCAGGGAGGTGACCACGAAGAAGGTCACGCGTAGGCCCATCCGGCGGTTGGCGCGGAGGCCCAGGCCTCCGAGCATCGAGGGGCGGGGCGGGAAGGGTGCGCCGGGGTGGCCGATCAGCAGGATCACCTCGTTCGTGCCGAGCATCGCGGCCCGCACCGCCGCGATCTCGTCCCAGTGGATCCGTCCCAGCTGCGGGGGCTCCAACCCGTCGGCGTCCAGCACCAGTAGCGGCGTCCGCCGGATCATCGCGTTCAGCCCGACCACCACGAGCAGCCCGGAGAGCAGAAGGGTGATCACCCCCAGCATCACCAGGACCGGGTTCGGCCGCGCGGCGACGACCACCAGTGCGGCCACCGCGAAGATGGCGGCGAAAAGCACCAGTTGACGCCCGAGCCTTCCGCGCCGGGGGAGGTGGACGGTGGGGGTGGAACAGCGGGTTCCTTGTCGATCACGCGCACTAGCTAGCGATCGGGCTCCCGGGCCACGAGGGCTTCCCTGCCCAAGTCTTGGCAATCCCCGCAGCTCCCCTGCCTGACCGCCCGCCTGCTCGCCCACCGCGATGGCGGCGCCGTCAGTCCTCGGACGGCAGGACCGTCAGGCCGCGGTGGTACCGGCGCATGTCCGCGATGAGCGCCTTCGCGTCCATCGGCAGCGCGGCGACGGTGAAGATGGCCTCGCGCGTGCCCGTCCGGCGGTTGGTGCGGACGGCGAGGCGTCCGAGCATCGGGGGGCGGGGCGGGAAGGGTGCGCCGGGGTGGCCGGTCAGCAGGATCACCTCGTGGGTGCCTGCTGTCGAGGGGCGGACTCCCGCGATCTCGTCCCAGTGGATCCGCCCAAGCTGTGGGACCGTCAACCCTTCGGCGTCCATGACCAGTTGGGGCGTCCGTCGGATCAGGGTGTTCAGCCCGATCACCACGATCAGCCCGGAGACCGGAAGGGCGATCACACCCAGGAGTACCAGGATCGGGGTCAGCTGCGCCGCGACGACCAGCGCGGACACTACGAAGACGGCCGCAGCGGCGGCCGGCTGACGCCACACCATGCCGCGCCGGGGCAAGAAGACGGTGGGAGGTGGAACAGCGAGTTCCTTGTCGATCATCCGCCCAAGATAGTGGCCAACGCTCTTGCCGTGCACGGAGTTTCGCGGCCGCCCGCGACCCTCGTTCTCCCAGCTGCCGGACGTCGGCGGCACACTGGAGGTCATGGACCCCATGGAGCGCGTCGAGAGCGAGGGCGGCGAGCCCGCCTGCTGGCTGAATCTGGTCTGCGAGGAGTGCGGCAAGGTGCGGGAGGGCGGGCGGTGCCCGGTCTGCGGTTCCGGGCCGGTCGAGTCTGCCGCGGAGCCACCGCGCGGGAGTTGAGCGGGAGGACTCTCAGCGCAGCAGGACGCGCGGGAGTTGAGCGGGAGGACTCTCAGCGCAGCAGGACGCGCGGGAGTTGAGCGGGAGGACTGTCAGCGCAGCAGGCCGTGCAGCAGCAGCTCGGCCAGGTGCCCGTACGCCTCGGCGTCGGCGAGGCCAGTGGCCTCGGCGACCTGGCGCCGCTGGATGCGGACCATCACCGAGCTGATGACGTCCGCCGCGAACGCCACATGGGTCTCCCGGAAGGCGCCTTCCGCGACGCCGTCGTCGATCAGCCGCTGGATCTGCCGGGCGGCGGCGCGGGTGTTGCGGCCGTAGACCTCGGCGGCGGGTTCGAAGGCTGCCAGGTCGTCGAAGAACCGGGCCGAGCCGGGGGCGAGTTCGGCGGAGACGGCGCGCAGGTAGGCGGCCAGCCGGGCGGCCGGGTCGGTCTCGGCGGCCAGTGCGGCCTCCACCCGGGCGGTGGCGCTCCGGAAGAAGTGCACGACGGCCGCCCGGACCAGTTGTTCCTTGGAGCCGGCCAGTCCGTACAGGGTGCGCTTGGAGCAGTGCAGCCGGGCGGCGAGGTCGTCCAGCGTGAACTGGGCGAAGCCCTCGGCGACGAAGAGTGCGACGAGTTCCTCGAAGAGGGCGCTGCGGCGTGCGGCGCCCCGTCCACTGGTCTGAGGTGCGGCGGCGCTGTCGATCACCCGGCCAGTATGACAGTCGGCCTCTCCGCCGCCGCAGATCCGGCCGCCGCACGCACCCGGGCCCGGCCCGCACTCCCCCGCGCCCCCCCGTGCCCACGTTTTCCCCGTCCCTTCTCGGACTTTTCCCTGTTCACCGTTCCCGGGTCCCCCGCTGCGGGCTCTGCTGCGCTACCCTCACCGGTACTGACGTACCGCTTTGCGTACCGCTTGGAGCCGGAACATGGCCGTGGACCGCCTGCTTCCCACCGAGGAAGCCGCCGACCTGATCGCGCTGACCCGCGATCTCGCCGACAAGGAACTCGCCCCGAAGGTCGAGTCCCACGAGAAGCAGGAGCTGTACCCAGAGGGCCTGTTCGCGCTACTCGGCCAGGCCGGCCTGCTCGGCCTGCCGTACTCGGAGGAGTTCGGCGGCGGCGGGCAGCCCTACGAGGTGTACCTCCAGGTGCTGGAGGAGCTGGCGTCACGCTGGGCGGCCGTCGCGGTCGCCACCAGCGTGCACACCCTGGCCTGCCACCCGCTGAACGCGTTCGGCACGCCGGAGCAGAAGGAGCAGTGGCTGCCCCGGATGCTCGCCGGTGAACTGATCGGCGGCTACAGCCTGTCCGAGCCGCAGGCGGGCTCCGACGCGGCCGCGCTGACCTGCAAGGCGGAACCCGTCGAGGACGGGTACCGGATCACCGGCACCAAGGCGTGGATCACCCACGGCGGCAAGGCCGACTTCTACGCCCTGTTCGCCCGCACCGCGCCCGGCGCGCACGGCATCTCCTGCTTCCTGGCGCCCGGCGAGGCCGAGGGCCTGACCTTCGGCCCGCCGGAGGAGAAGATGGGCCTCAACGGCGTGCCGACCACGGCCGCCTACTGGGACGGTGCGCTGCTCGGGCCGGAGCGCCTGATCGGCGCCGAGGGGCAGGGCCTGTCCATCGCGTTCTCCGCCCTCGACTCGGGCCGCCTCGGCATCGCCGCCTGCGCCACCGGCCTCGCCCAGGCCGCGCTGGACACCGCCGTCGCGTACGCCAACGAGCGCACCACCTTCGGCCGCAAGATCGTCGACCACCAGGGCCTGGGCTTCCTGCTCGCCGACATGGCCGCCGCCGTGGACTCCGCCCGCGCCACCTACCTGGACGCGGCCCGCCGCCGCGACCTCGGCCGCCCGTTCAGCCGCCAGGCCAGCGTGGCCAAGCTGATCGCCACCGACGCCGCGATGAAGGTGACCACCGACGCGGTGCAGGTGCTCGGCGGCTACGGCTACACCCGGGACTTCCCGGTCGAGCGGTACATGCGCGAGGCGAAAATTATGCAGATCTTCGAGGGCACCAACCAGATCCAGCGCCTGGTGATCAGCCGCCAGTTCGCTCGCTGACCCACTCCCCCAGTCGGTTCGTCACCATCCGTTCGGAAAGGCTTTCCAGCATGCAGCTCACCGGTACCGCCGCCCTGGTCACGGGTGCCGCCTCCGGCCTCGGCGCGGCCACCGCCGCCCACCTGGCTGGCCTCGGCGCCCACGTCTACGGCCTGGACCTGCCCAAGGCCGTCGAGTCCGCCCCCGCCCAGCCCGAGGGCGTCACCCTGCTCGGCGCGGACGTCACCGAGGAACAGCCCGTCCGCGACGCGCTGGCCCGGATCGCCTTCGACGGCCACTCGCTGCGCCTGGCCGTCAACTGCGCGGGCATCGCCCCGTCCGCCCGGATCGTCGGCCGCCGCGGCCCGCACGACCTGGACCTGTTCCGCACCGTGCTGAACGTCAACCTGATCGGCACCTTCAACGTGATGCGGCTCGCCGCCGAGGCGATGTCCGGCCAGGAGCCGGACGAGACCGGCCAGCGCGGCCTGGTCGTCAACACCGCGTCCATCGCGGCGTTCGAGGGCCAGGTCGGCCAGATCGCGTACGCCGCGTCCAAGGCCGGCGTCGCCGGGATGACCATCACCGCCGCCCGCGACCTCGCCCAGTTCGGCATCCGCGTCGTCACCATCGCCCCCGGCATCGTCGACACCCCGATGATGGCGGGCTTCTCCGACGAGATCCGGTCCGGCCTGGCCGCCACCGTCACCTTCCCGCAGCGCCTCGCCCACCCCGAGGAGTACGCCCGCCTGGTGGCCATGGTCGCCGACCACGACTACCTCAACGGCGAGACGATCCGGATGGACGGCGCGCTGCGGATGTCCGCGCGCTGACGCCTGCTCAGTCCTGTTCCGCTCCGGGCGCGGCGGTGCGGTGCACGCTGTGCACCGCCGCCACGTCCGGGGCGGGGACGGGCGCGGGGACGGTGACGCTGAGGGCGTTAAGGCGGCTGCGGATGCTGCTCGCGATGCCTTTGCCCAGCACGTAGCGGGTGGGGGACGCGGCAACGGCGGCGTGGTCGAGCAGGCGGTGCGCCTCGCGGCTGCGGAGGCCGGTGTGCGTGAGCACCAGGTGGTCGAGGCGGTGGGGGGCGGCGGCCAGCGCGGCCCCGATCCGGTCGGCGGCGGCCAGGTCGATCCGGTTGTCGGCGGCGCCCAGCACGTGGGCGGCCGGGACCCGGCCCAGATCGAGCAGTTCCACTCCGGCGGCGGCCGCGGCGGCCGTCAACTCGGCTGCGGCGACCGGCCCGAGACCTGAGCTGGCCAGCGAGAGGCGGCGCAGCCGCCCGTGCGGGGCGGTGCGCAGCGCGGCCGCGAGGGTGTGCGCGCCGTCGTCGCCGAGGCCGGCCGCGGAGGCGTACAGCTCGTCGGTGGCGCCGGCGGCGATCAGCCGGGCCAGCGGTTCGGCTCCGGCCGGGCCGAGCGGGTTTCCGCTGAAGTAGAGCCGTTCGAAGTGCCGACCGCCGGCCAGCAGGGCATCGACGAGGACGGTCAGGCCGGCCGCGTCCAGGCCGGTCTGCACCAGGTCCAGGGTGCGCAACTGCTCGACGGCCGCGATCAGTTCGGCGGCAGCCTGGCCGGCCCGGATGCCGAGCGGGTTGCGCTTGAGCCAGAGCGCGCGGACGGTCTGGGTGGAGGCGCGCAGCCGGTCGGCGATCCGGCAGGCACCGGCGGCGGTGATGCCGTTGCAGCCCAAGTAGAGGGTGCGGACGGGTATTTCGGCGGCGCGTTCGGCGAAAGCGGCCGCGCCGTCGTCGCCGAGGCCGTCGGTGCCGAGCAGCAGGTGCCGGACGGGGGCCTCACCGCCGTCGGGGGCCGTCCGGGCTGCGCCGGCTGCTTCGGCTGCTTCGGCTGCTTCGGCGAGGGCGTCGGCGACCAACTGTGCGCCGTGTGGGCCGAGTTGCTGCTTGCACAGGTCGAGTCGGCCGTCCGGCAGGGCGGTGCCGGCCGGGAAGTCGATCCGCCGGTCGGTGCCGGCTCCGGTGCGCAACCAGGCCAGCAGCGGGGCGAGTTCGCCGACCGGGCGGGGCACGACCGACGGGACTCCGGCGAACTCCTGCACCACTTCCGCTCCTTGCCGTGCTCACTCGGTCGTTCCGGGCCGTCGTGCCGGGGCGCTGCCTCCGGGTGCGGGACCGGCCGGATTCGAACCGGCGTCCTCCGGCTTGGCAAGCCGACGCATCTGCCGCTGTGCTACGACCCCTCCCCGAGGTGACGGGGCCGGTCGGATTCGAACCGACGTCTTCCAGTTTTGGAGACCGGCGCACCTGCCTCTGTGCTACGGCCCCGTCGCGGCGATGGTACGGGCCGCGTTCACCACTCCGCCACTCGATAGTCCTTCAGGAAGACGCCCACGAACGGCTCGCCCGCCTCGCCTCGCACGATCGGGTCGTAGACGCGGGCCGCGCCGTCCACGATGTCCAGCGGGGTGCGGAAGCCGTGGTCGGCCAGCCGGGACTTCTTGGGCGCCGGGTTCTCGTCGGTGATCCAGCCGGTGTCGACCGCACACATGTAGACGCCGCGGTCGGCGAGTTCGGCGGCGCTGGTGCGGGTGAGCATGTTGAGCGCGGCCTTGGCCATGTTGGTGTGGGGGTGGCCGGGCATCTTGTTGCGGACCGCGAAACGGCCTTCCACCGCCGTCACGTTGACGATGTAGCGGGCGGGGTGCGGGGATGCCTCCAGAAGCGGCAGCAGCCGGTCGCAGAGCAGTGCGGGGGCGAGTGCGTTGACCAGCTGGGTCTCCAATACCTCCGCCGGGTCGAGTCCGCCGAGCGTCGCCGACCAGGAGTTCCGCGGGGCGGTGTCGGGCAGCAGCCCGGCCTCGTCCACCGCCGTGGCGGTGACCCGGGGCAGCGCCAACGCGCTTTCCTCGGAGGCCAGTTCGGCGGCGGGCCAGGCGGGGGCGAGGGCGGGCATCGGGCGGAATCCGGGCGCGTGCCCGACCTGCGCGGGTACCGTGCCACGCTCCCCGGCGGCGAGCAGCGCGTACGACTCCGGCGGGCGGCGCAGAGTCTGCGCGGCGTTGTTCACCAGGATGTCCAACGGCCGTCCCTCGGCGCGCAGTTGCTCGCACAGGCCGAGGACCTGGCGCGGGTCGCGCAGGTCGATGCCGACGATCCGGAGCCGGTGCAGCCAGCGGTCGCTGCCCGGCGCGGCCTGGAAGCGGCGAAGGGTGTCGTGCGGGAAGCGGCTGGTGACGATGAGCTCGGCGCCGTCGCGCAGCATCATCAGAGCCAGCTGGAAGCCGATCTTGACACGTCCGCCGGTGAGCAGGACGCGCCGCCCGGCCAGGTCGGTGCTGAGCCTGCGGCGGGCGGTGTGGTCGGTGGCGCAATCGGGGCAGAGGCGGTGGTAGAAGCCGTCGACCTGCCGGTAGAACTGCTTGCAGACGTAGCAGCGCTGGGGGCGGGCGAGTTCGCCGATCGGGGTGTGCCCGGCGGCGGTGGGCAGCGGGGCGTCTTCGCGGCGGGCGGCGCCGCCGGTGGCGGTGGCGGCGGTCAGTTCGGTGTCGGCGAGGGCGGCCTCGGTGCGGCGTTCGCGGCGACGCTGCTGGCGGCCGTCGCGGACGAAGGACTCGGCGACGCGTTCGGCGCGCAGTCGCGACGGGTGGTCGGCGGGGAGGGCGCGAAGCTGCCGGATGGTGCGGTCGAGCGCGGCGAGTTCCGCCTCGGTGGGGCCGTGGGGGTCGACCGTCTCGACCGTCTCGTCCGGCACGGGCGTCTCGTCCGGCACGGGCGTCTCGTCCGGCACGGGCGTCTCGTCCGGCACGGGCGTGCTCATCGGGGGTCCTCCGGGTGGCGGTGCGTCAACGAGGCCGGGCCCGACCGGATTCGAACCGGCGTGTTCCGCTTCAGCTAAGCGGCGCGTCTGCCTCTGCGCTACGGGCCCGACACCCGAGCCTCCCGGGGGCCGGATTCGAACCGGCGTGGTCCGCGATGTAAGCGCGGGGCGCCTGCCTCTGCGCTACGCCCGGGAGGTTGGGAGGATATTACCGGTCCGCACGGGGCGGTCGGCAAGCGCTTTCCGCTCCGCCCCGACGCAACGGGAAACCGCTTTCCGCACGCCCCTGCCAACAAGTCGGCGACGGCACGCGGAAAGCGGTTTCCCGTTCGGCGGAGCAGGCGTGCTCAGCCCTGACGGAGCTCCGGCTCAGCCCTGGCGGAGCTCCGGGAAGTCGCTGTCCCAGTACTCGTTCGGGTTGCGGTTCTCCGTGCGGTCGGCCTCGTGGGTGCGCAGTTCGACGCGGCGGATCTTGCCGGAGATGGTCTTCGGCAGGTCGGCGAACTCGAGGCGGCGGATGCGCTTGTAGGCGCTGAGCTTCTCGCGGGTGAACGCGAGGATGTCGCGGGCGAGTTCGGGGCTGGGGGTGCGGCCGTCGACCAGCACCACGTACGCCTTGGGGACGGCCAGGCGCAGCGGGTCGGGCGAGGGAACGACGGCGGCCTCGGCGACGGCGGGGTGTTCGATCAGGACGCTCTCCAGCTCGAACGGGGAGATCCGGTAGTCGCTGGCCTTGAACACGTCGTCGGCGCGGCCCACGTACGTGATGTATCCGTCGGCGTCCCGCGCGGCGACGTCGCCGGTGCGGTAGTGGCCGTCGCGCATGGCGTCGGCGGTGCGCTCCGGGTCGCCCCGGTAGCCGCGCATCAGGCCGAGCGGGCGGTGGGCCAGGTCGAGGCTCAACTCGCCTTCCTCGCCGGGCTTTCCGTCCGCGTCGAGGAGGGCGACCCGGTAGCCGGGCAGCGGCCGTCCCATCGAGCCGGGGCGGACGGGCTGGCCGGGGCTGTTGCCGATCTGGCAGGTGGTCTCGGTCTGGCCGAAGCCGTCCCGGATGGTCAACCCCCAGGCGGCGCGGACCTGTTCGATCACCTCGGGGTTCAACGGTTCGCCGGCGCCGACGAGTTCGCGCAGTTCGGTGCGGTGCGCGCCCAGGTCGGCCTGGATCAGCATCCGCCAGACGGTGGGCGGGGCGCACAGTGTGGTGACCCGGCAGCGGGCGATCACCTCGAGCAACTGCTGGGCGTCGAACCGGCCGTAGTTGAAGACCAGGACGGTGGCCTCGGCGTTCCACGGCGCGAACAGGTTGCTCCAGGCATGCTTGGCCCAGCCCGGCGAGGAGATGTTGAGGTGGATGTCGCCGGGGCGCAGCCCGATCCAGTACATGGTGGACAGGTGGCCGACCGGGTACGAGGCGTGGGTGTGCTCGACCAGCTTCGGCTTCGAGGTGGTGCCGGAGGTGAAGTACAGCAGCAGCGGGTCGTCTGCGAGCGTGACGCCCTCGGGGGTGAACTCCTCGGCAGCGTTGTCCACCTCCGCGTAGTCGTGCCAGCCCTCGACGGGCTCGCCGCCGACGGTCGCGCTGCTGCCGGTCGCACCGCTGGTCGCACCGCTGGTCGCACCACCGGTCGCGCCGACGGCGATCCGCAGCGGGGCGCCGGGGAGGCCGGCGAAGCGGTCGGTGACCTCGGCGGCGGCGATCACGGCGCGCACCTCGCCGCGTTCCAGGCGGTCGGCGAGGTCCTCGGCGGACAGCAGCAGGGTGGCGGGGATCAGCACCACGCCGAGCTTGATCGCTCCGAGCATCACCTCCCACAGTTCGCTGACGTTGCCGAGCATCACCAGCACCCGGTCGCCGCGCCCGAGGCCGAGCGCGCGCAGGTGGTTGGCGACCTGGTCGGAGCGGCGGGCGAGCTGGTCGAAGCTGTGGATGCGCTCGCTGCCGTCCGCCTCGACCACCCACAGCGCGGCCCGGTCGTTGCCGCGCGCCATCGGGTCGAAGTGGTCGAGCGCCCAGTTGAACTCGCCCAACTCGGGCCATTGGAAGGTGCGGTACGCGGTGTCGTAGTCGGTGGCGTGCTGCCACAGCACCTCGCGGGCGGCCCGGAAGTTGGCCACCGACGCGGCGCGGTCGAGCCGCGCCCCGGAGCCTGCCGCGGTGGTGGCGCCGTCGCCCGGCCGGGACGGCAGTTGCTCATTGTTATCGACGTTCTCGGCTGAGCCCATGGCCTGACCCCTCTGCGTTCAGTTACCGTCGCACCCAATATTTCCGCCGGTCGCAAGCCTGCGGTCCCCCCACCTGGAGAGGAGAGTTCGCTCGGATGGCGGATGGCTCCACTGGTCGTACCGTACGGGTCCTGGTGGTCGACGACCATCCAGTGGTGTGCGACGGCGTGTCCGCGCTGATTCGGCGGGCCGAGGACGTGTCCGTGGTCGGCTCGGCCCGGACGGCGCGCGAGGGCGTGGCGCTGGCCGCGACGCTGCACCCTGACGTGGTGCTGCTGGATCTGCGGCTGCCGGACCTGCCGGGTTCGCGCACCGTGCCGCTGCTGCGGGCGGCCGCACCGGATGCGCGGGTGGTGATCTTCACCGCGTTCGAGGACCGGAATGCGCTTTCCGCTGCCCTTGCGGCCGGTGCGCACGGCTGCCTGCTGAAGGACGTCACGGACACCGACCTGGTCTCCCAGCTGCGGCTGGCCGCGGCGGGACAGCGGGTGATGGACCCGCGCCTGAACGGTTCGGCCCCGGCCCAGTTGCAGGCCCGGCTGTTCCGGCTGTCGCTCAGCCGGCGCGAGTACGAGGTGATCCGGTCGGCCGCGACGGGCCGTACCAACCCGGAGATCGCCGAGGAGCTCGGGCTGACCCGGAACACCGTGAAGACGTATCTGCAGACGGCGATGCAGAAGCTCGGGGCCCGCAACCGGGTCGAGGCGATCCGGCGGGCGCAGCAGGAGCAGCTGCTCTGACCGGAACGGCCGGGGCGTCCGATCAGGCCCAGCCGTCAGGCCGGCGGGGCAGCCGGTCGGGCCGCGCCGTCAGGCCGGCGGGGCAGGCGGGCAGGCGGTCGGGCCGCGTCCTCAGGCCGGCGGGGCGGGGAGCGGGAGTTCGCCGCGCAGGGTGGTGCCGTCCTCGTCGCTGTGCAGGTGGACAGTGCCGCCGAGGCGTTCGTACTGGGCCCGCAGGGCGGGCAGGCCTGCGCCGGTGGCGGGTGCGTGCGGGGCCGGACCCCAGCGGGAAAGCGGTTTCCCGTTGGGTTCCGGGCCGGGTCCGTCGTCGATGACGGCGAGGCCGAGTCGGTTGCGGTCGTGGGTGAGGGTGACGGCGACCGAGTCGGCCCGGGCGTGTTTCTCGACGTTCAGCAGGCCCTCGGCGACGGTGCGGCGCAGCAGGGCGGCGCGTGCGGCGTCCAGGCGCGGGGCGGGTCCGATGGGCACGAAGGTGGCGGGGGTGCCGGTGCGTCGTTCGAAGTCGCGGAGTGTCTCGGCGAGGTCCGCCGCGAGCCGGTCGCCGTCGGAGGCGGTGGCGTCGGGGCCGGCGGGCCGGTCGTGGTGGAGGCGGGCGACGGAGGCGCGCAGGGTGGCGGCGGCGTCGCCGAGTTCGCGTTCGAGGCGGCGCAGGCGGTCGGCGAGTTCGGGGTGCTGGGCGGTGTCGGCGCGCAGGTCGCGGACGGAGCTGCCGAGGCCGAACAGCATGGCGCCGACGCCGTCGTGCAGTTCGGCGGCGATCCGGCGGCGTTCGCCGGTGACGGCGGCGTCGGCGAGGGTGGCGGCGCCGTCGGCGACGTCCACGGCGAGGGTGGCGAGGTGGGCGAGTCGGGTCAGTCCGTCGATGGCACTGTCGCCGATCTGGCCGCTGCCGCGGATGGCGCCGTAGAGGACGCCGCGGGCGGGGCCGGTGCCGATCGGGAGGCCGATCATGCCGGTGACGGCTTCGCTGCCGACCTGCTGGTCGAAGTCGTGGGTGATCCGGCTGGATCGGTAGTAGTCGCGGACCACGACGGCGCTGCCGACGGCCGCCACCCGGCCGCCGACGCCGAGTCCGAGCGGGATCCGCAGGTCGTGCAGGGTGGTGTGGAGCGTCCCCGACCAGGCCCGCAGCACCAGGTCGCGGCCCTCCACCAGGCCGCCGAGGCCGAGTTCGAAGCCGTGCTCGGTGCGGGCCCGTTCGGCGACGGCCCGGAGGGTGCGCCGGGCGTCCAGCATTCCGATCCGGTGGTTCCGTGCGCGTTCGATCCGGTCCAGTTCGGCGAGCGCGGCCAGCACCTCGGCCTCCCGCTCGCTTCCGCCACCGCCGTTCATGCGCGGCAGCGTACCGGGTCCACACATCCGACCGATCCGCTGATCACACCGTCCGATCAACGCCGCACATCCGGCCTGCGAAGCCGGGCGCTACCACCGCGTTCGACCTCCCGCAACAGCACGCGGCCCCGGTTCCGGCTCGGCGTGGCGGTTTGAGGCGTCTGCGTGGCGGGGCGATGCTGAAGGCATGGCCTGGGGGTTGCTGCACCGAAGGGGAATGTGCGGACATGGCGACACGGGTACCGGGCCGTGCGGCTACTGCGACGGTTGACGGCGACGGCTCGATCACGGGATGGTCGGCGGCGGCCGAGCGCATGTCGGGGTTCTCGGCCGACCGGGTACTGGGGCGTTCCGCGTTCGATCTGCTCGCCGGTGACGCGCCGATCGCCGTCCTGCGCGCGGTGGTTCGCCGCCAACCGTTCACCGGCATGGTCCGATTGACCCGCGCGGAGCGCGATCCGGTGGCGGTGGAGCTGGCGATCGTCCCGGTGCTGACCGCGAGCGGCGAGCAGAGCTGGGTGGTGTCCGCGCAACCGTTGCAGCCGCTGGGGACGGATCCGCCGGCCGCGATCACCGAGGTGTCCGAGCGGAAGGCCGGCCCGGAGGATCTGGCCCGGCGTCGCCTGGCACTGCTCGGCGAGGCCGGTCTGCGGATCGGTTCGACCCTCGAAGTGCAGCGCACCGCCCAGGAGTTGGCGGACGTCGGAACGGAGGACTTCGCGGACTTCGTCGGCGTGGACCTGCTGGAGACGGTGTTCGGCAGCGGTCCGCCGTCCAGCGCGGGCCTGGTGTTCTACCGGGTGGCGCAGCAGTCGGTGCTGCCGGGCTGCCCGGAGTCGGCGGTGGCTGTGGGGGCGCGCGACGTGATCCTGACGGAGTCGCCGATGGCGCAGGTGCTGTCCGCGGGCCGGCCGGTGCGGACGGACATGCGGGATCAGAAGATGCGGACGTGGATGCAGCGGGAGCCGCGGCGGCTGAGGTCGGCGGAGCGGTTCGGGATCCATTCCTCGCTGCTGGTGCCGCTCACGGCACGCGGGGTGACGCTGGGTGTGGCGATCTTCCTGCGACACCGTTCGCCGGAGGCGTTCGACGACGACGATCTGGTGCTGGCCACGGAGTTGACGGCGCGGGCGGCGCTGTCCGTGGACAACGCCCGCCAGTACACCCAGCAGCGGGACACCGCGCTCGCCCTGCAGCGTTCGCTGCTGCCGGCCCGGACGCCCCGGCAGGCGGCGGTGGAGGTGGCGTTCCACTACCTGCCGGTGAACGGCCGCGACGGCGTGGGCGGCGACTGGTTCGACGTGATCGCGCTGTCGGGCGCCCGGGTGGCGCTGGTGGTGGGTGACGTGGTGGGGCACGGGGTGCCCGCGTCGGCGGCGATGGGCCGGCTCCGGATGGCGGTCCGGACGCTCGCCGACATCGACATTCCGCCGGACGAACTCCTCACCCACCTCGACGACTTGGTGCTGCGGGTCGATCAGGAGGAACTGCCGGACAGCGCCACCACCTGGGCGGGCGGCAGCGTGGGCGCGACCTGCCTGTACGCGGTGTACGACCCGGTGGGGCGGACGTTCACGATGGCCCGGGCGGGCCATCCCGGTCCGGTACTGGTCGACCCGAACGGCGCGGTGACGTTCCCGGAGCTGCCGCCGGGACCGCCGCTCGGCCTCGGCGGACTGCCGTTCGAGTCAATGGAGTTGGCCGTACCGGAGGGCAGCGTACTGGCACTGTACACGGACGGCCTGCTGCGGGCCTCGGAGTTGCGCGGCGATCCGGCGCTGGGCCTGGACGGGCTGGCGTCGGCGCTCGCCGAGCCCACAGGTTCGCTGGAGGCGCTGTGCAACCGGGTGCTGGACGCGACGCTGGGCTCGGCCGCGCCCAGCGACGACGTCGCACTGCTGCTGGCCCGCACCCGGGCACTGCACGAACAGGACGTCGCCGGTTGGGAGTTGCGGCGCGACCCGTCGGAAGTGGCGCGGGCCCGCAAGTTGGCCACCACGACGCTCACCGACTGGGGGCACGAAGAGGCCGCGTTCGTCACCGAGTTGGTGGTCAGCGAGCTGGTCACCAACGCGGTCCGCTACGGCCTGCCGCCGATCGGCCTGCGGCTGATCCGGGACGGCGGGACCCTGATCTGTGAGGTGTCGGACGCCAGCAGCACGGCCCCGCACCTGCGCCGGGCCCGCACCTACGACGAGGGCGGCCGCGGTCTGCTGCTGGTCGCGCAGCTGTGCCGGAACTGGGGTACCCGGCACACGCCGCGTGGCAAGACCATCTGGGCCGAACAGCAGCTCTGATCCCGTCAGTTCTTGAGGGCGGCCTGCACGGCCTCGCGCAGGCGTCCGCCGTGCGCGGTGAGCAGCGCGGCCGCGGTGGTGGCGTCGACATCCGCGAGCAGCAGCAGGATGGCGTCCTTCACCTTGCCGCCGGTGGCGTCCAGTGCGGCGGCGACGGCGGCCGGTTCGGCGTCGGTGGCGAGGGCGACGATGCGGCGGCTGCGGTCGCGGAGTTTCTCGTTGGTGGCGCGGAGGTCGACCATCAGGTTTCCGTAGGTCTTGCCGAGCCGGATCATGGTGATCGTCGAGATCATGTTGAGCACCAGCTTCTGCGCCGTGCCGGCCTTCAACCGGGTGGATCCGGTGAGCAGTTCGGGGCCGGTGACGACCTCGATGCCGTGCTCGGCGGCGGTGCCCAGCGCGGAATCGCGGTTGCCGGAGAGGCCGACGGTGAGCGCGCCGAGGCTGCGGGCGTGCTCGACGGCGGCGACGGCGTACGGGGTGCGGCCGGAGGCGGAGATGCCGACCACGGTGTCGGCGGCGGTGAGTTGCAGGGCGTCGAGGTCGGCGACGGCGGCGGCGCGGTCGTCCTCGGCGTTCTCGACGGCGGCGGTGAAGGCGGCGGGGCCGCCGGCGATCAGCGCGACGATCTCGCCGGGCGCGGTGTTGAAGGTCGGCGGGCATTCGGCGGCGTCGAGGACGCCGAGCCGGCCGGCCGTTCCGGCGCCGGCGTGGATCAACCGGCCGCCGCGGCCCATCCGTTCGGCGATCGCGTCGATGGCGGCCGCGATCGCGGGCAGCTCGGCGGCGACCGCGTCCGGGACGGTGCGGTCCTCGGCGTTCATCAGCCGGGCGATCTCCAGCGTCGGCAGCAGGTCGATGCCCGCGTGCTCGGGCCGCCGGGTCTCGGTGGCCAGCCCGGCGAGCGCGGCCAGGTCCGCGGCAACAGGCCGGTTGAGGTCCGCGCTGGACGAGATGGGCGGGTCACTGGGGTGCGGGGTGCCGTTCACAGCGCCCGAGCCTAATCGGACGGCCGTGGCCGAACAATCGTTCAGGTTTTTACCGTTGATAGAGCGGCACGGCCCGCCGCATCTGTCACACTCCCCGGCATGGACCTTCGGGGGGATGGATCCACCAGCGTCGCCACGCCCACGGGGCTGTCGCGATTCGCGTTCGGGCCGGTGCTCGCCGTCGCGGCGGGTGTCGCAGCGCTCGAACTGGCATTGACGGGGCGGTACGGGTTCCACCGGGACGAGCTCTACTTCCTGGCCGCCGGGCGGCACTTGGCCTGGGGCTATGTCGATCAGCCGCCGCTGACACCGCTGTTGGCCAGGCTGTCGACGGCGCTGTTCGGCGAGATCCCGGCGGGCCTGCGGGTGGTCGCGGTGCTGCTGGCCGCCGCCACGATCGTCCTGACGGCTCTGGCCGCGCGGGAGTTGGGGGCGCGCCGGGGCGGCCAGGTGCTGGCGGCGGCGGGCGCGGCGGTGTCGGCGATGGTGCTGGCGCTGGGCCACATGCTGTCCACGGCGAGCTTCGACCTGTTCGCCTGGACGGGCATCGGCGTGCTGGTCCTGCGGCTGCTGCGCACCGGTGACCGCCGCTGGTGGGTGCCGATCGGTGCGGCGGTGGGTGTCGCGCTGCTCAACAAGGACCTGGTGCTGCTGCTGGCGGCGGCGCTGCTGCCGGCCATCTGGTTCACGGGCAACCGGCAGGTGCTGCGCGGGCGTTGGCTGCCGCTGGGTGCGCTGCTGGCGCTGCTGGTGGCCGCGCCGAACCTGTACTGGCAGGCCACGCACGGCTGGCCGCAGCTGACGGTGGCCTCGGGCATCAGCGGGCAGGACGGCCTGGCCAACCGGTTGACCTTCGTGCCGATGCAACTGCTGTACCTGTCACCGGTGTTGGTGACGGTGTGGCTGGGTGGCCTGCGCCGCCTGCGGCAGGAGCCCGAGCTGCGCTGGGCACGGCCGCTGGCGTTCGGCTACCTGGGCCTGTCCGCGCTGGTGCTGCTGCTCGGCGGCAAGCCCTACTACGCGCTGCCCCCACTGCTGCTGGTCATGGCGGCCGGGTGCCAGCCGGTGGCCGACCGGGCGTGGCCGGTGCGGCGCAGCCGGGTACGGCTGGTGGGACTGCTACTGCTCGCGGCGACGCTGAACTCGGTGATCACCCTGCCGGTGCTTCCCGCACATCAACTCCCGGCCGTGGCCTGGGTGTACAAGGAGTCGGCGGAGCAGGTCGGCTGGCCGGAGCTGGCCGAGGCGGCGGGCACGGGCTGGGCGGCGATCCCGCCCGAGCAGCGGAGCCGGGCCGTGGTCTTCACCACCAACTACGGCGAGGCAGGAGCGCTGGCCCGCTACGGCGCCAAGTACGGTCTGCCCGTGCCGTATTCGGGCCACATGTCGTTCGCGGACTGGGGCCCGCCGCCGGACTCCGCGACCGGCCCCGTCCTGCTGATCCACCCCGCGCCCTACCCGCAGGTCGAGCAGGCCTTCACCGGCTGCCACGACGTCGCCCGGGTCGACAACGGCCACAGCCTGGCCAACGAGGAGCAGAGCGCCCCGGTCCTGCTGTGCACGGGCCCGCGCCTCCCTTGGTCCCAACTCTGGCCCCAGCTGCGGCACTTCTACTGATCCGAACCTGCTAGGCCGACGGCTCGACGCGCAGCACGGTGTCGGTCACGCCGCCCGGGCATTCGCGTTCGCGGCCCCAGCCGGCCAGGTCGGCGCCGGCGCGGTAGGCCGAGTCGAGGAAGTCGAGTGCGGTCGCCCAGGGGTCGGCGGCGGTTCGGACGTCCTGGTACTTGAGGAGGGCGAGGTGGCTGCCGCGGCTCGTGGCCCAGGAGGCGGCGGCGGGGTGCAGGGGGCGAGCAGTCAGGTCGGCGGGTTCGGGGGCGGTGTAGCAGTAGAAGGCGGGCTCGGGGACGTTGTCGTCGCCGAACCAGAAGCCGGCGCTGATGACTTCGCGGGAGTAGGCCTCGCGGGTGACGGGATCGACGGCGGTGGGCTGGTCGATCTCGCGGTCGGAGAAGCGGGTGACGGCGAGGTCGAAGGTGTGCCAGAAGTGGTGCACGGGGCTGGTCTTGCCGGAGTAGCCGGCCGCGTACTCCTCCAGCAGCAGGGCGACTTGGCTGAGAATGTGCCAGTAGGTGGTGACGGCGGCCGGGTCGTAGCTGCGGTGTTCGTCGTCGTCGGCGAACGGGCGGTGCGCGTCGGGCAGGTCGTACGGGTAGGGGTGCTCGGGGACGATGTCGATGTCGAGGTGGATGAGTGCCCGCAGGGTGTCGCGGTAGAAGTCGCTGACGGAGCGGCCGGTGAGCGGGAACGAGTCCTCGGCGCCGTCGAGGGTGCGGATGTACAGCCGGTGGTCGGTGAAGTCGAAGTCGATGGTGAAGGCGTCGCCGCCGCGGGTCGGGCCGGTGGGGCGGGTGGTGATGCCGCGTCCGGTGAGGTGGAAGGGTACGTTCCACCAGTGGTTGCGGCGGGGGCTGCCGGCCAGCCGGATCTTGCCGATGACCTGGGCGAATCGGTGCAGGGTCTCCTTGGTGTCCCGCCAGGACTCCAGGGGCAGGGGCGGGAACAGCTCCATGGTGGGCTCCGGCTGAGGTGAGTTGGGGACGGTGTCGCGTCCCATCCTCACGGGGCGTCCCGCGCCGCCCGGGCACGACGCGCCCGGGTGGCCGGGAGACTGCTCCACCCGGGTGCGCGGTCAGTCCCGTCCGCTGCCGCTGCCACCGTTGAGGACATAGCGGTGCGGTGCCATCGCGGTGTCGTGCCCGGGCAGTGCGGCCATCACGGCGGCGTGCGCCTGCCCGGGGGTCAGCACCGTCCCGCCGGTGTCGGCTGTCGCCGTCAACTCTCCCTCCTGGACGTCCACTTCGACGTTCCTGGCATCGAGTGCGGCGCGCAACAGGTCGGTGACGGCGTCCAGGTCGATCCAGTTGGTGCCGAGCTGCTGCCAGCGGCCCTTGTCGCGGCGGCCGACGGGGAGGCCGGTCAGGGCGGCGAGTTCACCGTCGGGGCCGAGTCGGACGGTGCGGCGGCCGGCCAGGTCGAGCAGGCGGAGCAGGGCGTGGGCGAAGAGTTCGGTCTCGTCGCGGTCGAGGACGTCGGGGTGGGTGTGCAGGGTGAACTCGAGGCAGCCGGTGGTGCGCCAGATGTTGAGCATCAGCCGGGTGGGGGTGGGTTCGGCGGGGTACCAGGCCAGGTCGGGGTCGGCGGGCGGGTCGGGTCTGGTGGCGGCAACGGCGTCGGGGACTGTGGCGCTGAGGTCGTTGACGACGACGTGGCGGGCGAACCGGGCGCCGCGGCGGTGAGCGACGTCCTCGATGAGTTGCCAGATGCGTTCGGCGTCGAAGGTGGCGTGCCAGTAGCCGGACAGCGCCTGGGCCTGGGTGCGGCCGATCAGGGTGTCCAGGTCGGGGCAGTCGGTGTCGACGGCGAGCAGGGCGTCCTGGGCGAGGGTGCCGATGTGCTCGGCGAGGCCGGGACGGTGGCGGTTGGCGGAGAGCGCGGCCATCACGACTGTGGTGCGGGCGGCGCGGTGCGCGGCCAGGGCGGCGTAACAGGCCAGCAGGACGGCCGAGTTGGAGGCGCCGGTGCGCTGGGCGGCGCGGGCGAGAGCGGCGGCGCCGGCGGGTGAGCGGACGCCGAGGGTGGGCAGCAGGGTGTCGTTGGAGCCGATCCGGTCGTCGGCGAACACGGCGGACGGCTGGTCGGCGAGAATGTGCTCCCAGTGCCGCAGGGCGGCGCGGGTGCGGCGCTGCCCGGAGCTCGACCTCTCCTGCTCGGCGACCTCGACGGGGGTGGGCGCGGTGGGTGCCGGCAGGGTGCCACCGGCGGCCAGCGTGAGCCACTCCTGGTAGAGCAACCCGGTGGCGACGCCGTCCAGTTGGGCGTGGCAGATGACCACCGCGAGCAGCACGGGGACGCCGTGCCGGGTGAGCAGAGCGCACCGCAACGGGAAGTCTTCCGCCAGGTCGAAGGCCTGACGGCGACCGTCCCAGCAGAACCGTTCGGCACGCTCGGCCGGGTCCTCGTCGTCGCCCAGAGCAATGACGTGCACGATGAACTCGCCTGCGGATCGGACGCGTTGGCGTTCGGGCTGGCGGTCGGCGGGGCCGGGGAAGACGGTGCGCAGGGCGGCGTGGCGTTCGGCGAGGATCTGCAAGGCGCGCGCGCAGGTCGGCAGGTCGGCGCCGGCGGGGACGGTCCAGGTGGCCTGCTTGTTCATGTGCGAGGGTTCGTCGTGGCGCAGGCAGCGGATCATGTTGTCCTGGCCGAGGGTGAGCGGGCCCTCCGCCTCTGCGGCCTCGACACTGAACTCCACCACGACGTCTTGCTGTTGGGACACGTGCTCAGTCTCCGTTCAGGGCGGTTCTGATGGCCTCGGGCCAGTCGACGGGCCGGGGGCCGTGGGCGTGCAGCAGAGCCAGGGCGATCCGGTCGAGGCCGAAGGCGGTGCAGGCGGTGTGGCCGGGCGCGCCGTCGGCGGTGAACGCGAAGGCTTCGCCGAAGTGGTCCTTGTGGATGTTGGCGGAGGCGATCGCCTGCACCAGTGCGTCGGCGACGGGCACGCGCAGCTCGAACTTCAACTCCTGGGCGCGCTGAGCAGCCTGGTAGAGGCGGCGGCCGCCGCCGAAGAACGGGTCGTCGGCCAGCTCGATCAACGGCTTGAGCCCGAGCGTCTCCAGCCAGGCGGCGACCCGCTCCAGCCAGCGCTCGCGCCAGTCGAGACAGTGCGCGGGGGTGCCTGCCGTGACGAGCTCGGCCATCCGGAAGGTGCGCAGGCGGCCGGGTTCGGCGGTGGCCTCCTGCCGGAAGCACTGCGCCTCGACGCTGAACCGGGCGGGGAGCTGGAGGTCCTGACCAGCGAGGGTGTCGTACACGGGGTAGCACGCGGCGGGCAGCAGGACCAGGTCGGACACCGTCTGCTGCGCGTGCCAGGGGCCGGACTCGGCGATCAGCGGGGCGAGTTGCCGCCAGTCGGCGGCGCTGCCGGTGTAGCTGTGCACGGTGCCGAGCAGGTGCGGGAAGGAGGCGACGTAGCCGGCCCGTTCGATGGTGGCGCGGGAGATCACGGGCGGGACGACCAAGCGCTCGAACGGTTCGTCGTCGGCGAGCCGGGCGATCGACTCGCGCAGAGCGGCGAGCAGCTTCTCGTAGGCGGCGGGCTGGAGTTGGACGCCGGGGGCGGCGGTCGGCAGCGGGGTGGCGTCGTCTGGGTGGCGGGTCATGGTCTGCCTCCGGGGGCGGGGGTGGGCGTGTCGAGGGCGGCGAACTCCTCGGCCAGGTCCGGCGGGTAGCTCAGCAGCGTCGGCCGGAGCAGCCGGCTGCCGGTGCGGGCGACGGCGGCCCGATAGCCGGACGGTGCGGGCAGGTCGTGGACGGCGCAGGGCCCGAGCGGGCCGTCGATCCGGTACGGACCGGGGTCGCCGGTCGGCCCGGCCCAGGTGCGCAAGCCGTCGGCGAGGCGTCCGCCGTAGGCCTTGGTGTACGCCTCCTTGCGGGTCCAGCGGAGGGCGAACTCGGCGGCCCCGCCGCCGGTTTCGGACGGCGGGTAGTAGCGCCGGGCGAGTCGGGCGGCGGCCTGCTCGGCCGGGACGGGTTCCAGGTCCGCGCCGATCTCGCCGTCTCCGTCGGCACGTTGCTGGACGGCGAACAGCGCCCATGGGCCGGCAGTACTCAGGTTGACGCTCAACTCCTTTTCCAGGCCCATGGGTTCGGGCCGCCCGTGTGGGCCACGCCGCCACCGGACACGCTCCGGCGGAACGCCCGCGGCCGCGGCGGTCAGCCGGCGGGCGGCGGCGTGCGCGGCGATCCAGCGGTGGCGGTGCGGGCCGTCGGGGGTGCGGGCGGCGCGGTCGCGTTCGTCCGGGTCGAGCAACTCCAGCAGGGCGCGGGCCCGTTCGGGAGTGGTGTCGGTGGCGATCAACCAGACCTCGACCATCAGGCGGCCTCCTCGGGCGCCCAGCAGGCCAGGTCGAGCCGGCCGGTCTCGGGCTCCCGGTCCGCGAGCGCGAGCGGGCGGCCCGCGAGCTGCGGGTCGGCCAGTGCGTCGCCGAGCGCGGCCCAGCCGCCGGTGTACGGGTTGCCAGGGCGGGCCCGCCGGGCCTCCACGCCGCCGGGGGCCGAGACCTCGGCGAGGCCCGGGCCGAGCACGAGCAGCGAACGCTCCGGCAGTCCGCCGCACAACTCGGCTACCCCAACTGCGCTCTGATGCCTCATCACATCGGCTTCACTGAGCAGTAGTTGAAGCGGACGCCCGCCACCGTCGGCCTCCCAGAGCAGTGCCGAAGCGGAGTGCCGATCCGGCAACCGGGCCGGCCGGTGCGGCCGGTGGTGCAGGTCGGCCTGTTCGACGGTGATCAGCAGTGCGCGGCGCGCGCCGCCGGTGCGGGCGTAGGCGTCGGCGATGGCGAGCGCGCTGAACGTGCCGCCGGCGCCCTCGTCGCAGACGGCGAAGGAGAGGGGTTCGCCGGGGCACGCTCCGGCGAGCTGGATCGCCACCGACTGCCCGGGTCGGACGTCGGGTGTGGCGTACACCAGCACCAGCAGATCGACCGGCCGGGCCGCGTCCACGAGTTCGCGTACGGCGAGTTCACCGAGTGCGAGGTAGGACTGGCCGCGGGCCCCGGTCAGCGCGCCCTCGTCGAGTGCCACGCCGTAGGGGCGGGCCAGGTCGGCGGTGAAGGTGCGCAGGTCGGGATCGGTGGCGAGTGGGGAGTGGCCGGCCAGGTCGAAGGAGTGGGCGGTGGTCAGGCGCAGCGGGGAGGCGGTGCGCGGCAGGGTGGTGGCGGGGAGCGGTCCGCGGACGCGCACGTTCAGTCCTCGGCGATGACGTGTCCGGCAACGAAGCCGGCCAGGGTGCCGACCGAGCGGAGGTCGTCCTGGTCGATGCCTTCGACGTCGATCTGCACGTCGAGGTGGTCCTCGAGTTCCAGGATGAGTTCCAAGGTGGCGGCCGAGGTCAGTCCGACCTCGTCGAACAGGCAGGCGTTCTCGGTGACTTCGGGCAGTTCGTGCTTGAGGACGCGGGGCAGCAGCTGGATGATCCCGTCGAGTGCGCGGCTGCGCAGCTCGGGGTCGATGGCGTGGTCGGCCGGGTCCGAGGGAGCGGCGGGTCGGTCGATGGCGTGGTCGGCCGGCTCCGAGGGGGCGGCGGGTCGGTCGGTGGCGGGGTCGGTCATGGCGATTCCCTGTCGGCGGGGCCCGGATGTGCGGGCCGGGTGCGGCGCTCACACGGCCGCCATCGGCGCGTCGCCTTCGCTCGGCCGCGCCGAGCCGGGGAGCCCGGAATGCGCGGCGCCTCAGTGCTGGAGCACCATGGCGGCGAAGGTCGCGCCGAGTCCGGACGCGGCGACCAGGTAGCGGTCGCCGCGGCGGAGCAGGCCGCGGCCGGTGGCGGTGTGGTGGTTGAGCAGGATGTCGGCGGCGAAGCTGTGCCCCACCGCCGGGACGTTGTCCAGCACCACCTGTTCGGGCGGGTACCCGATCTGGCGGCAGATCCGTTTCCAGGAGATCTGGTTGACGTTGTGCGGCAGCAGCAGCCGAATCGACTCCCAGCTCTCGCCGGCTTCGTTCAGCGCGGCTTCCATCACCGCGATCATCAGCTCCGGGTAGCTGCGCTGGTAGCGCTGCATCAGGTCCGGATCGTCGGCGAGTCGCCCGTCGAACTCGCCGCGCTGGTCGACCGCGTAGGACAGCACCCGGTCGTGTTCACCTTCGGCCCGTACCAGGGCTGCCGCTGCCCCTTCGCCGAAGAGGGCGGTGTCCGGGACGGTGCGGGCATCCCGGGTGAAGGTCTTCTCGCCCGCCAGGATCAACGCCAGCGCCTCGGGGTCGGGGTCTGCCGCCAGCAGCCGACCGGCCACGTCGAGCGCCAACAGCGAGCCGGCGCAGGCGTGGTGGGTGATGGTGAAGGCACGGGCGTGGCTCAGCCCCAGACGGCCGAGCACGTCGTGCAGCGGGTTGTGCGGGTAGGGCGCCGCGATCGGCAGGCTGCGCGCGTGCAGCACGTACTTCACGCGGTGTTCGTTGCCGGGCAGCGGGGCCAGGGCCTTCGCTGCGGCGGTGAGCAGGTCGGACAGGCCTCCGTCGTGGTCCACCCTGACCTGGTCGAGGCCGTGGAACCGGCGGAAGAGCCTGATCTGACGGTCCGTCAGTCCGAGGCGTTCCCCGACCAGTTCGATCGGTTCGGCGACGGGCGGAAGGTGGACGGCGACTGCTTCCAGAGCGGTCACGCGGGCTAGTATTCCCACGCCTCACCGGCCCGCACAAGGGATCTCCGGCGCTTCCTTCCCGACTCCCCCTTGTGGTCTGTACCAGTTCCCCGTCGTTTGCACACGACGCGTGCGAATTTCTCCATCGGCCCGGCAAGTCGCGACCTCTGCCGCGCCGTTGAACCTCCCCCGCTCCTCCCGGAAGGACTCCACCATGCCCCCCGTCGATTCCCCGCTGCGCCTGCTGATCGTGGTCCCCCCGCTCGCCGGACACCTGCTGCCGGCCCGGGCGCTGGCCCTGGAGTGGGCCGGCCGCGGACACCAAGTCTCCTGGGTGGGGCCGGAGTCGGCGCTGCGCCCGGTGCTCGGTCCGGACGCGCTGGTGCATCCCACGGGCGGCCGGCTGTTCCGGGAGCAGGCGGTGGGCGGGGCGGCGGCGGTGCGTTCGCTCTGGGACGGGTTCGTGGTGCCGCACACCAGGTTCACCCTGGGCGCGGTGCGCCGGGCCGTGCGGGAGTGGCGGCCGGACGTGGTGCTGGTCGATCAGCACAGCCCGGCGGGCGCGTTGGCCGCCCACGGCGCGGGTGTGCGGTGGGCGACGTTCGCGCCGTCCTCGCTGGAGATCGGCGATCCGCTGGGCGGCGAAGGTGAGTTGACGTCCTGGCGGGACGGGGTGCTGCGCGGCCTGTGGGAGCGGGCCGGCCTGCCCGCCGACGAGTTCACCGACCCGCGTTTCTCCTCCAGCCTGCTGATCGCCCCGACCTGCCGGGAACTCGCCGGACTCGACCGAGTTCCGGCCGGATACGCCCTGGTGGGGCCGCTGCTCGCGGCACGCCCCGAACTCCCGTTCCCCTGGGAGCGGTTGGAGCCCGGGCGCCGCCGGGTGCTGGTCACCATGGGCACGCTGTCGGCCGAGGTCGCGGGCGACTTCCTGCACCGGACGGCCGCCGCGCTCGCCGAACTCCCGGACGTACAGGCCGTGGTGGCGGCCCCGGGGGACGCCCCGCTGCCGCCGGACGCGGTGGCGTGCGAGCGGGTCCCGGTGCTGGAACTGCTTGAGCGCGGGGCGGTGGACGCCGTACTGTGCCACGGCGGGATGAACACCGTGGCCGAATCCCTGGTCCACGGACGGCCGTTGGTGGTCGCCCCGATCCGCCACGACCAGCCGGTGACGGCCGACCGGCTGGCGGCACTCGGCGCGGCCGTCCGGGTCGACTTCGCCACCGCCGCCTCCGAGCAGCTGCGCGCGGCGCTGCGAGCCGTCCTCGACGACCCGGGGCTCCGGGCCGCCGCACAGCGCCTGGGACGTCAACTGGCCTCCGGCGGCGGCTCGGTGGCCGCCGTCGACCGGCTGGAGCGGTTCGTGCGCGCACCGCGTTGAGTCCGCGCCGTCCGCCTGGTCCAGACCATTGTCGGCGGGTGGGGTCGGGCCCTAGGGTCTGCTCCGGCATCAGCCGCCCCACCCTCTCCCCCTCAGCGCAACCGCATCCGAACCCACCGACCGAGCACAGGAGTCCGGGTTGATCGTGACCAAGGGGCTGCGCAAGTCCTTCCGGCCCCGCCGCGGCGCCGCCACCGTCGACGCGGTGCGCGGCCTCGACCTCAACGTCGCAGAGGGCGAGATCTACGGCCTCCTCGGCCCGAACGGCGCAGGCAAGACCACCACGCTGCGCATGCTCGCCACCCTGCTGGCGCCCGACGGCGGCGCGGCCACCGTGGCCGGCGCCGACCTGCGCACCGATCCGGGCGAGGTCCGCCGCCGGATCGGCTACGTCGCCCAGGGCGGCGGCACCACCGACCACGCCACCGCACGCGAGGAACTCGTCCTCCAGGCCCGGATGTACGGCATCCGCAAGGCCGAGGCGCTGCAACGCGCGGAACAGGGCCTGGCGGCCTTCGACCTCACCGAGTTCGGCGACCGCGCCTGCAAGACGTACTCCGGCGGCCAGCGCCGCCGCCTCGACCTCGCCCTCGGCGTGGTCCACCGCCCCAAGGTGCTGTTCCTCGACGAACCCACCGTCGGACTCGACCCGCGCAGCCGCGCCCAGGTCTGGACGGAGGTCCGCCGCCTGCGCGAACAGGGCATGACGGTGCTGATCACCACCCACTACCTGGACGAGGCCGACGCCCTGTGCGACCGGATCGGCATCGTCGACCACGGCGGCATCGTCACCGAGGGCACCCCCGAGCAGCTCAAGCAGCAGATCTCCGGCGACGCCGTCACCATCGGCCTGCCCGCCGCCGAGGACACCGCCCGCGCCACCCACGCCCTCAACGAACTCCCGTGCGTCCAGCGCCTGGAGGCCCTGCCCGAGCAGGACGGACTGCGCCTGCACGTGGACTCCGCCGCCACCGCGATCCCGCAGCTGCTGCGCGCACTCGCCGCGGCCGGCCTGGAGCCGGACAACGTCCAGCTGCAACGCCCCAGCCTGGACGACGTGTTCCTCGCCCTCACCGGGCGCCCGCTGGTCCACAACTGACGATCCGTCACTTCCCGTCTGCCGCCCCCACGAGGTCCCCGTGAAACTCGCCCGCGACACCTGGCTGGTCTACCAGCGCCAACTCCTCCTGATGGCCCGCTCGCCCGCGTGGCTGGCCGTCGGACTGCTCCAACCGCTGTGCTACCTCCTACTGTTCGCCCCGCTGCTGACCTCCGCACTGGCCGCCTCCGGCGCGCACAGCACCGCCGACGCCTACCGGATCTACGTACCCGGCCTGCTGTCCGCGCTGGCCGTGATGGGCGGCCTGTTCACCGGGTTCACGCTGCTCGGCGAACTGCACGCCGGCGTCATCGAACGCTCCCGGGTCACGCCCGTCAGCCGGGTCGCGCTGCTGCTCGGCCGCGCCCTGCGGGAGACCACCGCGCTGCTCGTCCAGTCCCTGCTGATCGCCGTACTGGCCATCCCGTTCGGGCTGACCGTCGGCTTCACCGATCTACTGCTCGCCATGGCGCTGCTCGCGCTGATGGCCCTGATGGCGTCCTCGGTCTCCTACGGCCTGGCCCTGCTGGTGCCCACCGACGCCGCCCTCGGCCCCGTCGTCAACACCATCGCCCAGCCGCTGGCGCTGCTCTCCGGCACCCTCCTCCCGATCGCACTCGCCCCGGCCTGGCTGCGCACCGCCGCGTCCTGGAACCCCTGCTACTGGGGCGTCGAGGGCATGCGCGCCCTGTTCGCCGGCCACCTGGACGCACCCGAGGTGTGGCGCGGCCTGCTGCTGACCGGCCTGATGACGGTCCTCGCGGTGGCCTGGGCGGCCCGGCTGTTCGCCCGCCGGATCCGCTGAGAAGGGCCCGCCACGAAGCGCGGCCCAGCACGAAGCGGGGACCGGCATGAAGCGCGGCCCACCACGAAACGCGGCTCACCACGAAGCGGGGACCGGCAGCACACGCCGGGCCCCGCACGCCGCTGCCGCGTCAACTCCCCTGCACCGCCCGTTCCGTCACGAACCGGGCCAGCCGCCGGACGCCCTCCACGACCTGCTCCGGTGTCAGGTACGAGCAGGACAGCCGCAACTGGTGCTCGCCGCCCCCGCCGGGGTGGAAGCCGTCCATCGGCGTCCACAGCACGCCGTGCGCGCGGGCGCAGGCGTCCAGCGCCCTGGCGTCGGCCCGGAACGGGACGGTGACGACCGCGAAGAAGCCGCCCTCCGGACTGTTCCAGGAGACTCCCGGAGCCAACCGGAAAGCGTTTTCCAGTTCCCTCAGCAGGGTGTCCATGTTCCGGGCGTAGAACTGCCGGGCGGGCTCGTTGACCTCCCGCAGGCGCAGCCCGCCGGCCAGTAGCATGCCGCCGATCACGGCCTGGCTGAGTGCCGAGGTGTTGACGGTGGTCATGCTCTTCAGCTTGGCGAGTTCGTCGGCGAGCAGGCCGAGTCGGCCGTCCGGTCCGGCCACCTGCTGGTCGGCGAGCACGTAGCCGACCCGGGCGCCGGGGAAGCAGGTCTTGGCGAACGAGCCGAGGTAGATCACGTTGCGCCGGTCGCGGTCCAGTGCCTTCAACGTCGGCCGGACGGGCCCGTTGCGGCCGAAGAAGCCGTACGGGTTGTCCTCGATCAGCAGCACGCCCGTGGACTCGGCGACGTCCAGCAGCCGCCGGCGGGCCGCCTCGTCCAGGCTCGCGCCGCTCGGGTTGGCGAAGTCGGGGACGACGTAGCAGGCCCGCGGGCGTTTCCCGGCGGCGCGCAGTTCGTCGACGGCGGCGGCCAGCGCCTCCGGATCGAGGCCGCCGTCGGGGCCTGCCTCGGGCACCGGGCGGACGGTCAGGTCGAGCAGGCGGGCCGCACCCGTCACGCCGACGTAGCACGGCGAGGAGACCAGCAGCACGTCGTCCGGCCCCGCGCACAGGGCCCGCAGCACCAGCAGCATGCCCTCCTGCGCGCCGACGGTGACCATCAGCGCCTCGGGGTCGGCCGCGATGCCTTCGTCGGACTCCAGCGCCCGGGCGATCAGCGGCGCGATCAGGCCCTTGGTCCGCCCGTACTGGAACACCTCCTGCCGGACCTGGTTCTCCGACAGCCCCCGCTCCTCGCGCAAGTGCCGCAGGTAGGTGGCCAGATGGACCGGGATGTCGGCCGGGTCGAAGAACTCCTCGTGCGGGCGTCCCGGCGCGAACGAGATCGCCTCGGGGTAGCGTCCGGTGACTTCGTTGAGGAAGGTCATCGCGTCCAGCAGCGGGTCCGACAGCGAGCCGTGCAGGTCGGCCAGCCGCAGCACGCCGCTCACCGGCCGGCCTCCACCGGCGCCCCGTACGCCGCCAACAGCTCTTCCGTGGCGAAGAGTTGAGCCGCTCGGCCGTCGTCCAGGACGCCGGGCATGGCGAAGAATCCGTGCGGCATGCCGGGATAGCGGCGGAGCGTGACGGGGACGCCGGCGGCGCGCAGGGCGGCGGCGTATTCCTCGCCCTCCTCGCGCAGCGGGTCGTACTCGGCGGTGATCACGGTGGCGGGCGGCAGACCGCGGTGGTCGGGTGCGCGCAGTGGGCTGGCGAGGGGGTTTCGCGCGTCGGCCGGGTCGGCGAGGTAGTACGACCAGTACCAGGCCACCGAGCGGCGGTTGAACAGCGCCGGGTCCTCACCGTCGAGGGTCGCCGGCGGGACGCGGTGGTCGGTGTTGGGGTAGATCAGCAGTTGGTGGACGATGGCCGGTCCGCCGCGTTCGCGGGCGAGCAGGGTGAGGGCGGCGGCGAGGTTGCCGCCGGCGCTGTCGCCGCCGACGGCGATCCGGGCCGGGTCGAGGCCGAGCCGGGGCGCGTGGCGGGAAAGCCAGTCGAGTGCGGCCCAGCAGTCGTGGACGGCGGCGGGGAAGCGGTGTTCGGGGGCGTGCCGGTAGCCGACGGCGAGGACGTCGGCGCGGGTGGCGTTGGCGAGCGAGCGGCAGATCGGGTCGCCGGTCTCCAGTGAGCCGAGCGCCCAGCCGCCGCCGTACAGGTACAGCAGCGCGGGGCCGGGGCGGTCGGTATCGGCGGCTGCGCGCTCCGGGTGGTAGTGCCGCAGCGTGAGCGGGCCGCCCGGGCCGTCGATGGTGAACTCCTCGACGGCGGCGACGGGTTCACCGGTGCCAGTGGCTGCCCGCAGGTCGGCGAGGTCGGCGGCGCGGGCCTCGTCCAGGGTGCGGGTGTACAGCGGCGGGGTGCCGGCGGCGGCCCGGCGGGCACGCCAGGCTTCGGCCTGCGGGTGCAATGGCATCAGTGCGGTCCTCCGGGGGCAACGGCCTCCAGGTAGATCGACTCGTCCTTGCGGAAGGCCGTGTCGAGATCGGCCACGTCAGGGCGTGCGCCGAGCTGGAACTCCCGTCGCTGGATGGCGAATTCGTGGTAGCCGGCGCGGTCGAGGACGTGCCGGAGTTCGGCCTCGTCGTAGATCCACCGATGCCCGAAATGGTAGAAGATCTGGTTCAGCATGAAGGCGCGGCGCTCCGGCATCGGCGGGCCCACCCGCATGGTGCGCAGACGGCGGCGGTGGCGGCGGAAGAACTGCTCCTGCCCGTCGAGGTATCCGTCGATGTAGCGCGCCAGGTCGGGGGTGGTGAGGCGGAGCAGGCCGCCGGGCCGCAGGATGCGGCGGACTTCGGCGAGCCAGTGCACGGCGGTGCCGAGCGGGACGTGTTCGATCAGGTGCTCGGCGTACACCCAGTCCACGCTGTGGTCGGCGATCGGAAGCGGTCGGCTGATGTCGAGCTGGGTGAACAGCGCGGCGCCGTCGATCCGGTAGACCGGTCCGGGACGGGTGGCCTCGCTGTCGGTGTGCAGGCCGACGAGATCGGTGCCGAGGCCGTGCGGGTGCCGGGTGCGGAACGCGGCGAACTCGATGCCGGTGACCCCGAGCTCCTGGAAGTCCTGGTGTGTGTACGGCATTTCGGGACGGATGACCTCGATCGTGCTGCACCGGGCGAGGTTCTCGGTGAACGCGTCGGTGCGGGCTTCGAGCCCTGCGGGGTCTTCCCAGTCCCAGTCCGCGAACAGGGGGTGGGCGGTTTCGGATCGGGCGGGCCCGGATCGGGCGGCCTCGGACCGGGCGGCCTCGGGTCGGGCGGGCTCGGATCGGGCGGCCTCGGGTCGGGCGGGCTCGGGTTCTGCGGTGGTGGCCACGGGGTCCTTTCACGCTTGATCGGGGGTCCGGCAGCGGCCGATTGTCGGTGTCTTGTCACGCTCCCCTATATATAAGGAGAGTGACGCGCACAGGACGTGGCGACGCCAGCTGTCGAAGCTGGCGCGCCGCGCTCCGCCAGAGATCGCGGAACCATCGTCTCCGAACCTCCTGATGATCCGTCACCCCGTGCGAAAACGAGGGACAGCGTAGGGGTCCGACCGCCACTGGTATAGACCTTGACCCTCGATGTGCTCCCGTGCAAAGGTCGGCACCGACGGGGGATCCACACTGAAGCATCACAACTTCCGACCCATGCTTCCCATCCGAGCGCGTGGAGTTGCGTTGACGCTGATCCCAACCCCGGTGCACGGCCGCACGGTTGCCGCGGACTGGGTGGACGAACAATTACTCGCCGGACCGGACGGCGAACCGTGCCTGCGCTTCGGCGCTCCGGTGAGCAGAGGGACGCTGCGGGCCCTGGTGGCCGAGCGGCAGCGGCAGTTGGCCGCGGCCGGTCTCGGCGAACACGGAACGGTTGCTCTGCGCATGCCGCCGTCGGCGGAGTTCGTCGCAGTACTGCTGGCCGCCTGGCGGGCCGGCGCGCGGGCCGTTCTGCTCGACCACCGCCTGACCGCCGTCGAGGTGGACCGCGCGGCGGACCGGCTGCGCCCCCGGGTGCTGGTCGAACTCGCCGGCGGGCGGCCGCAGTTCAGGCCGCCACCGGACGCCTCGCAGGACCGGCCGCCCGCGAACGACCCAGGGGCCGCCGGGCCGCTCGCACTCGGCGACCACGTGCTGGTGCAGCTCAGTTCGGGCTCGACCGGCCCGTCCAAGGTGATCGGCCGGACGGCGGGCGACCTGCTGCGCGAACTCGACTGCTACGCACGGCTGACCGAGTTCCCGACCCGGGGCGAGCGCACCGTGCTGCTGTCCTCCACGGTGCACGTACTCGGCCTGGTCGGCGGGCTGCTGCACGCCCTGCACGCGGGCGTGGAGCTGGTGGTGCCGCAGCGGATGACCCCCGCGGGCATCCTCACCGCGATCACCGACGGCACCGCCCCGACCACCGTGATCGGAGTGCCGTTCCACGCCGAGCTGCTGGCCGCGGTGGCCGCGCCGCCCCAACTCCCGCAGCTGCGGCGGATGATCGTGGCCGGCGAACTGATCCGCCCCGGGCTTCCCGCCGCGTTCCGTGAGCGCTACGGTGTGCCGCTGGGCACCATGTACGGGATGACCGAGACCGGGGTCATCGCCACCGACCTGTCGGGCCGCCACCATCCGGCCCTGCAAGTCGTTCACGGCCTCCAACTGTCGTTGGAGGCGGGCGAGTTGCACATCAGCCGCCCGCACTCCCCGTACCTGGGCCCGACCGACCCGACCCGCTGGTCGGACGGCCTGCTGCACACCCGGGACGCCGCGCTGCTCGACGCCGACACCGGCCGGGTGACGGTACTGGGGCGGCGCGACTCACAGATTTCCATCGGCGGCCTCAAGGTCGACCTGAACGAGGTCGAGCAGACGCTGACCGGGCTTCCCGGCGTGGTCGAGGCCGTGGTGGTGTTCGCCGACGGCGCGATCGAGGCCTACGCCGCGACCGCCGACGGCACCTCCCCCGCACCGTCCGAACGGGACGGCGCGGCCGAGCAGTTGCGCGAACTGCTCGGCCGGGAACTGGCGGGCTACAAACTGCCCCGCCGCCTGCACCTGATGCCGCAGCTCCCCCGGACCGCCACCGGGAAGCTGCTGCGGGACGTCGCCGCCCTGCGCCGACAGGTCGACGCCACCCGCTGATCGCACTCCCCCCTTCCGCGCGCAGTGCGCCCGGCCGGGTGGACGGCTCCAGACACCGTCCGCCCGTCCGTCGGTGCGCCCTGCCCGCACCACACCGCCCCAACACCCCCTACACCCCGACGCGCTGGAGTGAGCAAGTCCATGCAGGAACAGATCCGCTCGTTCGTCCTCACCACGCTGGCGGCGATGAACTACGACGTCTCGCAAGTCACTTCGGAAACCGACCTCGGCCCCGCCGGCCTCGACCTGGAGTCCCTCGCACTGGCCGACCTGGCGGTGCAGGTCGAGGAGGAGTTCGGCATCCGCTTCGAGCTCGACGACATGGAGTCCACCGCGCTGATGACCATCGACGAGTTCAGCACCGAGGTCGCCGCCCGGATCGCCAACTCCACGGTGGGCACGGCCTGATGAACACCCAATCCGAGGTCCGCTTCGGACGCTCCGAGGCGATCGCCATGCTCGCCCGCTACGGCGACCGCGCCCCCGAGCAGGTCGACGAACACCTGGGCTCACTCGAACTGACCTGGCTGATCGCCGAGGTCGAGCAGACCTACGGCATCCAACTCGACCTGGACGACCACAGCTTGGACGCCATCCGCACAGTGGACGACGCCGTGGCCGCCCTCGGCACCCAGCTCAAGTCACAGCCCGAATCGCCACTCGATCCGCAGCTCGACGCATGAACGGGAGCGCGATCCGGAACGGTCCGCCGCGGCGCACCGTCCTGGTCGGCGGCATCGGTGTCCGCTCGGCCTTCGGCCCGGGGCTCGCGGCGTTGCTGGACGGGGTGCTGGCCGGACGGCCGACGTTCGTCCCGGTGGACCGCTTCAGCACCGCCGGACACCGCACCGACCGGGCCGCCGTCGCACCCGAACCGGCCCGGCTGGCCGACCAGTTGGTGTCGGTGCTCGCCGAGGCGGGCGCACTGCCCGACCGACCCGACGGCGCGCCCGCCGGAGCACCCGCCGGAGCACCCTCCGGCGCGCCCGAGGAGCTGCTGCTCGCCCTGCACGGCGACCGGCGGGCCGGACCGGTCGCCGCGGAGGTCGCCGAACGCACCGGGCTGCGGCCCAGGGTGTACACCGGCGCGTGCGTGGCGGCCGCCACGGCCGTCGCCGACGCCGCCGCGCTGATCGCCTCCGGCCGGCGCGAACGCGTACTGGTCGCCGCGGGCTACCTGGTCGAGCCGGACACCTTCGCGGTGTTCGACGCCGGCCGGGCGCTCGCCGGGGACGGCGCCGTCCGCCCGTTCAGCCTGGGCCGGCAGGGCATGCTGCTCGGCGACGCGGTGGTCGCCGTGGTCCTCGAGTCCGTGCCGTCGCTGCACCGTCGCGGCGGCCGCAACCCGCTGGCCCGGATCGCCGGTTGGGCCCGCACCGGGGACGCGCACCACGTCTGTCGGCCGCACCCGGCCGGCACCGGCCTGGCCCGGGCGGTCCGCGACGCCCTCGCCCGCGCGGGCGCCCGGCCCGACGCCATCGGCTACGTCAACGCCAACGGGGCGGGCTCGAAGCTCGGCGACCTGGCCGAGGCCGCCGCGCTGCGCACCCTGTTCCCGTCCGGCACCCCGCCGGTCAGCTCCACCAAGTCCGTGCACGGCCACGCCCTGGAGGCCTCCGCGCTGCTCGAACTCGCCGTCACCGTCGGCGTCCTGCAGGCCGGGCTGCTGCCCGTCAACGCCGGCTGGCAGCACCCGGACCCGGACTGCCCGCTCGACCTGGTCCTCGACCGCCCCCGCCCGGCCGCCCCCGGCCTGGCCCTCACCCTGAACTCCGCGTTCGGCGGCGCGAACACCGCACTCCTGGTGGCCGCCGCGTGATCACCACCTCCGACGACACTCCGCGGCTCGCGACGAGGGAGTTGACCGGCCCGCTGCGGGTGCTCGCGTCCGCTGCCTGGCCCGAGCGTCCGGACGACCAACTCCCGTCCATCGCGGGGTTCGTGGAGTCCAGCTTCAATCCGCTGGTGGCCGAGACCGCCGAACGCTGTCTGCGCCGCCACTACGGGCCGCCACCCGCCCTCGGCGCACCCCGCACCGCCCTGCTGCTGGCCAGCCCGACCGGCGACACCGGCACGGCGGACGCCCTCGACCGAGCCACCACCACTGGCCGGCGCGTCGCACCCCTGCTGTTCTTCCAGTCCAACCCGAACGCCGTCCTCGGCCATCTCTCCGCCCGCTGGCAGCTCGACGGCCCGGTCGTCGCGCTCGGCCCCGGCTTCGACACCGAGTCCGAACTCCACGACCGGGCCCGCCTGTTGATCGAGGACGGGGATGCCGAGCAGGTCCTGCTGATCACCGCCGCGCAGGGCCCGCCCGACCGCGCCACCGCCGTCCTGCTCGCCCCCTGACACCCCCCACGTCGTTCACGCCCGCCGACGCCCCCGCACCACGAATCACCACGAATCACCGCGAGCCCCGCACCACGAATCACCGCGAGCCCCGCACCACGAATCACCGCGAGCCCCGCACCACGAATCACCGCGAGCCCCGCACCACGAGTCCCGCACCACGAGAAGAACGGGATCCATGAGCCTCCGCACCCTGCGCGCCGTCCTGTCCGAGGACAGTTCCGTCGGCGCCGGCAACGTCCTGACCACCCGGGTCGAGCAGGGCCTCGGCCTCGACTCGCCGACCCTCACCTTCGACACCCCCGTCGACGGCCACCCCGCCAACACAGCGCTGACGCTCCGTCAACTCGACCTCGCCGTAAGGGCACGGGCGTCCGAACTGCACGCGCTTGGGGTGCGCCGAAGCGATCCGGTGGCGGTGCAGGCTTCCGCGGCGGCCGACCAGGTGCTCGCCTTCCTCGCCCTGTCCCGGCTCGGCGCCATCCCGGCACTGCTCAACCCGGCACTGGACGCGGACACTTCGGCCCGCTACCTGCGCCGGTTGAACGCGGCCGGGCTGCTCGCGGACGCCGAACGCGCCAAGGCGCTCGCGGGCCTCGACCTCGGCACCACACTGCTCGCCGACATCGCCCAACTCGCCGACGGCGACCCGGAGTCGGCACCCACCCCGTACCGGCACTGGCCCACCGACCCGGTCGCCATCACCCACTCCTCGGGAACCACAGGCCTGCCGAAGGCGGTACTGCACTCGCACCAGAGCCTGTACTCAGCGATCCGGCACCGGCTGCTGCTGCCCCGCCCGCAGGGTATCGACCGGGTGCTGAGCGCACTGCCCGCCGCGCACGCCGCCACCCTGATCGCGGTCAATCTGGCGCTCAGCTTCGACGCCCAACTCCACCTGCTGTCAAGCCAGTCGGGCCCGGCGGTGCTGGACGCGATCGAACGCTGGCAGCCGCTCGGCGTGTACGGGTTCGCCACCACCTGGGCCGACCTGGCCCGGCACGACCTGTCCACCCGCGACCTGTCCTCCGTCGGCCTGTGGTGGAACACCGGCGACTGCGCGCACGAGACCCACGTCCGCCGCCTGGTCGCCCAGGGTTCGCGCGAGACCGCCACCCGGCGGGGCCGGGTCCGCACCGCAGGCTCGGTGTTCATCGACGGCCTCGGCTCGTCCGAGATGGGCCACTCGCACTTCTTCATCACCCACACCGTCGACTCCGACCGCTACGGCCGCTGCGTGGGCCGCCCGCACGCGTTCGTCGACTGCGCGATCCTCGACCCGGACGGCAACGAGCTCGGCCCGGGCGAGGTCGGCGAACTCGGCACCCGCTCCCCCACCCTCGCGGTCGGCTACTGGAACGACTCCGTCACCACCCACCGCACCCGGATCCGCGACTACTTCCTCACCGGCGACCTGATGTACCGCGACGAGGACGGCTACTACTACCACGTTGACCGCGCCGTCGACACCGTCGACCTCGGCGACGGTCGCCGCCTGCACACCGCCGCCTGCGAGGAACGCGTCCTCGCCGTCTGCCCGGACGTCATCGACTGCACGGTGGTGGCGTTCCCCGACGGCGACCTGATCGTCACGGACGTGCTGCTGCAACTCGCCCCGGCTGCAGCCGAATCCGACGACCTCACCGCCCGGGTGCTGGCCGCGCTGGAGGCGCACGTCGCCGCCACCGTGCGCGCGGTGCTCGCCGTGCCGGACGACCGGATCCCGCTCGGCCCGACCGGCAAGGTCCGCAAGGTCCTGCTGCGCCGGCAGCACCTCTCCTCCTCGGTCGGCGCCGAGTGAGCGCGCCCGCCCCGCATCCCACCGGCCCCGCCGCCCAGATCACCGGCATCGCTGCCCATCCCACCGGCCCCGCAGCCCAGATCACCGGCATCGGCTGGCTGACTCCCCTCGGCCGCGGCGTCCCCGAGGTGTTCCGTGCCCTCGCCGACGGCCGCTCCGGGCTGACCGCCCCGCCTCCGGACCACCCGGCGGCGGGGTGGCTGCGGGCCGCCGGCATCGCCCCGCCCGTGCCCGCCGCCGAGGTGCTGCCGCCGACCGAGACCCGCTGCGCCGACCGGTTCCTGCTGCTGGCCCTCGCCGCTGCCGACGATGCCCTGGCCGATGCGAAACTGACGATCCGTCAGGACGCCGATCCAGAGCGGGTGGCAGTGGTGCTGGCCACTGGCGGTGGCGGGCTGGAGAGTTACGAGCAGCAGGCCGCCGCACGGCGCGAACGCGGCCGGGCCGCGGTCAGCCCCTACCTGCTGCCGGGCATGCTGTCCAACATGGCGGCCGCCCGGATCGCCATCACGCACGGCATCCGCGGCTACAGCTCGGCCGTGATCACCGCCTGCGCGGCCGGCGCACAGGCGGTCGCCGAGGGCCTGCGACTGATCCGCGGCGGCGACGCGGACGTGGTGGTGTGCGGCGGCGCCGAGGCCCCGCTACACCCGACCATCGCCGCCGCCTTCGACAACTCCCGCGCACTCGCAGCCGGTTGGGACGACCCGGCGCAGGCGTCCCGGCCCTTCGACGCCCGCCGCAACGGGTTCGTCCTGGGCGAGGGCAGCGCCGTCCTGGTACTGGAGCGGGCCGAACACGCGGCCGCCCGCGGCGCTTCGGCGTACGCGGAACTGTCCGGCTGGGGCGCCGCCACCGACGCCCACCACCCGACCATGCCGCGCCCCGACGGCGCCGGCGCGGCCAGTGCGATGCGCGCGGCACTGCGCTCGGCGGGGCTCGACCCGTCGGCGGTCGACTACGTCAACGCCCATGGCACCGGCACCAAGTTGGGCGACCGGGCGGAGGTCTCGGCACTGCGCGAGGTGTTCGGCGACGCGGGCCCGCTGGTCAGTTCCACCAAGGGAGCGACGGGCCATCTGCTGGGCGCGGCCGGGGCGGTGGAGGCGGCGGTGTCCGCACTGGCCGTCGCCGAGGGCCTGCTGCCGCCCACCCTGAACCTCGAACAGCCGGATGCCGAATGCCAGTTGCGGCACGTCCGCGGCTCGGCGGCGCGAGCACCGGTGCGCCACACGCTGTCCAACTCGTTCGCGTTCGGCGGGCACAACCTGAGCCTGGTGTTCGGCCCGCCGAGCATCGCGGCCAGACAACTCGGCATCGCCGCCGAGCACTTCGGCATCGCGGCCAAGCACTTCGGAGGTAACTCATGACCGTGTCGGGCATCGCCTACCTCGAACTGTACGCGGAGGACGCCCACAAGTACGCCGCGCAACTGCGCGACGACTGGGGCTTCACGCTGAGCAAACCGGTTCGCACCACGCCCGGCACGGCGCAGGTGCTGGCCCACCAGAACTCGATCCGGCTGCTGGTGACTTCGGCGGTGGACGCCGAGCACCAGGTGACGGAGTGGGTGCGGCGGCACGGCGACGGCGTGGCGGTGGTCGCGCTCCGGCACACCGACAAGGTGGCGGCGGCCGCGGCGGCCGAGCGGGCCCTGAACGCGGGCGGCGGCTGCCTGGACGGGGCGGGCACGGTCTCCGGGTTCGGCGACCTGGCGGTGCGCTTCGCCGACGCGCAGGACCTCCTGCCGCCGGACGAACTCCCCTGCCGGGGCGGGCTGTTGTCCCTCGACCACGTGGCGATCGCGGTACCGGGCGGGCAGTTGGACGCCTCGGTCGAGTGGGCGGTGCGCGGTCTGGGCTTCAAGGAGATCTTCCGCGAGTACGTCGAGGTCGGCACCCAGGCGATGGACTCGCGGGTGGTCCAAAGCCCTTGCGGCGCCGTCACGTTCACCCTGCTGGAGCCGGACACCTCGCGGACCGCCGGCCAGATCGACGGTTTCCTGGAGGCGCACGGCGGCGCGGGCGCCCAGCACGTGGCGTTCTCCACCGCCTCGATCACCACGTCCGTACGGGAGTTGAGCGCCCGCGGCGTGGCGTTCCTCAGCACGCCGGGCGCGTACTACCGGGCGCTGGAGTCGCGGCTCGGCCCGACGGGTATCCCGGTGGACGAACTGCGCGGGACCAACGTGCTGGTGGACCGCGACCACGGCGGCGAGCTGTTCCAGATCTTCGCCCGCTCCACCCACCCGCGCCGGACGTTCTTCCTGGAGCTGGTGGAGCGGCGCGGCGCCGGCTCGTTCGGCACCGCCAACATCAAGGCCCTGTACGAGGCCGTCGAACGCGAACGCGCCACCGCGCACAACTGACCACGCGACCACTGACCACGCAACCACTGACCACGCGACCACTGACCGGAGGGGAGCCCTCAAATGCCTGACGCCACCGACCCGTTCGGACTGTCGGAGGAGGAGTCGGCGCTGCTGCCGACCGCCGAGGAGGTGCTGGAGTACGCGGAGCGCGGCTGGTACCTGTCGCGGCGGCTGTTCAGCGACCAGGAGCTGGACACCCTGCAGGCCGCCACCGAGCGCTACTACGCGGGCGAACGCGATCGCGAACTTCCCGCCCGGCCCCCGCACTTGGCGTCCTGGACGCCGGCCGACGGTCCGGTGCAGCGGCACAACGACTACGTGCACTACGAGCACGCGGAGATCGGCCGCATTCTGCGCAAGCCGCTGCTGGGCGCGGTGGCGGCGCGCCTGGCGCAGGCGGAGGAGATCCGGGTGTTCCAGGCGACCCTGATCTACAAGCCGCCGGTGGCGGACGAGTTGAGCAACGTGGTGCCGTGGCACTTCGACAAGCACTACTGGCAGACGTCCACCTCGCAGCGGATGCTGACGGCGTTCCTGCCGTTCCACCACTGTACGGAGGAGATGGGCACCATCACCATGGTGGACGGCAGTCACCGCTGGGAGGAGCTTCCCGGCGGCGACGACTCGACCCGGCACTTCGCCGCCCGCGACCGCGCCGAACTCGACAAACTCCTGCGTGAGAACGCCGAGTTCAACGGCGCCGAGGTGCGCACGGTGCCGGTGGAGATCCCGCGCGGGCACGTCTCCTTCCACCACTGCCGCACCTATCACGGCTCCGGCCCGAACCGGTCCGCCCAGCCGCGCCGCGCCGTTTCGCTGCACCTGCAGGACGGTTCGAACCGCTACCGGTCGTTCCTGAAGCCGGACGGCTCGCCGGTGGTGTACAACCACGACGCGGTGGTGCGGCGCACGGCGGACGGTCAACCCGACTACGCGGACCCGGAGTTCTGCCCGGTGCTGTGGCGGTCGGGCCGGTGAGCCTGCCGCATTTGGCGGACCGGGCCGGGCGGTACCGGGCGATGCGGCTGATCCGCTCGTTCGAGGAACTGGCGCTGGAGTGGGTGCGCTCGGGTCTGATCGTCGGCGGCACCCACCCGTACATCGGCCAGGAGGCGGTGGCGGTCGGCGTCTGCGCGGCACTCGCGGCGGACGACCAGCTGACGTCCACCCACCGCGGTCACGGGCACGTGCTCGCCAAGGGCGCCGATCCGGGGCGGCTGCTGGCCGAACTGGCGGGCCGGGTCGGTGGGTTGAACCGGGGCCGGGGCGGTTCGATGCACGCCGCGGACTTCTCGCTGGGCATCCTCGGCGCGAACGGCATCGTCGGCGCGGGCGCACCGATCGCGGTCGGCGCGGCCTGGGCGGCGCAGCGGCAGGGCAACTCCCGGGTGGTGGCCTCGTTCTTCGGTGACGGCGCGCTCAACCAGGGGGTGCTGCTGGAGTCGTTGAACCTGGCGTCGATCTGGCGGGCCCCGGTGCTGTTCGTGTGCGAGAACAACGGCTATGCGACGACGCTGCCGGCCGGTGCGGCGGTGGGCGGCTCGGCGTGCGGGCGGGCGGCGGCGTTCGGCATTCCGGCGGAGACGGTGGACGGGATGGACGTGGAGGCGGTCCGGGCGGCGGCCGAGCGGCTGGTGGCCCGGGCACGGGCGGGCGGCGGGCCGGGGTTCCTGGAGTGCCTGACGTACCGCTTCGAGGCGCACCACACCATGGAGCGCCGGTTCCGGCTCGCCTACCGCACCCCGCAGGAGGTGGCGGCCTGGCGCGAACGCGACCCGCTCGCCCCGGCCGCCGCGGCACTGCCCGCCGACGTCGTGGCCGCGATCGACGACGAGGTACGCGAACTCCTCTCCTCGGCCGCCGAGTTCGCGCTCGGCTCGGCGGAGCCGGATCCGGCCACGGCGGGCGACTACTTGTATGCGACCGACCACTTGTACGCGACCGACCACTTGTACGCGAGCGGGCTGCGGTCCCGGTGGGGAGCGGCGCTGTGACGCTGCTGTCGTACGCGAAGGCGATGAACCGGGCGCTGGCGGACGCGTTGGCGGCCGACCCGGCGGTGTGCGTGTTCGGCGAGGACGTGGGCGCGGGCCTGGCCGGGCTGACGTTGGGGCTGCAACAGCGGTTCGGGGCCGAGCGGGTGGTGGACACTCCGCTGTCGGAGCAGGCGTTCACCTCGGCGGGCATCGGCGCGGCGCTGTCCGGGATGCGCCCGGTGATCGAGTTGCAGATCCCGTCGCTGCTGTTCCTGGTGTTCGAGCAACTCGCCAATCAGGCGCACAAGTTCTCGCTGATGACGGGCGGCCAGGCGCGGGTTCCGCTGACCGTGGTGGTGCCGGGTTCGGGTTCCCGCAGCGGCTGGGCGGGCCAGCATTCGGACCATCCGTACGGCCTGTTCGCGCACGTCGGCCTCAAGACGCTGGTACCGGCGACGCCCACCGACGCGTACGGGCTGCTGAGTTCGGCGATCGCGGATGACGATCCGGTGGTGCTGTTCGCCCCGGCGGGCGCGCTGGGCGTCCGCGAGGACGTGACGGCGGCGCTGGCGCCGGTGCCGCTGGGCGTGGCCCGCACGCACCGGACCGGCACGGACGTGACGGTGGTCGCGGTCGGTCATCTGGTGCATCAAGCGCTGGCGGTGGCCGAGGAGTTGGCGGGCGAGGTGTCGGTGGAGGTGCTCGATCCGCGCACCCTGTACCCGCTGGACCGGGCGGCGCTGCTGGCTTCGCTGCGGCGCACCGGGCGGCTGGTGGTGGTGGACGACTCCAACCGCTTCGCCGGATTCGCTGCCGAGGTGCTGGCGATCGCGGGCGAGGAGGGCCGCCTGCTCGCCCCGCCGCGCCGGGTGACCCGGCCGGACGGTGCGGTGCTGCCGTTCGCCCTCGGCCTGGACCGGGCGTTGCAACCGGACGCCGGGCAACTGCGCGAGGCGATCTGCGACGTCCTGAGATGAGCGCGCCTGCTTTCGGCACCGTCAAACGCAACGGCCTCCCCGGTGAGGAGAGGCCGTCGGGTCCGCCGCTTCAGCTACCGCGTCCGGCGCGGAAGTTGAGCGACCTCCGGGGTCTTACTGACCGAGCCACATGTCGGGGCCGAACACCTCGTAGTGGATGTCGGCGGCGGGCACTCCGGCCTCCAGCAGCTGAGTGCGCACGGTGCGCATGAACGGCAGCGGGCCGCACAGGTAGGCGACGGCGCCGGCGGGAACGTCCAGTCCACTCAGGTCGACCCGGCCGGTGCGGTCGGCCGGCCACTCACCCTCGGGACGCTCGTACCAGACGTGCGCCTCGGCGTTCGGCAGCTTCGCCACCAGGCCGGAGAAGTCCTCGCGGAAGGCGTGGGTGGACTCCTGCTGGTCACCGTGAACGGCGATCACCTTGCGGGTGGCACCGGTCTCGGCGAGGTGGTGGAGCATCCCGATGATCGGGGTGCAGCCGATGCCGGCCGAGGCCAGCACCACGGGGCGGTCCTCATCGGCCAGCTGGACGTCGCCGAACGGGGCGCTGACCAGCAGGGTGTCGCCCTGGTCGACGTGCTGGTGCAGGTGGTTGGAGACCTCACCCGCCGGGTCGCCGGCGACGCGCTTGACGGTGATCTGCAGGCCACCGTCGGGCTGGCCGGACAGGCTGTACTGGCGAATCTGCCGCGCGCCGTCCGCGAGTTCGACCTGCACCGAGACGTACTGGCCGGGCTTGTGCGCCGGGACGGCACCGCCGTCGGCCGGGTGCAGCAGGAAGGTGGCGACGTCGGCGGTCTCGGCGGTGCGCGAGACCACGGTGTAGGGGCGGCGCTCGCCGCGGGTGCCGCTCTCCTCGTACAGGCGCGCCTCGAGGGCGATCAGCGCGTTGGCCATCAGCCAGTACACCTCTTCCCAGGCCTCGGCGACCTCGGGGGTGACGGCCTCGCCGAGCACCTCGACGATGGCGGCGAACAGGTTGTCGTGGACCACCTGGTACTGCGGGGCGGTGATGCCCAGCGAGGCGTGCTTGTGGGCGATGCGGGCGAGCATGGCGTCCGGCCGCTGGTCGGGGTTGTTGACCAGGGCGGTCGCGAAGGCGGCTATCGAACCGGCCAGCGCCGACTTCTGGCTGCCGTCGGCCTGGTTGCCCCGGTTGAACAGGTCGCGCAGCAGCTCGGGGTGAGCAGCGAAGAGCCGGCCGTAGAACGAGCCGGTGATCTCCTCGATGGCCGCCCCCACCACGGGCAGGGTGGCACGCACGGTCTGCGCGGACTTCTCGGACAGCATCCGAAGCTCCAAACTCGCATCTGAGATGCGCATTTTACGGTGTGGGAACACCCACTGTTGACCGCTGACGACTACAGGTGACTGCTACTGACTACTACTGTGCACTGCTGACTGTTGACTGTGCACTGCTGACTGTTGTTGATCACCGCTGGCGACCCCGGCTAGCCACGGCCGGGCAGTCCCAGCAGGACCGGGCCGGTCGGCGGACTGACCAGGTCGTTCACGGTCAACGGGTCGAGCGTTGCGAAGAACGCTTCCTGCGCCTGACGCAGCAACCCGCGCAGTCGGCAGGAGTGCCGCAGCGGACACGGCGGCTGGTCCTCGCAGCCGACCACATCCCCTGCGCCCTCCAGCTCCCGGACGATCCGGCCGAGCGATCCGTTGCGGCCGGCGGCAGTCAGGGCAAGCCCTCCACCGCGCCCGCGCCGGGCCTCGACCACGCCCAGGTGCTGGAGACGACTGACCACCTTCGCCGCGTGGTTGTAGGGGACGTCGACCGCCTCGGCCACCTCGCGGGTGGTCGGGGTCTGGTCCTCGCCCAGCACCGCCAGGCGCATTGCGATGCGCAGTGCGATGTCGGTGCTCTTGGTCAGCCTCACGGCGCTGACTCTAGCCAATTCGGCATCCTGGATACCAATTAGCCCGGTGTCTGGTACGTCACGTTCCACCGCCGGGCGCGCTGGGTACGGCGCGCGAGGCAACCGCCCCACTGGCGGTGATCCGTGTCACCACTGTGCGCCGCACCCGCCGACGGCCCGCGTCCGCCCATAGGCTCTGCACCGGCTTTGCGCCAGCTTTGGGCCGCAACGCCCCCTCCCCCACTTCTGCCCCATCCCCCTGCCTGCGACGGAGGCCCCAGGTGTCGGCACGTCAGCTCCTCGATCTGCTGGTCGATCCCGGCAGTTTCACGCCCTGGGACGAGCCGATCGGCGCCGAGCCGGCCGACCCCGAGTACCGGGACGCCCTAGCCCGGGCCCGCGCCCGCACCGGGCTGGACGAGGCGGTGATCACCGGCCGCGCCCTGCTGGACGGCCGGCCGCTGGCGCTGATCGCCTGCGAGTTCGGCTTCCTCGGCGGCTCGATCGGCGTCGCCACGGCCGAACGGATCACCCGGGCCGTGGAACGCGCCACCGCCGAGCGCCTCCCGCTGCTCGCCCTGCCGGTCTCCGGCGGCACCCGCATGCAGGAGGGCTCCGCCGCGTTCCTGTGCATGGTCCGGGTCACCGCGGCGGTCCACGCCCACCGCGCCGCCGGCCTGCCGTACCTCACCTACCTGCGCAACCCCACCATGGGCGGCGTGTTCGCCTCCTGGGGCACCCTCGGCCACCTGGTCCTCGCCGAACCGGGCGCCCGGCTGGGCTTCCTCGGCCCGCGCGTCTACGAGGAGTTGCGCGGCGAGCCGCTGCCGCCCACCGTCCAGCGCGCCGAAACCCTGGCCGCCAACGGCCGGTTGGACGCCATCGTCCCGCCCGACCGCCTGCACGCGTTCCTGTCCCGCGCACTCACCATCCTCACCGCCCTGCCGCCCCGGCCGAGTTCACCGGCGCCCGCCGCCCCCACCGCGACCCTCGCCGCCGAGGACGCCTGGGAGTCGGTTCTCCGCAGCCGCCGGCCCGACCGCCTCTCTTCTCTTGAACTCCTGTCCCACACCGCCGAGTTGTTCCTCCCGCTGGACGGCGACAGCGCGCTCGTCCGGGCGCTCGCGCTGATCGGCGGACGCCCGGTGATGGTGGTCGCCCAGCAGCGCTCCGGCCCCGACCGGCCCGAACTTCCCTTCACGGCAGCCGATTTGCGGGCGGTTCGCCGACAGGCGGAACTGGCCGAGGAGTTGGGAATGCCACTGCTCACCGTGGTCGACACCGTCGGCGCCGAACTCTCCGTCGAGGCCGAACTCGACGGCGTGGCAATGGAGATCGCACACTGCCTGACCACCCTGGTCGGCCTGCGCACCCCCGTCATCGCCGTGCTGCTCGGCCAGGGCAGTGGTGGCGGCGCGCTCGCGCTGCTGCCCGCCGACCGCGTCATCGCCGCCCAGCACGCCTGGCTCGCCCCGCTTCCGCCCGAGGGCGCCTCCGCCATCGTCCACCGCGACGGCGAGCACGCTCCTCAACTCGCCCGCGCCCAGGGCATCACCGCCACGGCGCTCGCCGCCACCGGCCTGATCGACCAGGTCGTCCCCGAGACCGACGACCCCGCCGACCTGCGCACCCACCTGGCCGCCGCCATCACCCACGCCCTCGCCGACCTCGCCCAACTCCCCACCCCCACCCGCCTCGCGGCCCGCCGGACCCGCAACCGCCACCTCGGCGGCCCGCTCCCCACCACCGGCTGACCGCACCGCTCGCCGCCGGTCAGGGGTGGAACAGCCGGTACAGATCGGGTCGGACCACCCGCGTGGTCCGACCCTGCCGGAGCAGCGCCACCGCGTCCTGGACGCAGCCGAGTTCGATCAGCTGGCCGGCCAACCGGCGGCGGCAGGACGGGTCATCCGCGTGCGGCCGAAGCAGGGCGGCGGCTTCCTCGAACCGCCCCTGGTCGGCGAGCAGTTCGGCGATCTCCTGAACGGCGGACGGCGGGTCGTCGTCGGGGTACGCCAGAGCCAGCTCGATCGCCTCGTCCAGCAGCCCGCAGCCAGCCAGAAGCCTGAGGCGCAAACTGAACAACTCCCAGTCCTCCGCGTTTTCATGATGGGCCGTCATGTCATCCAGGAGTGCCAGTCCGTCCTGCGGCCGACCGTGGTCGACGTACAGCGCGCACAGGGCCGAGACGATCCAGTCCTCCGCCCCGCCGTACGACTCGACCAGCGCTCGCATCACCGCGATCGCCTCTGCCAACCTTCCGTGCCGGGCCAGGAGTTGAGCGTGCCCGAGGGCAGCGTCCCGCGACTCCCCGGCCGCGCGGTACACGGCGACGGCGCCCGCCACATCGCCGCGTTCCTCCAGTACCCCGGCGAGGCGCCATGCCGCAGGCCCGTCGGGGTCGGCCGCCGCGTGCGCGCGCAGATCCTCGAACCGGCCGTGCCGCGCCAGCAGTTCGGACAGCCGGCCTTCGTCGACCGGCTGCTCGGCACCGAGCAGCGCGATCGCCTCGTCGATCCGGCCCTGCCGCTCCCGGACGGTGGCCAGCAGGTCGAGCGCCGTCCCGGGGTGGAGCCCTCGGCAGCACCACGGGCCGTCGCACCAGTGCCCGGCCGGAATCCTCGCGGCCAGCAGCGCGGCGGCCTCCTCCTCCCGGCCCGCCACTCCGGCCACCTCGACCATCGCGGCGGCCAGGCCCGCGTCCTCAACTCCCGCGCTCAGCAACGTGAATGCCTCGACGCCACGCCCCTGCCGGGCCAGCAGCCGGCCGAGGAACTCCAGCGGACGCCCACCGGTCCTCGCATGCCGACGGACCAGCTCGATCGCCTCGTCCGGCCGTCCCCACTCCACGAGCAGCTCCGCCTGCGCCTCGACGGCCGGCCACCACTCCGACTCGACGTACGGCGCCAGCACCGCAAGCGCCTCCGCCTGCCGCCCCTGCTCACCCAGCACCCGCGCCCACGCCCGCGCGCAGAACCACTCCCCCTGCCGGGCCTGGACTTCCACCTCCTCCGCGTGCCCGAGCTCGAGCAGCCGGACCACCAGGGGCGGAGGAATCGTCCCGGCACAACGATCAAGATCAGCAGCGTCCACGGCAGCGCACGCTAACGCCACCGACCGACAGTGGCGCAGCCCCGGGAGTCCGGCCTGTCGGCCACCACCCCCAGGACCCTTGCACGCTCGCCGATTCGAGCGATTGGCGGTGCCGTTCGGGGACGAACCGGCCGTGCGGGGAATTCCCCGTTCGAAGAGGCACCCGCTCCCAGCCGGGCGTCCTCGGAAGGGAGTACAGTCATGCGTCGTCGTCTCACGGGAATCGGCCTGCTGGCCGTCACCGGCGTGCTCGCCCTCGCCGTCCCCGCCCAGGCCGCCACGGGCACGCTGATCGTGAACGGGGTGGCCCACCACAACCCCGCGCGGGGCTGCTACAGCACCACGTCCCCGGTGACCATCACGAACTTCACCGACTCGGCTGTGCTGGTGCACGCCGCCGCGAACTGCCAGGGCCCGGTGACGGCGGAGGTGGATCCCGGGATGTCCAAGCACGCCGTCGGGACGAGCTACTTCGTCCTCTGAGGCACGCTGCGCCGGGGTGGGAAGGCGGCCGTTCCGACCTCCCACTCCGTCTCGTCCGACCCTCCGCCCGTCCGATCATCCGATCGGAGCGGTCAACTCCATGGCGCGCACCGCCGCCGCCAGCGCGGGCCCGTCGCCCACGTCCAGCGCCGTGTCCGTCAACTTGATGACGTGTTCGTCGCCGTGCGACAGCGCCCGCTCGACGACCTCGTCGGGGGTGAGGCCGTCGAGCGGCACGCACGGGACCGCCACGGCCGGCGCGTACATCGCGGTCACGGCCGCCGAGGCCGTCCAGGCGGCCTGCAGGCTCGACGGCCACAGGGCGTGCGGCAGAGCGGGCAGGGTGCGCAGGACGGCGTTGGGAGCCGTGGCCGCGTGGACCAGCATCGTCTCCTCCCCGTGCCCGTGGGTGGCGTACCGGTGGGTCGCCGCCCGCACCAGTTCGACGAGCCGGCGGTGCGCCTCGGCCGGTTCCATCGCCGTGGCCGCCCACACCGGCAGGGCCCTGACGCGGTCGAGCCGGGCCGGGAAGCCCCCGTCCTGGACGGCGATCCGCGGCACCAGCCCGAGGGCGGCGGCCGCGCTGTCGGCACCGGGCAGCGGGGTGAGAGCCGCGACAGGCCGGTGGCGGGCGGCCCAGTAGCCGAGGCCGTGGGCGAGTTCGGCCAGCCGGGGTTCGGTGACCGCGCCGGACAGCAGGGTGCGCACGGCGTGGCCCACCCGGATCACCGGGTGGGTGGAGCCGCCGTAGATCCCGGGCAGCAGGCGGGGCCACCACTCGCCGAGCACCTCGCGCCACGGACGTTCCGCGACCTCGCGCTCGAAGAAGCCGATCCAGTCGGCCGCACGGCGCGGATCACCCAGCGCCTCGTGCCAGTTGACGGCCGTGACCCGCTCGACCCCGGACGGGAACTCCTCCAGCATGCGGGCGTACCGGTCGAGCCAACCGTGCACCGCATCCGCCCGCCCGCGGGCGGCGAGGGCCTCCACCGCCATCGGCGCGTGATTGGTCAGCCGCCCGAGCCGCTCGGGCCCCGAGCGGTGCAGGCGTTCGAGCGCCTCGTCCAACGTCCCTGTGACATCCATGCTGGGGACGGTACGCAGAACCACCAGGCCCGCGTAACGGACTGAAGACGTAGGCCTCGTCCTCGGATCGGCCCAGGTCGTGGGACCGACGCCCCACCCGACCGACCTTAGGACCCGCTGTCAGGCCGGGTGGCGCAGCCAGTCCTCGAGGATGGTGAAATCCCGTTCGGTCAGGCCGAGTTCGGGGTTGACGCGGTGGAGCAGCGCGGGTCCGGGGTGGTGGTGGGCGACCCACTCGCGGTCGGCTTCGGTGATCTCGTCGTCGACCCAGGCGAACGGGGTTCCGGCGGCGTGGGCGGTGAGTGCGGGGGTCTTCCAGTGGACGCCGGGCGGGAGGCGGGGGGTGGTGCGCGGCGGGTCGGGCAGGACGGGGAGTGCGGGGAGGCCGAGCAGCGGGGCGATGCAGGTGTTGGCGTCGTCGAACCAGGTGGTGGCCCAGATCAAGTGGCAGGGCAGTGCGCCGAGTTGGTGGCCGATGGCGGGGTCGAGGCGGGTCAGCAGGGGGTTGGACTCGCCGGTCAGTTCGCGGATCCGGCGTGCCGTCAGGTGGGTGCGGTGGCGGGCGGGGTCGCCGCCGAACGGGATCAGTGGGCCGTCGACGTCGAGGTAGAGCAGGGGCAGCGGAGACTCCATCCGGTCGATGATGCCGGGGCGGAGGCTCCGCCGCACCTGTCATGCCGACCGCAGCGTCTCGGCCAGCCAGTCGGCGGTGTCCGGCAGCCACTCCGACTGCGCGTTGCCGAGCAGGTGGTTGCCGTACGGGACGTACAGCAGCTCGGCGTGCGGGAGGTCCACGGTGAGCGCGTCGGCGTTGGTGAAGCCGGGGATCCGGTCCTCCCCGCCCTCGACCAGCAGCAACGGGCAGCGCAGGTGCGGTGCGAGCGCGGCCAGGTCCAGGCCGTCGACGAATGCGCGCGCGGCGTCCGCGTCGCCGCACCGCTGGCCGAGGGTGGCGGCGACGAACGGGACGAGTCCGCCCCAGTCCAGCCGGTACGGGCCGCTGACCAGCGCGGCGGCGCGCACCCGCCGGTCGTGGGCGGCGACCCGTGCGGCGAGGTATCCGCCGAGGCTGAGGCCGACCACGGCGATCCGCCCGGGGTCGACCGGCGCCTCGCCGGCCGCGGCGGCATCGGCGAGCGCGTCCAGGGCGCGGACGACCGCGCGGCGGTGGCCCTCCGCGTCCAGCAGCGTCTCGGTGGCCAGCACTCCCTGGCCGGGTCCGTCGATCGCCAGGACGGCGACGCCACGCGGGAGCAGCGCGTCCGCGAGAGCGTGGAACTCCTCCTTCGAGGAGTCCATGCCGGGGATCACCACCGCGACCGGAAAGCGCTTACCCTCTGCCTCCCCCGGGATCCGCAGCCATCCGGTGAAGCCGTCGCCGGACAGGCGGCGGGCCTGCGGTTCGAGCAGGGCCAGCGACTGTTCCATCGACCGGTCCGCCTCCCTCGCGACCTCCGTCGCCCGCTCCCGGTCGGGGTCGGGCATCAGGGCCGCGAGGTGGAACCAGCGGGCGGCCAGGCGGTGGCGCTCGCCGGCCGTCCGGGTGCGGCCGGCCTTGGCGGCCTGTTCGGCGGCGGCGCGGTGCCGGAGTGCGGCCGCACGGCAGACGTCGGGCCACTGGAGCATCGACTCCAGCGGCGCGGTGACCCGGTCGTACTCGTGCAGGTCGACGCCCGCACCGTGGGCGCGTGGGCGGGTCTCCGCGGTGAAGCCGGCGGCCATACCGGGGGCGGAGAGGAAGGAGAGGTCGGTCATCGGTGTGCGGTCCTCCGGGGCACGGGTGTCAGCCGGGCTGACAGATCGACAAATCAACACGCCGGGAGGAACGCAGCGGCACAGCATCCGCTCCCCCGCATGCTCAACACCCCGATCATCATCAATCAGTTGATGACTGTCAACGCTTATACGTCGACCAGCCCTTGTAGCATCGCCGCATGGGAATGCCTGCCAGTGACCGTCTCGGCATCGATCTGAACCTCGCCGTCCAGGAGCTGCTGGCCGCGAAACGCACCGCCGTCGAACCCGCCGGACTGACGGTGCCGCAGTACGCGGCCCTGTTCATGCTTGCCGAGAACGCGGGCATCAGCGGCGCCGCGCTCGCCCGGGCCTGCCAGGTCACCCCGCAGGCGATGGCCATGACGCTCAAGCACCTCACCGAGCGCCGCCTGGTGGAACGCGCCCCGCACCGCTGGCACCGCAACATCCTGGCGACCCGTCTCACCGACCGCGGCCGCGCCGCGCTGGAACTCGCCGACGACCGCGCCAGCGCCATCGAGGAGGCGCTGTCCGAGGAGTTCACCGCCGCCGAACGTGACCAGCTGCGCCACCTCCTGGCCCGCGCCATCAGCGCCATCCGTTACGCCGCCGACGACCTCGACTGACAGTGAGGATGCGCGGTGCCTCCTCCGCCGGGTCCGACCACAGCCCGGCCCGGAACCACCGCCAACAGACGTCCGGCCGCCGCGCGTTGCGAACGCCTGGCATCCCGGGCCGGGTTCGCGGTGACTTCGCCGTGGGCGGCTCGTTGAACGGGTCGTGCCAGTGCCAAGGCAGACCAACGCACCGACGGACATCCGGCCTGCGGAGCGTGCCGCGCTGGGGATACTGACGCGCGCCTTCCCGCCCGAACTGGTCGACCAGGTACTGATCGACTGCGGACGGGTCGAGCAGCGCAGCCGCCTGCTTCCGGCCCGCGTGGTGGTCTACTTCGTGCTGGCGATGGCGATGTTCGCCGACCTCGGCTACCCGGACGTCGCCCAACTGCTGGTCAACGAGCTGGAGCGGGAACGCTGGTGGCCGAGGGCCCGCCAGTTGCCCACCCCCGCCGCGATCGGCCGGGCCCGGCTGCGGCTCGGCCCGGAACCGCTGCGCCGCCTGTTCGAACGGACCTGCCCGCCGCCGGCCGGCCCGACCATCGCCGACGCCTGGTACCGCGGCAAGCGGCTGGTCGCCCTCGACGGCACGATCCTCGACGTCCCGGACACGCCGCCGAACGCCGCACACTTCGGCCGGACGCTCGGCAGCACCGTCCGAAAGCCCGTCCGCACCACCGCTCCCCGCGCCACCGGCGGGCCTCCCGCGCGGCCCGCCGTCCCGGAGCCCGTCAACTACCCGCAGGCCAGGGTCAGCGCCCTGGTCGAGTGCGGGACCCACACCACGCTCACCGCCGACGTCGGCCCGCTCTCGACCCACGAACGCGCCCTCGCCGCAGCCATCTACCCGACGCTGACCCGCGACATGCTCGTGCTCGCCGACCGCGGCACGACCGATCCGGCGATCTGGCAGGCCGCCCGCGCAGGCGGTGCCGACCTGCTCTGGCAGGTGCCCGGCAGCCTTCAACTCCCGCTCGCCGCACGCCTGGACGACGGCTCCCGTCTGACCGGTCCGACCGGCGCGGCCGACCCGACCGGACCGGCTCGCGAACACGCCTGCCCCGCCCAGGTCCGCGTCATCGACTACACCCTCGACACCGACCGTCGCAGCGCCCCGCCGCACCGCCTGCTCACCAGCCTGCTCGATCCGGCCGCCGCCCCGGCCGCCGACCTCGCCGCCCGCTACACCCACCAGTCCCGCACCGGAACGGCGCTCGACCACCTGACCCCGCCTCAACCGACCCAGACCCTGCGCTCCCGCCACCCCGAGGGCATCGAACAGGAGATCTTCGCCCTGCTGCTCCTCCACCGCACCTTCCCCACCGCCCCCACGGCGCCGACCACATCCACGCCGCCCACCGTCCAACTGGTGTCCACGCCCGACTGACCCCGCGCCGCGCGGCTCCGGGAGCCGGGGAGCCCGGGAGCCGGGGAGCCCGGGAGCTCCGGTGTGGCCAATGTCGCACGGTGGATCTCCGCAGCTCGTGGGGGGTATGACGGTCTACTGCCGGTAGGCTGCGGCTGCCCGTCCCCCAAGCTGTGAGGAGTTTGCGCGTGTCTGCGATCACCGTGGTGGGGGTCGGTGCGGACGGCTGGCCGGGGCTGTCGGAGGCGGCCCGGGCGGCGTTGCACACGGCGGAGGCGGTCCTGGGCGGAGCCCGGCAGCTGGCGCTGCTCCCCGCCGAGGTGACAGCGGATCGCGTGCCGTGGCCGTCGCCGTTGCGGCCTTCGGTGCCGGGGCTGCTGAATCGTTTCGCGGAGCGGCGGCTGGTGGTGCTGGCGAGCGGCGATCCGATGTTCTACGGGATCGGCCGGACGCTGATCGAGTGCGGCGCCCCGGCCGAGTCGCTGCGGGTGCTGCCGCATCCATCCTCGGTGTCGCTGGCGTGCGCCCGGTTGGGCTGGCCGGTCGAGGAGACCGAGGTGGTGACGCTGGTCGGCCGCGCCCCCGAGACGCTGCACGCCGCGCTCTACCCCGGCCGCCGAATACTGGTGTTGAGCCCGAACGCCTCGACCCCCGCACAGGTGGCGAAGCTGCTGACGGAACGCGGCTTCGGCCCGAGCCGGATCCGGGTGCTGGAGCAACTCGGTGGCCCGGCCGAGACGCTGCGCGAGGGCATGGCGGACGACTGGTCGCTGCCGCCGGGCGATCCGCTGAACGTGCTGGCGATCGACTGCGTGGCTACCGACCCGAACTCGCCACGCCAGCAGCTGACTTCCGGCCTGCGCGACGAACTCTTCGAATCCGACGGCCAGTTGACGAAGCGTCATATCCGCGCGGCGACGCTGGCGGCGCTAGGCCCGGCGCCGGGCGAACTGCTCTGGGACATCGGCGGCGGCTCGGGCTCGATCGGCATCGAATGGCTGCGGGCGCACCGCAGTTGCCGGGCCGTGAGCGTGGAGCGCGACCCGGTGCGGGTGGAGCGGATCGTCCGCAACGCGGCGTCCCTGGGCGTACCCCGGCTACGGGTGGTGCACGGCGCGGCGCCGGCGGCGCTGGCCGAACTGGACATCCCCGACGCGGTGTTCATCGGCGGCGGGCTGACCGCGCCGGGCGTGCTGGAGGCCTGCTGGTCGGCGCTGCGCCCGGGTGGGCGGCTGGTGGCGAACACGGTGACGCTGGAGTCCGAGGCGCTGCTCACTCAGTGGTACCGGCGCCACGGCGGGGAGTTGGTGAAGCTGAGCGTCGCACACGCGGTGCCGGTGGGCGGGTTCACGGGGTGGCGGCAGGCGATGCCGGTCACTCAGTGGAGCGTGGTCAAGGGCGGCGGCGCCGGGATGTCCGGTGCGGCCGAGGAACTCGGAGGAGCAGCGAAGTGACGGTCTATTTCATCGGTGCCGGTCCGGGTGCGGCCGATCTGATCACAGTGCGCGGGCAACGGACGCTGGCGGCGTGTGGGGTGTGCCTGTACGCGGGGAGCCTGGTCCCGCAGGAGCTGCTGGCCGACTGCCCGCCGGGGGCGCGCCTGGTGGACACCGCGAACCTCGACCTCGACCAGATCATCGCGGAGATCGTCCGCGCGCATGCCGAGGGCCAGGACGTGGCACGGCTGCACTCGGGCGACCCGTCGGTGTTCTCGGCGATGGCCGAGCAGATGCGTCGCCTGGACGCGGCGGACATCCCCTACGAGGTGGTGCCGGGCGTCCCGGCGTTCGCGGCGGCCGCGGCGGCCCTGAAGCGGGAGCTGACGGTCCCGACGGTCGGCCAGACGGTGATCCTGACCCGGGTGGCCCGCCAGGCGACGCCGATGCCGCCCGGCGAGGAACTGTCCGTCCTCGGCAAGAGCGGCGCCCTGCTGGTCCTGCACCTGGCGGCCCGCTACGTCGACAGCGTGGTGGACGAACTCCTCCCCCACTACGGACCGGACTGCCCCGCCGCTGTGGTGGCCATGGCCAGCCGCCCCGACGAGCTGGTGCTGCGCGGCACCCTCGGCGACATCGCCACTCAGGTCAAGGCCGCAGGCGTGCTCCGCACCGCCGTGATCATCGTCGGCCGCACCCTGGCCGCGACGGAGTTCCGCGACAGCCACCTGTACTCCACCACCCGCAGCCGGTAAGCGCTTTCCCGCTCCCTCCGGGGGCGACGCGGGGCGGCAGGGAGGCGACGGCGGGACGGCGAGTAAGCGCTTTCCCCGCCCCCTCCGTCGCTGCCCCCTCCGTCGCCGCCCCCGGCCCGGCCGTTCTCAGCCGAGCGACGCGATGAACGCCTTCGCGCGGCGGGTGATCTCGGCCCAGTCGCCGTCGGCGACGGTCTGCGGGGGGACGACGTCGGTGCCGGCGCAGACGGCGAGGGCGCCGTGGTCGAGGAAGGCCCTGGCGTTGGTGGCGTTGACGCCGCCGGAGGCGACCAGGGGGATGCCGGGGTACGGGCCCTGGAGGTCCTTGAAGTAGCCGGGGCCGAAGGTCTTCGCGGGAAAGATCTTCACGGCGGCGGCGCCGAGGTCGAGCGCGTCGGCGACCTCGCTGGGGGTCAGCGCGCCCATCACGACGGGGACTTCGGCGTCGCGGGCGACGGCGGCGACGGCGGGCCGCAGGCCGGGGGTGACCAGGAAGCCCGCGCCGGCGTCGATGCCTTCGCGGGCCTGCTCGGCGGTGAGCACGGTGCCGACGCCGATCCGGCAGCCGGCCTTCGCGGCGGTGGCGACGTGGCGGGCCACGTCCGGTGTGGTGAAGGTGAGTTCGGTCCAGGCGATGCCGCCTTCGGCGAGCGCTTCGCACAGCGCGACCGCGTCCGGGATCACCGGCGCCCGCACCACGGCTATCACGGGCTGTGCGGCCAACGCCGCGCGCAGGTCGGTCACTTCGTTTCCCATACTCCCCAACTCCTGTTTCCTGAGATACATCCGACTGGCCTGACGGATCGTCAATTCGCCGCCCGCACCAGGCCGTCCGCGTCACGCCGCAGCGCCCGCCCGGCCAGGTCGCCGGTCGGCTTGCCGTCGGTGAGGGCGGGAACGCCGCCGACCAGGACGTGCGCGATGCCGTCGGCGGGCCGGCGGGGATGGTCGAAGGTGGCGGTGTCGCGGACGGTCCCCGGGTCGAAGAGGACCAGGTCCGCGTGGTGGCCGGGGCGGATCAGTCCGCGCCGATCGAGGCGCAGGCGGCGGGCGGGGCGGCCGGTCATCCGGGCGATCGCTTCTTCCAGCGTCAGGACGCCCAAGTCCCGGCTGTAGTGGGCGAGGTAGCGCGGGAAGGTGCCCCAGGCGCGGGGGTGCGGGCGGGCGCCGACGAGCAGGCCGTCGCTGCCGACGGTGTGCGCGGGGTGGCGCATGATGGCGCGGACGTTCTCCTCGTGGCCGACGTGCTGGAGGATCGTGGTGCCCAACTGGTCGGCGAGCAGCAGCCCGAAGAACACCTCGGTGCCGGTGAGTCCCTGTTCGGCGGCGAGTTCGGAGACCTTCCGGCCGACGACGCCGGCGAGCGCGGTGTTCCGGACGCCGGAGATCTGGATGGTGTCCCAGTCGGTGACCACGCCGTGGCAGCCGTCACTGCCGTGCTCCTCGACGTCGGCGCGGATGCGTTCGCGCGCGGCGGGGTCGGCGAGGCGGGAAAGGGTGGCTTCGGGGCCGCCTTCGGTGGCCCAACTGGGCAGCAGGGCAGCCAGGGTGGTGGATCCGGGCAGGTAGGGGTAGCTGTCGAGAGTGACGTCGATGCCGTCGGCGAGGGCGGTGTCGACCAGGGCGAGGAACTCCTCGGCGCGGCCCTCGTTGACGCCGAAGTTCATGGTGGCGTGGGTGAGGTGCAGCGAACAACCGCTGCGCCGGGAGATCTCCACCATCTCCGCGTAGCCTTCCAACGCGCCTGCGCCGTAGGAGCGTTGGTGCGGTGCGTGGTAGCCGCCGCGGGCGGCGACGATCCGGCACAGTTCGACGAGTTCGGCGGTGTCGGCGTACATGCCGGGGGTGTAGGTGAGGCCGGTGGACATGCCGACCGCGCCGTCCGCCAGCGCCTGGTCCAACAGGGTACGCATCCGGTCGAGTTCGGCGTCGCTGGGGGCCCGGTTGTCCCAACCCATGGCGAGCATCCGGATGGTGCCGTGCGGGGCGAGGTAGCAGGCGTTGACGCCGATGGACCGGTCGAGGCGGTCGAGGTACTGGCCGACGGTGCGCCAGTTCCAGTCGAATCCGTCGGGATCGCCGTTCCAGCCCGCGAGTTGGCGGCGCAGCGCGGCGAGTGTGGTGTCGTCGGCGGGGGCGTAGGACAGTCCGTCCTGGCCGAGGACGTCGAGGGTGACGCCCTGGGTGATGCGGGAGGGGTGGTCGGGTTCGACGAGCAGGCTCAGGTCGGAGTGGGCGTGCAGGTCGATGAATCCGGGGGCGAGGACGAGGCCGTCGGCGTCGATGGTGCGGCGGGCGGTGAGGCCGTGGCCTATCTCGTCGATGTCGCCGTCGGAGGTGATGGTGACGTCGGCGCGGTAGCGGTCGGCGCCGGTGCCGTCGATGACGGTGGCGCCGCGCAGCAGGAGTTCGGGCATCAGAAGTACGTCCTCACCAGGTCGACGACGCGCGGGTGTTCGGCGTCGGCGTGGTCGAGGACGGGGATCAGGGTCCACTTGTCGAAGGCGGTGCAGGGGTGGGAGAGGCCGAGTCGGAGGACGGCGCCGATCGGGGCGGCGTCGCCGGCGCCGCGCAGGAAGGTGTGCTGGTCGTTGAGGGCGGTGACTTCGGCTCCCTTCAACTCGCCGCCGCCTCGGACGAGTTGCGGTTCGGGCAGTCCTTCGTCGAACGGCAGGTCGCGCTTTCCGGCGTCCAGCAGGGCGAGTTGGGGTTCGGGGTGGGAGACGACGCGGGCCCAGCCGTGCATGGCGGAGTGCAGGGGGGTGGCTCCGGTGGTGCGGGCGAGCGGGGAGATGCCGCGGTAGAAGCCGTCGTCGTGGGCGAGGTAGGCGCCGGCCCGGACGATGACGCGGGTGCCGGGGATTTCGGCGGCGAGCGGGGTCAACTCCTGGGCGACGGTGTCGAAGTAGGCGCTGCCGCCGGCGGTGACGATGGGGGTGGGGGTGGGGTAGCCGGGGGCGAGGCGGCGGTGCAGTTCGGCGAGGTCGCGCAGGTAGTCGCGGACGGTGGCGAGGGCGCGGTCGGAGGCGTCGTGGGCGAGGGCGCCTTCGTAGCCGCCGACGCCGGCCAGTCGGAGGGTGGGGGCGGCGTGCACGGCGGCGGCGACGTCGAGGGCGGCGGGGATGCCGCGGGCGCCGGTGCGGCCGCCGGGGCCGCCGAGTTCGACCAGGACTTCGACGGGGCGCTTCGCGCCGGCGGCGCGCAGGGCGGCGTCCATCTGCCGGGCGCTGTCGGCGGAGTCGACCCAGGAGGTGAAGGCGAACTCGGGGTCGCGGTCGAGTTCGGCGGCGAGCCAGGCGAGGCCGGCGGGGTCGAGCAGGGTGTTGGCGAGCAGCAGGCGCTGGACGCCGAAGGCGCGGGCGACGCGCAGTTGGGGCAGGTTGGCGAGGGTGATGGCGTGGGCGCCGGCGGCGAGTTGGGCCTGCCAGAGGGCGGGGGCCATGGTGGTTTTGCCGTGCGGGGCGAGCAGGACGCCGGCGTCGCGGCACCAGGCGGCCATGGTGTGCAGGTTGTGGTCGAGCGCGGCGGCGTCGAGGGTGAGCAGCGGGGTGCCGAGGGTGTCGAGGGTGGGGCCGGTGGCGAGCCAGTCGCGGACGGTGCGGCCCGAGGCGTCGGCGGGGACGGCTTTGAAGCGCCAGTCGAGTGTCTCGTCGGCGAGGGCTGCGACGGCGGCCGTGTCGATGCCGGGCCCGTGGGCGGGGTCCGCGAAGGAGTGGTGTCCGGTGTGCTGGTGTGCCGCCGCGTTGCTCATGGCTGTGCCTCCGTTCCGGTCCCGGCCCGCCGACGAGCTGGGATGTTGCAACATGTGCAACCTCTATTGCGCATGTTGGTGTTACGGTTCTAGCATTCACGCCGACGGCGGTCAACGGACCGCGACGTGGCCCGTCCACCCTCCCACCAGGCACGCAGTACCGGGGCTCACCGCCGAGTACCGGTCACGCGGGCCGCTGTTGGCGGGAGCGGGGGCGTGGGCCCGAGGGTGAGGGAGCGGGATTGATGGCGGATCAGGACGGCGGGGCGGCGGTCGCCCGGGCGGTGTGCCTGGGTGAGTCGATGGCGGCGCTGCTGCCCGACCGGCCGGGACCGTTCGAGGCCGTCGGCGCGTTCCGGCCCTCGGTGGGCGGCGCCGAGTCCAATGTCGCCGCGGCGCTCGCCGGGCTCGGTGTGCCGACCGCCTGGATCAGCCGGGTCGGCGCGGACGGTTTCGGCCGCCGCCTCACCGGCGACCTGGCGGCAGCTGGCGTGGACGTCTCCGCCGTCGCCGTGGACCCGCACCGCCCGACCGGCGTGTACCTGAAGGAGACCGGCGGCTCCGCCCTCCCGCACGACCTCGGCGCGGGCCGCTCCCGCCTGCACTACTACCGCTCGGGCTCGGCCGCGTCCGCGCTCTCCCCCGCCCTGCTGGACGACCCGGCGGCCGCCGCGCTGCTGGACCGGGCGCCGCTGCTGCACCTGACGGGCATCACGCCCGCCCTCTCCGACGACTGCCTGGAACTGGTCCGCGCTCTGCTGGCCCGCCGCCGTCCGGGCCGGCTGGTCTCCTTCGACCTCAACTGGCGCCCCGTGCTGTGGCGCCGGCGCGACCCGTCGGTGCTGCCCGCCCTGCTGGACGCCGCCGATGTGCTGCTGCTCGGCGCGGACGAGGCCGAGGACGCGTTCGGCACCGGCGATCCGGCCGCACTGAGAAAGCGCTTTCCCTCTCCCTCCGTGCTCGTCGTCAAGGACTCCGGGCACCTCGTCACCGCGCTCGACCGGAACGGCGGCTCGGTCACCGAACCCGCGCTCGCCGTCGAGGTGGTCGAACCCACCGGCGCGGGCGACGCGTTCGCGGCCGGCTACCTCGCCGGGACCCTGCGCGGGCTCGACCAGCGCTCCCGGCTGCGGCTCGGCCACCTCGCGGCGGCCAGTGCGCTGACCGCGCCCACCGACCACGGCACCCTCCCGGACGCCCGCACGGTGGCCGCGCTGCTCGCCGCCGACGAACGGGACTGGGCGGCGACCCGCGTCTCCGCGTCCGGCATCGTCTCCCCCGCGCTCGCCGCGGATCCGACAGCGGCGACGGACGCCGGAGCCCGTAACCTCCCCGGAGCCCTCGAAACCCTCGGAACATCGGGACACCCATGAGTCAGACCGTCACCCGCGCACTGCGCCTGCTCGCCGAACTCGGCGAGGGCGAACGCTCCCTGGACCAGCTGGCCGACCTGCTCGGTGTGCACAAGACCACCGTGCTGCGGCTGCTGCAGACCATGGAGGATGAACGGTTCGTCTACCGCGACGCCCAGTACCGCTATCACCTGGGCGCGGGCCTGTTCGCGCTGTCCAGCCTCGCGCTGGAGCAGCGGGGCATCCGGCGCACCGCCGCACCGCACCTGGCGGAGCTGAACGCGGCGACCGGCCAGACCGTGCACCTGGCCGCGTACGAGGGTGGCGAGGTGGTCTACATCGACAAGTACGATTCGCGGCACCCGGTGCGGATGTACTCGCGGATCGGGCTGCGGGCCGCGCTGCACAACACGGCGGTGGCGAAGGTGCTGCTGGCCGACCTGCCGCCGGCCGAGCGCCGCCGGGTGGTGGACACCATCGAGTTCACCGTCCACACGCCCAACACCATCACCAGCCGGCCCGCCCTGCTCGCCGAACTGGAGCAGGTCGCCGCGCAGGGCTGGGCGCAGGACCACGCCGAGCACGAGGCGTTCATCAACTGCGTGGCCGCGCCGATCCGGGACGTCTCCGGCCGGGTGGTCGCCGCCGCGTCCATCTCCGTACCGGACGTCGTCCTCCCCTACGAGCAGGTCCTCGACCTGCTCCCCCAACTGCTCGCCTGCACCCGGGCGATCTCCGCCGACGCGGGCCTTCCCGCCCGCGGGAACCTTTCCTGACGTACCGTCAACTTCTCTTTGGAGCACCGCACATGAGCGACAAGACCGAGATCCGCACCGACGGCGCGCCCGCCCCGGCCTGGATGTTCTCGCAGGGCGTCCGCAAGGGCCCGATCCTCCAGGTCTCCGGCCAGGGTCCGCAGGACCCGGCCACCGGCGAGTACCTGCACCACGGTGACGTGAAGGCGCAGACCCGCCGCACCCTGGAGAACGTCAAGGCCATCGTCGAGGCCGGCGGCGCGACCATCGAGGACGTCGTGATGTTCCGCGTCTACCTCACCAAGCGCGCCGACTTCCCGCTGATGAACGAGGTCTACGCCGAGTTCATCGACGAGAACATCAAGCCGGGCGGCGTCAAGCCGTGCCGCACCACCATCTTCGTCGAACTCCCGCAGGAGCCGATGCTGGTGGAGATCGACGCCCAGGCCGTCGTCACCGGCTGACACCGCCCCGCGCCGCCCCCGCCCCGCCCACCGGGCTCCGACGGGTTCCCGCTCGGGCGGCGCGGGCGGCGCGGGCGGCCCCGGCTAGGCTGGTTGTGTCCGTATCGCGCCGGCCCCTGGAGTCCGCCATGCACGTCCTGATCCTCGGCGGCACCAGCGAGGCCCGCCGGCTGGCGGACGTGCTGGCCGCCGACCCGGCCCTGCGGGTGACCAGCTCGCTGGCCGGACGGGTGGCCCAACCGCGGCTGCCCGCCGGGGAGGTGCGGATCGGTGGCTTCGGTGGCCCGGCCGGCCTCGCCGCATGGCTGCGCACCCACCGGGTGGCCGCGCTGATCGACGCCACCCACCCGTTCGCCGAGACCATGAGCCGCAACGCGGCCCTGGCCGCCGCCGAGGCCGGCACCCCGCTGCTGGCGCTGCGCCGCCCCAGCTGGCTGCCGCAGGACGGCGACCACTGGCACCCCGTGCCCAATCTGGCCGCCGCGGCCGACGCCCTGCCCGCACTCGGCTCCCGGGTCTTCCTGACCACCGGCCGGCAGGGCATCGCCGCGTTCGCGCACCTCAACACCCTCTGGTTCCTGGCCCGTTCGGTCGAACCGCCGGCGCCCCCGATGCCCGCGTCCGTCGAAGTCCTGCTGGAACGCGGGCCGTTCACCCTCGACGGCGAACGCGAGCTGCTGCGGACGCACCGCATCGACGTGCTGGTCACCAAGGACAGCGGCAGCGCCGCCACCGCCCCCAAGCTGACCGCCGCCCGCGAACGCGGCCTGCCGGTGGTCGTCGTCCAACGCCCGGCCGCCCCACAGGGCGTGCGGACCGCCCCGGACGTCGCCGGGGCGGTCAACTGGCTGCGCGAGCTGGTGAATTAGTCCTCCGGATAGCGGCGCGGCGTCCACACCACTTCACGGTCGCCGCCGCGCTGCACCCACTGCGTCTGGGTGGAGCCGATCAGCAGCAGGGTGCGCATGTCGACCTCGGCGGGGTCGAGTTCGGCCAGCGCGACGGTGCGCACCCGCTCGGTGGGGCCACCCACGTCCCGGGCCATCACCACCGGCGTCGCCGGGTCGCGGTACTCCAGCAGCAGATCACGCGCCGAACCCACCTGCGTGGTACGGGACTTGGACCCGGGGTTGTACAGCGCGAGCACCAGGTCGGCCTCGGCCGCGGCACGCAGCCGGCGGGCGATCACCTCCCAGGGCTTGAGCCGGTCGGAGAGCGAGATCACCGCGTAGTCGTGGCCGAGCGGCGCACCGGCACGGGACGCGGCGGCGTGCGCGGCCGTCATCCCGGGCAGCACGCGCACGGCGACGTCCCGGTACGGGTCCTGGCAAGCGGCCTCCAGCACGGCGGTGGCCATCGCGAACACACCCGGGTCGCCCGACGAGACGACCGCGACCCGGCGGCCGCGACGCGCCAACTCCAGGGCGAATTCGGCCCGCACACCCTCGACCTTGTTGTCGGACCCATGCCGTACCTGCCCCGCCCGGACCGGCACCCGGTCCAGGTACGTGGTGTAGCCGACCAGGTCCGTCGCGTTGGCGAGCGCCCCACGCGCCTCGGGCGTCAGCCACAGCGGCCCCGCCGGGCCGGTCCCGACCACCACGACCTCACCCAACGCCGGTTCGCCGTCGGGGAGTTCCCCTCCCTCTACCGCCAGCGCCTCGAAGGGCTTGCCCTCGGAGTCGAGGGCGGCGACCCGGCTGGGCAGGACGGCGACCGAGAAGTACGGCACGCTGTCGGCCTCGATCTCGGCGAGCCGGCCGGTGCGCTCACCTTCCATGGTGGCGCGCTCGACATACCGCGCCTCGTCCAGCCGCCCGGCCCGCTCCAGGGCGCGGCGCACGGCGGGGAAGGTGCGGCCGAGTTTCATGATGACGGCCGAGTCGGTGGCGGCGAGGCGCGCCGTCAACTCCTCCTCCGGCAGGGTGCCCGGGATGACCGTCAGGACCTCTTCGGCCTCCACCAGCGGGGCGCCGAGGCGAGCGGCGGCAGCGCTGATGGAGGTGACGCCCGGCACCACCTCGGTGGGGTAGCGGTGCGCGAGGCGCTTGTGCATGTGCTGGTAGGAACCGTAGAACAGCGGGTCGCCCTCGGCGAGGACGACCACCATCCGCCCGGCGTCGAGGTGCGCGGCGAGCCGGTCGGACGCCTCCTGGTAGAAGTCGTCCAACGCACCCCGATATCCGCCCGGGTGGTCGGTGGTCTCCACGGTGACGGGGTACATCAGCTGCTCTTCTATCTGACCACCCGTCAGATAGCGCTCCGCGATGGCCCGGGCGTGCGAACGTCCGTGCCGCGCACAGTGGTAGGCGATGACGTCGGCCCGGCCGATGAGTTCGGCGGCGCGCACCGTGATCAGCGACGGATCACCCGGCCCGACACCGACGCCGTACAGCCGCCCGGCCGCCGACTCCCCGGCCCCGTCGATTTCCTGACGCTCAGTCATTCCTGTTCGCTCGCAATCGCGTTGATCGCGGCAGCGGCGATCGCGCTGCCGCCCCGGCGGCCCCGGACCACCAGGTGTTCCAGTGCGGCCGGGTGTTCGGCCAGGGCCTGCTTGGACTCGGCGGCGCCGATGAACCCGACCGGGACGCCGATCACGGCGGCGGGCCGGGGCGCGCCGGCCTCGATCAGCTCCAGCAGCCGGAACAGCGAGGTCGGCGCGTTGCCGACGGCAACCACGGCGCCCTCCAACCGGGGCAGCCAGAGTTCCATCGCGGCGGCACTGCGGGTGGTGCCCATGGCGCGGGCGAGTTCGGGCACCGACGGGTCGGTGAGGGTGCAGATCACCTCGTTGTCGGCGGGCAGCCGCTTGCGGGTCACGCCACTGGCAACCATGTTGACGTCACAGAGGATCGGCGCCCCGGCATGCAGGGCGCGCCGGGCGTCGGCGACCACGTTCGGCGACCACAGCAGGTCCTCGACCAGGTCGGTCATGCCGCAGGCATGAATCATCCGCACCGCGACCTGGGCCACGTCGGCAGGCAGCGCGGCGAGGTCGGCCTCGGCGCGGATGGTGGCGAAGGACTGGCGGTAGATGGATGCGCCGTCCTTCTCGTAGTCGATCATTCGGTCCTCCGCCATTCGGCATTGCGCGCCTCGGCGACTGCCTCGGCGATGTCGTTCTCGGCGCTGTTGCGCTCGGTGCTGTCGTTCTCGGCGCTGTGGTTCTCGGCGCTGTTGCGCCCGGCGCCGTTCTGCCCGGTGCCGTTCTGCCCGGTGCCGTTCTGCCCGGTGCCGTTCTGCCCGGTTCTGTCGTTTTGGGTTCTGTTTTTGTCGCCGGTGTTGCAGCCCGCCGAGTTGATCCCTGCACGGATTATCTCCGCATAGATGTTCTCCTCGGCGCCACCCCCCGCGACCCCCCTCCCACCGGACCCGATACCCGCACGGACAATCTCGGCGCCGCCACCCCCCGCACCCCGACCGACCTCGCGGGCCCGCCCGTCCACGGCGACCCGGTATCCGGTCGCGGTGGCCAGCACGTCGACCCAGCGACCGGCCGGGTGTCCGCAGCGCCGTTCGCACCCGGACCAGTGGACGGGCAGCCCCACAGCAGGAACGGCGGCTATCGCGCGCACGGCCTGCGCACGAACGTCGGCAAGCGCTTTCCCGCAACCGGGCAGACCGGTGCAGGCGCTGACGCCCTCCCAGGGGCCGCCGGACTCGACCCGGAAGCCCGCGTCGGCGAGGCGTGGCAACCAGTCGGCACCGGCTCCGGGCACCACGACGCCCCGCCACGGCGTGAGCCGCACGCTCGCGCCGCCGCCGCCGCTCGCGTCGCCGCCGCACCCCTCCCCTCCCGACGCCAGCGCGTCCGCCAGCAGTCGCCACTGCGCACTGGTCGCACGGCCGAACCGCAGCCCGACCGACACCCCGCCACCGCCACCACCACCGCCACCACCGCCACCGCCACCGCCACCGCCACCACCACCGCCACCACCGCCACCGCCACCGCCACCGCCGGGGATCGCACCCAGCACCGGTCGCTCCCCCGTGAATCGCGGCAGCGGCACGTCGCCGGCGGGCAGTTCGGACTGCACTTCGCGCAGGTGCCAGGCACGGCCGGCGGCCAGGTCGAGGAAGTGGCGGGCGGCGTCGAGGGCGGCGGGGACGGGGTGGTCGACGGTGGAGGCGTGGTCGGCGCGGCCGAGGCGCAGCAGGGCGCGGCCGTCGCCTATTGCGATCAAGGTCACATCGGCGTCAAGGGCGGCGGTGTCGCCGCGGCCGTCGTCGAGGGCGAACAGGAACTTGCCGGAGAGTCGGGCGGCCCAGGGTGCGGCGCACAGGGCGGCGTCCAACTCTCGCACCCAGTACGGGAGATCGACGCCCTGGGCGCCGCGGCCGTCGAGGCCGGCGAGCGGGGAGGCGGCGATGTTGCGGACGCGTTCGTGGGTGTCGGAGGGCAACAGGCCGACGGAGCGGAGCCGTTCGGCGAGGTCGGTGGCGCACTGTTCGCGCAGGCCGCGCAGCTGGAGGTTGCCGCGGGAGGTGATCTCGACTTCGCCGTCGCCCAGCGCGTCGGCCGCGTCGGCCAGGGCGAGTAGCTGATGGTACGTCAAGTACCCGCCGGGGAGGCGGAGTCGTGCGAGTTGGCCGTCCTCGGCGGGGTGCAGGCGGAGCGCGCCGGGGCAGGCGTCGGCGCGGCCTCGGTCGGGCCCGACGAAGGGTGCCGCAAGGGCGTCGGGTGTGGGTGGCATGGCGGCGAGCATACCCATGGCCGCGATTCGCGCCACCGCCCCGACCACCACCCCGACCACCGCCCCGACCAGCAGCCCGGCCACCAGCCCGGCCACCACCCGAGTGGCAGCCCCAACCGTCGCCCGGAGCTCGCCCGGAGCTCGCCCGAAGGTCCCGCGCCAGGGTCAAATCCCCAGGTCGGCACGGGTTCCCGGGGGCGGAACCGGTGGGGCGTCGCAGGTCACACTCCCGCCGACGGGCCATCAACCCGTACGATGCTGGGCGGGCACCTCTCGGGGTGTCCGCTGCCAGCGACGGCACAGCGGAGGAAGTCCGGTGAGAATCCGGTGCGGTCCCGCCACTGTGACCGCGGCTCAGTGAGCCGTGGGAGCCAGGAACTCCGGCCGTCCTCCACTGCCCGGGGCGAGGACCCCGAGGAAGGTCCGTGCCATGCGCTGCCGCATGCCCGCATCCCGGCGGGTGCCTGTGGGCTCTGTCCCCACCTGGGCATCCACCGGGCCGTCGTCCGTTGCGACGTCCCCCGGGCCGTCCGTTGCGACGTCCACCGGGCTGTCCATCGCGCCGCCCGTCGGACCGTTCCGCGTCCTCGATCGCACCTGTGCTCCCACCACCGGGTTGACCGGGTTGACCGGGTTGTCCGCGCTGTTCGAGATGCCCGGGAGGGCTTTCGCATGATCCTGTTGCTGTCCACGTCGGACACGGACCTGCTGAGTGCCCGGGCGTCGAGCGGGCCGGTGCGGTTCCGTTGGGGCAATCCGGCACGCCTGGATCCCGCCGAGCTGCCTGCCCTGCTGGAGGGTGCGGAGCTGGTGGTGGTGCGGCTGCTGGGTGGGCGTCGGGCCTGGCAGGAGGGGCTGGACGTGCTGCTCGCGGGGCCGCGTCCGGTGGTGGTGCTGACGGGTGAGCAGGCGCCGGACGCGCAGTTGATGGAGTTGTCGACGGTGCCGGCGGGCATCGCGGCGGAGGCGCACGCGTACTTGGCGCACGGTGGTCCGGAGAACCTGGCGGAGCTGGGTGCGTTCCTGTCGGACACGGTGCTGCTGACAGGTCACGGGTTCGCGCCGCCGGCCTCGGCCCCGTCCTGGGGTCCGCTGGAGCGCACCGCCCGCACCTCGGAGGGCCCTTCCGTCGCGGTGCTGTACTACCGGGCGCACCACATGAGCGGCAACACGGCGTTCGTGGAGACGCTCTGCCGGGCGATCGAGGACGAGGGTGCGCAGGCCCGCGCGTACTTCTGCGCGTCGCTGCGCGGTGCGGAGCCGGAGCTGCTGGCGGAGCTGGGCGCGGCCGACGTGATCGTGACGACGGTGCTGGCGGCGGGCGGCACCCGGCCGGCCGACGCGCAGGCGGGTGGGGACGAAGAGGCTTGGGACGCCGGGGAGTTGGCGGCGTTGGACCGGCCGATCCTGCAGGCGCTTTGCCTGACCTGGTCGCGGGCGCAGTGGGCGGGCAGTGACGACGGGCTGTCTCCGTTGGACACGGCGACGCAGGTGGCGGTGCCGGAGTTCGACGGTCGGCTGATCACTGTTCCGTTCTCGTTCAAGGAGGTCGACGAGGACGGGCTTACGGTGTACGCAGCGGACCCGGAGCGTGCGTCGCGGGTCGCCGGGATCGCGGTGCGGCATGCGCGGCTGCGGCACACTCCGGCGTCCGAGCGGCGCCTCGCCCTCGTTCTGTCCGCTTATCCGACCAAGCATGCGCGGGTCGGCAACGCGGTCGGCCTGGACACCCCGGCCTCGGCGATCCGGCTGTTGGAGCGGCTGCGCGCGGAGGGCATGGACCTGGGCGACAGCCTGCCGGGTCTGGACACCGGGACCGGGCACGGCCACGACGGCGACGCGCTGATCCACGCGCTGATCGAGGCGGGCGGCTACGACCAGGCGTGGCTGACGGAGGACCAGCTGTCCCGCAACCCGGTGCGCATCCCGGCCGCCGACTACCGGCGTTGGTACGCCACGCTCCCGGCGGCGCTGCGCGAGCAGGTGAAGGAGCACTGGGGTCCGGCGCCGGGCGAGCTGTATGTCGACCGGTCGCAGAACCCGGACGGCGACATCGTGCTGGCGGGTCTCCGGTCGGGCAATCTGCTGGTGCTGATCCAGCCGCCGCGCGGGTTCGGCGAGAACCCGGTGGCGATCTACCACGACCCGGATCTGCCGCCGAGCCACCACTACTTGGCGGCGTACCGCTGGATCGCGGCGGCGCAGCAGGACGGCGGGTTCGGTGCGCACGCGGTGGTGCACCTGGGCAAGCACGGCAATCTGGAGTGGTTGCCGGGCAAGACGGCGGCACTGTCGGCGGAGTGCGGTCCGGACGCCGCCCTGGGCGATCTGCCGCTCGTGTACCCGTTCCTGGTGAACGATCCGGGTGAGGGTACGCAGGCGAAGCGCCGGGCGCACGCGACGCTGGTCGATCACCTGGTGCCGCCGATGGCGCGGGCCGATTCGTACGGTGACATCGCGCGTCTTGAGCAACTGCTGGACGAGCATTCGAACATCGCGGCGATGGACCCGGCGAAGCTGCCGGCGATCCGGGCGCAGATCTGGACGTTGATCCAGGCCGCGAAGCTGGACCACGACCTGGGGTTGGCGGAGCGGCCGGAGGACGACGGCTTCGACGACTTCCTGCTGCACGTGGACGGTTGGCTGTGCGAGGTGAAGGACGCGCAGATCCGTGACGGTCTGCACGTGCTCGGCCAGGCTCCGCGCGGTACTGACCGGGTCAACATCGTGCTGGCGATCCTGCGGGCGCGGCAGATCTGGGGCGGCGTGCGTGCGCTGCCGGGTCTGCGGGAGGCGCTCGGTCTGGACGAGGCAGCACTGACGCTGGGGGCGACGGACGCGGCCGAGGCGCAGGCGCGGGCGCTGGTGGAGGCGATGGAGGCGGAGGACTGGAACCCGGCGGCGGTCGCGAAGGTCGCGGCAGGCCTGCCGCCGGCCGTCTCCGAGGTGCTGGCGTTCGCGGCGGCGCAGCTGGTGCCCCGACTCGCCGCGACCACGGACGAGTTGGACGCGGTGCTGCACGCGCTGCAGGGCGGGTTCGTTCCGGCGGGGCCGTCGGGGTCGCCGTTGCGCGGGCTGGTCAATGTGCTGCCGACGGGGCGGAACTTCTACTCGGTGGACCCGAAGGCGGTGCCGAGCCGGCTCGCCTGGGAGACCGGGCAAGCGCTTTCCGCCTCCCTGATCGAACGCTACCGGGCCGACAACGACGGGCAGTTCCCGCCGTCGGTGGGCCTTTCGCTGTGGGGCACCTCGGCGATGCGCACGGCCGGTGACGACATCGCCGAGGCACTGGCGCTGCTCGGCGTCCGCCCGGTGTGGGACGACGCCTCGCGCCGGGTGACGGGTCTGGAGGCGATTCCGCTCGCCGAGTTGGGCCGTCCCCGGATCGATGTGACGCTGCGCATTTCGGGGTTCTTCCGCGACGCGTTCCCGCACGTGGTGGCGCTGTTGGACGACGCGGTGCGGCTGGCGGCCGGCCAGGAGGAGCCCGCCGAGCAGAACTTCGTCCGGGCGCACGTGCAGGCGGACCTGGCCGAGCACGGTGACGAACGCCGGGCCACCGTCCGGGTGTTCGGCTCGCGTCCGGGCACCTACGGCGCGGGTCTGCTGCAGCTGATCGACAGCCGGGACTGGCGCACGGACGCTGACCTGGCCGAGGTCTACACGGTGTGGGGCGGTTACGCGTACGGGCGGGGGCTGGACGGGCGCCCGGCCCGGGAGGAGATGGAAAGCGCTTACCGTCGGATCACGGTGGCGGCGAAGAACACCGACACCCGCGAGCACGACATCGCCGACTCCGACGACTACTTCCAGTACCACGGCGGCATGGTGGCCACCGTGCGCGCGCTGACGGGCAGCAGCCCGGCGGCGTACATCGGCGACTCGACCCGCCCGGAGACGGTGCGCACCCGCACCCTCACCGAGGAGGCGGCCCGGGTGTTCCGGGCGCGGGTGGTGAACCCGCGCTGGCTGGAGGCGATGCGCCGGCACGGCTACAAGGGCGCGTTCGAGATGGCCGCGACGGTGGACTACCTGTTCGGCTACGACGCCACCACCGGCGTGGTCGCTGACTGGATGTACGAGAAGCTCACCGAGGAGTACGTCCTCGACCCGGTCAACCGCGAGTTCTTCGCCGAGGCCAACCCGTGGGCCCTGCACGGCATTTCGGAGCGTCTGCTGGAGGCCGCCGAACGCGGCCTGTGGGCGGAGCCGGACCAGGCGCTGCTGGCGGAGCTGCGGCAGGTCTTCCTGGAGACCGAGGGCGACCTGGAAGGCGAATGACCCGGGCCAGGGCAGTGAACACCGGGCCCGCGTGGTGAACGCCGGACGGCACCTCGGACGACACCGACATGTCGGTGATCGAATAGGGGTGCCTTCCACCCCGCCCGGGCGGACAATTTCCACATGAGCCTGCGAATCGCCCTCACCCGCCCGGCGCGCTACGGCGCGCTGGCCGCGGGCGCGCTGCCCGTCCTGACGTTCCCGGGCGCCGGCCTGGCCGTGCTGGCCTGGGTGGCGCTGGTGCCGGGGCTGTTGCTGATGCGGGCGGCGGGCGGGGCGCGCGAGGCGGCGGTGCGCGGCTGGTGGTTCGGCGCGGGGTTCATCCTCACGGCGATGTACTGGCTGATCCCGTCGATCGGCCCGGCGCTGCCGCTGCTGGCGGTGGTGTTCGGGGTGTTGCAGGCGCCGGTGGGTCTGGCCGTGTGGTGGTTGCTGCACGGCGAGTTGACGCTGGGCCGGTCGGCGGCGGCGCTGGTGGTGGTCCCCGCGGTGTGGGTGAGTGCCGAGTTCGCCCGGTCCTGGCATGCGCTGGGTGGGCCGTGGGCGTTGCTGGGCGCGTCGCAGTGGGAGCATCCGGCGGTGCTCGGCCTGGCCTCGATCGGCGGGGTGTGGCTGGTGAGCTGGGCGCTGGTCACCGTCAACACCGCATTGACGATTGTGGTGCTGGCCCGCAGCGTGTGGCCACGGCTGCTGGCGGGCGCGACGGCGCTGGTGTCGGTGCTGGCGGGTCCGTTGGCGTTCGCCGCGCAGGCCGCGCCGGCCTCGCGCGGTTCGGCGTCGGTGGCGCTGGTGCAGGCGGGCCAGACTCCGGACGAGCAGGCCCGGTTGGAGGCGAACATCCGGATCACCCGGTCGCTGGCGGGCCGGCCCGTGGACCTGGTGGTGTGGGGCGAGAGTTCGACCACCGCCGACCTGGACCGGGGCAGCGCGACGCTGAACCGGCTGACGGCGCTGTCCGCTTCGACGGGCGCGCAGCTGATGGTCGGCGAGGACGCCCGGAAGGCGGACGGCCGGATCTCCAAGGACGCGGTACTGATCGACCCTTCGGGCATCGTGGCCCGCTACCGGAAGATCCGGCTGGTGCCGTTCGGCGAGTACATTCCGCTGCGCCCGCTGCTGGGTTGGATCGCGGGGGTGAGCTCGGCGGCGGGCGAGAACCGGGCGCCGGGCCACTCGCTGCACCTGCTGCCGGTGGTGGGCCGGGACGGCCGTCCGCTGCCGGTCGGCGCGCTGATCTGCTTCGAGTCGGCGTTCCCGGACATGTCGCGCAGCGTGTCCCGGGAGGGCGCCGGGCTGATCGTCTACCAGTCGGCGACCTCGACCTTCCAGTCCACCTGGGCCCCGGCGCAGCACGCCTCATTGGGCGCGATCCGGGCGGCGGAGACCGGCCGGCCGGTGGTGCAGGCGGCGTTGACGGGCGAGTCGGTGGCGTACGACGCGCAGGGCCGGCGGCTGGCGCTCCTGACCACGGCCGAGTCGGGGGTGGTGACGGTGCGGGTGTCGCCGGCCGATCCGGCGGCCCGGACGTGGTACGTCCGCCTCGGCGACTGGGTGCCGCTGTCGGCGCTGGTGGTGACGGCGGCGGCCGGGGCGGCGGGCGCGCTGCCCCGGCTGCGCGAGCGCCGTCGCCGGGGCGAGCCGACCGCGCCGTCGCCGGACCTGCCGTCGGCCAGGGTCTGAACTCCCTTGCCGCGCAACGCAGTCGGGACCGCTGCGTGAACTCCCGTCTCTCACCGGCGAATCGACCACCACTCCCGTCCCTCACCGGCGAATCGGCCACAACTCCCGCGCCCCGCAGGCGAACCGGCGAACCGGCCATAACTCCCGTGCCTCACCGGCGAACCGCGAACCGGCGAACCGGCGAACCGGCCACAACTCCCGCGCCCCGCAGGCAGGTCGACCCGCCCCGGCCTCAACTCTCCGGATAGGCCACGTGGATGCCGAACACCGCGCCCTGCGGGTCGCGCAGCACGGCGAGGCGCGGGCCGTCGGGGACGTCGGTGGGTGGCAGCGTGACGGTGGCGCCGAGCAGCGCGGCGCGTTCCGCGCTGAGGTCGACGTCGGCGACCGCGAAGTACGGCATCCAGTACGGCGGGACTTCGGCCGGGAACTGGTCGGCCATGTCCATCATGCCGCCGAAGTCCCGTCCGCCCAGGCCGAATTGGGCGTACATCTCGCCGATGGTGACGCTCCAGCCGAACACCTGGGGGTAGAACTCGGTGGCGCCTTTCGGGTCGCGGGTGGCGAGTTCCACCCAGCCGAGCGCGCCGGGTTCGTTCATCACGTCGCAGCCGCGCAGGGTCAGGGGCTGCCAGCCGCAGAAGACCGCGCCGCCGGGGTCGCGGGCGACGGTGAACCGGCCCCAGTCGAAGGCGTCCCTCGGCGGGACGATCAGGCTGCCGCCGCCGGCGGTGATCTTCTCGGCGGTGGCGTCGACGTCGGGGCTGTAGAAGCTGATGTTCCACGCGGTGGGCTGTTCGGGCTTCGCCAACCCGACCAGTCCGGCGACGAGTTGCTCGCCGGCGTAGAGCCGGGTGTAGCCCATCGCCTTCTCGACGGGGATGGGTTCGGTGCGCCAGCCGAACAGTTCGTGGTAGAAGGTCCGGGCCGCGATGGGGTCCTTGGTGGACAGTTCGACCCAGCAGGGCGCTCCGGGTGTCAACTCGGTGATTTTCACGGGCGGTTCATCTCCAGGATCAGCTTGCCGCGGGCGTGCCCGGACTCGACCTCTGCGATGGCTTCGGCGGCGCGCTCCAGCGGGTACCTGGCGCTGATCTGCGCGTCGAGTGCCCCGTCGGCGACCATTTCGGCGAGGACGGTGAGCACGGTCGCGGTGCCGTCGCGTCGTACGTACGCGCCGCCGAGCTCTTCGGCGGTGGCGCGGTCGGCGGTGGACACCAGCCGTCCGGGCCGGCGCAGTGCCCCGGCGACGTCGCGGACGGCGGCTCCGCCGACCAGGTCGAGGACCGCGTCCACACCGTGGGGGGCGGCTTCGCGGAGCCGTTCGGCGACGCCGTCGCCGTAGCGGACGGGTGTTCCGCCGAGGGTGCGGACGTGGTCGGCGCTGGCGGCGCCGGCGGTGCCGAGGACGGTGATGCCGCGGGCGCGGGCGATCTGGGTGGCGGCGCTGCCCACGCCGCCAGCGATGCCGACGATGAGCAGGGTTTCGCCGGGCACCAGGTCGAGTTGCTGGAGCGCGTCGTACGCGGTGGCGGCGGCGACGGGCAGTGCGGCGGCCTGGTCGAAGCCGACGGCGGCGGGTTTGCGGGCGGTGGCGCGGGCGGACAGCAGCACCTGTTCGGCGAACGCCCCGGCGGGCGCGATGCCGAAGACCTCGTCGCCGACGGCGATCCCGTTGACCTCCTCCCCCACGGCGGTCACCACGCCCGCGGCTTCGCTGCCCATCACCAGCGGCGGTTCGGCGGCCGTCCCGAACCAGCCTTCGCGTTTCTTCCAGTCGGCCGGGTTGACGCCGGCCGCTCTGACCTCGATCCGCACCCCGCCGGGGCCGGGTTCGGGCAGCGGCCGGTCCAGGAACGTCTGCTGCTCCGGCCCGCCGTACGCGACGAACCCGAATGCCTTCACCATCTCGTCCCGCCTCTTCCTGCTCTCCGGTTCCGCCCCGACGCCCCTCAGCTTGCCGGGGTACCGGCCGGTAGCAAGGGGCGGGTGGGCCGAACGGGAGCGCGGAACCCCCGGCGGGAACTCAGGTGTCGCTGTCGGAGCCGGGTGCGGGTTCGGTCCCGGCGGCGTACTCCCGCCCGAGGACGAAAGGCCGGGGCGCGCCGTCGGGTGCGTGCCTGCGGTCGACGCCGTCCGGGCCGGTCCCGGCCTCGAGGGCGATCTCGGCCGCGCGTTCCGGGTCGCCCTCGGCGATCCGGCGGGCGATCTCGGCGGGCCGTACGGGGCGGCCGAAGTGCCAGCCCTGGGCGAGGTCGCAGCCCATCAGCCGCAGCCGTTCGGCGTCGGCGCGGCTCTCCACGCCTTCGGCGGTGACGGACAGGCCGAGGGTGTGGGCGAGCGAGACCAGGCCGCTGACGATGCGCCAGCCGAGATGGGTGTCCTTGGCGGGGTCGTGCAGGTCGCCGACGAACGACCCGGCGATCTTCAGGTTGGACACCGGCAGGTCGCGCAGGTAGGCGAGGTTGGACCAGCCGGTGCCGAAGTCGTCGACGGCCAGCGAGACGCCCATGTCGACGAGGGCGTGCAGGGCCTTGAGGGCTTCGTCCTCGGGGCCGACCACGGTGGATTCGGTGATCTCGAGTTGCAGCATGGACGGGTCGAGCCCGGTGTTGCGCAGGATCCGGTCGATGTCGGCGACGAGGCCGGCGTTGCGGGCCTGCCGGACGGCCAGGTTGACGCTCAGCTTGGGTGCCCGGTCGCCGAATCTGGCGACCCAGTCGGCGGCCTGTTCGCAGGCCTGTTCCAGCACCCAGCGGCCGAGCGGCATGATCAGCCCGGTCTCCTCGGCGACGCCGACGAACGTCTCGGGGCCGATCACGCCGTGTTCCGGGTCACGCCAGCGCACCAGTGCCTCGACGCCGGTCATCGCGCCGGTGGAGAGGTCGATCATCGGCTGGTAGTCGATGAAGAACTCGCCGCGGTCGAGCGCGGCGGGCATGCGCACCGATACGGCGTATCGGCTGACGGCGCGCGCGTTCTCCTTCGGGTCGAACAGCGTCCAGCGGCCGCGTCCGGCTTCCTTGGCGCGGTACAGCGTCAGGTCCGCGGCGCGGACGGCGGCGCCGGGGGTGGTGCTGGAGATCCGGCGTTCGAGGACGCCGACGCTGGCGCCGACGGCGAGCCGGTGGTCGCCGATCACCACGGGCTTGGTGAGCGCGGCAAGGACGGTCTTGGCGGCGGCGACGGCTTCCTGTTCGCCGCGGCAGTTCTCCAGCAGGACGACGAACTCGTCGCCGCCAAGCCGGGCCACCATGTGTCCGAGCGGGCTGAGCGCGGACTCCAGGCGGCCGGCGACCACGGTGAGCAGCTGGTCGCCCATGTCGTGGCCGAGGCTGTCGTTGACGACCTTGAAACCGTCCAGGTCGACGTAGCACAGGCCGAAACGTTCGTCCGGCTCGGGCGATTCGAAGAGCCGCTCCAGCCGTTCGAAGAACGCGGCGCGGTTGGGCAGGCCGGTCAGCGGGTCGTGGGTGGCCTGGTGGCGCAGGCGTTCCTGGAGCCGGTAGCGGTCGGTGACGTCCTCCAGCATCGCGACCTGGTACAGCGGCGAGCCGTCGTCGTCGCGGATCAGCGAGACCGTGAGGTGCGTCCAGACCACTTCGCCGTCGCGCCGGTAGTACGGCTTGTCGAACTGGAAGTACTCGCGCTTGCCGCTGATCAGTTCCTCGTAGGCCTCCCACACGCCTGGGGTGTCCTCGGGGTGCATCAGGTCGTTGACGCGGACGCCCTGCATGTCCTCGGGGCCGCCGCCGAAGATCTCGCCGAGGGCCCGGTTGACGGCGAGGATGTTGCCGTCGGTGTCGCCGAGGCCGATGCCGATCGCCGCGGATTCGAACAGGGCGCGGAAGCGCGCCTCGGAGACCCGCAGCGCCCTCTCGACCTCCTGCCGGGCGGTGTCGGCGGCCAGCCGGATCGCCTCCTGCTCGTTCAGGGTGCGTTCGCGCAGAGCGGCCGCCCAGCCGGCCGCGAACGCGCCCGACAGGGCGGGGCCGCGGCCGTCGGGGACGGGCTGGGTCTGGATCAACTGGACGGCGTCGGACAGCAGTTGGGGATCGGTGAAGTGGTTGTCGATCAGCAGGGCGCCGACCTGCCCGGCGAGCTCCGGGCGGAACGGCTGTTCCAGGGCGGCGCGGCGCAGCAGGTCGGCGGTCCGCGCGATCAGCGGGTTGAGGACGCCGGGGCGCACCGCCGCGCCGTGTCCGGTGCGCAGCATGGCGGCCCAGGCGGTGCGGAACCCGTGGTCGGGAGCGGCCGCCTCGTTCATGACAGGCGTCCGACGCCGGCCATCCCGGTGATCCGCTCGGGGTGCGGGTCGACGGCGTCGGCGTCGTCGGGGCGCCACTGGGACAGGTAGACCACCCCTGGTTCGACCAGGTCGAAGCCGTCGAAGAAGGAGGTGATCCGTTCGCGGCTGCGCATGGTGAGCGGGGTGGGGGTGGCGCGGTACAGGTCCTGGTGGGATTCGGCCTTGTCGGGGCGGCCGTCGAGGGAGGCGTGCGAGAGGATCAGCGCGCTACCGCTGGGGAGGGCTTCGCGGAGTTTGGCGAGGATCTTCTCGGGCTCGTCGTCGTCGGTGACGAAGTGCATCACGGCGTTGAGGATGACGGCGACGGGTTCGCCGGGGGCGAGCAGCTCTTCGACCTCGGGGCGGGAGAGCAGGTCCTCGGTGTTGCGCAGGTCGGCGTCGACGACCTGGCACAGGGGGTCGTCGGCGAGGATCAGGCGGCTGTGGGCGACGGCGACCGGGTCCATGTCGATGTAGACGACGCGGGCGTCGGGCTGGTACTCGCGGGCGACTTCGTGGACGGCGCCGAAGGTGGGGATGCCGGAGCCGATGTCGAGGAAGCGGCTGATGCCTTCGCCGGCGACGTACTGGGTGGCGCGGTGCAGGAAGGCGCGGTTGGCCCGCATGATCTTGGGCAGGTCCGGCCAGAGTTCCATGGCCTTGCGCGCCATCCGCCGGTCGACCTCGAAGTTGTGCGAACCGCCGAGGTAGTAGTCGTAGACCCGGGCGGCATTGGGCTTGTCGAGGTCGGTCCCCGCAGGCACCCAGTTCGGACGCGCCATGACGGCACCCCTTCCGGCGGGCAATCGGTCGAAAAATGGCAACAGGACATAAAGATCTTCCTACACTTCGGATCCCCTCGGCAAGCGGCGTCGTCCGACCGGGCGTAGTGATCACCGCCGGACGCAGAGCATCGACGGCGACCGGTCCCGGCCACGAGGCCGGCGCCTGCCGGCGGGGTCTGCGGGT
>NZ_JBIALQ010000001.1:379101-760031 GCF_042873545.1 Kitasatospora sp. NPDC004615
GTGGACGGCGCCAGGGCTGCGCGGGGCGCGAGAAGAGCGGCGTCGTCCGACCGGGCGTAGCGATCACCGCTGACCGCAGGCCATCGACGGCGACCGGTCCCGGCCACGAGGCCGCCGCCTGCCGGCGCGGTCTGCGGGTGGACGGCGCCAGGGCTGCGCGGGGCGCGAGAAGAGCGGCGTCGTCCGACCGGGCGTAGCGATCACCGCTGACCGCAGGCCATCGACGGCGACCGATCCGGCCACGAGACTGCCGCCTGCCGACGGGACCTGCGGGTGGACGGCGCCAGGGCTGCGCGGGGCGCGAGAAGAGCGGCGTCGTCCGACCGGGCGTAGTCATCACCGCTGGCCGCAGGGCATCGACGGCGGCCCAGCGCACCGTGCACCGGAACCGCCGCCCGCCCGCAGGGTTCGCGGGTGGGTGGCGGCGGGGTGGTGCGGGGCGGTGTCAGCTGGTGGCGGTGCAGGTGAGGGTGGGTGTGGCGTTGCTGCCGGAGTAGTTGGCGCCGAAGCCGAACGCGGTGCTGGCACCGGCTGCGACGGTGCCGTTGTAGGCGAGGTTGGTCACGGTGACGGCCGGGCCGGACTGGGCGAGCTGGCCGTTCCACAGGTTGGTGATCTGCTGGTTGCCGCCGAAGTTCCAGGTGACCTTCCAGGTCTTGATCGCCGCGCTGCCGGCGGTAACGGTGACGTCGGCGTTGAAGCCGGCGCCCCAGTCGTTGGTGACCTTGTAGCTGGCCGTGCAGCCGGCGCCGGTGCCGCCGCCGGAGGCCTGGGTGGTGGCGACGAGTGCCGCGGAGGACGCGGAGACGTTGCCCGCGGCGTCGCGCGCCTTGACGGTGTACGAGTACGCGGTCGAGGCGGTCAGGCCAGTTTCGGTGTAGGAGGTGCCGGCGGTGGACCCGATCAGAACACCACCGCGATAAACGTCGTAGCCGGTGACGCCGACGTTGTCGGTGGCGGCGTTCCAGGTCAGCGAGACGCTGCCGGCGGTGGTGGTGGCGGTCAGGCCGGTGGGGGCGGTCGGCGGGGTGGTGTCGCCGGTGGACGGGCCGAGCGCGGGGTAGGCGTTCTTCAGCAGTTCCTGGAACTGCGCGGAGAACCAGTGGCCGGCCAACGGGGCGCCCGGCAGCGCGCCCGACATGTTGTTGTTGTTGCGCGGGTTGCCGGTGTACGTGGGGTCGCACATCCGGTCGAAGCCCTTGCCCTCGTTGTTCGGGATCGCCGAGCTCGCGCCGTCCGACTCGCCGGGCGGCTTGACCCACACGTACGCGGCGATGCCGTCCTCGGGGGCGGCCTTGGGGCGTTCGCCGAGGCCCGCGCCGGACTGGTTGCACCAGTTGCCGGTCTGGAAGCGGCGGTCGATGCGGCCGCCGTCGACGTACGCGTCGACGCTGGTCGTCGGGCCCGGTCCGGCCGGTCGGCTGCTGCCGCCCCAGCCGTTGCGCGAGGTGTCGATCAGCATGCCGACGTTCGCGTTGAAGCCGGACGCGACCGCCTTGGCCCGGAACGCCTTGGCGTAGGTCGCCTCATCGACGTAGTTGTTCCAGTCCACCCACTTCGACTGGCGCACCGAGGTGCCGTTCACCGAGTCGCCGACGGTGAAGTTGGGTTCGTGCAGCGCCGAGTAGTTGGCGGTGTTGGTGATGAAGCCCTGGACGTTGTTGACGGTCGAGCCGGACGCGGTGGCGGCCTGCTTGATGACGTCGATGGCGGGTTGCAGGTTGGAGTCCCAGCCGAGCCAGCCGTGGTGGCCGGCGTCCACGTAGTTGTAGACGTTCGGAATGGCGCCGAGCTTGGCGAGCGCGTAGCCGACGCCGTTCACGTAGTTGCCGTTGGCCTTCATGGTGTCGCAGGCGGGGGTGGCGGTGGCGGTGCCGCCGGCGTTGGTGACCAGGTTGGGGAGCGAGTCGATCTCGACGGTGGTGACGATCCGCAGGTTCGCGTAGGCCGGGTCGGCCAGGATGGCGGCGATCGGGTCGATGAACTCGCTCTTGTAGCGCGGCAGTTCGGTGGGGCCGAGTTCGCCGTTCGAGGCCAGGGCGGAGCAGTCGCGGCCCGGCAGGTCGTAGATGACGACCTGGAACACGTACGGCTTGCCCGCGGCCTGCTGCACGGCGGCGTTCAGGTGGTCGCGCAGGCCCATCACACCGTTGCCGCCGGCGATGGCCGCGATGCGGTCCATCCAGACGGCGGTGGGCTGGGTGGAGATGGCGGAGCCGCCCGGTTCGGCGGCGGCGTGGGCGGACCACTCGGGGTTCAGGTACACCCCGGCGCCGACGAACGGGTTGTCCACGCGGGCGGTCGCCGCGGCGTGGGCGGCGGGGGTCGCGGCGGCGATCGGCAGTGCGGTCGCGGCGCTGAGCACCGCGGCCGCTGCCGCCGCCCGAAGACGGCGCGTCAGGTTGGCCGACACAGTCACGGGGAGTCCTTTCGGGTGGGGGACGGACTCGGCGTGAGACACCCCCAACTGGTGGGAGCGCTCCCATACTTGGCCCGGACGGGATCGAACTCGGCCCGGGAACAACCGATATGAAGCCATGGCCTCCTGGTGTCGTCAAGGAGTTGCACAGAAACCATGGGAGCGCTCCCGCAGCGACGGCCGGACCCCCGCGAGGGGACGCGCACTTCACCACCTCGCCGCCCCACCGGCCCCACCCCGGGAGCTGGCCGGTCCACCCGGACGAAACTTTCACGGCACGCGTTGCGGAGGTGAGGTCGCCGCGCACCGTGGCAGGCTGAGGACGACCCGGAGTCCGAGGAGGAACGCGTGCCCGCCCGACCGCAGTTCGACGACGACCAGCGCCGCGCCCGGCTGGCCCGGCGGCACCACCTCGCCCCGGACGCCCGGGCGGACCGGGCCGAGCAGGTGGTGGACGACCTGGTCGCCGTGCACGCCACCGATCCCGCCACGGTGTTCCTCGCCGTCGCGGCCCGGCTCGCCACGCCCGGCATCTCCGACACCGAACGGGCCCTCTACCGGGACGGCACCGTGCTGCGCCAACACGGCATGCGCAGCACGCTGTTCGCGATCCCCGCCGCGCTCGCCCCGACCGTGTACACCTCCACCACCGCGAAGCTGGTGGCCCGCGAACGCGCCCGCCTGCTCAAGGACTTCGCCGCCTCCGGCCGCGACGCCGACTGGACGGCCGGCGTGGAGTCCGCCGTCCAAGACGCCCTCGCAGACTCCGAACTGACGGGCAGTCAAATCGGCGAGCTGGTACCGCAGTTGCGGGAGAAGATCGAGTACGGTGCGGGCACCTCGTACCACGCCGAGCAGTCGGTCGGGATGCGCCTGCTGCGGCTGCTCGGCATGGAGGGCAGCATGGTTCGTCGCCGCCCGGTGGGCAGTTGGACCAGCAGCCAGCACCGCTGGGCGCCGGGCCCGCCGGCCCCGGCCGCGCCGTCGGCGGCCGAACGGGCGGAGGCGCAGCGGGAGTTGGCGCGTCGCTGGCTGGACCGGTACGGCCCGGCGACGGAGGACGATCTGGTGTGGTGGACGGGCTGGGGTGTCCGCGAGGTGCGGGCGGCGCTGGCCGGCTGCGCGGCCGTCGAGGTGGAACTCGCGGGCGGCGCAACCGGGTTCGTGCTTCCCGGCGATCTCGACCCGGTCGCGGAGCCGGGCCCGTGGGCGGCGTTGCTGCCGGCCCTGGATCCGACCGCGATGAACGGGAAGCACCGCGACTGGTACCTGCTTTCCGGCCACCGTCCGCAGCTGGTCGACCGCTCGGGCAACATCGGCCCGACGGTGTGGTGGAACGGCCGGGTGGTCGGCGGCTGGGCCCAACGGCCGGACGGCGAGGTGGTGTTCGAGCTCCTGGAGGATGCCGGCCGGGAGGCGGACGCCGCCATCGCGGCGCGGGCCACCGAACTGCGCGCGGTGCTCGGCGACGCCCGGGTCACGCCGCGTTTCCGCACCCCGCTGGAGCGCCGCCTCACCTCCTGAGGCGTTTGGTCCTCACGGGCTCGCTGAACAACCTCTCCCTGCGGCTGGCGGACGTTCAGCGCCACGACGAGGCGCTGGCCGTCACACGGGAAGTGGTGGACTTCCTCCGTCGGCTGGCGGCCGACGCGCCCGCCCGCCAGGAGGCCGAGGCGCTCTACCGCTCTCTCGTCGCCGCCCGGCCCTCGCTGATCCCGGAGCTCAACGCCGTGCTGGGCGTGCGAGCGAAGGCGCTCGACGTGATGGGACGCCGACAGGAGGCCGCGGAGGCGCGCCGCCGGAAGGTGCCGGACTCGTCCCGCTGAGCGTGCGGGTGGTCCGAACGGCAGGCACGAGGTGCGGCTGCCACACCGCTCGGGTCCACTCGTCGATATCGGCGAACCACCGGTCGCCGGCCATGCGAACCGAGAGGATGGCGGACGATGCGGACCGAGGAATTCGAATTCGACCACAACGCGAAGGACATGCCGACCGACCCCGTCGAACTGCGCGGCCGGAGCCGCGAGAACGGAAAGATGGTGGTGCTCGACCGGTCCGGAGGAACGATCGAGCACACCGAATTCCCCTCCATTCTCGATCACCTCCAGGTCGGCGATCTGCTGGTGCTGAACGACAGCTACATGCTGTCGAACACGCTGGCATTCCGGCACGACGGCAAGGCAGTGGACGTCATCGTGTACGGCCACGAGCCGGACGGCGCGAACATCGTGAGGATCGACGCCCGGAAGAAACTCGAACCCGGCCTCACTCTGACATCCGTGGACGACCCCGAACTGAAATGTATTCTGGTCGGGCCGCAGCCCGACCGGCTCTGGAAAGTGACGTTCGAACCCGCCGGGCGACTGGTGCCCGCGCTCGATCGGCACGGGCGGCGCAGCGACGAGACCGTCCCGCTCGATCCGGCGAACTGGCGGTCGGCGCGCGGGGCGTACCGCTCGGTCTACGCCAGGACGCCGGGTTCGCTGGAGATCCCGTCGGCGGGCCTGCATTTCTCGCGGGAGCTGCTGGAGCGCATTTCCGACAAGGGGGTCGAGATCGCTTACATCACGCTGCATGTGGGCGCGACCGAGATCCTCGCGGTGCGGCATATCAGTGCGGACGAGGTCGAGGATCACAAGGTGCGGTCCGAGTATTTCGAGGTCGGGAAGAAGGCGGCCGCGCAGATCGGTCGGGCGATGGCCGAGGGGCGGCGGATTGTCGCGGTCGGCACGACGGTGATGCGAACGCTCGAATCGCTGAAGACCGGGGACGGGGCCGGAGTCGAGCCGCAGAAGGGGTGGACGGATCTCTACATCTATCCGGGGTTCCAGTTCCGGATCGTGAATGCGCTGGTGACCAATCTGCACCGGCCGCGTTCCAGTCACATTGTGCTCACGGCGGCGTTCGGCGGAAAGGATCTCGTGATGCGGTCCTATGCGGAGATCCTCGACAAGGGCGGGTACGAGTTCGACATGTTCGGTGATTGCATGCTCATTCTCTAGCTGCGGGGAGTGGTCGTGGGCGGTGCGTTTTCGCGGGACGGAACGGGGAGTGCGAAGTGGGCGCGGGCGGGCGCGGGGCGGATCGCGATGGGGGTCGCGGACATGGATCTGCCGGGGCCGCCGGCGGTGGGGGCGGCGTTGCGGGTGCGGGCGGGGCATCCGGCGTTCGGGTATCCGGTGGCGGAGGAGGCGGACCGGGTGCTGGTGGCGCGCTGGTACCGGCGGCGGCACGGGGTGGAGGTGCCGCCGGAGTGGGTGATGCTGCTGCCGTTCGGGCCGGGTACGGCGGTGCGGTTGCTGCTGGAGGCGGCGCGTCCGCTGTCCGGTCCGGCGGTGTGTGTGACGCCGGAGTGGAACGGGTTGGCGCGGGCGTGCCGGGCGGCGGGGGTGCCGGTGCGGGAGGTACCGCTGGTCCATGCCCCGGACCAACGGGAAAACGCTTTCCGGTTGCCACTCGGGGGGATCGCCGCCGCCCGCCCCGGCATGGTGCTGCTGAGCAGTCCGAACAATCCGACGGGCCTGCTCTGGCCGGCCGGCGACATCCTGGCGCTGGCCCGGACGGCGGCGCCGGGGCTGCTGGTGTCGGACGAGGTGCACGGGGATCTGCGGCATCCGGACGCAGGTGTGCCGCACCCGGTGGCGGTGGCGGTGACGGACGGCGCGCCGAACGTGGTGACGCTGAACTCGGTCGGCAAGACCTTCAACCTGTCGGGGGTGCCGAGCTGTCTCGCGCTGGTGCCGGATCCGGCGCTCCGGGCGCGGCTGGCGGAGGTGATGGCGGGGTTCGGCCTGTGGGAGGGCGGTCTGCTGGGCGCGCTGGTGCAGCGGGCGGCCCTCGCGGAGGGTGAGGAGTGGCTGGCGGGGCTGCTGACACGGTTGGTGACGGCCCGGGAGTCGGCGACGGCGGCGCTGGGCGGCGCGGTACTGGCCCGTCCACAGGCGTCGTTCCTGCTCTGGCTGGACGGATCGGGCCTCGGAACCAGGGAAGAGCTGCTCACACAGCGTCATGTCGAACTGGCGAGCGGGTTTGACTTCGGTCCGGCCGGTTCCGGCTGCCTGCGGCTGAATTTCGCCCTGCCGCCGGACCGGCTCCGCACCGCCCTCACCCGCTTGACCTGCGCGACTACGAGCTGACGGGCGTCGAGGTTTGCCCCGGGGCAGACTGAGCAGGAACAACCGGGCCCTAGTCACGTACCGAGGGATGGTGAGTCCGGTGACAGTTGTACGCCCACCACAGGCCGATCTACCGGCCGATTCGACACAGAGCGTGACCCCGCCGACGGAGTTGACCGAGGCGTCGGCCGAACGACACCTGGGCGCCATCTGCTTCAAGATCGGGCCGCCGGCGCTGGTCGGGGTGGAGGCGGAGTGGTTCGTCCATGACGGCCGATGTCCGACCGCCCCGGTGGATCCCGCCCGGGTGGCGGCCGCGCTGGCGGTGCTGCCCGGTTCGGCCGACGGCCCGGTGTTCCCGGCCGGCTCCCGGCTGACGTACGAACCCGGCGGGCAGGTCGAGCTCAGCTCCCCGCCCGCCGCCGACCCGGCCGCCTGCGCGGCGGGTCTGAGCACCGACCAGACGGTACTGCGGGCGGCACTCGCCGCCGAGGGCCTGCGGCTGACGGGCACCGGCACCGATCCGCTGGACCGCGAGCGCCGGATGCTGGCCACCCACCCGCGATACCGGGCGATGGAACGCCACTTCGCCCGCGGCGGCCCGTGGGGCCGGATCATGATGACGGGCACCGCCTCCGTGCAGGTCTGCGTGGACGCGGGCACCGAGGCGACGCACCTCGACCGCTGGCGCCTGGCGCATCAGCTGGGGCCCGTGCTGGTCGGCGCGTTCGCCAACTCCCCGCTGCTGGAAGGCCGTCCGACGGGCTGGAAGTCGACCCGGCAGCTGGTCTGGTCGCGGATGGACCCCTCCCGCACGCTGGCCCCGCCGCCGCTGGCCGACCCGCGCGAGGCATGGACCCGGTACGTGCTGGACGCCGCGGTGCTGTGCGTGCGACGCCCGGAGGGCCTGCCGTGGGACGCGCCGGCGGGGCTGACGTTCCGCGACTGGCTGCGCGGCGGCGGCGAACGCGGCGCCGTGCTGGCCGACCTGGACTACCACCGCACCACGCTGTTCCCGCCGGTCCGCCCGCGCGGCCACCTGGAACTGCGGATGATCGACGCCCAGCCCGGCGAGGGCTGGCGGGTGCCGCTGGCACTGGTGTCCGCGCTGATGGACGACCCGCAGGCCGCCGACGAGGCCCGGTCCGCGCTGGAACGCCTCGGCCACGCGGGCTCACGCGCGCCCCGTTCGGGCCTGTGGCGGCGCGCCGCCGCGCTCGGCATGGCCGACGCCGAACTGCGCCGGGCCGCCCTGGCCTGCTTCTCCGCCGCCGAGCGGGCGCTCGCCCGCCGCGACGGCCAACTCCGGCCCGCACTGCTGGAGTTCGCCGAACGCTATCCGGCCCGGGGCCGCTGCCCCGCCGACGACCAGTTGGCCGCGCTGCGCACCGGCGCCGCGCCCGCGCTGCAGGAGGACACCCCGTGCTGAACGCCGACCGCACCGACCCCGCCGTGCTGCGCGAGCTGATCGCCACCGAACTGCTGGCCGCCCGGGAACGCACCGGGCTGCTCACCGGCGCCGTCGAGGACGCCGAACTCGTCGCCCAGCACTCGCCGTTGATGTCGCCGCTGGTGTGGGACCTGGCGCACATCGGCAACCAGGAGGAGCTGTGGCTGCTGCGCAACGTCGGCGGCCGCGACCCGATGCATCCGGAGATCGACCCGCTGTACGACGCGTTCGAGCACCCGCGCGCCGAGCGCCCCAGCCTGCCGCTGCTGCCGCCCGACCAGGCCCGCGCGTACGCGTACGAGGTGCGCGGCCGGGTGCTGGACCTGCTGGCCGCCTCGCCGCTGGAGGGGGCGCCGCTGCTGGACGCCGGGTTCGCGTTCGGGATGATCGCGCAGCACGAGCAGCAGCACGACGAGACGATGCTGATCACCCACCAGCTGCGCAAGGGCCCGGCGGTGCTGGACGCCCCGCCGCCGCCCGCCGCCGAGGACACCCTGGCGCCCGAAGTGCTCGTCCCGGCAGGCCCGTTCACCATGGGTACCGACACCGAGCCGTGGGCGCTCGACAACGAACGCCCGGCGCACCTGGTGGACCTGCCGGCGTTCTGGCTGGACACCGCACCGGTCACCAACGCCGCCTACCAGGCGTTCATCGCCGACGGCGGCTACCGCGACCCACGCTGGTGGACGCCGGCCGGCTGGGAGCACCGGATGGCCGCCGACCTGACGGCTCCGCTGTTCTGGACCCAGCGGGACGGGCAGTGGCTGCGCCGCCGCTTCGGGCACGTCGAGCCGGTTCCGCCGAACGAGCCGGTGCTGCACGTCAGTTGGTACGAGGCCGACGCGTACGCCCGGTGGGCGGGGCGGCGGCTGCCGACCGAGGCGGAGTGGGAGAAGGCGGCCCGGCACGACCCGGTGACCGGCCGCTCCCGGCGCTTCCCGTGGGGCGACGACCCGCCCGGCCCGGAGCACGCCAACCTCGGCCAGCGCCACCTGCGCCCGGCCCCGGCCGGCGCCTACCCGCAGGGCGCATCGCCGTACGGGGCGCGGCAGTTGATCGGTGACGTGTGGGAGTGGACGGCCAGCGATTTCACCGCCTACCCGGGCTTCCGGGCGTGGCCGTACCGGGAGTACTCGGAGGTGTTCTTCGGGCCCGAGTACAAGGTGCTGCGCGGCGGCTCGTTCGCGGTCGCGCCGGTCGCCTGCCGGGGCACCTTCCGCAACTGGGACTACCCGATCCGGCGGCAGATCTTCTCCGGCTTCCGCACCGCCCGCGACGCCGAGGGCCGGGGTGAGGCCTGATGTGCCGTCACTTCGCTTATCTGGGAAGGCCGGTGGCGCTGCGCACGGTCCTTCTGGATCCGCCGTTCGGCCTGCTGCGGCAGTCCTGGTCGCCCCGGTTGCAGCGCTTCGGCAACGTCAACGTGGACGGCTACGGGGTGGGCTGGTACGCCGAGGGCGACGAGCGGCCGGCCCGCTACCGGCGGGAGGGGCCGATCTGGGCGGACGGCGATCTCGCGGACCTGGCCCGGGTGGTGCGCTCGCACGCGATACTCGGCGCGGTCCGCTCGGCGACCCCGGGCTGCGCGCCGGGCCCGCAGGCGGCGGCCCCGTTCGCCGCCGGGCGCTGGCTGTTCAGCCACAACGGGGCGCTGCCGGGTTGGCCGGGCGCGTTCGAGCCGCTGGCCGAACTGCTGCCCACCGCCGAGCTGTTGGAGCTGGAGGCGCGCACCGATTCGGCGCTGCTGTGGGCGGTGGTGCTGAACCGGCTGCGCGCGGGCGTCGAGTTGGGCAAGGCGCTCGCCGAAGTGTGCCTGGCCGCGTCCGAGTTGGCCGATGCCCGGATCAACCTGCTGGCCACCGACGGCAGTTCGCTGGCCGCGACCGCCTGGGGCGACACGCTGTTCCAGCGCCGGGACGCGGACGGCTCGCTGCTGGTGGCCTCCGAGCCGTTCGACGACGGGCCGGGCTGGTCCGAAGTCCCCGACCGTTCCCTGCTGGTGGCCGACGCGGCCGGCAGCGCGCTCATCCCGCTGGTGGCCCACCCGGCCGGCAGCGCGCTCACCCCGCCGGCCCCGACCGGGCCGCGAAGCCGAGAGGACGCAACGCTGTGACCGGATACCGGCTGACCCGGCTGCTGCCCGCCGACCACCTGCACCACGCGCTGCGCGCGGACGTCCGCGCCGGCCTGGCCGGGAAACCGAAACGGCTGCCGCCGAAGTGGTTCTACGACGCCCGCGGCTCCGAGCTGTTCGAGGAGATCACCCGGCTGCCCGAGTACTACCCGACCCGGGCGGAGCGGGAGATCCTGACGGCGCGGGCCGGGGAGATCGCGGCCGCGACCGGGGCCCGCACCCTGGTCGAGCTCGGCTCGGGCTCCTCGGAGAAGACCCGGCTGCTGCTGGACGCGCTGCGCGCGCACGGCACGCTGGAGCGGTACGTGCCGGTCGATGTCAGCGAGAGTGCGCTGGAGTCGGCGGCGAAGTCGCTGATCGCCGATTACCCGGGGCTCGAAGTCTCGGCGGTGCTCTCGGACTTCACCACCGGCCTCGGCCTGCCGGAGGAGGGCGGCGGCCCCCGGCTGGTGGTGTTCCTCGGCGGCACACTGGGCAACCTGGTGCCGGCCGAGCGGGCCGGATTCCTGTCCGGCCTGCGGGCCCAACTGCTGCCGGGCGACGCCCTGTTGCTGGGAACGGACCTGGTGAAGGACCCGGCGGTGCTGGTCGCCGCGTACGACGACGCGGCGGGCGTGACGGCCGAGTTCAACCGGAACCTGCTGACGGTGCTGAACCGCGAGCTGGACGCGGACTTCGACCCGGCGCAGTTCGCGCACGTCGCGCTCTGGGACGCCGAGCAGGAGTGGATCGAGATGCGGCTGCGCTCGCTGCGGTCGCAGAGCGTGAAGATCACGGAACTGGGTCTCGCGGTGCACTTCGAGGAGGGCGAGGAGCTGCACACCGAGGTGTCGGCGAAGTTCCGGCGCGAGCGGGTGGAGCGTGAACTGTTCGCCGCCGGACTGCGGTTGAGCGACTGGTGGACGGACTCCGAGGAGCGCTTCGGGCTGTCGCTGTCACGGCCGATGACGGACGCGTAGGGGCCTACCGCGGCCACCGGGCCCGCCCGCCGGCGGTAATTCGCTGGCGGGCGGGCCTTCACGCCCGGACAATGCCCGGGTGCAGAACACTGAACAGCGGACGGCGACCGTCCTGATCGCATGGCAGGGTGAACTCCTCGGCGCGGTGGGGCCTTTCACGGCTTCCTCGCCCTACTGGGCGCAGATCGGCGAGGTGGTGCAGGCGGCGTCGGAGGCGGCCGGGGTCCCGGTGGCGCTGCTGCGGATGCTCTCCGTGGACGGCGGCGAGACCGGCTGCGCCGGCGACGTGGTGTACCTGGCACAGGCCCTGGAGCGTCCGTCCCGGCCGCTGGCGGCCGCCCCCGCCGAAGACCTCGACGAGCAGCCGCTGCGGCTGCCGTGGGCGTCGGCGGACGGCCTGGCCGCCGAATGGGCCTGGGCGGACGACGAGTTGGCGGCCCTCGGCCGGCCTCGGACCGGCCCCGTGGAGCAGCTGCGCAGCTGGAACCTGTCGGCGCTGTCGCGCTTCCCGACCGGCACGGGCGCGGCCTGGCTGAAGAGCACCCCGCCGTTCGCGGTGGCCGAGGCCGAGGTGATCGCCCGGGTCGCGAAGGCGGATCCGGAGCTGGTGCCGCGGGTGCTGGCGGCGGACGGCCGCCGGATGCTGATGGACGACGTGCCGGGCGTGGACTGCTGGGGGCTGCCGGAGGACGGCATGCTGAGCGTGGTCGACCGGTGGGCGTCCGTGCAGGCGGCCGTCGCGGAGGACGGGCCGGGCGGCTTGACGGACCGTTCACCTGCGGCGCTGGCCGCGCTGTTCCCCGCCCTGCTGGAGCGGCTGCGCCCCGAACTCACCGCCGAGGAGTACGACCGGGCGCTCGCGCTGGGCGACCGGCTGCCCGCTCTGGTCGACGAACTCGCGGACTGCGGGCTCCCGTTGACGCTGGTGCACGGCGACTGCCACCCGGGCAACTGGCGCTGGGACGGCCGGCGCGGAGTGGTGCTCGACTTCTCCGACGCGGTGTGGAGCCACCCGGCCCTCGACGGCCTGCGCCCGGCCCCGTTCCTCTCCCCCGAACGCGGCGCCACCGTCCGCGACCGCTGGGCCGCCGCCTGGCAGTCCCTCGTCCCGGACAGCGACCCGCTGCGCGCCCTGAAACCGGCCGCCCCGCTGATGCACCTCCACTTCGCGGTGCGCTACCAGGAGTTCCTGGACGGCATCGAGCCCAGCGAGCGCCCATACCACACGGGCGACCCGGTGGCCTCGCTGCGCCGCGCCCTGCGGTAGCCGCTTCCCCGCCCCGCCGGGAGCCGTACGGCCCGGCGCGGCGGGAGCCCGTACGGCCCGGCGCGGCGGGCGCGGGCGGATCGCTACGGCCAGTTGCTGCCCGGGGTGGGGGTGGGCAGGTCGGTCGGCATCTGCGAGGCGAAGACGGACATGCCGATGGCCGCGACGGCGAATACCAGGCCGGCCACGGCGAAGAACGAGCCGATCGCGAGAACGACGACGTGTCCGGGGTGGCGGCCGGAGCCGGGGGCGTCGGCGGGGATGGCCTCCTGGGGGTGAGCGGGGAGGTACCGAACGGTGACGCGGTCACCGACGATCCGGGGGATGCCGGTGGTGTCCCTGAGGCGGATGTCCCGGCCGTCGGCGGTGCGGAAGCCGAGGATGACGTAGCGGCTGGTGCGGATGGTGACCGAGTCCGCGACGCGGTCCTGCGTCAGGTAGGCGTCCAGCACCTCGGCCTCGGCGACGAGTCCCTCGGTACGGACGCGGTCGCGGCGGCGGAAGCGCCGCAGGGCGAAGACGACGCCGCTGACGCCGAGGCCGGAGATCAGCAGGCCGACCAGGGCCATCAGGCCCGTGATCAGGCCGAAGACCGTGGTGAAAGTGTCTACTGCGTCGTTCATTGGTCCCCCCGACAGTGGTGCAAGTGCGCCGAACAATAGGGGTCGGCCGGCGCACCCGGCAAGGGGTGTTCTCCCGGTCCCGGGACCGGGAGATCGGGCCAGGTCAGAGCCAGGCTTCCGGGTCGGTGGGCCCGGTCGGCGGGTCGGCGCGGATCGCGCGGACGCCGACCGCGGTGACGAGGAGGCCGACCCCGGCGAAGAGGACCGGGAAAACGAGCGTGGACCAGGAGAGTTGTTCGGGAAGCAGCGCGTGGCCCGGGCGGACCAGAGCGGTGACGGTGTCACCGGGCACCAGGTGGTCGGGGGCGGTGCGGATGTCGTCGACCGGAACAGGCTCCGGTATGCCGAGGATGATCTCGAAGGCATTGGTGCCGCCCGGCTTGTAGTGGGCGCTCAGGACCGTCGCCTGGACCCGCGGTGCGCCGGCGAAGTCGCAGCGGGCCTGAATGTTCAACCAGCCGAGGAAGACTCCGACAAGGAGGAGGAGCGGGCCGACCAGGACGCCAAGCTTCTTGCCGCGACCCATGGTGACGTCCCCCCTCGGTGCGGCTCCCGCGAACGAGTTGATCATGGCAGGTGGGACGCACGCGGGGAAGGGCCGGGCAGCTCAGGGCGACCAGACGCCCGGGGTGGGCGGGTCGGACGGCATGTGGGCGAGGGTGATGACCAGTCCGATGATGCCGCCCACGGTCAGCAGGATGCTCATCACGATGCCGAAGGTGTCCTGCACGGCGCTGCGGTCGACGGCCACGGCCCGGTCCGGGCGCTCCGGCAGGTAGCGGACCGCGACCCGGTCGCCGACGGCGCGTCGATGGCCGTCCCTCTCGTCCACCCGGACCTCGCTGCCGTCCGGCGTGCGGAACCCGAGGATGGTGTGGCGCGTGGTGGTGGTGCTGCGGTTCTCGCCCACGCCGCCGGCGCTTTCGGAGGTGAAGACCACCAGGACGACCGCTTCGGCGAGCAGGCCCTCGGCCAGGGTGCGCCGTGCGCGATCGGCCTGCCAGGCGGTGCCGATGCCCGCCGCGACCCCCGTCGCCACGACGAAGAGGGAGAACACGATTCCCGCGACAGTCGGCCCGTAGTCCGTCATTCCGATTCCCCCCATCGGTCGCGGCGGTCCGCGTGAAGGAACGGTGCTCCCCGTCCCGACAAGCGTCAACTCACCTGCCGATAACGGTTTGTGACGCCCGATCGACACAGCGGCGGCCGGGACCGTGGTGTCGGTCCCGGCCGCCGCTCGGCCGTTGTGCGGGAACTACACCCGCGCGTCGGTGGCCGGGGCTTCCGCCACCGGGAGGTTCGGCTGCGGGTGGGTCAGCAGGTGGACGCCCGCCGCCAGTGCGCCACCGACCAGCGGGGCGAGCAGGAACAGCCACAGCTGGGAGAGCGCGTCGCCGCCCGCGAACAGCGCCGGGCCGAGGCTGCGCGCCGGGTTGACCGAGGTGCCGGTGAGCGGGATGCCGACCAGGTGGACGACCGCCAGGGCGATGCCGATCGGCAGGCCGTCGAAGCCGACGGCGGCCAGTCGGTGGGTGACCGACAGCACGACGTACACCAGCAGGAAGGTGAGGACGATCTCGGTGAGGAACGCGCCGCCGGCGTTGATGTGCACCTGGGAGCGCTCGCCCCAGCCGTTGGTGCCGAGCTTGCCGTGCGTCTCCAGCCCCGGCACCTGCTTGGCCAGCAGCAGGACGAGCGCCGCGCCGGCGATGCCGCCGAGCACCTGCGCGATCCAGTACGACACCGCGGTGCGCCCGTCGATCCGGCGGGCCAGCAGGAAGCCGAGCGTCACCGCCGGGTTCACGTGGCAGCCGGATATCGGTCCGAGCGCGTACGCCAGGGCGAGCAGCACGAAGCCGAAGGCGAGCGCGATGCCGACCGTTCCGATCGCGTCCCCCGCGAGCACCGCCGCGCCCACCGCCAGCAGAACCAGCAGCAGCGTCCCGAGGAACTCGCCGATCACCGCCCGCCTGTCCGTTCCACCCATGCGCCTGGTCCTCCTGACCGTCAGGGCAGGCGGATTGGGGCCGCCCACGTCCGGCCGACGCTGGTCGACCGTTCGGGCGAGCGCATGTCGGCCGGACGGCGCAGCGCCGTGTTCACGGCGCGTCCGCCTGCCGAATTGCTCCGAACGGATGAAACCGTACGGAAACGGAGAGCTCAATGCAAAACGGAAGTAAAACGGACAGACGCGGACAGGACGGGCGGCGAACGGCTGTCGGAACGTCAAACCGTCGGCCCGAAGAGCCCCGAACGGCATCCACGGCACGTCCCACGGGGATGCCCGGTCGGGCCCGGTCCGCGGAGTGCGGTCGCGCAGGTCGCGGGTGGCGTCCGCCACGGCGCGCCAGGAGCCGTCCGCCGGTCAGTTGATGTCGAGGACGGTGCTGACGGTGGCGGCGGCGGCGATCAGGCCGACCAGTCCGAAGAGGACGAGGGCCACGACGCAGACGACGAAACCGATGGCGCTGCCGGAGCGGTCGGTGTCGGCGGGAAGGGCCTCTGGGTGCTCGGGCAGGTAACGGACAGTGACGCGGGAGCCGACGAGCCCGGGAACGCCGGAGGAGCCCGCGGTCGCGCGCGGAGGAGCGGCGCGCCCGTGTCCGCTCAGCGCCAACGGACCCACCGACAACTATCCATGACGGTTCGTCAGTTCATCATTCGGTAGCGGAGTTCGAGCCCGTCGAGCAGTGCTTCGAGGCCGGTTTCGAAGGCGCCTTCGTCGATGGTGCGCCGGTGTTCGGCGAGGCGGTGGGCGTCGGCGAGGTGGGGGTACTCGGCGGTGTAGAGGGCGGCGTCCTCGGGGAAGCCGGCGGCGAACGAGCCGAGGGCCGAGCCGGTGATGAAGTAGCGCATCAGGGCGCCGATCCGGGTGGCCTGGCCGCGGGGCCAGCCGGCGTCGACCAGGCAGCCGAAGACGGCGTCGGCGAGGCGCAGCGCGTTGGGGCGGCGGCCGGGGCCCTGGGCGAGGACGGGGACGAGGTGGGGGTGGGCGGCCAGGGCGGCGCGGTAGGAGCGGGCCCAGTCGCGCAGGGCGGTGCGCCAGTCGGGCGGCGCGTCGAACATGGTGAGGTCGACCTCGCCGATGACACTGTCGACCACGGCGTCGAGGAGTTCGTCCTTGGTGGCGAAGTGGTTGTAGAGGGACGGTCCGCTGACGGAGAGTTCGGCGGCCAGGCGGCGGGTGGAGAGGGCGGGCAGTCCCTCGGTGTCGACCAGGGTGAGTGCGGCGGCGACGATCCGGTCCCGGCTGAGCAGGGGGGTGCGCGGGCGGGCGATCGTGGCCTCCTCGGGTCGCGGGCCGTCGGGGCCTGTCCGGCTCCGGAACCGCCCCATTGTCGCAGGCGCCCCCTTCCGTGCGGGGCGGGGGCGGGCTACAGTCACCGTAAAACTTGCACCGCTAGTTTATTCGGGGCGCCGGAGTGCCGCCGTCGGAATGTCGAGTCGAGGGGTCGCCGCGTGGACCTGGAGCTGACCGAGGAGCAGGCCGCCGTCCGGGAGTTGGCGGCGGGGTTCACCGACCGGGAGATCGTGCCGTTCGCCACCGGGTGGGACCGGGCGGAGTCGATCGATCTGGGGATCGTCAAGAAGCTCGGTGAGCTGGGGTTCCTGGGTCTCACCGTGCCCGAGGAGTACGGCGGCAGCGGCGGTGATCATCTGGCGTACTGCCTGGTGCTGGAGGAGCTGGGGCGCGGCGACTCCTCGGTGCGCGGGGTGGTGTCGGTCTCGCTGGGGCTGGTCGGCAAGTCGATCAACGCGTTCGGCACCGAGGAGCAGAAGCGGCAGTGGCTGCCCCGGCTGTGTTCGGGCGAGGCGCTGGCGTGTTTCGCGCTGACGGAGCCCGGTACCGGTTCGGACGCGGCGAACCTGACGACGCGGGCGGTGCGGGACGCTGGGGGCACCACCCGCTTGAGCGCAGCGAAAAGTGGGGGAGATTGGCTGATCTCCGGCGCGAAGATGTTCATCACCAACGGAACGTGGGCCGAGGTGGCGCTGGTGTTCGCCCGTACGGGTGAGCCCGGCCACCGGGGGGTGAGCGCTTTCCTGGTGCCGACGGACTCCCCCGGGTTCACCCGCACGCTGATCCACGGCAAGCTGGGGCTGCGCGGCCAGGCCACCGCCGAGTTGCACCTCGATGCCGTCCGGGTGCCCGACAGCGCACGGCTGGGCGAGGAGGGCAAGGGCTTCACGGTGGCGATGGCGGCGCTCGCCAAGGGCCGGATGTCGGTGGCGGCGGGCTGCGTCGGCATCGCGCAGGCGTCGCTGGACGCGGCGGTGCGCTACGCCGGCGAGCGCGAGCAGTTCGGAAAGTCCATCGCGCACCACCAGTTGGTGCAGGAGCTGCTGGCCGACATCGCGGTGGACGTGGCCGCGGCCCGGATGCTGACCTGGCGGGTCGCCGACCTGATCGACCGCCGGCTTCCCTTCGCCACGGAGTCCTCGGTCGCCAAGCTGTTCGCCAGCGAGGCGGCGGTGCGCTGCGCGAACAACGCGCTGCAGGTGTTCGGCGGGTACGGCTTCACAGACGAGTACCCGGTCGGCAAGTATCTGCGCGACGCCCGCGTGATGACGCTGTACGAGGGCACCAGCCAGATCCACAAGCTGCTCATCGGGCGTTCCCTGACCGGGGTCAACGCCTTCTGACTCCCACCGGGGTCAGCGCCTTCTGACGCCGGCCGCCCACCGGGCGGGACCGGCCCATCGGTAACCACGTGGAACAGGAGCTCGACGAAGTGCTTCCGGTCTTCATCGCCGCCGCCCGCCGCACCCCGATCGGTCGGCTGCGCGGCGCGCTGTCCAGCGTCCGGCCCGACGACCTGTCGGCGGCCGTGCTGCGCGGGCTGCTCGCCCAGGTGCCTGGGCTCGACCCGGCGCGGATCGACGACGTGTACTGGGGCGCCGCCAACCAGGCCGGCGAGGACAACCGCAACCTGGCCCGGATGGCGGTGCTGCTGGCGGGGCTGCCCGATTCGGTGCCGGGTGCGACCGTCAACCGGCTGTGCGCGTCCGGGATGGAGGCCGTCACCATGGCGGCCCGGGCGATCGGCTCCGGCGAGGCGGACGTGGTGGTGGCGGGCGGCTGCGAGTCGATGAGCCGCGCCCCGTTCGTACTGCCCCGCCCGGACGAGGCGCTGCCGCACCGGATGGAGACCTTCGACACCCGGCTCGGCTGGCGGCTCACCAACCCCCGGATGCGTGAGCTGCACGGCGTGCTGTCGATGGGCGAGACCGCCGAGGAGGTCGCGGGGCGTTACGGCATCAGCCGCGAGGCGCAGGACGCGTTCGCCCTGCGCAGCCACCAACTGGCCGCGCAGGCACGGGAGTCGGGCCACTTCGACGCCGAGCTGCTGGCCATCGAACGCCCGGACGGGGTGCGGGTGGAGCGCGACGAGTCGATCCGGCCCGACACGACGGCGGAGAAGCTGGCCGCGCTGAAGCCGGTGTTCCGGGCGGGCGGCAGCGTCACCGCGGGCAACGCCTCGCCGATGAACGACGGCGCGGCGGCACTGCTGCTGGTGAGCGAACGAGCGCTGGCGGAACTGGAGTTGGAGCCGCTGGGCCGGTACGTGGCGGGCGCGTCGATGGGCGTGCACCCGGACGTGATGGGCATCGGGCCGGTCCCGGCGACCCGGCGGGCGCTGGAGCGCGGCGGCTGGAAGCTGCAGGACGTGGAGACCGCCGAGTTCAACGAGGCGTTCGCGGCCCAAGCGCTGGCGTCCGTCGGCGAGTTGGGCATCGACCCGGAGCTGGTGAACCCGTCCGGCGGGGCGATCGCGCTCGGCCACCCGCTGGGCTGTTCGGGTGCCCGGATCCTCACCACCCTGCTGCACCGGATGCGCCGCACCGGCGCCCGGCGCGGCCTGGCGACGATGTGCGTGGGCGTCGGCCAGGGCTCCGCGGTGCTGGTCGAGCGGGACTGACTCTCTTTATCTGGCGATGCATCGGAAAGGTGTGGCTGTGGGCAAGTTCGACGGCAAGGTGGCGGTGGTGACCGGCGCCGCGCAGGGCATCGGGGCGGCGACGGCGCGGAAGCTGGCCGAGGAGGGCGCGGCGGTGGCCGTGGTCGACCTGACGGCGGAGCGCGCCGAATCCACCGTGAAGGAGATCCTCGCGGCGGGCGGCACGGCGCGCGGGTTCGGCTGCGACGTGGCCGACTACGAGGCGGTGGAGGCGGTGTTCGCCGCCGTGGTCGAGGAGTTGGGAGTGGTTCACATCCTGGTGAACAACGCCGGGATCACCCGCGACAACCTGTTCTTCAAGATGCCGAAGAGCGACTGGGACGCGGTGCTGACGGTCAACCTGACCAGCGCCTACAACTGTTCGCACGTCGCGCAGCGGTACTTCGTGAAGCAGAAGTACGGCAAGATCGTGTCGCTGAGTTCGCGTTCGGCGCTCGGCAACCGCGGTCAGGCGAACTACGCGGCGGCGAAGGCCGGCATCCAGGGGCTGACGGCGACGCTGGCGATCGAGTTGGGCCCGTTCAACGTGAATGTGAACGCGGTGGCGCCCGGGTACATCGCGACGTCGATGACGGCGGCGACGGCGGAGCGGGTCGGGGCGACGCCGGAGGAGCACCAGGCGGAGGTCGCGCAGCGCACCCCGCTGCGGCGGGTGGGTCTGCCGGAGGAGGTCGCTTCGGTGGTGGCGTTCCTGGCGAGCGAGGACGCGTCGTACGTGAGCGGGCAGACGCTGTACGTCAACGGCGGCGCGCGGTAGTACGGCCGGGGCGGGGCCGCTGCTTCCGGCAGTGGCCCCGTCTCTCGCTAACGACTTCCGGCACCCGGGTCGTTGGGGTGCGGCTCCAGCGGGGTGACGACGGCCGTCATCCACGGCCACATCGGCAGCGTGCCGAGTACGTCCGTGCGCAGCCGGGCCTCGTCCTCGGCGCGCCAGATGCCGACGCTGCGCTTCTCGCCGACCGGCCGCCACAACCTGAACAGCCGCCCGGTGGCGGCGAGTTCACCGGCGCGCTCGTGTTCGGCGGCGCGGCGCCGGTCGACCTCCTCGGCGGGGACGTCCGGGGGGACGGCGGTGGTGATCTCGACCAGGAACTCCTGCATGGTCCTGCTCCGTCTCTCCGGTCTCCCGGGTGCCGGCGGCGCGGGGGTGGCGCCGTTCGGCGTCCATCGTCGGCCCGGGGGCCGGTCGTCGCGGCGACCGACACCCGGCCGTCAGCGGTTCATGCCGAGGGCGAGTTCGCGGCCCTGCCAGCGGCGGCGCAGCCAGCGGTCGTGGCCGGCCACCACGATCGCGCCCGGGCCCTTGCCGCCCATGGCCTCCTCCAGTTCGTCGCAGAGGAGTGGTGAGAGGTGGTTGGTGGGTTCGTCGAGCAGCAGCAGGTGCGGCGGGCGGGCCACCAGGAGGGCGAGGGCGAGGCGGCGGCGCTGGCCGACGGACAGGGCGCCGACGGGGCGGTCGAGGTCGGCGGCGGCCAGCAGGCCGAGCGAGGAGAGCGGGACGCGTTCGGCGTGGTCGGGGCCGACGGTCAGCTCGTAGGTGTCGGCGGCGGTGCGCTCGGGGCGGGCGAAGGTGGTGTCCTGGGTGAGCAGGCCCACGGTCAGCCCGGGGCGCCGGTGCACCTCGCCGGTGGCGTCGAGGCGGCCGGCCAGGACGGCGAGCAGGGTGGACTTGCCCGTGCCGTTGGGGCCGGTGATCAGCAGGCGTTCGTCCGTGGCGATCTCCAGTTCGTCCAGGGTGAGCCTTCCCGGGATGTGGATCCGGTGCAGCGTCACCAGCGGATCGGGGTTCTCCTCCTCCGGGCCGGTGGTGAGGTTCTGCGGGGCGAAGCGCAGGGGGACGGGCGGTTCGGCGACCTGGCGGCGTTCCAGGTCGGCGAGTCGGCCGGCGGCGTCGCGGACCCGGCGGGAGATCTGTTGCTGCACCCGGCCCGCGCGGTGGCCGTAGCCCATTTTCTCGTTGTCGGTGGGGCCGCGGTCCGGGGCGAGGCGGTGTGAGGTGACTCCCGCGGAGCGTCGCAGTTCCGCCAACTCCCGTTGCTCGGCGGCGTACTGGCGCTCCCAGCGATGCCGGCCGGCTCGCTTGGAGCCCAGATAGGCGCGGTAGCCGCCGCCGAAGCGGACCGGGCCGTCGGTGGCCGGGTCGAGATCGATCAGGTCGGTGCAGACGGCGTCGAGGAACGCCCGGTCGTGGCTGGCGACGACCACCGTGCCGGGCAGAGCACGGAGTTGGTCCTCCAGGAAGGCGGCGGCGTCGTCGTCGAGGTGGTTGGTGGGCTCGTCGAGCAGGACGGCCGAAGGGCGGCGGACCAGCAGGGCGGCCAGGGCGAGGCGGCCGCGCTGCCCGCCGGAGAGCGAGCCGAGGGTGCGCCGGTGTGCGACGGCGGCGAGGCCGAGGCCGTCGAGCAGCAGGGCGGCGCGGCGGTCGGCGTCCCAGGCCTCGCGATGCTGAGTCTGTTCCAGCCGGGTGCCGTATGCGGCCAGCAGGGCGGCCTGGCGCGGGTCGCCGTCGGGGAGTTCGGCGAGTTCGCTGCCAAGACGGTCGAGTTCGGCGAGGTCGGTGCGGGCCTCGCGCAGCGCGTCGTCCAGGACGGCGGCGACGGTGGTGGCGGCGTCGAACGGCATTTCCTGGTGCAGGAATCCGAGGTCGGCGGGGCGGGTGACGCTCCCGGCGTCGGGTTCGTCCGCGCCGGCCAGCACCCTCAGCAGGGTGGACTTGCCGCAGCCGTTCTCCCCGATCAGGCCGAAGCGGCGGCCGGGGGCGGCGGTCAGGGACAGTCCGTCGAGGATCCGGCGGCCGCCGAGGATGCGGACCAAGTCGTGTGCGATCAGGGCGGGTTGGGGCATGGGGGAACTCCGGTTCGGTCTGTGGCGGCCCGTCCGGACGCGAGTCTCCGGCCGACGGGCGGACGGGCGGACGGGCGCGCAGAGCAAGTCACGGACGAGCAGCGAAGGTTGAAGGCGTCACCGACCTGCGGCGGAATCCCACGGCCGACGGGCACCCAGGCCAAGTCAGCGGCCGGCACGGCAGGTTGGGAGACGGCGCGACCGGCCTCGAGCGATGGGCCGTGGCCGGCGCACCTACCCTCAGGCAGACGGGACGCCGAGCACGCGAACCAAGTCACGTGCGCGCGCGGCAGGTTGGGGCCGAAGAACTCGCCCGTGCTCGGCCTCCCGGCCCGCCCGGGCATGGCGCCACAGGCGGGCCGGGAGCCGACGGCACGTCACGCCGTCGGGGCCGCGACCTCCCGGAGGGCGCCGCCGGTCAGTTGCAGGCGGCGGTCGATGCCGATCTCGGCGAGGAACCGCTCGTCGTGGCTGATCACCAGGAACGCGCCCTTGTAGGCGTTCAGTGCGCTCTCCAACTGGCCGACGCCGACCAGGTCGAGGTTGTTGGTGGGCTCGTCGAGCAGCAGCAGCTGCGGGGCGGGCTCGGCGCACAGCACGCAGGCCAGGGTGGCGCGCAGCCGCTCGCCGCCGGACAGCACCCCGACGGGGAGGTGCGCGCGCGGGCCGCGGAACAGGAACCGGGCGAGCAGGTTCATCCGCTCCGCCTCCGGGCGCTCGGGCGCGAACTTGGCGAAGTTCTCCGCGACGGTGTGGCTCTCGTCCAGCAGGTCCAGGCGCTGCGAGAGGTAGGCGATCCGGCCCTCGCCGCGCCGCAGCTCGCCGCCGTCGGGGGTGAGCGCGCCGGTGATCAGCCGCATCAGGGTGGTCTTGCCGGCGCCGTTGGGGCCGGTCAGCGCGATCCGCTCGGGGCCGCGGACGACCAGGTCGATACCGGCGGGGGCGAACACCTCGCGGTCGCCGAGCCGGACCTGGAGGCCGGTGCCGTGGAACAGGGTGCGGCCGGCCGGCACCTGGGTGTCGGGCAGTTCCAGGCTGAGGCGCTGCTCCTCGCGCACCGCCCGCCCGGCCTCGTCGAGGCGGGCCTTGGCCTCGTCGACCCGGGCGGCGTGCACCTGCCCGGAGCGGCCTGCGGCCTCCTGCGCGCCGCGCTTCATGTTTCCGGCGAAGATCTTCGGCAGGCCGGCGTTCTTCAGGTTCTTCGCGGCGTTGCTGGCCCGCTTGTCGGCGCGTTCCCTGGCCTGCTGGGCCTCGCGCTTCTCCCGCTTCAGGTTCTGCTCGGCGTTGCGGACGTTGCGTTCGGCGACCTCCCGCTCGCCCCGGACGGCCTCCTCGTAGGCGGTGAAGTCGCCGCCGTACAGGCGCAGTTCGCCGCCACCGAGTTCGGCGATCCGCTCCATTCGGTCGAGCAGCGCGCGGTCGTGGCTGACCAGCAGCAGGCACCCGTTGAACTCGGACAGCACCTCGTACAGCCGGTGGCGGGCCTCCACGTCCAGGTTGTTGGTGGGCTCGTCGAGCAGCAGCACGTCGGGGCGGCGCAGCAGTTGAGCGGCCAGGCCGAGGGAGATCACCTGGCCGCCACTGAGCGTGCTCAGGCTGCGGGTCATTTCGAGGTGGCCGAGGCCGAGGCGGTCGAGCTGGGCGCGGGTGCGTTCCTCGATGTCCCAGTCGTCGCCGATGGTGGCGAAGTGCTCCTCGGCGACGTCGCCGGACTCGACGGCGTCCAGGGCGCGGATCACCTCGGCGATGCCGAGCACGTCGGCGACCGTGAGCTTCCCGGTCAGCGGGAGGGTCTGCGGCAGGTACCCGAGCGTGCCGGAGACGGTCACCGAGCCTGCGGTGGGCTTGAGTTCACCGGCGATCAGCCGGAGCAGGGTGGACTTGCCGGACCCGTTCGGGGCGACCAGGCCGGTGCGGCCGGTCGGGACGGTGAACGACAGGTCGTGGAAGACCTGGGTGTCGTCCGGCCAGGAGAAGGACATGCTGGAGCAGACGACGGCGGCGTCGGACATGGTGAAGAGACCTCGAAGGTGCAAGAGGGCAGGGAACGGCCACTGCGAACAGACCACTGCGAACGGGCCACTGCCCTGGGGAAACGGGCGAAAAAAGGGGTCGACGAAACGGACCACTCCGGCAGCGCTCCTGTGCGCCGGCCCGGTGGCCGTCAGATCCGGATCTCACCCGGAGATGTCGTCGTCACCCGCCACGTTTCTGTCCTTCGTCCCACGCGAAATCGCGTACCTACGGTGTCGCGGCGAGTGTAGCGCTTCCTCACGCCGGACGTCGCACCATTTCTCCCGCGGGGCAACTTCGCGGTAGCCGCTTCCCGTTGGGCCGGTCGGGTGTGCGGCGGCGGTGCCGGGCGGCTTCCGGGCCCCGCCGGTTGCGCTGCGCTGGCTACCGTGGCCTCCTGGCCGTCGGACAACCCCCGGGGAGCGGAACATGACCACGGATGACCGTCGCGAACGCTTCGAGCGGGGCATGGAGGTCCTCGCGCGCATCGACGGCGAGGCGGGCGAGCGGGTGGTGGCGGCGCTGGCGGACGTCTCCCCCGAACTGGTGCACCAGATCGCCGCCTGGGGGTTCGCCGAGATCTACTCCCGTCCGGCCCTGGCACCGCGCGACCGGCAACTCGTCACCCTCGGCATGCTCACCGCGCTCGGCGGCTGCGAGCCCGAGCTCGAGGTCCACGTGAGCGCCGCGCTGAACGTCGGCCTGACGCCCCAGCAGATCGTCGAGGCCCTGCTGCACGCCGCCGCGTACTGCGGGTTCCCCCGGGCGATCAACGCCACCCTCGCCGCGAAGCGGGTCTTCGCCGAGCGCGGCCTGCTGCCCGTGCGCGAGGAGTGACGCCGGCGGGCGCGGGTAGCGTGGGCGGGCCGATCAGCACAGCCGCATCCGCAGGGAGACCGCCCGATGACCGAACCGGCCACCGAGCACTGGGAGTTCACCGACCACTGGCCCGCCGTGGGCTGCGGGCAGGACGCCGTCGCGGAGCTGCGGCGGCGGATCGCCGGGGGCCGGGCGGAGAACTGGCTGCGCAGTTCGCGCGGGCGGCAGTTGGCGGTGGTCTCCAACGGCGTGCGGGCGATGGTCATGCTGCTGGCCGCGCCGGGCGACCCGGGCGAGCACGCCGTCGATCCGGGCGCGGACGGCTGGAGCGACGGCTACCTGCTCGCCAACGGCCAGCAGGACGAGTACCCGGACGAGGACACCGTCCCGCTCGGCCGGGCGCTGCACCTCGTCCGGCACCTGCTGGACACCGGCACTCTGCCGCCGGACGTGCCGTGGTCCATCGACGGCTGATGGGCCGTCAGCTGCCAGCCGCAGCACCGGCCTTCGCATCGGCGAGCTTCTGCAGGTAGCGTTCGGCGGCGCGCAGCTTGCGGCCGTCGGGGCCGGGCAGGTGGGCGCGGAGTTCGATGATCTCGGGGGCGATGCGGATCGCCTCGGCCGGGTCCTTGACGGCGCGCCAGCACGCCTCGGCGTTGGTGGCGGCGCGCTGGGTCTCGGGGTGCTCGGGGCCCTCGGTCTGGAGCATCGCGGTGGCGACCTGGCGGTACAACTCGGCTGCCAGCACGGGCAGTCCGGCCACCCGGGAGACATGCGCGCGGACCTGCCGGACCTGGAGCACCGCCGGGGCGAGGCTGCCGTGCACGGCGACCGCCTTGTTCTCCAGGGCGAGCGCGAGCGCCGCCGCGGTGGCGTGGTCGCCGGCCTCGGCGGCCCGGACGATCTGGCCGATCGCCTCCATGTAGTCGGTCGGCGGGGCCTGCTCGACCGCAACGGCCCGGGCAGCGGGCGCAGTTGCGGCAACCGGCACGACCGCGGAGGCAGGGGCGGGGGCGGGAGCCGTCTTCTCCAGTGGCACCGTCGCCGCCAACGGGTCGTGCTGGAGCGGCGGTTGACGCTTCTCCAGGGGCACGGTGGCCGCCAACGGGTCGTGCTGGACGGGCGGTTGGGCCTTCTCCAGCGGCACCATCGGGGCCGTCGCCTCGAGGTCGGGCAGCGGCAGGGTGGTGGCCAGCGCGCTCCCGCCGGGCAGCGGAACGGTCGACGCCAGCGGGTCGAACCACGGCCGGTCCTCGGCCGGTTCGGGCACCAGATCCGGCACTGGCATGAGCACGGGCGCGGGCACAGACCCCGGCGCGGGCGCGGACGCCGGTGAGGGCTCGGGCGCGGGCACAGGCGCAGGCGCGGCCTTGGCGAACTGCACGGCGTACGAATCGGCCGGTGCGGGCTCGGACTTGGCGAGCCTGACCAGCGGCGTGGTGGCGGTGTCGGCGGGGAGGTCCTTGCCGAGGCGGACGACGGGCTCGGGCGCGGCGGGCAGGCCGGCCGACTTGCCGAGGTCGACCAGCGGCGTGTCCGCCGAAACCAGCGGCGTATCCGCCGAAACCATCGGCGCGTCCGCCGGAACCATCGGCACGCCGCGCACCAGCGAGACGATCATCCGACGCCGGGCGGGCGTCGCGGGGACGCCGGCCTTGCGCAGCGAGACCAGGACACGCGGCGTCCAGCCGGGGGCCATCCGAGGCCGGGCCGGTTCGGCAGGGCGCGCGGCGGAGGAGGCGGGCGGGGCGGTCGGGGCCGGCGGCGCGGTGGGCCGGGTGGTGGCGGGGTCGGCGGGGCCGATCTGCCGGGAGGTGTTGCGGAACCACGGCCGGTCGCCGGGGTGCGCGGTGATCACCACGGTGTCGGAGCGCAGCACCGAGTGGACCTGCTGGCGCACGAGCTCAGGGGTGAGCAGCTGCTCGGCGCCGGGGCGGCCGCGGTGCAGGGTCTCGATCAGCGCGCGGGTGAAGGTGCCGAGCTGGTCGGGGTCGTGGTTGACCACGGCCCACAACGGCACGCCCTCGCTGAGCTGTTGGCCGGCGGCGGAGACGAGTTGCGGCCACAGCACCGGGTCGGCGCTCAGGTCGCCGATCACCAGGGTGTCGAACTCGTTGACGCGGTGCCGCAGTTCGGTGGCGAGAGCACTCCACGGCAGGCTCTCGGACGCCTTGTTCTCGCGCAGCGACAGGTACATCTGGTCGCCGCGCCGGTCGGTGACCAGGTGGCCGCCGAGGTGGATCAGCAGCGGCCCGGGGTGGCGGGCGGCTGCGCGCAGGTGGGCGAGGACGGTCTGCGGGTCGTTGGCGCCGGGCAGGTGGACGGCGTCGACCTGGTCGGCGGAGAGCATGATCTGCGGGGCGACGCCGGCCAGTGCGGCGGACAGTACGGAGGCGTGCGCGGCGCCGCCGCGGCCCCAGCGGCGGCCGCCGCCGTAGCCGCCCTCGATCACCAGGATGCGGCCGCGCAGGCCGCGGCCGATGCCGGTGACGGGTGCGGGAGTTGACGCGGTACCCGGCGCCTGGACGGGGGCGGGCGCGGCGGGCGGCGGCATGTCGGCGGTGATCACCGGGATCATGCTCGTCCAGCCGGTGCTGACCGGCGCGGGCGGCATCGCGGGCGGCGGCGGCACGGGCGTGCCGCCGGCCGGGGTCGCGGTGGGCGCGCCGTTCCGGTTGCCGCCGGGGGTGAGGTCCGGGGGCGCCGTGTTGACCCGTAGGTTGACCGAGGTGGCGAACGGGTCGTTGGCGGGCGGTGGTTCGGTGCCCTGTTTCGGGCCCGCAGGCTGGGTCGGCAGCTTGAAGGTGTCCTCCAGGTCGGCTGCCGCCGGCCCGTCTCCCGTCGTCGATGCCACATCAGCCACCGTCAGGTCACCGCCCCCGTCCGCCGCCTGCGCGACGTCGTGCCCGTTCGCCATGGTGCCCGGCACCACATTTCCGATCCCGGACACGATACGTGCTCGGCGGGTGGCCGGGCCAGGGCGGGTGGCCGGACCCGCCGCGACCCGCGCTGGTCGGCAAGGGTGTCGGACCCGCCGCGGCCCGCGCTGGTCGGCAAGGGTGTCGGACCCGCCGCGACCCGCGCTGGTCGGCAAGGGTCTCGGGCGATCTTGCCGGGCGCGGGCCGCGGGCGGTTTCAGTAGGTGACGGTGATGCGGCGGGCCGGTCCGTCGACCCGGATCAGGCCGCCGTACGGGATCACCTGCTGCGGCGAGGTGTGGCCGAGATCCACGTCGAACACGGCCATGGTGTCCGGCGCGTACGTCTCGAGGGCGCGCAGGGCGCCTTCGCGCTGCTCGGCGCGGTACTGGGCGCGCTGCTCGGCGTTGTTGGGCTGCTCGAACGACCAGGCCATGGCGCGGCCGAACAGCACCGCCGGGAACTGGCGCAGCAGGCCGCGTTCACCGAGGTTGCGGAGCATCCGGAACACCTCGGTGCCGGAGGGCATCTCCTCGGACGTCTCCAGGACCAGCACGCAGCCCGCGTACGCCTCGACGGGCAGCAGGCGGTCGGCGGCGGCCATCCAGTGCAGGATCTCCAGGTTGCCGCCCCAGCTGACGCCTTCGACCACTCGGTCCGAGCGGGTCCAGTGGGTGCCGGTGGCGGGCTCGCTCGCGGGCATCCGTTCGAAGGTGGCCGGGTCCTCCCAGCGGCCGAGTTCGGTGCTGACGTCCTCGGCCTCGCGCAGCTCGAACTCGCCGCGCTCGAACAGCGCGGCGCGCAGTGAGGCCTCGGTGAGCGGGTCCAGTGCGCCGGGCCGGCCGAACTCGGTCATCACGGCGCCGCCGTGATAGGAGACCACGCCGTGCCGCCACAGGAAGTCCAGCAGGTTGGTGTTGTCGCTGAACCCGAAGAACGGCTTGGCGTGCGCCCGGATCAACTCCCCGTCCAGGTGCGGGATCACGCTGATCTGGTCCTCGCCGCCGATGCTGGCCAGGATCGCCGTCACACTCGGATCGGTGAACGCCGCGTGCACATCGGCGGCCCGCTCCTGCGGGCTCGCGCCGAGCTTGCGGGTGGTCGGGTATTCGACCGGCTCCAGCCCGAACTGCTCGCGCAGGCGGCGCAGTCCGAGCTCGTAGGGCAGTGGGAACATGCCCGGCCCGGCGAACGAAGGCGAGAGCACGGCGACCCGGTCACCGGGCCGGGGCTTGGGGGCATACATCGGCTGATCTGACATGTCGCGATGCTAGCGAAGCCCTCGGGCCCGCCACGACCGCATTTCCGCCCGGCCCGCGAGGACGCCACCCGATGAAGCTCGGCCCAACTGCCCACCTCCCGGCTGAAGTTCAGCGACGGTAGGCGGCTGTCGCGATCTCGACGAAGGGACGGATCAACGGGTTGGTGTCGCCCTCGTTCCACACGGCCACCACCCGGCTCGGCGGCATGTCCGTCAGCGGCACCACGGCCAGCTCCGCGGGCAGCTCGTGTCCGAGCGGCGCCAGGCCGACGGTGCCGTTCCACAGCACGGCCTGCTGGCACTCCTGGACGGCCCGCACCACCGGGCCCTCGCGTGGCTCGCCGCCGTTCCAGTACGACTGCCAGCGGGGGTCGGTGCCCGGCGGGAACTGGAACCAGCGGCGGTCGGCCAGCGCGGCCAGCCGCAGCCCCTCGCGGCGGGCCAGGGGATCGTCGGCGCGCAGGACCACGCCGACCGGGTCGGCCCGCAGCGCACGCACCGTCAGCGCGGTCTCGTCGAACGGCGTCCGGGTCAGCGCGACGTCCACCAGCCCGGCCCGCAACCCGCAGGTCGGGTCGGCCAGATCGGTGTCGCGGACCCGGATCTCGGTGCCGGGGTGACGCCGGCGGTAGGCGGCGGCCAGCCTGGCCACCCCCGGGTCGGCGCCGTCGCCCAGGATCCCGATGGTGAGCGTCGCGCCGCCGGCCGCCGCGCTCACCCGCCCCCGGACCCGGTCGGCGTGGTCGAGCAGGGCCCGCGCCTCCTCGAGCAGCACCGAGCCCACCGGAGTGAGCGCGACCCCCGCGGGCGAGCGGGTGAACAGCAACGCCCCGGCCTCGGCCTCCAGTTGCTTGATCGCCCGACTCAGCGGCGGCTGGCTCATGTGCAGTCGGTTGGCGGCCCGGCCGAAGTGGAGTTCCTCGGCGACCGCCACGAAGTAGCGCAAGGTCCGTAGCTCCACGCCGCCACGATACCCACGCGGCACCGACCGGGATCAGACGCTCGCGAAGGCGGTCAGCAAGGTGTCGATCCGCAGCCGCAGTTCGCGGTCCCCGGCTCCGGAGACGGTCACCATCAGCACCTCGGTGCCGACGGAGTGGGCGAGTTCGGCGTCCAGGGTGGCGGCCGAGCCGACGAGCGGATACGAGTACCAGGCGTCGGGGTCCTCGTCGTCGGTGTCCCGGACGCCGAGCTCGACGGTCTCCCAGTCCGTCGCGTCGAAGGCGTACCCGGCATAGTGGGAGACCAACTCCAGGAAGGCGCGCAGGTTGTGGGCCAGGATCCACCCGGCAATCGGCTCGGTCACGTCCACCCCTTCATGAGGCGGCCAGTATCCCAGTCGGGGCGGACGGGCGCGCCCCGCCTACACGTCCAGCAGGGTCTTGCCGAGCGTGGCCCGCGACTCGATCGCGCGGTGGGCGTCCGCCGCCGCGGCGAGCGGGAAGCGGCGGCCGATGACCGGGCGCAGCCGGTGCGCGGCGGCGTCGGCGAGGACGGCGGTGGTGGCGGCGCGGATGGTGTCCGGCGTTGGGCGCAGGGTGAGGACGGTGAGGCGGCGGGCCTCGGTCTCGGCGGGCGGGAGGTCGGTCCAACTGCCGCCGGACAGACCGTAGCTGAGGAGGTGGCCGCCGGGGCGGAGCAGGGTGGTGGCGGTGCGGCCGAGGGTGCCGCCGACGCCGTCGAGGACGAGGTCGACGGGGGCGGTGCCGGCGGTCCAGTCGGGGCGGAGGTAGTCGAGGGTTTCGGCGGCGCCGAGTTCGGAGGCCAGGGCGAGTTTGGCGGGGCCGCCGGCCGCGGCGACGACGTGCAGGCCGGCGTTGGTGGCGAGTTGGACGAGCAGGGTACCGACGCCGCCGGCGGCGGCCAGTACCAGGACGCGGGCGCCGGCGGCGGGTGCGGCGGCGTCCAGCAGCATGCGGGCGGTGCGGCCGTCGGCGAGGAGCGCGGTGGCGTCGTCCAGGTTGAGCGCGTCGGGGACGAGGTGCAGGCCGGCGGCGGGGACGGCGGCGCGTTCCGCGTAGCCGCCGCTGCCGCCGGTGGTGGAGATGACGCGGCGTCCGAGCAGCGCGGTGTCGACGCCGGGGCCGACGGCGGCGACGGTGCCGCCGACGCCGTTGCCGGGGATCATCGGCAGTGCGCCGGTGAACGGCCCGAACCCGGTGGCGCGGAACTGGGTCTCGACGAAGGTCAGGTTGGCGTGCGCGACGTCGATCAGGACCTGCCCCTCCCCCGCCACCGGGTCGGGCGCCTCGCCCGGTACCAGGACCTCCGGCCCGCCGAACTCCCGCAGCCACACCGCCCGCATCGCCTCTCCCCTCCTCGTTCGGCCGGACGTCCCGGCCGCCGGGGCCCATCCTGCAAGTTCAAGCGCTCTTGAGGTCAAGGGCCGCCCGCGGGAGTGTCCTGGCGGCGTGCGAGCATGCCGGCATGAACGTGAACGCTTTCTGGGAGCTGGTGGAGTCGACTCGGGCCACCTCCCCGTGCGACCGCGCCGAACAGCTGACCGAGCGGCTGGCGCAGCTCCCGACGGACGAGGTGCGGGAGTTCCAGCTGCGCCTGGACGAGGTGCGGGCCCCGCTGGACACCATGGCCACGGTCGCGCTGGCGAAGCTGGTCGGGCCTGGCTTCCTGAGTGACGACACCCTCTGGTACTTCCACGCCTGGCTGATCGGCCTCGGCCGCGACGCCCACCGGCTCGCCGTGCACGACCCGGACGCCCTCGCCGATCTCCCCGAGTTCCGCGCCCTGGCCGCCGGGGCCGAGCGCTTCGTGCCCGACTGGGAGGCGCTCGACTACTGCGCCGCGCAGGCCTGGGAGGAACTGACGGGCGAGGAGGACGGCCTGGAGGAGTCGCTGCTCGCCCAGGGCCACGAGAGCCCGCTGAACGCCGAACCGGAGGGCGAACTCTGGACGGCCGAGCAGACCGCGGCCCGTCTGCCGAAACTCACCGCACTGTTCGCTTCCTGACGGACTGTCAGTCGGCTCGCCTACTCTCGACCCCCATGACCACCATCGAAGACCCCGCGTGGCGCGACAACCCCCGGTTGAACGACTGGCTGGCCGCCGGACGGGCGGCGTTCCCCGCCTGGGCCGAACTCACCGGCGGGGGCTGGGGCTTCGGCACGGACTCGCTGGCCCGCTTGGAGCGGGTGATCCGCGAGCGGTACCCGGACCGGGAGCAGGCGGACGCGGACTGGAACGGTTCCTTCCTGACCGCGGCGGCGTGGTACCTCGGCGAGGTGCACGTCCGCAACTACGGTGCGCTGTGGCAGTGTTCGCCCGAACCGCGCCCCTTCCTGGGCAGGGAGATCCATCCGCTCGTTCAACTGCCGCGGGAGGCGCTGGACGAGGAGGAGGCGGAAGAGCTGGCCGAGGCCGAGGAGTTGTGCGAGGACGACTTCCCGCTCTGCGCCCCGATCGACCTGGTGATCGCGGTGGCCGACCCGGCTTCGACCTACCCGCTGACGGAGACGCTGGAGGGCTACGCGTTCTGGGAACCGGCGGTCGAACGGGCCCTGGAGCTGGCCCGCATCCACCGCCCGCAGAATCCGGGCAGCCGGCCCCGGCCCGACGCGCCCGGGGTGCTCGACCCCGGGCGGCCCGGCCAGGACCTCGCCCACTGGCTGGCGGTGCGCGAGGAGGCGTTCCCGCTCTGGGCGCGGGCCACCGGCCGGGAGGCTGAACTCGACTTCTCCGAGCACTCGTTGGAGATGCTCGAGGAGGTCCTGCGGCAGCGCATCCGCACCCTCGGCCTGGCCGACAAGCTGGACGTCCTGGAGGCGTCGCTGCGGCACGGACTGACCGTGCTCCCCCACTCGCACCGCCTGTTCGACGACCCGGTCTTCGACTGCGCCCTCTGGTACCTCGGCGAGACCGGCTGCCGCGCCCGGGGCGCCCGCTGGCTCCCGCTGCGCGCGAACCTGGACGTCGACCCCGTCACTGTGCGCCAGTTGGCGGTGGCCCGGATCGACCGCCGGATCGGCCCGCGACTGGAGCTGACCGCCGCCGTCCAGAGCTGCCTGCGCGACCGCACCGACCCGGACGACGGCTACCGCCCGCTGCTCCACGCACTCGCCGACCTCGACTGAACTCCCGTCACTCCAGCGCCCGTTCGATTGCCGTCCGGGTGAACTGCCGGGCCTGCTCGGCGCGTTGGTCACGTTCTTCGGCGGTGATCGGCAGCGGCGTGCCGTAGCGCCGGGCGACGATGTCCGTGACCAGCTCCGACGGGGCGCCCAGGGCAGGGAGTTGGGCGATCGCCTCGCGCTTGGTCACCAGGCGGCTCTCGCGCAGCGCGATGGTGGCGCGGGCGGCGGTGATCGGCCCGAAGTCCACCCAGATGTCGTGCTGCCACGGCCCGGGGCGGTCGGTGACCGGGTACCAGTAGGTGCGCAGGTCGGCGCGGAGGTGCGCGTGCAGCTCCGGGTCGCCGACCGGCGGCAGCAGCACGTCCGGGGCGGCGCCGGCCAACCGCAGCCCGCCGTCCAGGAGTTCACGCCGGGTGATGACGGTGACCGGCCGGTCCATCGGCTCGCCCTGGGCGAAGGTGAAGTGGTCGGCGGCCGGGTCGGCGAGCGCGTCCTGCGGCAGGTAGGTGCAGTGCAGCTTCTCCGCGCCCGGCCGCTCGGCGATCAACTCCTCGTGCAGCACGGACAGTTCGGTGCGCAGCCGGGCGTCCGGCGCGGTCGGCAGGACGGCGATCAGGTCGAGGTCGCTGCGGCCGTGCCGGTAGTCGCCGAGCGCCAGCGAGCCGTGCACCCACAGCGCGGTGACGGGGGTCGCGGCGTGCAGGCGGGCGGTGAACTCGGCCAACAGCGGTGCGGCGAGGGCGCGTTGGGCCGGGTCGTTGGCGGCCTGTTCGGCGGCGGTGGGCAGGGCGGCGACGGGATCCGAGGGCGTCATGGCCCCGACTCTGGCACGGCGCCCGCCCGCTCGTCCCGCTTTCGCGCCCCGCGTCGCCGCTGCGGCGTGCCGCCTCCGCCCCGCGATGCCGCCGTGGCGCGCCGCCCGGGTTCGCCGCGCCTGCGGGGCTAGCGTCGGGTGAACAAGGCCCTGACCAGCGACGAAAGCCGGCGACAAGAGCCGGCGGCGAAAGGTGCGCCCCCGATGGCGGAGAAGATCAGCACGTTCCTGTGGTTCGACAACCAGGCCGAGCAGGCGGCCGAGTTCTACGTGTCGGTGTTCCGGGATGCCCGGGTGACCGGCGTGAAGCGGTACTCGGAGGCCGGTCCGGGCCCGGCGGGCAGCGTGATGCTGGTGTCGTTCGAACTGTTCGGCCGGGAGTACCGGGCGCTGAACGGCGGGCCGATGTTCACCTTCAACGAGGCAATCTCGCTCCAGGTGGACTGCGAGGACCAGGCCGAGGTCGACCGCTACTGGGAGCTGCTGACGGCGGACGGCGGGCAGCCCGGCCAGTGCGGGTGGCTGAAGGACCGCTTCGGCCTGTCCTGGCAGATCGTGCCGCGCCGGATGATCGAGCTGCTGGAGGACCCCGATCCGGAGCGGGCGAACCGGGCGATGACCGCGATGCTCGCCATGACCAAGCTCGACCTCCCCGCGCTGGAGGCCGCGGCCGACGGCCGGTGACCCACAGGCAGCAGGCGGCGGCCACGTCGGCCCGGCAGCGGCAGGCGGCAGGCGGCGGGCGCTAGGCGGCAGGCGGCAGGCGGCGGGCGGCGGGCGGCGGGTTCGAACGCGTGATGGCCCGTCCGAACGCGTGACGGCCCGTCCGGTCAACGGTTTGCAGGGTCCCGGTAAAAGTATTCCTGTTCAGCGGTCTGTCATGTCCAGCCCCTTCTGATCGGCCGTCAGGACGTGTCTTACTGGGCGGCGCTACGCGCGTCACTTCCGTACGTGCACCGGACTGCTGGAGCCCCGCCATGAGTCTCACCCGCCGCCTGCTGCGCACCCTCGCCGCCGGTGCCACCGTTGCCGCCACCGCGCTGGCCCCCGTCACCGCCGGGCACGCCGCCACCGGCACCTACACGCTGGTGGTCCTGCCCGACCAGGGCGAGAACGCGATCTACAACCTGGTGAACTCGGCCACCAAGTCGGTCGACGTGACCATCTACGAGCTGCGCGACACCAACCTCACCACGGCGCTGGTGAACCGCCAGAAGGCCGGCGTGACCGTCCGGGTGGTGATGGACCCCAACCACAGCACGGTCAACAGCGCCGCGTACAACGCGCTGACCGCCGGCGGGGTGAGCGTCGTCTATTCGTCCTCCTCGTTCACCTACACCCACCAGAAGACCATCACGGTGGACGGCGCCAAGTCGTACATCTCCACCGGCAACTTCGACACCACCTACTACGCCACCTCCCGCGACTACGGCGTGCTCGACACCGACCCGGCCGACGTCGCCGCGATCGAGCAGGTCTTCAACGCGGACTACGCGCACACCGCCATCACCCCGTCCGACGGCACCGACCTGGTGTGGTCGCCCACCGACTCGCAGAACCGGCTGCTCGCGCTGATCAACGGCGCCCAGCACAGCCTGGACGTCGAGCAGGAGGAGTTCGGCGACACCGCGCTGGTCAACGCGATCGTCGCCGCCGAACAGCGCGGCGTGACGGTGCGGGTGGTCGCCGAGGACACCTCCGCCAAGTACACCGCGCAGTTCAACCAGGTCACCGCGGCGGGTGGGAAGGTCACCACGTACACCAGCAGCACCGGCTTCTACGTGCACGCGAAGGCGATCGTCGCGGACTACGGCACCTCGAGCGCGAAGGTGTTCGCCGGGTCGGAGAACTTCTCCGACAACTCGCTCAACCACAACCGCGAACTCGGCCTGATCATCGCCGACCCGGCGGTGATCTCCGGCATCGAGTCCACCTTCACCGCCGACTTCAACCGCGCCCCGAGCACCGGCGGCACCACCCCGCCGCCCACCGGCGGCTGCACGGCCGCCCAACTGCTCGGCAACCCCGGCTTCGAGACCGGGGCCCTGGCTCCCTGGACGGGCACCGCCGGCACCCTCAACAACACCAGCACCGAGCCCGCCCACACCGGCAGTTGGGACGTCTGGCTGGACGGCTACGGCACCGCCCACACCGAGACGCTCACCCAGACCGTCACCGTCCCCGCCGGGTGCACCGCGACGCTCAGCTACTGGCTGCACGTCGACACCGCCGAGGTCAGCACCACCACCGCCTACGACAAGCTCACCGTCACCGCCAACGGCACCACCGTCGCCACCCACTCCAACCTCGACCACAACACCGGCTACACGCAGCACACCGTCGACCTCTCCGCCTACGCGGGCCAGAGCGTCACGCTGACCTTCACCGGTGTCGAGGACTACCAGAAGCAGACCTCGTTCGTCCTCGACGACCTGGCCCTCAACCTCTCCTGAAGCGCGGCCGGCACCTGGGCTCCCAGTACCCCTCCAGCGGGTACCGGGAGCCGTCGGCGCGGATGACGGCCGGCCGTGGACCGGTGAGCTCGACCCGGTCCCCGGCGGCCAGGAACAGCGGGCGGGGCAGGACGAAGGCGTAGGCGTTGTCGTTCTCGAACTCGTTGATCAGAACGAGCCGCGAGGCCGCGACGGTTCCGTTGTCGGTGAGGTGCATGCGAAGCAGTCTGTCAGGCCGGGATGCGGACGGCCAGGGCGCGGGCGAACCAGGCGAGGGCCGGGGCCGAACTCTCCGGGGGCGTCCAGCCGTTGATCACCGCGAGCAGCCGCAGGTAGCGCTCACGGCGCGGATCGTTCGCGGCCTCCAGCCTGGCCAGCAGCTGCCGGCGCAGCTCGGCATCGTCCGGGCGGCCCCGGAGCTCGGCGTACTGGGCGGTGACGGCCGCGACCACCGGATCGGCCTGCGCGGAGGCGGGGTCGAGACCCAGGGCCGACCCGACCCCGTAACGGACCAGCGCGACCGGGTCCCTGCGCGGCACGGCCGGGCCCCGATCCGCAGCGTGGTGCCGCGCCAACTCCCCTACGGCTGCGCGGAATTCCTGGCCCTGGGTGAGCTCCGCCAACTCCACCCACGCCTCGACCTGTTCGGTGTTCGGCTCCTCGGGCAGTTCGGGAGTCAGCGAGCGCATGATCCCGGCGAACTCCGGGGCGGAGCCGAGGCTACCGAAGACGGCATCGAGGAACTCCCCGACCAGCCTTCGCCGTTCGGCCTCGGAGAGCGTGGCCAGTCTGTGCATGAGATCCATCTCCTCAGGGGATGCCCCGCGCCTGGCCACCGCCGTCAGCACCGCCCGCCGCAACCGCAGCGCCCGGATCTGCACGTCCAGCGCCTCGGCGTGCGCCGCCGCGACGTCGCCCAGCGACAGCTCCCGGTCCACCACTTGCCGGATCGTCGGAAGCCCGAGCCCCAGCTCGCGCAGCGTCCGCACCAACTCCAGCCGCGCGACGGCCTCGGCGCCGTACCAGCGGTGCCCGGCGGGGGTACGGCCGGTCGGCGGCACGATGCCCCGATCCGCGTAGAACCGAACGGTCTTGACCGTCAGCCCGGCCCGCCGGGCCAGTTCACCGATCGAGTAGCGCGTGTCGCCTGTCATGCCGCCCACTCTGGCCCCTCCCCCTACGGGAGGAGCAACCCGGCACCCGCACTTCCCACCGTGAGCTCTTTCGGCTTCGGGAAGGATGCTCACTACACGAATGGATCTTGCGACGCAGGTCGCTTGTGGTTTCTTTAAGGTTTCCGGCCATATTTTATTAAGGGTTTATCACCCATTAAGCCCTGATTCACATGTGACGGCCGCCACCCCACCGCTGGACCTTCCGGCTCGGATGAGAAATTGCTTTGATTCCACGCTTGTGTGCGCGGAAAGCGCCGGCTTCAGGCAATGTGAATGAGCGCGCTGTCCGTCCCGGAAGATCGCGTGCCGTTGTTCCGCTGCGGTACTCGGCCCCGTCAGTTCGTATTCGGCAGTTCAGCGACTCGAGGAGATACCCCATGGCTGCGAGCCACGACCCGGTGCCCACCGCGCATCCGCACCGGTCCGCTCGTGAGGTCGCCGTCTGGCCCCTGACCCCGGTGCCCCAGGCGCGCACCCTGCTCGACATCCTGATCGCCACCGCACAGGCGTTTCCCCGGGCCCCGGCCCTGGACGCCGGCGGCGCGGTGCTCGACTACCAGGCGCTGCTCCACGAGGTGAGCACCCTGGCGAACTGGCTCAACCAACGGGGGATCGGCGCCGGCGACCGGGTCGGCGTCCGAGTCCCCTCCGGCTCCGCCGACCTGTACGTCTCGATCCTCGCGGTGCTCGCCGCCGGCGCCGCCTACGTGCCGGTGGACGCCGACGACCCCGACGAGCGGGCCGAGATGATCTGGCAGGACGCCCGGGTCTGCGCCGTGATCGGCGCCGGCCGGCAGGTCGCCCTGAACGGGGCCGTCCCGCCCGCCGGCCGGGCCGCCGGGCCGTCGCCGGACGACGACGCCTGGATCATCTTCACCTCCGGCACCACCGGCCGCCCCAAGGGCGTGGCGGTCACCCACCGCTCCGCCGCCGCCTTCGTGGACGCCGAGGCGCGGATCTTCCTCCAGCAGCACCCGCTCGGTCCGGGCGACCGGGTGCTGGCCGGCCTCTCCGTCGCCTTCGACGCCTCCTGCGAGGAGATGTGGCTGGCCTGGCGTCACGGCGCCTGCCTGGTCCCGGCCCCGCGCTCACTGGTCAAGGCCGGCACGGACCTCGGCCCCTGGCTGGTCGAGCGCGCCATCACGGCGATCTCCACCGTACCCACCCTGCTCGCGCTCTGGCCCCAGGAGTGCCTGGACCGGGTACGGCTGATCATCGTCGGCGGCGAGGCCTGCCCGCCCGACCTGGTGCACCGGATCGCCGCCCCGCACCGCGAGTTCTGGAACACCTACGGCCCCACCGAGACCACCGTGGTCGCCACCGCCGCCCGGATGCTGCCCGGCGAACCGGTGCGGATCGGCGCCCCCCTGGACGGCTGGCAGCTCGCCGTCGTCAACGAGGCCGGGCACCCGGTCGGCTGGGGCGAGACCGGCGAACTGCTGATCGGCGGCATCGGCACCGCCCGCTACCTGGACCCGGCCAAGGACGCGGAGAAGTTCACCGCCCACCCCGCACTGCCCGGCGGGCGGGTCTACCGCAGCGGCGACCTGGTGATCGCCGACCCGCGCGGCCTGATCTTCGTCGGCCGCGCCGACGAGCAGGTCAAGCTCGGCGGCCGGCGGATCGAACTCGGCGAGGTGGACGCCGCACTCCAGGCGCTGCCCGGAATCCGGGCCGCCGCCGCGGCCGTGCGCACCAACCCGGCCGGCACCCAACTGCTGGTCGGCTACCTGGTGCCGCACCCCGGGGTGGATCCCGACCTCACCCTGGCCCGCAAACTCCTCCAGGAACGTCTGCCGGCCGCCCTCGTCCCGCTGCTCGCCGCCGTCGACCAGCTGCCCACCAAAACCTCCGGCAAGGTCGACCGCAACGCCCTGCCCTGGCCGCTGCCCGGCCTCGGCCAGGGCGACGGCGGCCACCGGGCCCCACTCACCGGCACCGCCGGCTGGCTCGCCGAACAGTGGGAGGCCACCCTCGGCCTGCCGGTCCGGGCCGACAGCGACTTCTTCGCGCTCGGCGGCTCCAGCCTGGTCGCGGCCCGGCTGATCTCGGTGCTGCGCGCCAGGTTCCCCGGCCTCTCGGTCGCCGACCTGTACGCCAACCCGGTGCTCGCCGACCTCGCCGCCCTCCTGGACGGCCAGGACAGCGGACCGGTGCCCGCCGCCGTACTGGACGGCCAGGACAGCGGACCCGGCCGGCAGCGCCAGGTCCGCCGCACCCCGCGCCGGGCCGCGATCGGCCAGACGCTGGTGCTCGCCGTCCTCTACACCGTCACCAGCGTGCGCTGGGTACTCGCCGTCGCCGGGGTCGACAACCTGATGGGCGGCCGGCTCGACTGGGCCCCGCACACCCCCTGGTGGTTGATCATCACCGGCCTGCTGCTGTTCTCCAGCTCCATCGGCCGGCTACTGCTGACCGCCCTCGGCGCCCGGCTGCTCACCGCCCGGCTGCGCCCCGGCAGCTACCCCCGCGGCGGCCTGGTCCACCTGCGGCTCTGGGCCGCCGAGCGGGCCGCCGTGGCGTTCGGCGCCGGCGACCTGATCGGCACCCCGTGGGCCCGGCACTACGCCCGGCTGCTCGGCTGCGAGGTCGGCCGGGGCGCCCACCTGCACGCCCTGCCGCCGATCACCGGCCTGGCCCGCTTCGGCGCCGACTGCGCGGTGGAACCAGGCGTGGACCTGGCCGGCTGGTGGCTGGACGGCGACCTGCTGCACATCGGCTCGATCGAGATCGGCGCCGGCGCCCGGATCGGCGCCCGGACCACCCTGATGCCCGGTGCCCGGATCGGCGCCGCCGCCGAGGTCGCCCCCGGCAGCTGCGTGCTCGACGCCGTCCCGGCCGGGCAGCGCTACCACGGGACGCCCGCCCGCCCCAGCAGCGAACCGGGCGAACCCTGGCCCGCCGCGGGCCGGGCCCGCCGCCGCGGGGGCTTCTGGAACCTCGCCTACGGCCTCGGCCTGTTCGGCTTCACCCTGCTGCCGCTGCTCGCCGCCGTACCCGGGCTGCTGGTGCTCTACCCGATGCTCGACACCGACCGCACGCTCGGCAGCGCGATGCTCCAACTCGTGTCCTTCAGCCTCGAGTTGACGGTCATGACCCTTGCGGTCTACGCGCTGCTGCTGGTGCTGCTGATCCGGATCTTCAGCGTGCCGATCAAGCCCGGCCACCACCCGGCGCACGGCAAGGTCGCCTGGTGCGTCTGGGCCGTCAACCGGCTGATGGACACCGCCCGCCGCACCCTCTTCCCGTTCTACGCCAGCCTCTTCACCCCGGTCTGGCTGCGGCTGCTCGGGGCCAGGATCGGCAGCCGGGTGGAGGCCTCCACGGTGCTGGCGCTGCCCGGTCAGATGTCCGTGGACGACGGCGCCTTCCTCGCCGACGACACCCTGATCGCCCCGTTCGAGGTGCGCGGCGGCTGGCTGCGGGTCGGCCCGTCCCACGTCGGCCGGCGGGCCTTCGTCGGCAACTCCGGCATCGTCGGCGCCGACCGCGAGCTGCCCGACCGGGCCCTGGTCGGGGTGCTCTCCGACGCGCCCGCCAAGGCCGCGCCCGGCTCCTCCTGGCTCGGCCGGCCCGGCATCGAACTGCCCCGGGTGGCCGACCAGGCCGACGAGGGACGCACCTACGACCCGCCGCGCCGGCTGGTGCTGGCCCGGGCCGGCGTGGAACTGTGCCGGCTGCTGCCGGTGGTGCTCACGGTGATCCTGGGCGACCTGGTCTTCGGCGCGCTCCAGGAAGTCATCGACCGGGACGGCCTGGCCGCAGCGCTGGCCGTCGGCGGAATCGTGCTGGCCGGCGCGACCCTGGCCGCCTGCCTGGTCACCACACTCGCCAAATGGCTGCTGGTCGGCCGCTTCCGCAGCGGCGAACACCCGCTCTGGTCCAGCTTCGTCTGGCGCAACGAGCTCTACGACACCTTCGTCGAGGAACTGGCCATGCCCTGGGGCGGCCGGACCCTGCTCGGCACGCCCTACCTCAACCTGTGGCTGCGCAGCCTCGGCGCCAAGATCGGCCGCGGCGCCTGGTGCGAGACGCACTGGCTGCCGGAGGCCGACCTGGTCACCGTCGGCCCCGGCGCCAGCGTCAACCGGGGCACCGTGCTGCAGACCCACCTGTTCCACGACCGGGTGATGCGGCTCGGCACCGTGAAGCTGGACGAAGGTGCCACCCTCGGACCCAACTCCATCGTGCTGCCCGGCGCCACGATCGGTGCCGGCGCCTCGATCGGCGGGGCCTCCCTGGCCATGCGCGGCGAGTCGCTCCCGGCAAGCACCCGATGGATCGGCAACCCGGTCGCCGCCTGGCCGACCCCACACCCGACCGGCCCGCCCCAGCAGACCCACGAACGCCGGCCACCGGTTCGCCGCCAGACCCCGAGGCACCGCGCCGGAGCCAGGCCGGCCGCACGTTGAGCCGGTAACTCCCGAACGCGAAGCGGAAGTCCACGGGCGGGCGACGTTCCACACCGCAGGGTGCGAAACATCGCCCGCCCGTACCGCGTACGCGCCGACGGGCTGCGACAGCGGCCGGGAACCCCAATCCCGCCCCCGCACCCGCACCCAACTCCGCACCCGCCGCACCATCGCCGCCCGCACCGGCACCCCCCTCGCCGAACTCCTCACCCGGGCCGACCCGTTGGAGACCCACTGACCGGGCGGGCGGTCGTGGGCAAGCTGGGAACCGGAAGGGCATCTCGCGTCTGGACAAATTCCGGGAGATTTTGACACCGTGAGGCGCGCCGGCCCGGCAATCGAACATGCGACCGAAGCCTTCCGGGAGTCCAGCCATGCCATCCGTCCGTCTCGCCGCCGACGCCACCGCCTTCTACACCGAGCAGAGCGCCTTCTCCGACCCCGGCGACCTCGCCCCGCGCTACGCCGCACTTCCCACCGATCCCGCCGAACTCGCCCGCATCGCACGCGACTTGATGATCCACCGCCTGGAGGGCGGGCAGTTCCGTTTCACCCTCCCCCGGGACCGTCTCCACAACGACGCCGAAACCCGCTACCTCGACGACATCCTCCGGCTGATCCTCGAACGGAACGACGCCCCGCTGACGCAGCCGCGTGCCACCGGCGACCGATTCGTCGGCGTCTGCCGCGACTTCGCGTTGCTGCACTGCTCGTTCCTGCGCCACGCGGGCATCCCGGCCCGCGTGCGGTACGGCTTCGCCGACTACCTCGGCACGGACGGCTTCCACGCCGATCACATGGTGACCGAGTACTGGGACAGCGAGCGGGGCTGGCTGCTCGCCGACGTCCAGGCGGCCGACCCGGCGATCGCGGCCGCGTGGAACCTCGACTTCGACCCCATGGACGTTCCGCGCGAGCGTTTTCAGGTCGCGGGCAAGGTCTGGCAGGCCGTCCGCGCGGGCGAGGCCGACCCGAAGGCGTTCGGGCTGCACCCGCCGCAGGTGGGGCCGATGTGCGGGGAGTGGTTCGTCGCGGGGTGCGTCCGGCTGGATCTCGCGGCGCTGAACAAGGTCGAAACGCTGCTGTGGGACGTCTGGGGCACGCGGGCGGACAGCGACGCGGACCTCACCGACGCGATGCGTGAACTCTACGACCGGGCCGCACTCCTGGCCGCCGACGACGTGCCGTTCGACGCCGCGCGGGCGCTCTTCACGCAGCACGACGGACTGCGGGCGCCGAGGACGGTGCTGTCCCTGGCGCCTTTCAACGGCCCGCGCGAAGCGACCTTGCGCCGAACCCCGCTCAGCCTCCGGTGAGGAGGTCGCGGGCGCAACAGGCCAACTCCGTTGCGCCCTCTACAACTTGGCGGCACCCTCGGCCTACGCTGGCCGGACTCAACAGCCGAGTCGCCGAGGATGACACATGATCAAGCGTCGCTCACTGTTCGCTCTCGCCGGTCTGGGCGGGGCCGCCGCCCTGCTGCCGGCCGGGCCTGCCCTGGCGGATTCGCCGCAGCCCATCGACCTGCCCTCGCCGACTGTCGGCCGGCCGGTCGGTACCGTCAGTCTGCACCTGGTCGACCACGGCCGGCCCGACCCGTTCGAACCCGCCTCCGGGGCACGCGAGTTGATGGTGCAGTTCTGGTACCCGGCGCGCGGTACCGCCGGCCTGGCCCGGGCGTCGTACACGACCCCGCGGGTCGCGGCCGCGCTCGAAGGTTTTCTGTTGATCGACCCGGGCACGTTGTCGCGGATCCGGCCCACCGCCCACGCCGGCGCCCCCGTCCACCCGGGCCCGCTGCCGCTGCTGCTGTTCGGGCACGGGCGGAAGGGTGGGCGCAGCAACTGCACGGCGTTGGCGGAGGAGTTGGCCGCGCACGGCTACCTCGTCGCGGCCATTGACCACACCTACGATGCCACCGCCGTGGAGTTCCCGGACGGCCGGGTGGTGTACAGCTCGTTGTCGGACGATCCGCCGGGCAACGACGGCCCGGACCGGCAGCAGATCGCCGCACGGGTCGGCGATCTGCGCTTCGTGGTCGACGAACTGACCGGCGGCCGGCTGCCGTTCCGGGTCGACGGCGGGCGAATCGGGGTGCTCGGCCACTCCATGGGCGGGGCCGCTGCGGCCGAGGCGCTGCGGCAGGACTCCCGGCTGCGGATCGGTCTCGACCTCGACGGCGGCCTGTTCGGTTCGCCCGTTCCCGAACTCGGGCTGGACCGGCCGTTCCTGCTGCTCACCTCGCTCGAGGACCATGACACCTGGCGGCGCTGGCGCGAGCACCACCGGGCCTGGGGGCGTCAGCTCCGGACCCGGGGCGCGGGCCACCTCACCTTCACCGACCTGCCGCACGCCGCCGGGCCGGGCCACCTCGCCGACCGACTTCCCGCCGAGGTCTACGCCGGCCTCTTCGGCACCCTCGCCCCGGCCCGCGCCACCGAACTCACCCGCGCGTACGTCCGCGCCTTCGCCGACCGCTTCCTGCGCGACTGCCCCGCCCCGATCCTCGACGGACCGTCCCCGCGGTACCCGGAGATCGAGTTCCGCTGGAGCGTCCAGTAGGACCGGGGCCTCAACTCCTCAGCGCTCAGCCTCCGGTGAGGAGGTCGCGGAGCAGGGCGACGGTGTCGGGGTCGAGGTCGCGGCCGGTGCGGCGGCTCAGTGCGTCGAGGCGGTTGACGGCGCGGACGAGCTGGTCGCGGGCGCCGGCCGAGGCGTACGCGTAGAACAGGTCGCGGTGCAGGAGTTCGACGTCAGGGGCGACGGCGAGGGCGCGGAAGATCGCGGCCTCGGCGGTGCGGTGGTCGCCGTACTGGAGGCGGCGGGCGGCGAGTTCGTGCGCGGTGTCGACGATCGCGGCCAGCATGTCCTGGCGTTCGGTCTCCGCCCAGCCGAACGTCCCGGCCGGGGACTCGGCGAACGGGGCGCCGCGGACCAGGGCGAGGGCGTGGGCGAGTGCGGCGTCGGCGGTGGTGGAGGTGGAGCGCATGCCGCGCCGGTACAGGCTGCGGAACTCGTCCCAGTCGCAGCCGACCGTCGGGGCCAGCGTGTACGTCTCGGCGGGCTCGGCGGCCAGGTAGTCGCGGCCCTCCGGGGAGGCGCCCAACCAGGCGGCCAGCGCGGCGAGTTTGACCGGCAGCGGTTCGGCGAGCCGCTCCGCGGTGGCCTTCGGGTCGAGGTGGGCGGCGCCGGGGTGGATGTCCCGGTCGACCACCGAGTGCTCGGATCCGGGGCGCAGCGCCAGGTACGCGGCGAGCTCGGTCAGCCGGGGGCGGGCGGCCGGGTCGATGCTGCCCGCCACCCCGAGGACGTCCACCGGGCCGAGCAGCCGGATCCGCGGCGCGGACCGCAGGTGGTGCGCCTCCGGGGAGCGCAGGATCGCCAGCAGGTCGTCACTGTCGGTCCGGGCGGCGGTGCTCCCGGGCCGGGCGGACGGCCGGGCGGCGGCGCTCGCGGCGTGCGGGTCGGGTGCCTCCGCCTGGTCGTGGATCGGCGCGGGCTCGGGCACCACCGGCTGGGCGGCCGGGGCCGGAACGGCGGGGGCGGTCTCGACCGGCGGGAGCTCGAAGTACTGGGTGCCGGCCGTGGGTTCCGGGGCGGTCTCCGCCGGCGGCAGCTCGAAATACTCCGTGCGGTCCGGCTCCGGTGCCACGACGGGTTCCGGCACCGACTCCACCAACGGCTCCGCCACCGACTCCACCGCCGTTTCCACGGGCGGGAGTTCGGCGGTGTCGGCGGCGTCCGGGTCGTGGTCGAGCGGCGCGGGGTCCACCGGAACGGGGTAGGCAGCGAGCCGCGGGTCGACGACGGTGCCGTGCGGCGGCGTGGTGGCCTTGCGGGCCTGGCCGTTGGCGGCGTGCCGGGGCTCGGCGGGCGGGACGGGGGTGACCGGGGTGACGGCGTAGGGGTTGGTGGGCGCGGTGGGGACGAGCCCGGCGAACGGGCTGCTGCCGGTGGGCACGACCCGGGCCAGCACGCGCGGGCCATCGGCGCCGCCGTCGGCGCCGGGCTTGGCCAGCGACAGCGGCGCCGATGCCTCGGCGGCGTGCCGCTCCGCGCCGCCGGGTCCGCCGAGCAGGGCGATCAGCCGGGCGTCCAGAGAGCTGTCGGCGCGCTCGGGCATGCCGCCGTCCGACTCGAAGCCGAGCGGTCCGGGGTGGGCGGCGATCGCGGCGCCGACGGTGGCCAGTGCGGGGACGGCGGGGAGCGGGATCTCGGCCTCGTCCTCGGGGCCGTTGTGCGGGCCGTCGAGGGTCCAGTCGGGGGCGGGGTGCTGGGTGAAGTCTCCGGAGGCGCGGACGAGTTCGCCGAGCTGGTCGTACTGTTCGCGGCTCAGGCGCTGGAGTTCGACGTTCAGGTGCAGGCCGGGCAGGGTGAACTGGCCGACGGCGGGGAGCGTCCAGCGGGCGACGGGGCCGGCGCCGCGCTCGGGGGCACGGGTGAGGACGGCCAGGCAGGTGCGGGGGCGGCCGTCGAGCAGCCGGCCGAGTTCGGCGGGGATGCCACCGGCGGGCGGCTGCGCGGAGAGCACGATCTCCGGCACCCAGGCCTCGTCGGCGCTGCCCCGGCTGCGGGCCTCGCGGGGGCTGCCGGCCTCGGCGGCGACCAGGGTGGCGCGGGCCTTGGCGGTGCGCGGGCCGAGGGCGGCGAGCGCGGCCTCCAGGGTGGCGTGGTGGTGGACCCGGTCGGTGGCGGGGCCGGCGGCGGGCAGGTCGGTGGCGATGCCGACCAGGTGCAGGTGGAGACGGTCGGCGAGCGGGCTGTGGGCGAGTTCGACGGCGAGGGTGCGCAGCACGTCGTCGGCGTCGTCGGGGTGCCCGGAGAGGTGGACCAGGCGGACGGTCTCCAGGTCGGCGAGGACGGTGGAGCCGTCCGGGCTGTTGCCGAGGGTGACCAGCGCGGGGTAGGGAGCGCTGTACTTGGCGGCCTGCCCGGCGGACAGCAGCTCGTTGGAGTCGTCGGGGCACCACCACACGTTGGGGGCGTGCGCGGCCCGGAACGGGGCAATCGGCACGGCGGGTGCGGCCAGGTGCAGTTCGACGGTGCCGGCGTTGGTGATCCGGGCGGCGACCAGGGCGGGCAGCCGCTTGTCGCCGCGAACGGTGTTGCGGCCGAGGGTGCGCAGCGCGCGGTTGAGCAGTTCCAGTCCGCCGTCGTTCTGGCGGGCCTTCAGCTCGGCCTCGAAGCGGCCGGCCGGGGCGGACGGCAGCGCGATCCGGTGCCGGGGGCGGCGGGCCCGCTGCTGGTCGGTGCGGCGGCGGGCGACCAGACTGACCAGCGCGGCGGCCATCAGCACGCCGACGGTGGAGACCGCCAGCGGCACGGTGTAGTCGTCGCCGTGGCGGGCCTGCTGGTCGCGGACGGCGGGCGGGTTGGCGGCGGGCGTGCTGTCCTGCGGCGCGGGCGTCTCGGCGCCGGTGGACGGTGCGGGCGTCTGCTCGGGCGCGGGGCTCTCCGCAGCGGGGCTCTGCGCGGCCGGACTCTGCGCCGTCGGGCTCTGCTCGGCCGGGCTCTGCGCAGCGGGCGACGCGGGCGCAGGTGGCTGGGCGGCAGGCGGCTGGGCGGCGGGCGGCTGGGCGGCGGGCACGTCGTCGTGCTCGGGCCGCTCGGGCGCGTGGCTGCGCGGCACCACCGGGGCCTGCGGCGCGGGCGCCCCCGCCGCGGGCGGCTGAGCGGCAGCCGGCGCCCCGGGCATGGTGAGCACCATGCCGGGCGCGAGCAGGTCCGGGTTGGTGAGCTTCTCGCCGTCGGGCGCGGTGACGCCCTTGTTGGCGTCGAACAGTTCGGGCCAGCGGTCGCCGTCGCCCAACTCCCGCTGGGCGATGCCGGACAGCGAGTCGCCGGAGTGCACGGTGACGGTGCCGTGGGCGGCCGCGGTCAGCCCGGGCGGGGTGACGGCGGCACTCTGGGTACCCCCACCGGCCGCGCCGCCACCCGCTGTCCCGGCGCCCCCGCCACTCGCGGCGTCGGGCTTGGCGTCGGCGGGCATCAGCAGCCGCCAGCCGGGCTGGATCGGGCGGTCGGCGTCGAAGCGGGTGCCGGAGTCGTCCATCGCGCGGCCCGCGTTGAGTTTGGCGATCTCCGTCCAGCGTTCGCCGGAGCCGAGTTGGCGTTCGGCGATGGTCCACAGGCTGTCGGCGGGCCGGGAGTCGCGCACCGTGTAGGTGGGCTGCTGGGGGTCGGCGTCGGGTGCCGCGGCGGGGGCGGCGGCGGGCAGTGCGGCGAGCGCCGGGGAGGACGTCAACTGGGCGACGGCGGCGGGGCGTTCGGCGAGTTCGGGGGTGGCGGCGAAGGCCGAGCCGGCCACCGGGAGCAGGGCGAGCACGGAGCCGACCAGGCCGGCGGCGATCCGCTGGCTCCAGCCGAAGGCGGGGAGCCGGCGGGCGACCCGGCCGCGCAGCTGGGCGGGGATCTCGATCAGTACGGAGATCAGGAAGCACAGCCAGCCGAGCCAGCCGACGCCGACCAGCAGCCACAGGAACAGGCTGCCGTCGTCGGGGCTGGTGAGCGCCTCCACCAGGCCGCGGCCGAACGGGTTGCCCATGGCGGCGACGGTGGCGGTGCCGTAGCCGAGCAGGGCGGGCACGCCGATCAGCAACACGGCCAGCGCCAGCAGCGAGCCGAGCGCGGCGAGCAGCGAGCCTCCGGCGCCGCGCCGTCGGGCGGGGCGCCCGAGATGAACGGGCGTGGTGCCGCCGGGGTGCGGTCGCCGCCCCGGGCGGCCCTTGCGGTGCTGGTCGTCGGCTCCGCGCGCGGCCATCAGCCGGTCGTCCCTTCCGTGATGCCGTGTACCAGGGTGGCCTTGCCGTGACCCTGCACGGGGAGTGTGGTGATGCCGACCAGGCCGAGCAGCGCGGTCGGGTAGTCCGTTTCGACGGTGACGCTGAACGTTTGCAGGTCGTTCGGGTTCGGGAAGCCGATGGCGCCCTTGATGCCGTGGCCGCGCAGGTACGCGGTGGCGGCCCGTTCGGCGGCGGGCCGGTCGAAGCGGTAGCCCCGGCCGGCCCGCAGCGCGTCGATGTCGAGCTGCTGGCCGCCGGCCCGGGCGGCTTCCTGGGCGAGCGCGTCGGTCCGTTCAACGGCACGCAGCCGTCCGCCGCAGTCGAGAACCAGGCCGACCACGGCCACCAGGCTAACGGCGGTGACGGCGACCATGACCGAAATGCTGCCCCGGTCACGGCAGTTCACGCCTCGTTCGTTCACGGTCCCTCCCCCTGAGGTGTGATCAGTTTCCCCGGTAGCGGTCCACCACGGAGGTGAATGTACCGGTGAGCGTCTTGTGGCCGGGCAGGCCGTCGAGTTCCATCAGGTCGCCGAACGCGACGGTGCAGGAGACCCGGACGGTGATGGTGGTGAGCGGTTCTCCGTCGGTGTTCAGGATGCCGTACTCGGGCTCCCCGACGGGCTCGGTCGCGCACTGTACGCGGCGGTCGGCGAGGGCTTGTTGGACCGCGTCGGCGGCGGCCTGCCGGGCGCCCTCGGGGGTGCGGGCCAGCGAGGCGGCGCGCGCGCCGGAGCGGGCGGCGGCGTCGACGATCGCGCCGGTGCTCTGGACGCGCCCGGCGGCGACCGCCATCAGCGCGAAGGCGAGCACCACGGGCACCACGATGGCGGCCTCGATCGCGAACGACCCCCGGTCGTCGCGGCGTATCCGAAGAAGGTCTCTCACGGCTGCCCCTGCGGAACGAACTTCTCCCGGGGCGCGCTGGCGGTCTTGGTGAGCGTCAGCCGGTCGAAGAACGGCAGCACGGACGCGGGGTGGACGGTGACGGACAGCCGGTACAGGTCGGGGTCGCCGCTGTCGGTGTCGATGTGTTCCAGCCGGGCGAGGTTGCCGAGCCGGTCGGTGAAGTCCTGGGCCCGCCTCGGCCCGTCGTCCGCGCGCGCGCCGTTGACGCGTCCGGCGTCCACGCCCTCCCGGGCGGCGGTCAGCGCGGCCTGGTCGGCGTACCACCAGAGTCCGGCCTGAACGACCAGGAGGATGACGAACAGCACGGCGGGGAAGACGATGGCGAGGCTGATCGCCATCGCTCCCGCGTCGAGCGTGCGTCCGCGGAACTGCCGGACCGTCAGGGCCGTGCGGGCGACGGGTCGGGGCGGGCGGGAGGTCACGGTGCCTGGCCCCCGTCCGGCACGTTCTGCGGGATCTTGTTCTTCACGTTGGTGCCGAGCTGGGTGATCGCGTAGACCACCGCGCCGGCGATGGCGACCAGCACGATGACGGCGAGCGCGAGTTCGATGCTGATCGCGCCGCGGTCGCCGGAGGCGCGGGCGGCCCGCAGCTTGACCAGCCGGAACTCGAGGACGGGGCGCAGCAGGTGGACGGGGAACAGCAGCGGCAGCAGAACTGCCGTGGCCAGGGCGCGGATTCGGTTCATGGTGTGCTCTCCGGTGCGGGGTGGCGGGGTACTCGTGGAGGTCATTGGACGGTCAGCATCTGGTAGAGCGCGGGGAAGACGATCAGGACCGTCATCAGCAGGGTGAGCGCGGAGCCGGGTGCGACCATTCGTTCGCTGTCGGTGTTGGCCTTGGCGAGTTCTTCGGAGAGCAGTTCGCCGCGCAGGCTCTTGGCGCGGGCCCGCAGGGTGTCGTAGACGGCGGCGCCGTCGACGCCGGAGATCCGCATGATGTCGGCGACGTCCTGGAGCGGGGTGAGGCCCAACTCCTGGGCGAGGGTGTCGAGTCCGTCCCAGGGCGGGAGCCGGTCGGTGGCGGCGCGTTCGAGGGCGTCGCGGATCCGCCGGAAGACGGTGCCGCGGCCGGCGGAGGCGGCGCGGCGGAGTGCTTCGGCGGGTCCGCAGTCGGCGGCGCGTTCCAGCGCGACGAGTTCCAGGTAGGCGGCGATGCCGTGCAGGTACTCGGTGCGGGCCTCCTTGGCCTCGCCGGCCACGATGGCGTCGGGGACGAACCAGAGCAGTGCGCCGAGCAGCGGTCCGACCAGCAGCGGGACGGCGATGGGCAGTCCGTCGCCGAACAGGGCGGCCAGTGCGGCGAAGTACCCGGGCAGCGAGAGGCCGATGACGGCGAACAGCACCTTGTGTGCCATGAACCGGGCGGGGCTGCGGCCGATCAGGGCGAGTTCCTGCTGCGGGATGCGGACCCCGGGCAGCTGGAGCGAGCGGGTGCCGACCCGGTCGTACCAGGGGTCGGCGGCGTCGTCGGCGGCGTCCCGGCGCGGTTCGGGGGTGCGGTGCAGCCGGTCCAGGGCCTGGCCCAGGTCCGGTGGGGCGGGGCGGAGTTCGGCGAGCAGCAGGGCGAGGCCGCCGGCGGCGGCGGCGCCGGCCAGGACGGCCCAGGGCGAGATCATCGGGCTCCCTTGACCAGCGGGTCGTTGTCGTCGCCGGCCGCGGTGTCGGCGGTTTCGTCGCCGGTGCGCTGTCCGGGCATCCGGCCGGCCTTGGAGCGCCGGTCCTGTTCCAGGATCCGTGGCAGGGGGGTGTACGAGGCGAGCGAGCGCATCCAGGCGATCACCAGCACGAACGCCACCGCGACGACGCCGAGCACGAGTTGGCCGATGCCGGTGGTGTAGGGCTGGGTGTAGGTGGAGTTGAACGAGCCGAGGACTATCACCAGCAGGATGATGCCCACCATCCAGCGGATGGTGGTCCGGTGCTTTGCCCGGTCGGCCTCGATGGTGCGGCGCTGGCGGACTTCCTCGCGGACCGATTCGGCCATGTCGGCGAGGGCCCGGGCCAGGCCGGGGCCGCTGTCGCCGGCCCGCAGCAGGAGGGCGGCGAGCACCTTGTCGGCGGTGGCGTCGGCGAGTTGGTCGGCGAAGGCGCGCAGTGCGTCCTCGGGGCGCCAGCGGGCCTGGAGGCGGGCGGCGAGCTCGGTGATCTCGGTCTCCAGGGCGGCGGGTGCGGTGCGGCGGCTGGTGACGATGGCCTGGTTGAGGCCGACGCCGAGCAGCAGGACGTCGGCGAGGCGCTGGGTCCACTCGGCGAGTGCTTCCAGCCGTTCGATCCGGCGGGTGTCGGAGCGGGTGGCGTCGAACAGCCAGGGCAGGCCGAAGACACCGGCGGGCACCAGCAGGGCGACCAGCGGGATGCCGGTGAACAGCCAGCCGGCCGGGCCGCCGAGCAGGGCCAGCGCGAGCTGGATGCGGCGCAGCCGGGCGACGCCGGGCGAGGCGGTGCCGGGGGCGCCGTACCAGAGGGTGTGCAGCCGTCCTTCCAGCGGGTTGGCCCGTTCGTCGGGGTCGGCGCGCCGTCCGGTCAGTCCGGCGGCCAGGGCCACCAGTCCGCCGGCGGTGAGCAGTCCGCACAGCACGTACAGGAGCATCAGCGCATCCCCCCGATCCGCAGGTTCAGCGGCGCGCCCCAGGCCCCGTAGGGGGAGGCGAGCAGCCCCGCGTCGAAGCCGGCCCGGCGCAGGTCGTCCAGGCAGTGCGGCGGGGTGACGGGGACGGCCCGTACCTCGCCGAGTTCCGGGCGCGGCCCGAAGACGGTGTTCATGGCGGGCCGTCCGGACTCGCCGAGGCCGGCCACTTCCAGGACGTGCGAGACGAACCGGTGGCGGCGGCCGCCGACGGCGGTCTCGTCGACCATGGTGACGTGCACGATGAAGTCGATGGCGTTGGCGGTGAGCCGGTAGGCCAGGCTGTCGGTCATGTGGGAGCCGTACTCGAGGCAGAGTTCGGCGATCCGGTCGACCACCATGTGCGGGCCGCGGGCGTGCAGGGTGCACATCGAGCCGCCCTCGCCGTTGGTCATCACCCGCAGCATCGGCACGACCTCGCCGGAGCGGACTTCGCCGACGATGATCCGCGAGAGCGTCATCCGCAGTGCGGCGGGAATGAGTTCACCGATCGTCAGCTCGCCCGCGAGCCGTCCGTCCACGCGTTCGCCGTTGCCCTCGCGGGCCTCCATCGGTACGACCTGGCGCAGGTGGCCGAGGGTGTGCAGCCAGAGCTCGAACTCGGACTCCAGGGTGCCGATCCGTTCGTCGGGCGGGATCTCGGCGGCCATCGCGCGCAGCAGGCTGGTCTTGCCGACGCCCTGGGTGCCGGTGATCATCACGTTCTTCCGGGCCCGGATGGCGGCAGCCAGGAACGCGGCCAAGGTGGTGTCCACGGTGCCGAGTTGGACCAGGTCGCGGAGGTTGGCGCTGGCCACCCGGTGGCGGCGGATCGCCACGTAGGGGCGGGGAGTGACCTCGGTCATCGCCTGCAGGCGCATGCCGCCCTCCAGGCGCAGCGCGAGCATCGGGCTGGCGGTGGACAGGCTGCGTTCGCCGCCGCCGTGCTGGCGGGCCAGGTCCTGGAGCAGCTCGATGAGTTCCTCGTCGGAGTCGGCGACCGGCGGGACCTGCCGCAGCGGCTGGTGCACCCGGGAGACCCAGACGTCGTCGCAGCCGTTGATCAGGATGTTCTCGATCTCCGGGTCGTCGAGGTACGGCTGGAGGCGCCCGGCCCGGAACAGCAGGTCGTAGACGGCCTCGGAGAGCGCCCGGTCCTGTTCGCGGGTGGGCGGGATGCCGTGGGTCTGCGCGTATGCGTCGGACCAGCGGGCCACCGCCTCCTCGATCAGGGCCCGTCCGCGCTGACGGCGGGTGGCCCGGTCGGCCTCGGTGCCGGACGCCTCGTTCAGCCGGGACAGCTGCTGGTGCAGTTCGGCCGCGACCTGCCGCTTCAGCTCCCGTGCGACCTGGGTGTCCACGGCCGGCACCGCCCCGGCCGGGCCGAGCGCGGGCACGGCGGCGGGCATGGCCGACACCGGGCCGGTCGGCGGGACGGGCGCGGCGGGCATCGGCGCGGGCACGGCCGGCGCGGCCCACGGCAGCCCGGCGGCGTCCGGCGAACCTCCGTACACCACCTGCCCGTTGACGTACTGCCCGGCCTGCTGGGGCGGCGGCCCCTGGTAGGGGTTAGCGCGCACGGTGCACCTCCCCCCGCCCGTCCTCGGGCCCGTCGTCCTGTCCGGGGAACGGCGCGGGCGCTGGCGGCTGCGGCACCACGGGCGGCGCGATGTACGGCGCGGTGTACGAGATCTGCGGCTGGTTCTCCACCCGGATCGGCCACTCCCCCGTGAACTGCCCACCGGCCTGCGGCCGCTGCGGCTGAACCGGCTGGGGCTGGACGGGCGGCGGCAGGAACGGCTGGGGCTGCGTCGGGTACTGCGGGGCCTGGGCCTGGTACGGCTGCGGCGGGTACGGCTGCTGGACGTAGGACTGCTCGGCCTGCGGAGGGTACGGCTGGGCCTGGCGCCCGCCCACCGGCCCGGCCGCGAACGGCGGCTGCGCGAACGGGGCTGCGGGAGGCGGTGCCTGCGGGGGCGTCATCTGTTGCTGCGTCATCTGCTGCGAGGGTACGGCCTGCTGGGAAACGGGCGGCTGCGGGGCCTGCACCTGGTACGTCAACGGCTGCGGCTGGACGGGCTGGGGCGACGGCTGGACGGCCTGCGCCTGCGGCCGCGGAAGCTGCTGCGGCGGAACCTGCTGCGGCCCCTGCGGCCCGAGGCGTCGCCGACGCCCCTCGGCGTGGTGCTGGATCCGGTCGGCGGCGGTCCGCGCGGTGCGCATCAGCTCGGAGCGGATGAACCGCCGGTCGGTGGTGTCGCCGCCGTCGGACAGCACCCGGGCGGTGCGCGGCGCGTGCGTGAGGGTGCCGAGCACGGGCAGTTGGAACTGCCGGGACACCTCGTGGTCGGGGTAGGGGCCTTCGGCGACCAGCAGCAGTCCGAGGCTGTCCGATCCGGTGCCGTGGGTGTCGAGGTCCTCGCGCAGTGCGGCCAGCCGGGGCCGGGCGGCGGAGAGTCCGCGCAGTGTGGTGCGGACGGTCACGGCGACCACGTCGGAGCGCCGGGCGAGGACGGCCATCGGGCCGTTGGCACCGGAGCGGCCGAGGTCGAGGATCACGTCGTAGCCCTCGGGGTCGAGCGCGCGCAGCGCTTCGACCAGGGGTTCCCAGGTGTAGACGAGGCCGGGGGCCTGGGCGGGGTCGGTGAGTCCGGGCAGCAGGAGGCGTTCGCCGGAGCCCTGCGGGGAGACGTCCAGCAGTTGTTCCCACAGGGTCTGGGCGAGGAGTCCGCGCCGGTCGGCTACGGCGAGGTTGCGCAGTCCGTACACCGCGTCGACGCGGCCTTCGAGGGCGCCGGCCAGCACCGCGCCGCCGTCGGGGTCGCATTCGGCGAGCAGGACGCGGCGGCCCGGGCGCAGCGGCCAGGACAGCAGCAGGGCGAGGGCGCTGCTGGTGGCCCCGGGCGCCCCCGGCCCGCCGAGGACGGCCACCACGGTCATCAGGAGCCCCCGGCGTTTCGGGGTGCGAGGATCACCTGGAACTTGCCGCCGGCCACCCAGGAGGCGAGTCGGGGGCCGTCGGACGGGCCGATGGCGACGTCTATGACGGTGGTGCCGTCGGGGTCGGTGCGGCCGACGGCGGAGACGGTGGCGGTCATGGTGTCGGGGGTGCGGGTGGTGCCGTCGGTCTTGGTGCTGTCGGGGGTGTAGACGATCAGCACCTGGAGTCCGGGTTGCAGCCGGGTGGCGGGCAGTTGGGAGCGTTTGGCGGCGACGCCGACGATCTGCTGGCCGGGCTGGGTGGCGGGGTCGCTGGTGAGGTCGGACTTGACCAGCAGGGCGCCGCGCTTGAGGTCGGTGGTGGCGCGCAGTCCGACGGTGTGTTCGAGGTCGCGGGCGTCCAGCGGGCGCAGCGCGGGGTCGCCGGCGATGTGGGCGACGACCAGGTCGTCGTTGCCGATGACCTGGCCCATGGGGACGTCGCGGGCCAGTGCCAGGACGGCGATCCGCTGGCCGCTGCTGTTGTACAGCACGGCGCCGCCCAGGCCGCCGGCGGCGATCAGGGCGGCCGCCATGGCCAGTACGGCGGGCCTGCGGCGGCGGACGCCGAGGCGGCGCGGCGGGGTCGGCATGCTTCGGTTCTCCACCGCTTCGCGGCCTCTCACTCGTGATGGAACGTCAATGCTGGTCCGGCAAGGGGGTTGTCGGCCCGGTCAGTTCAGCACCTGGACCTCGTTGACGGGGATCTGCATCGTCAGGCCGGGGAATTCGCTGCGCCAGGTGAAGTCCGCCATGTCGATGTCGGCGTTGTTCGAGGTCTTGGCGGTGACCTTCCACAGCAGCGCGACCCGCAGGGTGTAGGCGTGGTCCTTCATGCCGGCGGAGGCGCGGGCGAAGATGTGGCTGCAGCTGGGTGTCTGCCCGGCGGCGAACGGGGTTCCGGCGTCGGCGCAGGTGAACTCCTGGGAGCGGGCGCCGTCGGGGCCGTCGTCGACGGACCAGACGACCTGCTTGAGGGTCACCGTGGTGGTCACGTCGTAGCCGGGTCCGTGGATGGTGTGGCTGATCGGTCCGGCGGACTGCGGTGTGGCGTCGAACCAGAGCCCCACCGGGGAGCCGACCACGGCGTCCGTCTGCGGGGCGGCGTGCAGCACGGGGCGGGCGACCTTGATCTGGTCGAGGGCGTCGAAGGCGAGTTGGCGGGGCGTCGGGGGCTTCACCGGGCCGGGGGGCTGGGCGAGGAAGACCTGGCCGGGCGCCTCGACGCCGAGGCAGGACCGGTCGTAGATCGCGCCGTCCTTGCTGGTCTTGCCGTCCCAGACGTCCTCGCTCTCCAGCGGCTGCGGCTTCGACAGCCGGTAGTAGCAGCCGCTGGAGAACCAGCCCAGGTCGTCGAGCCAGCACGGCACGTCCTCGTCGTTCCAGCGGCACTTGCCCGACCCGGAGTCCCCTCCCCCGCCGCCCGACCCGCCGCCGGAGCCGCCCCCGCTGCCGGGCTCGTGGACGCCCGTGCAAATGATGTCGTCGGCGCACGGCGTCACGTCGGCGCTCGCCGACGGGACGAACGCGACCGTCAGTCCGATTCCGGTCAGTACACAGAGCGCGGCGCGCCAGGCGGAGTTCAGCATGTCTTGGTCACCTCACGGGTGAAGTCGGCGATCAGCCAGCGGTTTCCGTATCTCTTCAGGACGGCGGTAGCGGGGTAGCGGGTCAGCCGCTGTTGCGGATCCTTGATCTGCTTGGTGCCCGCGTCCGCCTGGTGCCAGCCGCTGACGTCGAGGCAGTCCTCGATCGTCGCGGTGGGCGGACTCGTCTGCAGATTCATACTTTTGACGACGGGTGAGGTTCTGGGCCGGCCGGTCATCACGAGTTTGGCATCGTGCAACTGGGTCAGCGAGAGCAGCGCTTCGCTGAGCGCCGGCCCGGTGGCGTACTGGCCGAGCGCGGTTCCGTCCGAATTCGATCGCTCGAACACGTCGGCCCGGACGTCCCACCAGGCTTGATAGGCCGTCACCACGCTGTGCGCCTCCAGCCCTTGGTCGCCCTGGTCGGGGACGGGGCTGCGGCTGGGGTCGGCTTTCCCGGTGGCGGAGTTGGTGGCGCGGGGCAGTCCGGATTCGGGGGTGCCGAGGCGGTCGGCGGAGCCTTTTTCGGTGGCGCCGCATGCCGTGAGAGCTGTCAGCAGGAATGGCAGAAGCAGCCCGCTGATCCCAACTCCCCGAGGGCGCACCGGAATTCCGCGCTGCCGCATAGCCCCACCTTGTCGCGGCCGAACTGTGGTGGGTCCGGGCCGCCGATCTCGTCTGCCGTCCCCTGTGGTGATTCCGGGCGGCTCGGAGGTCGATTCTTCGCCAACCCGCCCCGGCACGGCAACACCCGGGGCGTCCTGACCTTACGCGGAAGGCGGATCCGTTGGGGCACTTTCTCGCCACAGAACCGCCAAAAGTTCATCGGAAAGCGGCAGTCCGGCGAGCGCTCCCCGCACTGCGGCGCGGTTGCGCATCAGGAGTCTCCCCCCGTCACGGGGCACCAGCAGTCTGGCCTCGCCGGCGGAGGCCGGTTCGCCCCAGCCGAGTTGGCCCTCGACGGCGGGCTGGAGGTCGAGCGGGCCGACGGCGGCGGGCGCGCCGGGCACGCCGTGCTCCAGCACCCGGCCGAGCGCCCAGCTGAACGAGCCCTCCGCGCCGGGCAGTACGCCGTCGCGCCCCCGCCGCCCGGCGCTCCAGCGCCCGATCCGGCCCCACAGCGGCACCCGGGAGTGGCCGAGCAGTTCGCCCGCGCCGTCCTCGCGCAGCAGGGCCGCCCAGGTGTCGCGGTCGGCGACCGCGTCGACGATCAACAGGGTCTCCTCCTGTTCGCCGTGCACCATGGCGCTGGTGATCCAGTCCCAGGCGAGGCCACGCCGGTAGGCGTTGTCGGGGGTGGAGCCCGCGGTGACCAGCGCGACCCGGCGCCCGCGCGGGTCGGCGACCAGCTGGCCGAGCAGGCACACCACCAGCCAGCGGGCCGGGCGCTGGGAGGCCTGGCGCAGCGCGGTGAGCAGGGTGTTGGCGTCGGCGTCGGCCGGCGGCTGGGTGACGGTGCTGCCGCGGGTGCCGGCGTCGAAGGTGCGGCCGGGCAGCGCGGCGGCGAGGGTGCGGGCGCCGTCGGCGGCGCGGGCGGAGCCGCCGTGCCCGCGTTCGGGGCCGCCGTCCGCGCCGATCACCACCAGTTCGATGCCACCGCTCACCTTGTACCGCCCCCTCGCCCGCCATTTCCGGCCACCAGTGAGTGCTGCGGCCTGAGCCAAGGTATCGCCGAGCGGTGTCGGCGCGGGCCCAAATGGGCCCGATGAGCCCCAGCTCAGGGACCATAGGCCCTGTTCGCGGCCGGTGCGCGGGGGGCACCATCGCCCTTATGGACCGTGACGACCGGGTGGAGACCCTGAGCGAGGCCGAGTGCCTGCGCCTGCTCGGCGCCGTGCCGTTGGGGCGGGTGGTGTACACCGAGCACGCGTTGCCGGCCGTGCTGCCGGTGGCTTTTCGGCTGGCCGAGGACGGCCGGGTGATCCTGGCGCTGCGCACCGGCACCCGGGTGGCCCGGGCGCTGGACGGGACGGTGGCGGCGTTCCAGGTGGACGACTTCGACGCGGCGGGCCGCTGCGGCTGGAGCGTGCTGGTGCACGGCCGCGCCGAGGTGGTGCGGGACGCGGAGGAGCGCGCCGCGCTGGAGTCGGAGGGGCTGCGCCCGTGGATCCCGGAGCCGGGCCCGGAGTACGTGGCGATCACTCCGGAGCTGGTCTCCGGCCGCCGACTGATCCCTGACCACGCGCTCTGACCTCACCGCCGTACCCCACTGACAGGTGACCGGCGAGTAGGCATACTCTGCGGGGCGGCCCGGACGGGCCGTCCCCTGCCCCGTCGCACCTGTGGAGCGCACCGTGACGACCTTCGCCTCGCTCGCCGACCTGACCGCCGCCGTCGGTACCGAACTCGGCACCAGCGAGTGGCACACCGTCGACCAGGAGCGGGTGAACCTGTTCGCGGAGGCGACCGGCGACCACCAGTGGATCCACGTGGACCCGGCGCGCGCCAAGGAATCGCCGTTCGGCGGGACGATCGCGCACGGCTACCTGACGCTGTCGCTGCTGCCGGTGCTGGCCAAGGAGTGCTACGCGGTGGAGAACATCGCGATGGCCCTCAACTACGGCTCGGACAAGGTCCGTTTCCCGGCCCCGCTGCCGGTGGGCACAGCGGTCCGGGCGACGGCGGTGCTGGTGTCGGCCGACGAGGTGCCGGGCGGCGTGCAGGCGGTGGTCCGGTTCACCATTTCCAGTGAGGCCAGTGCCAAGCCGCACTGTGTGGCGGAGACCATCACCCGCTTCTACCCGGCGGCCTGATCTGCGCCTTTCCGCCCTTCCCCGGCCCTTCCCCGACGGACCGTCCCGCCTGCCGGGGCGGTCCGTTCCCGTTCGCGGCGACCGGCGCGCCGCCGACCCGTTCGGCTGGTTCGGGCCCGTTTACGGCGGTAGTGTCCCGATTTGAAACGCGTCGTCCCCGCCGGGGTCCCGGCTGTCCGGGCGGCGCCGTCCGGCCTGCCGTCGACCCGTCCGGGGCGCCAACTCGTCCCGCCGTCCCGGCAAGCCCCACCGTTCGGGTGCTCGACCGTGGAGGTGCCTTGTCCCGTCCCGTCTCCTGGCTGTTCCGCGCCGGTGAGCTGGCCGCCGAGGCCGGGCTCGCCCTGCGCGACGCGAAGCGCTCGTACCGGACACTGCCGCGGGACAGCTGGCACCGGCTGCGCACCGAGGCGTTCGGCGCCGACCCGCGGGGCGGCCGCTGGCACCGGGTCCGCAACTCGCAGCATTTCGTGGACGGTTCGTTCCGCAACCCGGTCCCGACCCGCCGACTGCGGTACGCCCACACCCCGCTGGCGCTGATGCGCACCAAGCTGGCCGCGGACGGCGACCGCCGCAGCCCCGCCGCCGCGGTGCCGGTGCACCGGCTGCTGCCCGTCGAACTGGCCACCCCGCCCGCCTCCGGGCTGCGCCTGACCTGGCTCGGCCACGCCACCGTGCTGGCCGAACTGGACGGCGTCCGGGTGCTGTTCGACCCGGTGTGGAGCGAACGCGTCTCGCCGTTCGGCTGGATCGGCCCGAAGCGGCTGCACCCGGTGCCGCTGCCACTGGCCGAACTCGGGCCGGTGGACGTGGTGGTGATCTCGCACGACCACTACGACCACCTGGACATGACCACCATCCGCACGCTCGCCGCGGGCGACGCGGTGTTCGCGGTGCCGCTGGGCATCGGCGCGCACCTGGAGCACTGGGGCGTCGAGCCGTACCGGATCGTCGACCTGGACTGGTGGGAGTCCGCCGAACTGGACGGCCTGCGGCTGACCGCCACTCCCGCCCGCCACTACTGCTCGCGCGGCCCGCGGCCCAGCGGCAAGTTCCTCTGGTCGTCCTGGGTGGTGGAGGGCAAGCACCACCGGCTCTTCCACAGCGGCGACACCGGCTGGTTCCCCGGCTTCGCCGACATCGGCCACCGCTTCGGGCCGTTCGACGCCACCATGGTGCAGGTCGGCGCGTACTCCGAACACTGGCCGGAGGTCCACCTGACCCCCGAGGAGGCCGTGCAGGCGCACCGCGACCTGGGCGGCAAGGTGATGCTCCCGATGCACTGGGGCACCTTCGACCTCGCCCCGCACCCCTGGGAAGAACCCGCCGAACGGACGGTGGCCGCCGCGAACGCCGCCGGCGTCACGCTGGCCGTCCCCCGCCCCGGCAAGCCCTTCGAACCGGCCGACCCGCCACCCGTCAAACTCTGGTGGCGCGCCGTCGCCGCCACCCCGTCCGGCGCCGACGTCCTCGCCCCCGAGAGCCTCACCCCGCCCACCACCACCGCCGCCCCCGACTCCGCGGCACGCCTCGCGCCCACCCCGCGCCCGGACGCGCCGCTGGCGAACGCGAGGCCCGCCGCGGGGCCCACAGAGGCGAAGCCGAAGCCGGCCGCCCGCAAGCCCCGCGCCGCCACGTCCGAACAGCCCCCCGGCCCGGACCCGCTGTTCTGACTCTCAGTGCCGCAGCGCGCCTTCGATCAGGGCCACTGCGGCGCGCGGGTCGTCCACCTCGACGATCACCCGGGCGTAGTGCTCGTCGGCGAGTTCGATCACCACGGCCTTCGCCGGGTTCTTCACGTCCCAGAACACCAGCTCACCGTGGCGGCGGAACCGCCCGGCCGTGATCAGCCCCGGCCACTGGGTGCCGCCGACCTTGAGCCCCTTGGGCTCCGAGGCGACCCCCGGGTCCGCGGTCGCGCCGCGCACGTTGGCGAGCGGTATCTCGATCCGGCTCTTGATCGCCCAGAGCTTGTCCAGGCCCTCGATCTCCACGACCAGCGTTTCCTTGTCGACAGCCACTCGAGCCATGTCGGTGAACCCTCCCTCGTACGGTGAAAAACAGTGATGTGACGGCCGGTCAGCCGGCCAGCCGGGCCGCCAGCGCGAGTACCGCCTGCGCGGACGCCGCCGGACCGAGCGCCCGGTCACGCAGCCGCAGCCCCAGAACGCTCGCCCCGAGCGCCTCGACCAGCGGACTGTCGACGGGCTCGCCGAGCACCGTCGCGAGCGCCCGTTCGAGCGCGTGCAGGCCGTCCGCGACCAGCGCCGCGACGTCCGGATCCTCCGGCGCCCGCTCGACCGCCGCGGACAGCAGCAACCCCGCCGCCGCCCCGCCGTCGAACCCGCCCGCCGCCTGACCCAGCGCCTCCGCCGGCCCGCTGGTGACGGTGAGCGCGGCCACGGTCGGCAGCACCTCGTCCGCCAAGTGGTGCCGCAGCGCGGCCAGGTAGAGCCCGCGCTTGCTGCCGAACGCCTTGTACAAGCTGCCCCGGTGCACACCGAGCCGCTGCACCAGGTCGTCCACCGAGGTGCCCTCGAACCCGCGCTCGGCGAACAGCACCGCCGCCGCCCGAACCGCCTCGGCCTCGTCAAAGGCCCGTGGTCTTCCCATGCCCACGACCCTAGGGATTCGAGAACGTTCAGTCAAGAACGACCGTTCCAAAACTCCGGAGCCCCGAACCGGAGATCCGGGCCGCCGCGCGGGCGCGGCGGTCCGTGGCTCAGGCCAGAATCGGCACCAGCCCGATCGCGAAGACGCCGTAGAAGCCGGCGGCGACGGCCAGCCGGGCCGGGGTGAGCTTGTGGGCGCGCATGGTCAGCAGGAGGTAGACGATCGCTGCCATGGTGATGAGACCGGCCCACAGCAGCGGGCCGTCGAAGTGCCACTTGGTGAACAGCAGGCCGATGCCACTGGGAACGGTGGCCTGGATCATCATCGAGCCGGAGACGTTGGCGAGCGCCAGCTTCACCTTGCCCTGGCGGACCCAGATGATCGCGTTCATGATCTCGGGCAGCTCGGTCGCTATCGGGGACAGCAGCAGCGCGGTCACCGTCGCGGACAGGCCGAGCATCGGGCCGATGACGTCGAGCTGGGCGACGAAGTAGTGCGCGGCGAAGAAGATCACCACGAGGGTGGCAAGGGTCTGGACGACCACCGCCCAGGTGTCGGGCGACTCCTTCTTCGGCTGGAGCTTCAGCGCCTCCAACTCCTCCTCGTCCTCGTCCTCGCCGGCTTCGCCCGCGGCCTCCTCGGCGCGGCTGGCCCGGATCTCCCGCCAGAAGTAGGCGGCGTACGCGGCGAAGAACAGCACACCCAGGGCGGGCTTGAAGGCGAACGCGACCAGGCCCAGCGACACCTTGACGAAGAAGATCGGCAGGAACCACTTCTGGTCCTTGGCCAGCCGCCGCATGTCCTTCTCGGTGCCCAGCGCCTGCCCGGCCGGAACGATCGCGGTGCCGGTGGCCAGGGCCGAGACCCGGTCACGGCGACGCTTGATGAGCAGGGCGACTCCGGTGACGCCGTAGGCGACGGTCGCCAGCGCGAGGGGTCCGCCCATCGCGGCGCCCACGCCGATGTTCTTCGCCTCCTCGGTACCACCGGTGGTCACCGCGACCAGGGTGACCACCGACTCCGGCAGCGCGGTACCGAAAGCGGCCAGGATCGTGCCGACCGCCATCTTCCCCACGTTGAGGCGCTCGCCCAGCCACTCCACCGCGTTGACGAACCACTCGCACGAGAGATAGATCGCCACCGCGCACACGATGAGCAAAACGAAATGAATCACGAAACTCGTCAGGCCTTCCCGCGCCGGCGGGAATCCAAAGAGCGGGCGGCACAGGGGCAGCACGACTTCGGCCCCCGCCGACACGCACAGTCGTCGACAAACGGGCCGAAGGTCTCGCCCGCCCCCCACCATCACCGGTGACGAGCCCGGCCACCGGGAACCCGGCAACGGGCTCCAGCATGTCGACGACCGGTTCGCGGGGCTACTCCCCTTCGCAGCCGCCCATTGTACAGACGCCCGGCAGGGACCCTCCGCCCGACGAAATCGCCGGCCCCACAGCCGCCGAGCATCACCGACGGCCGCACGGCCCCCGGCGAGGACCTGGCCGGGAGGTCGCTCCCCTCACTCCCCCAGCAGCACCTTCGCCTCCGCAACCAACTTGCTCCGCCCACCACTCGCCCCCACCCGGGCCGCCCCCACGACCACCGCGCACACTCCACCGCCGCCGCCACCAACCCCACCGAGGCCGCAGGCAAGGGCCCCACCGAACGGGTGCCCCCTCACTCCCCCAGCAGCCCGGCCAGCACCTTCGCCTCCGCAACCAGCCTGCTCCCCCCACCACTTGCCCTCACCCGGGCCGCCCCCACGACCACCGCACGCACTCCACCGGCGCCGCCACCAACCCCACCGACGCCGCAGGCAAGAGCCCCACCGAACGGGTGCCCCCTCACTCCCCCAGCAGCCCGGCCAGCACCTTCACCTCCGCAACCAGCTTGCTCCGCCCACCACTTGCCGCCACCCGGGCCACTTCCGCAATGGCCCCGCGCGCCCCGGCCCGTCGGGCGCAGTCCACCGCCGCTGTCAACAGCCCCGCCGCACTGCTCGACGGCCGCCCGTCCAGCAGCGCGGGCAGGACGCCCGCCAGCACCGTCCAGGCGAGCCTCGGCGCGCCCGCGTCGGCCAGTTCGGTGCAGGTCGCGGCGAGCCGGCCCGGCTTGACCGCGCCGAGCCGCAGCAGCTCGCCGGTCTCCCGGCCGAGCGCCTGCGCGTCCAACTCGCCCTGCGCCGCCAGCGACAGCAGGGCATCGACCACAGCGGTGCGGTCCTCGGGGAAACCCGCCCCGAGGCCGTACGCGAGGGCCTGGTGCACGGCGAACCCGGACGGGCCGCCCTGCTCGGCGAGCAGCGGCAGGAGCTGGGGGTAGCCGCGGACGGGCGTCGAACCGGCGGAGTCGGCGAGTTGGCCGATCAGGCGGACGGCGAGTTCCTCGCGGTGGTGCGGCAGGACGGCGAGCCAGCGCCCGTCCGGCATGCTGTGCTCCACCTCGGAGTGCCGGTGGAAGCGTTCGGTGGGGCCGAGCAACGTCCGCACCGCTTTCGGCACCCCGCCCTCCGGCCGCACCCCGGGCGCGCCGGCCCCGGGCACCCCGAGCAGCGCCAACTCCTCCTCGCCGAGGCCGGGTTGGTCGCAGAAACGGCGGTACTCGGCCATCCATACCCCGAGCCGCGCCGTCCCGGCGGGCACGAGTGTGGTGTCCTGCCGCCGCAGCCCACCCACCCGCAGCCAGGCGGCGAGCGCCGCACCCGCCGGGGACGCGAGGCTGTCGTCCGAGGTGCCGTCGGGGACGGTGCGCAGCAGGGCCTGGGCGAGGTCCACCGGCCCGGGTTCGAGACCGAGTTCCTCGTACCGGCGAATCCGCGCCACCAGCTCCCCGGGGTCGAGCGCGCCGTTGCGCCACGTGGGGGTGGCCAGCAGCAGTGGGACGGGGTCACCGGCCAGCCGCCAGGCGATCTCCTCCAGCCGGGCGGCGATCAACTCTCCGACTCCGCCGCGCAGTTCCCAGGTCCGGAACGGGCTGGCGTTCGCGAGCGTCAGTGACCGCCAGGCCCGCTGCTTGGGCAGCGCACCGGTGACGGCACCGGCGAGCACCCCGAGCGACCGCCACTCTCCGTCGGCGAGCACGGGGGCGAGCGCGGCGACGAGCGCCTCCCGGTCCTGCCAGGCGTGCCGGACCAGCCCGTCGAGGACCCGTTCGAACGCGACGCTGTCGCTGTCGGTGGCGGCCAGCGCGGCGGCGAGCTCCTCGGCTACCTCGGCGGGGCTGCCGAGCGGCGCGGGCATCGCGACCGGCCGGGGCGGCTCGGGCAGCCGGTCGTCCTCCGCCTCCTCCACCGACTCGACGTAGATACCGAGCAGTTGGGCGGCGGTCTCGGCGTGCGCGGGGTCCAACAAGTGGACCGCCGCCCGCAGCTCCACCAGCAACCGGCCCCGCACGCCAGTGACATGACGCCCAGTCACTTTCAGTGCCTGGCCCTGGAGTTGCCGATCGGGGTGCCCGTAACACCGGGCCACGGCCCGCAGCGCGAGCTCGGGCGCTCGCGCCGCCACCCGGTCCAGCCAGGCCAGTTGAGCGCGGACGAGCTTCTTCTCCGGCCGGGCCAGCAGCACCTCGGCGGCTTCGGCCACGGTCGCGTCGTCGAGCCGCCCGGCCCGGTCGAGGGCGATCAGGCAGTCCTGCGCGTAGCCGGCGAGCGGCGATGGGCCGTCCAGCAGTGCCGTCAACGCCCGCAGATTCGCCGCGAGTTCCTCCTCGGACGGGGCCAGCGCCCGAACCACCGCGAGGTAGCTCCGCAACTCCCCCACCCCACCGCCGCGCACCAGCCGGGCAAACCCTCGGGCGATCAACTCGCCCCGGTCGATGACCCGTTCATCGGCGAGCCGGGCGAGAACGGCGGGCCAGCGCTGAGCATCCTCCTTGGCGGCCCATGGCCCGGACAGCTGCCCGGCAGTGTCGGCATCGAAGACCAGCGGGGCGAGGACGGCCGTGAAGCTGTCCCACACGAGCCGCCCGTACAGATCGCCCCCGGGCGGCAACTGCCCTTCCCCGTACCGGGGCCGGGGGTCACCGCGGTCGGTCATCCACCCGACAACGAAGCCGGGTTCAGCGGGCGGCGGCGTATCGCTCACCCGCAGCAGATGCTCCGCGACGCGGTAGCCGGTGGACGGCCCCCACCCGTCCCGCCCGGCCGGCCGCCGGGCCAACCGCAGCGCCACCTCCCGCTGCCAGGTGACGTCCTGCCCCTCCAACAGGCCACCCAGCGGCGGCCGGTGCCACCGCTCAACGCCTTCGAAGTCCCCGGACCCGATCCAGTCGGCCGCCCCGGACGGCGCGCTGTGACAGACCGCCCCGGCAACCAGCAGCGCGGTCCACGCCCCGCCACGGGAGTACGTGCTCTCCCGCAACTCGCGCCGCAACGCCTTCAACCCGGCCACCTCGGCCCGCCGCTCCCGCGCCGTCAAGCCGCCGACCAGCCGCGCGACTTCGTCGAACTCGGCCCGGCGTACCGCCCCCATCAGGTCCGTCTCGGGCTGCTTCACTGCGTCTCCTCCGTCATCATCCGCACCGCCAGCACATGGCTGCACGGCCCCCGGTCGCCCCGGTGCCGCGCCCACCACTGGCACGTACAGCCCACCGGGCCGTCCGCGTCGACCCGGACGTGGTGGACGTGGTCGCCGACCGCCACCACCCGCACGTCACCGACCACCGGGCCTACCGCCCCTGCGGCGAGCAGCTCGCGGGCGGCGCGCAGCCGCGGATTGGCGTCCTCCACCCGGCCTGCGGCGTACGGGAGGCGGCGGTGGAAGTGGGCGGCGTCGGCGAGGTCGTAGCCGATCCGGCCGGCGGTGGCGAGGTGGGCCAGGGCGGCGCAGAGGCGCTCCGGCGGCAGCCCGGAGTCCGCGGTGAGGTCGGTCCGGGGCTCGGCGTCGAGCAGCGCGTCGAGCTCGAACGCATCGGCGGCGGACGACGCGGCGAGCAGGTCGAGCAGGGCGCCTTCGCCGGAGAAGCCGCGGGAGGCGTCGGGCGAGAGGGTGAGGGTGATCCGGCCGCCGGGGAGGGCGAGTTCCCAGGCGGAGGCGGTGGGGGCGGTGGGGGTGCCGGGCGGGCCGTAGATCCGCAGGCCGAGCGCGTGCCGCAGCAACGGGCGCAGCGCGGCGAGCCGTTCGGGGCCGGGGAGGCAGACGGTGCCGGGGGCGGGCCGGGAGGTGGCGCGCAGTCCACCGGCGGTGGGCAGGATCCAGCGGACGGTGCTGCGGCCGCCGGTGGGCAGGGTGCGCAGGAAGCGGACGGCTTCGGCGGCGGGCAGTTCGGCGCGCAGGTCGAACCGGGCGGTGAGGACCTGGGTTTCGGCGAAGCCCTTGAGCCAGCGCCGCGGCAGCGGCACCTTCCGTTCGATCAACGTGTCCGCGCCGAGGCCGACTTCGACCTCGTCCGTGCCGACGGCGAGGGTGAGCCGCTCGTCCGGAAGGCGCAGGCGCAGGGCTTCGCGCAGCGGGGCGCCGATGTCGATGTTGGTGGTGCCGTGGCCGGTGCCGGCGCCGTCGAGTCCTTCGGGCAGCAGGTCCAGCCGGGCGTGAACGCCGCCGCAGCCGGAGAAGGACTCGAAGCGCAGCCGGTCGCCGTCGGCGGTGACCACGGGGTCGAGCGAGGCGGCGGCGAGCGGGCGGTGGTAGCGGGCGGCGGCGACATCGGCGACGGCCAGCAGTGCGGCGGCGGCCGGTCCGGGGTGGCGGAGGGCGCCGTCGAAGAACGGGCCGTGCTGGGTGGCGAGGTCCAGGCGGTGCGGGTGCAGCGCGGAGGGCCGCGGGTACCGGAAGGTGTGTACGGCCGTGGTCATGCGTCGAACGCTAACGATCACCGCCGACAATCGGCACAGCCCCAACGCGGCCCCAGCCCAGCCCCGGCGCGGCCCGACGTGACCCGTTCCACACTCAATCCGTACTGCAACGTGTTCTAGCATGTGCCGCGTGACCGCTTCCGCCGCTCTGCCGCCAGTTTCCGTACCCAGCCTGCCTTCCTTCGTCGATCTGCTCGGCATCGAGGAGCTCGACGAGAACCTGTTCCGGGGCCACTGTCACGCGGGTGCGCCGCTGCGGGCGTTCGGCGGGCAGGTGGCGGCGCAGGCGCTGACGGCGGCGGGGCGGACGGTGGAGGCGGCGCGGCGGGTGCACAGCCTGCACGGGTACTTCCTGCGGCCGGGCGATCCGCGGCGGCCGATCGTCTACCAGGTGGACCGGGCCCGGGACGGGAATTCGTACGCGACGCGGCGGGTGACAGCGGTGCAGCGCGGCGAGGCGATCTTCACCATGTCCGCGTCGTTCAAGCGGCCGGAGTCCTCGGGCGACCGTCAGCGCACCATGCCGCCGGTGCCGGGGCCGGAGGAGCTGCCGGACCCGTACCCGGCCTGGCAGCACAACGCGCCCGAGGAGTACGAACGGTCCGCGATCTTCCACGCCCTGCAGATGCGCTTCGTCCCGGCGGACGCCCCGGGCCTGCCGCCCGAACTGCCGGGTGTGCCGCAGCAGTTCGTCTGGCTGAGGACGGCTTCCCGGCTCCCTGCGGACGATCCGCTGCTGCAGGTGTGCGCCCTCACCTACCTGTCCGACCTGACGTTGGCGTCCACCACCGCGCTGCACCTCCAGCCGCACCCGGTGCACCGGGTGACGGAGTCGCGGGTGGCGCTGGCCTCGCTGGACCACGCGATGTGGTTCCACCGTCCGTTCCGCGCCGACGAGTGGCTGCTGTTCGCGCAGCGCAGCCCGTCCGCGGCGGACGGGCGGGGGCTGGCGATGGGCGAGTTCTACGACCGGGACGGGGCGCTGGTGGCGTCGGCCGTCCAGGAGACGCTGCTGCGCGAGCTGCGCGCCAAGTCCCGGTAGCCGCACACCGGGGCCCGATGATCAACCGTCACTGAGCGGTGACCTGTCGCGTCATACCGCGGCGCGGGCCCGCCCCCTATCATGGTTCGGGTGACCAAGGTTGACCTGTCACCTCGTCCGGTGGAGGCGATGTCCCCCCGTCAGCTCGAACGCCGCGGCTCCCTCCTGTCCGCCGCCCTGGCTCTGGTGACCGAGATCGGCGTGGAGCGGCTCCAGATGAAACAGGTGTCGGAGCGTTCGGGAGTGGCCCTCGGCACGGCCTACCGGTACTTCTCGTCCAAGGACCATCTGTTGGCCGCCGCGATGGCGGACTGGCATCGGCTGCTGCTCGCCGACCTGGTGGGCGAGGTGGGGGCGGGGCGCAGTGCCTCGCCGACCGAGCGGACGGTGCGGTTCGTGCGGCGGGGGATGCGGGCGTACCAGCGGCAGCCCGAACTGGCCCGGCTGCGGGTGGCGGTGGCGACGTCCACCGATCCGTTCGCCAGTGAGGCGTTGCAGGGGCTGGCGCGGGCGGACCGGGCGGCGCTGGGGGTGGTGCTGCCGGACGTGCCGTCGCCGTCCGGGGATCTGGTGCGGCACATGGTGGGGCACGCCTGGCAGGGCGAGTTGACGGCCTGGGTGACCGGCCGGACCACCCTGGACGACGCCCGGACCCGGCTGGAGGAGATGGTCCGGCTGGTGCTGGCGCCGTACGAACCACCGCCCGCCTGACGTCCGACCGCCCGTACCGGCTCTCGGCGTGCCGCCCTCAACGGTCGGACGTTTGTGGACATAGTGCCGCGTATGCCCACGCCTTCAGAGCCTTCTCCCGACCGTCAACCCGCGCCCGATGGCCGGTCCGCGCCGCCGGGCACCGACGCCTTCCCGGTGGACGGGGTGGTGTTCGGTGTCGGCGCGGCCGCCGTGCTGGGGGTGGTCGCCTGGGGGGTGTTCGCGCAGGACTCGCTCGGCCGGACGTCGGGGACGGCGCTGTCCTGGGTGCTGCACTCCTTCGGCTGGCTGTTCGTGGTGGCCGCGGACGTGTTCCTGGTGCTGGCGGTGGTGATCGCGGTGAGCCGTTTCGGCCGGATCCCGCTGGGCCGGGACGGCGAGCGGCCGGAGTTCTCGACGCTGGCCTGGGTGGCGATGATGTTCAGCGCCGGCATGGGCATCGGCCTGCTGTTCTACGGCGTCGGCGAGCCGCTCCAGCTGTACGCGCAGCCGCAGCCGGGGTCGGACATCGCGCCGCAGACGCCGGCGGCGGCGCAGCGGGCGCTGGAGTTCTCGCTGTTCCACTGGACGCTGCACCCGTGGGCGATCTACGCGGTGGGCGGCCTGGCGCTGGCGTACACCACGTTCCGCAAGGGGCGGGGCAACCGGATGTCGGAGGCGTTCGTTCCGCTGCTCGGCGAGCGCCGGGCGCACGGCTGGGCGGGCCGGGGGATCGACCTGCTGGCGGTGTTCGCGACGGTGTTCGGTTCGGCGACGAGTCTGGGCCTGGGCGCGATCCAGGTGGCGGGCGGTCTGGGGTACGTGACGGACGTCCGGGCCACCCAGGGGGTGGAGCTGGTCATCATCGCGGCGCTCGGCGGGGCGTTCGTGCTGTCGGCGATGTCGGGCGTGCACCGGGGCGTGAAGTGGCTGTCCACCACCAGCGTGGTGCTGGCGGCGGCGCTGATGGCGTTCGTGTTCCTGGTCGGCCCGACGGTGTTCGTGCTGGACGCGCTGCCGTCGACGGTCGGCGGCTATCTGTCGGACCTGGCGGTGCTGGCTACCCAGACGGGGGCGTTCACCGATGAGGACTGGCTGGGTTCCTGGACGATCTTCTACTGGGCGTGGTGGCTGTCCTGGGCGCCGTTCGTCGGCACGTTCATCGCCCGGATCTCGCGCGGCCGCACGGTGCGCCAGTTCCTGGTCGGGGTGCTGCTGGTGCCGAGCGGGGCGACCACGGTGTGGTTCGTGGTGATGGGCGCCTCGGCGATCCGCCTGCAGTCCACCGGCGCGGCCGACCTGGTGGCGACCATTCCGCGCGGCGCGGACGCCGGGCTGTTCGAGATGCTCAAGGCGCTGCCGCTGGGCTCGGTGACGACCGTGATCGCGGTGCTGCTGGTAATGCTGTACTTCGTCACCTCCGCCGACTCGGCGTCGCTGGTGCTGGGTTCGCTGTCCTCGCACGGCGCCCTGCACCCGCGGACCTGGCTGGTCGTGGTGTGGGGCGCGCTGATGGCGGCGGTCGCGGCGGCGCTGCTGCTGGCGGGCGGGCTGACGGCGCTGCAGAACGCCACGATCCTGGTGGCGTTGCCGTTCGTGGTGGTGATGCTGGCGCTGTGCGTGGCGCTGCTGCGGGAGCTGCGCGCCGACCCGGCCGCCGGGCCCGCGCGGGCGCCCGGCGCGCACGGGCTGCGCGAGGCGGTCGGCACGGCCGTCGGCGACGAATACCCCGAGCGGTCTCGCCCGCAGGAGTGAAACGGCCGCGCCGCCGCGTCCGGTCTGTGCGGCCCGGGCCCCGTGCGGCGTCTGGGCGGGGCGGCAACTCGTCTGCCTTTACCAAGAGTTCGTAATGGTCAAGGCCGCCCCGGGACGGTGGCAGGGTGGGCCGGGTCGGACTCCACGCCGAGCGGCGGCCGGGCGGCCGTCATCCGCCCGCGCCCGCCGGAGCCGGTCCGACAAGCCACGGCCTCCCGCGCCTCCCCGAAAGCCCCGCCCCCATGCGCCCGTTCTGCACCGCCCTCGACCGCGCCCTGCGCCGCCGTCTCGCCGCCGCCACCCTCGCCGCCTGCCTGCTGGGCGCCCTGCTGCCGGACGTGGCGGGCGCGATCCGGCACTGCCGTCCCGGCGGGGTGACGGTGCCGATGCTGATGCTGCTGGCGGCGATGTTCATCGGCGGGTTCGAGACCCGGGCGGCGGACGTCGGCCGGGCGCTGCTGCGGCCGGGGCTGCTGCTGGCCGGGCTGGGGGTGGCACTCGTGCTGCGGGCGGTGGTGCTGCTCGGCGCGGAGCGGGCCGCCGCCGGGTGCTGGCCGGACGTCCGGGAGGCACGCTGGCTGGTGGTCGGGCTGGCGCTGACCGCCGCGATGCCGGTCGCCGGCGCCGCCCAGACCTGGGGGGCCAGGGTCGGCGGGGACGCGTCGCTGGGCCTCGGCCTGGTCCTGTCCACCACGCTCCTCAGCCCGCTCACCACCCCGCTCGGCCTGGCCCTCGCCGAGGGCCCGGAGAGCGGCGGCCCGCGCCGCATCCTCGACACGCTCGCCCACTCCGACGCCACCTGCCGGTTCATGGCGCTGTGGGTGGCGCTGCCCTGCCTGGCCGGGCTGCTCGCCCGCCGCCTGACCCGCCGCCCGCTGCGCGGCCGGCTGCGCGCCGCACTGCTCCCCCGGCTGCGGCTGGCCGGCCTGCTGAACGCACTCGCCCTCACCTACCTGAACGCGGCGGGCGTGGCCCGGGAGATCGAACTGCGGCCCGAGCCCAGGCTGGTCGCGGTCGCCGCCGGGTGCGGCGCGCTGGTCTGCGCGGGGCCGTTCCTGGCGGGCTGGCTGGCCGTCCACCGTTCCCCCACCGCACCGGCCGCCCGCACCACGCTGACCCTCGCCTCCGGCCTGAACAACACCAGCGCGGCGGCCGCCCTGGCCGGTACCCAGTTCGGCGGCCACCCCGCCGTTCTGCTGCCGATCTTCTTCTACGGCGCGGCCCAGCAGGTGCTGGCCTCGTTCCTTCCCGGCCTGCTGCGTACCCCTACCATCATGCGTCCGACCTGCGGCGATGCCGTGATGGAGGTTCCGACGCCAAGATCCCGTCGGGATTTCACCCGCGTTTCGTGACCGCGTAACGCCAAGCTGCCAGGCTCCCTGCCATGAACGCCCGCACTGCCGCGTCCGCCTCGGTTCCGCGCTTCCCCCTGCCCAAGCGCCACCGCCGGATGCTCGCCTGCGCCGCCGTCGCGGCCTCCGTCGCCCTGGGTTCCTTCGGCGTCGCCGCCACCGTGGAAACCGTCCGCCAGGGCCACGCCGTGAGCGCCGCGCAGCGCTGACGCTGGGCCGAACGAGTGGTGGACCCCCCCGGCCGCGTCCGATACTGAGGGCGACCGGCCCGAAGGGAGTCCCGCCATGGAGACCGGCACCGTGCGATGGTTCGACATCCACCACGCCTACGGCTACATCACCCCCGACGGAGGCGGCCCCGAGGTCGCCGTCTACTACGACTCCGTCCTGGCCCCCGACGACAACCGCTTCCTCCACCAGGGCCAACGCGTCGAGTACGACACCACCGTCCAGGAATTCCGCCCGGTCGCCGAACGCGTCCGCCCGCTCACGCCCTGACGCTCCGGCCCTTACCCGCCCGCCGTGCCTCGGCCCGGCCGACCTGACGCAGCGTCACCGGAAGCCCGACCACGACCGCCGCCTCCAGCGCGGCGAGCGCGAGGAACCAGCCGCTCCGGCCGCGAGGCAGCTCCGCTCGTACCTCACCCCACGTGCGGGCTCGTGCACCAGAACCCACCGGAGTCCTACCCGACCGCCTCCGACCACCACGTCCCATATCGATACCCATGGGCGAGCCGCCTGCCGGCCGTGGCCCTCACACCGCCTGCCGGTCGCGGGAGTGGCGGCCGGAGCCGGCGGCGGGCTGGAGTTCGGCGCGGGGGGCGTAGCGGGCGGCGGGGGCGCGGAGCAGCCAGTTGCGGCCGGCGGGGGCGGCGAGGCCCATGCGGTGGAGCAGGTCGAGTGCGTCGCGGCGGAAGGCGGCGAGGTCGGCGAGGTAGCCGGCGTCCCAGCCGGCGCTCATGCCGTAGTCGTCGGTGATGTCGCCGAGGGTGCCGTCGATGAGGGCGTCGGGGATCAGGACGGCGGGCGGGGCGGTTTCGGCGTCGACCGGGCGGAGGTCTTCGACCAGGCGTTCGGCGAGGAGCAGCGCGGCCTGGGCGAGGGTGCCGGTGCCGGGGAGGGCGAGGTCGGTGAGTTCGTCGGCGGGGTCGAACAGGGCGATGCCTTCGGCGCGGATCTCGGCGGTGAGGCCGAGTATGTCGGCGAATCGTTCCGTCTCTGCGGGGCCGGCCTCGCGCAGGTGGGCGCGTTCGGCGGGCGCGAGGTCGTCGAGCAGGACGACGGGGGTTTCGGCGAGCAGCCGCCGGACGGTCAATTCGGGCCCAGCGGGCGGCAGTTCGGGTGCGGTGAGCAGGTCGGCGGCGAGTTCGGCGGGCAGTCGCCACTGGTCGAGCAGCGCCCGCACCGCCCCGGAGGGAGCGATCGGCTGCTCGCCGCGGGCGATCGCGGCCAGCGCGTGGACCAACTCGGCGTGCCCGGCGGGGTCGAGGCCGGGCAGGCCGCGGCCCGGCAGGGCGGCCTTGTGCAGGCGGGCGTGGGCGGGGCCGAGGGTGAGCCGGTAGCCGAGCAGGGTGTGGAAGCGTTCGGCGAGTGTTCCGGCGTGACGGCGGATCAGCGGGAGCGCGGCGCCGTGCGGGCCGTCGGCGGTGACCAGCGGGTGGGCGAGCAGCAGCCGGGCGGCGATGCGCAGTTCGGTGGTGGGGCGTTCGGGTTTGCGGTGCCGGCCGCCGCCGGTGGGGCGGGGGTCGGGCAGTGCGGGGGCTTCGCGCCGGATCCGGCGGTAGCCGAGCGGCCGGAACAGCGGCGAGGTGGCGTGGTGGACGCTCGGGCCGTGCCACCAGCTGGTGCCGGGGGCGGGTTCGGCCTGCTGGGGTGCGCCGCCGAGGTGCCGCGCACCGTGGGCGCCGAAGGTGGCGGAGGCCAGCAGCTCGGCCCCGGCAGGCGTGGCGGCGGCGAACCGTTCGGCCAACTGCCGGGCGGAATCGGCGAGTTCGGTTCCGTTTCGGGCGGATCCCGGGTACGGCTGCGCCGGGGCCGCAGGCCGTTTCGCCCCGCCCGCGCGTCCGATCCCCGTACCGCCGGTGGCCGCGAGGGCGCCGGCGGCTGCTTCAAGCCGCTCCATGTCGCCCCCAAGCCTAGACGCCGTTCGGAACACTACGCGTCGGTAACTACCTCTTCCGCCGCCCGCCACCGTCCCTTATGGTTCCGGCATGCCTGACCTACCCAATGTCGTGCTCTGGTCGATACCGGCCTTTGTGCTGCTCACCGTTCTGGAGATCGTGTCCTACCGGTTCCACCCGGACGAGGACGAGCAGGGGTACGCCGCGAAGGACACCGCGACCAGCCTGTCGATGGGCCTGGGCTCACTGCTGTTCGACGCCGGGTGGAAGATCCCGATCGTGTGGATCTACTCGTTCCTGTACGAGTTGACGCCGCTTCGGGTGCCGGTGCTGTGGTGGACGGTGCCGCTGATGCTGCTCGCCTACGACTTCTTCTACTACTGGTCGCACCGCGGCCACCACGTGATCCGGGTGCTGTGGGCCTGCCACGTGGTGCACCACTCCAGCAAGCACTACAACCTGTCGACGGCGCTGCGCCAGCCCTGGACGTCCGCCACCACCTGGATCTTCTACCTGCCGATGATCCTGGCGGGCGTGCACCCGGCGGCGGTGGCGTTCTGCGGCTCGGTGAACCTGGTGTACCAGTTCTGGATCCACACCGAGCGGATCGGCAAGCTGCCCCGCCCGATCGAGTACGTCTTCAACACCCCGTCGCACCACCGGGTGCACCACGCCTCGCAGGGCGGCTACCTGGACCGCAACTTCGGCGGCATCCTGATCGTCTTCGACCGCTGGTTCGGCTCCTTCGCGGCGGAGGCCGAGCAGCCGGTGTACGGACTGACCAAGAACATCACGACCTACAATCCGTTGAAGGTCGCCACCCACGAGTACGCGGCGATCGCCCGCGACGTGGCCCGTGCCACCACCTGGGGCGACCGGCTGCGCCACCTGGCGAAGGGCCCGGGCTGGCAGCCCGCGCCGCGTCCCGAGTCCCCCGCCGCCCCACCGGAGAGTGCCCCCGCATGAGCCCCGCCCGCGACCCGCGTACCACGCGGGCCCTGCTGATCGCCTTCGCCGTCGTCTCGGTGGCGCACCTGACGGCGATCGCCGTTCACGTGCCCGTCCTGCGGTACTCCACCAAGCCGCTGCTGATGCCGCTGCTGGCCGCCTGGGTGTGGGCGTCGGCGCGGCCCGGCACGCCGAAGCTGCTGATTCCGGCGCTGCTGTTCGGCGCGGGCGGCGACATCCTGCTGCAGGTCGGCGGCACCGCCGGGTTCCTGGCCGGCATGGGCTCGTTCGCGGCCGGCCACGCCTGCTACGTGACGATGTTCGTGAAGCTCGGCGCGCTCGCCGACCGCCGCCGCACCGCGATCACCGCGGCCTGCTACGCGGTGGCCTGGGCGACGCTGATCACCATGCTGCTGCCCGACCTGGACGCCGGCATGCGGATCCCGATGGCCTGCTACAGCCTGCTGCTGGCCTCCACCGCGGTGATGTCCTCCCGGATCGACTGGCGGGCGGGCGTCGGCGGCGCGCTGTTCCTGCTGTCCGACACGCTGATCGCCACCGACATCGCCGGCTGGAAGCACCTGCCCGCGCACGGCTTCCTGATCATGCTCACCTACCTCGTCGGCCAGTACCTGCTGACCATCGGCACCCTGGAGCGCACCGACGCCGCTCCCGCCCCGAAGACCGTCCCCGCGACGGCCTGAGCAACCCGAGAGGGCGGCTTCCACCTCGCCGGTGGAAGCCGCCCTCTCGCCGTACCCGGGGCCCGCTCAGAGCTCCCGGCCGGTGGCCGTACCGCGCCGGCGCAGCAGCCAGAACCCGGTCACCCCGGCGGCCACCAGCCCGGCCCCGGCCACCAGCCGCCCGGCGTCCATGCCGACCGAGCCGCCCACGCCGGTCTCCACCCCGCCGTGCGGGAGCTGCGAACCCTCCCACTCGCCACCGGTGCCGGTCTCGCCGCCGGTGCTGCTGCCGCTCCCGCCGGCCGAGGCGACGGCGATGGCGACCGCGCCGACGAAGCTGTCCCCATTCGGGCACTTGCCGTCGATGCCCCAGGACGAGTCGTTGGCGGTGGTCCGCTTGGCGGCGGCGCCGGCCATCTCCTGCTCGGAGATGACGGTCGCGGTGCCCGAGTACTTGCCGTCCGGGCCGACGCTGAGCGTGGTCGAGCCGCCGGCGAAGGCCAGCGAGGACGCGGTGACGGACTTCGTCGAACTGCTGGCGCAGCTCACGCTGACCGACACGGACTGCCCTGGCTGCGCCTGCGCCGGGCTGACCCAGGCAGGTTGGCTGCCCTTGGCGGACGCGGGGGCGGGGACGACGGTGGCCAGGCCGAACAGGGCGGTGGTGCCGAGCAGGGCGGCGGCGGCGGTGCGCATCGGGCGCATGCCGTACCTCCAGGGGGGATCGGTGCGGGGGCAGCGGCTGCGTAACCATTCCGCTACTCCTGGTCGCCGACCACGCTAGGCCAGGCCCACCGCGCCCGGCGACACCTCGGGGGCCGTTCGGGTCTGTGCCCGAACGGCCCCTTGGGATCAGCCCTACTCGTTGCGAGCGGTCTCCGGGCCGGTGATCCGGCGCAGCAGCGGCATGGTCGCCCCGATGATCGCCAGCGCGGCGGTCAGGCCGCCGATCACCGCCAGGTAGTAGCCGGCGCCGAGCGCGTGCAGCGAGTACTGCAGCTGCGAGCGCAGGAACAGGTCGGCGGCGAGCAGTCCGACGCCGATCGCCACCGCCGCCATCACCAGCAGCGGCACCACCGACTCCATCGCCACCACCCGGCGCAGCGTGCCCAGCGACACGCCGGTCAGGCGCAGCAGGCTGAACGGGCGCTTGCGCTCGCTCAGGCCGCCGGCCACGCTGACGGCCAGGCTGCAGCCGGCGATCGGGAAGGTCGCCAGGATCACCACGTCGGCCAGCTGCTGGTAGCCGCGCAGTTCGGCCCCGGCGAGGTACCGCGCCTCGCTCAGCGTCATCGCCTGCCGGGTCGCCGGGTAGGCGGCGTCCACCATGGTGCGGGTCTGTTCGACGGCGGCGGTCGAGCCGTCGGTCTCCACGACCACGTTCAGCACGCCCGTCCCGGCGAGCTGTTCGGGCGTGAACGGGGCGGTGGGCCACTCGCTGGTGCGCTGGTCGCTCCAGCCGTACCAGGAGGTCGGGACGTAGGCGGTCTGCGCGCCGGGCGCACAGTGGCCGTACATCTTGAACGGGTCCAGGTCGGCGCAGACCACGACCTGCCGGGCGGTGACCGGGCCGTCGGCGGTCTGCACCTCCACGACCTTGTCGGCCGGGTGCCCGAGCAGCACGTTCCGCACGCCGGGGACGGCGTGCAGCCGCTCGATCAGTTCGGGCGGGGCGGGCTTGCCCATCGAGACCGGCTTGTAGTCGCTGCTGTAGCCCTGGCTCAGCTCGTTCACCAGCACGTTGTTGAACTGCGGGCCGCCGGCGGGGCGGCCCCGCTCGTCGGTCATCGTCGAAATGACGCCGAGCGTCGCGGTCATCACCAGCAGCGCCAGCACCAGTCCGCTGACGGCCCGGAACCCGGCGGTCGGGTTGTCGGCCAGCCGGCGCACCGCGATCAGGGTGGCCGGCCGCTGGGTGCGGCGAGCAATGAGGGCGGCGCCCTTCATGGTCAGCCACGGGCCGGACAGCACCAGGCCGATCGCGATCAGCAGGAACGAGGACAGATAGCCCTTGATCTGCCCGGGCACCGTCCCGGGGTGCCAGATCAGGAACCCGACCAGCTCCGCGAGCCCGGCCACCAGCGGGATCACCCGCCAGGCCCGGGGCGGTTTCGGCGTCACCCGGCGGGTCACCCCGAGCGGGGAGATCTGCACCCGGCGCAGCGCGATCCGCGCGGCGACGGCGGCGGCCAGCGGGACGCCCAGGGCGACGCCGGCGATCTGCAGCGGCGTCAGGGAGATGTCGGAGGGGAAGAACTTGGCGCCGGTCAGCGCCGTGTTCGCGACCGGTCCGCGGATCGCCAGGAACGGCAGGAAGCCGAGCACCACCCCCGCCGCGGCGGCGACCGCCGCCTCCACCGCCGACACCACGGACACCTGACGGGGGGTCGCCCCGACCAGCCGCATCGCGGCGAAGCGCTGCTCGCGGCGGGCGGCGTTCAGGCGGGTGGAGGTGCCGATCAGGATCAGCACCGGGAAGACCAGCCCACCGCTCACCACCGTGAGGATCAGGTCCACACCGTCGGACTTGATGCCCACTACACAGTCCGCGCAATGGTCGGGCCTGGTGGTGGCGACCTTGTTCACCAGCGCGGCCTCGCTCAGCCCCTTCATCTCCTGCGGGGCCCGGCCGACCACCGCCAGCAGGCTGTCGGGCGCGGGCAGCGCCTCGTCCCCGAGAATCCCGATCCGGTGCCCGGGGAACCGGTCCCCCAGCTGCGCGGGCGGCATCTCGTCGACCATCCGCGCCAGCGCGGGCGACAGGTAGTACTCACCCGGCCCGGGCATCCGCGGCACCCCGGGCGAGAGCGCCGCCCGCGGCCCGGTGAGCGCGACGTCGATCCGCCCGATCTCCTTGCCCTGCACGGTGTCCCGCCGGGTCGACCACCACATCGGATCAACACCCGAGCTGCTCGCCTGCCCGTTGGCCCCTGCCGCCGCACCGGCGGTTCCCGAACCCTCCCCCGTCGCACCGCCGGAGGCATTCGCCGTCCCGCCCCCGCCGTTGCCGGAACTCCCCGCAACCTCCCGATTCGCGGGGAACTGCTTGACGAACGGCGTGTTGAGCCACGCGTTGCGCGCGTTCTGGGAGTGCACGCCGTTGATCGCGGCGAGCGTGGTGAACAGCAGGCCGACACCGATGGCGACGGCGCCCGCGGTGATGGCGAGGCGGACGAGCGCTTCGCGGCCGCCGCTGACGGCCAGTCGTAGTCCGAGCCGGACCATGTCGAACCGGATCATGAGGTCAGCCGTCCGCTCAGCGAGGTGGCGCGGCCGTCGCGGACGATCGCCTCGCGGTCGGCGTAGGCGGCGATCCGGGCCTCGTGGGTGACCAGGACGACGGTGGTGCCCTGTTCGCGGGCGCAGCCGACCAGCAGGTCCATCACCTGTTCGCCGGTCAGGGAGTCGAGCGCGCCGGTGGGTTCGTCGGCGAACAGGACGCGCGGTTCGGCGACCAGTCCGCGGGCGAGGGCGACGCGCTGGGCCTGACCGCCGGACAGTTCGCCGGAGCGGCGGGCCTCCAGGCCGTCCAGGCCGAGCCTGGGGAACCAGCTGCGGGCCCGCTGCAGCGCGGCGTTGCGGCGCTGCCCGCCGAGCAGCAGCGGCAGGGCGACGTTCTCCTCGGCGGTCAACTCCGGTACCAGCTGGCCGAATTGGAAGACGAATCCGAAGCTGTCGCGGCGCAGGGCGCTGCGTTCCTGTTCGCCGAGGTTGTCGATCCGGCGGCCGTCGAACCGGATCTCGCCGCTGTCGGGGGTGAGGATGCCGGCCAGGCAGTGCAGCAGGGTGGATTTGCCGGAGCCGCTGGGGCCCATGATGGCGAGGATCTCGCCTGCCTCGACGGCGAGTTCGGCGCCGCGCAGGGCGGGGGTCTCGCCGAAGGCGAGGGTGACGTCGTGGGCGTGGATCAGGGGGTCGGTCATTGCTTGGCCACCTCTGCGGCAAGGGCGTCGAGTCGGGCGGCGGTCAGGTCGATCCAGCGCAGGTCGGACTCCAGGTGGAACAGTCCGTGGTCGGCGAGGAGTGCGTCGACCAGGCTGCCGGAGCGCTTGATCTCGGTGAGTTCGCGCATCCGCCGCAGGTGGGCGGCGCGCTGGGTGTCGAGGTAGTGCTCGGCGTCGCGGCCGAGCATCAGGGCGAGCACGACCTTGCTGAACAGCACGGTCTGCAGGTGGGGTTCGGCGGCGACGGGCTCGCGCAGCCAGTCCTCGAACTCGGTGGCGCCGGTCTCGGTGATGACGTAGCGCTTGCGGTCGGGCCCGTCGCCGGCCTCGGGCTCCCCGACGACGACCTTCCCGTCCCGGGCGAGCCGCCCGAGGGTCGCGTACACCTGGCCGAAGGGGAGCGGTTTGCCGCGCCCGAAGAAGGCGTCGTAGTCGCGTTTGAGGTCGTAGCCGTGGCTGGGCTCGCGTTCGAGCAGCCCGAGCAGGGTGAGTGGAACGCTCATGATCGAAAGAGTACGCCGGAGGTGTACTCCACGTCTATACACTCAGAGAATACTGACGCAGGAATCTCCACCCACTAGCCTTGACCTGGGGTTTCACGAACAGGGGGACGAAGCGGTGGAGTTCACGAAGATGCGGCCGGACGGGGCGTCAGCCACCACGCGGCTCGGCGAACTGACGCTGCACCGGACGCCTTCGAGGCTGTACAGCGACCAGACCGAGCGCTGGCGGGTGGAACTCGACGGCCGCCCACTGGCCGAGCTGCCCGGGTTCGGGCAGCCCGGCTTCCACGTCGCCAAACTGGCGCGCCGCGGCGTCGCCGGCACCTTCGACGGCGCCGAACTGCACATCCGCGCCCGCGGCCGCCACCTGCTGCGCTCCGGCCGCTTCGTGGAGTTCCGCACCGGCGACCGGACCCTGCGCTTCGTCCGCCGGGGGGTGATCCGCGCCGAACTCCTTGAGGACGGCCGGACGGTGGCCCGCTCCGACGGCCGGGCGCCGGCGGAGCCCGACCGGCTGCACGTGCTCGCCGCCGCCCTGTACACCTGGGCGGAACTGGACTACGTCAACGCCAATCCGCTGCTGGGCAGCGTCATCCTGTCGGCCGTCACCTCGTTCTTCTGACCGGCGCTCAGAGGTCCAGGTCGACGACCACCGGCGCGTGGTCCGACGTCCCCTTGCCCTTGCGGGCCTCCCGGTCGACGTAGCTGTCCGAAACCGCGTCCGCGAACGGCTTGTTGGCGTAGGTGAGGTCGATCCGCATGCCGCGGTTCTTCGGGAAGGCCAGCTGGCGGTAGTCCCAGTAGGTGTAGGGGTGGTCGTACTTGAGCGGGCGGGGGACGACGTCCTGGAGGCCGATCTCCTGGAGGGCCGTCAGCGCGGCGCGCTCGGGGGCGGTGACGTGGGTGGCGCCCTCGAAGGCGGCGATGTCGAAGACGTCCGCGTCGGTGGGGGCGATGTTGTAATCGCCGAGAACGGCGAACGGGCGCTCCCCCGCCGCGTCCTCGCGGACGGCGTCGCGCAGCGCGGCCAGCCACTCCAGCTTGTAGCGGTAGTGCGCGTGGTCGACCTCGCGGCCGTTGGGCACGTACACCGACCAGACCCGGACGGGGCCGCAGGTCGCACCGACGGCGCGCGGCTCGACCACCGGGAGCATGGCGTCCTCGGCGAGGTAGCCGGGCTGGCCGGGCAGGTCACGGACGACGTCCTCCAGGCCGATCCGGGACAGCACGGCGACGCCGTTCCACCGGCCGGTACCGTGCGCGGCGCTCTCGTAACCGAGCTCGCCGATCGCCTCGGCGGGGAACGCCTCGGTGGTGCACTTGAGCTCCTGGAGGCACAGCACGTCCGGCTTGGCGGACTCCAGCCACTCCAGCAGCTTGGGCAGCCGGGCGGTGACGGAGTTGATGTTCCAGGTGGCGATGCGGACGGTCACGGCGGCCTTCCCTCGGCGGTACGGACGGACAGCGCACCCGACGACAGGCCGGGCACCCCGTCCGAACATACCGCCCGCCACCGACAGCGCCCGGCCGGACAGGCCCTACTGCCAGGGCAGTCCGGGGGTGGGCAGCATCGTGAGGTGGGAGTGGAACCGGACCAGGGCCGTCTTCTTGTCGGGGGCAGCGGGGGTCAGGTAGTTCATGAAGACGACGACGTCGCCATGGGGGGCGACCAGTTCGACGAGCGCCTTGCCGTGGTCGTCGATGTTGACGACGGCGCCGGTGGACAGGTCGCCGGGGTCGGTGAAGACGGTGTCGGGGTAGGTACTCTTCAGGCCTTCGGCCAGGCGGCTCGCCATGCCTTCGGCGCCCGCGTCATCGGAGAAGCGCATCAGCACGGTGAAGGACTGGGTCCCGTCGGGGGCGGTCCAGGCGTGGCGCATCGCCACCACGAAGCCGCGCTGGGTGAACTGGCTCTTCACCTCGGCCTTCGCATCCGGCGCCGCCGAACCGAAAATGGTGTCCACCGTGCCGTCCAGGTCAAGGACCGCGGACACGAGGAGGTGGGACCCCTCCGGCCCGGCCGGGCGATAGTGCATCAACTTCTCGCCGGCCTCGGCAGCCGAGATGGTCCCGGACGGCGAAGCGACGGGCGCCGAACTGACGGGCGTCGGGGATGCCGCAGGCGTGCTGCTGGTGCAGGCCGCCAGGGCCGTGACGAGCAGCGGGGCGGCCAGGAGGTGGACGAAGCGTCTCGGGGTAATAACCGAACGATCATGGCGGGCAGGGAAGTTCGCGTCCATCGGATTGCCCGGATCGGCCGGCCGACCCGACACCCCGTCAGATCGGCCGGGGCCGGACCTACCAGGGCGTTCCGGGGGTGGGCAGCAGCTTGAACTGGTTGTGGAGCAGGATTGCGGCGGCTTTCCTGTCCGGGGTGGCAGGGGTGAAGTAGCTCACAAGGACAACGGCGTCGCCATGGGGGGCGACCTCGAGGACGGATGCCTTGTCCCGGCCGTCGAGGTCGCTTACGACGGCGCCGGTGGCCAGGTCGACGGGGTCGGTGAAGACGGTGTCGGGGTAGGTCGTCTTCATTCCCTGGGCCAGACTCCCTGCCAGGCTCTCGGCGCCCGCATCGGCGGAGAAGCGCAGCACCAGGATGTCGGCCGCGGTCCCGTCGGGGGCGGTCCAGGATTGGTGGAGTGCCGCGAGGAAGCCGTCCTGGGTGAGCCGGTTCTTCGTCGTGGCCTTCGTGTCCGGCTCCGCCCCCGGGCCGAGGATGGCGGTCGCCGTGCGGTCCAGATCGAGGATTCCGTTGGAGGGCGGGTACGTGGAACCCTCCGGCCCGCCCAGGCGGTTGAGTTGCCGCAACTTCTCGCGGGCCTCGGCGACGGAGACGGTCTCCGACGGGGAGGCGGAGGACACGGAGCCGGCGGGCGCCGGGGATGGCGCAGGCGTGCTGCTGGTGCAGGCCGCCAGGGCCGCGACGAGCAGCGGGGCGGTCAGGATGTGGACGAAGCGCCTCGGGGTGATCACCGAACGATCGTGGCGTACAAGGAAGTTCGCGTCCATCGGATTGCCCGGATCGGCCGGCCGACCCGACACCCCGTCAGATCGGCCGGCCGTCGCGGAGCTAACGCGAGGGGTGCACCACGGCGGCCGAGCCGCCGCCGCGGCGGACGGGTTCGGCGGCGGCCAGCCAGCGGCCGTCGGGGAGGCGCTCGATGCCGGTGGCGGCGCCGATCTCGGGGGTGGCGCTGAAGACGTGGCCCATGGCCTGGAGTTTCGCTGCCTCGGGCGAGGCGAGGAAGGCCGGTTCGGCCTGGGTGGCGGCGGTGTTGCGCTGGCTGGCCCGGGGTGCGGCGATGGCCTGTTCCAGCGTCAGGCCGCGGTCGATCCGCCCGGTGAGGACCTGCAGCACGGTGGTGATGATGGTGGCGCCGCCGGGCGAGCCGACCGCCAGGTACGGCTTGCCGTCCTTGAGCACGATGGTCGGGGAGATCGAGGAGCGCGGGCGCTTGGCGGGGCCGGGCAGGTTGGGGTCGGGAATGCCGGGCGTGAGCGGGGTGAAGTTGAAGTCGGTCAGTTCGTTGTTGAGCAGGAAGCCCCGGCCGGGCACGGCGATGCCGCTGCCGCCGGTCTGTTCGATGGTCAGCGTGTAGGCGACGACGTTGCCCCACCGGTCGGCGACGGTCAGGTGGGTGGTGCTCTGGCCCTCGTACGGTTCGGCGACCGGCTGTCCGCTGCTCGCGCAGGCCGCGGGGTGGTACGGGTCGCCGGGGGCGAGCGGGCTGGTGAGCGCGTGCTGGGGGTTGATCAGGCAGGCCCGGGAGGCGGCGTAGGCCGGATCGAGCAGCTGGCGGGTCGGCACCTGGACGAAGTTCGGGTCGCCGACCCAGCGGTTGCGGTCGGCGAACGCGATCCGGCTGGCCTCCAGGAAGCGGTGGTCGTACTGAACGGAGTCGGCCGTGGGCACGCTGCTGGTGCCGAGGATGTTCAGCGCCTCGCCGACGGTGGTCCCGCCGGAGGAGGACGGGGCGATGCCGTACACGTCCAGGCCCCGGTAGTTGACGTGCGTCGGGTCCTGCTGACGGACCTGGTAGGCCGCCAGGTCGGCGGTGTCGACCTTGCCGGGGCGGGCGTTGCGGCCGGAGGCGGGGTCGACGGGCGGGTGCTGGAGGGTGCGGACGATGTCGGCGCCGATCGGGCCGCGGTACAGAGCGGCGGTGCCGCCGCGTCCCAACTCCCGGTAGGTGGCGGCGAGATCGTGGTTGCGCAGGGTGGAGCCGACGACGGGCAGCTTCCCGTTCGGCAGGAACAGCGCGCGGCTGGCCGGGAAGTCCTGGAACCGGGCCTGGTTGAGGGCGGTCTGGTCCTGGAAGGTCTGGTCGACGGTGAACCCACGATCGGCGATCCGCTCGGCCGGTTTCAGCACCTCGGCGAGATCCCGGCTGCCCCAGCGGCGCAGTGCCTGCTCCCAGGTGGCGGCGGTGCCGGGCACGCCGACGGACAGGCCGCTGGTGACGGCGTCGGCGAAGGCCAGCGGCTTCCCGTTCTCCAGGAACAGCGAACTGTCGGCCGTCCGGGACGCGGTCTCCCGCCCGTCCAGCGTGGTGACCTTCCCGGTCCGGGCGTCGTAGTACACGAAGTACCCGCCGCCGCCGATGCCCGCCGAGTACGGCTCGGTCACCCCGAGCGCGGCCGCGGTGGCCACGGCGGCGTCCACCGCGTTCCCCCCGCGCCGCAGCACCTCCAGCCCGGCGGCGGTGGCATCGGCGTCCACACTGGTGACCGCCCCGCCCCAGCCCACCGCCTCGGGTTGCTTCCCGGTGACGGCGGCGGACGGGTCGGCCTGGGCGGGCGCGGCGGTGCAGAGCAGTCCGGTGACGAGTGCGAGTGCGGGGACGAGACGGGCGAGGGTTCTCATACGATCTCCCTGGGACGGCGACGGTCTCCCGTTCTCCCACACCCAGCACCCCCCCGACAACGGCACGTTCGGCCAACTGCCGCACACCACAAGCCCGCTGTCGCCACCTCAGCGCCACCGGGTCGTAGCCCGCGCCGGCGCCCGGCAGAGCCCTTCGCGCTGGAACCGGCGATCACTGCCCGGGCGTCCCGCTTCCCGGGCTGCCGCCGTCCACCGCCGGGAGGGGTTTCGGGTCGTGGGGATCGTGATATGGGCCGTCGTCGGGGTGTTGTTCGCGCTGCTACCGCTCGTCCACTGGCTGCTGCGCGCCCGTCCCACGCCGCTCCGGGTACCCATCGCCGCCGCGTTGACGCTCTGGCTGGCGCTGGTACTCGCGGTGGCGTTCGACCTGCTGCGTCTGCGGAGCGGGGCCGAGCTCTACCTGCTCTACACGCCGCTCGCCGAACTGGCCGTCCTGATCGGCCTGCGGTTGGACCGGCGGATCGCCGGCCCGCGCACCGGGCGTCCGGCCGGCTGGCCCCGCGCGGTGGGCATCGCCTTTTAGTGCCGCGGCAGGCAACTTTTGCCCGTCAAGGAGCGGCCCGAGGCGCCCGGCTGGGCGTGCCGCCGAAGCGCCCTCGTACTGGGTGTACTTGGGTGCTTTGGCGGTGCGTCCAGGCGGGATGCATCGGGCCGCGACGGGGCAAAGGTTGCCTGTTGCGGCACTAGGTCCAGCTGGCCCTCGTCCTCACCGTGACCCCGCTGGCGGCGCTGCTGGCCTTCCACGAGGCGACGCTCCCGCCCGCGAGGGCCGTGCCGGAGCCGCCGCCCGGCTACACCGTCCTCGACACCGGCAAAGGCTGCGGCAACGGCCACGGCGCCCTCTGCTGGCGCACGCTCCACTTGTCGGGCCCACCCGGCGTGCCGACCGCGGAGGCCGCCGACCGGCTCCGGCCCCGGCAGCGGTGCGAGCCGAACGGCTACCTGCTCGACCGCCGCGACCTCTGCACCGAGGTGAGCATCGAAGGCAGCACGATCGTCTACGCCGTCCTCCTCAGCAACGAGTGACCCGGCCCGGCGGGGGCAGGCAGGGCTGGGCCACCCCCAGCCCCTCACGCCCCACCGAGCCGTCCCCGCGTCAGCGGGTGGCGCGTTCCACCCGGCGGCGCTTGACGGTGCGGAAGCGGCGGGCGACCTGGCGGGCCAGGTCGGCGGCGCCGACCAGGCCGGCCTCGTTGCCGAGGGCGGCGTGGACGATTTCCGCCTCGGGGCGGAAGCCGCGGCCGGTGAGGGTGCGGCGGAAGGCGTCCTGGGCGGGGCCGAGGAGCAGGTCGCCGGCTTCGCTGACGCCGCCGCCGATGACGAAGCGGCCGGGGTCGAGCGCGGCGGCCAGATTGGCGATGCCGACGCCGAGCCAGCGGCCGACCTCGTAGAGCAGTTCGGTGGCGACCGGGTCGCCTTCGCGTGCGGCCTCGGTAACGAGCGGCCCGGTGATGCCGAGCGGGCTGCCACCGGCCCGGGCGAGCAGGGGCTGGACCACCGGGGATTCCTCGGCGGCGAGTTCGCGGGCCTCGCGGACCAGCGCGTTGCCGGAGGAGTACTGCTCCCAGCAGCCGCGGTTGCCGCAGGGGCAGCGGTGTCCGCCGGGCACCACCTGCATGTGGCCGAACTCGCCGGCCATGCCGTGCTTGCCCCGGTCGACGAAGCCGTCGCGGACCTGTGCGCCGCCGATGCCGGTGCCGAGGGTGATCATCACCATGTGGTCCTCGCCGCGGCCGGCGCCGAAGCGCCACTCGGCCCAGGCGGCGGCGTTGGCGTCGTTCTCGACCACCACGGGGAACCGCAGCCGGGAGCTGAGCGCCTGCTGGAGGGGTTCGTTGCGCCAGTTCAGGTGGGGGGCGAACAGCACGGTGGAGCGTTCGGAGTCGACCCAGCCGGCCGCGCCGACGCCGACGGCGTGCACGTCGTGCTTGTCGGCGAGCTGCAGGACGAGGTCGACGATGACGTCCTCGACCACCTTGGGGCTCTTGCTCTTGTCGGGCGTCTCGGTGCGCAGCCGCTCCAGGACCCGGCCCTCGCCGTCGACCACTCCGGCGACCACCTTGGTGCCGCCGATGTCCACGCCGATGGTGGGCAGCCGCAGCACTCCGGCGGGCAGGGTGCGGCGGCGGCGTTCGGCGCGCGGGCCGAGGCCCAGCAGGCTGGGCAGGGCGGGGCGGGCGGGGCCGTTGGCACTGGTCACGGAATGAATGCTCCTGGTTTCGGTAAAACGTGCGGGCTGGTGCTGGAGGGGTCGGAACGAGCTGGCAGACTAGGCCGCGAACGCACAGCGGATTCTCACGAAAACGTGATGTTCCTCTCAGGTTTCTGCGGGTGTTGCCAGCAACTGATCGTGTGTTTGACGCAGTCTGACAAGTGTGATGTGCGAACCGGGGGACCGTGCCCCGGACGGCCGGACGACCCGATTCGAGAGACCTGATGCAGCTAACAGGCACCCCTTTTCTTATTCTGACGATCATCCTGGTGCCGATCTCCCTTGCGGCGGCCCTGCTGCTCTGGGGCCGGGTGCGCGGACCGAAGCCGGTCCAGGCGCTGTCCCGGATCGTGATGCTGCTGTTCTGCCAGATCACCGCCGTACTCACCGTCTTCGTCATGGTCAACAACGCCAACCTGATCTACGGCAGTTGGGACGACCTGCTGGGCACCGGCAGCCACGTGCGCTCGGTGCCGAACGTGGCTGCCAGTGAGGGCGGCGGCAGCGGGAGCAGCGACAACAAGCAACACACCAAGGTGATCCAGCAGTTCAAGCCGGTCGGTGACCCGAAGGTGCCGAACGACGTGCAGACCACGGACCTGAAGGGCGCGGTCTCCGGCGTCGACGGCGAGGTGCTGGTCTGGCTGCCGCCGCAGTACAACGACCCGGCGTACAAGGACAAGACCTTCCCCGTGGTCGAGCTGCTGCCGGGCTGGCCGGGCTCCTCGAAGACCTGGTTCGGCACCCTGCGGGTCTCCGAGCAGCTGAAGCCGATGATGCAGAGCGGGCAGGTCGCCCCGTTCATCCTGATCTCGCCGCGCACCAACCTGCTGGGCGACAGCACCGACACCGGCTGCGCGGACGTCCCGGGCAAGGTCAACGCCGACACCTGGCTGTCCAGGGACGTCCCGCAGATGGTGCTGGACAACTTCCGGGCCGACCCCTCCTCCGACCGCTGGGCGGTGGCCGGTTACTCGGCGGGCGCGCACTGCGCGACCAAGCTGTCGCTGGAGCACCCGGACCGCTACCGCGCGGGCATCAGCCTCTCCGGCTACAACGACCCGGGCGCGGAGGACAAGTCGCTGACCGCGAAGGACCCGCACCTGAAGGAGATCTCCAACCCGCTGAACATCCTGAAGTCCGCGAAGACCCCGCCGAAGACCGCGCTGTACGTCACCGGCAACAAGGGCGACGGCCTGGAGGGCGGCGAGGCGCTGAAGGCGGCCGCCAAGGCCCCGACCACGGTGACCATCCAGGAGACCACGGGCGCGCACAGCAGCGACGTCTGGAAGCCGCTGGTCCCGGGCATCTTCACCTGGCTGACCACGATCATCCCCGCGCAGCACTGACCCACCGCACACCGAAGGGCCCGGCCGGCGGCCGGGCCCTTCGTATGCCCAACGTCAGTTCTTCGGCAGGGTGTTGACGTACTGGGTGCCGGCGCCGTAGAAGCCGTCCACGGTCTGCTCGACGTCCGCCGCGGAGAGCGCCTGGTCGGCCTTGTAGTAGAACCAGTTGACCTTCATGTCCCAGCTGCGCTGGCCGCTGATCGAGGGCAGCAGGTCGATGAACCAGTTGCTGAAGTGGATGTCCATCTTCTCGCGCGCGACGTACTTGTCGGAGCTGGTGAACATCTCCTTGCCGTCCAGGAAGTAGGTGACCTTCCCGTCCATGGCGGTGATCATCATGGTGTGCCAGCCCTCGAGGCGCTGCTTGGCGGCCTTGGTGACGCGGTCCGGCGGGTCGGCCTTGAACCAGCTGGTGGTGTCGAGCTTCGGGCCGGGCGCGCCCCAGCCGCCGTTCGGCAGGTACTCGAAGTCGAGTTCGCTGTAGTTCGCCGAGTCGTCGGCGGGTGAGATCGGGAAGAAGGTCTGGACGACGTGGTCTCCGGTGCGGCCGGTGGAGGGCTTCTCGCCGAAGTTGATCCGGGCCGCGAAGGTGCCGTGGAACAGGTTGGTGGCGGTGCTCTGCACCTCGACCTGCTTGGTGCCTTGCTTGGTGCCGTCGGTGGTCGAGCGCAGTTGCAGCGCCCGGCCGCCCTTGGCGGTCGGGTCCTCGGGGAAGGCGGCGCCGGAGGCGGACCAGGTGTCCTTGATGCCGGGGCCGCCGCCGCCGTCCCGGACCTGCCAGCCGTGCGCGGCCAACTGTGGGTCGTCGGGCCCGGTGTAGTGGAAGGTGTCGAACATCGTTCCCGGCGGCCCGGACGGCGTCGGCGAGGCGCTGGCGGACCGGCCCTTCGCGGCGGAATCCCCACCGGCGGCCGGGTCGCCGTTGCACGCGGCGAGCGTGCACAGCAGGGTCGGCAGCGCGATCACGCTCCACGCGCGACGGCGGGGCAGGCGGCTGGACTGGCGTACACGGGCTCGCACACGGGCTCCTTGGGGCGCAGCGGCGGTAGTTGGCACACGCCCCTCTGCGCGGGAAATCGACGACCGGTCGGAGGCGGTCATCCTAACGGGGGCTCACAGGCCGCTCCGCCGCCGGGACGGCCCGCATCCGCCGAGGTCGAACGGTCTGTGCACGGGTTAAACATGTACGCGCCGGTAGGGGTATCGATCCGGTCACAACCATGATCGGGAACGTGTCGAAAGTGGACATCAGGCCCAATTCGCCGCAGGTCGGCCCAGGTCGGTGCACTAGCGTTCGAGTCACGCTCCCGCGGTCTTCGCCCTCCCTGCCCTGAAAGGCCTCGCACGGTGCGCCCTGTCATGACGTCCTCCGAGCCCGGATCGGCGTACCCGGCACCGCCCGGCGCCCCGGGCCCGGATGTCGACGAGCCGCTGCCCGAAGAGGCGCTGCCCGAACCGGTGTTCGTCGACGAGTCGGGCCTGCGCGGGCGATTGCTGCGCGGTCTCGGCTGGCCGGTCTCGGTGGTGGGCGCGGTGCTGGCGGTCGCGATGGGCGGCAGCCTGATCGGCGTGCAGGCGGACGCCCCGCCGATGGAGATCCCCGCGCAGCCCGCGCCGGCGGCCGCGGCGCCCTCGGCGTCACCGTCGGCCGGCCCCTCGCCCTCGGCCTCGGCGCCGGCGTCCGGAGCACCCTCCCGCTCCACCTCGCCGCCCAAGGCGGGGAACTCGGCCGGCACCTCGAAGCCCCCCGCCGGGGGGACGCCTTCGGGCCGGGCGACCAAGCACCCCTGATCGTTCGCACCACCGCACCTCCAGGAGCGCCCTTTGTCCCGCCACCAGCGCCGCCGGCATTCCCTGCTGAGGCCGCGCCGACTGGCCGCGCCGCCGCTGCGCTTCGTCATGCCGCTGTCCCTGCTGGCGTGCCTGCTGGCGCTGCTGGTGCTGCGCGGGCTGGCCACCAACGAGGTGTTCCACGACACCCGGATCGCGACCTCGGTGGACAAGGACACCGTGCCGGAGAACCTGCTCAAGGGCGGCCCGGTGATCGACACGCGCGGCGACAAGAAGGCGAACCCGGTCAGCTACCGCATCCCCGACAAGACGGTGGTGCTGAGCTTCGACGACGGCCCCTCGCCGGAGTGGACGCCGAAGATCCTCGACGTGCTAAAGGCGCACGACGTCCGCGCGGACTTCTTCGTGACCGGCGCGATGACCACCCGCAACCCGGACCTGATCCGGCAGATCGTCGCGGGCGGCCACGAAATCGGCCTGCACACCTTCACCCACCCCGACCTGGTGTACCAGTCGCACACCCGGATCGGCTGGGAGCTGGCGCAGACCCAGCTGGCGCTGGCCGGTGTCGCGGGCGTGCACAGTTCGCTGTTCCGGCCGCCGTACTCCTCGGAGGCGAACGCGCTGGACGACTGGACCTACCCGGTCATCCAGTACGTGGGCGCGCACGGCTACCTGACGGCGTTCATCGACCGCGACACCGACGACTGGAAGCGCCCGGGCGTCGACGGGATCGTGAAGGCCGCGATGCCGGCCACGCCCGGCGCGGGCGAGCTGATCCTGCTGCACGACGCGGGTGGTGACCGCACCGAGACGGTCGCCGCGCTGGAGCAGATCATCGTCAAGCTCCAGGGCGAGGGCTACCGCTTCACCACCATCTCCGACGCGCTCGGCGCGTCCAACGCGATGGTGCCGGTGCACGGCTTCCAGCTGTGGGCGGGCAAGGGCTTCATCTGGGCGACCCAGGTCGCCGTGTACACCCTGCCGGTGCTGGTCGGGCTGCTGGCGCTGGTCGGCTTCCTGAACTTCGGCCGGTTCGCGCTGATGATCGTCCTCGCCCCGGTGCACGCCCGCCGCTCCAAGCGCAAGGACGCCTGGGGGCCGCCCGTCACCGAGCCGGTCACCGTGCTCGTCCCGGCGTACAACGAGCTCGAGTGCATCGCCAACACCCTGAACTCGCTGGCCGCCAGCGACTATCCGATCGAAGTGATCGTGATCGACGACGGCTCCACGGACGGCACCGCGGACATCGTCGAGGAGATGAACCTGCCGTTCGTCCGGCTGATCCGCAAGGTCAACGGCGGCAAGCCCAGCGCCCTCAACGCCGGTATCGCGGCCGCCTCGTACGACCTCGTGGTGATGATGGACGGCGATACCGTCTTCGAGCCGTCCACGGTGCGCGAGCTGGTCCAGCCGTTCGCCGATCCGAAGGTCGGCGCGATCGCGGGCAACGCGAAGGTCGGCAACCGGGACAGCCTGATCGGTGCCTGGCAGCACATCGAGTACGTCCTCGGCCACAACCTGGACCGCCGGATGTACGACGTGCTGAACGTCATCCCGACCATTCCCGGCGCGGTCGGCGCGTTCCGCAAGGAGGCGCTGCGGCAGGTCGGCGGGATGAGCGACGACACCCTCGCCGAGGACACCGACATCACCATCGCGGTGCTCTGCGCCGGCTGGCGGGTCGTCTACGCCGAGCGCGCCCGCGCCTGGACCGAGGCGCCCGCGAGCCTCCAGCAGCTCTGGTCGCAGCGCTACCGCTGGAGCTACGGCTCGATGCAGGCGATGTGGAAGCACCGCCGCGCCGTGATCTCCCGCGGCCCGGCCGGCCGCTTCGGCCGGATCGGCCTGCCGATGGTGGTGCTGTTCGGCGTGGTCGCCCCGCTGCTGGCGCCGCTGGTGGACCTGTTCCTGCTGTACGGCGTGCTGTTCACGGACGCGCCGATCACGCTGGCCAGCTGGGGCGGGTTCATCGCGCTCCAGGGCCTGCTGTCCTGGTACGCCTTCCGGCTCGACCACGAGAAGCCCTGGCACCTGATCAGCCTGCCGCTGCAGCAGGTGGTCTACCGGCAGCTGATGTACATCGTCCTGCTGCAGTCCACGATCACCGCGCTCACCGGTGGCCGGCTGCGCTGGCACAAGCTCCGGCGCACCGGCGAGGTCGCTGTCCCCGTGGAGGCCTGACCATGAGCGACACCATCCGGCTGCGGATCCCCCCGCAGCTGCGCCGGGACGAGGCCCCCGACACCGCCCCGGACACGCTCGTCGCGTCCGTGCGCAAGGCCGGCCGCGACCGCTACCTCGACCTGCTGCGCGCGATGGCGCTGGTCCGCGTGGTGCTCTACCACCACTTCGAGTGGTTCTGGCTGCCGCTGGTGTTCCCGTCGATGGGCGTGATGTTCGCCCTGGCCGGCTCGCTGATGACGCGTTCGCTGAGCCGCCCCGCGCTGAGCGTGATCCGCGGCCGGCTGCGCCGCCTGCTGCCGCCGATGTGGCTGTTCGGCGCCGTCGTGGTCACCCTGCAGGTCCTCGACGGCGGCGGCCCTGACGCCGACGGCCACCCCACCTGGTGGTGGGCGAAGCTGGCGTTCTGGGTGCTGCCGCTGAGCACTCCCCCGTACGCGACCGAGCTGCACGGCTTCGGCGGCCACCTGGAGACCGGCTGGGCCTCCCAGCTGGTGGTGCCGCTGTGGTACCTGCGGGCCTACCTCTGGTACGTGCTGCTGTCGCCGCTGATGCTGAAGGCGCTGCGCCGCTTCCCGGTGGTGACGCTGTTCGCCCCGCTGGCGCTGGTGATCGTCATGAACGCGTTCTTCGCCGGCCAGGACGTCGTCTGGGGCCGGGTCTGGGAGACCGTCAACGACTTCGCGATGTTCGGCTCCTGCTGGATCCTCGGCATGGCCCACCAGGAGGGCCTGCTGCGGCGGATCCCGCAGTACGTGCTGCCGTCGATCGCACCGCTGATCATGGTGGCGGGCTTCTGGTACCTGCAGACCCGGCCGGTCGATCCGAGCCAGCCCGCCGACATCGAGCTCTGGCCGATCGCCCAGGCCCTGTGGTCCTTCGGCTTCGTCGCGCTGCTGCTGCACATCAGCCCGTCCTGGGAGCAGTGGCCCGCGCGGCTGGAGCGCTGGAACGGCCTGGTGAGCCTGCTCAACTCGCGGGCCGTCACCGTCTACCTGTGGCACGTGCCGGCACTGGTGCTGGCCTTCCCGCTGATCGACCCGCTGTGGAACGTCGACTACTTCTACGAGCACCTCAGGTGGCTGCTGACCAGCCAGTGGTTCAGCCTGCTGGTGGCGATCCCGCTGCTCGCCCTGCTGGTGATGGCCCTCGGCTGGGTCGAGGACCTGGCGGCGAAGCGCAGGCCCCGGCTGTTCCCGTACCCGCGCCGCCCGCGCGGCCGGCGCCGGAGCGCCGCCTGACCGGACAGGCCCTGGTCAGGCGAGTTCCAGCGCCAGGTAGAAGTCGACCCGGTCCTCCAGCCGGGACAGGTCGCGGCCGGTGAGTTCCTCGATCCGGCCGATCCGGTAGCGCAGCGTGTTGACGTGCACGTGCAGCTGGGCGGCGCAGCGCGTCCAGGAGCCGTCGGAGCGCAGGAACGCGGCCAGGGTGTGCAGCAGGTCGGCCTGGTGTTCCTGGTCGTAGGCGGTGACGGGGTCGAGCAGCCGGGCCCGGAAGGCGCGCCGGACCTCGGCGGGGACGGCGGCCAGCAGCAGGACGTGCGAGGCGAGTTCCTCGGCGCCGGCGACCCGGATCCGGCCGGGGCGGGAGGCGGCGATCCGGCGGGCGTGCCGGGACTCCTCCAGGGCGCCGCGCAGGCCGTCGGACTCGGCGGCGGGGGCGCACACGCCGACGGTGATCCGCCCGTCGGCGTCGAGCCCGGCCTCCAGCGGGGCCAGCAGCGCGCGCACCGCGTCGGCGGGGACGGCGGCGTCGGGGGCGTTCGGGGCGGGCAGCACGGCGACGGCGCCGCTGCGGCCGACGGCGGCGACCAGGGCCGTACCGGGCAGTGCCTCTTCGAGGACCGGGCGCAGCGCGCCGTCGGGCAGTCCGGTGGCGTCGGCGGACAGCACCAGCCACTGCGGGTGGCCCGCGCCGTCGGTGGTGGAGGCGCGCAGGGCGCGGGCGGTCTCGGCGGGGGCGGCGCCGTGCCTCAGCAGGTCGAGGAGTTCGTCGGCGAGCCGGCGGCGCAGTCGGCGGCTCTCGTCGCGGCGGGTGCGTTCGGTGGCGACCAGGCGGCACAGGTTCTCGGCGAGCTGGCGGCGTTTGGCGGGCCATTCGGTGAGGTCGCCGGCGACGGCGAGGATCCAGTCGGCGAGCACGGTGGCGGTGGCGGGTTCGGCGGCGGGCAGCAGCGAGTAGGTGCAGTCGGCGAGTCGGACCCGGTGCGGGGGGTGGTGGCCGCGCTGCTGGGCGGCGAGGTGGGCGCGGGCGAGGCGGTCGCGGTCGGCGGGGGTGAGGCGGTCGGCGGGTCCGGCGATGACGTGGCCGGTGGGGGTGAGTACCCAGCAGTCGAGGTCGAGGTCGCCGCCGAGCAGGTCGAGGACGGCGTCGAGGCCGCCCGTGTCGGCGGCGGAGACCAGCAGCCGGTGCCGGTCGACGAGGGCGGCGAGGTCGGCGGCCCGGCCGGCGGAGACGTGCCGGCCGACGTACTCGGTGACGGTGCCGAAGGCGATGTCGTCGGGGACGGCGAGCAGCGGCAGCCGGTGCCGGCGGCAGGCCTCGACCAGGTCGGCGGGGACGGGCCCGACCTCCACCTCGCCGGCGCCGAGCGCGGCGGCGCCGCCGGCCACCAGGGTGCGCACGAAGCGCGCGGAGTCGGCGGGGGCGGTGCGCCACAGCATGCCGGTGAGGACGAGTTCGCCGCCGTGCAGGAACCGGCCGGGGTCCTGCAGGTCGGTGGTCATCACGCCGGTGACCTGCCGGTCGAGTTCGTCCTCGCCGGCGAGCAGGCGCAGCCGGGGTGCGCCGGGGGCGAGCAGGTCGCGGACGCGCATGGACGGGGCCCTTCGTAACGGTGCGGCTGGTGCTGCGGGTGCTGCGAATGAATCGTGGGGGTGATTCCGGGGCGGGGACGGCCCAGGGTGACCCGGGTGGGCTGGAGGATCGTCCACATTGGACGAACGTACAGGACAGCGCCGCAGGTCACCGTCGGCGCTCATGTCATCGGTGACTGCCGACCATGCCGGTGACGGCGGTTCACTGGCCTGCACACCGCCGGGCCGCACCGGCCGGGGCGCTGCGTCGACGAAGAGCCGCGTCGACGAAGAGAGGAGACACCGCATGGAGTTCCTTCGACCCGCGACCTGGGACGAGGCGCTCAGGGCGATGGCCGGTCACCCCGGCGCGCTGCCGGTCTCCGGCGGCACCGACGTCATGGTCGAGCTGAACTTCGACCTGCGCCGGCCGTCCGCGATCCTCGACCTGAACCGGATCACCGAGCTGGGCCGGTGGAGCAGTGACGGGGCGTCGGTGCGCCTCGGCGCGGCGGTGCCGTACGCGCGGATCATCGACGAGCTGTCCGGCCCGCTGCCCGGGCTGGCGCTGGCGTCGCGGACGGTGGGTTCGCCGCAGATCCGCAACCGGGGCAGTGTCGGCGGCAACCTGGGCGCGGCCTCGCCGGCCGGTGACGCGCATCCGGCGCTGCTGGCCGCCGGGCGGGGGGTGCGGGTGGAGGCGCACTCGGTGCGCGGGGTGCGGCTGATCCCGATCGACGAGTTCTACGTCGGGGTGAAGCGGCACTGCCTGGCGCCGGACGAGTTGATCCGCGCGGTGCGGATCCCGGTCGCCGACGGCCCGCAGCAGTTCTCCAAGGTCGGTACCCGCAACGCGATGGTGATCGCGGTCTGCGCGTTCGGTCTCGCCCTGCACCCGAAGGACCGCACGGTCGGCACCGGCATCGGCTCGGCCGCGCCGACCCCGCGCCGGGCCTCGGACGCCGAGGCGTACCTGGCGGGCGAACTGGCGTGGGAGTCCGGCGACCCGCCGGCCCCGCAGGTGGTGCGGCGCTTCGGCGAACTGGTCGCGGCCGCCGCCGACCCCATCGACGACGTCCGGGGCACCGCCGCGTACCGGCGCCATGCGCTGGCCGTGCTGGCCCGGCGCACGCTGACGTGGTGTTGGAACGACTATCGGCCCGGGAGGGCGGCATGAGGGTGACGTTCACCGCCAACGGGAGGCCGGTGGAGGCCGACGACGTGTGGGAGGGCGAGTCGCTGCTGTACGTGCTGCGCGAGCGGGTCGGCCTGCCCGGTTCGAAGAACGCCTGCGAGCAGGGCGAGTGCGGCTCCTGCACCGTCTACCTGGACGAAGTCCCGGTCTGCGCCTGCCTGGTGGCGGCCGGCCAGGTGCAGGGCCGCGAGGTGCGCACCGTCGAGGGCCTGACCGGCCAGGACGGCGGACTCGGCCCCGTCCAGCAGGCGTTCCTGGACGCGGGCGCCGTGCAGTGCGGCTTCTGCACGCCGGGCCTGCTGGTGCAGACCGACGCGCTGCTGGCCCGGGACCCGCGGCCGTCCGACGCCGACATCCGCGAGGCGCTGTCGGGCAACCTGTGCCGCTGCACCGGCTACGAGAAGATCATGGACGCGGTGCGGCTGGCCTCGGCCCGCATCGACGGGGCGGGGGGCCGGGAATGACGACCCGTCCGATCCAGGCCGAGAAGAACCTGCAGAAGATCAGCCAGGCGTCCGAGCACGGCATCGGGCAGTCCCCGCTGCGCCCCGACGGCACGCTGAAGGTGAAGGGCGAGTTCGCCTACTCCTCCGACCTGTGGCACGAGGACATGCTGTGGGGCACCGCGCTGCGCTCCCCGCACCCGCGCGCCAACATCCTGTCCGTGGACATCTCGGGGGCCCTCGCCGTCCCCGGGGTGCACGCGGTGCTCACCCACGAGGACATCCCGGGCGCCAAGTTCTACGGCCTGGAGATCGCCGACCAGCCGGCCCTGGCGATCGACAAGGTCCGCTACCAGGGCGAGCCGATCGCGCTGGTCGCCGCCGACCACCCAGAGACGGCCCGCCGGGCCGCGAAACGGATCGTCGTCGAGTACGAGGTGCTCACCCCGATCACCACCGAGGAGCAGTGCCTCGACCCTCAGCACCACGGCTACGTGCACGAGCCGCACGAGTACAAGGCCCGCGCGCACGGCAACCTCTGCCACGAGCAGCGCCTGGTCGCGGGCCGGGGCGTCACCGACGGGGTACGGGCGCTGGCGGACGTGATCGTGTCCGGCGAGTACGAGGTCGGCATGCAGGACCAGGCGTTCCTCGGCCCCGAGTCGGGCCTCGCCGTGCCCGCCGAGGACGGCGGCGTGGACCTGTACATCGCCACCCAGTGGCTGCACGTGGACCGGCAGCAGATGGCGCCGGTGCTGGCCCTGCCGGAGGAGAAGGTCCGCCTCACCCTGGCCGGGGTGGGCGGCGCGTTCGGCGGCCGTGAGGACCTGTCGATGCAGATCCACGCCTGCCTGCTGGCGCTGCGCACCCGGCGGCCCGTCAAGATCGTGTACTCCCGCGACGAGTCCTTCTTCGGGCACGTGCACCGCCACCCGGCCCGGATGCGCTACGAGCACGGCGCCACCCGCGACGGGAAGCTGGTGTTCGCGGACTGCCGGATCGTACTGGACGGCGGCGCGTACGCCTCCACCTCCCCCGCCGTGGCCGGCAACGCCGCCTCGCTCGGCCACGGCCCGTACGTCATCCCGAACGTGGCGATGCACGCCCTGGCGCTGTACTCCAACAACCCGCCGTGCGGGGCGATGCGCGGCTTCGGCGCGGTGCAGGCCGCGTTCGGCTACGAGTCGCAGATGGACAAGCTGGCGGCCGCGCTCGGTATGGACCCGGTGGAGCTGCGGCAGCTGAACGCCGTCGCGCAGGGCGACCTGATGCCGACCGGGCAGCAGATCGACGCGCCCGCGCCGGTCGCCGAGCTGCTCCGGCGGGCCAAGGACCGGCCGCTGCCGCCGCCGCTCGACCCGTCCGACCTGCGCAACCTGCCGGGGGCGCTGTCCAACACCTCGCACGGCGAGGGCATCGTGCGCGGCGTCGGCTACTCGGTGGGGATCAAGAACGTCGGCTTCTCCGAGGGCTTCGACGACTACTCCACCGCCCGGGTCCGGCTGGAGCTGATCGGCGGCGAGCCGGTCGCCATGGTGCACACGGCGGCGGCCGAGGTCGGGCAGGGCGGCGTCACCGTGCACGCCCAGATCGCCCGCACCGAGCTGGGCGTCGAGCACGTCACCATCCACCCCGCCAACACCGAGATCGGCTCGGCCGGCTCCACCTCCGCCTCCCGGCAGACCTACATGACGGGCGGCGCGGTCAAGCTCGCCGCCGAGGCGGTCCGCGAGGTGCTGCTCGACCGGGGCCGGCGCCGGCACGGCTGGACGCACCGCGACCTGACGCTGGCCGGCGGCCGGGTGGTCTCCGCGTCCGCCGGGGTGCTGACCTCGCTGGCCGAGCTGCTCGGCGACGAGGCCGTCGAGCAGACCCGGGTGCACCGCCACCGCCCGACCGTCGCGCTGCACCCGGAGACCGGGCAGGGTTTCGGCCACGTCCAGTACTCCTTCTGCGCGAACCGCGCCGTGGTGGACGTGGACGTGGAGCTCGGACTGGTCAAGGTGGTCGAGTTGACGGCCGTTCAGGACGTCGGACGGGCGCTCAACCCGCTCGCCGTGGTCGGCCAGATCCAGGGCGGCTGCACGCAGGCACTGGGTCTGGCCGTGATGGAGGAGATCGTGATCGCCGACGGCAAGGTCCGCAACGCCTCGTTCACCGACTACCTGATCCCGACCGTCCTCGACACCCCGCCGATCCCGGTGGAACTCCTCGAACTCCCGGACCCGCACGCCCCGTACGGGCTGCGCGGCGTCGGCGAGGCCCCCACCGTCTCGGCCACCCCCTCGATCGTGGCGGCGATCCGACAAGCCACGGGGAAGGCCCTCACCCGCATCCCGGTCCGGCCGGAGCACCTGACTCTCTGATCCTTGGGAACCGACATGGCACAGACCCCGGTGGAGCCCGGCCCCACCTCGCGCGGCACGCTCGACACGTACTTCAAGATCTCGGCGCGCGGCTCCACCGTGGGCACCGAACTGCGCGGCGGCCTCACCACCTTCATGGCGATGGCCTACATCATCCTGCTCAACCCGATCATCCTGAGCGGCGCGGACGTCACCGGCCACAAGCTCGACCACGCCCAGGTGACCACCGCCACCGCGCTCGCCGCCGCCGTCACCACCATCGTGATGGGCGTGGTCGGCAACGTTCCGCTCGCGCTCGCCGCCGGCCTGTCCGTCTCCGGCGTGATCTCCGCGCTGGTGGTGCCGCACTCCACCTGGCCGCAGGCGATGGGCCTGTGCGTGATCTACGGTCTGCTGATCGTGCTGCTGGTCGTCTCCGGCCTGCGCGAGAAGATCATGCACGGCATTCCGCTGCCGCTGAAGTACGCGATCACCATCGGCATCGGCCTGTTCATCTCGATCGTCGGCTTCGTCAAGGCCGGATTCGTGCACACCGGCGGGCCCACCCCGCTCTCCCTCGGCCCGGCCGGCGAACTCGAGGGCTGGCCGGTGCTGCTCTTCTGCCTCACCCTGCTGCTGATCTTCGTGCTGCTCGCCCGGCGCGTGCGCGGCGCGATCCTGCTCGGCCTCGCGCTCGGCACCGCCGCCGCGATGATCGTCAACAAGGCCGCCGACCTGACCCCCCAGGACTGGGGCGGCACCGCGCCGGTCTGGCCCGGGTCGCCGGTCGCCGCACCCGACTTCGGGCTGTTCGGCCACGTCGACCTGTTCGGTGCGTTCGGCGCGAAGAGCATGGGCGCGATCAGCGCCTCCGTCGCGGTGTTCACCCTGGTACTGGCGGGGTTCTTCGACGCGATGGCCACCATCATCGGCGTCGGCACCGAAGCCGGACTCACCGACTCCAAGGGCCGGATGCCGGGCCTGTCCAAGGCGCTGTTCATCGACGGCGCGGGCGGCGCGATCGGCGGCGTGGCCGGGGCGTCCGGGCAGACCGTCTTCCTGGAGTCCGCGACCGGCGTCGGCGACGGCGCCCGCACCGGACTGGCCTCCATCGTCACCGGCGGCGTGTTCACGCTGATGCTGTTCTTCTCCCCGATCGCCGCCATCGTCCCGGTGCAGGTCGCCTCCGCCGCGCTGGTGGTGATCGGCTCGCTGATGATGAGCCAGGCCCGGCTCATCGACTGGTCGGACAGCGAGGTCGCCATCCCCGTGTTCCTCACCAGCGTGGTCATGCCGTTCACCTACAGCATCACCGCGGGCGTCGGCGCCGGGGTCGTCTCCTACACCGTGGTCAAGGCCGGCACCGGGAAGTGGCGCGAGCCCGGGGTGCTGATGTGGATCCTCACCTTCGTGTTCGTCGTCTACTTCGCGCTCGCCCCGATCAAGTCCTGGCTGGGCGTCCATTAGTAGGGAGCAGTACTCGTGCAGGACATCGCCGCGCAACTCCACGCCTGGCACGCCACCGGACGCCCCTTCGCCGTGGCCACCGTGGTCCGCGCCTCGGGCAGCGCCCCGCGCGGGCCGGGCGCGGCACTCGCCGTCGACGCGTACGGCGAGGCGGTCGGCTCGATCTCCGGGGGCTGCGTGGAAGCCGCCGTGTACGAGACCTGCCAGGAGGTGCTCTCGAGCGGCACCCCGGTCCTCCAGCACTTCGGCTACAGCGACGAGGACGCCTTCGCCGTCGGCCTGACCTGCGGCGGCTCCCTCGACGTCTTCGTCCAGCCCGTCGTCCCCGGCTCCTCCCCCGGCCTGGACGCCGCGATCTCCCTGGTCTCCTCCGGAGTACCCGTCGCGGTGGCCCGGATCGTCGACGGGCCGTCAGCCCTCCTCGGCCGCACCCTCACCGTCACGCCCGACGCCGAGTACGGCGCCCTCCCCCTCGAACACCCGATGGTCGCCGAGACCCGCGCTATGCTCTCCGCCGGCCGCACCGGCCTCCTCCCGCTCGACTCCGGCACCCTCTTCGTCGAGTCCTACGTCCCGCCCCCGCGCCTGCTGGTCTTCGGCGCCATGGACTTCGCCGCCGCCCTGGTCCGGATCGGCAAGTTCCTCGGCTACCAGGTGACGGTCTGCGACGCCCGCCCGGTGTTCGCCACCCGCCGCCGCTTCCCCGACGCGGACGAGATCGTCGTCGACTGGCCGCACCGCTACCTCGACACCCAGGCCGGGCAGTTGGACGCCCGGACCGTCCTGTGCGTCCTCACCCACGACGCCAAGTTCGACCTCCCCCTGCTGGAGCGGGCCCTGCGCCTCCCCGTCGCCTACATCGGCGCCCTCGGCTCCCGCCGCACCCACCACGACCGCCTCGCCCACCTCCGCGAAGCCGGCCTCACCGAAGCCGAGCTGTCCCGCCTCCACTCCCCCATCGGCCTCGACCTCGGCGCCCGCACCCCCGAGGAGACCGCCATCTCCATCGCCGCCGAAATCGTCGCCCACACCCGCGGCGGCACCCACCTCCCGCTCACCACGACGACGGGGCCGATCCACCACGACCCCGACCCCGGTGCCACCCATCGGTGAGGATCAGCAGGTCACCTCGGAACCGCCGGTGAGCTCGACGCCCTCGACCGCAGCCCCGCCCTCGCGTTCCACATCCGCGCGGAAGGCGCCGCCCATCGCGATCAGGAATCGAACGCCCGCGTCGCGCCGTACTTCGCGGCGTCCTCCAGGACCACCGGACTCGCCTGCCGCGGCACGCCCGGGCACTCCCGCTCGACCGGCAGGCCGGTCGGGAGCATGGGGGCCAGCGCCTGGAACACGGCCCACACCGCCGAGCCGCGGTAGTCGGCGAACTCGTCGGTGGCGCGCAGCCACAGGGCGCCGGAGGGGAGCTCGTCGACGGAGGACAGGTTCGATCCGGCGAAGGCGGCGGCGCCGCCGTGTTCGGTGGCCAACTGCTTCGGCACGACGGTGATCCAGTCGTAGCCGCGGAGGATCCGGCGGGCGTCGTCGTAGGTGTCGCCCAGGTCGCGGAGGCCCAGCGCGTGCTCCAGCTCGGTGCACGTGATGTCTCCGCCGTGGCCGATGGAGCCGAAGACCGGGTCCGTCCCGTCCGCCACGCTGCGGATGCTCTCCACCAGGGTGCCGGGGGTCGGGGTCTCCATCCGAAGGACGGCCCACCGGTCGTCGGCGTCGTCCCGCCAGGCCCTCAGGACGCCCACGACCTCGACGGTCAGTCCGCCCTGTCCGACGATCTTCGCCATCGCGGACACGCTTCGGCCCTCCGACGCCCGGTCGGCGAGCCAGTCGAGGTTCTCCGGGCTGTACGGGCGGTGCTGGAACATGCCGCCGAGCTCCAACGAGGCCGCCGACAGCTGGATTCGGCCGGTGAGCGCGTCGCCGTGGATCTGTCCGGCCTTCCCGCCCGCAAGCTCCTCGACCCGGGCCTCGAGCGGGACTTCGATCCGGCCCAGCGCATCGGTGAGGAATCGCAGGACCGTCGCCCGGTACTCCTCCGGGCTGCCGACGTCCAGCAGGACTTCCCCGGCGAGGCGTGCGTTGTCGGACATGTCCATCCCCATCCAGGCAAATCATCGGATCCGTCAGATCCCGTCACCGGCCCGGTGGTTGAGCATGTTCCGGGATCGGCGGCCCCAGGGTACCGATGGTCCGGCCCGGGAGGGGATCAGAGCGTCGAACCGAGCGGGCGGTCGGGCTGGGAGCCGGGGAGGACCCAGGCGACGGCGGTGGCGTTGTGGGTGAGGAAGGGGTTGAGGGCGTCGTTCTCGGCGAGGCGGTTCTGGACGCGGGTGAAGAGGGCGGGGTCGCGCATGAAGGCGCAGAACAGCAGGCCGCGGTCGTCGGGGGCGTCGTCGTAGGAGTAGCCGCGGCGGAGCATCCGGGCGCCGCCGTCGAGGCGGGGGCTGCTGAGGCGGACGTGGGCGTCGACGGGGATGACGTAGGAGCCGTCGGGGTGCTTGATGTAGATGTCGGGGTCGTCGTGCTCGCCGGTGCCGGTGAGGGGGGCGCCGGACATCAGGTGGCGGCCCATGGACAGTTCCTGACGGTCGGTCGGGAGAGCGGCGAAGGCGGCGGTGTCCATGCGTATCCGGCGGTAGACCAGGATGGTGCCGTCGGCGTTCCACAGGCCGGGGTCGGCGGGGTCGGGGTTGGCGCTGCCGTCCTTGAAGCCGAACAGGTTGCGCGGGGTCTCCCCGTCGGGGACGGACGGCAGGAAGCCGGCCTGGTTCCAGCGGAGGGTTGCGCCGGCGGGCTTGGCGGCGGTGAGCAGGTGTTCCGTCAGAACGCCGGTGGTCCACGGGTGTTCGGCCGAGACCTGGAGGAGGACGTCGCCGCCGCTGCGCGCCGCGTCCAGCCGGTCGCCGGGGAAGGCGGGGAGTTCGGCGAGTTCGGCGGGCACGGGCAGCTTCAGCCGGGCGGCCAGCGACGGGCCGATGGCGGCCAGCGAGGAGACCGGGGCGGCGGACAGCCGCGGGTCGGCGAGGCTGCCGCCGGAGGCCGCGGCGAGCACCTTGTCGAGGGCGGCGAGCAGGCCGCGCAGCGCGTCGCGGTCGGCGGAGGCGGGCAGGTCGAGCGCGAGCAGCCTGGTGACGGGGAGTTGGCGGTACGTCAGGCCGGACTGCCGGGCGCCGTAGTGGGGAACAGCGGCGGGGGGCGTGGCGGCCGGGGCCGGGTGCCCGGATTCACGGCCGATGACGGTGGCGGCTGCCGCGCCCGCCCCCGCGGCCAGCACGGCGCCTGCGGAGAGCAGTGCGCGGCGTCCGAACCGGGGCCGTCCGGCGGCGGCGGTGTCCTGCGGGTTCCCCGATTCGATGTGCATGGGCGCTATTGGAGACGATAGAACACGTTTCATGCAACTCCTCCATGATTTCCACCTGTTGGTACGCCGAGGGACCGGTCCGCGCCGGTTCCGGGCCGGCGTGATGGCACTGGGTCTGCTGCTTCCGGCGCTGGCCGCCTGTTCCTCGTCGGCGTCGCCGTCCGCCGACCGTCACCCGCCGGGCACGGTGATCCAGGTGCCCGAGGACGTTCCGACGGTGCAGCGCGCGGTGGACGTCGCCAATCCCGGCGATCTGGTGCTGGTGCACCCTGGCGTCTACAAGGAGAGCGTGCGGATCACCAAGCCCCGTGTCGTGCTTCGGGGTTCGGACCGCAACACGGTGATCTTCGACGGTGATCTGAAGCTGATCAACGGGATCACGGCGACCGGCGCGGGCACCGTGGTCGAGAACCTCACCGTGCGCGGCTTCCTGGCCAACGGCGTGCTGTTCACCGGCGTCACCGACGAGAAGTTGCAGCGCCACGGCGCGGGCGGCTCCGCGTACGACCCGCTGGACACCACCCGCTTCCCGGCCGTGCAGGGCTTCCGGGCCACCAAGGTGACCTCGTACGGGAACGCCCTGTACGGCATCTACGCGTTCGACGCGCGCGACGGGATCATCGAGGACTCGTACGCGTCGGGGCAGGCCGACTCGGGGATCTACGTCGGTCAGTGCAGGCCGTGCAACACGCTGGTGCGGAACAACCTGGTGGAGCGCAACGCGGTCGGCATCGAGATCACCAACGCCTCGGAGAACCTCACCGTGGTGGGCAACCGGGCCGTCAACAACCGGGTCGGGGTGACCATCAACTCCAACGACCTGGAGTCGCTGGCCCCGCAGCACGCCGCGGTGATCGCGGGCAACGTGGTGGCGAACAACAACTCGGCGGACTCGCCGCAGCAGGCCGACGGCGGTTTCGGCATCGGGATCGGCATCGGCGGCGGCACCGACAACCGGGTCGAGCGCAACCTCGTCCAGGGCAACCGGGCGGCGGGCGTCGTGGTCACCGACCCGCCGGGGCACCCCGCCTCCAACAACCGGGTGACCGGGAACAAGGCCACCGGCAACGGGGTGGACCTGGTCAGTTCGGCCGCCGACCCGGGCAACTGCTTCTCCGACAACAGCCCGGGCACCCAGAGCCCGCCAGACCTTGAGCAGTTGGCCAAGTGTGGGGCGGGCGGCGGCGGCAAGGTACCGCCGGGCCGGGCCGCCGGGGTGCAGGCCCCGCCGGGAATGGCGTTCAACGCCGTACCGGCGCCGCCCGCGCAGCCGTCGATGGCCGACCCGAACGCGCCGGCCGCCCCGGCCGTCGATCTGCCGGGCAAGGTCGATCCGGACAGCTACCCGCTGCCGACGGCCGTCTGACGGCATCTCAGCCCGCCGTCGCCCAGGGCGCCTCGGGGAGCTTGGCTTCGGCGTCCCGGCCACCGAGGTCCAGGGTGGTCGGGGTGCCGAGGCCGGCCATCCGCATGGTGACCCGGCGCAGGCCGCCGTCGCCGTCGATCCAGTAGGTGACCGGCGACGTGGCGTCCTTGTCGGCGGCGTCGCGCGCGCGGGGGCCGGCGATCCGGTCGTAGTCGCGGCCGTCGATGCGGTCCCGGCCGAGCCATCGCGGGCCGGCCTGGACCAGCAGCAGCGGGTTGTCGGGCCGGTCCGCGCCCAGCTGGATGAGCAGTTGGAGCCCGGCGTCCAGCGGGTCGGTGCCGTAGCTGCGCGAAGTCCAGCCGGCCCGCGGCACGTGCTCGGCCTGCTCCCAGGCCGGACCGCTCGCCCCGTCGGGCTGCTTGGCCAGGCCCAGCCCGCCGGTGTCCCACACCACCAGCCCGTGGTCGACGGTGCTGCCCTTCTTGGTGACGGTGTAGCTGCCCGCCGCGTGCTTGGTGCGGTAGTCGACGACGCCCTGCACCTCGACCACCATGCCGTCGCCCTCCTGGGCCTTCAGCGCCACCTTGAGCGGGCTGGCCTGGTAGACGTTCAGCCGGGACAGCGCCAGCCGGGACGCCTCCTCGGTGGACAGCGGACGGCTCTCCTCCTGACCGCCCACCAGCTGCCAGGCCGTCACGCCGCCGCCCGCGAGCACGGCCGCCGCCACGGCGCTGACGATCAGCGTGCGCCGGGACAGGCGCTTCTTGTCGGATGCCATCGGGTCGTCCAGCTCCTCGGTGCGTTCGGTGCAAGGGTTTTCGGTGCGGGAAGGGGCCCCGGGAGAGTATCCCGGGGCCCCCTGGTCACTGCTGCCGAGGCGTCAGTGGGTGCGGCGCTTGCGGACGGCGATCAGCAGACCCGCGCCGGCGACGAGCAGGATCGCTCCGCCGACCAGGGTGTACGTCAGGACCGTCTCGTTGGTGCCGGTGAACGCCAGGCCGCCCGAGGGCTGCGACGCCGACGGGGTGGGCGTGGGCGTCGGGGCCGGGGTGGTGGGCGGCGGCGGGATCAGCTGGTTGACGGCGGTGGTGGTGATGCCGTCCTCCAGGTGCTCGTCGTCCAGCACGACCGGTCCGAGGACCGGCTGCTCCGGGGCCTGGTAGCCCTTCGGCGGGGTGACTTCCTGCCAGTAGTACGTGCCCTTGTCGACGGTGCCGGCACAGGTGCCGTCGTCGCCGGTGGTGCACGGGTCGCCGACCTTGGTGTCCGGCTTGTCACCGTCGGCCTGGAGGCCGTCGGTGCCGTTGGTCTCGCGCCACAGCTGGAACACCGCACCGGGCAGCGGCTTGCCGTCCTGGTCGTGCTTGACCAGGCGCAGCGCGCCCTGCTGCTGCATGAAGCCGAAGTCGAAGCTGTGGTCGTTCTGACCGGGGCCGCCGGTGGTCAGCGCGCGCTCGACGTAGGTGCCGCCCTTCGGGATGGTCCCGTCGGAGTCGAGCAGGCGGCTGTCGCCGACGTTGTCCTTGGTCGGGACCCAGTGGTACAGCGGGCCGCCCTTGGCGTAGTCCGCCGGGTTGTCCAGGCGGATCGTGTACTTGGTGTTCGGCTTCAGCCCGCCGGTGACGTTGGTGTCGTCGAAGTAGTACTCGCCGCGCGGGGTGGTCTTCGCAGTGCCGACCTTCTTGCCGTCGCCGTCGTACAGGTTGACGGTCGCGCCGGGGACCGGCTTCTGCTGCGGCAGTTGGAGGCCGGAGCGCTCCGGGTCGTACCAGACCCGGTTGCCGATCTGGAGCGGCGCCTTGTCGCAGAGCACCTCGAGGTCGGCCATGGCCGCGCCCTTGCCGAAGCGGGACTGACCGTTGGACAGTTCGTTGCCGAAGCCCGGGTCGATGCCGCCGGTGCGCAGGGTGAACATGGTGCCGGCGGTGATGATGTTGTTGGAGACGTCGTAGCCGGAGGTCGCGATGGAGTTCTCGACCTTGGACAGTGCCATGCCGGCGAACGACGCGTAGGGGTGGCCGACCGGGGCGGGGCGGTTCAGGTTGAAGAAGCCCTTGCCCTTGGTAGTGATCCCGCAGCCGAGGTTGACGTCCATCACGTAGCTGTCGCCGGACTTGCAGGCCTTGTTGAGGTCGGCCGAGGCGAGCACGGAGACGAAGCCGTTCGGTGCCGGGCCCTCGGGCGGCGCGGCGGCGGCCTGGTCGGCGTACCGGTCGCGGAACGAGAGCAGCATGGAGCCGTCGGTCTCGAAGCCGATCTCGCCGAGCTCGGGCTCCGGGTTGATGCCGCAGACCTGCCCGTTCGTCATCGGAACGGTGTCCTGCCAGGGGTACCAGAAGTACCCGTTGCACCCGGCCGGCGTGCCGTGGTAGTCGAGCGGCTGGTCGAGGACGGCCGCGCTGAACTTCCCGGTGGCCGGGTCGAAGGGCAGCACGATCGCCCGCAGGTCGCTGATCTTCTGGGTGGACTGGCCGGAGCAGACGCCGCCGACGTACCCGACGCCGTCCTGCATGCCGAGGCCGAACGGCCGCCAGTCGTCGGCCGACGGGCAGTCGGGGGTCGGAATGGTGTAGCTGGCCTTCGGCTTCTCGACCGTCTTCGCCGTGGCGTCGTAGCGGTACAGCTTGCGGTCGTTGAGGTTGACCACGAACAGGTCGCGGCCGTCCTCGCTGAGCTTCAGCCCGCCGAGGCTCTCCTTGCCGACCGGGGCGACGAAGGCGTCGTCCTGGGCGTTGCCGGCGTGCGCGGTGCGGCCGGCGTTCGGGACGACGGTGAACAGCGAGGTGGTCTTCGTCTCCGGGTCGGTGACGTAGATCGCGCCCGGGCCGCCGGAGCCGTACACGGTGGCGCGCTTGGCCTGGGCGGAGCTGAACAGCCGCTTGTCGTCCCGGTTCCAGGCGATGCCGAAGACGTTTCCGGTGTCGGCGGTGGTGCCGATGTTGGTGACGTCCTTGTTCACGCCACGCGACCGGTACGGGAAGGTCAGCAGGGTGCGCCCGCTCGCCGGGTCCAGGGAGGCCGGCTGGCAGGCGGTGGCCAGCGGGGCGTTCTGCTGGCAGTAGTCGGCCGGGTTCCAGAAGCCGGTGGTGAGCTTGGCCTGCTTGCCCGCCGAGAGGTCGACGAACTCCTCGTTGCTGCTGAGCTTGTCCGGCGCGCCGGTCAGGCCCTCGCGGGAGGCGAACGCCGGGTACAGCACGCCCGGCTTCGGGTTGACCACCTGGACGCGGTACTTGCCGCTGGCGGTCGACTTGCCGGGCTTCAGCGTCACCGAACCGTCGGCGGCGGTGAGGGCGGTGCTGACCGTGCCGTCCTCGCCGGTCAGGGTGACCGTCACTCCGGCCATGCCCGGTTCCATCGCCGGGCCCGACCACGTTCCGCTCTCGTCGACCGTCCGCACCACCTGGACCGTCACCGAACCTTCGGCGGTCTGGGGCGAGGCGGAAGGAGCCGCGACAGCGGTGGCGGCGGCGAGGGCCGCCACCACGGCGGCGGCCCGTTCGGCCGTCCGCCGGCCCGCGCGGGGCGCGGGCGCTCGGGATTCCTGTTCTGTGTGGGTCATGCCCTGCTCTCGTCGTCAGGAAGGCACGCCGAACCCCCGCAGTAAGATCACCGATTCGGTCCTGCGCGCGCCTCGTTTGGCCGAATAATAAGCGGAATGGACACATCATGCTTACCGGCCAGCCAAATTGACGCCTCATCAGGAAGCACGGGCGATCGGTGCCGCGCGCTCCCCACGCCCCGATGACCCCTGCGCACGCCCCGCGGCCGGCCCCCGGCACCTCCCCGACGTGCGCTTTCGGCCACCACCCCCAGGTGACCGCACCCACCGTCCTGTACTTCCGACCAGGGCGCACACCGCCTCGGCCGCGCCCCTCCCCCGTTCCCCGAGCGCCGGGCGCACGGCCGGAATTCCCCGTCCCCAATTCCCGGGAGCGGTACGGGTGCACGACCGCAGATCATCACGGCCCGGCTGCGCAGCTGTCAAAGTGTGGCATTACCGCCAAGTCGACTTTGAGACATTCACGCCGACGCCTCGTCGGCCAACTGCTCCGTCCGCCACTGCTTCGGGGACATTCCATAGGCCTCCCGGAACGCCCGGCTGAAGTGCGAGGCGCTGGCGAAGCCCCAGTGCGCGGCGACGGCGGCAATCGTCCGGCCCGGATCGTCGGGGCAGGCCAACTCCTGCCGTGCCGCCGCCAGTCGGCGGCCGCGGATCCACCCGCCGACGGTGTCGCCCCGGCGCTGGAACAGCTGGTGCAGGTAGCGCAGCGAGACGCCGTGCCGGTCCGCGATCGTCTGCGGGGACAGCGTGGGGTCGCCGAGCGAGGCCTCCACGGAGGCGGTGATCCGGTCGAACAGCGACGGCGCGGCGCACCGCCCGTCCAGGCCGGTGCGGGCCACGTGGTCGACGGCCAGCGCGGCCAGCAACTCGGCCACGGCACGCGCGATCTGCTCCTGCACCGCGGGCGACGCCCCGCCGAGCGCGGCGCCCACGTTGGCCAGCAGCGGCAGCACCAGCGCCCCGGTGCTCCCCTCACCGGAGCCGACCCGGGTCGCGGTGAGCCGGCGCAGCGCGCTCTCCTCCAGCCCGAGGACGGACCTCGGCACCAGCAGGGTCCTGGCCCGCTGGAGCGGGGGGAGGACGAGCCGGAAGGGGCGGCTCAGGTCCAGGAAGGTGAGCGAGTACGGCGGCAGCTCGACCACCCGACCGTCCTGGAACACCCGTGCGGTGCCGTCGAGTTGCAGCCGGGCCGCGATGTCCCCGCACGGGTCGGCCGCGACGGCCGCCGCGTCCCGCAGGACGGTGGCCGGCCCGGAGGTCTCGTCGGATATTTGCAGACTGCCCAGGCGCACGGTGGCCAGCGAGCCCGTCCAGGCCGGGTTGTGCACGGCCACCTCGACCCGGGCGAAGGCCCGCGACAGCGCCAGCTGCCAGGCGGCAGCCCGCTGCACCGGATCAGCCGCCGTCACCGGACCTCCCCGGTCGCGCGGCGGTGGCGTTCCGTCAGCAGCCAGTCGGTCGGCGACTGGCCGTAGGCGCTGCGGAAGGCCCGGCTCAGCTGCGCACCGCTGGTGAAGCCCCAGCGCCGGGCGATGAGCCCCACGCTCACCGAGTCGGCGGGGGCGGTGGCGAGGGCGCGGCGGCACTCCTCCAGGCGCTGTTCCCGGATCCACTGGCACAGCGTCCGCCCCTCGCCCTCGAACAGCCGGTGCAGGTAGCGCACGGAGATGCCGTGCGCGCGGGCGATGACGGCGGGGGTCAGTCCGGGGTCGGCCAGGTGCCAGCGGACGAACTGCTGGACGCGCAGCAGCACGGCGTTGTGCGCGCCGGGCAGTTCCTGCACCGGCCGGCCGAGCTGCTCGGCGGCGGTGGCGGCGAGCAGATCCACGGCGCTGCGGGCCAGTTTCTCGGCGAGCGGCACGGCGCAACCGCCGGCGGTGTCGGCGAGCCGCTCCAGGAACGGGGAGATCATCCGGCCCAGTCCGCTGCCGCCCGGCAGCGGCCGGGCCGTGAGCCGGCGCAGGTCGCCCTCGTCCTGGCCGAGCAGGGCGCGCGGCAGGGTGAAGAGCTTCAGCCGGAAGCGTTCGGGGTAGCGGCTGCGGAACGGCCGGACGGTCTCGAAGAAGCCGATGTCTCCGGCCCTCAGCTCGCTCATGCGGCCGTCCTGCTCGACCTGTGCGACGCCGGTGCTCTGCAGCGCCACGAACACGTACTGCCCGTCGCCGCGGGCGATCGAGCGCGGGGACCGGGTGACTTCCGCCGGGTCGCACTCCAGGGTGCTGATCCGCAGGTCGCCGACCGCCTGGTTGCGCATGGCGGCGTCGTAGGTCTGGCCGGCGGTCCGGATGTCCATGCCGACCAGGTTGGCGAGCACCGCGTCGTGCCAGTACTCCAGGCTCTCGGCCGCCGGGACCGAACGGGTCGTCAGCAGGTGGCCGGGCGCGGTCGGGGAGTTGAGAGCGGGCATGCGGCCAGCATGCCTGAGCGGTGGGCTCCGGCGCATGAGTCGGACGACTGGTCCTGCCGACGCGGTGCAGCTCAGACGCGGTGCGGCTCGCGCGCGGTGCCACCCAGGGGCAGTGCCGCCCAGACGCGGTGCCGCCCAGACGCAGTGCCGCCCAGACGCGGTGCGGCCCAGGCGCGGTGCCGCCCAGGCGCGATGCGGCTCAGGCGCGGTGCCGCCCAGGCGCGATGCGGCTCAGGCGAGGTGCGTGCGCAGGAAGGTGCAGCCCTGCCGGACGGCCGCCAGCGTCGGCGGGCTGTCGCGCAGCGCGCTCAGCGAGACGAAGTCGTGGACGGTGCCGAGGAATCGCATGGCCGTGGTCGGTACGCCGGCGGCGCGCAGCAGGTCGGCGTACTGCTCGCCCTCGTCCCGGACGACGTCGGCCTCGGCGGTGACGACCAGGGCCGGGGGCAGTCCGGCGAGCAGTTCGGGGCCGGCCCGCAGCGGGCTGGCCGTCGGATGGAAACCGTCCTCGGGCGAGCCGAGGTACTCCTGCCAGTAGCGCCGCGTGCCCTGGCGGCTGAGCAGGTAGCCGGCGCTGAAGCGGCGCTGCGCCGCGCTTCCGCAGGCCGGGTCCACCAGCGGGTAGTAGAGGACCTGGGCGCGCAGGGCGGGGCCGCCGCGGGTGGCGGCGAGCATCGCGACGGCGGTGGCCAGGGTGGCGCCGGCGCAGTCACCGGCGACGGCGATGCGGTCGGCGGTGATGCCGAGCGGCTCGGGGCTCGCGGCGATCCACTCGAGCAGGGCGTAGCACTCCTCGAGTGCGACGGGGTAGCGGGCCTCGGGGGTGCGGCTGTACTCGGGGACGACGGCGACCGCGCCGGTGCCGTTGACCAGGTCGCTGATCAGTCGGGCGTGGGTCCGGGCGTCGCCGAGCATCCAGCGTCCGCCGTGGACGTAGAACACCGCGGGCAGCGGGCCCTCGGCGCCGACCGGGCGGAAGGTCCAGAAGCCGACCAGCCCGCAGGGCCCGACCGGGGCGACCCGGAAGACGGCTTCGACCTCGCAGTCCTCGATCAGCTCGCCCTGGGACTCCAGCAGGGCCTGCCGGCCGGTCACCGGCCCGAGTTCGTCGAGCCCGGGCGGGGTGGCGGAGGCCGCGATCAGCCGCGCCACCGCCGGATCCAGCACGATCGGGGGCAGAAGGTCCTCGTCGGGCTCCACGCCGCCTCATCTCTCGTTCTGCTGTGCCACCGCGGTCGGCGTCCGCTCCGGCGTCTCCCGGGGGCCACCGTAACCGTACCCACGGTGGACGACCAGGGGCTTTCGGGTTACGCGGTGGGTAGCAGGTCGCGCAGTTGGTGGCGGCTGCTGACGCCGAGTTTGGGATAGACGTTGTACAGGTGGGTGCCCACGGTGCGCGGTGAGAGGAAGAGCCGTTCACCGATCTCGCGGTTGGAGAGGCCCTGGGCGGCCATCCGCACGATCTGCTGCTGCTGGGCGGTGAGCTGCCCCAGCGCCGGGCCGGTGTCGGTGGCCGTCGCGACGCCGGTGGCGCGCAGTTCGTGGCGGATCGTGTCGGCGAGCGGCCGGGATCCGAGGGCCTCGGCGGTGTCGAGGGCCGCGGCGAGTTGCTGCCGGGCCTCGGAGGGGCGGCGGACGCGGCGCAGCCAGATCGCGTAGCTGAGCCGGGCCTGGGCCCGTTCGAGCGGCCAGCGTTCGCCGTCGGCGTTCACCAGGGCGAGCCGGAAGTGGTGCTCGGGGTCGGGGCCGGGGTCGAGCAGCGCAGTGGCGTGGTGCAGCAGGAGTGTCATCCGGGTGGTCGGCCGTTCCTCGTGGGCGGCCTGCACCCGGTGCAGGACCTGCGCCGCCCGGTCGCCGAGTCCTGCCCGGTGAGCGGCCACGGCGAGGTCGACGAGACAGCGCGAGGAGAGGAAGGGGTGGCGGGGGGTGCCGTCCTCGGCGAACAGCGTGCGCAACCGCCGGTAGGCGTCGGCCCATTCGCCGTGGGCCATCGCGGCCTGGGCGAGCGCCCGCACTGTCCGGACCTGGGTGGCGAGGTTCTCGTGCACGTCGAGCGGGACGGGCGGTGGGACGGGCGTGCCCGCGGGTGCGGTGCCGCGCAGGGCGCGCAACGACAGGTCGAAGGCGTCCAGGTCGGCGCGGATCCGGGTGAGGCGCAGCACGGCCGCCCGGTCCTTCGCCTCGTCCAGCAGCGCGGCCGCCTCCGTCCACTGGCCGGTGCCCAGCAGGCTGTCCAGCAGGGCTGGCAGGTGCCAGGCCCGGAGTCCGAAGGCCCGGCGGCCGCGCAGGAGGCTGTCGGCGGCACGGAAGTGTTCCAGGCAGTCGTCGGGCTCGTCGGAGAGGTAGGCGACGGAGGCGACGGCGAGACGACGGACCAGCGATTCCGGCGTGCCGTTCCCGGGAGCGCTGCGGCGGGCCGGGGCCCGCCGGGCACCGGCAGGGCGAGTGGCCAGCGCCCGCACGAAGCCGCCGAGCACGCCGGTGGCGTCCTGCTCTCCCGGCGCGGGCGCGCGGAGCGCGGCGAGCAGCTCGGCGAGCCGGCCGCGGTGCTCGGGCAGGCCGGACTGGTCGGCGATGGCGGCCGCCAGCGCGGCCAGTTTGGTGTCGAGGGCGGCATCGGATGCGGGCTCGGCCACTGGCTTCGCGTCGAACGTGGCATCGGCTGCGGGCTTCGCATCGAGCGCGGCGTTGGCCAAGGCACCGACTGCGGGCTCGGACGACGGCTTCGCGCCGAGGGCGGCGTCGGCCACCGGCTTCGCATCGAGCGCGGCGTTGGCTGCGGGCTTCGCGTCCAGCACGGCGCCGGCCGAGACACCGACTGCGGGCTCGGACGACGGCTTCGCGTCAAGGACGGGGTCAACTGCCGACCCGGCCACCGGCTTCGCGTCCAATGCGGCGCCGGCTGCGGGCTTCGCGCCGAAGGCGGCGTCGGACACCGGCTTCGCATCGAGCGCGGCGTTGGCCAAGGCGCCGACTGCGGGCTCGGCCACTGGCTTCGCGCCGAGAGCGGCGTTGGCTGCGGGCTTCGCATCGAGCGCGGCGTTGGCCAAGGCGCCGACGGCGGGCTCGGCCACTGGCTTCGCGCCGAGAGCGGCGTTGGCTGCGGGCTTCGCATCGAGCGCGGCGTTGGCCAAGGCGCCGACGGCGGGCTCGGACACCGGCTTCGCGCCGAGGGCGGCGTCGGCCACCGGCTTCGCATCGAGCGCGGCGCCGGCTGCGGGCTTCGCGTCCAGCGCGGCGCCGGCCGAAACGCCGACGGCGGTCTCGGACGACGGCTTCGTGTCAAGGACGGCGTCGGCTGCGGGCTTCGCGTCCAGCGCGGCGCCGGCCGAGACACCGACGGCGGTCTCGGACGACGGCTTCGCGTCAAGGACGGGGTCAACTGCCGACCCGGCCACCGACTTCGCGTCCAGTGCGGCGCCGGCTGCGGGCTTCGCGTCCAGCGCGACGCCGGCCGAAACGCCGACGGCGGTCTCGGACGACGGCTTCGCGTCAAGGACGGCGTCGGCTGCGGGCTTCGCATCGAGCGCGGCGCCAGCTGCGGGCTTCGCGTCAAGGACGGCGTCGGCCACCGGCTTCGCATCGAGCGCGGCGTCGGCTACGGGCTTCGCGTCCAGCGCGGCGCCGGCCGAGACACCGACGGCGGTCTCGGACACCGGCTTCGCGTCAAGGACGGCGTCAACTGCCGACCCCGCCACCGGCTTCGCGTCCAGTGCGGCGCCGGCTGCGGGCTTCGCGGCGAGCGCGGTCTCGGGTGACGGGTGCAGGGCCGCGCTGTCCAGCAGCAGGTCGAACGCCTCCTTCTGCCGGGAGGTGTGCGAGAGCGCGACCGCTGCGGCCAGGGCGGCCAGGCGGGCGAGTCGGGGGTCGGTGTTGACGCCGCGGAAGCGCGCGTGGAGGTTGCGGACCCAGTCCGGGTCGCCGACGGAGACGGCGGCGGCCATGGCCTCGGCGAGCAGCCGGGCCTGTTCGTCGGTGTCGGTGGTGACCCGGGCGGCGTCCTCCAGGGCCTGGCCGAGCGCGAAGTCGTCGGTGGCGCGTTCGATCGCGGGCCGCAGGTCCTCGGTGAACGAGGCGTCGGGGCCGACGGTGGCGGCCACCAGGTGGCGGATCCGGTCGAGCGGGCGGGCGGCTGCCCGGTCGGCGAGGGCCCGGTGGGCCTGGGCGAGCAGGACGGCGGGCTGCCCGCCGGCGGCGGCGGCCCGGGCCAGCGGGTGCCGGAAGACGAGGTGGCCGTCGATCAGGGCGAGGATCCCGGCCTCCTCGGCGGGCGCCCAGATCCCGAGGTCGGTGGTGCCGAGGGCGGCCATCACGGCCGACGCGTCGTCACCGGGCAGCGCGAGCGCGGCGTGGACGAGGGCGCGGCGGGTGGGTGCGGGCAGCGGGCCGATCAGGGCGTCGAACCTGGTCCGGACGGTGTGCAGGCGGGGCGTGCGCGAGCGGGCGGCGGCCGGGTCGGTGCGGAAGGCCCGTCGGCGGCAGAGTTCCAGCAGGGCGGACGGGTTGCCCTCGGCCTCCTCCAGCACTTCCAGGCGGGCGCGTCCGGCGGGCGCGCCGGGCACCGCGTCCAGCAGTTCGGCGGCGGCGCTCGGCGACAGCGGGTCCACGTGCAGCAGTTCGGTGTCGGCGGGCAGGCTCAGCAGTACCGCGAAGTCGCGGGCGGCCAGCAGCAGTGACACGGGGCTTCCGCCGGGGCGGCGGACCAGTGAGCCCAGCAGTTCCAGGGTGGGGCGGTCGCAGGCGTGCGCGTCGTCGACGGCGATCAGCACCTGGCCCGGTGTGCCGTCCAGCAGGGCGGCGACGGCGGCCGCCGGCTCGGACCCGGCGTCGAATGCGGCGTCCGACACCGGTGCGAGCAGTTGCCGGAGCACCCCGTACGGCACCTCGCGCTCGGGTTCCCAGCCCTGCGCGGTGAGCACCAGGTGCCCGTCCTGCGCGGCCTGTTCGGCGGCGGTGCGCAGCAGCCGGGACTTGCCGATGCCTTCCTCGCCGAGCAGGACGAGCGCCCTGGGCGCGCCGGGTTCCTGCCGGACGCAGCGGCGCAGCGCGGCCAGTTCGGCGCGGCGGCCGAGCAGCCGGTCGATTCCGTGGGTGGAGGCCGTCCGCTCGCCGAAGCCCTCGGGGTTGTCCCGGTACGTTTCGGTGCTCGTCATCATCCACTCCGCTGCGCCCGCCGTGGTCGCCACGGCATTTCTCCCCCCTCCCGGCCGATGCTGCCCGGGGCCCGACCGGTCGCGCTTCTGTCAAATGACCGGTCGTGGTCGGGAGCCGGTGTGCGGGCTGGCAGGATACCCCACTGTGTCGGGGTGATCAGGGCCTTGACCTGGCAGGACAGGAAGAAATGGTGCACACGGGCGGGAACGGGTCGGCCGCGTCGGCGATCTTCGGGCGGGCGGCGGAGCTGGCCCGGATCGACGGCCTGCTCGGTGCGGTGCGGGGCGACGGCGCCCATGTGCTGGTGCTGACCGGTGAGCCGGGCGCGGGGAAGAGCACGCTGGTCGAGTGGGCCGCGGAGCAGGGTGCTGCCCGGGGGTTGCAGACGCTGCGGGTGCGCGGCAGCGAGGCGGAGCGCGAGCTGGCGCTGGCGGGGCTGCACCAGTTGCTCCGTCCGCTGCTGGGCGGCCTGGACGACCTGCCCGAGCGTCAGCGCGCGGCGCTGCGGTGCGCCTTCGGGCTGGACCCGGAGGGCGGGGCGCCGGCCGATCCGCTGCACCTGTGCGTGGGCGTGACCACGTTGATCACCGAGGCGGCGGCCCGGCAGCCGCTGCTGCTGGTGGTGGACGATCTCCAGTGGCTGGATCTCGGCTCGCTGGACATCCTGGCGTTCGTTGCCCGCCGGCTGGACGGGGAGGCGGCGGTGATGCTGCTGGCCGCGCGCGAGGCGGGCGTGCCGGGCCGGTTCGACCGGGACTTCCCGCACCTGGTGGCGGGTCCGCTGGGCCGGGGGGACGCGGGGCTGCTGCTGAACGCCCAGCCTGTTCCGCCGACCGGGCGGGCCCGCTCGCAGGTGCTCCAGGAGGCGGCGGGCAACCCGCTGGCGCTGATCGAGCTGTCCCGGGCGGTGGCCCGCGGCACGGGCCGGCCGGGGGCTGCGCAGACCCTGCCGCTGACCCGCCGGCTGGAGGACCTGTTCGCGGCCGAGCTCCCGGGGCTGCCGCCGGAGTCCCGTGCCGCGCTGCTGCTGGTCGCGGCGGCCGGGACGTCCCGGCTCGCGGACATCGTGAACGCGTCCGCCGGGAGCGACGTGGTCGCGGCGCTGCTGCCGGCCGAGGAGGCGGGGCTGCTGCGGCTGGAGGGCGGGCAGGTGGTGCTGCGTCACCCGCTGGTGCGCTCCGCCGTCTACCAGGCGGCGAGTTTCGCCGAGCGCCGGGCGGCGCACCTGGCGCTGGCCGACGCGGCCGGGGCGGAGCCCGACCGGCGGGCCTGGCACCTGGCCGCCGGGACGGCCGGCCAGGACGCCGAAGTGGCGGACGCGCTCGCCGAGACCGCCGAGCGGGCCCGGGCCCGGGGTGGCTACGCGGCCGCGGCGGCCGCGCTGGAGCGGGCCGCCGAGCTCACCTCGGACCCGGAGCTGCACGCGCAACGCCTGGTGGCGGCCAGCAGGGCGGCGATGCTCGCGGGGCACCCGCAGTGGGCGGGCGACCTCGCCTCCCGGATCGGCGGCCTGACGGCGGACCCGGTCGCCCGGGCCGAGGGCGAGCTGATGCGGGGGTGGGCGCTGGGTCTGACGCTGCGCCACCAGGACGCGCTGGCGGCCTCGCTGCACGTCGCCGAGTCGATGGCCGGGCTCGCGCCCCCGCTCGGCGTCGGCGCCCTGGGCACCGCCGCGACCTCGGCGTACAACGCCGGCGACCCGTTCTACGGCAACGAGCTGCTGCGGATCAGCCGGCTGATCCCGCAGGAGGGGGACCCGGCCGCACGGGTCTGGTCGGAGGCGACCGCCCGGCCGTTCGGCGACCGTCCGCAGGCCCTCTGGCAGCTCCACCGGGCCCGGACGCTGGCGTCGCCGGACTCGCTCGCCGACCTGGGCTTCCTGGGTGCCACGGCCTGGGTGCTGGACGAGACGGACGAGGCGGTCCGGATCCTCTGCCACGCGACGGACCTGCTGCGCCGGGCCGGTACCGCCGGTTCGAACGCCACCTTCACGCAGGCGCTGGCCCTGGCCCACGCCGAGGCGGGTTCCTGGGGGGCGGCGCAGGCCGCGGCCGAGAACGCGTACTGGATGGCCGCCGAGGCCGGGGCGGACAACGTCACCTTGGGCTCGCTGATCCTGCAGGCCACCCTGGGCGCGTTCCGGGGCGATCACCAGGGCGCGTGCGCCCGCGTCCAGGAGGCCCTGTGCGGGGTGGATCTGCGCAACTCCCGTAGTCTGCGGGCCCGTTACCACTACGCGCTGGGCATGGCCAAGGTCGTCGAGGGTGACCACGAGAGCGCCTACGTGGAGCTCCGCAACACCTTCACCCACGACTACCGGCCCGACCCGGTGCACTACCACGCCTCGCTGTACTACCTGGCCGACCTCGCCGCCGCGGCCGTTCGCGCCGGGCAGACCGACGACGCCCGGGCCGTGCTGGCGGCGGCGCGGCGCGCGCTCGGCGACGGGCTCTCGCCGCGTCTGCACGCCATCACGCAGCGCGCGGCGGCCCTGGTCGAGGAGAGCGAGGAGGCCACCGAGCGGCACTTCCGGTCCGCGCTGGCCGATCCGGCCGGCGACCGGTGGCCGTTCGAACGCGCCCTCGCCCGGCTCGACTTCGGCGAGTGGCTGCGCCGCCACCGGCGCTCGGCGGAGGCCCGAGGGCTGCTGATCGCCGCGCTGGAGACGTTCCGGCGCCTGGACGCCCGGCCGTGGACCGAGCGCGCCGCGGCGGAGCTGCGGGCGGCGGGCGCCGCCGTTCCGCAGGGCGCGGAGCCGGCGGCGAAGGCCGAACTGACGCCGCAGGAGTTGCAGATAGCCGAGCTGGCGGCGCAGGGCCTCACCAACCGGGACATCGCCTCCCGGCTGTACCTTTCGCCGCGCACGGTCGGCTACCACCTGCACAAGGTCTTCCCGAAGCTGGGCATCAAGTCCCGGGCCCAGCTCCGGGACGCCCTCTCGGGGTGACCCTCCGTCGGCGGGCGGCCACGGCCGGTCGAACCGGCCGCCTCCCGCATGCCTGAGCGCGCACAGCACCGTGCACGCCGTGCCCGGCCGTGGCCGCCGCGGCCGGGTGAGCAGTCGGGGCGGGGGACGCTGGTGGTGAACGAGGACCGCACCCCGCAGCCGTGGGTGTCCGGTCAGGCCACGACGGAAGGCAGGGGCACGCATGACCCTCGTCCTGGACACCGGCGACGTCCCCGAGGACACCCGCCACGACGTGTGGAGCGACGCCCTTTCCCGCGCGCTCGTCCCGGTCCGGGTGACGGCCACCGCGCCCGGTCCGCTGCTCGGCCGGGTCCGCTCGCACCGCCTGGGCCACCTGCGCACGGTGTCGCTGGACGCCGGTCCGCAGCGGATCAGCCGCCCGCCGAGCCTGTGCCGCCCGGAGCCCGCCGAGCGCTTCGCGCTGGCCCTGTGCGTCCGGGGCGAGGCGGTCTTCTCGCAGGACAGGCCGACCCGGCGGCCCGGGCCGGACGAGATCATGGTGCTGGACATGGCCCGGCCGTTCGCCCTCAACTTCCCCCAGCCGTTCCGGCTGCACCTGGTCCACCTGCCGCAGCGCACCCTCAGCGGCCCCCGGACGCTGTCGCAGCTGGCCGGCTCGACGCTCCGGCCGGACGACGGTGCGGTGTCCATGCTGAGCATGCTGCTGACCCACGTGCTGAGCGACGCCGCGCAGTTCGGGCCGACCGCGGCCGCCCGGCTGGCCGGCCACGTCGCGGACCTGGTGGACGCGATCGCCTTCGACGAGGAGCAGGAGCCGACCACCGCCCGCGACCTCCTGGTGGCCCGCGCGCTGGCCCACGTCGACGCCCACCTGGGCCGGCCCGACCTGGGCCCCGAGTCGGTGGCCCGGGCGCTGCGGATCTCCGTCCGTTACCTCCACCGCCTGTTCGAGGACGAGGAGTTGACCGTCACCCGGCTGATCCAGCAGCGCCGCGTCGAGGCCTGCGCGCGGACCCTGGAACGGCACGGCCCGTTCGGCCCGACCCTCGCCGAGGTGGCCCGCCGCCACGGCTTCGCCAGCGCCTCGCACTTCAGCCGCGCCTTCCGGACCGCCTACGGCGTCACCCCGAGCGAGTGGCGCAGCCGGCGCGGCCACCTCTCCGCGCTGCCCGAGAGCGACGCCGCCTGACCGGCGCCGCCCGACCCACGCTGGGCACGTGTCACCTCACCGTCTGCCGGTCGGCCTCCGTCAGCCCGCCCCAGATTCCGAAGTTCTGGCCGGTGCGGACGGCGAAGGACGCGCAGGTCGGGCGGACGGGGCAGCCGTCGCAGACGGACCGGGCCCGCCGCTCGCGGCTGCGGCGGGCCTCGCCCTGTTCGCCGCACGGCGAGAAGAACAGGGCACTGTCCATGCCCCGGCAGGCGGCCTCTTCCTGCCAGCCCCACTGGCTCAGCAGCGGCGCGGTGATCGGCGGCTTCATCGCGGCCTCACCCCTGCTGCAGGGCGTCGCGCAGGGTCTGCACGGCCAGCCCGATCGCGGCCCCGGCGGCCTGGGTCGGGCGCAGCGCGTTCAGCGTCACGAAGTCGTGGATCACACCCTGGAGCCGCACGGCCGTGACCGGCACGCCCGCCTCGCAGAGCTTCGCGGCGTACGCCTCGCCCTCGTCGCGCAGCACGTCGGCCTCGGCGGTGACGACCAGCGCCGGCGGCAGGCCCTTCAGGTCCTCGACGGTGGCGCGCAGCGGGGACGCGGTGATCTCGGCGCGCTGGGTGAGGTCGGCGGTGTACTGGTCCCAGAACCACTGCATGGCGTCGCGGCGCAGGTGGTAGCCGGTCGCGAAGCCGTGGTACGACGGGGTGTCGAACGACGCGTCGGTGACGGGGTGGAACAGCACCTGCTGCACCAGCGGGACGCCTCCGCGCTTCTTCGCCATCAGGGTCAGCGCGGCGGCCATGTTGCCGCCCGTGCTGTCGCCCGCCACGGCGATCCGCCCGGCGTCCAGTCCGTTGCCCCGGCCGTCCGTGACCACCCAGCGGGCCACCGTCCAGTTCTGCTCGATCGCGACGGGGTAGCGGGCCTCGGGCGAGCGGTCGTACTCGGGGAACACCACGGCGGCGTGGGCGCCGACGGCGAGTTCGCGCACCAGCCGGTCGTGGGTGTGCGCGTTGCCGAACACCCAGCCCCCGCCGTGCAGGTAGAGCACGACGGGCAGCGGGCCGGCCGCGCCGGCGGGTTTGACGATGCGCGCCTTCACGGCGCCGGTGGGGCCGCCCGGGACGGTGACCCACTCCTCGTCCACCTCCGGCTTGGCGATCTCCCCGGACTGGGCCTCGTCCACCGCCCGGCGGCCCTCGGCGGGCCCCAGTTGGTACAGGTACGGCGGGTTCGCCGTCGCCGTGGCGAGAGCCTGCGCCTCCGGTTCCAGGACCGGCCGCCGGCCGACCGCGTTCGCGTCAGTCACGGCGCGCTCCCTCGAAGTTGGACTTGGGTTTCGCCCCACCCTAGGAACGCCACGCGCCCCGGCTTGTCCGACGACGCACCCGCCCCGCGCGGTCCGTGCACAGCTGTCGCCCGCGACGACGCCTGCCGGAGGTCACCGTACGGCCACCTAACCTTGACCGCGAGAGGCCCGGGAGACAGCTCCCGGCTGCGAGGACGGGGTGGAGCGCGATGGAACTGCGGCAGCTGGAGGTCGTCGTCGCGGTGGCCGAGGAGGGCGGCTTCACCGCGGCGGCGCGGCGGCTGCACGTCGTGCAGTCGGCGGTGTCCGGCACCGTCCGCGCGCTGGAGAAGGAACTCGGCGTCCAGCTCTTCGAACGCACCACGCACCGGGTCACCCTGACGACCGCCGGCGCGGCGTTCGTCCCCGCCGCCCGGGCCGCGCTGCGGGCGGCGGATCTCGCCCGGGCGACGGCCGACGAGGCGCGCGGGGTGCTGCGGGGCGTGCTCACCATCGGCACCATGCAGGGCGTCTGGCTGGGACTCGACCGGGTGCTCGGCGAACTGCGCGGCGAGCACCCGGGGTTGACGATCCGGCTGCGCCAGGCGGCGGCCGTGGACATCCGCGCCGGGCTGCGCGACGGCACCGTGGACGCGGCGATCGTCGCGTTCGACCGCCAGCAGCAGCGCGGCCTGACGGTGCGCTCGCTGGCCTGCGAGGCGATGGTGCTGGCCGCCGCGCCCGGACGCGCCTTCGAGCTCCCCGACCGGGTGCGGTTCGAGGAGCTCGCCGGGCTGCCGTTCGTCGACTTCGCCCCGGGCTGGGCGGTCCGGTCCGCGGTGGACCGGGCGTTCCGCACCGCCGGCGTCGAACGGACGGCGGTCTTCGAGGTCAACGACATCGTGGCCGCCGCCGAGTTGGTCCGGCACGACCTCGGGGTGTGCGTCCTGCCCGAGTCGATCGCCGCGCACTTCCCCGACCTGGCCCTGCGCCGCTTCACCCGCGGCCAACCCCGGTGGGACGTCGCCGTGGTGTGCCCCGCCGGGGAGCCGACGCCGGCCGTGGCGGCGCTGCTGCGCCACCTCGGCTGACGGCCGGTCTCCTTCAGCTCACGGCGCCCTTCCGGTCCGTCGCCCAGTGCACCAGGGGCAGCAGCGGCAGCACCGCGGTGAACCCGGCGACCGCCCACCAACCGCCCGCGTGGTACGCGACGGTGCCGAACTCCGAGCCCAGCGCGCCGCCGAGGAAGAAGGTGGCGATGAAGACGCTGTTCAGCCGGGCCCGGGCGCCCGGGTCGAGCTGGTAGACCACGTGCTGACCGAGGATCAGCGTGGTCTGCACGGCGACGTCCAGCACGATCGCGGCCAGCGCCAGCAGCACGATGCTGTGCCCGCCGAGGCCCGCGAGCACCGCGCTCCCCGACGCCACCAGCAGCGCCGCCCCCGTCAGCGGCCGGCCGAATCCGCGGTCCGCCCAGCGCCCCGCCAGCGGGGCGACCAGCGCGCCCGCCGCGCCGACCAGCGCGAAGATACCGACACCCGCCTCCGAGTACCCGAACGCCGGACCGGTCAGCTGGAACGAGACGGTCGTCCAGAAGGCGCTGAACGACCCGAAGACCGCCGCCTGGTACAGCCCGCGCTTCCACAGCGCCGGGTGGGTGCGCACCAGCCGCACCGTGGAACGCAGCACCTGGTGGTACGGCAGGTCGGTGGTGGCCGCGTGCTGCGGCAGCGCCCGGTACAGCGCGAAGCCCAGCAGCGCCGTCAGCACCGCCGAACCGAGGTACACCGTCCGCCACCCGGCGGCGCCCGCCACCAGGCTGCTCAGCGTCCGCGACAGCAGAATGCCGGTGAGCAGCCCCGCCATCACCCGCCCCACGATCCGGCCCCGCTCATGGTCCGGGGCCAGACCGGCGGCGAACGGCACGAGAATCTGCGCCACCACCGAGGTCGCACCACTGACCAGCGAGGCGGCCAGCAGCACCGCGAAGCTGCCCGCCGTCCCCGCCACCGCCATCGCCACGGTCGTGACGCCCAGCAGCAGGGCCACCAGCCGCCGCTTCTCGATCCGGTCACCGAGCGGCACCAGGAACAGCATCCCGATCACATAACCGATCTGGGTGACCGTCACCAGCGCACCCACCGTGGTCGTCCCGACCTGGAACACCTCGGCCAGCCGCGCCAGCAGCGGCTGCGCGTAGTACAGGTTGGCGACCGTCATGCCGGTGGAGACGGCGAGCAGCGCGACGAGCCAGCCCGGCACACCTTCCTGCGCGCGGGGGGTTGTGGTGGTGGTCGATGAGGTGGCCATGGCTGCCTTCCCGGGTGGTTGCGGTTCAACGGCTGCGGCGATCGCAGCGCACAGGTGTATGAGCGCCCGGGGCCGGCCCGCGCTTCCCGTCCGATCGCGATGATCGACGACAACTGTCATCTCCATCGGCGATGACCGATCGCGTGCGGGCAGGCCCCGGCGCCGCGGGCGCCGTCAGGCGGCGTCCGGCACCAACAGGACCGGCACGTGCGAGGCATGGCCGACCGCGTCCGAGACACTCGGGTTGAACCAGGACGCGACGATCCCCCGGTGGTGCGGACTGAGCACCACCAGGTCGGCCCCCACCCGCTTCACCGCATCGGAGATCACCTCCGGCACCTGCCCCCGCATCCCGTCCACCAGCTCGCCGTCGACCTCCACCCCCGCCTCCCGCAACACCCGCACCGACTCGTCCAGCACCCGCCGGGCCTCCTCGTTGTCCTCCAGCGTCACCAGACTCGTCCCCACCACCACGGTCGGCGCGAGATGCAACACATGGACGCTCGCCCCGAAGCGCCCCGCGAGATCGGCAACCGTGGCAACGGCGCGCACCCGGGCGTCGCTGTCGTCGACGGCCAGAACAATGCGTGTGAACACGTGAACTCCCTCTGAACCACTCGAACTTGAAGCCTCCACCCTAGAAACGCACCCCGCCCCGGTTGTCCCCACCACGCACCCACGCCCCTCGGTCCGTGCACACCTGGCAGACCATGTGGCACAGGTCACAGAGCGAGCTCCGAAATTCTTTGTCGAATCCGTCCCCGCACAGGCCCAGAGGTGAAGGACCCTGAACCCGAGCACCAGCAAGGAGCCGAGCATGACCCCCGCACCCGCCACCAACGCACGCCCCGCCTCCAGCAGGTGGTGTCCGCGCTGTGAGCCAAGGCTCAGGAAGGTGCTCGCCAAGAACTACCTGCCCACGGACATCTCCGAGTGGGCGGCGCTCCGCGAAGTCCCAGGCCCCGTCGACAACCTCCTCGACCGGTTGCGGGTCTTCGGCCATGGTGCCTGCGCAGCCCCGATCAAGTTCATCGTCGAATCCGCGTCCTATCCCGGCGACAAGGACCTCAAGGATGCTGTGGAGAACCTCGCCGGAGTCGTCATCGCCATGGTGGAGCTGCTCCTCACCCTGGAGACCATCCCCGCCGCCGAGAACGTCCTCGGCGCCGTCCTCGCCGCCCGCAGCGCCGCCATCGACGGGGACACCGCCGCTGTCGACGAGTTCAGCCGCTCCTGGCTGGGCCTCTCCGACCCGGCGCGGTGGCGGGAGGCAGTGGAGATGGCCCTGCTCGGCGACTGGGTCGACGGCCTCGGGCGGGGGTGGACCAGCCGGGCGGAACTCGCGAACCGGCTGCACCGCCATACCCGGGCCGAACACCTCCACCTGCAACCACTGTGGGAACGCAAAACCTCCGGCCGGCGCCTCACCCTACTCAGTCAGCCGGTCGGCACCGACCAGGTCCTCGCGGATCTGCTCACCGACCACCGCACCCCTGAACTTGCCGCGCTGATGGCCGAGCTGAGTGACAGCCGACTCGCCTCGGTCCTGCGCAAGCTCCCCGACGACGAGGCCACCATGGCCCACCACTGGGCCGACGGCACGGACAGCTGGACCCACGCCGCCGAGACCCTCGGCCTCCCCGCCGCCTTCGGCGAACGGGTCCGCCGCAAGCTCAAGCGCCTCGGCCGCCAGCACACCGACCGCGCCGCAGCCGCGAAGGTGGCGACGGCCCGATGACCGACCTCTGGCGCGCCGTCCTGCCCCAGTTCATCGCGGGCCTCGCCGTCACCATCGCCGTGACCGCAGGCACCGCGACCTACCGCACCGTCCGCGCGAGGCTCAAGCGCCGCCACTCGTACCCCGCAGCCGAAAGAGTCCGAGTCCGCTGACCGCCCCGGCCACTCCCCCGGTTCCCGCCCCACCGGGCAGTGGCCGAACCCGAGACCCAAAGGTAACGTCGCACACCAACGTGCATGCGGTTCGCTTCGGTGTCACCTGCAGGGCCCCGGATTGACCCAAGGAAGTGTCGGCGCCACTTCTGGCTCGATGCGGTGGAGTGTTCCAGGTCTCTGTTCGACGTGATCGTGTTCCGTGCGACGATCCCAGCATGGCCAACCCCGATGCTTCCTCTCCATGGCGCCATGCAGGTACGGATCGGCCAGGTGGAGCGGCGCCGGTTCAACGCAGTTCCGCGCTCGCCGTGTTGGGTGCGTTGCTGGACCGCTCGCTGGTGCAGATCGCTGACGCTTCCTCGGATGCGCGCGGCTTCGACCGGGAGAGCATCCGCGTCGCGGCGGACGTGTGGGACAACAACACCCTTCCGCTGTTTCGGGCGGCGACGGCCGGCACCCGACGCGAGCGCGAGCGCCGTGCGCGGGCGGCCTTGAAGTGGATGGCCGGCCTCGGCGAGGAGAGGCGAGCCTGGATGCGGGAGCAGGCCTCGGCCGCCGGTCACTCGTTTCACTCGCTGGACGAACTACTGGCGCCGGCAAAGCCGCACGTACCAGGCCGGGACTATCTGGGGCGGGTGATGGCCCCGGTGATGGTGGTGACGCCGCAGCTTGCAGAGAGCCTCGCTGCCGATTACGACCTGCCGTCGGCCGAGGTTCGCCATCTGCAGGTCGAACGGGCCGGCAGCCGTCTCATCGGTCACCTCGAACTGGCTGTTGCCCGTTCCTATCCCGCCGACGACAGCACCTCTCCAGAGCCCGCCACGCTGGACATATGGCTGCGCGACATCACCGAGGTCCGCTTCGACTCCGATGACGCCCGGGGCGTCGTCCTTCGCGCAGAAGCAGACGACGTATCGGTCGGCATCGGAGCCCGCGGCACGCTCCGTGCGACGATGGCCGACCTCCGCCCGGACGACCACTGCTGGCACCTGTCCGCCGCTGGACGCCGGGCCGACGCGACCACCCCGCACCGCGACAGCCGGCCTGCCTTGTCCGGCCCCCCGCAGACGGGGCGCTTGGGCCCCAACGCCACCGCCGCCGCGACTCTCCTGCACCGCGCCATGCTGGATATCCGCGTGGTCCGCTACGCCGGGCAGGCGCACCGCGTCCCGGTGCGCGATTTCCAGCGGGCCTTCGCCGGAGCGGGCGAGGCGATCCTCACCGCCGGCGCGCACCGCACGTCCCATCGCCGCGAAGCCGGCTTCCGCCGACTCGTCGAGACCTGGGCCCGGCGCGGTGGCCCCGCTCTCGCCGACTGGTTCGCCGGAGTGCTGTCAGAAACCGCCCACCAACCGGACCTTCTCGCCGAGCTCCGCGCCCAGGCCCCATCCCACTCGACCACCGACGCACTGCAGCAGCCCACATCGGACGCCTCGACGGCCCCCGGCCCACCGTCCGCCGAACTCCGACTGGCCACCTACACCTCGCCCCACACCCACTACGGCACCCACCACAACTCCTCCACCCTCCTGCACCTGGCCGTACCGCCTCGCCCCGCGAGCCCCGATGACACCCCCTGGCATCTGCGCGCCGTACGCGGCGCCAACCCCGCCCGTTTCCAGCTCCGCACCGAGGCATTCCAGGGCGCCGGCCATCCCCGAGTCAACGTTGACGACAATGCGGCCCGTCACTTGGTGCTTCGCGATGGAGCCCTCGACGTCACGAGCAGGGAAGCCCGGACCGACAATCCATCGTGAGCGTGCTGGAGAGTGCCCGATCTGCACTGAACATCGTTGACCTCCTCGGGTGTTGACTGAGCGTGGGCATCACGCGGTGGACCTGTCGCAGCGCGGGCAGGCGCAGGCCGGCCAGGTCAGGGCGGAGCGTGGGGGTGCGACCGGTTCGTCGGACGAGGTGACGGAGCGGAGGGTGCGGGTGCCGTCCGGGTTGAGCTTGTAGATGCTGATGGTGAGCCGCGGTCGGGAGTTGGGGTACGTCATCGAAGGACCTCACGGAAGTGCTGCGCCCGGCGGCGGGAATCCCACCGGGTTCGGGTAACAGCATCGACACGGAGCGCTACGCTCACCAGGGTGATCAGTCCAACAACGCAGGTGTGAGACGGGGAGCCCATGCCGAACCCACGCGACCTCGACCCGTCGGCCTCGATGGCGGCCCTGTTCGGCTCCGAATTGCGCCACCTCCGCGAAGCGGCGGGCCTGAGCCAGGAGAGCCTGGGTGAAGTCCTGGGCTACACCGGCTCGTTGGTGGGGCAGATCGAGACGGCGAAGCGTTCACCGACACAGGAGTTCGCCGAACGGCTCGACGGAGCGCTGGCCACCGGCGGACGCTTCAGCCGCCTTTGGCCGCACGTCGTCAAGGAGCCGTTCCCGGACTACTTCAGAACCTATGCCAGTCTCGAGCCGAAGGCCTCGGAGATTCTCGAGTACGGAGGCTTCTTGATTCCCGGACTCGGCCAAGTCGAGCCCTACATGCGGGCCGTGTTCCGCGCAGCGGTCCCATTGGCCTCGGAGGGGGAGATCGACTCCAGGGTACGGACACGACTTTCCCGCCAAGAGCTGATCGCGAGTCCAACACGCCCTGTGTTGTGGTGGCTGTTGGACGAAGCCGCGATCCGAAGGCCTGTCGGTGGGCACGACACGATGGCCGCCCAGCTGCGCCACATCGCTGCGCTTATCCGCTCAAAGCTAGTGGTTGTACAGGTACTTGAGCAGGACTGTGGAGCACATGCCGCTCTCGAGGGTGCCATGACCCTATTGTCATTCGGCGACGGCAGCCCCGACGTGGCATACATCGAAGGACCGCACGCCAGTGTGCTGGTCGAAAGCAGGGAGACCGTCAGGAAGATCCGTCTCACCTACGACCTGGCCCGAGCTGACGCACTGTCACCAGAGGCTTCACTGGCTCTCATCGACACGGAAGCAGAGGAACACGCAAGTGAACAGCACCGAGGCGCTTGAGTGGCGCAAGTCGAGCTACAGCGGCGGAAATGGCGGAAACTGCGTCGAGGTCTCGGCACCGGACGCCGCGACGACCGCCGTCCGCGACTCGAAGGACACCACCGGCCCCCAGCTCCGCTTCTCGAACGACGCCTGGGCCTCGTTCGCCGCCGCCGCTGCGGCCGGCTCGTTCGGTGAGGTCTGATTCCGGCGTTGGCCGAGCAGAGTTGAAGGCCCCCGCCGCATGGCGGGGGCCTTCGCCGTGGCACAGGAACCCACTACGACCACCGAGCATCATCACTGACATATCGTCAGTTCTGATCGTGGGAATCGATCCGCACGCCGTCCCCGGGCTCGACGGGGATGCCATCAGTGCCGCTCTGGAGCGGGAGTTGGTGCGGTTCGGGGAGCGTGGGATCGATGCGGCCACGGTGCTGGTCACGTGGGACGGGGCGGCGGAGGCCGCGATCGTCGGGGCGCTCGTGACGCGGCCCTGGGACGTGGTGGTGGTCGGGGGTGGGATCCGGAAGGCGGAGGCGTTGCTGTCGCTGTTCGAGCAGGTGGTGAATCTGGTGCGGCGGCATGCGCCGGGTGCGGCGGTCGCGTTCAGCACCGGCGTGAGCGACAGTGTGGAGGCCGCCGAGCGTTGGCTGTGACCGGCGTCAGGTCAGGTCGGCGAGGAGGTGGGCGAGTTCGGTGGGCTTGGTGAACATGGGCCAGTGACCGGAGTCGAAGTCGAGGATCTCGACGTGCTTGGCGGCGGCGAGTTCGGGGGCCTGGCCTGCGGCGATCCAGGCGCGGACCTGGTCGGGGGTGTATTCGGGGCTGACCATGGTGATCGGGACGTCGTAGCGGCGGGGGTCGGTCAGGTGGACGAGGGCGCGGGCGACGCCTTCGGGGACGGGGATGGCGTTGGCGGCGACCTGCTGCCGCAGGCTCTCGTCGATGTCGGCGGCGTCGGGGCCTTCGAAGGGTGCCCAGCCGGGGAACGGCATGACGCCGTCGCGGATTTCGAAGAGGTCGGCGTAGGGCTTGCCGTCCGCCTGCGGGAAGCCGCCGACCATGACGAGGGAGGCGATCCGCTCGGGCCGGGCGTCGGCGGCCATCCAGCCGAGGGTGCAGTTGGCGGAGTGGGCGACCACCATGAGCGGCCCGGAGGCGGCGTCCACCGCGGCGAGGACGGCGGCGAGTTGCTCGTCCAGGGTGGTGGAAACCGTGGCCGGAAGGGTCAACGTCCGGGGCTGGTGGCCGAGTTCGCGGAGGGCGGGGGTGACGGCATGCCAGGCGGTGCCGTCCAGCCAGAGGCCGCCGATGAGCAGGATGTCCATGGTGAGCTCCCGAAGTCGAGGGGTGTGATCCAAAGGCTAGGTGCGGTTCAGGACGATCCACTTCCTGATTGTCGCGGCCGGCCGCATACGCTGGCAGGCATGTCGACCGGAACGAGCCCCACCGCCCGCGCGCTGCGCACCCTGGAGATCCTGCGGGCCCGGCCGGGCACCACGTCGGAGGAGTTGGCGGAGCGGCTCGGGGTGACGGACCGGGCGGCCCGGCGCTATGTGGCGATCCTGCGGGAGGCGGGGATCCCGGTGGAGTCGGAGCGTGGGCCGTACGGCGGGTACCGCTTGCGGCGGGGGACGCGGCTGGCGCCGGTGGCGTTCACCCAGGCGGAGGCGCTGGGGCTGGTGATGGCGGTGCTGGACGGGCGTCCGGCGGCCGGTGAGCCGGGCGATCTGGTGGGGGCGGCGCTGGACAAGGTGGTGCGGGTGCTGCCGGAGGAGGTCGGGCGGCAGGCGGCGGCGTTGCGCGAGCATGCGGCGGCGGCGCCGGATCCGTGGGCGGTGTACCCGGATCCGGGGGTGGTGAACACGCTGGTGGAGGCGGTGGCGGCGCGGCGGCGCGCGGTGATCGCGTACCGGAGCGCGGGCGGCAACGAGTGGCGGGCGGAGGTGGATCCGTGGGCGGTGGTGGCGCGCCGGACCCGCTGGTACCTGCTGTGCCATTCGCACCGGGCGGGCGCGACGCGCACCTACCGGATCGACCGGGTGCTGGCGGCCGAGGAGACCACGACGGGGTTCCGGATGCCGGACGACCTCGACCCGGTGGCGCTGCTGGAGGAGCATCTCGGCTCGGGCTGGGCCTTCCCGACGCACGTGCTGTTCGAAGCCCCGCTCGACCGGGTCGCGCCGTGGATCAACGCGCCGATGGGCCGGCTGGAGGCGGCGGGCGAGCGCTGCGTGCTGCGCGGCAGCACCCGCAACGCGGCGATGTACGCCCAGGAGTGGCTGGCGGCCGTCCCGTTCGACTTCCGGGTGCTGGGCGGCCCGGAGCTGCGGGCGGCGGTGGCGGCGGCGGCGAACCGGCTCGCCGCCGCCGCGGCGGAACCCGAGGGCCTCAGTCGCTGAGCGCGAGCTTGACGCCGAAGCCGAGGACGGCGGTGCCGGTGACCCGGTCGAGCATCCGGCGGGCGGCGGGGCGGCGCAGCCAGCCGCGCAGGGTGTGGGCGAAGCCGATCAGGACGGCGGACCACAGGGTGCCCTCGATCACGTGCACGGAGGTGAGCAGGACCCCGGCGGGCAGGTGCGCGACCCCGGCGGGGATGAACGGGGGCAGCACGGCGACGTAGAACACGCCGACCTTCGGGTTGAGCAGGTTGGTGAGCGTGCCGCGCCGCCAACCCGCCCACCAGCCACCGGGGTTGTCGCCCTCCTCGGATTCCGGAAGGGCCTCCTGGTGGCGGTTGCGGAACATCTGCACGCCCATCCAGAGCAGGTAGCAGACGCCGGCCCAGCGCAGCGTCTCGTACGCGGCGCGGGAGGCGGTGAGCAGCACGCTGAGGCCGGCGGCGGAGGCGGCGCCCCAGATCATCGTGCCGGTCTGGATGCCGAGGACGACGCCCCAGGCCTGCCGGCGCCGGCCCAGGGCGGCGGTGCGCAGGATGAGGGCGGTGTCGAGGCCAGGGGTGAGGGTGAGCAGGCCCACGACCAGGGCGAAGGAGGCGAGGGGCGCGGCCATCAGGGACAGATCCATGGACTGTCAGCCTACGGGCCGGCCGAATCGGGCCAGACAGTGCCATACCTTCTTGAGTTCCTGCGGGTCGTGCTGCCCGCTGCGGACGGCGGCGCCGATGACGGCGGGGTCGAGCACGCCGTCGTGGGCGATCTTCGCGCCGAGGGCGGTGATGTGCGGGCCCCGGTAGTCGGCGTACTGCTCCAACTCGTGCGCGAGCAGCCGGTGGCCGGGGTGCCATTCGAGGCGGCAGGGCAGCGCGCGGGCGGCGGTCTCGACGGCGGTGCCCCGGTAGCAGGGGTCCAGGACGAGCGCGTCGAGGTGGTCCAGTATCCGTACGGTGCCGTGCAGTTGGGCTTCGACGTAGGCGTCCAGCAGGTCCTGTTCGTCGGCCTCCGCCAGGGCGATCAGGGCCATCGCGTCGGCGGTGCCGAAGTGTTCGGGTTCGAAGACGCTGTCGGGGTAGCAGAAGGTGGCCCGGTTCAGGGTGTCGGGTGCGAGGCGGAAGTGCGCGGAGCCGAAGCGGGGTGCGCCGCCGTAGGGGCTGCGGAGGTGGTTGAGCGCGCCGTAGACGGGGCGGCGCTCGGCGGGGGCGTCGTCGTAGGCGCCGCCGAAGATCCGGCTCTCCCACGTCCAGCGGTCGCCGCCGGGGTGGGCGGTGAGGCCGCCGTTGCTGGTGCCGGTGGAGAACTGGGAGCGGTACACGCCGTCCCGGGCGAGCGACTCGAGGATCGGCACTCCGTCGAACTCGCGGTCGGGGTGGAAGTTGAGCGTGACGTCGATCCCGGCGGGCAGCGGGTCGCCGCTGCTGAGGGCGGCGACGTGCCGCAGGGCTCGGGTTTCGGGTGTGTCCATGCACGGCAGTCTCGCGCCATGACGCGGGCGCGGCCAAGCCGGTTTTCCCCGCGCAGGCGGGCGCGGCGCGGCCGGTTCCCCCACCGGCCGCGCGGCGCCCGCCAACTACCGCTTCCTCACCCGGCGTTGATCCGGGCCGCCGCGCGGAGCAGTCCCGGGCTGAGCCGGCCGAGCAGCCGGGCGGCCTTGGCCTCGATCGTGACGGGGACGACGGCCTTGCGGGTGCGGACGGCGCGGACGATCTCGGCGGCGACCTTCTCCGGCGGGAAGCCCCGGCGGGCGTACATCTTGGACACCCGGGCCTGCTTGGCGGCCTGTTCGTCCTCGCCGAGGCCGGAGAAGGTGGTGGTGCGGGTGATGTTGGTGTTGACGATGCCGGGGCAGATGGTGGAGACGCCGATCCGGTGCGGGGCGAGTTCGGCCCGCAGGCAGTCGGAGAGCATGTACACCGCCGACTTCGAAGTCGCGTACGCGGCAAGCACCTTGGACGGCAGGTAGGCGGCGGCGGAGGCCAGGTTGACGATGTGTCCGCCCTGGCCGTGGTCGACCATCAGTTGTCCGAAGGCGCGGCAGCCGTGGATGACGCCCCACAGGTTGACGTCGAGGACCCGCTGCCACTCCTCCTCGGTGGTCTCCAGGAACGTCCCGGAGTGGCCGATGCCCGCGTTGTTGACCACCACGTCGGGCACCCCGAAGTCGGCGGCGACCTGCTTGGCGAACGCGTCCACGGCCGCGCCGTCGCTCACGTCCACCTGGTACGCACCGGACTTGACGCCGGACAGCGCGCACAGTTCGGCGGTGCGCTGCGCGGCGGGCAGGTCGCGGTCGCAGACCACCACCCGGGCGCCCTGGTCGGCGAAGGCCAGCGCGGTGGCCCGGCCGATGCCGCTGCCGCCGCCGGTGACGACCACCAACTCGCCGCCCTCGGACGGCTCCTGGCGCACTGCGCCGTGGTCGCGGGCGGCGAACTCGCGGACCAGCGCGGCGACCTGTGGGCCCTTCTCCAGCAGCGCCGACCAGTGGGTGGCGTTCAGGGTGCGGCGGGTCAGCCGGGGCACCCACCGTTCCAGGCCCTCGGAGAGGAACTCCGAGACGTAGCGGTCGCGTTGCAGGGTGATCAGCTGGACGGGCACCTCGGTGTGGCGTTCGCGCGGCCGGGCGACCGAGGGGCGCATGTTGGCCCGGTACAGCTCGATGCCGCGCACGGCGTCCTTGGCGAGGGTCCGCTGCGGGTGGCCGGGCCGGGGGCGGACGGCCTCCAGGTCCTTCAGCACCCGGGGCCACAGCCGGGCCAGGCCGAGCTTCCACGCGGCGGGCGCGACCACCGGCAGGTGGAACAGGCCGATGTACCAGGAGTGCAGTCCCTGGCGCAGCAGTTGGGAGACGTGCCGGGGTGTCGGGCGGCGCAGCCGGTGCCGGATCCAGTGGCCCATGTGGTCCAGGCACGGGCCGGACATGGTGGTGTAGCTGGCGATCCGCCGGTACGAGCCGGGGGCGGTGATCGCCTCCCAGGACTGCACGCTGCCCCAGTCGTGCGCGACCACGTGCACCGGCCGGTCGGGGCTGACGGCGTCGGCGACGGCGAACAGGTCCTGTCCGAGCAGCTCCAGCCGGTACTCCTCCCGCCCGGCCGGCACGCCGGACGCGCCGGCGCCGCGGGTGTCGTAGCGCACCACGTGGTGGTCGGCGGCCAGGTCGGCGGCCACGTCGTCCCAGACGCTGTGGTCGTCCGGGTAGCCGTGCACCATCAGCACGGTGGGGTGCGCCGGGTCGCCCTGCTCGTACACGGCGAGCTTCAGCCCGCCGGAGTCGACGGTGCGGCGGCGGATCTCGGTGCTGCGGCCGGTCATACGGTGCCCTCCTGGAGTGCCCAGCGCCGCACGTGCGGCAGGTCGTCGTCGAGCCAGTACGCGTCCTCGTCGGTGACCACGAGGAGTTCCTCGAACTTGATGCCCACCTCGCGGAATCCGATGTGCGGTTCCACCGCCCACAGTCCGGGCGTCGGGGCGTGCCGGGACGCCTTGCCGCCGGCCCACAGCGGGGAACGGCCCTCCAGGCGTTCCTTCACCAGTTCCCGTCCGAGGGTCTGGAGCGTCCGCACGCCGAACCCGAACAGGTTCACCCCGGCCGGGCCGCGGGCGGTCATCCTGGTCACCTGGTGGCCGATCACCCGGCCCGGGTACACCTGGTGCCGGTTGTCGTAGCCGTGCTCGGCGATCTGCGCGTCCACCGCCGCGTACACCTGGTCGAGCGTCTTTCGCGCCTTCACCTCGCGCAGGATCAGCTCCCGGTACACCCGCAGGTCTTGCGCGAGCCGGTCCCACACCGGGTTCTCGCCGACCTTGCCGCCGTACCCGATGTCGGCGGTGTAGCCGTCCACCACCGGCGCGCAGTCCAGCACGTACGGCATGCCCTCCTTCAACACCCGTGAGCCCGCGAAGAACTGCAACGGGGTGTGGAAGTGCCGGAACGCCGTCCGGTCGCCGAACCAGGCGAACGGCACGTGGAAGAAGTCCTGCACCCCTGCCTGCACCAGGCTGCGCCGCAGCTTCGCGGTCGCCTGCCGCTCGGTGACGCCGGGCTCCATCCACGCCGCGACCTGCTCCGCGCAGTGGTACGCCAGCTGCTGCACTTCCCTGAACTTCGCCAAGTCCCGCTCGTCGAACGGGAATCGGGGCATCTGTCCGCGCTGCTTCATCAGGGTCCTTTCGTGGATACCCCCGGCTTCAGCCGAGGCAGGAATCGAAACTCCCGCACAGCGGGGCAGGGGAAGCCGAACCGCCGCCAAGGTGGCACGGCTAACCGGTAGTTGATGCCGCGTCATGTAGTCACACGCAGAAGTGTTAACGTGTGAGACATGGCTACCACTCACGTGAAGCGGGCTTTCAAGTTCCGCTTCTATCCGACGGATGCGCAGGCGGCTGAGCTGTCGCGCACGTTCGGGTGCGTGAGGCTCGTGTACAACAAGGCGCTGGCCGCCCGGTCCGAGGCGTGGACGATGCGTCAGGAGCGGGTGAACTACAACACCACCTCCGCGATGCTGACGGAGTGGAAGCGGACCGAGGAGCTGGCATTCCTGGCCGAGGTCTCGTCGGTGCCGTTGCAGCAGGCCCTGCGCCACTTGCAGGGGGCGTTCGCCAACTTCTGGGGGAAGCGGGCGAAGTACCCGACGTTCAAGTCGAAGAAGAAGTCCCGCAGGTCCGCCGAGTACACCACCAGCGCGTTCCGCTACCGGGACGGCCGGCTGACCCTGGCGAAGATGACGGAACCGCTGGACATCGTGTGGTCCCGTCCGCTGCCGGAGGGGCAGTCGCCGTCCACGGCGACCGTGTCGCAGGACGCGGCCGGACGCTGGTTCGTCTCCCTGTTGTGCGAGGACCGGCCGTCGATGCCCGCACCCGTCAACGCGGCCGTCGGCGTCGACGCCGGGATCACCAGCCTGGTGACGCTCTCCACCGGCGAGAAGGTCACCAACCCGAGGCACGAGCGCGCCGACCGGGAACGCCTGGCCAGGGCCCAGCGGGACCTCGCCCGCAAAGCGAAGGGCAGCAACAACCGGGAGAAGGCCCGCAGGAAGGTCGCCCGCATCCACGCGCGGATCGCCGACCGGCGCAGGGACTTCCTGCACAAGCTCACCACCCGACTCGTCCGTGAGAACCAAACGGTCGTGATCGAGGATCTGACGGTCCGCAACCTGCTGGGCAACCGTACGCTCGCCCGCGCGATCAGCGACGCGAGCTGGACCGAGCTGCGGACCATGCTGGAGTACAAGACCGAGTGGTACGGCCGCGAGCTGATCACCGTCGACCGGTGGTTCCCCAGCTCCAAGCTGTGCTCGGCCTGCGGAACCACCCGCGCGAAAATGCCTCTGAACGTCCGCGAATGGATGTGCGACTGCGGTGCGGTCCACGACCGGGACGTCAACGCGGCACGCAACATCCTGGCCGCCGGACTGGCGGCAGCAGCCTGTGGAGACGGTGTAAGACCTCAACGGAGCACTCCGGGCGGGCAGTCGTCAATGAAGCAGGAAGTCGTCCCACCGCCGCGCATCCGCGCAGCGGCTCAGCCGCGAGGCTGAGGGGAATCCCCGGCCTTCAGGCCGGGGAGGAAGTCAACGCTTACACCTCCAGCACGAGGGTCTCGCCCTCGGCGGCTCGGGACACGCACGGCAGCATCAGGCCCTCGGCCCGCTGCTCCTCGGTCAGCCTGCGGTCGCGGTGCTCGGGCGTCCCCGACGCCACCTTCAGCACGCACGTCCCGCAGAAACCCTGCTTGCAGGAGTACGCCAGGTCCGGCTTCAACTCCCTTGCCACGTCCAGCGCGGAACGGTCCGCCGGGACGGTCACCGGCTCCCCGCCCTCCCCCAGCCGGATCGCGAACGGCCGACCGTCCACGATCGGCGCGGCGCCGAACCGCTCGAAGTGCAGCGACGCCGCGGGCGAGGCGTCGAGCCCCCTCTGCACGGCACTCAGCATCGGCGCCGGGCCGCACACGTACACCGCGGCGCCCCGCGAGGCGTGCGAGAGCAACTCGGCCGCGTCCGGCACTCCGTGCACGTCGTCGGTCCGCACCTCCACCCGGCGCGGGTCGAGCGCCTTCAGCTCCGCGGTGAACGGCAGCGCGTCGGCCGAGCGACCGGTGTGGATCAACTTCCAGTCGATACCCGCGTGTTGGGCCGCCCGGGCCATCGGCAGCAGCGGCGTGATCCCGATCCCGCCGGCCAGGAACAGCACCTGCGGCTCCCCACAGAACGCGAACCCGTTCCGGGGCCGCCGCACCCGCAACCGCATCCCCACGTGCACCTCGTCGTGCACCTCCACCGACCCGCCCCCGCCATCGGCGATCCGCCGCACCGCGACCCGGTACCCGTGCCGATCTGCCGGATCCCCGCACAGGGAGTAGTGCCGCTCCTGCCCCGAGGGCAACGTCACCAGCACCCGCGCACCCGGCTGCCACTGCGGCAGCGTCCCGCCCGAGGGGTCGGCCAGTCGCAACTCCACGACGCCCTCGGCGATGACCTGGTGCGACGTCACCACCAGGTACAACGGCGGCACCCCCCGCGACTCCCCCCGCCGGGGACTCCGACGCAACCCCGGCCGCCCGAGCGCCGGACTGTACCAATCACCGAACGCGGTCAGCCGGGCAAACATCCGATCGGCCCGAGGACGGCCGTACAGGTCGGGGGGCGGGGTTTCGAGATCCATGGGCGGGCAACTCCGGGGTTCATGGGGGGAGATGAGAGAAGAAGGGACGCGCAACCAGGGAGAGCACAACCGGGGGCGCGAGCGGGTGCGAGACGCAGACGGGCGCGAAACCGGGGGCGCGGGGAACTGCGCGAAGCGGAAGGCACCCGTTAGCAAGATCGCGACGCGGGACAATGACTTGCACTTGATCGCGACCTTGCGGACGTGATGTGCGCTTGTCGCGCAGTTCCCCGCGCCCCTGTTTTCGCGCCCATCCGCTCGCGCCCCCCTGTCACCGAGCTGCGGCAGCTCTCGCCGCGGGCGACTTGGCCAGGTACGCGAGCGCCTGCGAAGAGCTGCCCTCGTTCGTGGGGTGGTACCCGGGGCTGAAGTACCGCAGCGCCGACCGCACGAACCGGCCCGGTTCGGGGAGCAGTCCCCGCCTCGCGGCTTTCTGGGCCTCCCGCCACGTCGGCACCACCCTCCCGTCCAGCGACGGGTCGGCGGCGAGCATGAAGCGCGCACCCCGGATCCACAGGTGCACCAGCAGCGGGCCGGAGACGGCCATGCCGCGGATGCGCCGGAGGTATCCCGGGTCGAGGTGGCGCATCAAGTCGTAGGCGACGCTGCGGTGTTCGACTTCCTCCGCGCCGTGCCAGCGCAGCAGGTCGACCATGGTGGGGTCGGCCTTGGCGCGGTCGAGGCCGGGCGAGTTGAGGGCCCAGTTGCCGAGGAACGCGGTGAAGTGTTCGATCGCGGCGATGAAGGCGACCCGTTCGATGATGTTCTCGCGGCGCTGGCGCGCGTTCAGTCCGGGCTTGTCGCCGAGGACGCGGCGGAACAGCCAGCTGATCTGGCGGACGTACGGTCGCGGGTCGAGACCCTGTCCGAGCAGGTGGTCGAGGACTTCCTGGTGGGCCTCGGCGTGTATCGCCTCCTGGCCGATGAACCCGAGTACCTCCTCCCGCAGTTGGTCGTCGCGGATCAGCGGCAGCGCTTCCTTGAACACCTTGACGAACCACCGTTCGCCCTCGGGTAGCAGCAGGTGCAGCACGTTGATGGTGTGGGTGGCCATCGGCTCGTCGGGGATCCAGTGCAGGGGGAGCTGAGACCAGTCGAAGTGGACGTCGCGGGGTTCGAGGACGAGGTTGTCGTGCACGGACGCGGGCTGCCCGGGCCGAAGGCTGCGGGAGGGGGTGGGGCGCGGCATGGGGGTGCCTCCTGTACCTGCGACTGGGGGGCTGACGGAGCGGCGGGCCGGCCTCCGGGGAGTCCCGGTGGACCCGTGGGCACAGGGGCAAACTACTCGCGGGTAGCGGGCCGGACAAGAGGTTCGGCAGTTCTTATCAACATTGAGTCTAATAAGCGCTCGATAGGGTGACCCGAAGCCACCCCGGGAGACGCCTTGACCGACCGCACCGAACCCGGCCCGCTGGTCCGGGCCCTGATCGCCCATCCGGTCCTCGCGGCCACCACCTACCCGGCGCCGGACCCGGCCACCCCTACCGACCCGGCCGCCCTGTTCACCGCCTGGCTGCTGGACGCCCTCGCGGCGGGCGTTCCGGACGCGCAGGTGATGACGCTCTCCACGGTCGACGCCGAGGGCCGCCCGGACGCCCGGGTGCTCGTCCTGCGCGACATCGACCCGGCCGCCGGCGCCTGGCACTTCTGGACCGAACCCGACTCCCCGAAGGCCCGCCAACTCGCCGCCCACCCGGACGCCGCCCTCACCGTCTACTGGCCCCACCCGGGCCGCCAGGTCCGCCTCCGCGGCCCCGTCCGTCCCGCACCGGACTGCACCACCCCCTCCCCCACCCTCCGCTGCTACGCCCTGCACGCCGTCACCGCCGAGTTCTGGCAGGCCGGCCCGGACCGCGATCACCTCCGCCTGCGCTTCTCCCGCACCGCCACCGGCTGGACCTCCACGGGCTGGGTCCCCACCGACATCCCGGGCTGACCCACCACCGCCCGGCCGACCGGGATGCACCGCCACACCGCGCCGAGGGCGCGCGGCTCGTTCACATGTCCTGGCCGTGGTGGTGCACAAGGACAGCGAGGAGTCGGGCCAACTGCTCGCGTTCCTGAGGCGTCAGTGGCGCGAGCACCTCGTTCTCCGCTTCGGTCAGCAGTTTGTCCAGCTTCAGCAGTTGGCGGCGGCCCTGCCGGGTGAGGGTAATGACGTTCTGGCGGCGGTCGGCGGGGTTGGGCGAGCGTTCCACCAGTCCGCGATCGGCCAGCTCGTTGATGACCGCGACCATGTCACTGCGGTAGATCCTGGTGCGGGAGACCAGTTCTGCCTGGCTTGCGGGTCCGAACTCGTCCAGTGTGGCGAGTACCGCGAAATGCCACTTGCGGGCGCCCTCCCGCACCAGCTTCTCGTTCACCAGACGATCCGACTGGATCGCGGCCAGCGACAGGAGCCGGGTCCGCAGATTCCACAGCCGCGCGGCAGTGGCCTGCCGGTCGGCCGAACGAGCCGTGTCGGGCGGGTAGTTGCCCATGCCCATATCCCTTGCGCTAGTCACACTAACAAAATACTCTGCCCGGCGATGGAATGTTAGTGTGACGAACCAATAGGAGGACGTCATGCCGGTGGCGGACGTACTGGACTCGACGATGTTCTACGAGGAGGCGGGCAGCGGTACCCCCTTCGTCTTTCTGCACGGCAACCCCAGCTCGTCCCACCTGTGGCGCAAGGTGCTGCCCGAAATCGACCTGCCCGCCCGCCTGCTCGCCCCGGACTTGATCGGCATGGGCCGTTCTGGCAAGCCCAACGTGCCGTACCGGTTCGCCGACCACGCCCGCTACCTGGACGACTGGTTCGACCAGCTGGGCCTGGACGGGGTGGTGCTCGTCGGCCACGACTGGGGCGGCGCACTCGCCTTCGACTGGGCAACTCGCCACCCCGATCGGATCCGCGGCATGGCCTTCTTCGAAACCATTGTTCGGCCGATGTCCTGGAACGAGCTGGGCGACGGACCGCGCTCGCGCGCCCAGGCCATGCGCGGACCCCAGGGCGAGACGCTGGTGCTGGACCAAAACGTCTTCCTGGAGTCGGCCTTCACCGGAGGCGTGCTGAACCCGGTCAGCGAGGCGGACATGCCGCCCTACCGGGCGCCGTACCCCACTCGGGAAAGCCGCCGCCCGGTGCTGGAGTGGGCACGCTCGCTACCGCTGGACGGGCAGCCGACCGATGTCGCCGAACGGGTCGAGCAGTATGTCGAGTGGCTGGCCGACAGCAACGAGGTCCCCAAGTTGCTGCTCACCTTCGACTCCTCGCCCACCCTGCTGATCGGCAAGGAGATGGCCGACTGGTGCGCGGAGAACATTGCCGCGCTGGAAACCCGGCACTGCGGACCGGCCGGCCACCACGCCCCCGAGGACCAACCCCAGGCCATCGCCGACGCGATTGGCGCGTGGGCTCGGCGGCACACTCTGACCGACGATCGGCCACGCTGATCACCCAAGCGGTTGCCGAGCCGGCCACCGGAACCCTTGATCGCGACGACACCGCAGTGGTGCTGCCCGCCATCTCGGCGAGAAGAACCTCATGAGGCGCGGATCCACGTCTCGCGAATCCTGCGAGCGGACCGAGCGGGCCGAGCACACCAGCCACCCACCTGACGTCCGACGCCCCCGTCACTCCGCCAGCAGCCGCCGCAGCCACCCGCGCCGGGCCGCCACCGCCGCGTGGCTGACGGCGGCGTGCGGGGCGAGGGTGTCGAAGCCGTGGCAGGCGCCCGGCCAGACGTGCAGTTCGGCGTGGCTGCCGTGCTGCCACAGGCCGTTCGCGTACGCCACCACCTCGTCGCGGAAGGTCTCCGCCGAACCGACCTCCAGGTACGCGGGCGGCAGGCCCGCCAGTGAGGTGGCGCGGGCGGGCGCGGCGTACGGCGGGACGTCGGCGGTGCCGCGAGCCGGGCCGAGGGCGGCCTGCCAGGCGGTGGCGTTGGAGGTGGCGTCCCAGGTGTCGTGGCCGGCCAGTTGGCGGGCGGAGGCGGTGCCGCCACGGTCGTCGAGCATCGGGCTGAGCAGGAGTTGACCGACCGTCACCGGCCCGCCCTCGTCCCGCAGCAGCAGTGCGAGCGCCGCGGCGAGGCCGCCCCCGGCGCTCTTGCCGGCGAGGACCACCCGCGACGGGTCGATCCCCAGCGCGTCGGCGTTGGCGACCGTCCAGCGCAGCGCCTCCCGGCAGGCGTGCAGCGGCTGCGGGTAGGTGGCGTCCGGTGCGAGCGGGTACTCCGCGGACACCACCGCGAGGCCCAGCGGCTGCGCCAACTCCCGCAGCACGCGCGGCAGTACGGAGTACGCGTTGCCGCCGATCAGCCCGCCCCCGTGCAGGTAGAAGAGCACCGGCAGCCGCCCGCCGACGCCCGCCGGCCGCGCCCACACCACCCCCTCGCCGACGCCCACCTCGAAGCGGCCCCCGTCCGTCAACTCCCGCAGCCCGGGCCGTGGCCGGACCCCCGCGTCCGCCCGCTGCCACTCCCGCAGCCGCTCCGGCGTCAACGGCGCCGGGACTCCGCCCCGGGCCGCCACAGCGGCAGCGACCGCCGGATCCATGTACGCCTCGCGCATCAGCGCCCCTCCCCATCGACACTCCAACGAATATGACTGACCGCCAGGTAAGCGTGCACCCTGGACCACAGCAGCACAGAACGATCTGGAGGAGGACGCGGATGGCAGGCGAACAGAGGGCGCTCAGGCTGGTGGTGACGGGCGGCGGGACCGGCGGGCACACCTACCCGGCGCTGACGGCGGTGCGGGCGTTGCAGCAGCGGCTGGCGGCGGAGCGTCGCGGCGTGGACGTGCTCTGGGTGGGCACCGCGAAGGGCCTGGAGGCGCGGATCGCGCCAGCGGAGGGGATTCCGTTCGAGCCGGTCGCCACGGGCAAGGTCCGGCGGTCGAGCAATCCGCTGAAGCTGCTGTCCCCGGCGAACGTGCGGGACATGCTCCGGGTGCCGTGGGGCGCGGTCCAGGCCCGGTCGCTGATCCGGAAGTTCCAGCCGGACGTGGTGCTGGCGACGGGTGGGTACGTGGCGGTGCCGGTGGGCCTGGCGGCCCGTTCGTGCCGGGCCCCGCTGGTGGTGCACGAGCAGACGGTGCGGCTGGGCCTGGCGAACAAGGTGCTGGCCCGGGCGGCGACCCGGGTCGCGGTCTCCTCGGAGTCGACGCTGCCCCTGCTGCCGGAAGCCGCCCGCAGCACCGCCGTGGTGACGGGCAACCCGGTCCGCCCGGCGGTGCTGACCGGCCACCCGGACAAGGCGGTGGCGGCGCTCGGCCTGTACGGCTTCGACCGTTCGCTGCCGACGGTGTACGTGACGGGCGGCGCGCAGGGCTCGGCGCAGATCAACGACCTGGTGTCCGGCGTCCTGCCGTGGCTGCTGGAACGCGCGAACGTGGTCCATCAGTGCGGCCCGGCGAACGAGGCCGACCTGAACGCCCGGGCGGCGCGGCTGCCGGCCCACCTGATGGGCCGCTACTACCTGACGGGCTTCATGGGCGCCGAACTGCCGGACGTCCTGGCCCTGGCGGACGTGGTGGTCAGCCGCAGCGGCGCGGGCACCCTCGCGGAGCTGACGGCGCTGGGCAAGGCGGCCGTCTTCGTCCCGCTGGCCTCGGCCGCGGGCAACGAACAGGCCCACAACGCCGCCCACTTGGAGCAGGCGGGCGCGGCCGTCGCGCTGCTCGGAACGGTCACGCCGGACGACCTCAGCTCGGCACTCGGCCCGCTGCTGGAGGACGACGCACGGCGGGCCGCGATGGCGGCGCGGGCGCGCGAGCACGGCCGCCCGGACGCGGCGGAGCGGCTGGTGGACGTCCTGCTGTCGGTCGCCCGCCGCGCATAGTCACGCCCGGAAGGTGCGGCGGTAGGTGTCCGGCGGCACCCCGATCGTGCGGTGGAAGTGGCGGCGCAGCGTGGTCGAGGTGCCCAGGCCCGAGGCTGCGGCGATGGTGTCGACGCTGTCGTCCGTGGTCTCCAGCAGTTCCTGCGCACGCCGGATCCGCTGCGTCAGCAGCCACTGCAGCGGGGTGGTTCCGGTCACCGAGCGGAAGTGCCGGGCCAGGTGGCGCGAGCTCAGATTCACCCGGCGGGCCAGGTCCTCGACGGTGAGCGGCTCGTCCAGCCGCCGCATCACCCACGGGAGCAGCTCGGCCAGCGGATGGTCGTCCTGCACGGGCACCGGCGTGGTGACGAACTGGGCCTGGCCGCCTGCCCGGTGGGGCGGCACGACCAGGCGCCGGGCGACCACGTTGGCGATCGCCGAGCCGTGGTCGCGGCGGACCAGGTGCAGGCACAGGTCCATCGCCGCGGCCTTGCCGGCGGACGTGAGCACCTGGCCGTTGTCGACGTAGAGCACGTCCGGATCGACCTCCACCCGGGGGTAGCGCCTGGCCAGTTCCTCGGTGTGCGCCCAGTGCGTGGTCGCGCGCAGCCCGTCCAGCAGCCCGGCGGCGGCGAGCGCGAACACGCCGGTGCACAGCGACACCACCCGCGCCCCCGCCGTGTGGGCCGCGCGCACCGCCTCGACCAGGTCGGCCGGCGGGTCCTGCTCGACGTCCGCCAGGGCGGGGACGATCACGGTGTCGGCGTCCGCCAGCCGGTCGAGCCCGCAGTCCGGCTCCAGCAGGAACCGGCCGACCCGGACGGCGTGCGGGCCGCACACCCTGAGGTCGTACCAGGGCCCCGGCACCGCGTCCGGGCGCGAGCCGAACACCTCCTGGGCGAGGGCGAGTTCGAAGTGCAGCATGCCGTCGGTGGCGGCGATCGCGACGGAGCGCGCGGCGGCAGGGGTCATGTCGGAAATTGTACGGGTCGTGTCGTTCCGGACACTGGGCGCCGGATCCCCGAACGGACAGGATCTTCCTGGCAGTTCACTTCGAGCACGCGGGAGCAGACGGATGGTGTCGAGCCGGAACGTGGTGGCGGTGTACGGGGCCTACGGGCACACCGGACGGTTCGTGGTCGCGGAGTTGCACGAGCGCGGGTACCTCCCGCTGCTCGTCGGCCGCGACCGGGACAAGCTGGCGGAGCCGGCCGGGCCGGGCTTCGAGGCACGGCAGGCCTCGGTCGACGACCCGGCCGCGCTCGACCGCGCCCTGCGCGGCGCCGCCGCCGTGATCAACTGCGCCGGACCGTTCGCCACCACCGCCGCCCCGCTGATCGAGGCGGCGCTGCGGGCCGGCCTCCCGTACGTCGACGTGGCGGCCGAGATCGAGGCGAACCTCGACACCTTCGCGCGGTTCGCCGACCGCGCCCGCGCAGCCGGCACCGTGGTGGTCCCGGCGATGGCCTTCTACGGCGGCCTCGGCGACCTGCTGGTGACGGCCGCGATGGGCGACTGGACGGCGGCGGACGAGGCCCACATCGCCTACGGCCTGAGCAGTTGGCACCCCACCGCCGGCACGCTCGCCGCGGGCGCGGTCTCGGCGCAGCGCCGCGCCGGCCGCCGACTCCGCTTCACCGGTGGGCAGTTGGAGCACCACGACGACGCCCTGCCGACCCTCGACTGGCACTTCCCGGCCCCGCTCGGCCCGCAGCGCGTCCTCGGCGAGTTCACCATGGCCGACGTCGTCACCGTCCCCAGCCACCTGGCCGTCCCGGAGGTGCGCACCTACATGACCACCAACGCGGCCGCCGACCTGTCCGCCCCCGACGCCCCGGCGCCGACCGCCGTCGACGAACGCGGCCGCTCCGCCCAGACCTTCGTCGTCGACGTCCTGGTCCGCTCCGGCGACACCGAACGCCGCGCGTCCGCCGCCGGCCAGGACATCTACGCCGTCACCGCACCACTCGCGGTGGAGGCCGTCGACCGCATCCTCACCGGCCGCACCCGGACCACCGGCGTCGCCTCCGCGGGCGCGATCTTCGACGCCCCAGACTTCCTGCGCGCCCTGTCCGCGCACCTCGCGCCGAAGTTCGGCTGACCAGGCTCACCCGGCTTGTTCCACGTCCCAGGGGATTTCGACCGGACGACGGTGCCTCTCCGGCCGGAACATTCGGATCGCTTCCGGGAAATTCTCCACGGGAATACCCGGCAGGCCCGCAATCGGCGCATCGACGGCATCGATGACATGGTCCCCGCCCTCCTCGTCGGGTGCGTACAGGCGCGCACGCGCCGTCTTTCCCAGCGGGTCGGCGACCCAGTACGCACTCGGATCGATGCACGGGTCGGGGAACAGGACGGGCAGCTGAAGGCGCGCGGCGAGGAGGATCGCGAACTCGGGCTCGGTGGGCTGGCCCTGAACGCTGTCGACCACCGAGATGTCGAGTATCAGGCAGGTGTCGCCGCTCGTCGGGCGGAACTCGCAGATCACCTGCGCGTCCCAGTCGCGCACCTCCCACTCGTCGGAGTGCGCCACGTCGACGTGCTCGGGCGACACGGAGAACTGTTCGGCCAGCGCCGGCTTCAGCCGTTCCGGGCCCAGCGACCCCGTCACGAAAATGTTGTAGATCACGTGCCGACCCACCCCCGGTGATCGTTCGACGAAAGTGCAGGGGAACCTAGCGCACCCCCGGCATTGACGGCCCGTCAGGGCAGGTGGATGGCCGCGCCCGCCTCGATCAGCAGGGCGCAGTAGACGAACTCGACGGCGGAGCGGCCCATCGGGTCGGGGACGTCGCGGTCGTGGTCGAGGTAGAGGCGCATCTCGGTGGTGCTGTCGGGGCCGACCAGGGCGAAGAGCCGGTCCAGCACGGCGTGGTCCATGGCGAGGACCAGGTCGGCCCATTCGATCATTTCCGCCGTGACGCGGGTGGGGTGGTGGACAGTCAGGTCGTAGCCGAGGACGCCCGCCACGGCGACCATCTCGGGGTGCGCCTCCTGCCACCTGCCGATCAGTCCGGCGGAGCGCACCTCCAGCGCCCCGCCACCGAGGTCCGTGAGCACCCGGGCGGCGAACGGGCTCCGGCAGTAGTTGCCGAGGCAGACGACGAGGATGCGCCTGGGCGGGCTGCTGGCTGGCATCGGGGCCTCCAGGGGGCGAGGGCGGTGCCTGTGATCATCGGCCAGGCCCGCGCCGCTCGGCGGTACGGGCAGCCGGGACGGCCCTGCGGAGTGCACCAACGAGTGGCCGCTGCTACGCCATCAGGTCGATGCGGCTCGGCTCCCCCACCAGGACGACGCCGGATCGACGCCGGCTCAGCGCGCCGTGTACGGGTAGCGGTGCAGGAAGGTCTCCACCAGGAACCGGGCCATCGCGGTGAGGCGCTCGGGCGGGTACTCGTCGGGGGCGTTGAGCACGAGCCGGCCGCCTTCCTCAAGTGCCGCCAGCAGCACCCGGATCAGCAGTTCGACGTCGAGATCGGCGACGTCGGCGGCATCGTCGGCGTCGTCGGCGTCGTCGTCGGCGCGGAGGAACCAGCGGACGGCGTGGGCGAACTGCTCCCGGACCAGCGCGTCGCTGCGCTCCTTGTACCTGCGCACGGCGGGCGGTGAGCCGTCCACCGGGAGCAGGATCGCGCGCCAGCGGCTCGGGGCGGTGACCACCGCGTCGTAGTAGCCGCAGGCGACGCCGGTGAAGACCTCGACGGGGTCCGCGCCGTCGAGCGTGTCCGGCAATGTGGCCGCCATCTGGGCCTGGGCGCGCTCCCCCTCGCGTTCGAGCAGGGCCCGCAGCAGGTGGTCCGCGTCGGTGAACTGCCCGTAGACCACCGGCCGGGTGACCCCGGCGGCCTTGGCGACGGCATCGACCGAGACGGCTGCCACACCGTCGCGGTTGATGATCTCCAGTGCCGTGTCCAGGAGTTGCTCCCGCCGCTCGGCGGGGGCCATCCGCGGGGCGTAGGGGCGCTTCGCGGGCGTGGGCGGTCGGACCATGGCGCCAGCCTATCTTGTGAAAGCTTCACATCTGTAGCTACAGTCCTGAAGCAATTGCTCGAGCCGCCACCACCAGGCTGAACGCGCCCACCCCGCAGGACAGGAACACCATGACCAACCAGGCAACCCCGCTCGACCCGCTCCAGGACCTTCCCGCCGAACTCACCGACCATGTCGCCGAGTTCGGCGCCCACCCCGACCGCATCCCGCTCGGCCGCCTCGCCGAACGGATGGGCATCCGCATCCTCGAAGCCACCCCGGACCGGGTCGTGGGCACCATGCCGGTCGACGGCAACGAGCAGCCGTACGGCCTGCTGCACGGCGGCGCCTCCGCCGCCCTCGCGGAGTCGCTCGGCTCGATCGGCGCGGCCCTGCACGCCGGGCCCAACCGCTACGCGGTCGGCGTCGATCTCAACGCCACCCACCACCGCCCCGCCACCGACGGCCACGTCACCGGCATCGCGACCGCCGTATTCCGCGGCCGCACCGCCGCCACCTACGAGGTCGCCATCACCGACGCCGCCGGAAAACGCATCAGCAGCTGCCGCCTGACCTGCCTGCTGCGCGACGCCTGACGGACCCACCGCCCGGCGAACAGCCCGCGACGGAGGACGCCCCTCGGGACGCGACTCCGCTCCGACAGCAGAACCGCTACCATCCCGGCCCATGAACAACGAAGGATCGGTGCCACCGGCGGGACAGTGGCAGCGACTTCCCTGGTCACGCCGGGTGCTCCTGGCGATCACGCTGCTGGTCGGGCTGGTCGGCGGCTGGCTGACCGGCCGCCACATGTCGGCGGCGCCGGTCCTGGGGCCGGTGACGTTCGCGGCATTCATGGCCCTCGCGCTGGCCGGGCGGAAGGACCCCCGCACCCGCGCCCCGCTGTTCGGAGGGTGGACGGCCGCCGTGGTCGCCACCCTCACCTTCGCGCTCGGGGCGGCCGCCGGGGCGGCCGACCTCCGGCCGCTGGCGCTGGCGGCGGCCGCCGCGGTCTGGCTGGTGCAGATCGCCCGAAAGTACCGTGAGCGGCTGCCGCGAGCCACCGACAAGCCGCGCGAACAGGCCCTACGCGAACGCCCGCTCGACACCCCGCAGGACACTCCGCCTCGTGGCTCCCGCTGATCCGCGGCCCCGCTGCCTAGCATCGCCGGGGGAACACCGCCGTCGAAGCCACCGGGAGCCCTCGTGGGAATCGTGACCGCCAACATGGCCATCTCGCTGGACGGGTTCACCGCCGGGCCCGACCAGAGCCTGGAGTACCCGTTCGGCACGGGCGCCAGGGAAGCCCTGACCTCCTGGATGTTCGAGACCGACCGGCCGGGGCGTGAGCAGGACGCGCACCTGCTGGGCGTGCTGCACGCGAACACCGGCGCGCACATCATGGGGCGGAACATGTTCGGCCCGGGCCGGGGCGCCTGGGACGAGAGCTGGACGGGCTGGTGGGGGGCCGAACCGCCGTACCACGCGCCGGTGTTCGTACTCACCCACCACCCCCGCAAGCCGCTCCCGATGGCCGGCGGCACCACCTTCGAGTTCGTCACCGACGGCATCGAGGCCGCCCTCGACCGGGCCCGCGCGGCCGCCGGCGAGCAGGACGTCGAGATCGCCGGCGGCGCCGCCACCGTCCGCCAGTACCTCCGGGCCGGCCTGCTCGACGAACTCGTCCTGCACCTCGTCCCCGTCACCCTCGGCACCGGCGAACGCCTCCTCGAAGGCCTCCGCATCGCCCTGGAGCCCGTCGAGGTCATTCCCTCCGAGACCGTCACCCACCTGCGCTACCGGGTGCTCGGCCCGAACACGGCCGACTGAAGCCCGCGCCGGTCAGATCATCGGGAGGTGCGGCTCGGGCACCGCGTCCTCGGGGAGCAGGTCGAGGACGGCGGCGACGGTGGCCGCGACGCCGGTGGTGGTCAGTGGGGGGCGGTCCTCCGCGCGGTGGCGGACTTCGAAACGGTCCTCGCCGAGCGGGCGGACCATGGGGAGGTCGTGGGAGATCGGGTCCTCGGCGCGGCGGCTGAAGGTCACCCACCACATGGCCATGCCCGGGGAGAGAGCGCGTAGGCGGGGTTCGGCGTGGGCGGCCTCGATGAACTCGCGCAGGCCCTTGGTGCGGCGGTTCCGGTTGGCGAGCAGTTGCTTCCAGCGGACCGGGATCGGTTCGCCGCGCTCGTGGGCCTCGGCCAGCTCCCAAGTCCCCAGGAAGGGGCGGCGGGTGACGAGTTCGCGGACCGGCACGGGCCGCTGCCAGTCCGCCACTGCCGCGGCGACGGCCGCCAGGTCGTCGGTACGGCCCGAAGCCATCCGGACCTCCCGGACGTAGCAGGCCACCGTGAACTGCCGGTCGCCGGGGAGCAGATCGACGTACACCGTCCGCTCGCCCGACCGCACCTTCGCGTCGGTCAGCCGCCAGGCCGTGGTCTCCGTCGGCCCGCCCTCCAGCCGGAGCCCGGCCCGGTCGGCCTCCGCCTGGAGGGCGGCGCGCAGCGAGCCGGCCCGGGCGACGTCGGGGTAGTGGGGTGCGTATTCGGGCGGCAGTTCCTCGGTCATGCGATCGAGTATGGGTGAACCGCCGCCCGTCCACGAGCAGTTGACGTCAGCGCAGGATCGCGAGCTGCCCGGTGGCGCGGGTCATCGCCACGTAGCGGTCCACCGCGCCCTCGATGCCCTCGCCGAACGCCTCGGGGTCGACCAGCACCACCAGGTCGAACTCCAGGCCCTTGACCAGCTGGGGGCTGAGCGAGCGGGCCCGGGGCAGGCCGAGGAAGGTGGGGTCGCCGATGACGCAGGCGGTGCCCTCGGGGTGCTCGGCCAGCCAGCGCTCCAGCAGCTCGTCGCGCAGAGCGCGGGTGCCGTGCAGGACGGGCAGGCCGCTGCGGCGGACCGAGGTGGGGACGTTGGCGTCGGGCAGGGCGGCCCGGATGACGGGCTCGGCCTCGGCCATGACCTCCTCGGGGGTGCGGTAGTTGACGCTCAGCGAGGTGAGGGTGATGCGGTCCAGGCCGGCCCGCTGAAGGCGTTCGGTCCAGGATTCGGTGAAGCCGTGCCGAGCCTGGGCGCGGTCGCCGACGATGGTGAAGGAGCGGGACGGGCAGCGGGCGATCAGCATCTGCCATTCGGCGTCGGTGAGTTCCTGCGCCTCGTCGACCACGATGTGCGCGAACGGGCCGGCCAGCAGGTCGGGGTTGACCGGCTCGGGGTCGGAGTGGTCGATCAGGGCGTCGCGCAGGTCGGCGCCGCCCAGCATCATGGTCGCGCCCTCGCCGTCGTCGTCGGAGTTCAGCAGGTGGTCGACGACGCCGTCCATCAGTTCGCGTTCGGCGGCCAGGCGGGCCCGGTGGGCGCGCTGGCGGCGGTCGGCGTCGGTGTCGCCGAGGCGGCGGCGGGCGGCGTCCAGCAGCGGCAGGTCGGAGAGCGTCCAGGCGGCGGGGTCGGTGCGCTGCAGGGTGCGGATCTCCTCGCGGCTCAGCCAGGGCGCGCACAGCCGCAGGTAGGCGGGGACGGTCCACAGGTCGCCGACCAGGTCGGTGGGTTCGAGGATCGGCCAGGCCCGGCGCAGCGCGCCGAGCAGTTCGCGGTCGCGGCGCAGTTCGCGGGCGAGCATCTCGGGCGAGATGCCGTGCTCCTCGTCCTCGAGGGCGTCGGCGTTCTTGTCGATCAGGATGGTGATGAGTTCGTCGAGGATCGTCTCGCGGGCCTCGTTGTGCGGGGTGCCGGGGCCGACGGCGGAGAAGGCCTCGGCCCAGTCCTCGGGCTGGACCGACAACTCGTACCACTCGATGGCGAGTTTGCTGGCCTCGGTGGGCGGTTCCTCGTAGATCCGGACGGCCTGCTCGATCGCATGGACCATGCCGGCCGTGGCCTTCAGCCTCGCCACCTCGGGGTCGGGCTCCTCCGCGACCGCCGCACCCTCGGGGAGCAGGTCGCGCAGGGTGCAGGTCTGGACGCCTTCCTCACCGAGGCTGGGCAGCACGTCGGCGACATAGGCCAGATAGGGCTGGTGGGGGCCGACGAACAGCACGCCGCCCTTGCGGTGGCCGAGCCGCGGGTCGGAGTACAGCAGGTGGGCGGTTCGGTGCAGGGCGACGACGGTCTTGCCGGTGCCGGGGCCGCCGTCGACGACCAGGGCGCCGCGCGAGCCGGCCCGGATGATGGCGTCCTGGTCGGCCTGGATGGTGGCGAGGACGTCGCGCATCCGCTCGGACCGGGCGGAGCCGAGGCTGGCGATGAACGCGGACTGGTCGTCGAGGGCGGCGTGGCCGTCGAGCGCGTCGGCGGTGAACACCTCGTCCCAGTAGTCGCCGACCTTGCCGCGCTGCCAGCGGTAGCGGCGGCGGCTGGTGAGGCCCATCGGGTTGGCGTGGGTGGCGGCGAAGAACGGTTCGGCGGCGGGCGAGCGCCAGTCGATCAGCAGGCGCTGCCCGTCGGCGTCGGCGAGGCCGAGGCGGCCGATGTACACGGGTTCGGTGCTGTCGGCGTGGACGATCCGGCCGAGGCACAGGTCGGTGCCGAAGCGGCGCAGCGTGCGCAGCCGGGACGAGATCTGGTGGATCTCGTTGTCGCGGTCCATGGCCTCGCGGCCTGCTCCGCCCGGGCGGCGGCGGACCTCGTCGAGCCGGGCGGTCAGTTCGGCGATGTCCTGTTCCAGGGTCGCGGCGATGGCCGCGAAGTGCCGTTCGTCGTCGGCGATCAGGGCCGGGTCCGCCTTGGCGGCGAGCCGCTCGGGCAACTCGAAGGCGCTGGTCGTCTGCTGGCTCATGTGGTGCTTCTCCGATCCCCTGCCGGGTGTTTCGCGCGTTTCGCCCCGCTTGTTCCTATTGCGCGGGTTTCCCGGATTCAGTCAGTGATTGTGCGCTACCTGGGGGGCCTTGCCGCAAGGCCCCCCGTCCGGTATAAGTTTGAATAGCGGCAGGAGAGCATCGGCTCCCTGCCTCTTCTGTTGCCCGGGGGCCTGCACCGATACCGCACCTGACCTGCGATGCTTGGGGCCGACACACGGCGAGTGGCCGGAGGGCAACGGAAGGTGGGGCACGCCATGGCCGCGGCGACGGAGAGCGTCGGCCCGTTCGCGGAACTCCGGCCGCAGGAGCGGTTCGAGCTCTGGCGCGATCTGATCGCACTGACCAGGGACTGCGACACCACCATCCCCGACACCGACCGCTTCGACGCCGAGCTGCGCCGCTCCGAACTCGGTCCGGTGACCTTCCTCGGCACCTCCTTCCCGTCCGCCCGGTTCCGGCGCACCGACGCCCGGGTGCGGCGCTCCGACCCCGGCGTGTTCCACCTGACGCTCGTCCAGCACGGGGCGCTGGCCCTGCACCGCGACGGCGAGCCGACGCAGGTGTTCCGGCCCGGCGAGCTGACCATGCTGGACAGCTCCCGCCCGTACGAGCTGCGCGCGCTCGGCGAACGTGCCGGGGCGGACGGCGAACCGCGGGTCCAGGGCGTCGGCATCGACTTCCCGATGGCGCTGCTGCCGGTCCCGCCGCACCGGCTGCGCCGGCTGATCGGCCGGGGCATCCGGGCGTCCGAGGGTACGGCCGCGGTGCTCGCGGACTTCCTCCTCAGCGTGGACCGGCAGGCCCCCGTCCTCGGCCCGGCGGTCGCCGACCGGCTCGGCCCGATCGCGGTGGACCTGGTCGCCGCCTGGCTGGCCGATGAGCTGGCGGACGACGCCGACCTGCCCGAGACGGCCCGGCAGCGCGCCACCGTCGAACAGGTCCGCGCCTTCGTCCGCCGCCGCCTGCACGACCCCGAGCTGTCCCCGGCCGTGATCGCCGCCGCCCACCACATCTCCGTCGGCCACCTGCACCGCCTGTTCGCCCTGCACACCGACGGCGACACCGTAGCCGCGTGGATCCGCCGCCTGCGCCTGGAGAAGGCCCACCGTGACCTCGCCGACCCCGCCCTGCGCACCGTCCCGATCGGCACCATCGCCGCCCGCTGCGGCATGCCCCGCCCCGACGACTTCAGCCGCGCCTTCCGCACCGCGTACGGCCTCGCCCCGCGCGACCACCGCCGGCACGCCTGCCCGTGAGCCGTTCCTGAGAGGTGACGCCTCGCCAACCGGCCGGGCACGCGATGCCAAACGCACTGGTCCGGCCCGGCCTACGGTGGACTCACCGGGGGAAGCCCGCTTCCGGGGGACGGGCTCGACCTTCGACGTTGCCCGGGCCGTCAGCATGTCTGACGGCCCGGGGACAAGGGGACACGTCGAAACCGACGGGGGCTGTCGCAACGGATCGCCGGATCCGCGCGACGGCCCCCGTTCCGCTTATCCCGCGAGGGCCTGCCGGGCCGCGACCGTGCCGTGGTGCTCCGCGCCGAAGTGCGCCCGCCAGTCCGCCAGTGCACCGGCGAGAGTGCTGTCGCCCCGGCCCTGCCGCTGCTTCGCGATGCCGAGCGCGGTGCGCAACTCCAGTACCCGGTGGGCGGGGGCGTCGGCGCAGCGGGCCATCGCCTGCCGGGCCTCCTGCTCGGCCTCGGCGGGGCGGCCGAGGGCGAGGTGCACGTTGGCGGCGGCCAGGCCGAGCGCCGACCGGTCGTTCTCGGACAGTGCGGGCATGCCGGCGGCGATCGCCCGGGCGGCCTCGACGGCCTCGCCCGCCTCCTCGGGACGGCCCTGGCCGAGCAGTGCCCGGGACAGGTTGATGTGCAGCGTCAGCGCGAAGCTGTCCGGCACACCGCGCTCGGCCAGCGTCTCCCGCAGCAGTTCCTCGGCCTCGGTGTGGCGGCCCCGCAGCGACCGGCTCATCGCAAGGGTGTTGGCGGCCGACACCCAAACGAGTGTGGCGGCGGGTTCGGGCACCGTACCGGCGGCTGCCCGCAAGCGCGGCACCTCCTGGTCGACCTCGGCGTGCTCTCCGAGGTAGGCCAGGTGCGTCAGCCGATTGCTGCCCGTCGCGAGCGCGAGTTGCGACAGCGGCGGATTCGCCCGGCGGCACTCGGCGGCAAGGCTGTTGAGCACCTCGGCGGCCTCCCGGTGCCGGCCCGACTCGCCCAGCAGCAGCGCGTGCGCCTGACGCGCGCCCAGCAGCCACATCGTCGCCCGGGCCTCCACCACCGCCCGCCGGATCTCCTCCAGCGCCTCCGCGTGTCGCCGGTCGGCCCGCAGCACGTGGGCCAGTTCGATGCGTACGGCCGCCCGGCCGGCGCTCGTGATGCCCGGCGCGGTCAGCGCCGCCCGCAGCTCGCGTTCGGCCTCGGCGCCGCGTCCCTGCCCCCGGGCCGCCCGGCCCAGCGCCGCCCGGCCGACCGCGACGCCTTCCGCACCCCGCCGTCCCGCCCGTGCGTACAGCTCCACCGCCTGCCGCGCCGACTCCTCGGCCTGCGCGAACTGCTCGGCCTGGTTGGCCTTCTGAGCGGTCTCCAGCAACTCGTGGGCGCGGCGCAGTCCGCGATTCGTGAACAGGCGCATCGCCGTTCGTCCTTCCGTTCGATCGGCGGTGATCGTAGCGCGGGACGACGGGGCTGCATCCGGCCTCCGACCTGCGAGGACCTGCCGGGCGGCGACCGTACCGGGTGATCCCCGACCGCGCCGGCGAGCGTGCTGTCGCCCCGGGCCTGCTCCTCGGCGTCGCCGAACGTCGCGGCCGGGTACGACGACGCCCTCCCGTCAGCCGGTCACACCGCCATCGCGAGCATCAGCGGGGTGGCCCGGACGGTGAGCAACTCGGCGGCCTCGCGCAGCCGGAACGCCTGCTCGACGGGCAGCGAGGTGGCCAGGCAGCCCACCGTGTTCCCCGCCACTATCGGGACAGCGGCGCAGACCGTGTCCATCGAGTACTCCTGAAGGTCCAGCATCGGGACGGTGGCGGGCTGCCGGTCCAGCCGGTGCAGCAGGCGGTCCTGCTCGGTGATGGTCCGGGCCGTGAGCCGGGCCACCGGATGCCGGGCGAAGTGGTCGAGCCGTCCCGCATGGTCGAGTTGGGCGAGCAGGCACTTGCCGATCGCGGACGCGTGCGCGGTGGCCCGGAAGTCCACCCACTCGTGCACCGCCGGCGCGTGCTCGCCGTCGCACACCGCCTCCACCAGCAGTTCGCCGTCCTGGTAGCGGCTGAAGTAGACCGCAGCGCCGAGTTCGTCCCGCAGTTCCTCCAACTGGTGATACAGCTTGGCTCTCACCAGCGGCTCCCGGTGCTGCGCGCCGAGCAGCGTGAACGCCCCGCCGAGCGTCCACAACCCGTCCAGGTGCAGCAGGTACCCCTCGGTCTCCAGCTCCTCCGCGAACAGCCGCACCGCCGCCTCCGGCATGCTCAGCGCCCGCGCCAGATCCCCCGTCGTACACCCGTCCGGATAGCGGTCCACGGCCTCCAACAACCGCAACGCCCGCCGCAGCACCCCGAACGGCCCCGCCCCTCCACCACCCGGCCCCAGCAGATCACTCCGCCCCCGGCTCACCGTCGTCATTCCCCCGACCCCCTTCCTTCTCACCCCACCGTCCGCCCAGCGTAGCCAGCAAGCGAACACCCCATCATCCGCTCACCGGATATTCCCCCGCCAGAGCCACTCCCTCTTGACAGGCATATGCCGCGACAGCTCTCATGGGTCACCCGCCGTACAGCACCCTGATCGCCCCCGCGTCCCTCAACGGCCGCGCCCCCGCCACCTCTTGTCCGACCAGCCCCCGCGCCTCCTCCACCGGCAACGCGTTGAACCACCGCAGCGCCACCGCATCCAGCCCGGAGGGCGTGAGCCGCCCGACAAGCCGAACCCGCGCCAATCCCCCGTCCGGATACACATTGACGCGCACGTGCGTAACGGCCGGGCCCGAAAGCCGGTACCGGTGCCGCGTATCCGGCTGCAATCGCGTCCGGGGCAACAACACCGCCTCCGCCCCCACGAGTTCCGCCCACCCGGGCGCATTCGCGACGAAGCACGAGGTGTCCACCTCCACCGCCAGCACCTCGCCCTCCCCGGCCAGGGCGAGGCGCACCCAGTCGTGTCCCTTGTCCCGTCGGCGGCGGGTCTCCCAGCCGTCACCCATGACGGTGGCCCGGCCGGGGGCGTTCAGGTGGTGCGGGGAGGAGTAGTAGCGGTCGGACGCGTCCTCGGCGACGCCGCCGTACTCCTGTGCGGCCAGGTCGAACGTCAGTCCGGCCAAGTCCCGTGGGTCGGGAAGGACTTCGCCGTGCACCCGCAGCCGGGCGACACCGCCGTCGGGCCAGATGTTCAACCGGACGTGGGTGTAGCGGACGGGGTCGGTGACGGGGAACGTGTGCGCGGTGTCGCCGCGCAGCGGCGTTCGCGGGACGATCTCGGTCCACCGCGCGGCGGCGACCTCCGCGGGCGAGGGGTGGCCGGGGACGGACGCGGCCTGCACGGACGCCGTCTCGGGGTGGTTGCCGGTGAAGTGCGCGGTGTCCACGACGACGCCGCGCACCAGGCCGGCCGCGCCGAGCCGGACGATCACCCAGTCGTGGTCCTCGTCGGTGGGGTGCGGCTGTTCGGCGCTGATGCCGCGTCGGCGGCGGGACTCCCAGCCGTCCATGATCTGGCCCTTGTGCCCGAAGGTGTGCGGGCGGAACTCGGCGGGCGCGGCGACCAGCAGGTTCTCGGCGTCGGCGAAGGTGTCCTCGTTGGTGGCGATCACGCCCGCGCCGAGTGCCCGGGAGGCCAGGTCGACCAGTTCGGTGAACGCGTGCTGACTGTCACTCAACCAACTCTCCTCACAAGCGAGTTCAGGGACGGACAAGCTGCCGGCCGTGCGGGGCCCCGGCCGGGTCGACGGGCCGTCCGCGCAGCCAGGTGCGGCGGACCTGCCCGACGAGGGTACGGCCCGCGTACGGGGTGACGGGGTTCTTGTGGTGCAGCCGTTCGGGGTGGACGGTGAACGGGCCGTCCGGGTCGAAGGCCACCAGGTCGGCGTCGCGGCCGGCCGCGATCGCGCCCTTGGCCCCGGCGAGGCCGACCAGCGCGGCGGGTCCGGCGGCCATCCAGCGCACCACGTCCGCCAGTTGGTGGCCGCGCCGCCGGGCCTCGGTCCATACGGCCGGCAGACCCAGCTGGAGGGAGGCGATGCCTCCCCATGCGGCCGCGAAGTCCCCACTCCCGCCGTCTCGTTGAAACAGTTTGAGTTCCGGCGTGGACGGCGAGTGGTCGGACACCACGGCGGCGAACTCGCCGTCCGCGAGCGCCTGCCAGAGCAGTTCCCGGTTGGCGGCGTCCCGGATCGGCGGGCAGCACTTGAACGCGGTGCCCCCGTCGGGGACGTCCTCGGCGGTCAGCGTCAGGTAGTGCGGACAGGTCTCGGCGGTGACCCGCACCCCGTCCGCGCGGGCCCGGCGCAGCAGTGGCAGCACGGCGGCGGACGAGACGTGCAGCAGGTGCACCCGGGCGCCGGTGCGGCGGGCGCACTCCAGCAGCGTGGCGACCGCGACGGTCTCGGCGCGGTCCGGCCGGGAGGCCAGGAAGTCGCGGTAGCGCACGCCGGGGACGTGCGGGGCGGCGCCCAGCTCGGCCGGGTCCTCGGCGTGGACGATGGCCAGCGCGCCGAGCCGCGCCTGTTCGGTGAGCGCGGCCGCCAGGTCGGCGGGGGTGGCCAGGTGGGGGAACTCGTCCACGCCGGACGGGGCGAGGAAGGACTTGAACCCGAACACCCCGTCCCGGTGCAGCAGTTCGAGCCGGTCGGTGTTGCCGGGCACCGCCCCGCCCCAGAACCCCACGTCCACCCAGGTCTGGCCCTCGGCGGCCTTCCGCTTGGCGGCCAGGCCCTCGACCGTGGTGGTCGGCGGGACGGAGTTCAGCGGCATGTCGATCAGCGTGGTGACCCCACCGGCCGCCGCCGCCCTGGTGGCGGACGCGAAGCCCTCCCACTCAGTGCGCCCCGGCTCGTTGACGTGTACGTGGGTGTCGACCAGCCCGGGCAGCAGCGCGAGGTCGCCGAGGTCGGTCAACTCCCGGCCGTCCAGCAACAGTTCACCGTGCCGGGCGATCCGTTCGATCCGCCCGCCCCGCACCAGCACATCGGCGGCGCGCTCCCCCTCCGGCAGCACCACCCGCCGGGAGCGGAAAACCATGGGCATCAGGAACCTCCGAACGCCGGAAGAATCCTGGGAGCCTAGAACCGGCCCGATCGACCGTCAATGCGGCCCGCCGGGACGGGCATTCTCACCTTGGCGGGCCGAAATGAGCCCGCACACCGGGATGATCACCATATGACCATCGAACTGCGCCACCACACCGAGCTGACCGCGCAGGCCCGCCAGGACCTGCTCGCCGCCTACACCGACGTCCGGGCACCCCTGCTGCACCTGCCCAACTACTCCGTCGCGGCGTTCACCGAGCGCCTCGACCGGCACGCCACCGACCCCGGCTTCGGACTCGTCCTGGCGTACGACGGTGAAGTCCCGGCCGGGTACGCCTACGGCAACACCATCGACGACGCGTACTGGAAGCGGATGGCCGAACCCCTGCCCGACGGCTTTACCGACGCCCCCGCGTTCGCCCTCAAGGAGATCGGCGTCCGCACCCCCTGGCGCGGCACCGGCACCGCGCGTCGCATCCACGACGAACTCCTCGCCCGCCGCGCCGAAGGCCGCACCATGCTCATGGTCAACCCGGCCGCCGGGGACGGCAAGGTCAGGGCGCTGTACGAGACTTGGGGTTACCGGGCCGTCAACAGCCAGGCATCCACGCCCGACTCGCCCCGGCTCACGGTCATGCTCCGCGCGCGCTGACGTCTCCTCGCGCGCCCGCCACAGGAGTTCCACGATCCGAAAGCCGGGCGCTACTGAATCTCCATCCGATCGTCTCATCCGACCATCTACCGGCCGGTCGGTCGATATGGTGAACGAGTGCGACTGATGGTGGAGTTCACGACCGAACCGTTCAAGCTGAACGGCTTCCCCGAGCACGCCGCAACCGCCCGCCGGGCGGCCGAAGAGGCCGGCCTGGCCGTCTCGGTGGGGCCGTTCGGCACCAGCGCCGAGGGGGACGCCGAGCAGGCGCTGGCCGCCGTGACCCGGCTGCTGCGGGAGACCCTGGCGGTCGGCGCGAGCCGAATCTCGCTCCAGGTCAGCGTGTTGGCCGACGACCCGGCCCCGGCCGAACCCGGCCCGCCGACCGCACCCGACGGCCCACCGGCGACGCCCTACGGCCCACCGATGACGCCTGACGCCCGGCCGATGACACCGGACGCCCCGCCGGTGACGCCGGACGCCCCGCCGATGAGCCCGCCGATGAGCCCGCCAATGGCCCCGCCGATGACGTCCGACGAAGGAAGGACGCCGTGAACGACGCCTCCGACCACCCGCTCACCGCGGCCCTGAAGCCGCTGCTGGAGGCGGTCGGCGCCACCGCGGTCGACCTCTCCGAGGCGCGGGCCGAGGACGTCGTCCTGGAGTGGGACGGCGCCCCGGCCGTCGCGGTGCGGCTGCCGCACCTGGGCAGCGCGCTGGACCGGCTGCTGGCCGAGATGGCCCGCCAGTTCGACGGCCGTCCGCTGGCCGGGCTGGGCCGCACGGAGAAGCAGCGGGTGGTCGCCCTGCTGGAGGAACGCGGCGCGTTCACCGTCCGCCATGGGGTGGAGACCGTCGCGTCGGCGCTCGGTGTCAGCCGGTTCACCGTGTACAACTACCTGAACCGGCAGGAGAAGTCCTGACGTGTCGGGCGCCGCCCACCGTCGCCACGCTTCGCCCTCCGTCACCACGCACCGCGCCGCCACAAACAGTTCAACAAAGCGTTGACGGCCCGTCGGGGCTCGTTCTAGCTTGTCCGGGTGGCACCGAATCCAGGAGGTCCTTCCGTGACCGAGCCACCCGCCGACTCCCCCGCCCTCGCCGCACTGGCCGCCACCGACTCCGCCGAACTGCGAAGAACTCTGCTGGAGATCTGTTCCAGCCCGGCCTGGGCCGCCGCCGTCGCCGCGTCCCGCCCCTGGTCCGACCGCGCCGGACTGATCGCCGCCAACGCGCGGGCGACGGCGCAGCTGTCGGTGGCCGAGCTGAACGCGGCGCTGGCCGGCCACGCCCGGATCGGCGCTCCCGAGGCCGGCGACGCCGCGTCCGAGCGCGAGCAGTCCGGCGTCCGGGGCGTCGAGCCGTCCCTGCTGGGCGAGTTGGCGGCGGCCAACGCCGCGTACGAGGCGAAGTTCGGCCACGTCTTCCTGATCCGCGCCACCGGCCGGACCGCGGCCGACATGCTCGCCGCCCTGCGCGAGCGGCTGCCGCACGACGCCGCCACCGAGGCGGAGACCGTCCGCAAGGAACTGCGCGAGATCAACGAACTCCGGCTCGACCGACTGCTGTCCAGCTGATCCACCTGAGGAACCGCCCATGGCCGGCATCTCCACCCACGTGCTCGACACCAGCCTCGGCCGCCCCGCCGCGGGCGTTCCGGTCGAACTGGCCGTGCGCACCGAGGACGGCTGGCGGTTGCTCGGCGCCTCCGCCACGGACGCCGACGGCCGGGTCACGGGGCTGCCGGCCGTGGCGGGCGGCTCGGTCGCCCGGCTGCGGTTCGACACCGCCGAGTACCACGCGGGGACGGGGCAGCGGAGCTCGGGGCAGCAGCCGTTCTTCCCCGAGGTCTCGATCGTCTTCACCGTGGCACCCGATCAACTCCACTACCACGTACCGCTGTTGCTGAACCCGTTCGGCTACTCGGTCTACCGCGGCAGCTGAGCGCCGGGGTAGCCGCTTCCACCACCTGGGAGACACAAGGAGGCACGGCATGGCCCACGTGCTCGGGCAGAACCAGTACGGCAAGGCGGAGAACCGCATCGTCCGGGTCCGCCGCGACTCCACCGGCCACGAGATCAAGGATCTGAACGTCTCGGTCTCGCTGCGCGGCGAGTTCGACGACGTCCATCTGACCGGCTCGAACGCCAACTGCCTGCCCACCGACAGCATGAAGAACACCGTGTACGCGTTCGCCAAACAGCACGGCATCGACTCCGCCGAGGGATTCGCCGCCCTGCTGGCCCGGCACTTCGTGGCGGACGCCGAGCGCGGCGTGGTGCGCAGCGCCCGGATCCGGGTCGAGGAGTACGGCTGGGACCGGATCGCCATCCCCAACTCGCCGTCCCCGTCCGGTCATTCCTTCGTCCGCAACGGGCAGGAGGTGCGCACCACCGAGGTGGAGTACGACGGCGAGCGGTTCCGGGTGGTCTCCGGGCTCAAGGACCTGGTGGTGCTGAACACCACCGGCTCGGAGTTCCGGGGGTTCCTCAAGGACCGCTACACCACCCTCCAGGAGGCCGACGACCGGCTCCTGGCCACCCAGGTGACGGCACGGTGGGCGTTCGGTTTCGACGGCCGCGACGGGCAGCGGCAGCCGGACTGGAACCAGTCGTACCCGGAGGTCAGGCGGCACCTGTTGGAGGCGTTCGCCGACACCTACTCGTTCTCCCTGCAGCAGACACTGCACGCGATGGGCAGCCGGGTGCTGGACCACCGCGCCGAGGTGGACGAAGTCCGGCTGGAGCTGCCCAACAAGCACCATTTCCTGGTCGATCTGGCGCCGTTCGGGCTCAAGAACGAGAACGAGGTCTACTACGCCGCCGACCGGATGTACGGCCTGATCGAGGCCACCGTACACAGGGAGGGCGTCACCCCGGTCATCCCCGTCTCCTGACTCCGTCTCCTGACTCTGTCCTGACTTCTGGAGTTCCCATGGCAGTTCGGCCCCTGGACGTGGACGACCGGCGGATCGTGATCGAGAACGCCGCGATCGCCACCGTCGACGCCGCCGGCACCGAATACGCGCGCGGGCACGTGGTCGTGCTCGACAACACCGTCGAGTCGGTCGGCGACGGGCCCGCGCCGGCCGGGCTCGCCGGCGTGGCGCGGCGGATCGACGGCGAGGGGCACCTGCTCACGCCCGGGCTGGTCAACACCCACCACCACTTCTACCAGTGGCTCACCCGCGGACTGGCCCAGAATGACACCCTGTTCGACTGGCTGGTGGCGCTGTACCCGACCTGGGCGCGGATCGACGCCGAGCTGATGCACGCCGCGACGCTGGGTTCGGCGGCGGCGCTGCTCAAGTCGGGCTGCACCACGGCCGCCGATCACCACTACGTCTTCCCGCGCGGCGCCGGCGACCTGCTCGGCGCGTCCATCGAGGCCGTCCAGCAGCTCGGCCTCCGGTTCACCGCCCTGCGCGGCTCGATGGACCGCAGCCGGAAGGACGGCGGGCTGCCGCCGGACCACGCGGTGGAGGACACCGACGAGATCCTCGCCGCCTCGGAGGCCGCGGTCGACCGGTGGCACGACGCGTCCTTCGGCTCGATGCTGCACATCGCGCTGGCGCCCTGCTCCCCCTTCTCCGTCTCCACCGAACTCCTCACTCTTTCCTCGGAGTTGGCCCGCCGGAAGGGCGTGCGCCTGCACACCCACGGCTCGGAGACCGCCGAGGAGGCGGAGTTCTGCCGCAAGCTCTTCGGCATGGGCCCCACCGACTACTTCGAGTCCACGGGCTGGCTCGGCGAGGACGTCTGGATGGCGCACTGCGTCCACCTCACCGACTCCGACCTCGCCAAGTTCGCCGAGACCGGCACCGGCGTCGCCCACTGCCCGTCCTCCAACGCCCGCCTGGCCGCCGGCATCGCCCGCGTCCCCGACATGCTCGCCGCCGGCGTCCCGGTCGGCCTCGGCGTCGACGGCACCGCCTCCAACGAGTCCGGCCAGCTCGGCACCGAACTGCGCAACGCCCTCCTGATCAACCGCCTGGCCGGCCGCCCCGACGCCCTGACCGTCCGCCAGTCCCTGCGCCTCGCCACCATCGGCGGCGCGAGAGTCCTCGGCCGCCAGCACGAGATCGGCTCCATCGAACCCGGCAAACTCGCCGACCTCGCCCTCTGGAAGATCGACGGCCTCCTCCACTCCACCATCGCCGACCCCGTCGCCGCCCTCGTCCTCGGCGCCCTCCCCCCACTCACCACCCTCCTCGTCAACGGCACCCCCGTCATCGAACACGACCACCTCACCACCGCCGACGAATCCCACATCGCCCGCACCTGCGCCCGCGCCGCCCGCGACCTCGCCTCCCGCACCTGACCGGCTGTCGGCCGGGTGCGATAGCGTCCGGCCCTTCGGCGATGTGAGGAGTATGCGGATGGGCGCCAGCGACTGGCACTACGTCACCCCCTACTCGGGTTCGCCGCAGCGCAGCCTGGACGCCCTGCACCAGGCTGAGTTCGCCGCACACTGGGCCGGCCAGGAGTACGACACACTGCGCGACGAGATCGACTGGCGCTGGACCGGCAAGTACGTCCTCCTCCACACCCATGGCGAGCCCACCCACCTGGGAATCTTCGGCAGATCGGGTGACTGAGGCGGTGTCGGCCCGTTGCGGTAGCGTCCGGACACCGACCGCGACTTGAGGAGCACGAGGATGGGCGCCAGCAGCTGGGATTACCTCACCGTCTACCGGGGGACTCCGCAGAAGACATTGAACGCCCTGCACGCGGAGGTGTTCGCGGGGACGGACTGGATCGGGGCGGGTGAGTACGAGTCGATCGAGGAGCTGTGGGCGGACGAGGAGTTCATGGGTGAGGAGGGCACCCACTCGATCCTGGACATTCCCAAGGCGGTGCTGTTCAGCAACGATCCGGCGGGGTACCACGACCTGGGGACTGTCCGGCCGCTGTCGTCTGAACGGCTGCTGCACCACTTCGGGACCGACCGGCCGAGTGTGGAGCAGTATCGGCGGGCGATGGAGGGCCGCGAGCTGTTGGAGGAGACGCGCCTGCGGTGGACCGGGCGGTTCGTGGTGCTGTACACCGACGCCGAGGCGACCCACTTCGGGGTGTTCGGGTACTCCGGCGATTGACGGGACGTCAGCGGCGGGCGGCAGCCACCGGCATCGCCAGGCTGATCGGCCCACCGCAGGCCCGCCTGCTGGTCCTGCTGGACCAGCACGCCTCCACCACCGCCCTGGCCCACCGCCTCGCCGTCACCCCGGGCGCGGTCAGCCGCCGCCTCTCCGCCCTCACCACCGCCGGCCCGCCCACCCGCACCCGTTCCGGCCACTCCGTCCGCTACGCCCGCTCCCCGCTCGGCGACGCGCTGGTCACCGGTGGTTCCTGAGGCCGATCCTCCGGCATGGCCGTCCACCTGACGGAGGACTCGATCTCCTTCGTGAGGGCGAGCATCTGACAGTTCCTCAGGTCGATTTCCGCAGCCCGTCGGGCCAGCAGGATCGAACCATGCGATTCAGCCTGCTCCACCCGTCCCCGACGGTCGGCAACACCGCGCGGCCGGTCCCCCGTTGGGCCGTCCGTTCAGCCCAGCTCATACCCCTGGCCGTGCTGCCGTCGTGCATCTGGCGCCTGCCGTTCGCGTTCGACTTCGAGATGGGCCAGGTCTACGAGGTCCACAAGACCTGGCACTGGTGGGTGATTCTCTACGTCTTCGGGCTCAGCGTGCTCTCCGAGGGGCTCGCGTACCTGTCCTTCGGCCTGGCGGCCGGATGGGGCGAGGTGGTGCCGGCCTGGATCCCGTTGATCGGTGGCCGGCGCGTCCCGCCGTTCGCGGCGATCGTCCCGGCCACCCTGGGCGGGCTGGGGCTGGTCGCGCTGTGGGATCCGCTGCCGCTCGCCTTCCTCGACCTCGGAGTCCCGATGGTCGAGTACTCCAACGGCTGGTGGAAAGCGCTCGCGGCAACGGCCACCATGCCACTGGTCCTGTGGGGACCGCTTGTCCTGGCGCTGACCTTCGCGTACTACCGACGCCGTCGCGAAGAATGACGTCGGGTCACGACAGCGCTAGTTGACGCAGTGAACCGTCAACTCCGCATGTCACAGGTCCCCGTCGTACCACGCGGACGTGATCCCTCCACCGCACCGGCTGTCGGTGAACCCGGTCACGGTTCGCCCTTTCGCCGGTGCTCCGCGAACAGGCGCGGGCGCCGCACGCCGGAGCCGAGATGGGAGGTGCGAGCAGATCCGTTCAGGTTCGCATCGAACGGCGACCAGCTTGCGACAACCGTAATCCAGGCGTCAACCAGCGTGCAGCGACCGATCATTGACGTTACGTCAGCTCTACTTTCGGTCGCTCTCCCACGGCCACGCGGCGTCCCGCCCGGCCTCCAACAGCGGGATGAGCCGGAACGCGACGTCGGTCAGGCCGCCGAAGGTGTGCCGCCGCGCGCTGCCGGACGGGGCGTGACCGGCACGGTAGCCCGCCAGGTTCCAGGTGTAGGTGGGGATGTGGGAGGGGACGGACTCCAGCGCGTTGTGCGAGTAACTCCCGTACGCCTGCTCGTCGGTGACGATCACCACGCGGTCGTGGCCGCGGTAGTGCGTCCGGACGGCTTCGGCGGTGTTGGTGCCGCCGAGGTTACCGAACCGGTCCAGCACCTTGAGCACCGCGTCGCCGCGCCCGAGCGGGATCGCCCGGCTGCTGGTGCCGAACTCGACCAGGTTCGCCTCCTCGGCCCGCAGGGCGAGTGCGGTGCCGAAGATGGCTGCGGTGTCGGCCCGGTTGAGCTGGGACTGCGCGCTCGGCCGGTCGAACATCGAACCGGACCGGTCCACCAGGATCAGCGAACGGCCGGGCAGCGCAGGGACGTTGGCCAGCGAGTGCTTCAGCGCCGTCTCCAGCGCGTGGCCCCAGCGCAGCGACGGCGCGTGCCGGTGGGCGGCCAGGTAGCGGAACGGGAACTGGCGCGAGCGCTTGACCTCGCCCGGGTCGGCGATCCGCCGGGCGACCTGCTCGGCCACCTCGGCCGACACGCCGGCCTGGTCGAAGTTGCGCAGGTTGCGCACCAGCGCCATCGCGCCCATGGACGGGATGACGGCCTCCCAGACGGCCGCGCTCAGCGGCCCCTGGAGCCAGCCGGCCAGCGCCTCCCACGTCATGCCCGCCTCGGCCAGGCGCTCCGCGCCGCCGGGGCCGGTGACCAGCGCGCGGCGCTCGGCCACGGGGACGGCCATCAGCGCGTGGTGGGCGGTCAACAGGGCGTCGCCCGGCGGCGGGACGGCGGTGTCGGGGCGGTGCCGCCGGTCCAGCGCGTAGCGGAACAGCTCGCCCTGCCAAGGCTTTTCGGGGTGCGGCGACGGGTGGGTGAGCTCCAGCACGTCGCCGAACCGGAAGCCCTTGCCCGCGGTGTCGTACTTGAGCAGCGCCCGCCCGTTGTACAGCCGGCCGACGGCGTCCGCGACACCGCGCTTGACCGGCTTGGGCAGCGCGCGCCCGTACCGGGACGTCCAGTAGGCGAGCAGTTCGCCGGGCTCGTCGGGGCGCTGCAGGACGGCGTCGATCACCTGCCGGGAGTGGCCGGGGAGCTTCGCGTCCAGCCGGGCGCGGGTGAACTCGGCCGCGCCGACCAGCGAGGCGGTGCGCATCGCGGCGCCGTGGCGCAGCCAGCGCAGCAGGCCGAGCGTCCACTCGGGGTCGCTGACGGCGAGCGAGCGCACCAGGGTGGTGTAACGGTCGTCGCGGTCGCCGCCGCGCTCGTAGAAGGTGTCCTGGCCGACCAGGTTGGCGACCGCCAGCAGGAAGAGTTCGGACTTCTCGTCGCGCAGGTGTCCCGGCCCGCCCTGGTGGTTGGCCGTGAGCTGCCCCGTCGTGGCGACGGGCGAGCTGGGGCCGACGGGGGTGGGCTTCTTCGAACGGCGAAGGTTGAAGCGGGACATGTGGACTCCTCCTGCGGGCGGGCATGCCGAACCGGGGCGTCCGAGAATTACCGGTCGCGTGGACCGGCCTCGGCGGAGGTAGCAGTCTGGTGCTCTACCAATTGAGCTACCGGCCGCGCTCGCGCACGGCCGACCGGGACTCGAACCCGGAACCACCAGATCCGGAAGTAACCCCCGCCTGCGCACCGGACGCCCCGGCGCGGTTGCCCTCCCGAGATCAAAGGTGGCGCCGGTGGGATTCTTTGGAGGAAGTAACCGGCGTCTGCGCACCGGGAGGTGGCAGTCATTCTGAAGTTTGGTGTCCAGAGAACAGAAGCGGCGGAGGCGACATTAGCTGCTCTCCCAACTGAGCTACGCCGGCTCGAAAGCCGGCGGCGGGACTCGAACCCGCGACCTGCCCATTACAAGTGGAAGTAACCCCTGCCTGCGCACCTGGACGAGAACGACCTTATCCGTCCGCCGCCCCCGCCCGCACCTGAGTTTTCCGTCTCAGTCGAGCAAGGCGAGCGCCGGCAGCGTCAGGAACTCCGGGAACTCCTCGCCCAGCGCCACCTGTTCGAACAGCGCGGCGGCCTCGTCCCACCGCCGCCCGGCTTCGGCCTCCGTCTCCGTCCGCAGCGCGGCGAGTTCCTCCGCCAGCAGCAGCCGCACCTGTTCGGCCGTCACCTTCTCGCCCGTGTCGGCGAGCACCACGCCGTTGTGGATCCACTGCCAGATCTGCGAGCGGGAGATCTCGGCGGTGGCGGCGTCCTCCATCAGGTGGAAGATGGCGACCGCGCCGATCCCGCGAAGCCACGCCTCGACGTACCGGACGCCGACCTGAACGGCGTTGCGCAGCCCGGTGGACGTACAACTGCCTTGCGCACCCGCAACGTTGAGCAGTTCCTCCGCCGTGACGTCGCCGGCCGCCCCCGGGTTCTCCTTCTGGTGCGGGCGCTCGCCCAGCACCGCGTCGAAGCACGCGCGCGCCACCGGCACCAGGTCGGGGTGGGCGACCCAGGAGCCGTCGAAGCCGCCGGCCGCCTCCCGTTCCTTGTCGGCCCGGACCTTCGCCAGCGCCGCCGCGTTGACCTCCGGGTCGGTGCGGGACGGGATGAACGCCGCCATCCCGCCGATCGCGTGCGCACCGCGCCGGTGGCAGGTCCGCACCAGCAGGCGGGTGTAGGCGGCCATGAACGGGGACGCCATGGTGACGCTGTTGCGGTCGGGGAGGATGAACCCGGCGCCGGCGTCCCGGAAGTTCTTCACGATCGAGAACAGGTAGTCCCACCGTCCGGCGTTCAACCCGGCGGCGTGCTCGCGCAGTTCGTGCAGGATCTCGTCCATCTCGAAGGCGGCGGTGATGGTCTCGATCAGCACGGTGGCGCGGATCGTGCCGTGCGGGATGCCCAACTCGGCCTGGGCGTGCGTGAAGACCTCGTTCCAGAGCCGGGCCTCCAGGTGGCTCTCGGCCTTCGGGAGGTAGAAGTACGGGCCGGAGTTGGGGTCCTGCGCGCCGCGGGCGAGCAGCCGGGCCGCGTTGTGGAAGAAGTACAGGCCGAAGTCGACGAACGCGCCGGCCACCGGCTCGCCGTCCACGCTCAGGTGCCGCTCGTCCAGGTGCCAGCCGCGCGGGCGGACCACAACGGTGGCCAGTTCGGCGGCGGGCTTCAGCGTGTACGCCTTGCCCCGGGCGTCGGTGAAGTCGATCCGGCCCTCGAACGCGTCGATCAGGTTGAGCTGGCCGGAGACCACGTTCGCCCAGGTCGGGGCGGAGGCGTCCTCGAAGTCGGCGAGCCACACCTGCGCGCCGGAGTTCAGCGCGTTGACGGTCATCTTGCGATCGGTCGGGCCGGTGATCTCGACCCGGCGGTCCACCAGGGCGCGCGGCGCGGGCGCGACCTGCCAGTCCGCGGCGCGGATCGCCGCCGTCTCCGGCCGGAAGCCGAGGGTGCCGGTGCGGGCGATCTCGGCCCGGCGCGCCGTACGCGCCGCCAGCAACTCCCGGCGCCGGCCGTCGAACGCGCGGTGCAGGCCCGCGACGAACGCCAGCGCCTGCGGGGTGAGCACCTCCTCGGCGCGCTCCACGGGCGGGCCCGAGACCGTCACTCCCGGAACCGTCGAACCCTGATCTGCTGCCATGGGCTGCACACTCCTCGGGCTGATCCGCTATTCCGTTCTGTAGAGTGGAGATTAGTTTCCGCGATGCAGAATTTCAATGAAGGAACCACCCCGTGGCCAGCAGCCCCACCGAACGCACCACCGGCTCGGTGCAGTCCGTCGAACGCGCCTTCCTGCTCCTCGAATCCCTCGCCGACGCCGGCGGCATCGCCACCCTCAGCGAACTCTCCGCCGCCTCCGGCCTGCCGATGCCGACCATCCACCGCCTGGTCCGCACCCTGCTCACCCAGGGGTACGTCCGCCAGGACTCCGCCCGCCGCTACACCCTCGGCCCGCGCCTGATCCGCCTCGGCGAGACCGCGAACCGGCTGCTCGGCTCCTGGGCCCGCCCGTTCCTCGCCGAACTCATGGAAGCCACCGGCGAAACCGCCAACCTGGCCGTCCTGGAGGGCTGCGAGGTCGTCTACGTCGGCCAGGTCCAGTCCCGGCGCTCCATGCGGATGTTCACCGAGGTCGGCCGCCGCGCCCAGCCGCACTGCACCGGCGTCGGCAAGGCGCTGCTCGCCCAGCTCCCCGAGGACGAGGCGCGCGCGCTGCTCGGCCCCGGCCCGCTCCAGGCCCACACCCCGCACACCATCACCGACCCCGCCGCCCTGCTCGCCCACCTCGCCGCCGCCCGCGAGTCCGGCTACGTCGTCGACGACCAGGAGCAGGAGATCGGCGTCCGCTGCCTCGCCGTCGCCGTCCCCGGCGCCCCCACCCCCACCGCGCTCTCCGTCTCCGGCCCCGAAGCCCGCATCCACTCCCTCGAAGCCCAGTCCGGCCCCGCCGGCCTCGTCCCCCTGATGCAGTCCGTCGCGGCCCGCCTCGGCGCTGCGCTCTGACGGCTCCCCGGTTACACCAGGCCCGACTCGTAGGCAGCGATCACCAGTTGGGCCCGGTCGCGGGCCGCGAGCTTGGCCAGCAGCCGACCGATGTGGGTCTTCACCGTGCCCGCGCTCAGGTGCAGGTACGCCCCGATCTCGCCGTTCGACAGCCCGCGGGCCACCAGCACCAGCACCTCCCGCTCCCGGGGCGTCAGTTGCTCGGGGCCGACGGCCGCGGCCGGTCCGCGGCCCGCCGTCGGCCTCGGGACTGGCAGGCGGGCGAACTCGGCGATCAGCCGGCGCGTCACCGACGGCGCCAGCAGCGCGTCGCCCGCCGCCACCGTGCGGATTCCGTCCAGCAGCACCGCAGGCGAGGTGTCCTTGAGCAGGAAGCCCGCCGCACCCGCCCGCAGCGCCCCGTACACGTACTCGTCCAGGTCGAAGGTGGTCAGCACCAGCACCCGGGTGGCCGCCGTCTCCGGTGCGCCGGTGATCCGCCGGGTCGCCTCGATGCCGTCCAGCATGGGCATCCGGATGTCCATCAGCACCACGTCCGGCCGCAGGCGCGCGGTGGCGGCCACCGCCTGCTCACCGTCCTCGGCCTCGCCGACCACCTCGAGGCCGGGCGCGGTGTCGATCAGCAGCCCGAAACTCCCCCGCAGCAGCGGCTGGTCGTCGGCCACCAGCACCCGCACCGTCACGCGCCCTCCCCCGTCCCGTCCACCGGCAACACGGCCGACACCCTGAACCCACCGCCCGGCCGGGGCCCGGCACTGAGCGTTCCGCCGTACATCATCACCCGCTCCCGCATCCCGGCCAGCCCGTGCCCACCACCCGACACACGACGGCCCGGCGCCCGCCCGGCACCGTCGTCGGACACCTCCACCCTTACCTCGCCCGCCAGTTGACGGATCATCACCTCGCACCCCGTCCCCGGCCCGGCGTGCCGCAGGACATTGGTGAGCGACTCCTGGACGATCCGGTGCACGGTCAGCGCGACCCCGGAGGGCAGCGTCGGCCCCGGCTGCACCTCGCACGACACCCGCACCCCCGCGTCCACCGCCCGCCGGACCAGCACCGGCAGCTCGCCCAGCCCCGGCGCCGGCCCCTCCGCCGCGTCCGCGTCGCGCAGCACCCCGAGCGCCCGGCGCATCTCGGTCAGCGCCTCCCGCCCGGTCCGCTCGATCTCCCGGACGGCCGCCCGGACCTCCGCCGGCCGCACCTCCGCGACATGGTCGGCGACCGCCGCCTTCACCACGATCACGCTCAGACTGTGCGACACGATGTCGTGCAACTCCCGTGCGATCCGCAGCCGTTCCGCCACCAGCGCCGCCTCCGCCGACCGCTGCGCGCGCTCCGCCGACCGCGCCCGCCCGGCCCGCACCGCATGGCCGCCCGCCCAGGCCGCACCGAGCACCAGCGCCGTCACCGCCGCCGTCCCGACCGCCTCCCCCACCGTCCCCGACGGCGTCACCACTCCCTCGCCGAGCACCACCGCACCCGCCGACACCACGACCGCCGCCGCCAACGCCACCTCCGCCCGCCGGACCGGCTCCAGCAGAGCCACCGCATAACCCGCCAACGCGGCCGCCACGAACGGCTCCCTCGTCACATCGAGCAACGTGGCCGCCACCGAACTGCCCACCACCACAGCCAGCACCACCAACGGCCACCGCCGCCGCACCGCCAACGGGCCACCAACCCCGAGCGCCACCAACACCGCCAGCCACGACGGGCCGGTGAACCCCGGCTCGCCGCCGTCCGCCGCCATCGCCAGATACGCCGCCACCGCCACGGCCGCGACTGCCGCGTCAACCACCCATAGATGCAAGCCCGTTCGCACCCTCATCCCGCCTGTCCGACCAACACCATCGCCACGCCCACCGCCACCACCAGCAACACCCGCCCCGCCACCGTCCGGCCCGCCGGCCGCGGCCCGTCCCGCCACACCGCCACCCCCAACGGCACCAGTGCCACGCACAACCCCACCGCCGCCACCACCGATCCCACCGTCGTCCCCTTCAACACACCCAAAGGCATCGCCGCCCCCGCCGCCAACGCCACCGCCCGCACCGGCCCCAACACCCCTGCCCGCCAAGCCCCCCACGCCAGCAACACCCATCCGCCCATGATCGCCGCATTCAACGCACTGAACACATGGAACGCCCCGTACGACCCCGCCACCAGCGCCGTCGCCTCCCCCGCACCACGCTGCGCCACCAGCTGGAACGCCAAATGGTCCACCCCCGCGTGGAACGCCCGCGCACACAACCCCAGAACCGTCAACGTCCCGCCCCACCACGCCAGTTCAGGCCTCCGCTGGGCCACCCGCCCAGCCAGCAGCGCCACCCCCGGCAGCAGCAGCGTCCACCCCGCCGACACCAACCCGTAGGAGACAGCCATCAGTTGAGGGCGCTCCCGAAACGCCGCCAACTGAGCCGGAAAGAAGAAGTCGTACCGCCACCGCACCACCACCCCCGCCACCACCAACACCGGCCCCACCACCAGCGCCGCCGCCCCCACCCAACGCCCCGGAAACCCGACCCACCCGCTCCGCATCTCATCCATGCCCCCAACCCTTCCGCCCCCGGGCCACCCCCGTCGTCGGAGCCAGGTCCACACTTCGCCATCAGACCCAGGTCCGACCTCCGGTTGATCTAACCTTTCTTCGTGACACAGCAATTGAGCACCGTGGTGCTGATGTGCGGCCTCCCGGGAGCGGGCAAGACCACCTACGCGATGGGACTCGTGCAACGCGGCTTCACCCGCCTCTCCATCGACGAGGTGGTCTGGCAGCGCATCGGCCAACGCGACGCCGGCCTGGCGCTGGAGGCCGAGGCGTACGACCGGCTCAAGGAGGAAGTCCGCCGCGAGCAGCGCCGGCAGCTGATCGAACTGATGCAGGACGGCCGCGACGTGGTGATCGACTACAGCTTCTGGAGCCGCACCGCCCGCGACGACTACAAGGCACTCATCGAGCACCACGGCTGCCGCTGGGAACTCATCCACCTCAAGGCCGACCCCGCAACACTGAAGCGCCGCCTGGCAGTTCGCAACGCCGAACATGGCGCCAACTGCGTCACCGTGGACGAGTCGCTGTTCGCACGTTACCTGGCCAACTTCGAGGAACCGCGCGGAGAGGGCGAACAGGTCTTCGTGCATTCCCCGGTCTGAAGGTCCCGCTCATTTCAACTGGCCTTACAACTCGGCCTGTTGACTTCTTCTCACTGCTGCCCGGCGGCGGGCGGCCCGGATCAGGACAGTGATCAGCTCAGCAAGATCGGCCGCACCGGCCGGATCGTCGGCGTAGCGGGTGACGGTCAGCGGGGCGACCAGATCGAGCCGGATGCCGGCCAACTCCAGTACGTAACAGGCCGCCAGCATCGCCGAACGCCCGTTGCCGTCCGGGAACGGATGGAAGAACGCGACGTCCAGATACGCGCGCGCCGCCCGCGCGGCCGGCGGCAGACGGGTGTCCGCACTCTCCAGCAGACAATCCGCGAAGTCGCCCCACAATGACGGCACGTACCCGTACCGCTCCCGACCACCCTTCGCGAACGCGTCGGTGGTCCGGAACCCCAACTCCTCTGCCGCGAGCACGCGTTGCTGCCAGCTCAGCAGCACCTCCGGAGTCAGCGGTCTCCGCTGCTCGGCATCCTCCCTCATCAACTCCACTGCCGCCGCCAACCGTTGAGCGCGCAGCGGCGACCGCTGCCGCCCTTCGGCGTCGATCCAGGCACTCAACCCGTCGGCCGCGGGGCGCAGCGGCCCCCGCTCGTCAGCCGTGGCCGCCCAATCGACCTTCCGCCTCACTGTGCGCCAGACGGCAAGCGCGTCAGTGCTCACGGTAGGTCCGGTGTCCGGTGACGCCGAGCGCGAGGTCCTCGCAGACCGCCCCGACCACGGCAAAGCCGGGCGCCGTCCAGCTCTCGAACCGGCCACCGATCGCATCCTCCACCAGCCTGGCCGCCCGCTCGCCCTCGATCCCGACCGAAGCCAGGTACCAGCTGAGCGTCCTGCGGCAGAGATGGTGCCACCCGCATGCGCCGGACGTCGCATCCAGCACCGTGGTCACCAGCCGGACCGCCGCCCGCTCGATCGCCCAACTCCGGTCCTCCCCAGTCGCATTCGCGACTGGGGCCAGTTCGACGAACCGCTCGGCCAACCGCTCCGCCCACGCCCGCCACTCCAGCAGCGACTCCACCACCGCACGCGATGCCGCCTCCGGCCCCTCCCGCAACGAATGCCCCGCACAACACCAACTCTGCACCGGCCCGCCGCCCCCACCCTCCCCAACGGCCCAATGCCACCCGCACGCCCACACCCCGAACCGCCCGACCAGCAGGTCCGTCACCTGGCCGACGAACTCATAACGGTCGCCCGAAGCGCCGACGGGCGGCCCCAACGCGAGTACCGCCGCAGCGAGTTCGTCCTGCGCGTCCACATCGAGCGAGAACGGGGTCCGGTCGGGGTCCACCTCGGACCAGGACAACGACATCGGATGACGGCGAGCGGAAACGGGTCCTCCCAGGATCGAAGCAGCACACGAACAACCGCCCGATCCTGCCAGCCGCGACAACGCCCCGCCACTCGGTTTCCGGCCCCTGCACGTCCGCCTTGGCCAGCGCCCTCGCGGCCTCTTCGTCAGCCCCGGCCGGCCGACCCGCGACTCAGGGCCCAGCTCGCTCGCGGAGCCGCCACCGGCGTGGCCCGCGCCGTCACCACCTGGGTGCTCGACCGGATCGCCGAGCACTTCAGCTGATCAGCGCCCGGTACGACGAGCCCTCGGGCGTGTAGATCAGGTCGAATTCGCGTCCGATGCCAGTCGCGGTCAGATGCAGGCGGGCAAGCGCCTCGGCGGCCGTCGGGTAGCTGAGTCCGAGGGTGGCGGCGACGGCGTCCCGGTCGGCCAGCAGCGCGGGCTCGTCCTCCAAGTACTCGGCTTCGGCCGCCTCGCTTTCCTCCGCCGTGCAGTTCGGGCAGTCGCGCCACCAGGGTGCGGCGAGCAGCAGGCGCAGCAGTTCGGGCAGTCCGACGGCGAGGAGGGCGGCGCCGCCCTCGGAGTCGGCGAACAGGATCGGACGCCCCTCGCCGCCCTCGCCGCAGAAGAAGTACGTCCCGCCACCGCCGTCCCCGGCGAACGGCTCCAACGAAAGGCCGTTCGCCAGGTGGACCGGTTCCACGTGTTCGGTGCGGGGGAGGTCGAGTTCGCCCGGCCAGTTGAAGTAGTCGGCGACGGCGTCGTGGTCACGGATCATGGCGAGCAAAGACGTTGGCATGCCCGGCACTGTAGTGCGGACGGCCGACACAGGGACGCCTATGCCGAGCGCAGCCGATCCAGCTCGTTCCCGATCGCCTCGCGCAACGCATCGTGCTGCGGACCGAGTGCGTACCGCGCATCGGTCCACCTGTCGCGCGGATACAGCCACACCGGCATCCGCACCAACTCGCTCGGTTCCCAGTCGAACCGCGGCCACACGTGCGCGTGCAGAAACCCGTCGGTGTTGCCCAGGATCTCCAGATTGACCCGCCGGAAGGCCGGATCCATCCGGGCGCATGCCCGCTCGACTGCTTCCCCGAGCTGCTCCATCTCGGACAGGAAGGTCAGCCGCTTGCCCTTGGGCAGGTCCGACAGTCGTTCCACCCGGGGGTCGTCCGCCAGGAGCACCGAGTAGCCCGGCAGGAACTGCACATCGCCGATCACCGCGAAACCCGCGCTCAAGTGCCGTACGACTGCGGGGTTTTCGCCCCGCAGCGCACTCCCGATCCGATCCGTCCGCCAGTCGTCAACCATGTGCCAGAACCTACCTGGCCGCAGTCACCTCCCGGCACGGCACCGCTACGCCAGCCAGGCCGTCACCTGGCTCACCGCCGCGCTCCCCCAGGCCAGTTCCATGTGGTTCAGCCCGCTGAGCAGCGCGGTGCCGCCGACCTTCGCGATGCCCGTGGTGTCCAGCGCGCTGGCGGTGAAGACCAGGCCGTCGCTCGGGCCGCGGCCCTCGTTCAGGATGCCGGGGATGTCGGCCGAGCCGCCGGCCAGCAGGTAGGTGGAAATACCGACCGGAACGCCCGCCTGCTGGAGGGGCTTGATCAGGGAGCCGGCGTCGATCGCGGCCTGGATGCCCTGGCCGGAGGTGTAGATGCCCTGGCCGCCGTAGTAGGTGGTCCACCAGTCCTGCATGGTGCTGTCGACGCCGTAGGGGCCGTCCCAGCGGGCGAGCAGTTGGCGCTGGCCGGGGAAGCAGTCGTAGCCGCCGGTGGGGAGTACGCCGAGGCAGGGCTGCGAGGTGTAGGTGCCGTAGCAGGTCATGTACAGGTGGGGCGACGGGGCGTTGGCGGTGCCACCGCAGGCGGGCCAGGTGGCCAGGGAGAAGGCCCAGCCGTGCGCGTAGGTGTAGTCGAGGCCGCCGTTGGGGCCGCCGAGGGTGACGAGCTTGCGGACGTCGCCGGCGTAGGCGCGTCCCCAACTCGGCTTCACGGACGAGACGTAGGAGCGCGCCGCGACCTCGCCCTTGCTCCACGCCACCACGTCGACCTGGGCCGCGCCGGTGCGGGCCTTGATGACGGCGATGGCGTCGCCGACGGCCTGGGCCTGCATCAGGTTGTCGCCCTGCTTGTGCGCGAATCCGATCGCGAACACCCGGTGGCCGGCTGCGGCCAGCGCCTGCGCCATGCCGGTGCTGGGGCAGTTGGACGCGCCGCAGTTGCCGGTCTCGCCGGGGTTCGCCCAGGCCCGGTCGGCGTTGTCGTTGGCGCCGTGCACCAGGAGGACGGGCGTCCCGGCGGCGGTGTTCCAGCCCTGCGCGCTGTACAGCAGGAACCGGCCGGAGAACGGGCGCTTCACGCCGCCGAAGTACGTGACCCGCGTGCCGTCCTGGTCGCCGCGCCCGTCGGACGGGTACTGCTCCTGCGTGAACCCGGAGGTGCCGTCCAGGTAGCGCTCGACCTGCGCCCAGCCGTTGCCCGGCGAGCCGAACACGGCTTCCTTGGTGAGGTAGGAGGGGACTGCGGTGGCCGCGGCGGCCTGGGTGGGGGTGAGGCCGAGCGCGAGCAGCGCGCCGGCCAACAGGGCGGTGAACACGGACCTGAGCGGGTGGCGCACCTGGTCCTCCTTCAACTGATGGGTGGCCGCCGACCGTCGACCACGTGGGGGTAGGACGGTCGGCGGCCCGACTGTGGGTCAGGTCACATTAGGGGCGACGGTCGCGGCCACCCATGTGTCAGGACCACAGGGTGCGGAGCCGGGCGGTGTCGGCGCACCACAAGCCGGATGCCCCCGCACCGTGAATCGGTGTCGGTACTCCGCGCGACGGCCGGGTTTCCCGGCCACGACCCGTGGGTGAAGTGTTCGCGACAAGGGTTACGGGGGCGGCTGACGTGGCGTCACACTGCGGGCATGCGAATGACTCTCCGCGCGTTGAAGATCCGGGCCGTCTCGGTCGCCGCCCTCGGCCTGCTGACCCTCGCCCCCACCGCCGTGGCCACCACCGAGGCGCACGCGGCCGTCAGCGGGAACATCTGCTACTCGGCGCTGCCCAGCCAGGGCCGTGACACCATCCGCCTGATCGACGCCGGCGGGCCGTTCCCGTACTCCCAGGACGGCGTCACCTTCCAGAACCGCGAGGGTGTACTGCCCGCCCAGTCGCTCGGCTATTACCACGAGTACACGGTCATCACCCCGGGCAGCCCGACCCGCGGCACCCGACGCATCATCACCGGCAAGGTCTTCCACGAGGACTACTACACGGCCGACCACTACGTGACGTTCCGCCGCGTCGACTTCGCCTGCTGATCGGGCCCCCGGTTCCGAGTCGGGTCCGATAGGTTGGGGCGGGTACGGCCACACCGGTCGCACTGGCTGCACCAGCTGCACCAGCTGCGCTGGCTGCACCGGCCGCACCCGCCCACCGCACCGATCGCCGAAGGACCGCCCACACATGACCGCCGCTCTGCCGGGCTTCGCCGGCCGCACCTACCTTTTCGAGGTCGACAACGGCGCGGCCTTCCGCAACTCCTACTCCGCGGACGGCACCCGGCTGCGCTGGGAGGGCCTCGGCGAGTCCGCCGGCCAGTACGAGGACGTCGCGCTGCACGCCGCCGCGATCGCCCCGGGCATCTGGTTCGTCTCCTGGACCGAGCGCAGCGGCATCACGGTCAGCCACGTCATGGACCTCAACGCCCTCACCGTCAAGGTCTTCTGGACCTGGGAGGGCGAGACCGGCCGGGTCGGCGAACTCCACACCGGCACCCTCACCCCGGCCTGACCCGCGTCCCCCCGCCGGCTTCCCTCACGCCTTCAGGTGCGCGGACAGGAACTGGAATCCGGAGGGGAGCAGCTTGATCCAGGTGGCGAAGTTGTGGCCGCCCTCGGGGACGGACGCGACGCCGGTGGTCATCGGCGGCTTGGCAGCCGCGGTGAAGGCGTCGGCGTCCTTGCGGAAGTCGCCGTCGCCCTTCTCGGCGCCGCTGAGCATGATCGCGGTGCTGGGCATCGGCAGGTGCTGGAGGCGCCACAGCAGGTCGGCCTCGTCGCGGCGCTGCTGGCTGCCCTTGAACAGGTCGCCGGTGGTGACGTCCTCGGCGGCCTTCAGGTAGCCGGAGATGGAGACGCCGCCGGCGAACACCTCGGGGTGCCGCATGGCGACCTTCGCGGCGCAGTAACCGCCGGTGGAGTTGCCCATGATGCCCCAGGCGGCGGGGCCGGTGGAGGTCCGGTAGGTGGCGGAGATCGCGCGCGGGACGTCCTTGGCGAAGTAGGTCTCGGCCTGCGGCCCGCCGGGGACGTTCTCGCATTCGGGGTCGGCGGGCATCGCGGGCGAGGGCCGCATCAGGATCAGGACGGTGGGCTGCATCCGGCCGGCCCGCATCTCGTCGAGCGCGACGCCGGGGTAGTTGAAGCGGGTGATCAGTGCCTTGGCGTCGCCGGGGAAGCCGGTCATCGCGATGACGGCGGGGAACTTCTTCTGCTCGTTGCCGGGCTGGAAGTACTGCGGGGGCAGGTAGACGTATCCGTCGGTGCTCAGGCCGGTGCGCGCGCCGGGGATGCGCACGGAGCGGATCTCGCCGACCTTCTGCGGGTCGCGTCCGAGCGTGGTGTTGACGGGTTCCTTGCCGGTTTCCTGGGCAGGCAGTACGGGCAGGTTGGTGGGCTCGGGCTCCGCACTCGGGCTGGAGCTGGGGGCGGCCGTGGCCCCGACGGGCGCGACGGGCGCGGCGGCGGCCTTCACGGACACCGGGCCGTCCTTGCCGGTGCCCAGCAGGTCGTTCCAACTGCTGTAGAACGAGAAGTAGTTGTTCACCAGCAGGCCGATCACGGCGAGCAGCGCGAGCTGGCTTCCGAACAGCATGCCGATCCGGCCGAGGACGGCCCGCCAGTGGCGGTTCGCGACTGCAGGCCACCACCAGACGGTGGCGCCGAGCACCATCAGCGCGATCTCGATCGTGAACAGCAGCAGTGTGGTGCTGGTCAGCCCCATGGCCGTGATCCCCGTGTCTTCCCCTCGCCGCGCGCCCACGAGCCAGTGGCAGACGGACTCGGCGCGGCCGTGCCGAACGTGCCGGCTAAGTATGCACGCTGCACCGGGGACGCCGGCGGCCACCCGAACGGTTCCGTCCCGCCGCCCGCACACGATCGAGCGGGACGGCGGAACGGACGGGACGGGACGGGACGGACGGGACGGGACGGGACGGGCGTGGCGGATGCGACGGGTGTGACGGGGGGCCGGCAGTTGACCGGCGTCCGGCGTGGGTGTCGCTGTCAACCGGCGCCAGGCGTACGCGCCGCCGTCAGGCGTGGGTCCCGCCGTCGATGCGGATCTCGGTGCCGGTGACGAACGCGCCGTCGTCCGAGGTGAGCATCGCGATCACGCCGGCCACCGTCTCGGGCCCGGCGAAGCTTTGGCCGATCGCGGGCTGGAGCTTGGCGAACCAGGCACCGCCGGCATCTCGCTGCGCACCTTCTACCGCTACTTCCGCACCAAGGAGAACGCCGTCGCCCCGCTGCTCGCCGACGGCTCCCGCCAGTGGATCGAGCTGCTCGCCGCCACCGCACCCGGCACCCCGCTGCTGCCTGCCCTGGTGGAATCCGCCCGCGGCGCACTCGACCCCGCCCCCGGCCGCCCCGCCGAATCCCTCGCCTGGACCAGGGGCCTGCTCCGCGCCATGCCCGACGACCCTGCCCTCCGCGACGTATGGCACCGCACCCAGCACGACGCCGAGGCCGCCCTGCGCCCCGTCCTGGCCGCCCGCACCGACCTCTCCCCCGACAGCCTGGACGTCCGCCTGCCGGCCGCCGCCGCCAACGCCGCGATGCGGGTCGCCGTCGAGGCCTGGGCCGCGGGCGACACCGACCCGTCCGGCGCCTCCGACCTCGCCGAAACCGCCTTCCGCCGCCTGGCGGGGCCACTCACCGACCCGAACTGACGCCCGGCCCGAGGCCCCGCCCGCACCCGTCCGCCCGGCCATCCGCCGGGCGGACCTCCACCCCTCAACTCCCCTACCAATAAGGCTTGTTCATACCGGATTCATGCCGGATTCATACCGGCACAACCGCCACCGGACACTGCGCGTGATGCAGGACGGCATGCACGGGCGTCGCCAGCCGCAGACCGAAGCGCGGCGCCGGCTGATGCCGCGAGAGCACCACCAGCGAGGCGGCACGCGACTCCTCGACCACGGTCGCGGCGGTGTTGCCGGTCAGTTGCTGCGACTGCATCTCGACGGCCGGGAACTCCTCCCGCACCGGATCGCAGGTGCGCACCAGCAGTTGCTCGTGCAGCTGGTTCTCCTCCCCCAGCTCGTCCACCATCGGCGCCATCCGCCCGACATCCGCGACCACCGGCGACCAGGTGTGCAACGCCCGCACCACCGACCCCCGCCGGGCAGCCGTCTCGCACCCGAACCGCAACGCGGCCGCGTCCCGTTCGTCGTGCACCGCCACCAGCACCGGCCCGTCGGGATACTCCGTCCCGCGCACCACCACCACCGGACACGCCGCATGCGCGGCCACCCGCAGACTGACCGACCCCAGCAGCAACGACGCGAACCCGCCGTGCCCACGCGTCCCCAACACCGCCAGACCGGCGTGCTCGGCGGCCGTCAGCACCGCCTCCGCCGCATCGCGCGGAACAACGTCACCGGTGATCCGCAACCCCGGGTGCGCAGCCTCCAGCCCCGCCCGGACGGACTCCAGCAGCTCCTCCGCCTCGCGCAGGATCAGATCCGTGACGGTCGTCCCGGTACGCGGCGAGAGCGTGACGGTCCCCGTATTGACGGCATGCACCAGGTGAAGACTCTCCCCCCGCCGCTCGGCCTCCCGGGCCGCCCACTCCGCGGCCTCGTTCGAAGGCGCCGAACCGTCAACCCCGGCAATCACCCCACTGGGTCCCCTGATCTCCATCACACACTCCTCGGACCAGGCTCGCTCCTTCCAGCATGCGCCGCCCCGCACCACCGGCCAAGCAGGGACGGCGCGGGCCCTGGAAAACGCTTTCCCACTGGGGGCCTGGCCGTTGCATTCGGCCGTACGGAAACCGCTTTCCGCCTTGGCCCCGCCGCCGCCCAGAACTCCCGCAACGGCCTGCTTCCCAGCGCATCGGCGAGCGCATCGCTCTGGGCGCGGGTGAGGCTGAGCGCCCACAGCACCGCCGACTCGTCGATCGGCTACCTTGCCAAACATGCAGGCAGTGGACTGGACCGAGGTACGGCACCGGACTGTCGCCCTCTTCGCACAGCGGGGAACGCGCATCAACGGCCGGAGCGGTCTCCCGGGCGTTCTGACCGAGGCGCAAGTACGCCAGGCCGAGGAACAGTTCGGCGTGACGTTCCCCGACGACTACCGCCAGTACCTGCTGCACGTCAGCGCCGGCGGCAAGGTACGGACACTGCGGTTCGACGGCTCGCGCTGGGACTGGGACGGCGCCGCGCCTTGGGAGAACCGGAAGCTGCATGTCCCCTTCCCCGACCACGACACCGCGCTCGCAGCGTCCGACTACCTCTGTGACCGCGAGCCGAACCGGGAGGACTTCGCCTCCGAGGCGGCCTACCAGGCCGATTACGACGCCTGGGACGAGGCCGTGGGCGCGGCCGAGGACGCCCGAACCACCGGTGCCGTCTTCCTCCTGGAACACGGCTGCGGCTTCTCCACACTCCTGGTGGTCACCGGCCCCATGCGAGGCCGCATGTGGTGGGACGGGCGCGCAGCGTGCGATCGCCTGAGCCCGCTGCTGAACGACGACCACGAGGCCGCGACATTCGAAGAGTGGTACCTCGACTGGCTCGCCCACGAGGAGTCCCGAACCACGTCCGACAGCAGCCGCGACCCCGCACGCACACCCATCTGCGACCGCTGGGTCGGCAGGAAGAGTCCGATACAGCGGGCCTGACCTACCTCCGCCGCCAACTCCCGGCCGCCGCGAGGGCGCCCGTGCCGAACCAGCAGATCTCGAACGCCACCCGCGCCGGGCCGTGCAGGGCGTGCGTGGCGGTCGGTGCGGCGAACTGGCCCCAGAGGACGGCGAGCAGGGCGACCGACCCGACGGCGCCGGCCGCGCGAAGGGCGCGGCGGCCGGCGCGGGTCCAGGCCCAGCGTGCGGCGGCTGCGTAGACGGCCAGTTCGGCGGCGAACACGAGTACGTCGACGGGTCCGATGCCGTTCACCGGGACAGCCACCAGGCGGTGGTGAGGTGCAGGACGGCGGCCGCGCCGGCGCCGATGGTCATGCCGACGTTCCGTTGCCGGACGCCGATCGCGGTGTCGCCCACCTGCGCCAGCCCGGCGACCACCAGCATCGGCCAGGCTGCGGCGCGCGAACCGGCGGCCAGGACAAGCGCGGTGACGAGTCCGAGCGGGACGGCGCGGACGGTGTAGGCCCCGGCGTAGAGGCGCGTCCCTGCGGTGATCGGCTCGTTCGCGGCCAGCACCAGTCCGGGGCGGATCGCCCCGGCCACACTGGATCCGGCGCTGAGCAGTGCGGCCACCGCGTTGGCCACCAGCAGACCGTTCATTCCATCTCCCCCTGAATCATTCGAACCCTGAACGATATAGGGACGGTACCATTCGGGCTGTGAGCGATGTCAAGGGAGCAGCGGCGCTGCGCGCAACGGTGGTCTTCAACCTGGGCACCCTCGGTGCTCTCGCCTCGGACCGGTTCGCGGGCCGGGTGGAGGAGCTGGGAATCAAGCCCAAGCACGCGGGCCTGCTGGCCGCACTGGATGCCGGATCGGCCGCGTCCCAGCAGGAGTTGGCGACCCGCCTGGGCGTCGCGCCCAGCCTGATCGTGGCCCTCGCGGACCAGTTGCAGGAGCTGGGCGCGGTCGAGCGCGTCCGCGACCCCGAGGACCGTCGCCGCCAGGTGCTGACCCTCACCGCCGAGGGACGTCAGCTGCTCGCCCGTTGCGCCGAGGCCGCCGAGGCCGTGGACGCGGACCTGACCGGCGGCCTCACCGCCGCCCAGCGCACCGCCCTCGCCCGCCACCTGCGCACTCTCGGGGAGCAGCAACTCCCCCACTGACAGGGCGCGTCGGCGAATCCGGCTTGCCCGGAAACCCTCCGCCGGGAATGCTGAGCCGGTGCCAGGTCAGAAGAAGAGAAAACGCAAGCACCAGGAGCTCGCCCAGCAGTTCGCCGCCCGCTTCGCGCCGGACGCGGGGAGCTGGCAGGTGCAGTTCGCCACCCAGGACGCCGGCGAGTGGAAGGCCTACCTCCGTGAACTCGGCACGGCGGAACCGGACCTCGACTGGTCCACCCTCCGGATGGACGAGTTCTGCGGCCGCGGCGACCACCCGGACAGCTACCGGCTGAGCCGCTTCCTCCCGCACCCCGAGCCGGCCCCCGAGCCGCACCCCGAGCCAGACCACGAGCCGAACCCCGAGCCAGACCACGAGCCAGACCACGAGCCGGACCGCAAGCCCGCCGATATCTGAGCCTGAACTGCCCTGCCGCTCCTGCCCGTTCACCCCGCCCTGCACCCATCATCCCGGCGGGACGAACGGAAAAGCGATCACGCCAGGCCGAGCTCCTCCCGAGCCCCCGTCACCCACCCCTGCACGCCGAACGCCTCGCTCTTCTCGGCGAGTTCGGCCGCCTCGGCGAGCAGCGCCGCCGCGTCCTCGCGCCGTTCCTGCTGGGAGGCGAGGAAGGCGAGGCCGATCAGGTTGGCGGCGACGCCGGGCAGGAAGCCGAGTTCGCGGCGCAGCCGGGTGGACTCCTCCAAGTGGGCGCGGGCGGAGTCGAGTTGGCCGGTCGTGTGGTCGGCGATGCCGAGGTGCCGCAGCACGTACGAGAGGGTCAGCCGGTCGCCGGCCCGGGCGGCCAGTTCCCTGGCCCGCCGGAGGGAGGGCAGCGCCGTCTCGTTGTCGTCCCGTACCACCTGGTGGAACGTGCCCACCCAGAACAGTGCTTCGCCCTCGCCGCGTTCGTCGCCGAGCCAGCTGTACAGCTCGGCGGCCCGTTCGAAGAGCCCCAACTCCCGGGGGTCTTCGAGGCGTTCGCCCAGGTAGCGGGCGTGGATGATCTTCCCTCGGGCCAGTGCGAGGTCTGCTTCGACCCCGTCCAGCCCGCGTTCGGCAGGTTCGAGAGCGCTGGTGTCGCCCTTGAACACGGCCCGCTCGTAGCGGAGTTCTGCTTCTTCGATCCGTCCGTCCACAGTCATTCGGCGATCGTAACGGGCGTCAACTCCCGTCTAATCAGTGCGCCTTGAGCATGCGGCGGGCGTCCCGGAAGCCCGTACAGCCGACCCAACAGCTACCCCGGCTGCTCCAACCGTTCCAGCAGCACCGACACATGGCTGTGCGACGGCTCCTTGACCGCCGTCAGCAGCACCAGGTCGCCCTTCGCCGCCAGCTCCCGCAGCTCGTCCAACTCGTCCTGTGCCTGCGGCGCGTCGAGCTCGGCCCGGTAGCGGCGGGCGAACTCCTGGTACTCGCCGTCGGGGCCGTGGAACCAGTGGCGCAGTTCGGTCGACGGCGCGACTTCCTTGGCCCAGCGGTCCAGGTGGGCGTCCTCCTTCTTCAGTCCGCGCGGCCACAGCCGGTCCACCAGGACTCGCACCCCGCCGTCCGGTGCCTCGTACACCCGTTCCACTCGCACGCTCATGCACCCACGGTAAGCACCTGCCGAACAGTGGGCGACACGGAGCACGCGGCAGGGCCCGCCCGGAGGGGGCGGGCCCTGCCACGTCAGACGGCGACCGGCTGTTCCGCGGGGGCGGCCGGCGCGTCGCCGTGCTCGATGCGCAGTTGCGGGAGCAGCCGGTCGAGCCAGCGCGGCAGCCACCAGTTGTGGCGGCCGAGCAGGGTCATGGTGGCGGGCACCAGTACCAGCCGGACCACGGTGGCGTCGATCAGGACGGCGACCGCCATGCCGACGCCGATCATCTTGACAGTGATGTCGGGGTCGATCGCGAAGCCGGTGAACACCGCGACCATGATGGCGGCCGCGCTGCTGATCACCCGCCCGGTGGCGGACAGGCCGCGCACCACGCTGCCCTTGGCGTCGCCGGTGGCCAGCCAGTCCTCACGGACCCGGGAGAGCAGGAAGACCTCGTAGTCCATGGAGAGGCCGAACAGCACGGTGAACATCAGGATCGGCACCCAGCTGGACACCGGCACGGCATGCGGCAGTCCGAGCAGCTCGGCGGTCGCGTCGTTCTGGAACACCGCCGTCATGACGCCGTACGCGGCGGCCACCGACAGCAGGTTCATCGCGGCCGCCTTCACCGCGATCACCGGCGCCCGGAACAGCGCCGTGAGCAGTACCAGCGACAGCACGACCACGAACGGGACGACCACCCAGAGGCGGGCGGAGAGCCGGTCGGAGATGTCGGAGAAGCTGGCGACGACGCCCGTCACCTCGACGCCGGCGGGCAGTTCGTGGTCGCGTAGCCGCTTCACCAGTTTCGCGGTGGCCTCGTCCTGCGGGCCGGTCTTCGGCTGGACGGTGATCACGGCGGCGTTCCCGGCCCGGTTGAACTGGGCGGGCTGGACCTGTTCCAGCTCCGGCTCCCGCGCCAACTTGGCTTCCAGTGCCGGGAGTTCGCTCTTCGGCAGCCGGTCGAGGTCGACGGCGAGCAGCAGCGGGCCGTTGGCGCCGGGGCCGTACGCGTCGGCGATCAGGTCGTACGCCTTGCGGGTGGTGTTGCCGGCGGCCTGGCTGCCCGCGTCCTGCGGCCAGGTGCGCATGCCGAGCATCGGTGCTGCCAGGCCGAGCAGTACGGCCAGCGAGAGCACGGCGGCGGCGATCGGTCGGCGGCCGATCAGGCGCGCCCAGCGCTCGGTCCGGGTGGGACCGCTGGTCTTCACGGTGGAAGCACCGGCGGCTCGGCGCTCGGCGCGGCGCAGCAGGCGGGGGCCGGCCAGGGCGGCGAGGGCGGGGACCAGGGTGAGCGAGGCGAGCATGACGGCGCCGACGGTGGCGAAGGTCGCGTAGCCGAAGGACGCGTAGATGGACAGGCCGGCGAGCTTCAGGCCGAACAGCGAGACCAGGACGGTGCAGCCGGCCACCACCACGGACGAGCCGGCGGTGGCGTTGGCGGCGGTGGCGGCGGCCCGTGGGTCCAGGCCGTTGCGCAGTCCTTCGACGTGCCGGGAGACCAGCAGCAGGGCGTAGTCGATGCCGACGCCGAGGCCGACCATGGAGGCCACGGTGGGGGCGATGTTGCTGATGTCGGTGACGGCGGCCATCAGGGTGATCAGTCCGGTGCCGGCGGCGAGTCCGGCGAGGGCGACGAGCAGCGGCAGTCCGGCGGAGACCACGGTGCCGAGCGCGATCACCAGGATGATCAGGGCGGCGGTCATGCCGATCGCCTCGGCGGTGCCGTCGGGGGCGGAGAAGTGTTCTGGGACCTGTCCGCCGTACTCGACCTGGTAGCCGGCGTCGGTGGTGGGCCGGGCGGCGTCGTGCAGCGCGTCGAGTCCTTCGGAGCCCTTGAACGCCGTGACCTCGACGTCGTAACTGAGCGTCAGCAGCGCAGTGTCGCCGTTCCGGGAGGGTATCGGCGGGGTGACCGCGATCACGTGCGGTACGGCGGTCAGCCGGGTGCGCAGGGCGGTCAGGGTGTCTTCGGCAAGCGCTTTCCCGTTGCGGTCGTGGACCACCACGCGGGCGCCGGCGCCGGCGGTCTCCGGGAAGCGCTCGTTCAGCAGGTCCAGGCCGGCGGTGGAGCGGGTGCCCGGTACCCGGTAGCTGTCGTGGGGTTCGCCGCCGAACGCCCGGGCCAGGCCGAAGATCGCGGCGATCAGCAGCAGCCAGGCGGCGACGGTGCGCCAGGGCCGGGCGGCAGCTGCCCCGCCGAGGCGGCCGAGGAGTGTGGACATGGTGCGGGTGCCTCCCGTAAGGCGTTCGGGTCAACTGACGGTCAACTGACGAACACCAGTGTGGGAGTGCCGTCTTGGAGTGCACTTGGTAGGGACGTGGAAATCGTCCGGACGATCTTCCATGTGCCCGAAAAGCGTCATCAAGCCAACGCTCTGAGCCCTTCCCGCGCCTGGGCCTCCCAACTCGGGGACTCCCAGCGGCGGGCGACTTCGGCGGCGTGCCGGAAGTGCTCGGCGGCCTCAGCGGTGCGGCCGAGCCGGCAGGCGAGTTCGCCGAGCGAGAGGGCGACCGGGCGGGAGGCGATCGAGGTGGAGCTGGCGCCGGCCACCAGGTCGGCGAACGGCCTTAGCTCGTCGAGGAGTTCGGCCATCTCCTGGTGCTCGTCCAGGGCCATCGCGGCGTCCGCCCGCAGCACCAGGAACAGCGAGCGGAAGTAGTCGGCCTGCACGGTGCGGCGCTCGGCGCGGGCCGCGCGGGCCTCCTCGCGGGGGCGTCCGGCGGCGAGCAGGGCGAGCGCGGCGACGTCGGCGACCAGCGGGCCGTACTCGGCGCGGTGGTGGTCGATCAGCGGGAGCATCTCGGCGAGGCGTCCCTGCCGGTGGGCGATCACGATCCGCACCAGCGCGTCGAGCGCGTCGGCGTGCAGCGAACTGCGGGCCCGCAGGCTCGCCACGGCCCGGTCGTACAGGGCGGTGGCCTCCTCGACCCGGTCGGCGGCGAGTTCCAGCATGCCGCGCTGGCACAGCACCACGTCGGAGAGTTCCACCAGCCGGTAGCGCTGGGCGAGTTCCTCACCGGCCGTCAGGTGGCGGCGCAGCGCGGGGAGGTCGCCGCGGACGGCGGCGGCGGTGGCGGCGAGGTGTTCGGCGTGCCAGCGGTAGGCGGGCAGGTCGTGTTCGACGGCGAGTGCGGTGATCTCCTCGGCGAGGTGGAGCCGGTCCACGGCGGCGAGTTCGTGGTCGCAGGCGCGGGCCTGGGCGGCGAGTGCGAGGCACAGCAGGCGCGGGTCGTTCTCGGCGCGGGCCAGCGCGACGGCGCGGGTGGCTGCGTCGACGGCCGCGGTCGAGCCGGTGCAGTCGAGTTCGTGGGTGAGCGCGTCGAGCAGTCGGCACTGGGTGGCGGGCGGCAGGTCGGTGCGGCGCAGCAGCCGGCCGAGGGTGTCGATGGCGTCCTGGTCGAGGGTGCCGTAGGGGTGGGTGACCCAGGGGGTGGGTTCGGTCCAGGCGGTCCAGGCGGCGATCAGCAGGTCTTCGCGGCCGGATTCGCGGGCGAGCCGCAGGGCGTGCGCTTTGGTCGCTCCGGCGTCGGTGACCTGTCCGGCCCGGACCTGGGCGCGCAGCAGTGCGCCGAGCAGGTCGATGCGGCGGGCGGCCCGGTCCTCGCCTGGCTGTTCGGCGGCGCGCTCCAGGTTGTCGACGGCCTGCCGGAGCAGGGTGACGGCGCTGCGGTGGGCGTAGCGGCGTTCGGCGGCCTCGGCGGCGCGGACGCAGTGTTCGACGGCGAGTTCGGCGGTGGCGGTGGTCGCGGCCTGGGTGAAGTGGTGGGCGAGGGCGGCGAGTTCGCCGGGTCGCAGCTCGCGCAGGGCGTGTCCGATCCGGCCGTGCAGGCGGGCCCGGCGCAGGCCGCCGAGATCCGCGTACAGGGTGTCGCGGACCAGCAGGTGGGCGAACCGGACGGTACCGGGCCGGGGTTCGAGCAGCAGCCCGCCCGCGACGGCCGCTTCGACGGCCTCGGTGGCGGTGTCCTCGTCCTGTTCGCCGGCCCGGACCAGCAGGTCGACGTCGCTCTCCCGTCCGGCGACGGCGGCCAGCCGCAGCAGGTCGACGGCGGGTGCGGGCAGCCGTTCGAAGCGTCGCCGCAGGACGTCCCGGACGCCCTGCGGTACCTGCTTCAGTGCGGTCGATTCGTCTTCGAGGGCGAGCAGTTGGGCGCTCTCGGTGAGGTAGAACGGGTTGCCGCCGGTGCGTTCGGCCAGCGCGTGGACGGTTTCGGGGCGGACTGGGGCGGCGCAGACCGCTTCGATCAGCCGTCCGGCGTCAACCTCGGCGAGGCCGCCGAGTGGCACCCGGGTGGGTGAGCGCCGGGCCAACCGGGCGAGTACGTCGGCGAGTTCGCCCTCGCCGGGGCGCAGCGCGGCGACCACCAGCAGGCCCCCGTCGGGGGCGCCGGGGGCGTGGTGAGCGGCGAGTTCGCCGAGCAGTTCGCGGGTTTCGGGGTCGGCGGCGTGCAGGTCGTCGAGCAGGACGGCGAGCGGGGCGCTGCGGGCGGCGGCGTGCAGGCGTGCGACGACGGCGCGGTGCAGGCGGAACCGGCCGGACAGCGCGTCCTGACGGGCGGTGGGTTCCGGATCGGCGAGCAGCGGGGCGAGTTCGGGGTCGGCGGCGGGGTCCGGTTCCTGTGCGGTGAGTTCGCGCAGTACTTCGGTCCAGGCCCAGGCGGCTGGGGCGCCGGCGCTCTCCGGGCAGCGGCCGGTGACCACCCGCCAGCCGTGGCCGGTAAGTTCCTCCGTCAGCCGGCCCAGCAGGGTGGACTTTCCGGCTCCGGCCTCGCCGCTGACCAGCGCGAAGCCGGCCCCGCCGCGCGCGGCCTCGGCGGCCCGCCGGAGCGCGGCCAGCTCCTCCAGGCGTCCGACGAACACCCCGCCGGTGCGACTCGCGATACTGCGCTCCGGCGCGGCGGGCAGCGCGATCCCGGCCGGGCCGGCAGGCAGCGCGAGGTGGTCCAACTGCTGGCGCAGGATGGCGGTTTCGAGCTCGGTGAGGGCCGGGCCGGGGTCGAGTCCGAGTTCGGTGGCGAGGTGGGTGCGGGCGCGGCGGACGGCGGTGAGGGCCTCGGCCTGGCGTCCGGCGTGCCAGAGGGCGAGGGCGAGCAGGCGCCAGCCCTCCTCGCGCAGCGGGTACTCCTCGACCAGTGCAGTGGCGTCCTGCACGGCCAGCGCGAGGCGGCCCTCCCCCAGTGCCCGTGCGGTCGCGGACTCCCGGGCGCCGGTGCGGAGTTCTTCCAGCCGGGCGGTCTCGGTGGCGGCCCACGGCCGGTCCGCGAACTCCCCGTACGCGGTGCCCTGCCACAGTTCCAGTGCCCGCCGCGGCTCCCCGGCCGCCACCAGCGTCTCGAACTCGGCGGCGTCGGTGTGCACTTCGCGCACCGCGTAGCCGCGTTCCGCGCTGACCAGCAGTCGCGGCGACTGCCGGGGGCCGCGCGCGGGTTCTAGCAGGCGGCGCAGGTTGGAGACGTACGTCTGGAGCGAGACGGCGGCCTTGGCGGGCGGGGCACCGTCCCACAGGTCGTCGATCAGCCGGTCGGCGGAGACGGGCGCGCCGCGGGCGGCCAGCAGGCGGGCGAGCACGGCGCGCTGGCGCGGGCCGCCCAACCGGATTGCGTCCCCCGCCACTTGCGCCGTGAGTGCCCCGAGCACAGTGATCCGCACCATCGTGCGCCGAGCCTATGCGATGGCTGTCCGGAACCGTCCACCACCTGCGCTCCAAGCGCGGCCGCCCGCGGTCTCCAAGTCGGCTCCAAGCCCCGGCGGCGCCCGCAACACCCCATCCCACCTGCGGATTTACCCCTGCCGCCAGCGGCCGGGCTGTGCCGCGAAGAGGGGGGAGGTGTGGACGACTTGTGCCACTGCATGATCCGTCCACCCTCAAGCCCTTCCCTGCGTCCCCGGCGGGGGGCCAAAGTAGTGCCCGTCGGCAGGGGAGCAGGAAAGACCAAACCCGGATCCGACACAGCGAATTCCCCGCACAATTCACCGGGGAATTCACTCACCACACACTGCACTTCGTACAGAGAAGAGATTTCCGTGAACGCCACCCGTGTCGCTCGTACCGCTTTCGTCGGCCTGCTTTCCGCCGGTATCGCCGTGCTGATCGGAATCTCTTCCGCGCCGTCCTCGCACGCCGCCCCGGCCACCCTCGCCACCGGCGCCTCGGTCTCCATGCCGAACGAGAACCACGGCGGCCCGGACTGGGACGTGACCTGGGGCCAGAAGTAATCCCGTCAGCGGTAACCCGGTCGGAGCTCATCGACCAACAGCGACCTGCTCACCGGAGGCACACCACACCTCCCCGGCAGCCGGTCGCCCACACCACGAAAGTCGGTCACACCCCGGAGGCGAGGCGGACGGCGGACAGCGGGACGAAGCCGCCGCTGCCGCCTCCGGTGTCGCCCTCGCCGAGGCGGCGCATCATCGCGACGGCGATCCGCTGGGCCTGGGCCTTGGCGCGTTCCGTGACGGGGCCGGCGTGGCGGCCGTCCAGGGTGGCGCGCCAGAGCTGGACCCACCGGCCGAAATGTTCGGCATCGAGCGGACTCATCGCGTGCAGCGCGGCATGCGGCGCGAGCGCATTGCCCCGGTAGGAGGCGGTGCGCAGCAGTGCGCTCTCCCAGAAATCGGTGATCCGCGGCAAATGCGTTTCGAGGTCCAGGCGGGCGATCTCGGTGAATATCGGGCCGAGCAGCGGGTCGGCGAACGCGGCACCGTAGAAGCGGCGCAGGGCGGACTCCAGGTCGGCCCGGGTGGCGATGTCCGGCAGCGTCACGGCTTCCTCCTCATGCTGGTCGCGTTCCTCCTGATGCTGGTCAGGCCCGCTCAGGGTACGTCGGGGCCGGTCCCGACGGGAGGGCCGTTGGTCCCCATCACCGCGCTCACCTGGCAGGATGCCGGTATGACCTACCTCGCCGCGGACGACCGCTACGCCTCGATGACTTTCCGCCGCGCCGGGCGCAGCGGCGTGCAGTTGCCCGCCGTCTCGCTCGGTCTGTGGCACAACTTCGGTGACTCCCAGCCCCTGGAGGTTCAGCGCGCGGTGCTGCGCCGGGCGTTCGACCGGGGCGTGACGCACTTCGACCTGGCGAACAACTACGGCCCGCCGTACGGCAGTGCGGAGCGCAATTTCGGTTACCTGTTCGCGCAGGACTTCCGCCCGTACCGGGACGAGATGTTCATCGCGTCGAAGGCGGGCTGGGACATGTGGCCGGGCCCGTACGGCGACGGCGGCTCGCGCAAGTACCTGCTGGCGAGCCTGGACCAGTCGCTGGAGCGGATGGGTCTGGACTACGTCGACGTCTTCTACTCGCACCGCTGGGACCCGACGACTCCGCTGGAGGAGACGATGGGGGCGCTGGACACGGCGGTCCGCTCGGGCCGGGCGCTGTACGCGGCGATCTCCAACTACCCGGCGGAGCAGCACCGCGAGGCGGTGGCGATCCTGCGCGAGCTGGGTACGCCGTGTCTGCTGAACCAGGCCAGCTACTCGATGCTGAACCGCGAGCCGGAGCAGGGGCTGCTGGACGCGGTGGGCGAGACGCAGACGGCGCTGATCGCGTACTCGCCGCTGGCTCAGGGTCTGCTGACCGACCGCTACCTGAGCGGCGAGGTGCCGGCGGGTTCGCGGATGTCGGTGGGGCACTTCCTGAAGCACGAGGCGCTGACGGAGGGGAAGTTGGCGCAGCTGCGGGCGCTGGCGAAGGTCGCGGAGGGCCGCGGTCAGAGCCTGGCGCAGCTGGCGCTGTCCTGGGTGCTGCGGGACGAGCGGGTGGTGTCGGTGATCGTCGGCGCGTCGAGCGTGCGGCAGCTGGACCAGAACCTGGACGCGCTGGCGGCCGGCCCGCTGACCGCCGCGGAGCTGGCGGAGATCGACCGGCTGATCGGCTGAGGCCTGACGGTGGGCGGCCGGGGAGAGTCGGCCGCCCACCCGTGCGGTGTCAGTGCAGCTGCGGCAGCACGGTCTCGGCGACCCGGTAGGCCTCCTCCAGCAGCGGGTTGCCGGACAGGATGAACGTGTCGACGCCCAACTCCTGGAATTCCCGGAGCCGTTCGACGACCTGCTCGGTGGAGCCGACCACGGCGGTGCCGGGCCCGGGCCGGAACAGGCTCATCCCGGGCCACAGGTTGGGATGGGTCTCCAACTCGCGGGCGCGGGCGGGCACCCGGCCGCCGTGCTGGCGGAACTGCCGCTGCCAGCCGACGCCGTCTTCGCCCTGCGTGCCGCCGAGTTGGCGGGCGTAGGTGGCCTGGCTGGTGACGTCGAGCAGGCGGTCGGCGGCAGCCCAGGCCTGTTCCTCGGTGTCGCGGACGATCAGGTGCAGCCGCAGGCCGAGCCGCAGGGTGCGGCCGTGCGCGGCGGCGCGTTCGCGGACCAGGTCGAGCTTCTCCCTGAGCAGGTGCGGCGGTTCGCCCCAGGTGAGGTACACGTCGACGTGTTCGGCGGCGACCTCGATGCCGGCCGGAGAGGATCCGCCGAACCAGAGCGGTATGTGGCCCTCGCGCAGCGGCGGCAGGTCGCGCAGCGACGCACCGGCGTTCTTCAGCTGGTAGAACTCGCCTTCGTGGTCGAAGACTTCGCCGCTGGTGAGGCGCTTGACCAGGCTCCAATACTCGGCGGACAGCCGGTAGCGGTCGTCGTGCTCGACGTGCAGCCCGTACTCGCGCAGCTGGTTGGTGGAGCCGTTGACCACGTTGAAGCGCAGCCGGCCGGCGCCGTGCAGGTGCTCGAAGGACAGCGCCATCTTGGCGAGCAGGGTGGGCGAGATCAGCCCGGGGTGAACAGCAAGCAGGGGCTGGAAGCCGGGGCCGGTGGCGGCGGCGAGCGCGGAGCCGAGCGCCCACACGTCGTACTGGTCGGTGGCGAGCAACGCGCCGGTGTAGCCGAGTCGTTCGACGGTGGCGGCGAGGTGCTGGAGGTAGCCGAGGTCGACCGGCCGGCGGCCCTCGGGTTCCCACGGGTAGTGGCCCTCGCGGGGGATCAGGTACCACAGGACTTCGGTGGCCATGGCGGTCAGTTCCCCTTCGTGGCGCGGGAGTTCGCGGCGCGGACGATGGCGTCGGCGACCGGCTGCTCCAGGGCGGGCAGGTGGATGTCGGCGACGGTGACGGGCCGGTCGATGAAGCCGACCCGGTGGAAGATGTCGGCGGCTTCCTGCTGCTCGGCGACGAACTCGGCGGTGGCGGGCTCCAGTTGCCAGGGCAGCGCGCTCAGCGCGGCGTGCCAGTCGACCGCCTCTCCGCCCTGGTCGGCGGCGGCGATCGCGGCCGCCTCCTCGGGGTGGGCGGCGGCCCAGTGGTCGGCGCGCTGAAGGGCGGTGACGATCGCGGCGACCACCTCGGGCCGCTGGACGGCGAGTTCACGGCGGGCGAAGAACACCGAGCGGTCGGTGATCACGTCCGCGGTGCGGATCAGTTCGCGGAACTCTCCGGTGCGGCGGGCGGCGGCGAGTTCCGCGCCCTGCGCGATCCAGCCGGCGATGGCGCCGCTGCGCAGCCGCTCGGCCTCGTCGCCCGCGGGCCGTTCGGCGGTGAGGTCGTCGCGGTACGAAAGCCCGTGCTGGTGCAGGGCCTTGGCGAGCAGGTGGGTCTGCCAGGAGCCGACGGCGAGCACCACGGTGGTGCCCTTCAGGTCGGCGACCGAGGCGATCGGGCCGTCGGCGGCGACCAGCAGCGCCCCGTGGTCGGGCCGGGGCGCGGACACCGCCGTGTACACGATGTCGTGCCCGGCGGCCTGCGCGGTGATCGGCGGGGTGGATCCCGTCCCGCCGAAGTCGATGGTGCCGTCCGCCAGGTAACCGCCGGTCTTCGTGCCGTCGGCGTAGTGGTGGAACTCGGCGGTCTCGCCGAGCGGTGCCAACTCCTGCTGGAGGTAGCCGAGTCGGGCCAGGTGGTAGAGGGACGGATTGGAGCGGTGCACACCGACGGTGACGGTCATGGATGAGAGCTCTCTCTTTGTGGCTGATGAGGCGTCAGTTGGACTTGTGGGCTTCGGCCTTGGCGTCCTGGTGCACGCCGAGATCGGCGAGCAGGTCGCGGCGCAGCGTCGCGAAGGCGGGGTCGGCGGGGTCGCGGGGGCGTTCGACGGCGACCGTCTCGTCCCGCACGAGTGCGCCGTCGCGCAGCACGGCCACCCGGTCGGCGAGGCGGATCGCCTCGTCCACGTCGTGCGTGACCAGCAGCACGGCGGGGCGGTGCCGGCGGCACAGGTCGCCGACCAGGTCCTGCATGCGCAGCCGGGTGAGTGCGTCCAGGGCGGCGAACGGCTCGTCCAGCAGCAGCAGTTGGGGTTCGCGCACGAGGGCCCGGGCGAGCGCGGCGCGCTGCGCCTCGCCGCCGGACAGGGTGCTGGGCCAGGCGTCGGCGTGGCCGGCAAGGCCGACTTCGGCGAGTGCCCGCTGCCCGGTCTCCCGGGTGTCGGTGCCGCGCGGCAGGCCGATGGTGACGTTGCCGAGGACGCGCTTGGAAGGGATCAGCCGCGGTTCCTGGAAGACCACCGTCCGCGCGGGCGGCACCAGGACGGTGCCCTCGTCGGCCCGGTCGAGTGCGCCGAGGATCCGCAGCAGCGTGGTCTTTCCGGTGCCGGACGCGCCGAGCAGGGCGAGGAATTCGCCGCGGGCGATGTCCAGGTCGATGCCGTCCAGGACGGCCCGGGTGCCGAACACCCGTCGCAGACCCCGGACATGAACAGCCGGAGTGGTCATCGCCCGGCACCCGCCCGCCCGTTGACCGGACGCCACGGCATCAGCACCCGCTCGAGGACGCGCACGGCGCCGTCGGCGGCCAGGCCCAGCAGGCCGTAGATCAGGATGCACACGGCGAGCACGTCGGTGCGCGAGAAGTTCTGCGCCTGGGCCATCAAGTAGCCGATTCCCTCAGTGGAGTTGATCTCCTCGGCGGCGATCAGCGCGATCACGCTCAGCGTCATCGACAGTCGCAGTCCGGACAGCAGCGCGGGCAGCGCACCGGGCAGAACGACCTCGCGGACAATCGCCCAGCGCGACAGTCCGAAGCTGCGCATCGCCTCGACGAGTTTGCGGTCGGTGTTGCGCACGCCGCCGGAGGTGGAGACGTACATCGGGAAGGACGTGGCGACGCCGATCAGCGCGACCTTCGCGGTCTCGGTGATGCCGAACCACACCATGAACAGCGGCACCAGCGCCAGGAACGGGACGGTGCGCAGCACTTGGACGGCGGAGTCGAGCAACTCCTCGCCGAGCCGGAAGAATCCGGTGACCACGCCGAGCACCAACCCGGTACCCGCCCCGAGCAGCAGGCCGAGCGCGGCCCTGGTCAGCGAGGTGGACAGCGCGGCGGCCAGCTGCCCGTTGCCCCACAACTCGCCCACCGCCTGGACGACTTGGCCGGGCGAGGCGAGCACGTCGGGGGTGAGCACGCCGGTCGCGGAGGAGACCTGCCAGGCGGCCAGCAGCGCGAGCGGGCCGAGGGTGCGCAGGGCGAGCGAGACGCCGCGCGGGCGGTCGGCGGTGGTCCGGGCGCGCGGGGCTTCCAGCCCGGCGGCCCGCGCCTGCTCGGCGGTGACGGCCGCGGCGGTCACTTCGCCGCTCCGGAAGCTTCTCCGGAAGCCGCGCCGGAAACCGCTCCGGAAACCGCGCCGCCAAGGGAGTTGATGTCGATCAGGTAGGGCTTGACGTCCACCTTCGACTTGGTGACGCCCTGGTCGGCGTAGAACGCGGCGACCACACCGAACCGGGCGATGTCCGCCTCGGTGATCGGCGAGTCCACGGCACGCTGCTTGCCGAACTCGACGGCGACCTGCTGCTCGGCCGGGCTGACGGCGGTCGGGCCCGCGTCGGTGAACACGTTCAAGTAGGCGGCGGGGTCGGCCTTCTCCTTCGCGCCGTTCTCGTGCAGGTAGCCGTAGAACGCCTTCAGCACCTCGGGGTGCTGCTCGGAGAATCCCGAACGGGCCGCCCACACCGCATAGTTGTCGCTGCCGACGGCCTTGCCGTCCACCAGGAAGTGCGCAGCCGTGTTGGCGATCGCCGGGATGGAGAACGTCCCCCAGGTCGCCCAGGCGTCCACCTGGCCGGAGTTGAAGACGCCGGAGGTCTGGTCGGCGCGCAGGTAGACCCGCTGCACCTGGTCGGCCGGGATGTTGTTCTTCTCCAGCGCCTTCAGCAGCAGGTACTCGGAGGTGCCGCCCTGGGAGACCGCGACCTTCTTGCCGATCAAGTCCTTGACCTCCTTGATCGGCGAGCCGTTCTTCACCAGGATGCCTTCGCCGGCCTGGTCGGGCTCGAGCTGCGCGAACAGCTTGAAGCCGGGCTTCTGGGCGAGCGCGGTGATCGCGGAGGTGATCGAGCCCTGCGCGACGTCCAGTTGGTCCGCGTTCAGCGCCTGCGCGGCCGGCGCGAACGGCCCGGCGCTGCCCGTCCACACCACCCTGGCGTGCACGGCCTCCAGCGCCCGGTCCAGCGACCCGTCCTTCTTCCCCTTCGCCAGGAACCCGGAGTTCCCGGGGTCGGGCACCCGGAGCACCACCTCGCCGCCGTTGCCGTCGGCGCTCCTGCCCGCCTCCGACCCGGACGAGCCGCAGGCGGTCAGGGCGAGGGCGGCAGCTGCGGTGACGGCGACGGCGACGGGGGTGCGCGAAATGGTGCTGCGCATGGGTCTCTCCTCTTGGATCACAGGTGAGTCGGGGAAGGTCGGACTTCGGCGAACGAGGGCTTCAGGAACGGGCGTTGGCGGCTAGTGCCGCGCAGGCGGCGGCCAGCGGGGCGGGGTCGGCCCAGGCGTGGACGTCCACCCGGTCGGCGAGGAAGCCGTGGGCGTGCAGGAACCGCTCCTGCTGGGCGAGCAGGTCGAGGCGCTCGGCGGACAGGTCCAGGTGCAGGGTGCGGTGTCCGCCCCCGGCGTAAGCCCCGGCGACGCCCTCCGGGCCCGCGCCGGTCTCGGCCCCGAGGATGCGCGCCACCTCGTCCGGCTGCCCGGCCGCCCAGTCGGCGGCGCGCAGCAGCACGGCGACGAACCGGGCCACCAACTCGGGGTGCTCGTCCAGGAGTTGCTGGTGCACGGTGATCGGCCGCGGGGTGCCGTTGTTGACCCGGTGGCGGCGGTCGGCGAGCGCGTCCAGCTCCACGGCGGGTACCGCGCCGTACCGGCGGGCGGCTTCCACGGCGAGCGCGCCCTTCACGTACACCGCGTCCACCCGGCCGTCCCGCAGCGCCGCCAGCTCGGCCGCCCACTGCTCACCGCCGGGCTCCGCCGGCACCTCCGTCAACTCGACGTCTTCCCAGCCGAGTTGCGCCGACGTCAGGGCGCCGTGGTGGCCGGCCAGGGCCATCGCCCGCCAGAAGTCGATGCCGATCGAGTGCCGGGGCACCGCGAGCCGGGCGCCCCGCAGCTGCTCGGCCGAGCGAATCCCACCGCTCTCCCGAACCAGAATCGCCTGACGCTCCTCGATCCAGGTGAGGCCGATCAGCCGGGTCCGCTCACCACGCGAACGGGCCCACAGCGCAGGCACGTTGCCACCCTCCCGGAACAGCGCGGTCAGCGCGTGCGTGTAGTGGTGGTCGGCGGCGACCTCGGGCGGCGCGTCCTGCAGGGAACGCACCTCGATGCCGTCGGCCGCGAACTCCTCGGCCAGCCAGCCGCGGTCGGCGGCGATGCCGGTGGCGGTGGGCACCGGGCAGCGGGTGAACCACAGGGTGTCGGGGTACGGGGGCGTGCCGGAAACGGCGGGTACGGGGCTCATGGCGGGGCTCCGGAAATCTAAGAGAACGCACAGGCATCCCACACAGTGGGAACAGCGCGACGGGAAAAGGGAGTTGGGGAGGGTGCTCAGCGACAACAGCGGGAGCGCAGCCGGTCTATGCCCACGGCGCGCTCCCTCCTGTCGGACCGTCCCACCGGGCCGGTGGCTACCGATGTTCACCGATGCGTCGAGCGTTCCACGGGGTCAGGTCCCGGATCAAGCCTTGCCAAATGATGGGATCATCCGTTCACGCGAGGGTGCGCTGCCGCAACACCGCCGACATGCTCTGTTCGCGATCACACCCATATCCTGGAAATCCCACCGCAGTTGACCCCATATGAGCCACTCCCGAAGAGGTGCGCGATGCCCGCCAGCCCCGGAACTCTCCAGTCACCACCGGCCGGCGCCCAGGCAGTGCACCGAGCACTCGGGCTGCTGCACTGCTTCCACGACAACGGCCCCGACCTCAGCGCCTCCGAACTCGCCCGCCGGATGGGCCTGTCCGTCTCCACCGCGCACCGCCTGGCCCGCACCCTGGTCGTCACGGGCTTCCTCGACCAGGACGAGCGCACCGCCCGCTACCGGCTCGGCCCGGCCGTCGCCGAACTCGGCCAACTCACCTTCCACCAGCGCGGCTTGCACCTGGCCGGCCCCGAACTCGACCAGCTCGCCCGCCGCACCGGCGCCACCGCCGACCTCGCCATCCGCTCCGGCCCGCACGCCGTCATCCTGGTCGGCGGCTCCGTCCTGCCCTCCACCGGCCTCGGCCTGCGCCGCCCGCTGCACTCCACCGCCCTCGGCAAGGTGCTGCTCGCCTGGCCCTCCCCCACCGAGAGCCCGCTGCCCGGGCCGCTCCCCGCCTACACCGACCGCACCCTCACCGACCCCGCCGCCCTCGACGCCGAACTCGCCCTCACCCGCGAACGCGGCTACGCCCTCAACGACGGCGAATCCGCCCCCGGCATCCGCACCCTCGCCGTCCCCGTCCTCGACGCCACCGCCACGGCCCGCTTCGCCCTCGCCCTCCGCTCCACCCCCGCCCACCTCACCCTCCACACCCTCCCCCACACCCTCGCCCAGGCCCACACCTGCGCCCGGGCCCTCGCCGTCCTCCTCCTCCCCCCGGACGAACGCTGACGGCCGCGGGCCTCACTGCTGACCGGGCGCCGGAACCTCAACCGTCCCGAGGCCTTCACGGCGCACCCGCTCCGTCCCCCACGCGCCGAGCGGCCCGAGCGCGCGGTTGAGGGTGCGTCCGTCCCCGGTCAGCGAGTACTCCACCCGAGGCGGCACCTGGGCGTACACCTCGCGGTGGACCAGCCCGTCCTCCTCCAGTTCGCGCAGGTGCTGCGTCAGCATCTTCTCGCTCACCCCCGGTAGCGCGCGCCGGAGTTCGGCGAAGCGGCGCACTCCATGGGTGTCCAGCTCCCAGAGGATGAGGCCCTTCCACTTGCCGCTCACCACGTCGAGCGCGGCGTCGATGCCACAGATGTACGGGCCCCGTCGTGGCGCCTTGGCCATCGCCAACTCCCCTTACTAAAAGGTAAGTACCGCAGAAAATAGTGGGTACTTCCGAGAGTAGCGGCGCTCTCCGAGCATGGAGGGGTGAACGAACACCAGAAGCTCAGCGCAGTCACCGTGATCGGACTCGGCCCGATGGGCCAGGCCATGACCCGCACCCTCCTCGCCGCCGGCCACCCCGTCACGGTCTGGAACCGCACCCCCGCCCGCGCCGCCGACCTGATCGCCGCCGGGGCCACTCTCGCCGCGACGCCCGCCGAAGCGGTGCAGGCGAGCGACCTCACCGTCCTCAGTCTCACCGACTACCGGGCGATGCACGACATCCTCGACGACGCCACCCCCGCGCTCGCCGGCCGCACCCTGGTCAACCTCAGCTCCGACACCCCCGACCGCTCCCGCGAGGCGGCCACCTGGGCGGCCGAGCACGGCGCGAACTTCCTCACCGGCGGCGTCATGGTCCCCGCGCCGATGGTCGGCACACCGGCGGCCCACGTCTACTACAGCGGCGACCCGCAGCTGATGGAACGCCACACGGCCGTGCTGGAACTGCTCGGAACACCCAGGTACCTCGGCACCGACCCGGGCCTCGCCCAGATGATGTACCAGGCCCAACTCGCCGTGTTCCTCGGCACCTTGTCCGCTCTGATGCACGCCACCGCGATGCTCGGCACGGCCGGCATGAAGGCCGCCGAGGCGCTGCCCGAACTGCTCGCCTCCGCCGACCAGACCGGCGCCATCCTGCGGGCCGTCGAAGCGACCCCCGGCACGGCCCTCGACGCGGGCGAACACCCCGGCCACCTCAGCACCGTCACCATGATGGGCGCCACCGCCGACCACATCGTCGAGACCAGCACCTCCCTCGGCCTCGACCTCGCCCTCCCGCTGGCCGTCCAGGCCCACTACCGGCACGCCATCGACCGCGGCCACGGCAGCGACAACTGGACCCGCATCATCGACGCCATCCGCGCACCGCACTGACAACTCCCGCTGGCCGGGCGCGAATTCGCGCCCGGCCAGGACCGGCTCCGCAATAAGTACCCGTACTCATGACGCGCGGCGTGGGCCCCACCACCATGGCCGCATGGTGCACTGGGTCCTGGCAGGCCTGCGAGAACTGGCCCCCGCCCGCCGACCTGGCCGACCTAACCGACCTGGCCCACCTGCCCGGCCGCCGCAGAGTCCTCAGCCCTCGATCGGACGGCGCCCCCAGGCCGAGATCAACGGCGCGAGCGTCAGGTCGAGTTCGCCCGCTTCGATGGAGGCCAGGTGCGCGTCGATCTCCGCGTCGTCGGCCAGGCGGGCCGCGAGCAGCTCGCCGCGCACGTGCCGAATGGTCGCCGCCTCCAGCCGGTTGCAGGCCGGCCCACCGACCGGGAACGTGCCCGCAGCAGCCACGTCCACCAACCCGGCCTCACGCAGTATCCGCGGCAGCGTCCGCCCGAAGCTCAGGTCCGCACCGCGACCCGACAGCAACTCCCGGACCCCGCCGCGCAGCCGGTTGGCCCGCCGCTGCGCAGGACCGCTGTCGTCCAGGCATGCCAGCGGCTGAAGGGCCGTGTCGGCGTCCTCGATCAGCAGCCAGCCGCCGGGCCGCAATGCCGCCACCATGGTGGCCAACGCCCGGGCGCGGTCCGGCAGATGGACCAGCACGAGCCGGGCGTGCACCAGATCGAACGTCCCCGGCTCCGGCGCCGGATCGGCGACGACGTCGTGCCGACGCACCTCGTACCCCTCGCCGTCCTTCAGCCACGACGGGTCGATGTCCGTGGCCAGCACGTACCCGGTGGGCCCGACAGCCGCCGCAAGCGCCTCCGGGATACCCGGGCCACCCGCCCCCACCTCCCAGCAACGCGACCCGGCCCCGATCCCCAGCCGCCCGAAGTGCCCGCGCGTCACACCGTCGAACAGCTCGGCCAACCACACGAATCGCTCACCCGCCTCCGCCCGCGCGTTGTCCAGCAGGTACCCACGGGCGGGAGCACCGTCGGTCGGATCCGGTCGGTCACCGTCATGCGAAGAGGTCATTCCTCCATGGTCAACCTTCCCGGGCCACCGGCGCCACGACGACAGGAGAGGGATGCCTCACACTCCGAACACCCCCACCTGACAGACCGTCACGAACCGGACGCCATCCCGAACGGCTGCCCGCCTCGCCCGGGTGACCACCCGGGAGGAACCGGGGCCTCGCCTCAACTCCATGTCCGGCCCCTCGAGTTCCACTCGGCCCGCCCCTGCCCCTCCGCTGCCGCGCGGATCCGAGCACAGCGCCCGGCCCCGGCCCCTGAACTCGACGCCCGACCGTCCAACTGTCCGTGCCGGCCAGTAGCCTCCGGCCGAAGCCAACAGGACGAACCGAGGACGGGCCACATGGGAGCGAAGACCGCACTGCTGGCCTACGCGGAAGCCGCCATCGCCGACGTACTCCAAGACGCACCGGCCCCTGACCTCGACCAGGCCGCCGCACTGCTCGCCCGGATACGCCCGGGCCACCGCCTCGACGCGGGCAACGACGAGCCGTGGGCACTGGCCGAGGCGCTCTACCCGCCCGAGGGGACGGTCTGCGCACTGTCCGTGCCGGGGCTCGACCTGATCTGCGACCAGGAGGTCATGCTCGGCCTGCCGTCACAGCTTCCCGAGCACCTTGTCGCCGCCGGCCGAGGCCGGCGCCTCTACCTCCACGCGATGCACAGCGTCTCCGACTGGCTGGCCTTCGCCGTCTGGGACGACGGCAGGCTGGTCCGCTCCCTGAGCCTGTCCCCGGACGGCGGCATCGTCGAGGATATCGGCGAGCGGCTCCCGTTCGAACTGCCCTACTGGGAAGGCCGGTACCCCGTGGAGCCCGAGGACGAGGACGAGGACGACGAGCCGTACCCGCTGCCGTTCCATCCGCTCGAACTGGGCGAGCGCGCGATGCTGGACTTCTTCGGCTTCTACGTCGAGGGCTTCTCCGACGAGGACGGCGCCCCCGAACCGGTGGTGAGCCTCTGGGACGTCGGACTCCACGCCTTCCGCATGACCGCCCCGACCGAGGACGAGGTCACCCTCGCCAGGATCGCCGCCCGGGACTGAGCCCGTACGCCAAAGCGGACGCCGGCCCAAAGCGGACGCCGGCCCAACCCGGCAGCCGGCACCGCGAGTTCAGCCCGCCCGATCGACCACGTCCCGGTTCGCCCGGCTCCATGCGAGGCGGGCCCGGAGTCGTCCAAGCCCGCCGATCGTGGTGAACCAGTAGGTGGTGCCCGGAGGCCGGCACCCGGCCGGTGCACCGCGTTGCCGGTGCGCTCGACCCGACCGGGGAGTTGCGGGCCGGCCGGCAGCTGCCGACCGGCCCGCCGGGGCGCGCCGCTCAGGCCCACACCTGGAACTTGTACTTGCCGCTGCCCACCGGGGACTCGATGCAGCGGACCGGCTGGGTGGCACCGTTCTTCTCGGCCTCGCAGGTGCTGAGGCTGATCCCCGAACGCAGGGTGATCCAGCTCGCGGCATTCGCGGTGCCCGCAGCGCCCAGGACGACGCTGCTGACGACGGCGACGCCGACGGCCGCGCGCTTGAGGTTGATCATCGTGAACTCCTCGCGGTGTGACGGATGGTCAGGCCCGGGCGAACCCGGTACACGGCCCGGTCCTCGGCCCGAACCGCTCGTGGCGGAACGGCCGGGGGCCGAGCGGTTCGAACTCCACCACCCACCGGAGCGACCGGGCAAGGAGATAGCCGTCCCGGACACCCGTGGACAGCCGCCCGGCCCCTGACCAGCGATGTCCGAACCGTCCAGGACGGACACGCAGCGGCAGGCCGAGTCGCCCACACCTGGTGGCATGGAAGCACCCACCCCGGGATCGCCGGTCATGAACGACTCAAATCCCGGTGGTGCCGCCCGCAGTGGCTTGGCGAGAATCGCGGGATGAGCTCTCCGCCGCCGCCCCCCGATCCGGCCCGTGCCCACAACGCGGCTCAATTCGTCGCGCTGCTGCGGGAGTTACGGGAACGGTCCGGACTCACCTATCGCGCGCTGGAGAACCGCGCCGCCGAACTCGGCGAGACGCTCCCGCGCAGCACGGTGGCCGCCATTCTGCGCCATGACCAACTACCCAGGCCCGAAGTGCTGCGGGCGTTCCTGCTCGCCTGCGGTCACCAGGGACCTCCGGGCGCTTGGCTGGAGGCACGCGCCCGTCTGGCATCGGGCAAGGAGGGGACGGACGACACTGACGGAGCGGGGCCGAGCACCCCCGCCCCACCGCCTCCGCCGGCGCCCGGCTCGCGGCGGCTGCCCCGGGGTGCGGCCCTGCTCGGGTCCCTCTTGGCCGTGATCTGCGCTTTGGCGGGATTTCTGGCACTCCGACACGGCCCCGTCCGTTCCCCGGGCACCACCGCACCCCCCGGAGGCGCCGCCCATGAGACGCTCCCGCTCGCCGCCGGGGCGTACCGAATCCGGCCAACGGGATCGGGCCTGTGCCTGGGCGAGTCGGCCGTCCAGGACAGCGGCGGGCGGGTGACGCAGGTCGACTGCGCCGGTGCCGTGCCCACCTACGTCCTGGAGCCGGGGGGCGAGGGCCTCTACATGATCCGTTCGCTCCATCCCGTTCTCGGCCACGGCTGCCTGGGAGTCGACTCCGGACTGCGCACCGAGGGCGCCCGCCTGATGAACGACTACTGCGGCCGCCGGGGCACCGCCGAACGGTTCAGGCTGCGCCCGTCGCCGGACGGCTCCGGCGCCTACCTGATCCGCCCCGCCCACACCGACGCGTGCGTCACCGTCCCCGGAGGCATCGCCACCCCGGGAGCCTCGGTGCTCCAACTCCCCTGTGCCGCACCGCCCACGGGCCAGGCCTTCACCCTAGAACCCGTCCCTGCCCCCACCGGGATTCCGGACATCACCAGCAACTAGCCGGGCCACCCGCCTGCGCAAAGGCTCACGCGGCGGACGGCCGCCGGGCTTCGACGAGGACCGGTTGATCGACCGGACAAGTCCTGGTCCGAACCTGCCACGAGTTCACCAACCGACGGAGTCGTACAGGTACTCGATCCCGTGCTCCTCGCCCTGGCCGAACAGCGGATCGATCTTCGCCAGCCCCAAGTGCCGCCGGACGGACGGGTCCCAGTCGTGCTCGTGGAGCCGATCGACCATGGCGCGATAACGCGCGGACGTGATCGGCGGCCCGGTCTGCACCGCGATGCGCTCGTCGCCCCTGAGGAACATCAGGGCCTCGTGCTCCAGGACGGTGATCAGGACGAACGCCGCCGCACGCACGATCGCGTCGGGTGACTTCACCTGCGCGTAGTACGTCGGCAGTCCCGCCCGAACGGCCGCGGTGGTGCGGGACGCGAAACCTTCGCTGCCCGGGCAGCTCTCCGCCCCCGACCACCCGCCACCGCCGAGGTCCACCAGGAACCCCAGAGCCATCGCCCGCACCACGGCCGGCCCGGAGGAGCCGAGCCGGATCAGGTGCGGCACCACGGCCTCGGCCGGCAGCAAGTACCCACCGGAATGCGAGTGGTAGACCAGGTCGTACAGGCGGTCGGCGCATCTGCGGGCCTGCGCGAGGTCAGTCGCGGCCGCCAGCCCGCGCAACGCCTCGGGGATGTCCACCCCACCACCCGGGTCGTGGTCGGGACCGCTGCAGAGGTGCGCCCAGCTGGCAGCGGCGAGATCGAGCTGTTCTGCCTCGATCGCGACGAGCTCGACCTCGAACCCGTCGGCATTCTCCAGATAGGCGGCGTAGGTCTGTTCGCCGCCGGCGTGCGGGTGACGGTCGGGGAACATCAGACTCCAGCCGTGCTGCGCAGCCTCGGTGACCAAAGCGTCCACCGCACCCCGGCCCTGCACGTGGAACGCCAGGTGGTTCAGCCCGGGCCGGCACCGGTCGTGCTGGTCCGCGGTGAGCGCCCGGGACCGTTCGAAGACCAGGTACGTCGTCCCGAGCCGCCAACTGCGGCCGTCACCCCAACTCTGGAACGGCGTCCAGCCCAAGGCGTCCAGCAGCCAGCCGAAGCAATCGACGGCACGGTCGAGGTCGGGCACCCAGATCTCGACGTGGTGCAGCATTCCGGTGGTCGGGCGGGTCATACGGCCCCCTCGTCATCGGTGATCTCAACGGCCCCGGGCCGCACGCTCGCGGACCCCGGCATTCTAGGCCGCCGGACCAACCCCGCGTCAGCACCACCAGCCCCCGCGCACACGCGAACTGGCCTCCGACTGCTGCTGAAAGGCCAGTTCAACGTAAGGACGTCGCAGTCCCGGCTCAGCCGAGGATGTCCAGCATCGCCGCCTCGACCAGGTCGGCGACGTTGCGGTGGCCGCGCGCGTTGGGGTGCACGAAGGACAGCTGGTCGGGCGGCGTGATGAACCCCTCCACCCACTTACTCGCGTCGCAGACACTGTGCTCCGCCGAGGACTCGTACAGGTCGACGAAGTCGGCGGCCTCCTGCGTGCCGGTCGACTTCTCGATGATCCTGTTGAGGGGCTCCAGGACGTCCTGCCGCAGCCAGTCCAGGTCGCCCTGGGTGATGGTGCCGAACTGCGTCGGGTCGTTGTAGCGGCACTTGGCGGCGTCCTTGGGGAAGATGGTGGGGAAGCCGACGGCCAGGATCTTCGCGTGCGGGGCGCGCTCGTGGAGCACGGCGAGCATCCGGTCGTACTCCCGGCTCACCCTGTTCAGCCGGTCCGGGACGCTCGCGCCCAACTCGTCCTTGCAGGGAGTGCCGGCGCCACCGGTCCCCTGGCCCAACTCCGGGCACTTGACCAGGAAATCGGCGAACCCGAGGGTGTTGCCGCCCACGCCGACGGTGATCACATCGGTGTCCGGTCCCACCGCCGCGGACTGGGGCGGCACGGCGGGGAACGGGTAGTCCGGGTCCTCGGAGAACGGCGGGAAGTGACGGCCGATCGGCTCCTGTGCCTCGTCGGTGACGTTCTCGATGGTCGCGGCGGTGCAGCTGACGTTGGTCAGGTCGAAGAGCGAACCGAAGTCGCGCTCGATGAGTTGAGGATAGGACTGGTCGGTGCGCTCGCAGCCGTCGCGCGGGATCTCGAAGACCTCACCCGCGGCCCGGATGAACCCGGCGGTGTACGAGTCGCCCAGGGCGACCCACTGCCGGTCCGCCGCGGCAGCGGACTGCGCCCCGACGAACTGCGCGGGGACGACAGCGCCAGCAGCGAGCGCCGTGGCCGAGCCGAGCAGGGCCAGACGATTGCGGAAGTTTGCCACGAATTCTCCAGGGATACGGCGTTGATGACGCTTTGACCAGCCAAATCGTCACTATACGCACGCAATCCAACTCCGAGGGTGACATCCATCCGCCCCGAAACCTCGCGCCCGCCCGACCGTCCGCAACCGCACCTGCACCCGCAGCTGCACCCGCACCCGCAGCCGCCTCAGCGCCCGGTCAGCCCCTTGACGAGCTCGTCGATCCGCGCGGCCTGCGCATCGCGCTCCGCCTTGAGCTTGCCGAACGCCTGCGGCTGCTGGGCGATCGCGCCCTTCTGGTAGTCGGCCTCAACGGCGAACCAGATCCCGACCAGGTTGGTGCGCGCCTTGCAGTCCACATCGGCCTGCGCCATCCGAATCTCGTCGGCGTCCGGCCTGAGCTCCTTCATGGACGGCAGGTTCTCCGCGGCCTCCACCGGGCTCTTCGCATCGAACCCGCCGCCGCGCAGGCACTCCGACCACTTCCCGAAGGCCTCCTGCACGCGCGGGTCGGCCATCGAGTGCGCGAAGCTGTCTCCCTTGGTCTGCCCGACGAGTTGGGCCCCGGCGCCGTTCGAACCCCGCCCGGCCGACTGGAGCTCACTCAGCTCGGCATTGGCCTTGCCCTGGCAACCTCCATCCGGCACCGCCTGCCCATTCGAGCTGGTCACCGGTTTGCCTGCGGCGTCCCGACCGAGCAGCACGGCGTTCTCCGCCGAGGAGAGCGCGGCTTGCAGGGCCTTACCCTCGCGCCTGGGCAGGTGGTACCCCCAGGTGCTGACGCTCGCCGGGTCGGTCACGCCGTAGCGACGGAACATGATCGAATCGGAGGCCGAGACCACCGGGGCCCGTGCCACGGGCACGTCGAAGCCGTACTGCTGCATGCACACGGCGACCTTCTTCGCGTTCAACCACTTCAGCGCGGCCTCCTGCTGAGCGGTCAACATGTATTCCGTGATCGGCAGTTGGAGCGTGTCGACGTCCGCCGGTGACGCCGTGGGCGTCGGCCCCGCGGTGGCGGGCAGCACCGGGGCGGGCGGCGGCGCGGCCCGCCCGGCGGAGCACCCGGCTGCCGCCAGGGCGGACAGCGCGAACAGCACCGTCACCGGAAGTCGCCCCCGGCCGACCCTCGTTGCGGCAGTCACGGTTGTTCTCCTCCGGGGTCTCGGGGCGCGGGACACGGCCTGCCCGCCGGCGTCGACCGGCGGGCAGGCATCGGGCAGGGGACGCGGGCGGTCAGACGGTGGGGCAGTAGGAGCGCGAGGCGTCGTCCATGGCGATCGAGGCCTCGTTGTTCTTCAGCCAGGAATTGAGGTTGCCGCCCTTGTTGGGGCTCAACCAGTTCTCGTCCCCCATGTAATAGGAGTTGACCCAGATGCCCACGTTGCAGGCGCTCGCGTTCTCGGCGGACGCGGCGTTGTTCCACACGTCGTTGCCGTCGCTGAACTTCTCGCCCGCCAGCTTGGGAACTCCGGGGTTGGCGCTGCTGCCCCAAATGCCGCCGGCGGCGTTGGAGTTGTAGAAGAGGCAGTAGTAGTAGGACCCACGAGCCTGGGCGCAGGTGAACGTGTTCCAGTTGTCGATGTTGGCGTAGCTGGCGTTGGCCTGCCCGGCCAGGCCGCCGAGCGCGAGCATGGCGGACACGCCGACCAGGGCAAGGCGTGACGCGGTCTTCTTCACTGACATTCCGGTTCTCCTCCACGTGGCGGATCGGTGGTGCGGCGTCGGACTCCTGAACTCGATGGGGGCAAGCGGAACCGGCCCCTCGGCGGGAACAGTAGATCTTGGATCGAACCGGCGTCTGCACGGTTTGCGGCCAATCCGATGGCCGATTCGACGATCACCGCGCCCCCGGCACCGCGTGGCAGCCGGGTATTCACCGACCGTTTCCCGCCAACCCCCACAAGCGAACGACCGCCACAACCGAACGACCGCCGCACAACGCAACGACGGCCCGCACCACCCGGTGCAAGCCGTCGTTCCGCGGTGTCCCGGCCCGTCAGGCCACCGGCGCGTACTTGTAGCCGACCCGGCGGACCGTGACGATGGTGTCACGGTAGGCGGCGCCGAGCTTGCGGCGCAGGCGGGCGACGTGGACGTCGACGGTGCGGCCGTCGCCGACGTGGCCGTATCCCCAGACGGTGTGCACGAGTTGGTCGCGGGTGTGGACCCGGTGCGGGTGCTCGGTGAGGTGGGCGAGCAGCTCGAACTCGAGGTAGGTGAGGTCGAGCAGGGCGCCGTCGACGTACGCGTTGCGGCGGTCGAGGTCGACGGAGATGCCACTCTCGGCGGGGCGGGCGAAGGGCCGGACCGGGGCGGCAGCCACCACAGGAGCGGGCGCGGGAGCGACCTTCTCGGCGGGCACCAGCACCAGGTACCCGACCAGCGGGCTGTTCGCGCCGGCCCCGAGCTGCGCCAACAGGCCCTGCGGCAGCACGGATTGGGGCAGCGCGGCGACGACGGCGGCGCCGTCCTGGAGTCCGGCCAGCAGGCTCTCGGGGGCGATGGCAGGCGCGGGCCGGGTCATCGCGGCCGGGGCGGCGACCCGCCGGTACTCGGCGTCGAGGGGCTGGTTCGGCAGGGAGTGGTTGTGGTTCGGCAGGGTGCGGACCGCTCGCAGGTGCGGGGTCGCGGTGGCGGCGTAGGACATTCGAGGGCTCTTTCGCGCGTGACGGTCGGTGGGTGGTCGTCGTCTGCGCTTCCGGCGCACCGGGGCTGACGGATCGGTCAGCGTGGCGGGCGGGAGACGCGGGGTACGCGCCGACAGGTCTGGTCGAAGTGGTGGGCCTGGCGCGAGGGCCAGAACGGTTCGAGATGTACGCGAGGATTCACAGGGCGGCTCTCCGGAGCACGACGGGTCGGCGAAAAACGCACAGAACCGCCACCACACCTACGGGCAAAGGGTGGTGACGGTGCGTCAGCGACAGCAGGCGCTGTAGATCAGACCGTGGTCGATGTACCGGCGAACGGTCAGCACGGGGAGGGCGGAGACGCGGACCGCTTCGGTCATGGTCCTGCTCCTCCCCCGGTGCGTTGTCGAGAACCCGCGACGAACGGCGGGCACGAGTACGAGACTTCCACGCCACGTGCCCGGAAGGCAACCCACTGCACCGACCGGTCCGCACGCCAAGACAGAAACCATCCACCATCCGGACGCCAACACCTTGACCTGCATAAATGCGACCAGTACTACAGTCGCACTCCGACCCGCTCAGCGGCGTGCTGCACCAGCCGGATCAGCAACTCCTTGCCGTCCTCGCGCCGCCGCGCGTCGCACAGCAGCACCGGCACGCTCTCCGGCAGGTCGAGCGCGGCGCGAACGTCCTCGGGCGCGTACACCTCGGTGCCCTCGAAGCAGTTGACGGCGACCACGAACGGGATGTCGCGCTGCTCGAAGTAGTCGACGGAGGGGAAGGAGTCGGCGAGCCGCCGGGTGTCGGCGAGCACGACCGCGCCGAGGGTGCCGCGCGCGAGTTCGTCCCAGACGAACCAGAAGCGGTCCTGGCCGGGGGTGCCGAACAAGTAGAGGGCGAGGCCGGGCTTGAGGTCGATGCGGCCGAAGTCCATGGCGACGGTGGTGGTCCGCTTGGCCTCGACCCCGGCGGTGTCGTCGATCGGGCGGCCGCGCTCGCTGAGCGTCTCCTCGGTGCGCAGCGGCCGGATCTCGCTGACCGCGCCGACCAGAGTGGTCTTGCCCGCGCCGAAGCCGCCGGCGATCAGGATCTTGACCGCGTTGGCGACCCAAGGAGCCTTGCGGGTAGCGGAAGTTGACGCCGCGTCAGGGGCGTCAGAGTGCACGGAGGCCATTGATCACGTCTCGCAGCAGTCGCTCGTCCGGTTGCTGGGCGAGCTGGAAGGGTCGGGTGACGCTGATCAGGTCGGCGTCGTGGAGGTCGCCGAGCAGGACCCGGACCACGCTGACCGGCAGGTCGGTGTAGGAGCCCAGCTCGGCGACGCTGAGGGGCTCATCGCAGCAGAGCTGGAGGATGGCGTGGTGCTCGGGTCCGATCGGGAGGTCGGCCGGGACGCCGCCGGGGGCGAGGTACTCCCCGGCGGCGGTGACCAGCGAGATCAGGTCGAACAGGCCGTCGTCGACCGGCCGGGCGCGTCCTCTGGTCATCGAGAACAGCCGGACCATCGGTCCGGCGTCGTCGTCGAACCAGCGGTTGTCCACCGGCGTGCGGGGCACGAACAGGTCGATCGGCGTGTCGTCGGCCGACGCCTCGTCCGCGCTCTCACCACCGGGGCCGGCCGGGGCGGTGGCCTCGGTCGGCTCGGTCGGCTCGGGCTCGCTCATCTAACCAGTCAACTCCTCGGCTCGGCGGCCAGGTGCTCCCCGACGCGCTTCACCAACAGTGCCATCTCGTAGGCGATTTGGCCCACATCGGATTCGGCATCGCTGAGCACGGCCAGGCAACTGCCGTCGCCGGCGGCGGTGATGAACAGGAAGGCCTCGTCCAGTTCGACCATGGTCTGCCGGACGCCGCCGACCTGGAAGTGCCGGCCGGCGCCCTTGGCGAGGCTGTGGAAGCCGGCGGCGACGGCCGCCAGGTGCTCGGCGTCCTCCCGGCCGAGGCCGCTGGAGACGCCGGTGGCCAGGCCGTCGCTGGACAGGATTACCGCGTGCCGAAGGGTCGCGACGCGGCCGACCAGGTCGTTGAGGAGCCAGTCGAGGCTCCCGGACGGCGGTGTTGTTGCGGTCATGATTCGGTTCCTTCTGCTGGTGCGGGCGGTGCGTCCGGCGGCTGGTGCGCCGGGGGGACGGAGCGGACGGGGGCGGCCGGCAGCGCGGGAGGCACCGGCGCGGAGGGGAGCGCGACCCGCAGCCGGGGCGGGCGGCCGGGCTGCGGCGCGGCCGGCGCGACCCGCGCGCCGGGGCGGTCGCCGGGCGCGGCCGGGTCGGGCTCGGAGCGGACGACGGTCAGCGAGGCGGGCTGCAGCCGGTCGCCGCGGCCGCGGGCGAAGCCGCGCTGGAACGAGGCGAACGCGGAGCGGGCCTCCTCGGGGCTGCGCTCGCGGGCCGACTCGGAGGTCTCGGGGCCGGCGCCGGCCCGGAGTTGGGGCGCGAGGCTGGCCTGCCGGACCCGGCGCGGCAGCAGCCCCCCGGCCACCGGCGTGAGCGGCGTGACGGGCGCACCGGACACCCCGGCGGCCTCGGACACCTCAGCAGCCGCGGGCACCGCAACAGGCGCAACAGGCGCGGCGGGCTCGGCATCCTCCGTCCGCCGGTGCCGCCCCGTCCCGGATGCGCCCTCAACGGCCGCTTCCTGTCCGGGAGTTCGCCGTCGCGGCAGCCCGCCGGGCTTCGCGGACGGGTCGGCGGCGGACGGGCGCGGCCCGCCGAGCACCTTCGCGGGCGCGGCATGCGCGGGCGCGGCGTGCGCGCGGCCGGGTTCGGCGGTGCCGGCGGCCCGGCGGTGGGTGGTGTCGTCGGCGGCGGGGCGGGCCCCGTCGGGGGCCATCTCGGCGGCGTCGGCGAGGAGTTCGCGCGGGATCAGCACCACGGCGGAGGTGCCGCCGTACGGGGAGGGCCGCAGGTGGACCCGGATGCCGTGCCGGCGGGCCAGCCGGGAGACCACGAACAGGCCCAGCCGGTCGGTGTCGGCGAGGTCGAACTCCTGCTCCACGGCGAGGCGCTGGTTGATCTCACCGAGGTGCTGCTCGTTCAGGCCGAGGCCGCGGTCGTCGATCTCCAGGCAGAAGCCGTGCGCGACCACCTCGCCCTGGACGGTGACCTGGGTCTGCGGCGGGGAGAACACCGTGGCGTTCTCGACGAGTTCGGCGATCAGGTGGGTGACGTCGGCGACGGCGGAGCCGAGCAGTCCGGTGCCGGGGAACGGCCGGACGATGACCCGGGCGTAGTCCTCGACCTCGCCGACGGCGGCGCGCACCACGTCGACCATCCGAACCGGCTTGCGCCAGGCGCGGCCGGGCGAGCCGCCGGAGAGGATGATCAGGCCTTCGGCGTGCCGGCGCATGCGGGTGGTGAGGTGGTCGAGCCGGAACAGGTCTTCGAGTTCGCGCGGATTCTCGGTGCGGCGCTCCATGGTGTCGAGCAGGGTGAGCTGACGGTGCAGCAGCACCTGGGAGCGGCGGGCCAGGTTGACGAAGACGGCGGAGACGCCGCGGCGCAGCTGGGCCTGTTCGACGGCGGCCTCGACGGCGACCCGCTGCACCTCGTTGAAGGCGCGGCCGACCTGGCCGATCTCTCCGGTGCCGAAGTCGAGTTGGGGGACTTCGGCGACCACGTCGACCTCTTCGCCGAGGCGCAGCCGGTGCATCACGGAGGGCAGTCGGTTGGCGGACAGGTCGGCGGCGGCGTTGCGCAGGCCGACGAGTTCGCGCACCAGGCGGCGGCCGATGCGGTAGGAGACGGCGATGGAGATCACCACGGCGAGCAGGCCGACCAGGCCTGCGACGCCGCCGCGCAGCAGGGAGTTGACGGCGTAGGCGTGGGCCTGGTCGCCGATCCTGGAGGCCAGGCGGGCGTTCATGGTGGCGATGTCGTTGAGGACCCGGTCGGCGTTGTCGCCCCAGTTGTCGACGGGGCCGCCGCGGACTTCGGCGGCCCGGTCGGTGGCGTTGTCGAAGCCGGTTTCGGCGAGGGTGAGGGCGTGCCAGGCCTCGCTGTTGCGCAGTTCGATGTAGTCGTGCTGGTCCTGCTGGTCGAGTTCGGCGACGTAGACCCGGAACAGGGTCTGCTGGGCGTGCATGGCGTCCAGCGCGATCTGCTGCTTGCGGATGTCGGTGGCGGCGGTGGCGGTTCCGGCCCGCAGGGCGCGCATCGCGGCGGTCTCCTGGGCCAGGTAGTCGGTGGCCCGGGTGAGTTCGACCAGCAGGGTGCCCTGGCGGGGCAGTGCGCCGCTCTCCTTGGCGACGAAGGAGGACCGGAAGGCGAAGACCGGTCCGATCAGGGCGCTGTAGTCCTTGAGCGCGCCGTCCCAGCTGGATTGGTGCTGGCCGATCTGGCTGCGGACGGCGGCGAGTTCGTCGGCGGACGCGATCAGGTCGTGGAGGCGGGCGCGCTGGTCGCCGTCGAGCTTGCCGGCGTCGCGGCTGCCCGCCTGGTAGCGCAGCAGTTGCAGGTCCCGGTCGGTGACGGTCTGGGACTTCAGGTAGGAGTCGGTGTAGGCCTTGTTGGCGGGGTCGGCGAGGCGCAGCACGGCGGCGGTGCGTTCGATGCGCAGGTCGTCGACGTACTGGTCGGCGGGGCCGCCGAAGGCCGTGTAGGTGTCGCTGAGGTCGAGTTGGTTCCACACGCCGCTGGTGGTGATCAGTGTGGAGTAGGCCCACAGGCCGCCGAGCGCCACGATGGGCACCAGGAGCAGCGCGATGATCCTCGCGCGGATCGAGCTGCGGCGCAGGCGCATGTGGGTCCTCTGGTGGTCCTCGGTCGGTGTGGTCGCCGGGCACGAGCGGCCGGGGGCAGGAATGAGCATGAAGAGGTACGGAGGGGTACGAGAGCCGCGAGCCTACTACTTACTGACCGTCCGTTCGTAGGGTGAATTTGCATCGTGATCGTGTGGTGTCCGTATCGTCCTTTAATTTCCTCACCAGCGTCCTTCAGTGCCCCCACCTGCGGCACTGTGCCCGGTGCGGGGTGTCGTCGGGCGGTGACTCTGGGCAGCACCGCGTCGATCGGGTAGCTTCGCCGGTGCCGCCCTCCGCCTGTGCGATCCGGGGCGGGGATCGGCGGAACGGGGGTACCGTGCGAGAGATCAGCAGCCCCGCGCTCGGCAGCTCGGCGGTGACCGGCGGGCTGGCCGACTCGGTGTTCGACCGGGCCGAGCGCGAACCGCGGCTGGTGCAGTTGTCCCGCTGGGCGGACGGCGCCTGGCGGCCGGTGACGGCCGTTCAGTTCCGCGACGAGGTGCTGGCCCTCGCCCGGGGTCTGCTCACCCGCGGGGTGCGCTACGGCGACCGGGTCGCGGTGATGTCCTCCACCCGCTACGAGTGGACGCTGTTCGACTACGCGCTCTGGTCGGTCGGGGCGATCCCGGTGCCGGTGTACCCCACGGCGGCGCCCGAGCAGGTGCGCTGGATCCTGGCCGAGACCTCGGCGGTGGCCTGCGTGGTCGAGGACGAGGACCAGGCGATGACGGTCGGCGCGGTCTGCGACGCGCTGCCGGCGCTGACCGGCATCTGGCAGCTCGACCGGGGCTGCGTCGAGCAGTTGATGGCCGACGGGCAGGAAGTGCCGAACGCCCTGGTGCACCGTAGACGGGTCGGGGTGACGCCGGATTCGCTGGCCAGTGTCATCTACACCTCGGGCACCACCGGCCGTCCGAAGGGCTGTCTGCTGACCCACGGCAACTTCGCGGCGGTGGCGGACGCGGTGCTGGACGGCTGGGCCGAGGTGTTCTCCGACACCGGCGGCGACCAGCCCGCCACCTTGCTGTTCCTGCCGCTGGCGCACGTGTACGGCCGGCTCACCCAGGTCGCGGCGATCCGCGGCGGCATCCGGATCGGCCACCACGCCAAGCTGGCGGCGGACAGTCTGCTGCCGGCCCTGGCGGCGTTCCGGCCGACCTTCCTGCACGCGGTGCCGTACATCTTCGAGAAGATCCACCGCCGGGCCCGGGAGGCCGCCGAGGCGTCGGGCCGGCTGGAGACCTTCCTGCAGGCCGAGCAGGTGGCGATCGAGTGGGCGACGGCCTGGGAGCGCCGGGCGCACCGCAAGGGCCCCGGCCCGTCCCCCGCGCTGCGGCTGCGGCACGCCGCGTACGAGCGCCTGGTGTACCAGCGGGTGCGGGCCGTGCTCGGCGGCCGGGTGCGCTCGGTGATCTCCGGCGGGTCCATGCTGGGGCGGGAGTTGGCGCTGTTCTTCGCGGGCGCGGGCATGACGGTGTACGAGGGCTACGGCCTGACCGAGACGACCGCCGCGATCACCGCCAATCCCCCGGACCGGCCCAGATTCGGCACCGTCGGCCGCCCGGTGCCGGGCGCGGCGGTGGCGATAGCCGAGGACGGCGAGGTGTGGGTGCGCGGCGCCGGCGTGTTCTCCGGCTACCTCAACCATCCGCGCTGTACGCAAGAGGCGCTGCACGGCGACTGGTTGGCCACCGGCGACCTCGGTTCGCTGGACGAGGACGGCTACCTGACATTGACCGGCCGCAAGAAGGAGGTGATCGTCACCTCCAGCGGCAAGAACCTCGCCCCCGCGATCCTGGAGGAGCGGGTGCGGGCCCATCCGCTGGTCGCCCAGTGCCTGGTGGTGGGCGACAACCGGCCGTACCTGGCCGCGCTGATCACCCTCGACCCGGTGGCCCTCGCGCACTGGCTCAAGTCCCGCGGCCGCCCGCAGCTGGACATTCACGGGGTGCTCACCGACCACGAGCTGCACCAGGAGGTGCAGCGGGCCGTGGCCGCCGCCAACACCACCGTCTCGCGCGCCGAGTCGATCCGGGCCTTCCGCTTGCTGCCGCACGAATTCACCCTGGACGACGGCCTGTTGACGCCCTCGCTGAAGATCCGCCGAGCAGCGGTGGCGGACCGCTACGCGCAGGACATCGACGAGCTGTACGCCGGATGAACGACATAGCCCGTTCCGGACTCTGACGCTCCGTCATAAAGGCAACGTCAACGCACGGTACGGCGGTTGACCGATCTCCAACAGCCCCCTTGACCGCCGGGATTGGTCCAGTCCATTGTGTGCACTGGCCCGGTGCGGCAGGGCCGCGACCGACCCCCGCCCCTCCGGGAGTCACGTCTTCGCTCCTCCCCCACACTGGAGTTGATCCGTGCTCAGTTCCGCACGCCGCCGTCTCGCGACGGCTGCCGCCGCCACCGTGCTGGCCGCCCTCGCCACCGCCCCGGCCGCGCACGCCGATGCCCCGGCCGCGCACGCCGGCGCCCCGACGAACACGGCTGCCGACGCCCCCGCGGTCAACCTGGCCACCAACCCTGGATTCGAGATCCCCACCCTCCCGCTCGCCGACTGGGGCTCCATCCCCGGCTGGCACTGCGCGGCCGGCGAGGGCGCCGTCACCACCGCGGCCCGCACCGGCGGCTCCGCGCTGGCCATCACCCCGGCCTCCGCCGACTCCACCGGCCAGTGCACCCAGACCCTCGCGGTACGCCCCAACACCAGCTACACCTACCGGACTTGGGTGCACGGCTCGTACGCCTTCATCGGCGCCACCGGCACCGGCCACGACGTCCCGCCGGCCTGGACGGCGTCCACCGGCACCGGCTGGCAGCAGCTGTCCACCACCTTCACCACCGGCGCCGCCACCACCTCCGTGCAGCTGTACGTGCACGGCTGGTACGGCCAGGGCCCGATCGCGGTGGACGACGTCAGCGTCACCGGCGACACCCCCGCGCCCGCGTACGCCACCTGGAACGCGCCGACCTCGGACAAGGTGGTCTTCCTGACCATCGACGACGGCTGGTTCCGCACCCCCGAGGCCGCGCAGCTGATCGCCGACCGCAAGCTCCCGGTCACCGCGTTCCCGCTGCCCATGCCGGAGGGCTTCGAGCAGGACTACTTCAGCCGGATCACCGCCGCGCCCGGCTCCTCCATCCAGGACCACACCGTCTCGCACCGCGACCTGACGACGCTGTCGCTCGCCGAGCAGCAGGCCGAGATCTGCGACGCCCGCGACGCGGTCACCGCCCGCTACGGCACCACGCCGACGATCCTCCGCCCGCCGTACTTCGCCTTCGACGCCAACTCCCAGCAGGCCGCCGCGAACTGCGGCATCAAGTACCTGCTGACCGCCACCGCCGACTTCACCTCCGGCGCCTCGAACGTCTACCACGGCGGCCCGCTCCAGCCCGGCGACGTGATCATCCTGCACTTCACCGACACCCTGGCGAGCGACCTCCAGCGCGCCCTGGACGCGGCCGCCGCGGCCGGCCTGAAGCCCGCCGCGCTGACCGACTACCTTCACTGACCCTCGCCGCCGCGCGGATAAGGCTGACGTATTGTCAGTCCGTGGCGGTTCACGAACACCGGTGTCCGGGCCCCTCCCATGGGCCCGGACACCGGCTCACGCGTCCCTCACGGACAAGCGACTGCTCCGGGGATCAGACGCCCGCGGAGAAGCTCGGCAGGTAGCCGTACGCCTGGCCCGAGGAGTTCGGGTGGTAGCTGTCGCTGACCGGCAGCGTGGTGCTGTTCAGCCACTGCGAGGACGAACCGCAGATCTCATGGGTCGAGAAGATCGTCCGGACGTCCTTGAAGGTGAACCCGGCCGCCGCAACCTGCTTGGAGATCACCGAATCCAGGGTGTCCGCCGCGCCGTTGATCGCGGTCCGCTTGGTGTCCGAGATGCCGACGATGCAGTTGCCCGGCACCTGGTACAGGTGCGGGTAACCCAGCACCACCACATGCGCGTTGGGCGCCTTCGCCTTGATCTGCGAGTACAGGTTGGAGAGCTTGCCCGGCAGCGTGTTGGTGGCGTAGCTCTTCGCCGTGTTCACGGCGCTCAGACACGAGGCCTCGCTGCTCAGCACACAGGTCTGCATGGTCGACGCGAAGCCCGCGTCGTTGCCGCCGATGGTGATCGAGACCAGGGTGGTCGTCGAGCTCAGCGAGCTGATCTGGTTGGCAAGCACGTCGTTGGTGGTCGCGCCCGAGCAGGCGACGAACTTGAACGACGTCGGGGCGTGGGCGTTCTTCCACAGCTGCGGGTAGGCGTTGGTGCTGCGGCTGCAGCTGCCGCTCTCGCTGGTGTAGCTGCCCGAGCCGACACCCGCCGAGTAAGAGTCGCCGAGCGCCACGTAGTTGACGCCGGCGGCGCTCGCCTGGGTGGCGGCGGCAAGAGTGGCGATGGACAGGGCTGCCGCGGTGAGAGCGACGGTTACGGCACGAACGCGAGTCATCTTTCCTCCAATGAGTGATGCAGGCCACACATTGGATACCAGCCAGTAGCCTCGCGGGGAAGCGGTCATGCCAAAGAATTTGACGAACACTCATCCAACGGACACCTGAAAATCGCTACGCGCGGAGACCCACCCCTGACCTGGGCTGCGGAAATTCCCTCCAGCCCCCTCCCGAACGCCCGATCACCCAATTTTTCACCTGACGCACCGTCAACTCCCGCCCCATCTCCGAGCGCGACGACGGCGTGACACTCCGTGCCCGACTTCCGGGTCAACGTGCCGACACGCGCCGCCACTTGAACGCACCCGACGCCGAACTCCGGACACTGGACGGCGATTTCCGGACGCCCGGTCCGGGCCATCAGCGGTGAGGCACCGGCCGACGCGCAACACTTCCCTGCTCGCCCCGCCCGCCACCGCCGAGCAGCGCGCCGCGACCGGACCTGGCACCCCGGTCGAGCGACAGGCGTGAGCCCCGACAGTTCGTCACCCACCCGTCCGACTCCACCGATCGCGACGATCACGCCCCGTGTCGACACCCCCGAACAACTTCGTCACGGTCCGAAGTCACCCGCCCGTCGAAATCCGCCCACCCACCCGCCACGGAAATCACAAATGCCCACCGGATTTCCGAAGAAGTTACGCCGCCCAAAACCCGGGCGCCGGCGGTCCCGGAAATCGCCGGTCCTCCCGCGAGCACCACCTCCGAATTGAACAGCGGACCCGCCCCGGAGGAGGAATTCGAACCACCCGAAAGCGACCGCGGGCGGAGCCCGCCCCGAGCTCCCCCGCTTCGCGCGGGCCAACGCCACGCGCACCCGAACTCCCGCGCGCGATCCCCCCCTTGGCGCGGCTTCAACCGCGCCAGGACGTGATCCACGCCACACGTCTCCCCCGGTCGCGCGGCCCGCGCGCGGGGTTCCGACATATACGCGCGCAAATTCCGTTCCACACCTCGGCAAACCGCGCCATACGACGGGAATACCCCGACAGCGTGAGGCGGATCACAGCCGACAATCGCCTTTCGCCCGCCCCGGCGACCGGTCTTGTCCGCGTTCGCCGCCGACCTGTGCGACGGGCACGCCCTACCGGGCAGTAATCATGTACAAGACCATTCGCAAGGCGACCAGGGCCGTTGTCGTCATTACCTCAACCGCGGCGGCCGCCCAAGGCGTGACGGGCCCGGAGCGCGGAGCACCCGACTCACGCCGCCCGACAATCATCAATCAATTGATGACTGTCAACGCCGAGACATCGAGCACCCGGCTCAACGCAACCGGCAGCCCTCGAGCGGCAGTTCCTCGATCGTCTCGTTCGCCGACGCCGGAACCCCCAGCACCGCGACCGCCGCCGCCACCGCCGCCCGGGCCTGGTACAGGCCGGTGGTTCCCCAGCCGAGGAGTTCGACCGCCAGCCCGGGGGCGACGAGCAGCCGTCGGTAGTGGCGGCCGGACGCCGGATCGGGTGCGGACGGGCCCGCGCCGTGCAGCGCCGCGGCCATCCGCACACGAGCGCACTCGTGGCCGCCGTTCGCCGAGCCGACCCGGTCGTACAGGTAGCCGAGGTACAGCGGCGGGCCGATCCGGGCCTGGGCCTCCTCCCCCGCCTCGCGGGCCAGCGCGGCGCCCGGGTCGCCGGCGTCCTCCGTCTCCAGCGAGCCACCGGGGAGGCTGACGATCCCGTCCCGCGGGTTGACCAGCGTGAGCACCCGGCCGTCGGGGGCGAACAGCCAGCCCCAGGACTGCTTCACCGGCAGCCCCTCCGGTACCGCGATCCCCGCGTGCCAGGGCCACCCGGCATTCGGTCGGCGCCGGACCCGCCCGAGCAGTTCGGAGATCTCCGGGCTGTACTCGATGCCCATGCCACTCCCTCCGCACTCCGGGCGGCCACCCTCGCCACCTGATGATCTTCCCCGAACACCCGACCGATGAACAGCCCCGGCCGCCGGTCGGGTCACCGTCCCACCTGTCCCATCGGCCTCCGCCGCCTCTCCGCTCCCGGCCTGTCACCCGTACCTGTGATACTCGGTACCGGCCCGACCACATGAAAGCGACGAGGAGTGACAGACATGCTGCGGGGAGCTTCGACGTGAGGCTGCTGCACACCTCGGACTGGCACCTTGGCCGTTCCTTCCACCGCGAGAACCTGCACGAGGCGCAGCGCGCGTTCCTCGACCACCTGGTGGCCACCGCCGTCGCCGAGCGGGTGGACGCGGTGCTGGTGGCGGGTGACGTGTACGACCGCGCGCTGCCGGGTCTGGAGGCCGTCGCGCTGTTCGACGACGTGCTGTGGCGGCTGGCCGAACGGAACATCCCGACCGTCTTCATCAGCGGCAACCACGATTCCGCGCGCCGTCTCGGTGTCGCGTCCCGCCTGATCGAGCGGGCTGGCATACACCTGCGCACCGATCCGGGCGCGCTCGCCGAGCCGGTGCTGCTGGACGACGAGCACGGGCCGGTGGCGGTGTACGGGCTGCCGTACCTGGAACCGGCGTTGGTGCGGGAGCGGCTGGGGCTGGCGAAGGGCGGGCACGAGCAGGTGCTGGCGGCGGCGATGGACGCCGTCCGGGCCGACCTCGCCGCGCGCCCTGCGGGCACCCGGGCCGTGGTGCTGGCCCACGCGTTCGTGACGGGCGGCGAGCCGAGCGACAGTGAGCGCGACATCGCGGTGGGCGGCGTGCAGTCGGTGCCGTCCGGGGTGTTCGACGGCGTGCACTACGTGGCCCTCGGGCACCTGCACGGCAGCCAGACCCTCGCCCCGCACCTGCGCTACTCGGGCTCCCCGCTCGCCTATTCGTTCTCCGAGACGAACCACCGCAAGTCGATGTGGCTGGTCGACCTGGACGCCGAGGGCGCCGTCGAAGCCACCCGGATCTTCTGCCCGCAGCCCCGGCCGCTGGCCCAACTGCGCGGCCGCCTGGACGATCTGCTCACCGCCGACGAGCACGACTGGGCCCGCGACGCCTGGGTGCAGGCCACGCTGACCGACCCGGTGCGCCCGGTCGATCCGATGGAGCGGCTGCGGGTCCGCTTCCCGCACACCCTGCAGTTGCTGTTCGATCCCGAGGGCGGCGAGCAGGCCGCGGCGCAGTCGTACGCGCAGCGGGTCAGCGGGCGCAGCGACCAGGAGGTGGTGGAGGGTTTCGTCGCCCATGTCCGCCCGGGGCGGGAGTTGGACGACACCGAGCAGTCCTGGCTGCTGGAGGGCCTGGAGTCGGTGCGCCGCACGGCCGCCGGCCGGGCCGAGGAGACCGGCCGATGAACCTCTCGAAGGGGAGCGCCCGATGAGGCTGCACCAGCTCACCGTCACCGCGTTCGGCCCGTTCGCGTCCACGGAGCGGATCGACTTCGACCGGCTCACCGCGTCCGGCCTGTTCCTGCTGCGCGGGGCGACCGGCGCGGGCAAGAGCAGCGTGCTGGACGCGGTCTGCTACGCGCTGTACGGCGAACTGCCGGGCTCGCGCAAGAGCAACGGCGTGCGCAGCGACCACGCCGACCAGGGGCGCCGCACCGAGGTGGTGCTGGAGGCGACGCTCGGCGGGCGCCGGCTGGAGATCACCCGCAGCCCGGAGCAGCTCCGCCCGAAGAAGCGCGGCGCGGGCTTCACGCAGGACAAGGCGCAGACGCTGCTGCGTGAATGGGCCGCGGACGCCGGCGAGGGCGAGCCGGGCTGGGTCGCGGTCAGCAAGTCGCACCAGGAGGCCGGCGAGGAGCTGACCCGGCTGCTCGGCATGAACCGGGACCAGTTCTGCCAGGTGGTACTGCTGCCGCAGGGCGACTTCGCGCGGTTCCTGCGCGCGGACTCCAAGCAGCGCGCCGAGCTGCTGGGCAAGTTGTTCGACACCAGCCGGTTCGAGCAGTTGGAACGCTGGGCGGCGGAGCGCCGCCTGCGCCAGGAGCACGAGGTGCAGGCCGGTCGGCAGAAGCTGCGCGACCTGGCGGCCCGCGCCGAGGAGGCCGCCGGTCCGCTCGCGGAGGACGCCGCCGCGCACCGGCCCGACGAGAACGCCTCCGCCTCGGACGTGCTGGCCTGGGCGGCGATGCTGCGCGGCACGGCCGCCGAACGCGTCACCGCGACGGCGCTCGCGCTGGAGGCCGCCGAGTCCGCCCGCACCCGGGCCCGCACGCACCTGGACGCCCAGCGCACCTTGGCGGACCGCCAGCACAACTACCACTCCGCGCTCGACAAGCATCTCCAACTCACCGCCACCGCCCAGGAGTCGGCCGCCGACCGGTCCCGCCTGCGGCTCGCGCTGGCCGCCGAGACCCTGGCCCCCCTGCGCTCCCTGCACCGCAGCGCGCTGGCCGCCCACACCGCCGCCACCGCCACCGAGTCCACGCACACCGCCACACTCAACACCCGGTCCGCCGCCCCCTGGGCCGCCCAGCTGCTCGGCGACCTCCCGCTCGCCGCCGCCGAACGCGCCCTGCACACCGAGGCGACCCGCCTGTCCGGGGCCCGCGCCGACGAGCAGCGACACGCCCAACTACTGGTCGAGCGCGGCGAGTTGGCCGCCGAGCAGAAAAAGGCGGACGACCTGGCGGAGGAGTCGCAGGACTGGCTGTCCGGCTTCGACGACCAGCTGAAGCAGCTGAACGCCGACCTCGACGCGGCCCGCGACGCCCACACCCTGCTCGCCCAACTCGACGCCCAGCACGCCGATCTGACGCTCCGTCAGGGCGCTGCTCACCGCCACCACCGACTCCTTTCCTCACTCACCGCCACCGAGGCGGAGGTGCACGCCCTGACGGGCGCCGCGCTGGACGCCCGGTCCCGCACCCTGGACCTCCAGGAACGCCGACTCGCGGGCATGGCCGCCGAGTTGGCCGCCCAGCTGGCCGCCGGCGAACCCTGCCGGGTGTGCGGCTCGCCGGAACACCCGAACCCGGCCCGCCCCTCAGCCGACCAGGTCACCGCCGCCGACGAGCAGCGCGCCCGCGCCGCCCAGCACGCGGCGGAGGGCGAACTCGACGCCGCCAAGCGCCGGTTGAGCACCCTGCAGGCCGACACCGCGGCCGCCGGAACCGCTTCCGGCGGCCGCTCGGTCGCCGAACTCTCCCTCGCCCTCGAAGAGTTGAACTCTTCTCGCCGCACCGCACTGCACACCGCGGAACGACTGGTCCCCCTGGGCCAGCAGGTCGAACGACTCGAGCACGAGCGCAAGGCCCGCCACGAGCGGCTGCGCCAGGCGGGCGAGCGCGGAGCCGTCCTCGCCGACCGGCTCGGCACCGTCGCGGCCGAACTCGACGCGCTGGCCGGCCGGATCGCCGCCGCCCGCGGCGACGCCCCGTCCGTCGCGGCCCGCGCCACCGCGGTGGACGCCCTCGCCGCCGCCGTCACCGCCGTCCTCGACGCCGCCCGCACCACCACCGAAACCACCCGCCACCTCGCCGAGGCCACCGACGCCCTCGAACAGGCGGCCGCCGACGCGGGCTTCACCGACCTGCCCGCACTCGCCGCCGCCGAACTCCCCGCCCACCAACGCGACGCCCTGCAACGGCGGTTCGAGCAACTGGACGCCGCCCTGGAACAGGCCGCAGCCCGCCTCGCCGACCCCGACCTGCGCGCGGCCGCCGAACTCCCGCCCGCGGACACCGCATCCGCACACGCCGCCGAGGAACACGCCACGGCCGTCCTGCGCACCGCCGACACCGCACACGGCACCGCCACCGCCCGGGTCACCGCCCTCGCCCGGATCACCGCCGACCTGACCGCCCTCGCCGACGCCGTCGCCCCCGTCCTCGACGCCTACGCCCGGATCAGCCGCCTCGCCGCCCTGCTCGCGGGCGCCCCCGCCGAGAACGCCCTGCGCATGCGCCTGGAGTCCTACGTCCTGGCCGCCCGCCTCGAACAGGTCGCCGCCGCCGCCAGCCAGCGCCTCCTCAAAATGTCCGGCGGCCGCTACACCCTGGTCCACAGCGACGGCCTGGTCTCCGGCAACAAGCGCTCCGGCCTCTCCCTCCACGTCGTCGACGCCTGGACCGGCCGCGAACGCGACACCGCCACCCTCTCCGGCGGCGAATCCTTCTTCGCCTCCCTCGCCCTCGCCCTCGGCCTCGCCGACGTCGTCACCGACGAGGCCGGCGGCATGCCCCTCGACACCCTCTTCATCGACGAGGGCTTCGGCACCCTCGACGAAAACACCCTCGAAGAAGTCATGGACGTCCTCGACTCCCTCCGCGAACGCGACCGCGCCGTAGGCATCGTCAGCCACGTGGCCGACCTCCGCACCCGCATCCCCGCCCAACTCCTCATCCGCAAACACCGCCACGGCTCCACCACCCACCACACCACCCGCGACGACACCTGACGCGTTGCGCCGGTGCCGCCGACCCGCTCATCCAGTAGCCGAACACCTGCCGCTACGAAGACTCGCCGCCTGCCAGGAAGTCCGCCGCCACTCGGCCCCAACTCCTGATGTCCGCCAAGGTCGTGGCCGTGTGGAGGCGGGCGTCGGGGAGGTGGGCGGCGAGGGCGGTCGCGGTGGCGGTCGGGTGGATGGGGTCGGTGGGCCAGGTGAGGATCAGGGTGGGGTGGGGGAGGTCGCGGAGGCGGTCGGGGGTGGGCAGGTCGGCTTCGGCGGCGGCGCGGAGGACGGACGGGACGAGGTGCTCGGCGGCGTCGAACTCGGTGGCGTACTGCGGGACTTCGGCGAGCACCGCGGGCGGCCCGCCGATCTTCGCGGCTGCTCCGAGCGTGCCCGTGCCGCGCCGTTCCACCAGGGCGGCGGCGGCTCGCAGTCCGGCCCGTCGCGGGTCGCGGGCCGCCCAGGCGACGGCGGGGATGGCCAGCACCAGGCGGTCGAACCGTTCGGGGCGGGCGAGCGCGGCCCACAGGACGGTCGCGGTGCCCATGGACGCCCCGAGCCCGGTGACGGGTGCGTCCGGCGAGAGGTGGTCGCAGAGCGCGAGCAGGTCCTGGGCGAGCGCGGGGTAGCCGAAGTCCTCGGCGACGGCGCGCCCCGTCGAGTACCCGTGGCCGCGCGCGTCGTACCGGGCCAGCCGGTGCGTCGCGGTGAGCGGCGTCCAGTCGAACAGGCCGGCGCGCCTCTCGTGGGCCCGGCTGGAGAGCGAGCCGTGCGCGTGCACGGCGAGCGGGCCGTCCGCCGGCCCGGCCACCTCGAAGGCGAGCGTGGCGTGCGGACGTTCCAGCAGGCCGCCGACGGGCCCGGCGCTCGGCGCGAAAACGGTCATGGACCGATTGTCTGATGGATCATCAGCCGGAGCACGCGGCCCGCTGGGCCTGCTGCCAGGTGCAGACCGGACACAGCGTGGATCCTGGCGTCTCGGCCGGGTACTCGGTCTCCTCACCGCACAGCACGCACGTGGCACGCTCACCGGGCCCGCCGGCCAGCAACCCGCGGCGCGCCTGCTCCGGGTCGGCGGACACCTCGCAGACCTGCCCGGCACTCTCCGACTGCTGCTCTGCCATGCGCCCAGGGTACGTCCCCTGCCAGCGGGCCCCGCCCCGCGGACCGATTGCGCGGAGGCGGGTGCGGATCGATCCTGGAAACCGACCGTGTACATCCCCTCGTGATCACCTCCGGGGTGCTCCATGACGAACCAGTCGAACGCCGCCACCACCAGCGCTCCCCCGCCCGCCGACCCGGCCGGCCCCGCACCCGCGGCACCGTCCGAGCCACCGCCCCGCGCAGACCTGCGGCGGTCCTGGTCGCCACCGACCGCGCAGAGCATCGAGCTCGCGCCCGAGGTCACGGCCTACGCGGGCCGACGGTAGCGGGCAGCCATGACGGACGACCGGACACCGCGCACCGTCCCGGAGTTCACCGCGGCCCTGCACGCGCACTCCGAGAGGTACTGGCACAACCACCCGTTCCATCTCAGGCTGCACCAAGGCGGGCTGAGCGAGGCGGAGTTGCGATCCTGGATCGCCAACCGCTGGTACTACCAGAAGTGGCTGCCCCAGAAGGACGCGGCGGTGATCGCCAACTGCCCCGTCCCGGAGGTCCGCCGCCGCTGGGTCAAGCGCCTCGCGGACCAGGACGGCACCGCGCCCGGCCAGGGCGGAAACGTCGACTGGCTCGCCCTCGCCGAGGCCGCCGGGCTCAGCCGGGACGAGGTGCTGGACGAGCGTCATGTCCTGCCGGGCGTGCGCTTCGCCACGGACGCCTACGTGAACTTCGCGCGCACCCGCCCGTGGATCGAGGCCGTCGCCGCCTCGCTCACCGAACTGTTCTCGCCGGGCCTGATGCGCGAGCGGCTCACCGCCCTGCGCACCCACTACGGATGGGTGGAGCCCGCCGGCCTCCGGTACTTCGAGCAGCGTCCGGCCGTGGCCGACGCCGACTCGGCCCACGCACTGGGCCTGGTCACCGAGTACTGCACGAGCCGTGAGCAGCAGGACGCGGCGCTGGCCGCGCTCTCCTTCAAATGCGACGTCCTCTGGTCGATGCTCGACGCCATCGAGCACGCGACCGCGGCGGGCTGACGGGTGACCACGGCGGCGGAGGGCCCCTGGCGCCTGCGCCGGGGCGTCCGGCTCGGCCACGACCGGGTGCGGTCCGTGCCGGTACTGCTGCATCCGGACGGCGTGCTGGTGCTCGGCAAGACGGCCGCCGCCGTGCTCGCACGCTGCGACGGCGCCACCGGCACGACGGCGATCCTCGCCGCACTGGAACGGGAGTACGCCGGGGTGCGACCGGCCGAGGTGCGGTCCTTCCTCGCCTCGCTGGCCGAACAGCACCTGCTCGCAGCCGGCCCGGCCCTTCCCGCGACGCCCGAGCCCCCTCCCGAGACACCCGAGCCCCTTCCCGAGAAGCCCGAACGTCAGAACACTGACCGACCCGCCGCCCGCCCGTACGGCCTGCTCGCCGAACTGACCTACCGCTGCCCGCTGCGCTGCGCTTACTGCTCCAACCCGGTCGCGCTCGACGCGTACGCCGACGAGCTGAGCCCGGCCGAGTGGCGGCGGGTCCTCGCCGAGGCGCGGGCCCTGGGCGTGCTCCAGGTGCACCTGTCGGGTGGCGAGCCGCTGCTCCGGCGCGACCTGCCCGCGCTGGTGGCGCACGCCCGCGGGCTGGGCCTGTACACCAGCCTGATCACCGGTGGGCAGGCACTCTCCCCGGCCCGGCTGACCGAGCTGGCCGCCGCGGGCCTCGATCATGTGCAGCTCAGCTTCCAGGACGCGACGGCGGCTCCGGCGGACGAGCTGGCGGGCCGGCCCGTGCACGCGCGCAAGCTGGCCGCCGCCGCTCTGGTCGGGGCCGCCGGCCTGGCCCTGACGGTCAATGTCGTGCTGCACCGGCGCAATATCGACCGGATCCCCGCTCTGATCGACCTGGCGTCGGAGCTCGGCGCGGACCGCCTGGAGCTGGCGAACACCCAGTTCTACGGCTGGGCGCTGCGCAACCGCGCGGCGCTGCTGCCGACCGGTGCCCAACTGGCGGCGGCCGAGGCCGCGGTGACGGCGGCCCGCGAGCGCCTGGCAAGCCGCATGCAGATCGTCTATGTCGTGTCGGACTACCACGAGAGCTGGCCCAAGCCCTGCATGAACGGCTGGGCCGGCCGTCAGCTCACCGTCGCGCCGAACGGTGACGTGCTGCCCTGCCCGGCCGCCGCGCAGATCCCGGGGCTCGGCGTGCTGAGTGTGCGCGACCGCCCGCTGGCGGACATCTGGTTCGACTCGCCGGCGTTCACCCGCTTCCGCGGCACGGACTGGATGCCCGAACCCTGTCGCAGCTGCGAACGCAAGGAGCTCGACCACGGCGGTTGCCGCTGCCAGGCCTTCCAGCTGACGGGGGACGCGGCCGCCACCGACCCGGTCTGCCGGCTCTCGCCGCACCACGCGCTGGTCACCGGGCTGGTCCGAGGCAGCGAGCCGGACCCCACCCCGCCGCTGGTGCCACGCGGCGCCTGAACCGCGAAGGAGGGAAGCCATGCGGCTACGCGTACTCGGCACCGCCGCCGGCGGCGGCCTGCCGCAGTGGAACTGCGCCTGCCCGACCTGCGCCCGGGCCCGCGCGGCCGGCCCGGAAGCCTGGCGGACGCAGGAATGCCTCGCCGTCAGCGCCTCCGACGACACCTGGTACCTGGTGAACGCCTCGCCCGACCTCCGCGTCCAGCTGCTCACCGCACCCGAGCTGGCCCCGCCGGACGGCACCCGCGGCACGCCGCTGCGCGGGGTCCTGCTGACCGACGGCGAACTCGACCACACCGCCGGCCTGCTCGCTCTGCGCGAGGGCGCCGAGCTGGACATCCACGCCCCGCCACCGGTCTGGCACAGCCTCGGCGAGGTCTTCCCGCTGCGCGGCCTGCTGGCCCGCTACGGCACCTCCCGCTGGCACCCGCTCGACCGGCAGCTCCGGCTCGGCGGCAGCGAGGACGGCGGGCTGACGGCCGCCGCCTTCCCGGTGAGCGACAAGCGGCCCCGCTACGCCGCCCACGTCGACGCGCCCGGCCCGTGGGCCGTCGCCTACCGCTTCACGGACACCCGGACCGGAGCCTGCGCGGTCTACGCGCCCTCGCTCGCCGACTGGCCGGACGGCTTCGACGCGTTCCTGGCCGGCGCCGACTGCCTGCTCCTGGACGGCACGTTCTGGAGCGACGAGGAGCTGCAGCACGTCGCCGGCGAGCGCCGCACCGCCCGCGCCTTCGGCCACCTGCCGATCGCCGGGCCGGACGGCACCTTGCGGCGGCTGCGCCCGCACCCTGGCGCGCGGCGCCTCTACACGCACCTCAACAACACCAACCCGCTGACCGACCCGGACTCGGACCAGCACAAGGAACTCGCCGCCGAGGGCGTGGAAGTCGCCGCTGACGGCCTGGAGCTGCGGCTGTGAACCGCGCCGACCGTCACACCGCCCCAGCACTCGCTCGAAACGGAGAAGGAAGCGCACCATGACGCCGAATGTGATCGCCCAGGATCCGACCGTCTCGTTCAATCCGATGCGGACCGGCTGGGACTCGGCCCAGCCGCAGCTGGCGCCCAGCCAGGTGAGTGCCGCCGACTTCGGCCAGCTGTTCTCGACGGCCGTGGACGGGCAGGTCTACACCCAGCCGCTGGTCATCGGGTCCACCGTGGTGGTGGCGACCGAGAACAACAAGGTCTACGGCATCCACGCCGTCACCGGCGCGATTCTCTGGTCCAAGTCCCTCGGCCCCGTCTGGCCGGCCGCCGCGATCGGCTGCGGCGACCTGGTCCCCAACATCGGCGTGACCTCCACCCCGGTGTTCGACCCCTCGTCGGGGCGGGTCTACCTCACCGCCAAGGTCAACGTCGACGGCGACCCGCACGGCAAGAGCGTGCAGTGGTTCCTGCACAGCCTGGACGTGGCGACCGGCAACGAGCCGCCGAACTGGCCGGTGAAGATCCAGGGCTCCCCGCCGAACAACGCGGGCGTCGTGTTCGACCCGTTCACGGCGCAGCAGCGGACCGGCCTGCTGCTGCTCGACGGCGAGGTGTTCGCCGGGTTCGGCGCGCACTGCGACGCGGACACGTACTTCGGTTACCTGGTCGGGGTGAAGACGGCGACCGGTGCGCTGCGCATGTGGTGCGCGCAGAACACGGGCGGCAAGACGCCGAGGTCCGGGGTCTGGATGGGCGGCGGCGGCCTGGTCTCGGACGGTCCCGGCCGGATCTTCTTCTCCACCGGCAACGGCATCTCGCCCGCGCCCGGCCCGGGCAACCAGCCGCCCGGCCACCTCGCCGAGTCGGTGATCCACCTGTCCAGCAACGGGCAGCTCACCGCGGTGGACTTCTTCAGCCCCGGCAACGCGGACCAACTGGACCTGCACGACCAGGACTTCGGCTCCGGCGGCCCGGTGGCCCTGCCCTCGCCGCCGTTCGGCACCACGGCCCACCCGAAGCTGCTGGTCCAGATCGGAAAGGACGGCCGGGTCTTCCTCCTCGACCGGGACGATCTGGGCGGTCGTGGCCAGGGGCCCGGCGGCTCGGACGGGGCGCTGTCCGTGGCCGGGCCGTTCCGCGGCGTCTGGGGCCACCTGGCGGTCTGGGGCGGTGACGGCGGCTTCGTGTACGTCCCCGAGAACGACGGCCATCTCCGCGCGCTCAAGTACGGCGTCGACGGCACCGGCACGCCCGTCCTGGCCAATGCGGGCACCAGCAGCGCCGAGATCGGCCACTACCCGGGCTCGCCGAGCGTGACGTCCGACGGCATGACCTCCGGTTCGGCGCTGGTCTGGGTCGTCTGCCCCGACCCCAAGGGTTCCGACGGCAGCAACGCGCAACTGCGCGCGTACGACGCGGTGCCGGTCAACGGCGTCCTGAGGCTGCGCTGGTCGGCGCCGATCGGGACGGCCGTGAAGTTCGCCAAGGTCGGCGTCGGCTCGGGCCGGGTCTACGTCGGTACCCGCGACGGCCGGCTGATCGCCTTCGGCAGCCCGTCCCAGGCCGCCCTGACGGGTACTCCGGTCGACTTCGGGCAGGTCGCGGTGGGCGCCACCGGCAACGCCACCACGACGGTCACCGCGGCGCGCGGCGTGACCGTCACGGCGATCACCACGGCCGCGCCCTTCAGTGCCAAGCCCCCGGCCCTCCCGGTCACCCTGAACACCGGGGGCACGCTGGCCGTCCCGGTCGGCTTCGCGCCGACCGGTCCCGGTGGGGCGACGGGGACGCTCTCCTTCGCCGTGACGACGAACGGCGTCGCCGGCACCGTGGGCCTCGACCTGCACGGCACCGGCACCCAGCCCGGTTTCGCCGCGTCACCGCCGTCGCTGGACTTCGGCCAGCTGGCCACCCAGTCCTCGATGACGCTCAGCGTGATCGTCACCAACACCGGCACCACGCCCGAGACGATCGGCGGCACCACGTCGTCATCGCCCCCGTTCACGGTCGCCGGCCTGCCCCCGGTCGGCTTCAGCCTCGCCCCGGGCACCTCGCTCGCCGTGTCCGCCACCTACGCGCCGGCCGTCCCGAGCCCGGCGGGCGGCGACAGCTCGCAGTTCACCGTCACCGGCTCGGACGGGCTCTCGGTCACTGTCCCGCTCACCGGTACGGCCGTCGTCGGCGCCCCGCAGCTGACGATCAAGCCGACTTCGGTCGACTTCGGCCAGGTCCCGGTCGGCGGTTCGCTCAGCAGGACCTTCGACATCAAGAACACCGGCAACGTGACGCTGAACGTGACCAAGGCCGCGCCGCCCACCGCGCCGTTCTCCGCTCCCAACCCGATCGCCGAGGGCCAGCAGCTCGGCCCCGACCAGCAGGTCACCCAGACGGTGGTCTTCACCCCCACCGCCGCCGGCCAGGCCTCCGGTCACTTCCTGCTCACCGGCGACGACGGCCAGGGCATGCAGACCGTCTCCTTCACCGGCACCGGAGTCACCAGCGGCAGCGTCGCCCCGCCGAGCGCCGACGACTGGACGTTCAACGGCACGGCCGTGCTCTCGGGCACCGACATCGTGCTCACCGAGGCCATCAACAACCAGACCGGATCCGCGCTGTGCGACATGGCCGTACCCTCCGCGAACCTGCGCGCCCACTTCACGGCCGTCATCGGCGGCGGCTCGGGGGCGGACGGCCTGGCCTTCGTCCTGCTCGACGCGGCCCACGAGACGCCGCACGCGCTCGGCGGTGGCGGCGGCGGGCTCGGCTACTCCGGACTGCACGGCCTCGCCGTCACCCTGGACACGTCCAAGAACGCCAACGACCCCTCGGCCAACTTCGTCGCCCTGGCCACCGGCGGCCAGGGCGACGCGCTCGTCTACGCCGCCACCGCGACCAACATCGGCGATCTGCGCACCGGCACCCACACCGTGGACGTGCAGGTCACCGGCGGCCGCGTCCAGGTCACCGTGGACGGCCGGGCGGCGATCGACACCACGGTGGCCGTTCCGGCCGGCGTCCTGGTCGGCTTCACGGGCGCCACCGGCGGGCTCAACGACAACCACCGCGTCCAGGGGGTGTCGATCACCTTCTAGCGGCGGGCCGGCCGGCCGGTCAACCGAGGAAGGACAGCCGCAGGGTGCGGTCGGGGTTGTCCCCGTTGGTGTCGATCAGCACGACCGACTGCCAGATGCCGAGGGCGAGCCGGCCGCCCACCACCGGCAGGGTGGCGTGCGGGGCGACCAGCCCGGGCAGCACGTGGTCGCGGCCGTGGCCGGGGGTGCCGTGGCGGTGGCGCCAGCGGTCGTCGGCGGGCAGGAGTTCGCGCAGGGTGGTGAGCAGGTCGTCGTCGCTGCCGGAGCCGGTCTCGATGACGGCGATGCCCGCGGTGGCGTGCGGGACGAAGACGTTCAGCAGGCCGTCACGTCCGCCGGCGACGTCCCGCAGGAAGTCGTGGCAGCGGTCGGTGATGTCGAGGGCGACCTCTCTGCGGCCGGTGGTGATCTCGAGCGTGGTGGTGTGGAAGGTGTCGGACATGGGGCCATCCTGGCCGATCTTGCGGCCGGTCCCGAAGGGGCGGCCGCCGAACGCCACCCCACCGCAAGGTCGCCCGCCAGGGCGCGCCAGCCTTTCGCAACCGCGCGCCAGGGCTGCCCCGACCGCCCGCGGGAACGCCGAAAGCCCGACGGACTCACGGTCCGTCGGGTTCGTGGCGACGAGCGGCGGGCCGCCCGTCCTCACGTCGGTGCGGTCAGCCGCGGCTGCCGAACATGCTCCGCTTGAGCCGGCGCAGCGGGGCCATCAGCGAGACCCGCACCGAGCGGCGGGGCACGGCGACGGGGACGCTGGGTCCACGCGGCGTCAGTTCTCTTATCAGACCGAGAGCTTCCGCCGTGTCCACCGTCGAGAGCGCGGGGGCGCCGAGCACCGCGAGGTGCCGTTCGATCCGGCGGCCGGTCGTGCCCATGCCGCACTGGATCGCGGGCACCCGGGGCCGCGTCCGCACTTGAATCTGTTCCATCTGTTTCCCACCCCTACGAGGCGCCAGGGCCGTGAGGCGAAGACTATCCGGCTACGGCGGTCTTCATGCAACCGTCCTGGTGTTCTGCCACCGTATCGCGCGAACGGAACTGACGTTCACCGAAGTGCGGTGCGCCCGGTCACGACTGCGCATCGGTTGATGGTGCACCATCCAAGCATGACCGGGCGTCAGACGTCGCGGCGGCCCGAGGTGTTCAGAAACTGAACACATACGAGGGATTGACGCCGCCGGAACCTCCAAGCAGTATCTGTATGGACACGGGATCAAGGGCCTGAGCCACCCAAACCCGGTCGGATGAGTTCGAGTATGAACGAATCACCTGCTCATCACATGACAGGCTTCCGGCACCACAGTGAGTCACCTACGGCCGTCTCGACGCTGCGGCGGCCCGACTCCGGCGTGGTGCACGGACCGGCGGTCGACCGTTGAGGGTCGGTCGGACCGCCAACCAGACTGCCGGTGCCGCCACCGATTACGCGCGGCACCGGCGGTCGCGTTTCAGCCGCGCCCGAGGTGCGCCCGTAGGCGCTCGGTAGAGTGGGCGGGGACCGGGCGATCTGCCGGAGCCACCCAATCCCTTCGCGGAGTGAACGCACGTGCCACCCCTGCTCAGCATCGTTCTGCCCGTCCACGGCGTCGAACGCTTCCTGCCGCAGTGCCTGGACTCGCTCCGGGCCGACGGCGCCGCCCCCGGCGAGGTCGAACTGATCGCGGTGGACGACCGCTCCCCCGACCGCAGCGGTGCCCTGCTGGACGCGCACGCCGCCACCGACCCCCGGATGCGGGTCCTGCACCTCGCGGAGAACCAGGGCCTGGGCGGCGCCCGCACCGCCGGCCTCGCCGAGGCCACCGGCACCTACGTCTGGTTCGTCGACAGCGACGACTGGCTGCCCGAGGGCACCATCGACGCGATCCTCGCCGAACTGCGCGCCGAGACCACCCGCGACGTGCCCGCCGACGTGCTGCTCACCGACTTCACGCACGTCTACCACGACGGCGGCGAGGAGCCGAACCCCTGGCGGCACGTGCTGGCCGGCTCCCCGCTGGTCTCCGGCTGCACCGCCGCCGAGCACCCGGCGCTGTTCAACTCGGTGCTCGCGGTGTGGAACAAGGTGATGCGCCGGCAGTACCTGCTCGACCTGGACGTGCACTTCGGCCGCGGGTACTACGAGGACATCTCCGTCACCTACCCGCTGCTGCTGGCCGCCGACCGGCTGGTCTACCTCGACCGCCCCTGCTACCGCTACCGGCGCGGCCGCCCGGGCGCCATCACCGCCACCGCCTCGCCCAAGCACGCCGACGCCTTCGCCCAGTACGACGCGATCTTCGCCTTCCTGGACCGCGACGAGCGGGCGAACAAGCTGCGCACCCTGGTCTTCGACCGCACCGTCAAGCAGGCCCTGACCATCTACGACAGCCCCGGGCTGGTCCCGGTCGAGCTGCGCGCCGAGTTCTTCGCCCGGATCACCGGCCACTTCGCCAAGCACCGCCCGGCCGGTTACCGCTTCCCGTCCGGCGTCCGCGGCATCCAGTACCGGCTGGCCGCCCGCGGCTCCCGGCGCGCCTACGCCGAGCTGCGCCGCGGCGGCCGGCTGCCGGGCGCCGTCAAGCGCGGCACCAAAGCAGTCGCGCCCGGGGTGAAGAAGGCGATGCGCAGCAGCGCCCGGTTCACCGCGTACAACGCGTTCCGGCGGCTCCCGATAGACGAGCACCTGGCGGTGTACGCGGCGTACTGGCACCGCGGGTACGCCTGCAACCCGGCGGCGATCTACGAGAAGGCCCGCGAGCTGGCCCCGCAGGTGCGCGGCGTGTGGGTGGTGGAGAACGCGGCGCGGGCCGCGACGATGCCCGAGGGCGTGCCGTACGTCATCGTCAACACCCCGGCGTACCTGAAGGCGATGGCCACCGCCAAGTACTTCGTCAACAACGTCAACTTCCCGCACACGATGGCGAAGCGGACCGGCACGGTGCACGTGCAGACCCAGCACGGCACGCCGCTGAAGGCGATGGGGATGGACCTGCGGGACCACCCGGTCGCGGCGGACGGCATGGACTTCGACCGGCTGCGCGAGGCGGTGTCGCGCTGGGACTACCTGGTGTCGCCGAACCCGCACACCAGCGAGCACTTCGCCCGGGCGTTCCCCGGCACCTACCAGGTCCTCGACACCGGCTACCCGCGCAACGACCGCCTGGTGCACGCCACCACCGAGGAGTGCGCGAAGGTCCGCCGCGACCTGGGCATCGCCCCCGGGCAGCGCACCGTGCTGTACGCGCCGACCCACCGCGAGTCCCGGGGCGGCTACCTGCCGCTGCTGGACCTGCCCGCGCTGGCCGAACGGCTCGGCTCCGGCTGGACGGTACTGGTGCGCACCCACTACTTCCACGACGGCGGCGCGGGCGACCTGACCTCCCTCCCGGGCTCGGCCCGGCTGCTGGACGTCTCCGACCACCCCTCGGTGGAGGACCTGTACCTGGCGGCCGACACCCTGGTCACCGACTACTCGTCGATGATGTTCGACTACGCGGTGCTGGACCGGCCGATCGCCGTGTACGCCCCCGACTGGGAGGAGTACCAGCAGGTCCGGGGCGTCTACTTCGACCTGATGAAGGAGCCGCCGGGCGCGGTCGCCACCGAGCAGGACGCGCTGACCGACGCGCTGCTCGCGGGCGACCCGGAGCCGACCGCCCGGCAGCGCTTCCGGGAGCGGTTCTGCCCGTGGGACGACGGCCGGGCCGCCGAGCGGGTGGTCAGCCGGATCTTCCCGGTCCGCAAGTAGCCGGGACCGTCTCACCTGGTGGGGCCCGTCTCACCAGGTGAGAGGGTGCTTTCCCACCAGGTGGGCGTGACGAGGATCGCAGTGGCGTGATGCCGCCGTGCGGTGGACGGGCGGCCGGTGCGATGTCGTAGTCTGCGGTTCGAACCCAGTGGTCCGACCTCCGTCCGAGCCGCGTGCCTCGCCCCTCGGCGGGTACCGCCTTGGGCCCCGGGCGGTCCGACCTTCGGCCAGGGAGGGCCCGTTGATCGACCTCGTCACCAAGCTCGTGCTCAAGCCGCTCGCGCGTGCCCTCTACCGGCCGACCATCGAGGGCCTGGAGAACGTGCCGCGCAAGGGCGGGGTGATCCTGGCGAGCAATCACCTGTCGTTCGTGGACAGCGTGGTGATCCCGCTGGCCGCGCCGCGTCAGGTGTTCTTCCTGGCGAAGGCCGAGTACTTCACCGGCACCGGCGTCAAGGGCGCGATCTCCCGGTACTTCTTCACCCACGTGATCAACGCCGTCCCGGTGGAGCGCGGCAGCGTCCGGGCCGCCACCGCCTCGCTGGAGGAGGGCCTGGAGATCCTCAACTCCGGCCGGGCGTTCGGCATCTACCCCGAGGGCACCCGCTCGCTGGACGGCCGCCTGTACCGCGGCAAGACCGGCGTCGCCTGGCTGGCCCTGACCGCCGGCGTGCCGGTCGTCCCGGTCGCGCTGGAGGGCTCGGAGCACATCCTCCCGGTCGGCAAGCGCATCCCGCGCCTGCGCAAGATCACCGTCCGGTTCGGCGAGCCCCTGCGCTTCGACGACCTGCACGGCCAGGCCCGCTCCGCGAAGGCCCGCCGGCAGGTCACCGACGAGGTGATGGCCGCCATCCACGCCCTCTCCGGCCAGGAACTGGCCGAGCAGTACAACGAGTCCCCGAAGGCCGCGTAGGCCCCGGCGGGCCGTCAGGCGGCGGCCACCGGTACGGCGTCCCGGTTGAGCAGGGCGGCGTAGCGGCCGTCGCGGGCCAGCAGCTGCTCGTGGGTGCCGAGTTCGGCGAGCGTGCCGTGGTCGAGGACGGCGATCTGGTCGGCGCCCTGGACGGTGGACAGCCGGTGCGCGATGGTGATCGTGGTGCGGCCCTCGGCGAGGTCGTCCAGGGCCAGTTGGACAGCCAGCTCGGTCTGGTTGTCCAGCGCGCTGGTCGCCTCGTCCAGGATCAGTACCGGCGGGTTGCGCAGCACGGTGCGGGCGATGGCCAGGCGCTGCTTCTCGCCGCCGGAGAAGCGGTAGCCGCGCTCGCCCACCAAGGTGTCGTAGCCGTCCGGCAGTTCGGCGATCATGTCGTGGATCTGGGCGGCCTTCGCGGCGGCAACGAGTTCGTCGTCGGTGGCGTCGGGCTTGGCGAACCGCAGGTTGTCGGCGATCGACGCGTGGAACAGGTACGTCTCCTGGGAGACCACGCCGACCGCCCGGGCCAGCGTCTCGAACGACAGCTCGCGCACGTCCACCCCGTCGATCAGCACCCGCCCGGAGCTGACGTCGTACAGCCGCGGCACCAGGTAGGACAGCGTGGACTTGCCGGAACCGGTCTCGCCGACCACCGCCAGCGAGCCGCCCGCCGGAATGGTCAGGTCGATGGCGTCCAGCGTGGGCCGGTCCTGCCCGGCCTGGTAGTGGAACTCGACGTCCTCGAACCGCACGTCGCCGCGGATCCGCTCCAGCTGGACGGGGTGCTCGGGCTCGTCGATCTCCACCGGCAGGTCGAGGTACTCGAAGATCCGCTGGAACAGCGCCAGCGAGGTCTGCACGTCCACGCCGGTGGACAGCAGGCTGACGGTCGGCCGGAACAGGCCCTGCTGCAACGACACGAACGCCACCAGGGTGCCCAGCGAGACGATCGGCGCACCGGTCGCGGTGGCCAGGCCCGCCGCCCAGTAGATCATCGCGGGCATCGCGGCCATCACGATCCCTATCGTCGACATCCGCCACCGGCCGGCCATACTGGAGCGCACCTCCAGCGCCGCCAACTCGTCCGACTGATCGGCGAATTCGCTGGTCAGCGAGGCGGAACGACCCATCGTGCGGCCCAGCAGGATGCCACTGACGGACAGTGACTCCTGCACCGCGGACGAGAGCTTGGCGAGCTGCCGCTGCCGCTCCCCCGTGATCCGCTTCCGCTCCCGGCCCACCCGGCGGCTGATCCACACGAACACCGGGAGCAGCAGCAGGGAAACAATGGTCAGCCGCCAGTCCAACGCCACCATCGCGACCACGCTGGCGATCACCGCCGTCAGGTTCGACACCAGCGAGGTGGCCGTGCCGGTGACGGTGGCCTGCATCCCGCCGATGTCATTGGCGATCCGCGACTGCACCTCACCGGTGCGGGTCCGGGTGAAGAACGCCAGCGACATCCGCTGCAGATGCCGGTAGACCGACGTCCGCAGGTCGTGCATGACGCGCTGCCCCACCGTGGTGGAGATCAGCGTCTGCAGCACGTTGAGCACGCTGGTGATCACGGCCGCCGCGATCATCCCCAACGCGAGAAGGGTCAGCAGACCCGTGCGCCGCTCCGGAATCGCGACGTCCAGCACCGCCCGCAACAGGAACGGCGTCACCACGGACACCACCGCCGACGCCGCCACCAACAACCCGACCCCGGCCAGCCGCCCGGCATACGGCCGGAACAACCGCAAGATCCTCTTCACCTGCGCAGGCTGCCGCTCCTCCCCTTCGGGCGGCGTCCAGTCGATCCGGTTCAGTCGCACGGAGACCTCCAGCTGGTCGGCGGACAGGGCGGCGGGGCTCACCTTAACGAGCCTTACTCACCATTAGCAAACCTAACCTTCTGGGCATTCCCAGGAAAGGAGGCACAACCAGGGAGAGCACCACCAGGGGCGCGGGGAACTGCGCGGGAAGGGAGCGCACGCCCGCAAGGTCGCGATCAAGTGCCAGTCATTGCCCTGCATCGCGATCTTGCGGTTGGGTGCCTTCCGCTTCGCGCAGTTCCCCGCGCCCCCGGTTTCTCACGCCTTGCGGTAGTCCCGCCCCGCCGTGGTCGAAAGCTTCCCGAGCCCGCCCAGCGGCAGTATCCGGGCCGCCGTCACCGCCGCCTTGTACCGCTTGCCGGGAACGCAGAGCGGGCGGTTGCGGGCGAGGTCGCGGAGGGATTCGTCGACGACGCGGTCCGCGGTGAGCCAGCCCCAGGCGGGGATGGAGGAGGTGCCCATGCCGGCCCGCTGGTGGAATTCGGTGCGGGTGAAGCCGGGGCAGAGCGCCTGGAGGCGCACTCCGCTGCCGGCCAGGTCGCGGGCGATGCCGAGGGTGAAGTTGACCACCCACGCCTTGGTCGCGCCGTAGGTGCCGCGCGGGACGAACGCCGCGACCGAGGCGAGGTTGACGATGCCGCCGAAGCCGCGTTCGCGCATGCCGGGGACGGCGGCGGTGGTGGTGCGCAGGACGGCCTCGATGTGGACCTTGAGCATGTCGAGTTCGTCCTGGACGGGGACGTCCAGGTACGCGCCGCGGTTGCCGAAGCCGGCGTTGTTGATCAGCAGGTCGATGGGGCGGGCGTCGTCACGCAGCCGGTCCTCGACCGAGCCGATGCCGGTGTCGGTGGCGAGGTCGGCGGCGATCGTCTCGACCTGGACGCCGTAGCAGGAGGCGAGTTCGTCGGCGGACTGCCGCAGGCGTTCGGTGTCGCGGGCGACCAGTACCAGGTCGCGTCCGTCGGCGGCGAGGCGGCGGGCGAAGGCGGCACCGATGCCGGCGGTCGCGCCGGTGATGAGGGCTGTGGTCATGGGCTCGACCGTACCGGTCGGTAGCCGGATCCGTCGTGGATCTTGGGGGCGCGGCCCCGTCGGCCCTTCGGGCGACGTCCGGGGCGTCGGCGGCGCGCCCCGTCGCGGCATAAGTCATATCAACCTACGGTTTCGGGCATCGCCGCCGTCCTACGCGGCGTCCGCCTCGCCCTGGAGAACTGATGCTTGTTCAGCTTCACCCGTTCTGGATAGAAGTCGCGTGCCCGGCCCGTCCCCGACCCCGGTGGTCCTGACGGCGCCGGCACGCCTTCGCCCCCTCCTCGGGCCCGCCCCCTCCCCACGGGGCGGGCCCGCGACACGTCCCGCACCATGTCCCGCACCCGCAAACCTGGCGATCTGTCGACAAATCACCCCACTCCCATCGCGTACTGACCGGTCAGTAATAACGTCAAAGGTATTGACGGAGTGTCAACAACTCGCGATTCTCGGGAAAAACCCGCGCCGTCTCACGACCGCCGCCTCCCCGACCCGAGGTGACCATGATCGGGAACCATCGCACCAGGAACGTCCTCGCCCGTCTGCTGCCGCTGCTCCTGCTCGCGGCCGTACTCGCCAGTGGTGCCGTGCCGGGCTCCAACGCCCGTGCCGCCGACGGGTGGTGGAATCCCACCGCCCGGCCCGCGCCGGACTCGCAGATCAACGTCACGGGCGAGCCATTCCGCGGCACGGCCGCCGACGGCAGCGTCCGCGGCTTCGTCGACGCGCACAACCACCTGATGTCCGCCGAGGGGTTCGGCGGCCGGGTGATCTGCGGTGCCGCGTTCTCCCCGCAGGGGGTCGCGGACGCCCTGAAGGACTGCCCGGAGCACTATCCGGACGGTTCGCTCGCCCTGTTCGAGAACGTCACGGGCGGCGCGAACGGCCACCACGACCCGGTCGGCTGGCCGACCTTCGCCGACTGGCCGGCCCACAATTCGCTCAGCCACCAGCAGGACTACTACGCCTGGGTCGAGCGGGCCTGGCGCGGCGGCGAGCGGGTGCTGGTCAACGACCTGGTGACCAACGGGCTGCTGTGCTCGATCTACCCGTACAAGGACCGCGGCTGCGACGAGATGGACGCCATCCGCACCGAGGCGCGTAAGTCGTACGAACTCCAGGCGTACATCGACACGATGTACGGCGGGCCCGGCAAGGGCTGGTTCCGCATCGTCACCGACTCCGACCAGGCCCGGTCCGTGATCGAGCAGGGCAAGCTGGCGGTGGTGCTCGGGGTGGAGACCTCGGAGCCGTTCGGCTGCAAGCAGATCCTGGACGTGCCGCAGTGTGACCGGGCCGCGATCGACCGCGGGCTGGACGAGCTGTACGCGCTCGGGGTGCGCAGCATGTTCCTGTGCCACAAGTTCGACAACGCCCTGTGCGGGGTGCGGTTCGACGAGGGCACCACCGGGGTGGCCGTGAACGCCGGGCAGTTCCTGTCGACCGGCACGTTCTGGACCACCGAGCAGTGCACCGGCCCGCAGCAGGACAATCCGATCGGGCTGCCCACCGCGCAGGCCCAGGGGATGCTGCCGGCCGGGGTGAACCTGCCCACGTACTCGGCGTCCGCGCAGTGCAACACCCGCGGGCTGACCGAGCTCGGCGACTACGCGGTGCACGGCATGATGAAGCGCCACATGATGCTGGAGCTCGACCACATGAGCGTCAAGGCGGCGAAGAGCTCGCTGGAGATCCTGGAGTCGCAGTCCTACCCAGGGGTGCTCTCCAGCCACAGCTGGATGGACCTCGGCTGGACCGAACGCCTGTACAAGCTGGGCGGGTTCGCCGCCCAGTACCCGCACGACGCGAACGGCTTCGTGGCCGAGGCGAACCGCACCAAGGCGCTGCGCGACACCTACGGGGTCGGTTACGGCTACGGCAGTGACCTGAACGGTGTCGGCGGCTGGCCGGGCCCGGTCGGTACGGGCGCGCCCAACGCGGTGACGTACCCGTTCCGCAGCGCGGACGGCGGCTCGGTGCTGGACCGCCAGGTGACGGGCTCCCGGACCTGGGACATCAACACCGACGGCGTGGCGCACGCCGGTCTGCTGCCGGACTGGATCGAGCAGATCCGGCTCAGTGGCGGACAGGGGGTGGTGAACGACCTGATGAAGGGCGCGCAGTCCTACCTGACCACCTGGCGCGCCACCGAACACCACTCCGCCGGGCGGGAGTTGGCGACCGGCACGGCGAGTGCCACGGCGAGCTCCGCGGAGTGGAACCCGTTCACCTCCTACCAGCCCGGCCGGGCGCTGGACGGCGACCACTCGACCCGCTGGGCCAGCGACTGGAGCGACGACCAGTGGCTGAGCGTGGACCTCGGCGCGGTGCACACCGTGGACCGGGTGACGCTGGACTGGGAGCGCGCCTACGCCACCGGCTACCGGATCGAGGTGTCCACGGACGGCAGCACCTGGCGCACCGTCTGGTCGACCACGGCGGGCGACGGCGGGCTGGACACCGCCGCGTTCGCGCCGACGGCGGCCCGGTACGTGCGCTTCCACGGCACGGCGCGGGCCACCCAGTGGGGGTACTCGCTGTACGAGCTGTCGGTGCACGGCACCTGACCACGCCCGGTGTGACTGTCTGAACATGACGGGCGGACGATCGGCCTCTCTCCAACGCCGGTCGTCCGCCCGTCATTCGGTGATCGTCACTCGGCCCGGGCGTCCTGGTCGGCCTGTCCCCCCGCGCCGACCGGGCGCAGCCGGGTGCCGGCGGTGGCCTTCAGCTGCGGCGCGAGCCGGGCGACGTCGCGGGAGCCGACGGCGGCGATCAGGGTCGGCATCATCCAGCGCACCGGCTGCATGCCCCGCAGCCACGCCTGCGCGTAGACGTGCGCGGAGCGGCGGCCGATGCCGGCCACCAGCCGGTCCACGGCCGGGCCGATCGGGTACGTCTTGTTGGCCGGCCAGGGCAGCTTGGCGCGCATCTGCCGCAGCACCTCGTCCTGGTCGGCGCCGCGCACCATGTCGGTGTCGGTCCAACTCAGGTAGCCGACACCGACCTTGACGCCCTGGTAGGCGACCTCGGCGCGCAGCGCGTGGGCGAAGGACTCGACGCCGGCCTTGGAGGCGCAGTAGGCGGACATCAGCGGGGCGGGGGTGAGCGCGGCGAGCGAGGCGATCTGCAGCAGGTAGCCGCGGCTCTCGACCAGCGCGGGCAGGAAGGCCCGGGCGGTGGCGACGGAGCCGAGCAGGTTGACCTCGATCACCCGGCTCCAGGCCCGGTGGTCGCTGTCCTGCGTGGGCCCGCCGAGTGCTATGCCGGCGTTGGCGACGACGGTGTCGATCCGTCCGTACCGGTCCTTGATCCGGTTCGCCACCTCGGTCAGCGCGTCCAGGTCGGTGACGTCGGCCTCCCAGGCGGAGGCGTGCTCGCCGCACTGGGCGGCGACGGCCTTGAGCTCGGCGGGCTCCAGGCCGACCAGCGCGACCTTGGCGCCCCGGTCGGCGAGCTTGCGGGCCATCAGCGCGCCCAGGCCGCGGGCGGCTCCGGTGATGACGACGACCTGCGAGGACAGCGGCGGGGTCATGCGGTCTTCTCCACGGTGACGGTCGGGGACGGGTGGTCCGAGGCGGCGGCACCCGCGGCATCGGTCGTGCTTTCGGCACCGGCGAACGCAACGACGCCCGCCAACAGCTCGTCGGCGACCAGCGCGGCGACCCGGCGGATCTCGTCGGCGACCTCGGCGGGCCGCTCCAGCGGGCTCATGTGGCCGGCGCCGTCCAGCTCCAGCAGGCCGCGCGGGTCGGCCAGGGCGGCGGCGATCCGGCGCGAGTGGACCGGCGGGGTCAGCTTGTCGTTGCTGCTGGTGATGACGGCGGTGGGCGCGGTGATCCGGGCCAGTTCGGCGTGCACATCCAGCACGTCCAGCACGATCGACCAGTGGTGGCGCACCTTGGGCGGGCAGGCGTGCACCACCTGCGCGCAGGCCTCGACCCGGTCGGGGGGCGTGGCGGGGCCCATGGTGGCGTACTTGAGGACGGCCCGGCTGATGCCGTTGATCGGCCCGAGCGACAGCCGGGACTGGAGCACCGGCCGGCTCAGCAGGCGCCGCAGCGCCCGTCCGCGCACGAAGAGCGGCAACACCGTCTGCTCGTCGACGAGTTCGCCGGCGCCGGTGTTGACCAGCACGTTGGCGGCGGTGCGGGCGGCCACCTCGGGGCGTCCGCCGGCCGCCATGATGGTCATACCGCCCATGCTGTGGCCGGCCACCACCGCGCGCCGCCCGGCGGGGACGGTCGCGGTCAGCACCGCTTCGAGGTCGTCGGCGAGCTTGCCGGTGCCGTACCCGGCGGCGCCGGCCGGCGCGGGGCTGCGGCCGTGGCCGCGCTGGTCGTAGGCGATGACCCGGAAGTCGCTGACCAGCCGGTTGATCACGGGCGCCCAGAACGTGGTGGCGCACGTCCAGCCGTGGGCGAGCACCAGCAGGGGCGCGCCCTCGGGTCCGTACTCCTCGACGTTGAGTTCGGCGCCGTCGGCGGAGCGGACGGTGTGGACGGCCGCCGGGTCGGGCAGCACGCAGTCGGCAGGGATACGGGGGCTCATACGGGCACCGCCTCGGTGTCGAGCGCGTCGCCCAACGGGGCGGTGCGCTTGAGGAGTTCGTACTCGGCGAGGTCGACGTGCCGGGTGGCACGGCGGAAGGCGCTGGTGGAGGCCGGCCACAGGACGGTGTTCTTGCCGTCCTCCTCGAGGTACCAGCTGCGGCACCCGCCGGTGGTCCACACGGTGCGGCTCATCCGGTGCTGGAGTTCCAGGTTCCACTGCCGCTGGGCCCGTTCGGTGGGCTGCATGGCGGTGGCGCCGAGGGAGTCCAGCGTGGTCAGCGCGTCGATCAGGTAGTTGAGTTGGGACTCGATCATCAGGATCATCGAGTTGTTGCCCAGCCCGGTGTTCGGGCCGATCAGGAAGAACAGGTTCGGGAAGCCCCGCACGGTGGAGCCGCGCAGCGCCTCCATACCGTCCTTCCACGCTTCGGCCAGCGGCATGCCTCCGATGCCGTACACCCGCTCCGCGATCGGCAGGTCGGTGACGTGGAATCCGGTGCCGAACACCACCGCGTCGACCTCGTGTTCGGTTCCGTCGGCGGCGACCAGTGTGCTGCCGCGGAGCTCGCGCAGGCCGGAGGCGACCACCTCGGTGTTGTGGGCGGCGAGCGCCGGATAGTAGGTGTTGCTGAGCAGGATGCGCTTGCAGCCGATCCGGTAGTCCGGCGTGAGCTTGGCGCGCAGCGCCGGGTCCGCGACCGCCTTGTGCATGTGGTGCAGCGCCACCCGCTGGACGACCTTGAGCAGTTGGGGGCGGCGCACGAAGGCGTCCACCTGGAGCTCGCGAATCACGAACAGGGCGGACCGGCGCAGAAGTCCGCTGGGCGGGAGCTTGCTGTGCAACCACTTCTCCACGCCCGTCACTTCGCGGTCGGCGCGCGGCAGAACCCAGGCGGGGGTGCGCTGGAAGACCGTCAGGCTGCGGACGGTGGGCTGGATGGACGGGATGATCTGCGCGGCGGACGCGCCGGTGCCGACCACGGCGACGCGCTTGCCCGCCAGGTCGTAGTCGTGGTCCCAGCGGGAGGAGTGGAAGACCTTGCCGGGGAAGCTGTCCAGGCCGGGCAGGTCCGGGATCTGCGGGTCGGCCAGCGGGCCGGCGGCGGAGACCACGGCGTCGGCGGTCCAGCTGCCGGCCCGGGTGGTGACCCGCCACCGGGTACGGTCCTCCTCCCAGCGCAGTTCGGTCACCTCGGCGCCGAACCGCAGGTGCGGACGCAGGCCGAAGGTGTCGGCGACCTTCTCCAGGTAGGCGCGGATGTCGGGCTGCCCGGAGAACACCCGGGGCCACTCCGGGTTCGGCGCGAACGAGAACGAGTACAGGTGGGAGGGCACGTCGCAGGCGCAGCCCGGGTACGAGTTGTCGCGCCAGGTGCCGCCGACCGAGTCCGCGCGTTCCAGGATCACGAAGTCGGTGATCCCGGCGCGGCGCAGCCGGACGCCGGCGCCGAGGCCGCCGAAGCCGGAGCCGACGACGGCGACCCGCACGTGCGGCACGGGCTGGGGCTCGGCGGGGTCGGGGACGGGCGGCTTCTTGGTGCGGGGTGCCATGGGCGGGTCCTCCTGGCAAGGGTGGGGGACGGCACGGGCCGGGTGCGGTGCGGTGCGGTGGGTGCGGTGGGGTGCGGTGCGGTGGGGTGCGGTGCTGAACTGCCGCTGTGTGCTGAGGGGATGGAGCCCTGGATGCTGCCAGTAATCACTGGCGCGTTTGGCAGAGTAGCCCTTGTTGACACCGAGTGGAATAGCGCCGACGCGGACGATTGCGCGGCTATCCGCCCCTCCCGGCCCGGCCCTATGCTGACCGGCGTGGCGGAGACCCAGCAGGATCGCGAACCCCCGCGCGAGTACCGCATCGCCGACCTCGCCGAGGCGGCCGGCATCAGCGTGCGCACCGTCCGCTTCTACCGCGAACGCCGCCTGCTCCCCCCGCCCCGCAAGGCCGGCCGGATCGCCTGGTACGGCCCCCACCACCTGGCCCGGCTCCGCCTGATCGCCGAACTCCTCGACCGCGGCCACGCGCTCGGCGGCATCGCCGAACTGATCGGCGCCGGCGAGGACGGCCGAGACGTCGCCGAACTGATCGGCCTTCAGGCCGCGCTGGTCGCCCCCTGGTCCGACGAGACCCCCGTCCACCTGGGCTGGGACGAGCTGCGCGCCGCGTTCGGCGACCAGCTGACCGAGGCGAACACCGCCGAATCCCTCGCCCAGGGCTTCATCACCGTCGACCCCGACGGCATCACCCACATCTCCCGCCGTCTGATGGACGCCACCGTCGCCCTGGTCGACGAGGGCGTCCCGCTGGCCGCCGTCCTGGAGGTCAGCCGCCACGCCAGCGAATACGCCGACGCGATGGCCGACACCTTCGTCACCCTGATCCGCGACCGCCTCCTCGGCGCCCTCACCCATGTCCAGGACCTCACCCCCGCCGAAGCCACCCGCCTCACCGAACGCATCCACCGCATCCGCCCCCTGGCCCGAGCCGTCAACGACGCCCAGTTCGCCCTCGCCATGGACCGCCGCGTCCGCGCCGAATACGACCGCCTGAACGAAACCTGACCCCACCCACCCGGCCACCAAGGCCCCGCCCCCGGCGCCGCAGGCCTGCGCGGGTCAGGGCCCGGCGATGATCCAGGTCACGAACACGGCGCGCATCGAATCGTGCACGCGGTAGACGACGCTGATGCGGTCACCGGTTCGGCGGCCGGGTCGGTGCGGGCGGTGTAGTCGTCGACCTCGGGGTCGGTTCCGCCGGGCACCGGAATGCCGAGCCGGGGGTGAACCGCCAGGCGCTCGATCAACTTCTCAACCACATCCAGCTCGCCGGGGCGCAGTCGGCCGAGGGTCTGCGCGGCGGTGTCGGAGAGGAAAACGTGCAACGGGGCCGGCCGCTGTTCGGGCTGCTCCGTCACCGGTCGCCGCCGACGGCACGCAGTCGCGCGAACGCGTCGGCGGCCGGAGTCCACTGCTGGCCGCCGATCGGCGCGGTGAGTGCGGCCATGGCCTCGGGGCTGGTGCGCAGGGCGAGGCGGTGCCGGTAGGCGGCGATGACCTCGGTGACGGCGGCGAGGTCTCCGATACCCGCACACCACCCGCCACACCCCGGAACACCCAACCACCACCCCCACCCCGCCCGCCGCCAGGCACCTCTGCTGCCACACCAGCCGCCCGCACACCACCCGCCACACCCCGGAACACCCAACCACCACCCCCACCCCGCCCGCCGCCAGGCACCTCTACTGTCACACCAGCCACCTGCGCATCACCCGTCACACCCGGGCATGGGAGAGTGGAGGGCGGTGAAGGGAGCGCGGCGTGTTGATGGAGAAGGTCACCGAGATCCTCGTGGAGGCGTCGGCGGAGGCGGTGGAGCCTCGGTTCCGGGCGCTGGCCGAGGGTGAGGTGATGGAGAAGGCTCCAGGCGATCTCGTCACTGTCGCGGACCGGGACGCCGAGCGGATCATCACTCGGCGTTTGCGTGAGCTGCTGCCCGTCCCGGTGGTCGGGGAGGAGGCCGTGGCGGCCGATCCGGCGCTGGCCCGGGCGTTGTTGGACGAGCCGGCCGTGTGGCTGGTGGATCCGGTGGACGGGACCAAGAACTTCGTCGCCGGGGAGCCCGCGTTCGCGGTGATGGCCTCGCTGGTGCGGAGCGGACAGGCCGTCGCGTCCTGGATCTGGCAGCCCTGCTCCGGCACCGCGTACACCGCCGAACTCGGCGCGGGGGCCTGGCGGAACGGGGAGCGGCTGGTGCGGGAGAAGGTAACCGCCGCGCCGGAGGCGTGGACGGGCATCCTGAAGACGCGCTACTTCGCTCCGCCCACCAGCCACCGCCTGCTCGACAACGCCCGCGCGCTCGGCCCGCTCGATCCCGGGCGCAGAGCCGCCGGCATCGAGTATCCGCTGGTCGCCACCGGTGAGCGTGACTTCCTCCTGTACTGGCGCACCCTCCCCTGGGACCACGCCCCCGGTTCGCTGCTGATCACCGAGGCCGGCGGCCGCTCCGCCCGTTTCGACGGCTCCCCGTACCTGCCCGAGCCGCCCGGTGGTACCAACGGCCTGCTGGTGGCGGCGGATCCGGAGCAGTGGGAGTCGCTCCGGGAGATCCTGCTGAAGGGTTTCTGACCCGCCCTACCGCTTCTGCACCGCCCGTCCGCTGTCGACCACGGCCGCCAGCAGCGAATCGAGCTCCCGTTCGGTGGTGTGCGGGTTGAGCAGGGTCAGTTTCAGCCGTACCCGGCCGGGGCCGGTGCCCGGGAGTTCGGTGCGGCCGACGACGGCCCGGCCGGTGCGCAGCAGGTGGCGGCGCAGTTCCGCGTTGACGTGGTCGCTGTCGGCGGCCGCGTACCGGAACACCACGGTGGTCAGGATCGGGTCGCAGTGCAGCTCCAACTCGGGGTTGGCGCGGACGAGTTCGGCTGCCCGCAGGGCCAGGTCGTGGCAGCGGTCGACCAGTGCGCCGAGCCCGTCGCGGCCCAGCGTCCGGAGGGTGACGGCGAGTTTGAAGGCGTCGGGCCGGCGGGTGGTGCGCAGCGACTGGCCGAGCAGGCTGGGGTAGCCGGCGTCCTCGTCGTCGGCGGGGTTGAGGTAGACGGCGCGGCGGGCGAGTGAGGCGTAGGTGCGGGCGTCGCGGACCAGGAAGACGCCGGCGGCGGCGGGTTGCCAGCCGAGTTTGTGCCAGTCGAGGGAGACCGAGTCGGCGCGGTCGATGCCGTCGAGCAGCGGGGCGAGCCGGTCGGAGAACAGTGCGCCGCCGCCGTACGCGGCGTCCACGTGCAGCCAGGTGCCGTGCCGGGCGGCGAGGTCGGCGATGTCGTGCAGGGGGTCGATGGCTCCGGTGTCGGTGGTGCCGGCGGTGGCGACCACGGCGATCGGGGTGGCGCCCTCCCAGCCGGCTTCGGCGAACGCGTCGGCCAACGCGTCGGGTTCCATGCGGAGTTGGCGGTCGACGGGGATGGCGCGGACGGCGCGTTCGCCGAGTCCGAGCAGTGCGGCGGCGCGCTGGACGGAGAAGTGGGCGACTTCGGAGGCCAGGATCCGGGGCCGGACGCCGCGCGGGATGCCGTTCAACTCGACGTCGGGGCCGAGGCGTTGGTCGCGGGCCAGCATCAGGCCCATCAGGTTGGACTCGGTGCCGCCGGTGGTCAGCACGCCGGCCGCGCGGTCGGGCCGGAAGCCGACCAACTGGGCTAGTTCGGCGAGGAGTTCGCTCTCCAGCGTGGTGGCGGCGGGCGCCTGGTCCCAGGAGTCCTGGGACGGGTTGAGGGCGCTCACCGCGAGGTCGGCGGCCACCGCGACGGCCAGCGGCGGGCAGTGCAGGTGCGCTGCGCACGCCGGGTCCGCCGGGTCGGCCGCGCCGTGTGCCAGCAGTTCCACCAACTGCCCGAGCGCGCCTGGTCCGTGGGCCCGGGCCAGGGCCTCCCGCACCACCTCCCCGACCGCCATCGGCTCGCCCGCCACCACCGGCCCGCCCCGCCGCACCGCCCCTGCGGTGAGCGCCGCCAACACCTGTGCGAGCAGCGGCCGCAGCGCCTCGGGCCCGGCCACACCGCCGGAGAGTTCGGTTAACCCACTCACTTCTTCTCTTCCACTTTCAACCGTTCGACCAGGAACACATTGACGATCAATCACCTACCCATGCACGGCCCCCGCAGGCTCCCGCATCGCGAACTCGATGGCCTCGCAGAGCCGTTCGAGGACGGCGTCGGCCTGCTCGTCGGTGATAGTGAGCGGCGGGAGCAGCCGCAGGACGGCGTCGTGGCGGCCGCCGAGTTCGACGATCAGGCCGCGGGCGAGGCAGGCTTCGCGCACCCGGACGGCGAGGCCGGGGTTCGCGGGGCGGGCGCCACAGCTGTCCGACTCCCCTGCGGGGTCGACGAGTTCGACGCCGAGCATCAGGCCGCGGCCGCGCACGTCACCGATCACCGGGAGGCGGTCACGGGCGCCGTCGAGACGGGCGGCGATCCGGGCGCCGACCGTCTCGGCGCGGGCGACCAGCCCGTTCGCGGCGACGTACCGGAGTGTCGCGGCGCCGGCCGCCATCGCGAGGGTGTTGCCGCGGAAGGTGCCGGTGTGCGCGCCGGGCCGCCAACTGTCGTACTCCTCGCGGTAGACGACGACCGCGAGCGGGAGGCTGCCGCCGATCGCCTTCGACAGCACCATCGCGTCCGGCTCGATGCCGCTGTGCTCGACCGCCCACATCCGTCCGGTGCGGCCGACGCCCGTCTGCACCTCGTCGACGATCAGCGGGATGCCGCGTTCGGCGGTGATCCGGCGCATCTCGCGCAGCCAGCCGTCGGGGGCGGGGACGACGCCGCCCTCGCCCTGGACGGGTTCGAGGATCATCGCGGCGGCCGGGAGCACGCCGCCCGACGGGTCGTCGAGCAGCCGTTCGGTGTAGGCCGAGGCCAGCTGGGCGCCGCGCTCGCCGCCGATGCCGAACGGGCAGCGGTAGGCGTACGGGTAGGGCAGCCGGGTGACCTCACCGGCGCTGGGCAGTGGGGATTTGACGGCGGTGTTGCCGGTGACGGCGAGGGCGCCGGCGGTCATGCCGTGGTAGGCGCCGGTGAAGGCGAGCGCGCCGCGGCGGCCGGTGGCGGTCTGCATCAGCTTGAGGGCGGCCTCGACGGCGTCGGTGCCGGCGGGGCCGCAGAAGTGGATCCGGGCCTTGGCGGCGAACTTCTCGGGGAGGCTCTCGAACAGCGCGGTGGTGAAGTCGTCCTTCTCGGCGGTGGCAAGGTCGAGCAGGTGGAGCGGGGCGCCGCTGTCCAGCGTGCGGCGGATCGCTTCGAGCACCACGGGGTGGTTGTGACCGAGGGCGAGGGTGCCCGCGCCGGAGAGGCAGTCCAGGTAGCGGCGGCCGTCGGCGCCCTCCACGGTCATGCCGTTCGCGCACACCGGGACGATCGGGAAGGACCGGGCGTAGGTGCGGGCGGCCGACTCGCGGATGCGCTGGCGGCGCAGGATCGCGTCGCCGGCGGGCACGGCGGGGGTGCCGACGGTGAGGGTCACAGCGAAGCTCCCTTGGATGGTTAGGTAAGCCTAACTTTACCTCTGAGGCTCCGTCGAACAGCGCCCAGGGCCCACTGATCACCCGTTCGAGTGAGCACGCACCACTTTCCGCACCCGCCATGTCAACGAGCACGACCACGCCGAAGTCACGGCCACCACCCAAGTACCCTGCCGCCATGGAGACTCCGCAGCCGGACGCCCGCGACCAGCCCCAGCGCCGGTCCCACGCCCGCGAACTCGCCGACACCCGCGCGTTCTTCGCCGAGCGCGCCGCCCGCTGGGACAGCAAGTTCCCGGACGACAGTCCGCGCTACGCCGCCGCGATCGCCGAAACCGGCCTGGCGGACGGCCAGTTCGTCATCGACGCGGGCTGCGGCACCGGACGCGCGCTGCCGCTGCTGCGCGCCGCCGTCGGACCGTCGGGCACCGTCCTCGGCGTCGACCTCACGCCGGAGATGCTGGCGCAGGCCGCCGCGCACCGCGCCGACGCCGCGCTGCTGCAGGCCGACTGCACCCGGCTCCCGCTCCCCGACGCCGTGGCCGACCTGGTCTTCGGCGCCGGCCTGATCTCCCACCTGCCCGGCCCGGCGACCGGCCTGCGCGAACTCGCCCGGGTCACCCGCCCGGGCGGCCGGCTCGCCCTCTACCACCCCGTCGGCCGCGCCGCCCTCGCCGCCCGCCACGGCCGCGCCGTCACCCCGGACGACCTGCGGGCCCGCGAGAACCTCTTCCCGCTGCTCACCGCCGCCGGCTGGCACCCGCTGTCCTACACCGACGAACCGGACCGCTTCCTGGTCCTCGCCGAGCGCGCCTGAACTCGGCGCACACGTACGGCTATTCGCTCTTCCAGCGGTAGCCGAGTTCGGGTCGGCCGACCTGCCCGTAGCGCGGCTCGCGGGTGGCGTGGCCGGTGGTGACCAGGTGCTCGAGGTAGCGGCGGGCGGTGATCCGGGAGACGCCGGTGACCTCCGCGGCGGCGCCGGCGGACAGGCCGTCGGGGGCGGTGCGCAGCGCGGCCGCGACGGTCTCCAGGGTGGCGGCGGTCAGGCCCTTGGGGAGGCTGGTGCGGTCGGTGCCGCGCAGCAGGGCGAGCGCCCGGTCGACCTCGTCCTGCCCGAGCGCCTCGCCGTCGCGGCCGAGGCTGGCCCGGTAGCGGGCGTACTGGCCAAGGCGGTCGCCGAGGGCGGCGGCGCCGAACGGTTTCAGCAGGTACTGGACGACGCCGGCGGTGACGGCCTGCCGGACGGTGGCGAGGTCGCGGGCGGAGGTGACGGCGATGATGTCGGCGGTGTGCCCGGCGGCGCGCAGCGCGGCGCACAGGTGCAGGCCGTGGCCGTCGGGGAGGTAGAGGTCGAGCAGGATCAGGTCGACGGGCGCGTCGGCCTCCCGGGCGCGGTCGAGGGCGCGGACGGCTTCGGCGCGGGAGTGCGCGGTGGCGGTGACGGTGAAGCCGGGGGTGCGGGCGACGTACCGGGCGTGCGCGTCGGCGGCGACCAGGTCGTCCTCGACCACCAGCACCCGGATCGGCCGGTGCGCGGGATCCCCGGTCGCACGTCCGCCGCCGCTCACCCGTCCACCGCCGAACGCTGGAGCGGGAGCCGGACGGTGAGCACCGCGCCGCCGCACGGCTCGCCGAGTCGGGCGTCCGCGCCGTCGCCGTGCGCAACAGCCTCGCCGTGCGCGGCAGCCGTGCCGAGCGTGGCGGCCGTGCCGTGCGTGGCGGCCGTGCCGAGCTCGACTTCGCCGCCGTTGCGGCGGGCGGTCTGGGCGACCAGGGCGAGGCCGAGTCCGCGGCCGTGCTGCTTGGTGGTCCAGCCGCGCCGGAAGACCTCGTCGGCGGCGGCGGGGTCGACGCCGGTGCCGGTGTCGGCGACCCGGAGCAGCAGGTGGCCGTCCTCGGTGCGGGCGGTGACGCGGACTTCGGGGGCGGCGTGGGCGGCGTTCTCGATGGCGGCGTCGACCGCGTTGTCGATCAGGTTGCCGAGCAGCGTGACCAGGTCGCGCGGGGTGAGCCGGTCGGGCAGTACGCCGTCGTCGATCCGGCTGTCCGCGGTGAGGTGGAGTTCGACGCCGCGTTCGGCGGCCTGCGCGGCCTTTCCCAACAGCAGTGCGGCGAGCACGGGTTCGCCGACGGCGCCGACCACCTGGTCGGTGAGCCGTTGGGCGAGGGCGAGTTCGGCGGTGGCGAACTCCACGGCCTCGCGGTGGCGGCCGAGTTCGATCAGCGAGACCACGGCGTGCAGCCGGTTGGCGGCTTCGTGGGCCTGTGCGTCGAGCGCCGCGGCGATGCCCTTGACGGTGTCCAACTCGCCGGTGAGTCCTTGGAGTTCAGTGTGGTCGCGGAGGGTGACCACGCTGCCGAGTCCGGGGCCGATCGGCGAGATGTTGACCAGCAGGACGCGTTCGGCGGTCAGGTGCACCTCGTCGCGCACCGGTTCGGCGGACTCCAGGGCCCGCGTCAGCGAACCCGGGAGGCCGAGCTGACGCATCGTCAACTCGCCCACTTCGTCGCCGAGTTGGAGCAGTTCGCGGGCGGCGTCGTTGCACAGCAGGACGTGGTGGTCGCGGTCGAGCAGCACCAGGCCTTCGCGCACCGAGTGCAGCGTCGCCTGGTGGTAGTCGTACAGGTGGGCGAGTTCCTCGGCGTCCATGCCGTGGGTGTGGCGGCGCAGCCGGACGGCGACCAGATAGCTTGCTGTGGCGCCGAGCGCGAGGGCGGCGCCGGCGACGCCACCGAGGGCGAGCAGGGGGGTGCGCAGCCGGGCGGAGATGTTGTCGACGGTGATGCCGGCGCTGACCAGGGCGACCACGTGGTGCTGGTCGTCGAAGACGGGGGCGACCACCCGGACGGACGGGCCGAGGGTGCCGGTGTAGGTCTCCTGCTGGAGGCGGCCCTGTTGGGCCTGGTCGATGTGGCCGAGGAAGGGGCGGCCGATCTGCGCCGGGTCGGGGTGGGTCCAGCGGATGCCCTGCGGGTCCATGACCGTGACGAAGTCCACGTAGGTGTCGGCGCGGACCTGCTGGGCGTACGGCTGGAGGACGGCGCTGGGGTCGGGACCGACGGCGGCGGCGCGGACGGTGGGGGCGTCGGCGACGGACTGGGCAACGGCGGTGGCCTCGTGGCGGGCGGTGTCCTCGGCGCGTCCGGCGGTGAACAGGTAGGCGAGCACGGCGCCGCCGGCGACCACGGCCCCGACGATGACCACCTGGACCGCGAACAGCCGTCCGGCCAGGCTGCGGCGCCGGCGGGGGCGGGCGGCGCGTGCGGCACGGACGGTCGGGCTGGACGGGTGCATGCCGACCAGTGTGCCCGGTCACGGGCCCGTCACGACGTCCGCGGGGGTTACCCGTGAACTCTATGACCGTAATCGTGACGTCCCTCACGACGGAGCGAATAGTCAGGCGCGGCCCGCCACCCAACGGGCCGGTCGCGTTCGCTCCCCCCGGTGGCGCGACGAGAACGAGCCTACGGCGAAGGAGCCGAGCGGATGACCCCCACCACGAACGGGAAGCCGACCAGAAAATCCGACCGGACGCACTACCTGTACCTGGCGGTGATCGCGGCGGTGGTCGCGGCGATCGTGGTGGGTCTGGCGGCGCCGAAGTTCGCGGTGGAGCTGAAGCCGATCGGCACCGGCTTCGTCAACCTGATCAAGATGATGATCTCCCCGGTCATCTTCTGCACCATCGTGCTGGGTGTGGGATCGGTCACCAAGGCGGCGAAGGTCGGCAGGGTCGGCGGCCTGGCGCTCGGCTACTTCCTGCTGACGTCCACCGTGGCGCTCGGCATCGGCCTGCTGGTCGGCAACCTGCTGGAGCCGGGCAGCGGGCTGCACCTGACGGCGGCGCTGGCGAAGTCCGGCCACGCGCAGGCCGCGGTGGGCGCCTCGTCCACCACCGACTTCCTGCTCGGGATCATCCCCACCACCCTGGTGTCCTCGCTGACCCAGGGCCAGGTCCTGCAGACCCTGCTGGTCGCGCTGCTGGTCGGCTTCGCGCTGCAGGGCATGGGCAAGGCGGGCGCGCCGATCCTGCGCGGCATCGAGCACCTGCAGAAGCTGGTGTTCCGCGTGATGTCGATGATCATGTGGGTCGCCCCGATCGGCGCGTTCGGCGCGATGGCGGCGGTGGTCGGCGCGACCGGCACGGCCGCACTGAAGAGCCTCGCCGTGATCATGATCGGCTTCTACGTGACCTGCGTGCTGTTCGTGGTCGTGGTCCTCGGCCTGCTGCTCCGGCTGGCCGCCGGCGTGAACATCTTCAGCCTGCTGCGCTACCTGGGCCGGGAGTTCCTGCTCATCCTGTCCACCTCGTCCTCCGAGAGCGCGCTGCCCCGGCTGATCTCCAAGATGGAGCACCTCGGCGTGAGCCGCCCGGTCGTCGGCATCACCGTGCCGACCGGCTACAGCTTCAACCTGGACGGCACCGCGATCTACCTGACCATGGCCTCGATCTTCATCTCCGAGGCGATGGACAAGCCGATGTCGATCGGCGAGCAGCTCTCCCTGCTGCTGTTCATGATCATCGCCTCCAAGGGCGCGGCGGGCGTCACCGGCGCCGGCCTGGCCACCCTGGCCGGCGGTCTCCAGTCGCACAAGCCCGCGCTGGTCGACGGCGTCGGCCTGATCGTCGGCATCGACCGCTTCATGTCCGAGGCCCGCGCCCTCACCAACTTCGCGGGCAACGCCGCCGCGACCGTCCTGATCGGACACTGGACCGGCGAGCTCGACCGCGAGCGGATGAACGCCGTCTTCACCGGCGCGCTCCCCTACGACGAGAGCGCGGGCACGCCCGAGACCGCCGACCTGCCCGCCCAGGCGCAGGCCCCGGTGACTGAGCCGGCCGCCTGACGTTCCTGCTGCATCGCACGTCGCCCCCGCCGGGGTTCCGGGTCTTCCCGGGACGCCGGCGGGGGCGTCTGTCGTATGCCGCGTCCTCAGGCGGGGTCGGGCGTGGTGCCGGAGAGGGCCCAGGCGAGGCCGGTGGCGGGGTCCTCCAGGGCGAGGTGCAGGTGCCGGAGGTCGTCGCCCGGTTCGGTCCAGGCCAGGCAGTGCAGCCGGGCGACCAGCGCGTCGACGCCGGCCGCGCCCGGGCCGCTCATGGCGGTGAGCAGCTCCCGGACGGCGAGCCGCCCTTGGGCCGCGCCGAGGTCGGGGCGGGCGGACGCGAGATGGACCAGCGCCGGGTACAGCGCGGCGAACGGCAGCTGGCCGCCGGTGACGTCCGGCCCGGCGGCGAGCTGCGCGGCGGCGTCGGTGGCGCGGCCGCGCACGCACACGGCGGTGGTCCAGCCGGACAGTCCGGCGAGCAGCACGGTCGCCGGGAGTCCGGTCAACCGGGCGCCGGGGGACGGGAGTTCGAGGACGCCGAGCCCTTCCCTGGTGGGCGGCGCCAGGTGCAGGGCGCGCCGCGCGCCACCGCCGGGCAGGTACTCGCGGACCCGGGTGTCGCGCTCCCACCCGCAGTCCTCCCACGGGCGCAGCCGGTACGTCGCCCCCGTCTCCTCGCCGAGCAGGGCCCGGGTGTGCGCGGCCAGGTGACGGATCGCGGGCGGCAGCGGCAGCGCGGCCAGCACCGGCCAGGGGTGGCGGGTCGCCAGCACCTCCCACAGCGGCCCGGCGTCGTGGTCACCGGCCGTCGCCGCCGCACCCGGCCCGCCGTCGGGGGCGAACAGCCGCGCCGCGAGAGCCGCGGGCGCCCCGTACGCCACCAGGTGCCCGAGCGGCCCCGCCAGCGCGTCACCGAGCGCCCTGGCCAGCCGGAAACGTTTCAGCAGCTCCTCCCACCGCCCCCGCGCGGCCAGCCACTGCCCGGACGGCCCCCACCCGTACCGCACCGGCCGCGCCGGCCCCGTCCCGTTGTCGACGATCATCCGCTCAATGTACGACCGCCCCCGGAGCCCGGCTCGCCGACGCGGCGGTAACGGAGCGTCACACCGGCCGGTCGTCCTTCTCGGCGGGCAGCCACGGCCGGAACGTCGTCAGGTCGAACGGGATGGAGACGTGCTCGTGGATGATCTTCCAACCGCCCTCCGTCCGCAGCAGACAGACCGTCTCCCGCACCCAGACCGCCGCCTGGAGGCCGGTGTCCTTCCGCTGCCCCGAGTCGAGGTGGAGCATGAACGCGAACGCGAGGTCCCCGTCCACCCTGACGATCAGATCGTGCGTCTGCAGGCTGATCGGACCTTCGTACCCGTCGAACCACCGCGCGAAGTTGCGCCGCACCTCCTCGGTGCCGGTGAACCGCAGCGGGGCGACGGCGTCGTAGTAGACGATGCCCGGCGTGTAGAAGGACATCAGCAGGTCGAGGTCCTTCGCCTGGTGAGCGGTGTGACGGCGCTCCAGGAGTGCCCTGATCTCGGCCTCGCTGCTGGTGGTCATCTCGTCCTCTTCTCGGAACGTATCGGCGGTTTCCTCCTCTACGACCGGACGACCCGCCGAGATGTGAGGTGCCGTGCGGGGGTTATGCGACCCGGCGCCGGTCTGGGACAGTGCCGGGCGTGATCGACACTTCCACCCATCGAATCCCGCTCGGCCAGGACCGCACCGCGATACTTCGGCTGCCCGCCGAACGGCCGGCGCCGGCAGTGGTGATGCTGCACCCGTTCGGGGCCTGGGACCAGGAGGGGTACCTTCCCGCCGAGGCCTCCGGGAACGGCCCGGTCCGGCTGTTCGCCGACCTGGGGACGGCGCTGGTCGCGGCCGGGATCGGGGCCGTCTCGTACGACGCCCGGTTCCTGACGGAGGACCGCAACGGGGGCGCCGGCTCGGCCCGGTTCACCTTCACCGGGCTGGTCGACGACGCCGTCCGGGCGGTCGAGCAGCTGCGCGCCCACCCCGCGGTGGACAGCGAGCGAGTACTGCTGCTGGGCGTCTCCATGGGCACCGACGTCGCGCTGGCCGCCGCCGAACGCCTGGGCGGCGACAGCTACTTGGCGCTGGTCGCGCCGATCGCCGAGGCCCGCCCGGTGTCCCAGCGCTGGATGGGCCTCGACCGGCGGCTGGAGTGGCTGGCCGGCGGCTTCACCGCCGACGGCACCGTCGACCTCGCCGCCGCCCTCGCCGACACCGCCGGGCGCAGCGGCTGGTGGGAACCGTTCGACCTGGTCGACCGCTTCGGGCCGCACGCCGACCTCGAACTGCTGCGCGCCGAGCTGGCGTTGGAGTACGACGCCTGGGAGGACGCCGCGCTGACGGGCGGCGACGACTCGGCGCCCGCCTCGTTCTGGCGCGACTGGTTCGCCCAGCCCGCCCCTTACCGGCGCCTGGCAGCGCTCACCGGCCGGATCGCCGTCCACGTCGGCGCCGAGGACTGGACCACCCCGCCCCGGCAGGCTCACCTGCTGCACCGCGCGGCGCTCCGGCACGGCCTGCGCTCGCGGCTGAGCATCCACCCGCGCCTCGGCCACCTGATGTCGCCCCGCACGGACGACGGCCTGCGCACCTACGGACCGTTCGACCCGGACTTCCTGCGGGCCCTGGTCGCCTCGGTCCTCGAGACGCTGAACCCCGCTCCCGCTCAAGGGGGTTCCCGCTGAGGCCGAAACCGCGCGGCCTACGCTGAGCGGGTCTGACCACCACCGACCGCGCCCGGGGGGACACGCATGGGGAGAGACCGCCGTCGAAGGCCGCCGGACCAGCCAGGAACCGCTGCGGCGCCTCCGCTCCTGACCGCCGAGGACCTCCACGTCAGCGCGGGCGGCCGCCAGTTGCTCGCGGTAGCGTCGCTGGCCGTGCCGCCGGGCGGCTGCCTCGGGCTGGTCGGCGTCAACGGGTCCGGGAAGTCCACCCTGCTCAAGGCGCTCGCCGGGCGGTGCCGCCTCGACCGCGGCTCCGTCCTGCTGGGCGGCCGCCCGGTGCGGGAGCACGAACGCGGCTTCCGGCAGCAGGTCGGCGTCTTCCTGGACGACGCCGCCTGCTTCCCCGACCTCACGGTCGCCGAGCACCTCCGGATGGTCGCCGCCGCGCACGAGGTCGGCGACACCGCCGCCCGCTGCGCCCGGGTACTGGACGTCCTGGGCCTGCACCACCGGGCCGACGCCTTCCCCGACACCCTCTCCGCCGGCCAGCGGCAACTGCTGCTGCTGGCCGCCGTCCTGGTCCGTCCGGCCCGTCTGCTGCTGCTGGACGAGCCGGAGCAGCGGCTGGACACCGGCGCCCGGGACCGGCTGGCCGACACGCTGCGGCAGAGCCGGGCCGACGGCACGGCGATCGTCCTGGCCGTCCACGACCAGGAGCTGCTCGACCGGGTCGCCGACCAGGTGATGGTGCTGGACGGCGGACGCGTCGTCGACCACGGCCCGACCGCCGAAGTCCTCCAGAGGGGAGCCACCCCGTGGCGCTGACCACCCGCCGGGCCCCGCACCCGGCACCGGCCTCCGGCAGCGCGGCCCGGGCCGCCGTCGAGGAGCTGCGCCGCACCCGGGCCCGGCGTCGCGCCCTTGGTGGCCGCACCCAGCGGGTCTGGACCGCGCTGATCACCGCCTTACTGCTGCTCGCCGTCCTGACCGGCTCGGTCAACACCCTCTCCGGCCTGGCCGGATCGTTGCTCGCACCCGGCGACGAACGGCTCCCGGCACTGCTGGTCGGCCTCAGCACACTCGGCACGGCCGGGCTGCTGCGGCTCTCGCTGTGGCTCGGCCCGATCGTGCTGCCGGCCCCGGAACTCGGCTGGCTGCTTCCCCTGCCGGTGGACCGCCGCTGGCTGCTGCGCCCGCAGCTGTCGGCGGCACTGGCCGCCGCCGGGGCGGCCGGCGCTGTCCTGGGTGCGCTGGGCGGCGCGGTCGCCGCGTCGGGCGGGCGGCCGAACCCGCTCGGGATCGGCCTCGCCATGGGCGTCGGCCTGCTGCTGGCCTGGTGCGCCGCGGCCGTCGGCGTCCTGGCCGAGGGCTCACCGGCGTGGGCCCGGACGGTGCGGGCCGGCTCAGTGACCCTCGCCCTGGCCGGCCTGGCGCAGCTCGGCGCGCTCGCAGCCGGACGCCACCAGCTGACCACCGGCCTGCTGGCAGCCTCCGGCCCGTGGGGCTGGGCGGGCTGGGCACTCGGCGGCTTCCGACCGACGCACCTGCTCGCGGTCGTCACCCTGGCAGCGGCCACCGCCCTCGCCCTGGCCGCCGCCGACCGCTCCCTCGCCACCCTGCCGACCACCGACCTCGCGCTCCGCTCGCACGCCCTCGGCCGGGCCCGCACAGGTCTGCTGCTGCTCGACTTCCGCCAGATCGCGCTGGTCGCCCAGGCCGCCGCCCGCGCCCGGCGGACCGGTCCGGGCCGCCTGCGGCTGCCGATGCCCCGGACCCGGCTGCTGATCCTGCCCTGGCGGGACGCCACCGCCCTGCTGCGCCGCCCCTGGCGCCTGGCCGCCGCGGCCGCGTGGGCCGCCGGCACCGTGCTCCTGCTGAACGCGACCCGGCTGTGGGCCGCGCACTCCCACCCCTCCCCCGTGACCGCCGCCTGGCTGGGCTGCCTGCTCAGCCTCGGCCCCTACCTGGCGGCCGCGACGCTGGTGGAGCCCGCCCGGGAGGAGACCGACCGGCCGGCCCGCACCGGCCTGCTCCCGTTCACCCCCGCCCAGATCGCGCTCTCCCACCTGGTGGTGCCGACCGTCCTGCTCGCCGTACTGGGCGCGGCCGCCGCAACCGTCACCGCCGCCGTGATCCAGGCCCCGCCCGTCGTCCTGTCGGCCGTCCTGCTGCTCTTCACCGCGGGCGCCCCGACCGCCGTCGGCGCGGCGCTGCTGGGCGCCTACCGCGGACCGCTCCGCTACGACCTGATGTCGCTGTCCGCGGACTGGTACGGGGCACTTCCCTTCGTGCTCTGGTACTGCGCCCCGGCCCTGACCACCGTCGCCGTGGCCGCCCCCCTGCTCTGGCACGCCGCCACCGCCACCGCCCTCACCCACGGTTCCGTCCTCGCCCAGTTCGCCGCCACCGCCGCCCTGGCCCCCGCGCCGGCCGCCCGCCGCGTCGCCCGCTCGGCGGCACTCCTGATGGCGCCTTAACAGCGTTCACGCCCTGAGGAGTTGACCGAAGTCGGTGACCTGCGTGCCGTGGCGCGTTCTGGCGTGGTCCAGGACGGCCGCCTTCAGGGTGTCGGTGTGCACCTCGGTGACGGCGCGGGGCGAGGTGGTCCCGGGGGTGTGCTCGTAGGCGCGGACGACGGCGTCGAGGGAGACCGGTGCGGCGAACCGCCATCCGCGGAGCAGGATCACCTGGGAGATCGCCGGGTAGGGCGTGCGGGTCGGATCGGCGAGCCAGTCGAGGAGAGTGGGGCGGGGGACGGTGAAGTCCACGCCCGCCCTGGTCAGGGCCTGCAGCGCGGCGGGGGCGAGCGGCGGCGCGTTGCGGTCCGGGTCGAGTGCGATGAGTTCGCCCCACAGCCGGGCAGCGTCCAGGACGGTGGCCCGCGCGTCCGGTGTCCGGTCCTGCTGGTCGAACTCCTCGGCGCTGGCGAAGAGTTGACGTGCGCGTTCGACCGATGACGGTGACGGGGCGACGATCGCGTTCCGGTCGCAGCCGGTGCGCCGGAGGGCAAGCGCGGAAACGGTGGCCGCGGCAAGAACGGCCAGCAGGGCGCGTCGGGGGATCGTCGGCGTCGGCGCCTCGGCCGTGGCGACCAGGCCGGCGTCGCCCCGAGGCGAGGTTTCGGTCCGCCGTGGGAGGGGCGTCGGGTCTCCGATCAGGACGGTTCGGTAGAGGGTTCGGAGTTCCTTGCCGGGGTCGGCGCCCAGTTCCTCGGCCAGGCGCCGCCGGACGAGGCCGTAGCGGTGCAGGGCCTCCGCGCCCCGGCCGGTCGCGTGCAGGGCCTGGATCAGTACGTGCTCCAGGGGCTCGGCCAGCGGATATTCGGCGGCGAGGTCGGGCACCGCGGAGACGACCGCGGCGGGACGACCGCACCGGAGCTCCGCCTGTGCCCACCGCACCGCCGCGTCCAGCCGCCGCTGGTGCCAGCTCGCCCGGACCTGCGCCGCCCATCCGCCGGAGAGCCCGGCCAGGGGCTCCCCGCGCCACAGGCGCAGCGCTTCGGCGAGTGCCGCGGCCCGGGCCCGGTCGTCGCGCTGCCGGTCGTCGCGCGGCTCGACCAGGCGGCGGAAGCGGTGCAGGTCCACCAACTCGGGGTCGAGGTCGAGGACGTAGCCGGCGTGTCGGCGTTCGATCCGTGCGGGCGTGGCGCCGTCGGGGGCGGTCGACGGTCTCAGCAGTCGGCGGATCCGGCTCAGGTGCGCGTACAGGACGGGCCGGGGGTTGGCGGGCGGGTCGTGGCCCCAGACCCGGTCGACGAGTGTCTCGATCGCGACCGGCCTTCGGGCGTCGACGATCAGCGCGGCCAGGACCAGCTGCTGCTGCGGCGTTCCGAGGTCGAGCGGCCGGCCCGCCGACCGCACCTCGATCTCGCCCAGCAGCCGGATGTCCACATGTACCCCCCAGCTGGTCGGCAGCGCCCGCGGAATGCCCAACTCCCCATGCTGGCCTGGCTCGCAAGGTGGCCGCAAGGTCGGTGCACAGGGTGCGAAGGCAGGGTGGGACGGGCCGGGGCTCACCCGGCGACGATCACCGGTGGCGCCCGACCACCGGTGACCACTCGTGTGCTCGCGGAGGGATACAGCATGCGGATACCGCTTCCCCGACGGTCCGACCGTCCCGGCAAAGGCGCCTCACCACGGCCGGCAAGGCGTTCTCGACTCGCTCCGGCGGCCCTGGCGGCGGCCGTGGCGTTCGTCGTCGTCGGGGCGCTCGCCCCCGCGCCCGCTCACGCGGCGGACCCCGCCCGGTACGAGATCGTGAACGCCCGGACGGGGCTGCGGGCCGACGTCATGTGGGCGTCGACCGCCGCGTACACCGGCGTCTTCCTGTGGCCGAACAACACCAGCCTCTCCCAGGAGTTCGAGCTACTGGACAGCGGAAACGGGGTCTTCCGGATCAAAGCCCGGCACTCCGGCCAGTGCCTGATGCTCGACTGGCGCGCGGGCACCTACTCGAACGGCACCCCCGTCATCCAGTACCCGGCCTGCGGCGCCGGCTACGCGCCCGCCGAGTGGACCATCGGCTGGGTGGGGCACACCTGCATGTGCTTCCCCACGACCATGATCCTGCGGAACCGGGCCACCGGCAGGTGTCTGGACGCGAACGGCGCGCCCGTCGAGAAGGCCGTCCTGCAGCAGTGGGACTGCATCGCCACCGACGACGTGTGGAACATGGCGAACCAGAGCTGGAACCTGCTCCAGCTCTGACCTCCCTGACCTCCCACAGGTGCGCAGCCGCGGAAGCCGGTTGATTGCTTCCAGGGCTGCGCACCGGGTCGTCAGTTCGAGGGATCCAGGGCGCGGGTGAGCCCGGTCAGCGGGAGCTCGGCGCCGAGGGCGCGTTCGGCGGCGCGGTGGCCCGAGAGCAGGGCGCCGTGGACGGTGGCCGGTTCGTGGCCGTAGGTGGCTTCTCCGGCGAAGTGCAGGACGCCGTCGACGGGTTCGGCCATCGCGTCGTGGTCGTCGTGGGAGGAGCCGACGGCGACGTAGGAGTACGAGCCGAGGGCGAGCGGGTCGGAGGCCCAGCGGGTGATCCAGTGTCCGACGGGGTCGGGGACGGCGTCGCCGTGGATCCCGCGCAGGGCGCCGACCACGGAGGCGACGATCTCCTCGTCGGTCATGTCCTCGATCTCGCGGGCGAAGTCGCCGCCGGCGAAGGTCAGCAGCATCGGCTCTCCGCTCACCGCGGAGACGTCGTACCAGGAGTGCCACGGGACGCCGGGCCGGCCGTGCTGCCGGATCGCGTAGACGCCGTCCGGCCAGAACCGCTCCGGGAAGCGGAGGAAGACCTTGTTGAACGCGCCCATGCCGAGGCGGGCGATCGGCCCGGCGACGGCGTCGGGCAGGGCGGGCGCGAACGCGATCGTCCCGGCCTTCAGCACGCCCAGCGGCACTGTGACGATCACCTGGGCGGCCTCGAAGGGTCCGTCCTCGGTGTCGACGCGGACTCCGGTGGCCGACCTGGTGACGGCGGTGACGGTCGTTCCGAGGCGGATGTCGAGGCCTTCCGCGAAGGCGCGGGGAATGGCGTCGTAGCCGCCGGGGAAGATCACTTCCTCGCCGTCGATGGCGTCCTCGTCGAGGGCGTGGGCGGCGACCTGCTCGATGTCCGCGCCGCACTGCTCCTCGGTGCGGTGACGGAAGAACACCCGTACCCGGTCTGCTCGTTCGGCGTCCCAGCCGGTCTCGGCGAGGGTGCGCTCGGTGGCAACGTGGTAGCTCTCGTCGTCGCCGGATTCCGCGATGGCCTGCTGGAACAGCGCGTCCGCGGTCTCCACGTCCGCCAGCCACTGCTCGGTCGCGTCCTCGTCGAACAGCTGCCGCGATTCGTCGTGGTCGGCGATCGGCCGCCCGCCCGCCTGGAAGCTTCCCACCGTGAACTCAACGGTCTCCAGGCCGAGTTCGGCGACGATGTCGGTGAGCGGGTTGTTGGTGAGGCCGTGGATCCAGGAGGCGCCGCGGTCGACGGAGAACCCGGCCGTGCGGTCCGTCCACATCCGGCCGCCGACCCGGTCCCGGGCCTCGAGCACGACCACGCGCTGTCCTGCGGCGTGCAGCAGCCGAGCGGCGGTGAGGCCGGCGATTCCCGCGCCAACGACGATCGCGTCCAACATCTTTACCGTTCCAGGGAGTTCGAAGGTGTGAGGGTAGAAGCGCCCGGCGCGGGGGGCCTGGGGGGCTGGTTCAGCCGGCGTGGCCGAGCTGGGTGAGGGCCAGGTCCAGAGTCTCGGCGAAGAAGTCCGCGGCTGCGATGTCGAGGCACAGCGGGGGCTTGATCTTCAGGATGTTGAGGTGGTCGCCGGTGGGCTGGACCACGACGCCGAGGTCGAGCATGCGGTCGCAGAGTTCGGCGGTCTCCTCGGTGGCGGGCTCCAACGTGCCACGGTCGCGGACCAGTTCGAGACCGAGGTAGAGGCCCGAGCCGTGCACCGCGCCGACGATCCCGTGCCGGTCGCCCAGCGCCTCGAGCCGGCGCTTCAGGTGGCCGCCGACCCGGACGGCGTTGCCCTGGAGGTCCTCGTCGCGCAGGGCGTCCAGCACGGTCAGTCCGACGACGCTGGACACCGGGCTGCCACCGGTGGAGGAGAAGAAGTAGCCCTGCTCGCGGTACCGTTCGGCGATCGCGCGGGTGGTGACGACCGCGCCGAGCGGGTGCCCGTTGCCCATCGCCTTGGCGACGCAGACGATGTCGGGGACGACCTGCTGCTGCTCGAAGCCCCAGAACCAGTGCCCGAGCCGGCCGTAGCCCGCCTGGACCTCGTCGGCCACGGCCAGCCCGCCGTGCCTCCGCACCGCCGCGTACACCTCGGCGAGGTAGCCGTCCGGCAGCGCCACTCCCCCGGCGTTGCCGTAGAATGTCTCACTGACAAACGCGCCGGCCGGACGCCCGGCTGCCGCAAGGCCGTCGATCTCCGCCACGGCCTCGGGGGCGTAGCGGGCCGCGTCGGCGCCGCGGTGGCGGCCCCGGTAGGGGTTGGGCGAGTCCACGGTGTGGACCCAACTCGGCCGGGTAGCAAGCGCGTTGGGGTTGTCCTGGAGCGAGGTGGAGACGGCGTCGGAGGCGTACGTCCAGCCGTGGTACGCCTCTCGAAGCGCGACCACGTCGGGTTGCCCGGTGGCGCCGATGGCCAGCCGCAGCCCCAAGTCGACTGCCTCGGAACCGGAGTTGACCAGGAACACGGTGTCCAGCGGCGCGGGCAGGAGCGCCGCGAGGCGCTCGGTGAACTCCACCACCGAGGCGTAGTGGAACCGCGAGTTGGTGTTCAGCCGCCGCAACTGCCGGGCCACCGCCTGCTCGACCCGGGGATGGGCGTGGCCCAGCGGGGTGACGTTGTTGACGATGTCGAGGTACGAGCGGCCGTCGGTGGACAACAGGTGGTGGCGCCAACCCCGTTCGATCCGGGGCGGGGCGTCGTAGTAGTGCCCCTGCACCGTCGCGAACACCTCACCGCGCCGCTCCAGCAGGTCGCTCCGCTCTTCCACCGGCTCGATGCGGGCCAGGCCCAGCAGCGGAGCGGGGTCGGCGGTGAGCGGCAGCCAGCCCGCGGCGTACTCGGGGCGCACCAGCGGCGGGACGGCCGGACCGTCGGCGTCGCGCAGGGCGAGGCGGACGGCGGTGCAGGCCGGGAGGTGGACGAGTTCCTCGCCCGCGCCGACCTCCGCACCTTCGGCCACCAGCGGGTGAACCGTTGCCGCGAAGGCCAGCTCCAACACCCACTGCCCATAGGTGAGTTCGATCTTCCCCGGCCCGACGGCAAGCACCCGTCCGGCGTCGGGCGCGTGCGCCGCGGCGGTCCGGCCGAGCCACAGGTCCACGCCGGTGGAGACGGTTTCCGGGGAGACGGCGGACAGCGCGGGCGTCCGGGAGAGCCTGACGCCGCCGTACGGGGTGCGGACCGCCGCCGCGCCGCCGGCCAGCGCGGCGGCCGCCGCCCGGTCCTCGGCGCCGGCTTCGAGCCAGTTGCCGCCGTCCATCGTGTCGGCGTCGGTGGACAGGTCGAGGACGGTGAACTCGCCGAATCCATGCAGCAGTTGGTGCGTAGGCGGGGCGGCCGCGACCGGTCCGCGGAGGTGGCCCGTCGCCTCCTGCACCAAGTTGGTCATCACCGCCAGCGGCAGGCGGGTGGCCTGCTCGAAGATCCGCCACTCCCGGTCGAGCGCGGCCGTGGCGTAGGCGTTGTCCGCGTCGACGGCCGCCTGCTGCCGCCCACTGACCACCAGCACGGCGGCACGCAGCACGACCAGCGGCCAGAGTGCCCCCGCCTCGGCGGCGGACAGCGGCCGGACGGCATGGAAGGCCCGGACTGCGGGCAGCACCTGGTGGGGTTCGATGCCGTCGTGGTGGAGCATCGAGGAGAGCTGGACGGCGAGTTCGCCGACCGCCCAACTCGTGGTCAGGTCACCGAAGTCGATGATCCCGTCGGGCATCGGCGGGCAACTGCCCGGACGGCGGATCAGGTTGTCGTCGGTGAGGTCCAAGTGCACGGCCTGCAAGGGCAGTTCGGCAGCGTCCGACTCGACCCGCGCCCAGGCCTCGTCCGTCGCCGCCAGCACGGCGGCCCGCCGCTCGGGCTCGCCGACGTGCCCGGCGAGCCGGGCCACTACCCGGTCGGCGTGCCGCAGGTCCCACTGCAGGACGCGGTCGAGCCCGGGGTGCCGGAAGTACCGCAGCGTGGTGCTGACCTTCCCGGCGATCGTCCCCATCGCCGCGACGGTCCTCGCGGACAGATGCCGCGGCCCCGACAGCGCACCCCCGTCCAGGTGCCGCAACACCCGCGCCGTGACCGGCCCGCCCTCGACCTCCACCACGGCCCGGCGCGGGGCACCGTCGTGGTCGCGCAGCACGGTGGCCACCCGCAACTCCGGGTGCGCGGCCGCGACCAGGTCGGCGGCGGCGTCCTGGGCCTCGACCTCGACGGCGCCGAACGCCGGGTTGGCGATCTTCAGGACCGCGGATATGCCCCCGTCCGCGTCGCGGAGCAGGAAGTTGGCGTCCTGCTGGCTGCCCAGCGACTCGGCACGCCCGGCGATCCCGAGCTCCCGGGCGGCGAGGAGCTCGGCCTCGGCCGGGGTGATGCGCGGGACGGGGAGTGCGTCCTCGGCGAAGAAGTCGACGGTGCGGTGCTCGGGGTGCGACATGACGGGGTCCTCGGCGTGGTGCGGATATAACGGCGCGTCGGCGACCGGGTCAGGGCCTGTCCGGTCGATCGCGCCCGGCAGGATCGGCCGGGCAGTCCCTAGTCGACGTGCCAAAGGAAGCGGTGGGTGTGGATCGCGAAGTAGGGGAAGTTCTCCACCGACACGACGCCCTCGACGGCGCGAACCACGTCGTTGACGAAATCCAGCAGGTCGCTCGGACGGTCGCACACCACCTCGACGAACAGATCGAACGTCCCGGCGGTCAGTACCGCGTACACGACCTCGTCGTGCCGCGACAACTCATCGGCCACCGCCCGGGGGTCGCCGTCCACATGCAGACCCAGCAGCGCCATGGTCTGCCGCCCCATGGTCATCGGGTCGGTCACCCCCACCACCTGCACCGCCTTGGCCTCGACCAGCCGCTGCACCCGCTGCCGCGCAGCAGACGGCGACAGCCCGACCTTCGGCCCCAACTCGGCGTACGGGATCCGCCCGTCCACCTGGAGCTCCCGCAGGATGGCCCGGTCGATCTCGTCCACGAAGCAAGGACCCTTCACTGCGGAAACCTGGGGAAACAGCAGCTCGGAGCGCCGTGAAGGACACCATGCCGGATCCGGACGCTCGAATCAATGGTCAGCGCAATCGAATCGAGCGCCCGGACACACGAATCGAGCGCCGAGGCGACTCCGCCCGGTGGCTCCGCCCGGCGGCTCGGCACGGCTGCTCGGCCCAACGGCTCCGCCCGGCGGCTCGGCACGCAGTCGCGCGAGGAGCAGAAGCACCGCAGCGGAGACCTCTCAACTACCCCCACTGTCACCGGCATCGACGCCCCACCCCTCGTACGGGCCACCCTCCGACCGGGCAACGGTTTCCCGGGCAGCACCGCCACCGAGCAGGCCGGCGCCGGCGGCGAACGTCGGCACCAGTGAACGCAGAGCCCGGCGCCCGTGAAGCGCGACCAGAAGCCCGACCTCCTCCGTCCCGGCCGGGGCGCCACCGGGAAGCGGATGCAGGCAGCGCAGCTCGCGCAACAGCCGACACCCCGCCAGGGTCCGCGCCGGGGCACACAGGACAGCGACCGCGAGCACCGCCAAGATCACCCCCGCCCAACGGGCTCCCTGCGCCGCGATGCCCACGGCCGCACCGCCGGTTGCGAGGCCCACGGCCGCACCGCCGGCCGCGAGGCCCAGCAGGCGGGCCACCATCAACCGGGCCCGGCCGCACCGCAGGCCGCGTCCGGCCAGTTCGGCGCCCAGCTCATCCCGTGCTCGCCGCACGGCCGGGGCGGCGGCAGCATCGGCGAACGACAGGTCCCTGCCGAACGCCGTCCACACGGCCCGGTGCAACACAGTCACGTCACGCCCGGGCCCGGTGTGCACCACCCGCCGCAGCCGGCCACGCGAGCCTGCGTCGATCGCCCCGGCAAGGTGCAGTTCCACGACGGCCACTCCCAGAGCGGCCTTCGAACCGCCCCGCACTCCCGCGACCTCGACCGCCGTCAGGCCGTCCACCCGCCCCCGAACGGGCAACCACCGCAACAGCCCCGCACCGACCAGCCCGGTCACCGCACACACCACACCGATCTGCCACACCACGCCCCGCTCCCCTCATCAACTCCGGGACGTCATACCCATGTTCGACGGGTTCGCCCGAACGACCCACCGCCGGCGCCGGCACGTCCCGCCACGGCCCTGACGGTAGGACCGCGAACGTCGAAGCGAAAGCCGCCGGACGAGGGCCGTCGTGGGCCCGCCCTCGTCCGGCGCCTCTCCTCCAGGTAAGGCGGCTACGCCGCCCCTGACCCCCGGTACTCCCGGAGGCTCAGCCCTCCGCCGCCACCGCCCGCTCGTTGCCGAACACCCGCCAGGACGGCGCCGCGACCAGCGCCGCCAGCACGGGCACGGCGGCGAGCAGCAGGCAGACGGAGAGCGGGAGGCGCTCGGTGAGCAGACCGACCGTTGCGGTGGAGAGTGAACCGCCCGCGTTGAAGGCGGTGTTGACCCAGGCGCCGGCCCGGGTGCGCTGTTCGGGCGCGGCGATTTCGTCGGTGAGCAGGTAGGCGGTGGTGAGCGTCGGGGCGACGGCCAGTCCGGCGAAGGCGGCGATGACGGCCAGGACAGGGAGGGACGGGGCGAGCGCGGCGAGGGCGAGCGCGGTGCCGAGGACGGCGGTCAGGATGGTGAGCCGATTCCCGGCCGCCATACGCCAGTTGACGGCGCCGAGGGCGAGGCCGCCGATCGCGCTGCCGGCGGCGAGGGTGGCTTCCACCCAGGCGACGTCCGCGTCCCGCCCGTGCCGACCGGCGAAGACCACGGCCAGCAGGCCGAACGCGCCGAGCCCCGCCCCGGCCCCGGCGGCGGCCGCCAGCGGCTGGCGGGCCCGGGACAGCAGCCCACGGGTGCTCGAAACCTCGCCTCCAGAAGACGAGTTGGCGCCACCGGTAGCCGTCTCTCGCGGCACGGACACCGCCAGCGCGAGCGTCCCGCCGAGGACCAGCGCAGCGCTGAGCAGCACGCCGACGGCCGGACGCGCGACCGTTGCGAGGACGCCGGCCAGCAACGGGCCGGTGACGTACAGGAGTTCCTCCGCGACGGTGTCCAAGCTGTAGGCCCGGCGCCGCAGTTCGGGGTCGGTCACCAGCCGGCTCCACTGCGCGCGGGTGACGGGCCCGAGCGGCGGGGCGAACACGCCGGCCGCCGCGGCCAGTACCAGCAGGACGGGGTACGGGGTGCCGGACCGCCACGTCGCGGCGGCCAGTCCGAGCAGGGTGAGCGCGTACCCGGCGGCCATCGGCGGCAGCACGCGACGCGGCCCGTAGCGGTCGACCATTCCCGCCCGGGCCGGGAACAGCAGGACGTTGACGGTGGAGAGCACGGCCATCACCCAGCCGGCCCGCGCGTACGAGCCGGTGGTGGCGGCGACGGCGAGCAGCAGGGAGAGCGAGACGGTGCCGTAGGAGAGGCGGCCGATCATGGCGGCGCCGAACAGTCGGGCGGCGCCAGGGGTGCGCAGAACAGCCCAGTACGACGTAGACATCGTGAGGTTCCTCGAAGAAGCCGGGCGCGCGGCAACGAGCAGCACGCCGGTGAACAGGGACGCCGAAGGCACCGCGCCACCGGTCGTGGTGGGCGGTCGCCGCGCGGGGTCCTAGTCACGGATGAGGAACATGGCGGCATGCTAGCCCACCCGGCCCGGACGCCGTCCACCCATTTACGTCCGGGCCCTCGCCCCCTCACGTCAGCGCTGCCGCACCCACCACACCACCAGCCCCACCGCTGCCGTCCCCCCGGCCCCCGCGGCCGCCCGCACCGCGCTGAACAGCGCCGCCTTCGCCAGCCGCTTCACCGTCGTCGCCCGCCGCCCGTTGTTCGCCATCCCGGGTACACCCCCGCCTCTCGTTCCGCCCGGGCCCAGCGCCGGGGCGGTGCCACCACCATCGGGTGAGCGGCCGCCCGATGGCCCGATCCCCGGGCGGTGCGGGCGAGTTGGGCGCTACGCTCCAGGTAGCGGCCCTGCCCGCACCCGCCCGCAGCGGGCGCAGCGGGCGGGCGGGCGGCCACGTTCAGACAGGGGGCAGACCGATCGCCACGCCAGACCCTCGCCGACGTCTGCACAGCGAACTCTGGGCCCTGAAGGCCGAGGCCGACGCGGCACGGCGCAAGCAGGATCTGCGCCCGCTGTCCCAAGCCGAGATCGAGCGGACGCTGCGCCAGGCGCCGTACCGCATCGCCGACTTCCGCGGGCAGCGGGTCAGCGACTGGGTCCCCAAGGACGTCCGGCAGGCGCAGGCGCCGTCCGCGGACAGCGCGGACGCACTGTGGGCGCTGGTCCGGCTCTGGTCCGAGACGGCCGGTCGGCCGCCACGGACTCAGCAGTACTGGGCCGGCCTCGCCGAGGCGGCCCGGGACGCGTCACCGGCGGCGGCTTCAGCACCCGCGTTCGGGGCGAACGGGATGGTCGGAGCCGCCCGGGTCCCGGAGTACGACCTCGACCGGCTCGGCGAGCAGGCCTTCGGACAACTGGTGCGTCTCCTCCTGCTCGCCGAGGCGGGCGGGCGCGTCGGCCTCGACCACACCGCCCCGGCGGACCTCCACCTCCCGGACGGCACCGAAGTGATCTGCTGGTTCGCTCCGCCGTCGGCCCGGCGCGGCGACCTGCCGCCCAGCGCGTGGCTGCCGGAGCTCGCGATCGAGCTCGACAAACGCGGGCTCTCCGCCCGCCGAGTGCTGGTGTGCACCAACCTGCCCTCGGCCACGAACCACACAAGCAGGTTCCGGAGCCGCTCGACGGTGGCACCGGTGAAGCATCAGCTGACGGCCTACGGGCTCCAGGGCCTTCGGGTCCTTTACCAGGAGGACATTCGGGTACGTCTCCACGCGCGCGCCGACCTGCGCCGCCTGTTCGCCGGGTTCGTCGCACCGGTCGACCCGCTGGCCCGGATCGGGGAGTTCATCGACGCCGACGCCGTCCGGGAGACCGCCCAGCTCGTCCACGCGCACACCGCCGCCGAGTTGCTCAGCGACCAGTGGGTCCGACTGGGCCAGGCCGGTGCGGAGGGCGACCGGCAGCGGCTGAGCCTGGGCACGGTCGCCATCGACCTCGATGCCACGATCTCGTCCGGCGGGACGGAGACCGCCGTACAGAGCGCGCGCCGCATCATCGAGCGCGGCGACCACGTCCTGCGCCCGTCCAGCAGGCCGGCGGAGGCCGGGCTGCTCAACGTGGCACTGATCGGCGGGCCGGGCCAGGGCAAGAGCACCCTCGGTCAACTCGTCTGCCAGGCCTACCGTGCGGCCCTGCTCGGCGAGGACGGCGCGGTACTGCTGTCGTTCACCGCCAGAGACCTGCTCCGCACCCTGCACAACGACCTGCGGGCGGCCGGGATCCCGCGCCCGCGCGTGCGGCGCTGGCCGATCCGGATCGCGCTGCACGACTTCGCCAACCACCTGGCCACCGGCGGCGACCGCAGCATCCTGCGCTTTCTGACGTCCCGGATGGGCCGTCAACTCACCGGCTCGCTCAGCCCGGAGCGCCTGGGCCGGTGGCTGGCCGAATGGCCGTGGTTCCTGGTCCTGGACGGGCTGGACGAGGTGGCCTCGCCCGAGGTCCGCGAGGAGGTGATGACCGCGATCGAGGAATTCCTGGTCCACGTGCGCCAGTTGGACGCCGATCACCTGATCCTGGCGACCACCCGGCCACAGGGCTACCGGGGCGAGTTCCACGTCGGCGACTTCGAGCAGCTGAGGCTCTCCCCGCTGTCGCCCGACGCCGCCATGCACTACGCCCAGCGGCTCGCCGACGCCCGGCACGCCGACGACCCGGAGATGCGCGAGGCGGTCGTGACCAGGTTCGGCGAGGCGGCGCGGCAGCCCAACACGGCGCGCCTGATGAGCAGTCCGCTCCAGGTGACCATCATGTCGCTGCTGGTGGAGCGCCGGACCAGGATGCCGCAGAACCGGTTCGAGCTCTTCGAGGCGTACTACTCGACCATTTACGCGCGCGAGGTGGACAAGCCCGGCGAGAACGGGCGGCTGCTGGCCGAGCACAAGGGCCACATCGACTGGATGCACCAGTGCGTCGGCCTGACCCTGCAGTCCAGGGCCGGGCTCGCCGACGCGCTCGACTCCGTCATGCCCGAACGGGAACTGCGCGAACGGTCCCGGGCCCGGATCGCCGACGAGACCGAGGATCCGGGGCTGTCCGCCGAACTGGCCCCGAAGCTGTTCAACGCCGCCACCGAACGCCTGGTCCTGCTGGTCGCCCCCGAGGCGGAGATGGTCGGCTTCGAGGTGCGCAGCCTCCAGGAGTTCATGGCCGCCAAGGCGCTGATCTCCGGCCCGGAAGCGGACATCCTGCCCCGGCTCCAGCGGCTCGCGGGACAGCCGGCCTGGCACCACACGTGGCTGCTCGCCGCCGCCGGCATCTTCACCCAGCGCCCGCACCTGCGCGACGGCCTGATCACCGTGCTGCGCGCCGCCGACACCGAGGACCGGGTGACGATGACCGTCCGCCCCGGCCTGGCGCTGGCCGCGTCCCTCGTGGAGGACGACCTCGCCCGGGCGCACCCCCGGCACCACCGGCTGCTGGTCGCCCACGCCTGCGAAGTGCTGAAGGGGCCGATCGGACCGACTTTCCCCGCCGCCGCGGACGCTCTGGTGAAGGTGGCCGACCAGAACGACGGGGCGTCGGAAGTCGTGCTGCTGGCCGTCACCAACGCGGTCCGCTCCCGCGACGTGGGGCTGGTCACGGGGCTGGCGCTGCTCCAGCACTGGGCCACAACGAACTGCGGCTCCCGGACAGCGGCGGCCGAACGGCTCGATCGGGCCCTGGAGGCGCTGGACAGCTCCTCACGCGCGGCCGTCCTCGCCTCCGACCTGCCCGGCCTTCCGCCCCTCGGCAGCATCGAGTTCCAGCGGTTTCTCCACCAGTACTACCCCGTGGCCGCGACCCAGCCGCTCACTCGTCTCTTCACGGAACACGGCCGACCGGACCTGAAGGAGTTCCAGGCCTTCGTGCGGACGGTCGTCCAGGTCGGCACGGACGGAACCGAACTTCACCTCCTGCCGACGCTTCCACCGCCGCTGCTCACCGGCGACCTGCTGGCACCGCTCGCCGCGGCCGTGGACGCCCGGTCACTGACGTCCTGGCCGCTCGCCTCCCAACTGCTGACCTGGCTGACCGCCTCGGCCGCCGCCTGCGCGGGCGAACTGCCGCCTCCTCAGGTCGAAGGCATCAACTGAGGCTGCGCTCGCTACATCGGACTCGCCGCGTAGATGCGCTCGGCGAACTCGGCGAGCTGGTTCTCCGGCAGGTGCCTGGCCAGGTCCGCCTCGCTGATCATGCCGACCATCCGCTTGTTGTCGATCACGGGGAGCCGGCGGATGCGGTGGCTCTCCATCTCGCGCAGGACTTCGTCGATGCCGGCGTCCGCGTCGATCCAGCGCGGGGTGCCCTCGATGATGTCGGACGCCTTGCAGTCGGCCGGGCTGAGGCCCTGCGAGACGCACTTCAGCACGATGTCGCGGTCGGTGATGATTCCGCACAGCCGTTCGCTGTTGGTCTCGTCGCCGACGGGCAGCGCGCCCACGTTCAACTGGCGCATCAGCTGGGCGGCGTGCAGGAGATTGTCGCTCTTGGTGATCCAGTGGGCACCCGGGTGCATGATGTCCTTGGCCGTGGTCATGCCGTCCTCCTGGTTACTGCGGGTATCTGCCGCCGCCCGCGCGGTCGCGGCCCGCCCCTGCGGCGTTGCGCCCCTCGTCCAGGGTCGCCCCGCAGCGAGGCCGCCGCGAATCGAACCGGCCGGGACTGCACACCCACAGGTCAACTTCCGCTCTCCGCCAGCACTCTCGCCGCGTGCACCTTCCCGGCGTGCTCAACGAGGTTGATCAGCACGGTCTTTCCCGATCCCCGCTCCCGCGCGTCACACAGCATCACGGGGGTGCCGCAGTCGAGGTCGAGGGCCCGCGAAACCTCCTCGGGGTGAAAGGCGCGGGTGCCGTCGAAGTGGTTGACGGCGACCACGAACGGGATGCCGCGGTGCTCGAAGAAGTCGACGGCGGGGAAGCAGTCGGTGAGGCGGCGGGTGTCGGCGAGGACGACGGCGCCGAGGGCGCCCTGGGCGAGTTCGTCCCAGAGGAACCAGAAGCGGTCCTGGCCCGGGGTGCCGAAGAGGTAGACGGACAGGCCTTCGCGGATGGTGATCCGGCCGAAGTCCATGGCGACGGTGGTGGTGGTCTTGCGTTCGACGCCGCCGAGGTCGTCGATGTGGGTGCCGGCGGCGGTCAGTTGTTCCTCGGTGCGCAGCGGTTTGATCTCGCTGACGGCGCCGACCAGGGTGGTCTTGCCGACGCCGAAGCCGCCCGCGACCAGGATCTTCAGGGCCAGGTCGTCAGAGCGCGCGAAGTCCATGGATGACCTCCTGGAGGATGTGCTCGTGCGGGAGCAGGGCCGGGGGGACGGGACGGCTGACCCGGATGTGTTCGGCGTCGAGGAGGTCGCCGAGCAGGACCCGGACGACGCCGAGCGGCAGGTCGAGGTCGGCTGCGATCTCGGCGACGGACAGTGCGTTGCCCTGGCACAGGTGGAGGATGGCGGCCTGTTCGGGGCCGACCGGCAGAGCCGCCGGATCGAAGACATCGGTGACGACCAGCGCGATCAGGTCGAAGGGCTGGCCGGGGCGGGTGCGGCCTTTGGTGAGCGCGTAGGGGCGGACCATCGGGCCGGCGGCCTCGTCGTACCACTGGACGGGGCGGTCGGGCGGCGGCGGGTAGCCGAACGGGGAGCCGGGCAGGTAGTGGCGCGGGGGGTAGGCCAACGGGGGTCACCCCTCCTGGGGGCCGCGGGGGGCGGCGGCCAGGTGTTCGCCGACCCGGCGCACCAGGCGGGCCATCTCGTAGGCGACCAGGCCGAGATCGGCGTCGGGGCCGGCGAAGACGGCCAGGCAGGAGGCCTGGCCGGCGGCGGCGACCAGTAGGTAGCCGCGCTCCAACTCGACCATGGTCTGGCGAACTTGGCCGGCGTCGAAGTGCCGGCCGGCGCCCTTGGCGAGGCTGTGGAAGCCGGAGGCGACGGCGGCCAGGTGCTCGGTGTCCTCGCGGGCCAGGCCGGTGGAGTTGCCCATCGACAGGCCGTCGGCGGAGAGCATCACGGCGAACTTGACCTGGGCGGTGCGGGTGACCAACTCGTCGAGCAGCCAGTTCAGTTCGCCGGTGTGGTGGGCGGTGCCGATCATCGGGGGCGGTCTCCTCGCTCGAAAGGACGGGTGTCGGGGGCGCTGCCCCGGGCCCAGCCGTGCTGGAACGCGGCCATCGCGGCGCGGGCCTGCTCGGGGTCGCGGTCGGCGAACGAGGCGGGCGCGGCGGGCGAGCCGGGGCGCAGCCCGGGCCGGGCGGGTTCGGGGGCGTCGCGCAGTTGCGGCGCGAGGCTGGCCTGCCGTACCCGGCGCGGCAGTTGGTCGTCCCCGTCGGCGGGCAGCGCGGGCGAGGGCGGCGCGGACGGGAGCAACGGCGTCGGCGGCGCGGACGGGAGCAACGACGCAGGCGCGGGAGGCGGCTCCGCCAGCGCGGTGGCCGCGGCCCGTCCGGGTACCGATGGCGGGATCAACGGCCGTGCGGGGTAGGCGGCTTCGACGAATCCGTCGGGCGAGAGTCCGTCCGCCTCGACGCCGCGCAGGTCGAGCAGCTCGGTCGGCAGCAGCACGACGGCCGTGGTGCCGCCGTACGCCGACGGCCGGAGCGCGACCTTGACGCCGTGCCGCTTGGCGAGCCGGCTGACCACGAACAGGCCGAGCCGGTCGCTGTCGAAGAGGTCGACCTGGTCGCTGGCGGCGATCCGCCGGTTGGCGTCGGCGAGGGCTTCGGGGCCCATGCCGAGGCCGCGGTCCTCGATCTCCACCACGTAGCCGGTGCCGACCTGTTCGCCGCGGATGTGGATTTTGGTGTGCGGGGGCGAGAATCCGGTGGCGTTCTCGACGAGTTCGGCGAGCAGGTGGGTGAGGTCGGCGACGGCGGGACCGGTGACGGCGGCGTGCGGGAGGCGCTGGACGTCGACCCGGGCGTACTCCTCGACCTCGGCGACGGCGGCGCGGACCACGTCGGTGAGCGGGACGGGCTTGCGCCAGGCGCGGCCGGGGGCGGCGCCGGAGAGGATGATCAGGCCTTCGGCGTGGCGGCGCATCCGGGTGGTGAGGTGGTCGAGCCGGAACAGGTCGTCGAGTTCGGCGGGGTCCTCGGTGCGGCGCTCCATGGCGTCCAGCAGGGTGAGTTGGCGGTGCACCAGGACCTGGCTGCGGCGGGCGAGGTTGACGAAGACGCCGGAGACGCCGGACAGCACTTCGGCGCGTTCGACAGCGGCGGTGACGGCGGCCCGCTGGACGGTGTCGAGGGCCTGGTGGACCTGGCCGATCTCGTCGCCGCCGTGTTCCCGCAGCGGCGCCTCGGTGTCCACGTCGACCTCCTCGCCGGACCTCAGCCTCCGCATGGTGGCGGGGAGTTTGCGTCCGGCGAGTTCGAGTGCGGAGTTCCGCAGGGCGTGCAGTTCGGCGACCAGGCCGCGGCCGATCTGGACGGAGACCAGCAGGGAGGCGAGGACGGCGAGCAGGCCGAGCAGCACGGTGGCGCCGGAGGTGGTGAACAGGCCGAGGGCGTAGGGGTCGGAGCGTTCGGCGGCGGTCTCGCCGGCCTGCTGTTCGACGGCGGCGAGGTCGTGGGCGGTGGTGGCGGCGACGGTGGCCCAGCGGTCGGCGGGGACGGCGGCGAGCGCGGCGTGCGGGTCGCCGGCGGCGGTGACGGCTTCCTCGTAGCGGCGCAGTTCCTGGTAGTCGGGGCCGTTGGTGACGGTGGCCAGCGCGGCGCGGTCGGCGGGGCGCAGGTCGGGTGCGGCGGCCTGTTCGAACTGGGCGCGGGCGTAGGCGGCCTGTTGGACGGTGCGGTACTGGGTGTCGTCGAGCCGGCCGGCCCGGGCGGCGGCGCGCAACAGGGCGTCCTCGCGGGCGAGTTGTTCGCGGGAGCGGGCGAATTCGAGCAGTGCGCGGGCGTCGGCGGCGACCCGGTGGTCCTGCAGGGCGGTGAGCGAGCCGGCCACCGCGAGGGCGTTGTCGACGGCCGCGGTGTAGGCGTTGTACGCGTCGTCCCAGCGGACACCGTGGCCGGAGATCTGGCGGCGCAGCGCGGGGAGGGCGGCGACGGCGCGGGCCAGGGCGTCGAGGCGGCCGGCGGTCTCGTTGCCGAGTCCTTCGGCGTCGGCGCGGTTGTAGCCGGGGGCGAGGGTGAGCGGGGCGGCGGCGTTGTCGGTGTTCTGGGCGGCGGCGCGCAGTTCGCTGTCGCGGGCGGCGTCGGGGCCGTTGGTGGCGAGGAGTTGGCCGGCGGCGGCGCGTTCGGCCTGCAGGGCGGTGACGGTGCGGTCGAGGGGGGTGCGCAGGGTGGTTTCGACGTTCTTGATCCGCAGCAGTTCCCAGACGTCGCCGGCGGTGCTGACGGTGGCGAACGACCACAGCGCCATCAGCGCGACCACGGGGAGCATCAGGACGGCGACGATCCGGGCCCGGACGGTGCGCGGGCGCAGGCCGGGGCGGGCCAACGGGGCTGCGGGCAGCGGGGTTTCGTCGGCGGGCGGTCCGGCGTGGGCGCCGCGCCGGGGGGCGCCGGGCCGGTTGCGGGCGGGTCCGCGGGTAGCGCTGGGGGCGGGTGGTCCGCTGCGGGAGGTGCCTCGGGGTGGGCGCATGGGCGGGGACGGCCTTTCGGGGGGTTCGGCGCATCGGGCCGGGCGAGCGTTGAGATGGCGACAGGGCGGATGACGACCGGTCAGGCGGCGCGGCCGAGTTCGTCGACGGCGAGTTCCTCGACGGCGAGTTGGCCGGCCTCGCGGTAGGCGGCACGTTCCTGCGCGGTCGGGGAGAGCGCGACGAACGCGGCGGTGAGGAACAGGAACGAGCCGAGTCCGACGGCCAGCGGGAAGATGAACTGCATGGCGGTGGCGCCGCCGAGGCCGGTGCGGGCGGGTTCCATGTGGACGTGCACGGCGGCCATGCCGGTGTAGTGCATGCAGCTGACGGCGATGCCCATGACCAGCGAGGCGGCCGCGGCGGCGTACACGTTGCGGATGGTGACGGCGGCCCAGAGCGCGGCGGTGGCGGCACCGACGGCGATCAGCACGGAGAGCGCCACGGTGCCGAACCGGTACTGCAGTTCGCCGTGGATGCGGACGGCGGCCATGCCGAGGTAGTGCATGGCGGCGACGCCGAGTCCGGTGGTGAGTCCGCCGAGCAGCAGGCTGCGGCCGCGGTGCCGGCCGTGGCCGACGACGAACACGCCGAGGCCGACCACGGCTATCGCGACCAGCAGGCTGAGCACCGTCAGCGGTACGTCGTAGCGCAGTTCGGTGCCGTCCACGGCGAAGCCGAACATGGCGACGAAGTGCATGGTCCAGATGCCGGAGCCGATCGCGGCGGCGGCGGTGAGCAGCCAGTTGCGGCGGGAGGCGCCGGTGGCGGACAGCGCGCGCAGGGTGCAGCGCAGGCCGAGGGCCGCGCCGACGCAGGCCATCGCGTAGGAGAGGACTGGGGTGAGCCAGCCGACACTGAAGTGGTCCATCGATCCCATGGGTTGCCTCCCGCGAGTGCCCGGCGGCGCTCGCCCGCGCTCTTCTGAGTCAAAGCTCCTGGGTGCCAGGGCTCTTGTTGATCCGGGGACGCTGGACGCTACCCAGAGTTGATAGATGGTCACCAGAAGATCTGAAAAGCACCACGCGGCGTGGGTTCGGTGTGCTCGAATGGGCCCTTGGCCTATGCCCCCCGCATGCTCCGCCGGGCGCCGGGCTTCAACCGGGATGCGGACTGTCGGCCGGACCCGCTACTCTCCGCGTACTTCCCAGCTGGAACATCAATTCGAGGATCTACGTGTCCAATTCCGTCCCGCCCCCGCCGTCCGGCGCATTCGGTGCTCCGACGTACGCCGCTCCGGGGGCCGAGACCGCTTCCGCCCCGCAGGCGCCGTTCCACGGACCGTTCTGTCGTTTCTGCGGTTCGGTCCCGGCCGTGGAGGCCACGGTCCGCGGCCACCAGGGCTTCATCGTGCTCATGCGGTTCCTCAAGCTGCGGGGCCCGTTCTGCCGCGACTGCGGACTGGCGTCGGTGCGTCGGATGACCTCGAACAGCCTGTGGCAGGGCTGGTGGGGCATCGGCTCGATGCTGATCAACCCGATCACCATGCTGAGCAACCTCGGCGCCTGGTCGAAGGTCCGCCGGCTGCCCCCGCCGCTGCCGGGCGCGCCGGGCACCCCGATGCCGGTGGGCCGTCCGCTGTGGCAGCGGGTGCAGGTCCTCGGCCTGCTGCTGCCGGTGCTGCTGATCGCCGCGCTCGTCTGGAACGGCGGCCACTCCTGGCGCGACGGGGCGACCGGCCCCGCCCCGGTCCGGGTGCACGTCAGCAGCTACCCGACCCCCACGGCCACGAGCTCCGTCGCCGACCCGGCGAACGTCAAGGCCGGCGACTGCCTGCGCACGGTCGGCGGCTCCACCCGCACCTTCATCGTCGTGGTCGACTGCGGCGCCAAGGACGCGGACTCCAAGGTGGTCGGCCGCTCCTCCTCGACCGCCGACGACGCCTGCGACGCCTTCCCCGAGAGTGACAACATGCTCGTCCGCAAGGAGAGCCCCAACCCGGTCACCCTCTGCCTGGTGAAGCTCACCCACACTGCCTGAGCCATCCGCCCGCTCCCCCCGTCAAGTCGGGGAGCGGGCGGCACACTTGCTACTGACGTGGCGTCAGCTTCACCCGGACCGGACCGCGCACCTCCAGCGTGATGCCCTGCCCGAGCGGGACATCGGTGTCGACGGCCGTGATCTCGAACTCCCGCAGCAGCACGGCCAGCGCGAGCACCGACTCCAGCATCGAGAAGTGCTGACCGATGCAGGCGCGCGGGCCGCCGCCGAACGGGAACCAGGCGTAGCGGTGACGGGCGGCCTCCCGCTCGGGCGTGAACCGCTCGGGGTCGAAGCGCTCGGGGTCGTCCCAGTGCTCGGGGTGGCGGTGCGTCACGTACGGAGCGATCAGCACGTCCGCGCCGGCCGGGATCTCGACGCCGCCGACCACGGTGGATTCGACGGCCCGCCGGCCGACCGAGGGCGCGGCCGGGTAGAGCCGCATCGCCTCCTTCAGCACCCGTGTCAGGTACGGGAGTTGGGCGTAGTCGGCGGCGGTGGGACGGCGCCCTTCGGCGAGCAGCTCGGCGGCCTCCTGGTACGCCAGGCGCTGCTGTTCGGGGTGCTTGGCGAGCAGGTGCAGGGCGAAGGTCAGCGAGGTGGCGGTGGTCTCGTGGCCGGCCAGCAGGAAGATCAGCACCTGTTCGCGCAGTTCGGTGGCGTCGAGCCGGTTGCCGTCCTCGTCGCGGGCCTTGGCGAGCAGGCCGAGCAGGTCCTCCCCGTCCCGTTCCTCGGCGTCGCCCTCGGCGGCCCGCCGGGCGATGATCCCGTCGCACACCGCGTACAGCGCGCGTTCGGCCTCAAGTGCCTTGCGGTGCCCGGGCAGTGGCCATTCGCGGGGCAACCGGACGGGAGCGAAGCCGCGGTCGCGGACGAACGCGCCGAGGATCGGGAAGGCGTGGTGGACGGTCTCCACGGCCTGTTCGACGTCCTGGCCGAACAGGATCCGGGCCACGGTGCGCAGCGCGAACCGGGACATCTCCTCGGCGAGGTCCACCGTTCCGTCGGGGGCGTCGGCCCAGCGCTGCACCAGCGATTCGGCCTCGACGCCGATGGCGTCCGCGTACTGGTCGACCCGGCGGCGGGTGAACAGCGGCTGAACGAGGCGGCGCTGGCGCAGGTAGTCCTCGTCCTGCGCGGTGAGCAGGCCGTTGCCGAAGCTGGCCCGGATCTCGCCGTAGAAGACGTTGTCCTTGCGGAAGTTGGACGATTCGGTGGCCAGCACCTGCTGGGCGCCCTCGGGCGAGCAGACCAGGTAGATCTCGGCGCGCAGTCCGGGCGGGCCGGCCTGGATGCGCAGCACGTCGCCGTGGTCGCGGTGGGCGGCGACGTAGGTGGCGAGCGGGTCGCGCTTGAGGTCGAGCAGCGAGCCGATCAGCGGCAGTCCGGCCGGGCCGGGCACGCGGGTGGTCGCGGTCATGGAGTTCCCCCTCCGTCGGCGGGCGAGCCCCGGACGGTAGGGGTTCGCTGACACTGCGTCAGTATCTCCCGGGGGGCGGGGCATGGCGAGAGGAACGATCATTGGCCTGATCTGGTGCTTGAGGTATGGCACATGCAGCCCTTAAGTTCGGCTTAAGGTCGCTGGTGCGAGGGGGTCTCCCCCTTGAGCCCAGCAGTTGCGGCACTATGATCAGCTGATCGGCCCCCGACAAATCGCCGCGACCGCCCACCACGACCAGGGGAACCATCCATGCGCAGCGCCAGAAGCCTCCTCGCCGCCACCGCCGTGCTCGCCCTCGCGGCTGCGCTGAGCGCGTGCACCGCCAACCCCACGTCGAACAACGGCACGCAGAACGCCCCCAAGGTCGACGGCACGGTGACGGTGTTCGCGGCGGCCTCGCTCAAGGAGTCCTTCACCGAGCTCGGCAAGCGCTTCGAGGCCGCCTACCCGGGCACCAAGGTGACCTTCAACTTCGGCGGCTCCTCCGCCCTCGCCCAGAGCATCGTCTCCGGCGCACCCGTGGACGTGTTCGCCGCGGCCAGCCCCGCCACCATGAAGACCGTGACGGACGCCAAGCTGACCGGCGAGGACCCGAGGGTGTTCGTCCGCAACACGCTGGAGATCGCCGTCGCCAAGGGCAACCCCAAGCACATCGCCGGCCTGAAGGACCTCGGCGGCGCGAAGACCGCACTGTGCGCCAAGGAGGTGCCGTGCGGCGCCGCCGCCGTCACCGCACTGAAGGCCGCCGGCGTCGAACTCACCCCCGCCACCTACGAGCAGGACGTCAAGGGCGCGCTCACCAAGGTCGAACTCGGCGAGGTGGACGCCTCGCTGGTGTACCGGACGGACGTGAAGGCGGACGCCGCGAAGATCGACGGCGTGGAGTTCCCCGAGGCCGCGCAGGCCGTCAACGACTACCCGGTCGTCGCCCTCGGCAAGGCGCCCAACAGCAACGGCGCCGCGGCGTTCCTCGGCTACCTGAACTCCATGGACGCCCGCAACGTGCTGACCGAGGCCGGCTTCCAGGTCCCGTGAGCACCCCCCGAACCACTCCCGCACCACACCCCCGGGGCCGGCGGCGGCCCCGGGGGACCACCCGGGTCCCCGCCGCCCTGCTGCTTCCCGCGCTGCTCGGCCTCGCCTTCCTCGTCCTGCCGCTGCTCGGCCTGCTGATCCGCGCCCCGTGGAGCGCGCTGCCCGCGCTGCTCACCGGCCCCGAGGTCTGGCAGGCGCTGCGGCTGTCGCTGATCTCCGCGACCGCCGCCACCGGCATCTCGCTGCTGCTCGGCGTCCCGCTGGCCTGGCTGCTGGCCCGCACCGAGTTCCCCGGCCGCCGGCTGCTGCGCGCCCTGGTCACCCTGCCGCTGGTGCTGCCGCCGGTGGTCGGCGGCGTCGCGCTGCTGCTGGTGCTCGGCCGCAACGGCATCGTCGGCCGCTGGCTGGACTCGGCGACCGGCATCACCCTCCCGTTCACCACCGCCGGCGTGGTGGTCGCCGAGGCGTTCGTCGCCATGCCGTTCCTGGTGATCAGCGTGGAGGGCGCACTGCGCGCCGCCGACCCGCGCTACGAGGAGGCCGCCGCCACCCTCGGGGCGTCCCGGCTCACCGCGTTCCGCCGGGTCACCCTGCCGCTGGTCGCCCCCGGCATCGGGGCCGGCGCGGTGCTCGCCTGGGCCCGCGCGCTCGGCGAGTTCGGCGCCACCATCACCTTCGCCGGCAACTTCCCGGGCCGCACCCAGACCATGCCGCTGGCCGTGTACCTCGCCATGGAGTCCGACCCCGAGGCGGCGATCGCGCTCAGCCTGATCCTGCTCACCGTCTCCATCGCCGTCCTCGCCGGACTGCGCGACCGCTGGATGTCCACCCCGTGAACCCTGCTCTGGACGCCCAACTCCTCGTCGACCGCGGCCCGTTCACGCTCGACGTGGCGCTCTCCGCACAACCCGGAGAAGTCGTCGCCCTGCTCGGCCCGAACGGCGCCGGCAAGTCCACCGCCCTGTGCGCCCTCGCCGGGCTGCTCCCCCTCACCGGCGGCCATCTCGCCCTCGACGGCGAGCAGTTGGACTCCCCCGCCGACGACGTGTTCCGGCCCGCCGAGCAGCGCCCGATCGGCGTGGTCTTCCAGGACTACCTGCTCTTCCCGCACCTGTCCGCGCTCGACAACGTCGCGTTCGGCCTGCGCTGCAAGGGACTTCGCCGCGCCGCCGCCCGCGCCGAGGCACTGCCCTGGCTGGATCGGATGGGCGTCGCCGAGCACGCCGGACGCCGCCCCGCGAAACTCTCCGGCGGCCAGGCCCAGCGCGTCGCCCTCGCCCGCGCCCTCGCCGTCCGCCCCCGCCTGCTGCTGCTGGACGAACCACTCGCCGCACTCGACGCCCGCACCCGGCTCGACGTCCGCGCCGAACTCCGCCGCCACCTGGCCGAGTTCGAGGCCGTCGCGGTCCTCGTCACGCACGACCCGCTGGACGCGATGGTGCTCGCCGACCGCCTGGTCGTCATCGAGGCCGGCCAGGTCGTCCAGACCGGCCGCCCCGCGGAGGTCGCCCGCCGGCCGCGCACCGACTACATCGCCCGCCTGGTCGGCCTCAACCTGTACCAGGGCACCGCGAACGGCCGCCACGTCACCCTCCCCGAGGGCCAAGTCCTCGCCACCGACGAGGAGTTGGCCGGCCCCGCGTTCGTCGCCTTCCCGCCCGACGCGGTCACCCTGCACCGCCACCGCCCCGAGACCAGCGCCCGCAACCTCTTCCCCTGCACCGTCGCCGGCCTCGACCTGCACGGCGACCGCTTCCGCGTCGACCTCACCGGCCCCCTCCCCCTCGCCGCCGACCTCACCCCCACCGCCGCCGCCGACCTCGACCTCACCCCCGGCACCCGCGTCTGGGCCGCCGTCAAGGCCACCCAGACCCACGCCTACCCGGCCTGAGATCCTGCCCCTGTGCAACTCCTCTGGGACGACTCCCCCACCTTCACCCAGCCGCCACTCACCGACGCCGCCGTCGCCGAGGCGCAGCGCCTGCTCGGCGTCACCCTGCCCGCCGAGCTGCTCGCCCTGCTGCGCCGGCGCAACGGCGGCGCGATCACCGACGAGTACGCCGCCTTCCCGACCGGACGCCCCACCTCCTGGAGCGACGACCACGTCCCGTTCGACCACCTGCTCGGCATCGGCCACCGGCCGGACGCCCTCTCCCTGCTCGACACCCCGTACCTGATCGGCGAGTGGGAACTGCCCTCGCCCGTGGTCCTGCTCTGCGGCGACGGCCACTGGTGGATCGCCCTCGACTACCGCGCCCGCGGCCCGCACCGCGAGCCCTCCGTCACCTGGCTCGACGCCGAGGCCGGCACCGAACTCGCCCTCGCCCCCGACCTGCGCACCTTCCTCGAACAGCTCACCGCCACAAGCACGTTCGACGGCTGACCGGCCCCTCCCGCTACCATCGGGGCCGAACCCGCCCGTCCCGCACCGGAGTCCAGCAGATGAGCACACCACGAATCGGCGTCGTGATCGTCACCATGGGCAACCGCCCACGCGAACTCACCGCCCTGCTGGACTCGGTGGACCGCCAGGACCTGCCCGCGCAGCGCGTCGTACTGGTCGGCAGCGCGTGCCCGCTCACCGACGTGGACCGGCCCGGGCTCGAAAAACTCCCCCTCACCGACAACCCGGGCTGCCCGGGCGCGCGCAACGTCGGCCTCCAATCACTGCTGGACGCCGGCGACATCGACGTCGTCGTCGAACTGGACGACGACGGGCTGCTGATCGCCGACGACGTGTTCCGCCGCGTCGCCGAACGCTACGCCGCAGAGCCCCGGTTGGGGATCGTCGCGTTCCGGATCGCGGACGAGCACGGCGAGACCCAGCGCCGCCACGTCCCCCGCCTGCGGGCGTCCGACCCGCTGCGGGCCGGCCTGGTCACCGCGTTCCTCGGCGGCGGCCACGCCCTCTCGGTGCCGATGCTGCGCCGCACCGGCCTGTGGGCGGGCGAGTTCCGGTTCGGCCACGAGGAGACCGACCTCGCCTGGCGCGCCCTGGACGACGGCTGGACCATCCAGTACGACCCGCAGGTGGTCCTCCAGCACCCGAAGACTTCCCCCGCCCGGCACGCCGTCTACTACCGCTACACGGCCCGCAACCGCGTCTGGCTCGCCAAGCGCCGCCTCCCCGCCGCACTCGTCCCGCTCTACCTCACCACCTGGCTCCTGCTCACCCTCGCCCGCACCCGCTCCCTCCCCGGCCTCACCTCCTGGTTCGCCGGCTTCGCCGAGGGCCTCCGCACCTCCTGCCCACCCCGCCGCCCCATGCGCTGGCACACCGTCTGGCACCTCACCCGCCTCGGCCGCCCACCCCTGATCTGACGACCGCACTTGCCCGGGATTCGCGGTCGAATCAAATCCGTTGGCGCGCCCCGGCGCCTCCGCTAGGCTGCCCCGGCGGGCGGCTCCGCGGCGTGCTTCCTTCTCCTTCTCCGAAAAGATCAGCGCGCCCCCTCTCCGCCCGCACTCTCGTCTTCCGTCTCCGTGGGGGATCCCGTTCGCACGCCCCGAGCCAGCCGGGCCCGGTTCGACGCCAGTGTCGACCTCGACCTCGGTTCCTTCCTGCTCCGCCGCCGCGCCGCCGTCGCCGTCGATCCGGCCGAACTGCTGCCCGAGCCCGACCCGTGGAGCCTGCGCGGACTGACCGCGCTGGACGCCGACCTGGCGTCCCGCGGCTACCTGCCGACGGCCGAACTGCGCACCGCCCTGGCCAGGTTGGCCCCGCTGCGGCTGGCCGAGACCGGCACGGCGCTGCTCGCCCGGATCGACCACCTGCTGGGCACCGGCCGCCGCCACACCCCGCTGTTCCGCCGCTTCCCGGACGCCGTCCCGGACACCGCCCGGATGCAGCACAGCCGCCAGATGCGGGCCTTCCTGCGCAACCAGCCGAACCAGCCCTGCACCCGCTGCGCCCGGACCGGCGCGGAGGCCGGCATCGGGATCCTCGCCCCGTGCGCCCACCTGCTCTGCCTCGACTGCCTCGACGAACTGACCACGGTCGGCCGGGCCGCCCACTGCCCCGCCTGCTGGGAGCCCCTCGCCGAACGCCCGCTCCTGGTCGGCGGAAGCCGCACCACCCCCAAGGCGGCCCCGCCGCCGCACAAGGGCCAGGCCGACCCCCCGACAACCGACCAGCTACGGCCGCTCCGGCTCCTGATGCAGCATCACATTGACGCCGCCATGGCCGAGTTGAACAGCCTGCTGAGCCGCCGCACCCCCCTCGGCCCGCAGGACCGCGACGACCTGGCCACCCTGCTCGCCCACGCCCCGGCCGACCTGCCCCGCCGACTGCCCGCCGAGATACCGGTACGCGAGACCAAGGCCCACGCACTGGCCGAACTGATGCGCCGCGACGGCGAGTTGGCCCTCCCCTTCCTGGCGGAACGGATCGACACCGCGACCGACGTGCTGCGCCTGCTCTGGGCGTTCTCGGGCGCCGAACCGGATCTCCAGCGCTCCACCGCCCGCCGCCTGCGACTGCGCAAGCTGCCCCGCCCGGTGCGTCGCGGCCTGCTGGAAATCCTGGCCGGACTGCCGACCTCGGCTCTCGCCGAGGACCTCCGCCGCCACCGCGAACCCTGGCTGCGCGTCGGCGAGTTGCTGCACCCCTTCGAGCACGCGGGCCGCTTCCCCTCGGTGGCCGCCGCATTCGCCCTGCTGCGCGGCACCGACCTCGACGGACCGTCCGCCGCACCGGAGTTGGCCACACCGCCCGCACCGCTACGCATCACCACCGGCCCGGACGGCCGCCGACGGCTTTCGCACACCGGGTTCGCCTCCCGGGTGGAGGGCCTGCTCGCGACCGGCGACGTCTCGATCGCCCTCAACGAACTCTCGTCCCGCCCGGGCGAGTTGACCCGCCGCCTGCACCACCTCCTCCGCGTGCACGCGATCATGTCGCCCGGCGAACCGCTGCCACCCGAACTGCTCGCCGTACTGGCCCGCGCCCTGCCCCGGGTCGCGCCCGGCCCGCTGCTCGGCGCGTACGGCCGCCTGCGCGGCCCGCGCACCGCGGGCGAACGACGACTGCACTTCCTGCGCGGCCCGGCCGCCTCCGTGCACGCCCGGGAGGACCACGGCACCGTCGTCCCGGCCGAGTTGAGCGCCCCGGTGGTCGCCCTGATCGAGCAGGAACTGCTCCGCCGCGCCACCCCTGAGCCCGCCGACCGCCCCGAACTCGCCGTCCTCGACGAGGCGTTGACCGGCATGGCCGTCCCGTTCGCCGAACGCGCGGCCGCCCGCGTCCTGGTCCCGGTACCGCGCGGCAGCCGCCTGCCGCTACCGACCGGCGACCGCCTGCGGCTGTTCCTGCACTGGCTGCAACCGCAGCGCCGGCGCGTCGACCTCGACCTCTCCGTCGCCCTGTACGACGCGGACTGGAAGTTCCGCGGCCTGTGCGACTACACCCAGTTGATGTTCGGACAGCGCGCCGCCGTACACTCCGGCGACTACATCTCCGCCCCGCCACCGGACGGCGCCACCGAGTTCGTCGACCTGGACCTCGAACGGCTGTCCGCCACCCGGATCCGGTACGCCGTAATGCTGGTGTTCAGCTACAACGACGTCCCCTTCGACCAACTCCCGGAGGCCTACACCGGTTTCGCCGACCTCGACGCGACCCCGCCCGGCAGCCGGCTGCTCCACCCGCGCGCCGTCCGCCAACGGATGGACCTGACCGGCCACGCCAAGGTCTCCGTCCCGATGATCGTCGACCTGACGGACCGCCACTTCACCTGGACCGACCTCAACATCGGCGCCACCGGCCACTTCCACAGCGTCAACGCCTACCGCACCGCGATCGCCGAACTCTGCCGCGACGTCCTCAACCACTTCTCCCCCGACCAGCGCGCCACCCTCTGGGACATCGCCTGCGCCCGCGCCGCACACACCACCGGCGAGGTCCTGGTCCGCGGCCTCGACGGCACCGTCCGCCACTGGCGCCGCCGCCCCACCGAAGACCTCCCCACCTTCGCCGCCCGCCTCCGCCACCGCCAGGACCCCGACGCCACCACCACCGAACTCCCCACCCTCCAACGAACGTTCCTCGCCCTCCTCCACGCCGACCTCCCCACCACCACCCCCCTCACCGGCTCCCTCTACCGCCTCTACCCCGGCCCCCTCGACGCCGCCCCCGACACCCTCCACCGCCTCACCGCCCCCGACCTGGTGGCCCTCCTCGCCCCCACCCGCTGACGCCCCCGCTACCCCTGCCCCTCGGCCCGCACATACACATCCCCGCCCCCAGGCAGCTCACCCCCCACCGCCCGCACCACAAACACCTGCCGCCCCGCTTGCCCGGGCACCAACGCCCCATCACCCGGCTCGTCCCCAGGCAACGCCTCCCGCAGATCCTCCGGAATCGCCACCGCTCCCCCCGGCTCGCCAAGGTCGTAAGTCCGCAGGAAATCCTCGACGTTGACATCCACACCCCCGCCCAGCCGGTAATGCAGATACCCGACAGCACCCCCGTTCGCCCGCCGCACCAACACGGCCTGCTCCGGCACGTAGTACCGCCCCTTCCCGGGATGCTGTTCAACCCCCAACCCGGCCAGCCGCTCCGCCCTCACCGCATCGGCCACGAACGGGACCTGACGATCCGTCAGCCTTAGTGCGTCCCACCCCACCACCCCGACGGTGAACACCACGCACGCCCCGAGTGATCCCGTCACCAACCATCGCGCCACCCTGCGCTCTCCCCCCGGCACCATTCCGTCAACCTACAGTGATCCCGACTGAACCAGCCGACCCCCGCCGCCCGGTACAGTGACCGCCATGCATCGCGGTGTTCTGCCCCCTCCCGCCGTCTGAGCGGGCGGCCGGCCACTTCCTGAGCGCGTCCGGGATCCTGCCGTTTCGGGCGGGGCGACCGGGCTGGTTGGTGCTGCCCGCTTCCGTGGCCACTGACCATCACGGCTTTTCGGGAGTTCACCCGTGTTTTCCACGCACACTGCCCTGCCCGCGCGACGGGGCCTGCTGTACGTCGCGCTCGCCGCGACCGCCTGGGGTACCGCCGGGGCGGCGGCCGCGCTGCTGTTCCGGCAGAGCGGGCTGGGGCCGCTGGCCCTGACGTTCTGGCGTTCGCTCGGCGGTGCGGGCGTCCTGCTCGCGCTGCGGCTGTCCACCAAGGCGAGGCGCCCGCGGCCCGCCCCCGCCCGAATCCTGTTCAACGGGCTCGGGCTGACGCTGTTCCAGGCCGCGTACTTCCTCGCGGTGCAGCACGCGGGCCTGGCGGTGGCCACGGTCGTGACGCTCGGTTCGGCGCCCGTGATGGTGGCTCTCGGCGGACGGCTGCTGATGGGCGAACGCCTGGGCCGCGCCGGGGTGTCGGCGATCGCGGGCGCGCTGCTGGGCCTGACGGTGCTGATGCTCGGCGGCGGCGGGGGCGTAAAGGCCGAACCGCTGGGCCTGGCCTGGGCGTTGACCTCGGCGGCCGGCTACGCGGCGATCACCGTCGCCACCCGCCACTGGGCCCGTACCGGCACCGCGGACGACCCGGCGGTCACCACGCTCTGGTCGTTCACGGTCTGCGCGGTCTGCCTGGCACCGTTCGCCCTCGCCGAGGGCCTCCTCCCGTCGACGCACGCCCTGCCGTCCACCCTGCTGCTGCTCGGCTACCTGGCGACCGTGCCGACCGCCCTCGCGTACGCGCTCTACTTCGCGGGCGCGGCAGTGATCCGCGCCGCCACCGCCTCCGTGGTGGCCCTGATCGAACCCCTCAGCGCGACGGTGATCGCCGCCGCCGTCCTGGACGAGCCGCTCACCCCGTCCGTCCTGCTCGGCACGTCCGTCCTGCTGCTGTCGGTAACGGCCCTGGCCCGCACGGAGCTCCGGGCCGACTGACCTCCGGCCAGGCCCACAAGGCAACGATGGGACGGCCCGACAAGGGCCGTCCCACACCGCCCCCCTACGAGCTGAGCCCACCGATGCCCCTGCCCAGCAGGGCGACACCGATCACCAGCAGCACCACGGTCATCACCACAGCATTGTTCTGCTCCAGCCAGCCCCGGAGTCGCTCCAGCGGCCCGGTCATCCGGTCGCGTGCCGCCAGGTAGCCGCTCACCGGGACGGCGACCGTGCTCGCCGCGATCAGCGTGAACACCACCACGGCCACCACAGCACCGCCGCCCACCCGGCCAGGAACCCGGGGCTGGTCCTGGTCGCCTGCCGCGACAGCAGCATCAAGACGACCGCGATGATCGGAATCGGACTGATCGCCACGCCCACCGCCAACGGCAACAGCTCACCGATCTGCGTATCAGCGTCAACCGGGCCGGCGGTGTGGTCCTCGGCGTGACGCGATCCACGGCGTGTGCCTGCCGGTTGTCGTCGCAGGCCGGCATCCTCCACCTGCCCGCCAGCCCCTTCCGGGAGAGATGACGGGCCGTCGGAAAGCCGGCAAAAGGTCAGCATTCATCCACCCAGACCCCTGCAAAAAAGGACAGCGCCCACGGCCGGCCGGGTCTGGACGGGTCCAGCGTCCGGCCTCCGCGGTACTTCACCGCCTGGACCAGGCGCCGGAACTGAGCCGGACGCAGCCCGGTGAACACCTCGATGAGCTCACGACGCGCCGCCGACAGCAGCTGCACACCCAGACCGACATCGCCCAGCCCACAGAGTTACGAGGCAGGCGTCCACCGAATGGCTCTCATGAAGGCACGCGGATCTGAGAGCGCGTTTGAGATCTCAAGGATTCGCCGGGTCGGCTACTCCCGGGACGCGACTGCGAGGAAGTATTCGACAGCATGTCTCAGTGCGGCCTCCAGTGCTGCCAGGCCCTTGGCTGTACGCCAGTCGTTGGTTCCTGCTTGGCACGCATGCCATGCGTCGACGTAGACGTCTTCTATGTCAGCGATGCTGAGCAGCAGCTCGTCGAGATCATCGCCCGAGACCCGACTCCGGCCAGTGTCGAGGATCCTGGCGTTCATCTCGGCCCGGGCGACCAGGACCTCGCCTGCGCGACGAAGGTGCACGGCACCGACATTCGGACTGACGATGATCTCGGATAGAACTCGAAGTGCGGGTGCTGGGACGTACACCGGGAACCCCCTTGGGGCGTCATGTGCTGGTGCGGGACAGGAGCCTTGGACCTGGTAGGGTAGCGGGCTGGCCTCGCGTGAGCCGCCGGACCATGATGCTGATCATCGCCCATCGAATCATCGTCTCGGAGTGGGCCGGGCTGGTCTCGTAGTCCCTGGCTAGGCGCCGGTGGGCGGTGAGCCACGAGAACGTGCGCTCTACCGCCCACCGCTTCGACTGGACCTGGAAGCCGCGCTGGTCGGGGTCCTTGCGGACGATCTCCAGGTCGCGGCCGAGGATCTGAGCGACCCACTCGACCAGGCGGCCGGCGAAGCCCTGGTCCGCCCAGACCTTCTTGACGCTGGGATGATCGAGCCTGGTCCACAGCAACGGCCGCTTCGCGCCGTCGCGGTCCTGGATGCTCGCCGCGACGACGTGGACGGCCAGCAGCAGGCCAAGGGTGTCGGTGACGATGAACCTCTTGCGACCTTTCACCTTCTTGCCCGCATCGAAGCCCCTGGTCGCGGCCGGGACTGTGTCGGCAGTGCGGACGGACTGCGAGTCGATCAGCCCGGCGCTCGGCTCCGCATCACGGCCGTCAGCCTCGCGAACCTTGCGGCGCAGCGCGTCATGGATGCGCTCGACGGTTCCGTCGCCGTGCGCCACGTGAAGTACCAGTACACCGTCGGCCACGGAGCAAAGTCGTTCGGTAACTGCCGCCAAGCACACCCGGTGCGCACCACGTAGAAGATCGCGTCCGCGATCCGCCGCCGCGGATGCTTCTCCCGCCGACCACCCTTCGGGCCAACCCGCGCAGGCGGAAGCAACGGCTCCACCAGCGCCCACTGCTCATCCGTCAGGTCCGACGGATACCCACCCCCAACACTGCTCACGATGAGCTCAACGAACGCCTCAGCAACGGGACACGGCAGATCTCAAACACGGTCTGAAGAACGAGTTCTACGAACGGGTCCGCACCGAAACCCAGCAGATTCCCGAGAACGAGAAGCGGCTCCGCGAACCAATCGCCAAACTCAAGAAGACCACCACCCACCAGAAAGCGGAGCTCGAAGAACTCCGCAGAGTGGTCACCCAATTCGCCCTCGCCGAAGCCGTCCTGACTCAGGCGCAAGAAACAGCAGCAGAACACAGTGTCCGCCCCGACAACGTCGTCCCCCTCCGGCCACCCACCGCCTTAGCCGCTCCGCTGATCCCTACCCTCGGCGAGGCCGGTCAAGGTGAGCCCAAAGCACAGAAGAGAATGCTCGGATAGGTGGCAGTGAACGCCCAGAAGAAGGTGTTCAGTCGCATCAGAAATGCTGCTCCCACATGGAATGTGAGCATGGCCGCGAGCATTGCGTAGGTCAAAGGTCGAATTCCCAGTAGTACGGTAGGGAATACGCACTCAAGCGCCATGATCAGCCACCCCAGGGTCCAGAAGGTTCTCTGATGACGCGCGAGGACCGCGCCAAGGCGGCGGTAGCCGTAGCTGCTTGTGCCGAGGATGCCTGGCAGAGCGCCCCCCTCCCGCCAGACCGGGGACGCCAACTTGGCGACGCCAGCGGTGAGGTAGGCGAGACATGCCTGTGCCGAAATGAACCAGAGGAAGAGCTTGTAGGAGTTTGGGGTGGCGATCGCCTCCGAAAGTGCGGCGCCAACGAAGATGATGACCGTCAGCTGATCGGCCCCGTCCGTGCCGTACGGCGAGCGTTGCGCCAGGAGAGATGAGCTCACCGCGATCAGGGCCGCCAGGGCGGCAAGCGGCAGCGGCGGGCCGACCATCACTGCCGCGGCGGCGAGTAGCCGCAGGACAAGCACCACCGCGAAGTTCGGGTAGGCGAAAAGCCGTTCCAGCATTGCTTCGGCTCGCGGCGTCACCATCCAGGCGTGGCTGGTTCGGGTCACTGACCAACTGGCGAGGGCATCATCGGCCAGGAGGCCTGGACGAAGGAGGTATTCCAGCGATGAGATGGCCACGCCGACGGCTGCCAAGCCGACCGTGAGGCGCATGGCAAGTTCAGCATTCACGGTGAAGTCATCCGATCGCGTGCATCGACGAGACGAAGACGACTTCCGGGGGTTCAGTGGACGCTGAGCTCTGTGTGGCTACCAGAGCAAACTGCGTGAGACATTCTCCATCCAGGCGGGGCAGCCCGGAGATGTGGTTGAGTAGCGCCAAGTACGGCACGGACAGCTCGATCTCCTTCTTGTTTCGATCGTCGACGACCAGATTCATGAGCTCGACGGTGATGTCGATCATCGCCTTGGTGTGGCGGCGGCCCGGGTTCCACAACGCGCACAGAGGCAACCGGCTCACTGGCAGGCGCGGAGCCTCTCGCCATCGCGACAGTGAACCGCTGGAGGCCTGGTCGCGGAAGACAAGGACGAAGTCCTGTGTCCCTGGTCGTGGCGCGAAGAAGTGCCAGCGCGGGATCAGGCCGAACACGTCGGCCTTTCTCAGCCGGTTCTGAACACGTGACGGCGCCTGACATAGGGCTGTTGCCAGCAACCAGCCGACGAACAGGCCGGCGAGCAGCACTTCTGCGAGCGGGCGCATGGCGTAGGCCTCAACCGTGGTCGTGTCCAAGCAGTTCGCGGCGGAGGTTGAGTAGTTTGCGTGCTGAGGCTGCAGGGCCCAGACGCTCGATCCCCTCTGCTGAGAGCGAGACATCTTCGGGCCGGGGAGCCGCCATGCAGGCCATCGCGATCGTGACAGCGATGACGGCCTGGGCGTAGTCCGTCCAGTTGTCGCAGCAGTCGGCGCGCATGGCGACATTCATCTCGAGCTGGCTCTCGGGCACCTGCTCGACCGCGGCTCGCTCGGCCTCGGTCAGAGGTGGCATGTGCCGGAGTGCAATGGCGGCGAGACCGCCCTCGGCTCCGGGGACGTGGTGCTCGACGAGTGTGAACTCGCCAGGGTCGAGACGGCCGCCATTGAAAGGGTTTTCCAGCACCAGAAGATTCGGCCCAGGGGGCGGGAAGATGTTTGTCGCAAGCGTCTTGGCCCCGTACCGAATGGTGGCGAAGCTCGCCGAGGCCCGCAGAAGCCGGTACGCGTGGTAGTAGCTCGAGCGCTCCCGGCCTTCGAACATGGCACGGATCTCCCGCGACAGCTGGACATCGGCTCCAGCGGGGCCCGACGTGGCGTCACGGACGCGCTGAAGGATGGGATCCCCGTCATGCGCGACGAAGACCGTGATGCTCCCAGGGGGCGCCAGTACCCCCTGGGAGGGATCGCTGGGCACGTAGTCGATGATCTCGATGCGACTGCGGCGGAGCTCGCGCTCCTCCATCTCATCAGCCGCAAGCTGCAGCGCAGTAGATCTGTCCATGACAGGCCAATCTCCGTTCACGATAGGGCGCCAGCACAAGAAGAATGCGTGCGAAGTATTTGATTGTCGACAGCACGCCACCCACGCGCCGACCGCCAGGAACTGGAACCAGCAGGTCAGGAGGTTGAAGGAGCTCGAACAGCGGCTTCCGAAATCACCCGGTCGGCGCATGGGAACAGAACCATTCCAGCGTTTCCGCCCAAGGAGCTGATAACACGATCTTGCTGATCGTTGCTGGTGGGGCGCAACCGATGTGACGATTCGTCCGTTCGTGATGGCGTGAGCAACAAGCCTCCGTCCAGAAGGGCGGTGGCCTGCGCCCGCGCTGGGAGGATAAGAAGAACATCTACGAGTGGGACTCCCAGCAGGGCGAGGTCGAGAAGTACGACAAGCAGGGCAAGCATCTCGGCGCGTTCGACGTGAACGGCAAGCAGCTCAAGGGGCCCGAGGCAGGACGGACGTGCGTGAAATGATCTGGGTTGTACTCGGGTTCGACCGCAGTGACGACGAGCTCGTTGTCGAGCGGACCCTCCCGGCCTCGTTCGACGAGGCGAGCGCCGCCAACCTGGTCGGGCCGTGGCCCGACCTGATCGGCTCCAGCTTCCCGCTGTCCGACGATCAGCTACCCGTGATCGAGGAACTGATCGGGGTCAAGGCCGATGGTGCGAAGGTCTCCTATTTCCTTGAGGCCCAGCAGGGCTCGCACTAAGAGGTCCTAACAGAAGCCGCTGTGGGCGTGACTGTCGAGCTTGGTGCTCGTTAGTTGGTGCGCGGGGAAGAGAGTGAGCCTTTTCAAGGCGGGCACCGTTCGGGTGACGGCAGGGTGCTCGGATGAGAGCAGAACGAACGAGGCTCCCCGTCGGTTGAGCGAGATGTCTCACGTCTCAAGCAGCCAACCAGAGAGCCTCGTTGGTCACCGACCCTGCCGCACTGAACCTGCCGCACGCGCTCGTCGAGTGGGTCACCATGCTCATCGTCACCCGCGAGGGTGACCGCCGCTGAAAACTCCGGCCCTCTCAACGGGCTCTGGTCGCGCTGGTCTACCTGCGCAAGCACGACACCCTCGCCCAGATCGCCGCCGGCTTCCGGATCAGCGTCGGCACCGCCCATGCCTACGTCCACCAGGCCACCGACCTGCTCGCCCGGAAGGCGCCCGGCCTGACCCGGGCCCTGCGCGAGGTCGACCCGGAATACGTCCTGGTCGACGGAACCCTCGCCGAGTACGACCGCGTCGGCGACGGCCGCGCCGACTACTCCGGCAAACACCGCCGCCACGGCGTCAACCACCAGGTCATCACCGGCCCGACAGGCAAGCTCGTGCGGATCTCCCGCGCCCTGCCCGGCCGTACCCACGACCTCACCGCCGCCCGCACCCACCGCATCGTCAGGACCTGCGTCCGGCTACGTATCCCGGCCCTGGCCGACATGGCGTACACAGGCGCCGGCGGCACGTTCGCCGTGCCGACCAGACACCCCGCCCGCAAGGAGCCGACCACTGGGCAGCGGTCGCTGAACCGGGCCCACGCCCGGCTCCGTCACCCCGTCGAACGCGACGTCGCTGACCCACGATTCCTTGGGCCGCCGCCGGGCCACGAGCCGCTGCCAGGTAAGCGCTCCCACCCCAGCGGCGACGAGGCCGGGGACGGGAAAGGGGCCGACGTTGGGCAGGCGACGGGGCTTCCGCCTTCGGGCTGAAGCCCCGCCGCGCCCGGCCTGCTATTCGTACTCGGTGCCGCCCTTGCGCGTCAGGTAGCCGCCGCCGACCGCCTTGACGATCGCCCGGCCGCCCAGGACCCAGCTGTAGCGCTCGACCGCGGGCCGGACCACCACGCCCTCCCTGGTGTGCAACTGTCGCCCGGTGACGGTCTCGCGGCCCTCGGCGAGTTCCAGTACGCGTTCCGCGTCGAACGGTCCGCGCCACAGCTCGGGCACCACCGGCAGCTCGCCGGCGAGCAGTTGGGACGCGTCCAGCCAGTGCAGCTGGCCGTCGATCACCGCCGAGACGTCGAACGCCGCGTATCCGGGCGGCTGTTCGGTGCGGCTGCTCGCCCCGTACCCGAGGTCCTGCACGCCTTCCCCGAAGACCTCACCGAAGATCCCGACCCGGCTCGCCCCCAGCCGGTCGGCGATCCGGCCGGCCAACTCCGGTATGCCGTAGGCGCGGACGGCACGCCAGTAGAGGTTCCGCCCGTCCTCCTTCAGCGCGAGGCCCTGCGCCCCGATGCCCTTGGACGAGACCTGGACCGCGCCGGTGTCGGCGTGGAAGGTGAGCAGGCAGCAGCTTCCGTGCAGCTTCTCGGTGACCACCACCGGCTCGCCCGGTTCGAAGACGTCGGGGAAGCGCTTGAGGTTCTCGATGTCCACCCAGGGCAGCAGGTCGGGCGCCGGCTCGACGTCGCCGCTCATCATGGTCGGCACCGGCGGCGCCCACTTGGTGACACCGAGCAGCTCCGCGAAGTCCGTGCGTTCCTCGGCCGCCCGGGACAGGTCGACCCCGGCAAGGGCGCGGGGGCGGCAGACGATGCCCTGCGACAGCTCGCCGCGCAGCCGCACCGCCTTGACCCGGTCGGCCTTGCCGCCCGCGAGCCGGCCGGTCAGCCCGAGCTCCTCGATCAGTTCGGACGGCAGCACCGACTGCTCGGGGATGTAGCACGCGAAGTCCCCGGTCCGGTACGCCCCCTTGGCCACCACGGCCCGGTAGAGGCCGACCTGCGCCAGCTCCAGGGCGTCCGCGTTCGGGTGCTCCAGGACGGTCAGGCGCTCGGCGGTCACCCGCAGTGTGGACATGGCGGTTTCGTCCTCCCCTAATCGAAATGTCCGCTAATCGGAATGTCCGCGAACCGGACGAGATCAACTCTGTCGGGTGGACACCCTCCGGCGCCAAGGGTTTTCGGACTCCCCTGCCACATCCATCAAGGCCTGACCAGCCAGGATGCGCGCAGCGCGGGCCCCGCCTACGCCGCGTCGGCGGCGATCACGGTCCACGCGTTGCTCGACGTGTCGTCCAGCCGGAGATCGAACGCGAAGCCGATCGGCCTGCGCTCGCGCGCGTCGCCGCGGAGCACCTGCTCGCTGCGCCGGTCGACCTCGTAGTAGACGCCCTCCGCGTCGACCGCGACCCGGAAGACGATCGGGTCGCGCGAGACCAGCGAGCGCACGGTGACCGACTTGACGACGGCGTTGCGCATGACGGTTCGGTTGACGGTGCGCACGGACGTGAAGTCCAGGCTGCCGTCGTTCATGACCCACTCCTCGAGGAACCGCTCAACGGCGACCTCGAGAACCGCCTTGTCGAACCGGCCGTCGAGCACGCTCAGGTCGCCGACGGCGTTGTCGGCGTCCGTGCTCCACGAGATGTTGGTGAGCGACAGGATGTCGCTCACGCCCTTGACCGCGGTCTTCCCGGCCACCTCGAGCACCGCCTCGCGGGCGACCTCCTTCTGGTCCCAGCCGTCCGTCTCGATGGCGCTGGTCAGGTGGTGCGCACCCTCGGCCGCCTGCTCGATCGACGACACGATCCACTCCCCGGCCGGGTTCTTGCGCAGCGTCCAGTACTCGACCGGGCGGGTCGATCCGTCCTTGCGCACGGCGTCCGTGCCGTAGCCGCGGCGCACGTAGTCGTTGAGCGTCGCGGTGATCCGGAAGGTGACGGTGTCGTTCAGCTCGCCTGCGCGGTTCGCGACATCGACCAGCTCGACCACCGGGCCGGAGACGATCTCCACGACGTTGACCTCGCCGCGCGACGCGTAGTCGTGCAGTTCGTCGGCCCACTTGCCGTAGAGCACCGGGGACAGGATCTGCTGCAGCATGGCGAGATCGTTCCGGGTCCAGGCCTGCTGGGCGGTCGTGTACAGCCAGACGGCCCGGCGCTCGAGCGCGGCACGGTCGAAGGTCGCATCCGTTTCGGCGAGGGCATCGACCCGGGCCCCGATCTGGGCGGCGCGCTCGCGCGCCTGCGCGTCCGAGCGGTGCGCCGTACGGTCCGACACCGTGTTCAGGTCGGCCGCCTGCCTCGCCTTCCGGCGCCGGTACCTGAGCCACATGACCAGCAGGATCACAGCCACGATCACCAGCAGCGGGAAGATCCCACCGCCGCCGCCACCGGCCAGGAATCCGTAGCCGAAGCCGGTGCCGGTCGACCCGTGGAAGCCACCGCCCCCACCACCGCCACCACCACCGCCACCGAACCCGTGGCTACCGCCCCCGCCGCGGGCATACGCGACCGCCGGGCTGCTCAGCGCGACGACTCCAGCAACCACAGTTATCCATCGACGGGCGCGCACCGGGCTCCCCCTTCAAATAATCAGAGCTGTTCCACTCGAGCCTACAAGCCTGGACACCCGACAGACTTTGGGGTCAGCGAGCCTCCCGAGGACGGGGACGGCAGACCGACCCCGGCGAGCACCCCGTCCGCCAGGCTGGCCGGCCGGAACACTCTCCACTCCGAGAACCAGGCCCTCCACGGCGTCCTCGCGCATGGACCTGCTCGGCCGTGCTCCAGGCGTGCTCGCACCCGGGTTCAGCGTCGTCGTGGTGCCTTCGAAGCCGCCGCACGCCGGTGGCGGGGGTCACCTGCCGGACACGGGTTCGCCCGCGGGTCTCGCCGCGGCCGGTCTCGCCGGTGGCGGGCTGCTGACGCTGGGCGGTGTGCTGCTGTACCGGGCGCGTCGGCGTTCGGACGCGGACCGGCTCGTGGGATAACAACACCCATCACCTCGCCGCTCGTTCGGTGAAGGTGAATGGGACCGCCCCCGGGGCCTTCGGGCTCCGGGGCGGTCCCGCGCCATGTGGGGGCGGGGTGTTGTCCGCCGACATGAGGACGTCCGGGTGAGCGGACAGTTCGTGGTCCTTGTGGGCGGACAGCTCATCTCGCTGAGCAGCGCGATTGATCGCCGCCCGGAAGGTGCGACCGGCCGAGCGCAGCGGCATGGTGGCCACCGAGCCCGCTGAACCGCGGAATCATGCACCCCGTGCGCGGGGCCGCCCGGTCAGGCGCAGACGAGGGCGACGATGAACGGGTCCTCCCGTCCCGGCAGTTCCGACGCCGGATTCCGGACGGGGTGCCAGGTCAGGTCGGTGAAGCCGGCCTGGCGGGCGGACTGCTCGTAGACGTCCGCGTCCCAGCGGGTGAACGCCAGCACGACCGGCGGCTCGACCGGGAACTCCAGGACGAGAGCCGTGCCCCTCGGTACGGGCCGGGCCGCCGTCACCCGCGCCCCGACGGGCTGCCGGTCCGGGTCGGCAGCGTCGTAACCGGGGTGGACCGTCACCGCGACCAGGCGGCCACCGGGGACGAGGTTGGCGCGGATGCCCCGGAACATGTCGGCCATCCGCCCGGGGTCCTCGGCGTAGTTGAACAGCCAGACGGCCACCGCCGCGTCGAAGACCCCCAACACCGGCAGCGCGGCCGCGTCGTGCCGGTGGTACACGGCCCCAACAGGGCTCCGCGCCTCCTCCGCCCGGGCCAACGCCACCATCTCCGCCGAAACGTCCACCCCCACGGCGCGCGCGGCACCAAGCTCCCTCGCCAGCCGGGTGTAACGGCCGAACCCGCAGGCCACGTCGAGGACCCGGGCTCCCGCGAGATCCCCGAGCAGGGCACGCACCGCGGGCTCCTCCGGCGAATTGCCGTGATCGCGCTTGAAGTCGGCGTACCGCTCACCGATGGCGTCGTACTGGGCGGGTTCCTGCTCCCCTGCTGCCATGGAACACTCCTGACCGGACCGGTTCGGACATGCCGCGCACCAGCCTGCCAGAACACCGCGCGCCGCACCCATGAACGGGCCACAACTCGCCCCCGATGACCGGACGTTGACACCCCTCCCCCGGCGACGACGGCGAGCACCGGACCGGCGACCTCCCGTGTCCCGTCCTTCAACGGCGCCGAACAGGACTGCACTTCCTCAACCCCCGTGGTCTGCCCAACTCTCCGGAGCTCCCCCACCCCTCCAGGAGGACCCGTCAGAGGCATGCGACGACTGTCGGAATACGCATGCCTTACCTACTGCGTTGCCGTGTTGGGGTCAGCGTGGTGCGTTCACGAGCGTCGCAGCGCGGGGTGGTCGGCGACGACGGTGCAGCTGCCCCGGGCGCATGACGCACGCCACGCGGCGTTGAACCCCGTACTCCTGGGAGTCGCGCAGGCGTTGCGGTCGGTCCCGTGACTGCGCCGGGCCGACCGGCGGCATTCCGGATTCGATGGCCCCGGTTCTCGGCGCTTCCTTCCGGGTGATGTTCTGGGCCGATGAGCGATGCCGGGACCTCCGCTGCATTAGTGTCCGGATCCGGCGGCAGTCTGCCGCCGGGACGAACCGGAGCGGGAACGTCCTGCCCGTCCGACGAAGCCCGCGGGTCGGTGCGGACATGGCTGGTGTCCCGGCCGCCGTCGACACGGAACACGGCCGCTGATTCAAACTCTCGGAGGGGCACACGATGGCGACTTCCCGCTTCGGTCTCCAAGCAGCACCGAACGACGACGAGTTCGTGTTCCGACTCGACGACGAGCAGAAGATCAGGCACGCCCGGGCCGTCCTGGCGGGACTCGAGACGTCGAAAGTCCACGTCCAGGGACGAGTCGTCGCAGAGAAGTCGGACCACAACCCGGACTGGAACTTCCACCTGGCTCCCGACAGCATCACGTTCTTCGACGAGGCGGACGACGACTGCGACGCTTCGGCGCACTACGTCGCGATGCAGCTGGACCGGGTCGGCGAGGAGGGCTTCCTGCCGGACGGCGTCTGGGCCCCCGCCCGCTCGAAGATCACCCGCGAGCTCGACACCTGAGGCCCCGCTGTTCCGTCTGCCCGCAGGTGGGCGTCCATTCCGGCGCGGCAAGGGTCCAGGTCGACCCCGCGTCGACCACGGACCGAGGCCGCCGGCACCTGCAACTCCGGTCCGGGCTCGGCCGCGTCCGCTCCGGGCGCGCTACGCCGCCGCGGGTCCGCGCACGGCCCCGGACGGCGAGTACGCCGAAGGAGTCTTCGCTCATCTGTCCGCTTTTGTCACGATCCACTCCGGGAACGATCGAATGCGCACTCAGCGGCGCGGGGATTCGCACTGAACAGTCGTGATCGGCCGGAGCTTCTTCTCGAGCTCCGGCCGCGTCGACCGTGCCTGGCCGCCGCTCCCATCGAACGAACGGGAACCACCGTGACCACTTACGCCACCAAGCCGGTGCCGATCGCCGAACTCATGAAGACCCCAGCGGTCGATCACGACCTGGAGTGGATCAAGGAGAGTCTGCAGTCCGCCATCGCTCTGGAGTTGTCGACCCTGCCGCCCTACCTGTGTGGCATGTGGTCCATCAAGACCACGGGCTCCGATGCCGAGGCGGTGATCAAGAGCGTCGTCCACGACGAGATGTACCACATGGGGATGGTGTGCAACATGCTGTCGGCGATCGGCGGGACACCGCGCATCCTCGCCGCGGCCCCGCCGTATCCGGGCAAGCTGCCGGGCAATGTGCGGCCGACGATCGATGTGTACCTCCAGGGGCTGACCCAGACGTACGTCCGGGAGGTCTTCATGGAGATCGAGATGCCCGAGAACCCGCTCGCGCGCCTGCAGGAGGAGTGGGTCACGATCGGCCAGTTCTACGACGCGGTGCGGGACGCCTTCAACAACGTCAAACCATCCATCGGGTCGGGCCATCAGATGGAGACGCAAATCGGCAGGAACACGCTGGAGAAGTTCACCTCGGTCGACCAGATCACAAAGGCGATCGATGTGATCAAGGAGCAGGGAGAGGGCACCAGCCATCTGCCCGACGACCCCACCGCCGGCGGAAAGCTGGCCCACTACTACGGCTTCGGTGAGATCTGGAAGGGACACCGGCTGGTGCCCACGCCCTCCGGCCCCACACCGTACGACTGGGTCGGGGATCCGGTTCCCTTCCCCGAGACGTACCCCATGGGCCGGCTCACGCAGGGGGCCTGGCCCAACCCCGCGGGCGACGTGCAGGATCTGCTCACCGCCTTCAACGACCAGTACACCAAGATGCTCGACTTCCTGGAGACGGCATGGCGGGACGGGGACTCCTCCGCGCTGAGCCAGTCGGTCGGTGCGATGTTCACGCTGGAAGGGGCTGCGCAGGCGTTGATGGTCAAGCCCCTACCGGGTGACAGCACACACGTGTACGGGCCCGAGTTCCTCATCCACCGCCCCAACCACGGCTGAATCAACCGCCCCCGGCACGAGACAGGAACTACATCACGGGCGGCGAAGGCGCGGGGCGGGGCGGGGCGGGGCGGGGCAGTAGACCGTAGCGCCTTCGACCGCGATGGTCGGCCCGGGCGCTCCCTGTCCGTCTCCCTCCCCGCCGTGGACGCCGCGCTCCGGGCCAGCGGCGCCGGTCCGGACGGCCTCGCGGCCGCCGTGACCGCCCTGACCGGCCCGGTGACGGACCGCCACGGGCAGGAGGCCGCCGTGGCGGCGGCCTGGCGGCGGGCGCTGGCCGAGCTCGACCGCCCCGCCGTCACCGGCCGTCCCGAACTCGCCGACTGGCACACCAAGTTGCCCGGCACCGGGCTGCTCAAACGGCTGTCCGGCGGCGATCCGGCCACGGCCCGGCAACTCGCCACCGACACCGCCCGGGTCCTCTCCCACCTCCCCGCGGACGGCCTCACCCTCCCTGTCCTCGCCGCCCGCACCATCGGCGACTCCCACGCGCTGGACCACGGCCGGCCGCTCACCACGCTCGTCCTCTCCGCCGTCCGGGCCCTCACCGCCCCCGCCGAACTCCTCGGCGGCGCCGAGAGCCGCCGGGCCGCTTGGGCCTCGGTCGGCGTGGCCCTGGACGAGCTGTCCTCCCGGGTCCTCGTCCTCAACCTCCCCGTTTCTCCCTCCGACCCGACCGGACGCATCCTCACCGCCGCCCGCGAGGACGGCGAACCCTGCCTCTTGACCCTCCGCCAACTCACCCGCCGGCCGCCCGCACTCGACCTCCACGGACGCACGGTCCGCGTCTGCGAGAACCCCGCGATCCTGGCCGCGGCCGCTGATGCGTACGGGCCCGACTGCCCGCCCATGGTCTGTGTCGAGGGCAACCCCTCCGTCGCCGCCCGCGTCCTGCTCACCGCCATCGCCGCCGCCGGCTCGCCCCTCGCCCACCACGGCGACTTCGACTGGGGCGGCGCCCGCATCGCCGCCACCGTCCTGCGCCTCCCCGGCGCCGTCCCCCGGCGCTACGACGCCCCCTCCTACCTCGCCGCCGTCCGACGCGGCCACGGCACCCCCCCTCACCACCGGCACCCCGCCCCCACGCCCTGGGACCCGTCCCTCTCCTCCGCCATCGCCGAACACGCCCTGCGCGTCGAGGAGGAGCACCTGCTCGACCAACTCCTCGCCGACCTCCGCTGACACGGCGCATTCGCGACCCCACCACCCCGGCACCCCCGCGCACCTGCACCCTGATCGGCCCCGACGGCCACCCGTACACCAGCACCACCCCCGGCACCCTCGGCGGCTACCGCCCCAGGCGCATCCACGGCCGCCTCGACCGCCCCTCCGCCCTGCGCTTCATCGCCGCCGGCCATGACGTCCGCCACCGCGTCTTCTTCCCGGACGAGGCCACCGCGATCGCCGCCGGCTACCGGCCCTGCGGCACGTGCCTGCCCGCGAAGTTCCGGCAGTGGAACGCCCGAGAGACCAGCGCGCTCCCCCGGCTCCGGCCGGTGTGACCGCGCAGGTCGGCCACCGGCCCGCCGGTGCGCGGGTCCCGGAGCCGGAGCGCGCGGTCGCCTTCTTCGGTGGCGAGCAGCGTCCGGGGAGGGGTGGGCGACAGCGGTCCGGAGCCGCCCGATGTGGCTGCCCTGACCCGCTGCCGGACCATGCCGTCGCCCCGGACCAGGGCAGCACCCGTCCCTGGAGGCATCGGCAGGCCAGGTGCCGTCGGGTGCCAATGGTCTGAGGCCGGCATCTTGACTCCCAAAGTAATTAGCTGCCATATTACGTGCATGAGGAGAGACGAGGCCGACGGCGAGCAGCCCACACTGGAGCAGGCCGGACGGCAACTGCGGCACTACGGCCTGGAGACGGACCCGCAGGCGGTACTGGTCGCGGTGCGGCTGATCTCCGCAGGTGCGAGGGTCGGCCGGGCGGCCGAAACCCACTTCGCCAGGTTCGGGCTGTCGACAGGCCGCTACCGACTGCTCGCGGACCTCGAAGGCCACGGAGGGGAGAAGTCCCCCTCGCAACTGGCGGCCGACCTCGACGTCTCCAGAGCCACGGTCACCGGCCTGTTGGACGGCCTGGAGCGCGAGGGCCTGATCGCCAGGCGCCCGTCCACCGAGGACGGGCGCGGCACGGTCGCGATCCTGACCGCGCGCGGCGCGCAGCGCCTGCGCGACATGGCGCCCGAGCATTTCGGGCGCTTGGAGGCGATGGTCTCGGGGCTCACCGTCGAGGAGCGCGCGGTGTTCCTGGACCTGCTCGCGCGCGTCGTGCGCGGCAGCTCGGCCCTGACCGCCGACTGACCCTGCCGACGGCCGGGCCGGGCTCCCATCCCGTGGATGGGAGCCCTTTTCGCGAAGCAGTAATTAGCCACCTAATTACTCTGTCGGGAAAGGCCTGCCGGCGATCCGGCCGCACCTTTTCGCCTTTCGGAACTCCAACGAGATGAAGAGGCCACGATGCCCGCAACGAACGACAGCACCGGCACGAACCGGGCGGCCGCCCGACCGTTCACGCTGTGGCGCGAGGTGTTGACCGCCTACGTCGCCCCCGCAGTGATGGCGGGTACCGCGGGAGTCGTCACCGGACAGGCGGATCTGACAGTGGCGGCCTGCACCTCCATCGCCGGCACTTCCGCGGTGGTGGCGTTCCTGGTCGGCACGTGGCTGCGGCACCGCGGGCAGCCGCGACGCTGGACCACTGCCCTGCCGCGCGTCGTCCTGACCGCGCTGCTCGTCATGGCGACCGCCGGTGTGGCGGCAGCGCTGGGATGGTTCGCCGCCGAGTGGCTGCCGGCCCGCGCCTCGATCCACGCCGCCCCCTGGCTGCGGCGACTGCGCATCGACCTGCCCGTCTCCGCCGTCCTCGCCACCACCATCGTCACCCTGCGCTGGCGCGGCACCCTCGCGAAAGCCCGGCCGTGACCGGCCCCGGCACCCGGGCACCGGCGCCCGGACGCACCGAACCCACCCCGGCGGCACCGGCTGCCGCGGAAGCCACCAAGCACCGAGGAGACACCCGATGATCGTTGTCATGGGAGCGACCGGAACCACCGGCACCGCCCTGCTCCACAGCCTGCGCGCACTCGACGTCCCCGTCCGCGCCCTCACCCGCACCCCGCACCGACCGCTCCCCGGCACCGCCGGCCCGCACGACCGGCGCGTCGAGGTCCGGTACGCCGACGCCGGCGACCCCGACTCGCTGCGCAACGCCTTCGCGGGCGCCGACCAACTCTTCCTCGCCATGGCCAACGGCCCCGCACAGGTCGAACTCGAAACCCGTGTCATCGACATCGCCGCCCGCAGCGGAATCGGACACATCGTCAAGCTCTCCGCCCCCGCCGCCGAACCTGCGGCACCCGTCGCGATATCCCGCGGACACCACGCCGTCGAGGAACACCTGCGCGCCTCCGGACTCACCGGCACCGTCCTGCGCCCCTACGCCTTCATGCAGAACCTGCTGCGCCTCGCGCCCACCGTGGCCCAGGGTCTCGTCCTCGGCACCATGGGGGACGCGCCCTGCAACTACATCGACTGCCGCGACATCGGCGACGTCGCGGCCGCCGTGCTCACCCGGCGCCACCTCGCGGGCGGCAGCTACACCCTGACCGGGCCGGAAGCCGTCTCCCACCCCGACCTCGCCGCCCGGCTGAGCGAACTGACCGGCCGCCGGATCCAGTACATCGACCTCGCACCGGACGAACTGCGCGACAACCTGATCCACCAGGCCGGCCTGCCCGCCTGGCTCGCCGACCACGTCGTGGAGATCCAGCAACTCGCCATCGCCCGGCCCGAGTTCCCCACCAGTACCGTCGCCGACATCCTCGGCCGGCCGCCCCGCACCCTCGACGCCTTCCTGGACGAACACCGTACCCACTTCCGGTGATTCAGTGATGCGCCCGCCACCTGAAGAAGACCGACTCCAGGTGGCGGGCACTCACCGCTCCCCGCACGCCTCACTCCGTCCGGAGCCGGGCGGGGTGCGGATCACCCATATTCCGGGGCGAGGGCGAGGGCGAGGGCGTGGGCGATGGCTGCGGCGACCCTCAGGCCTCGCGGGCGGAGCGCAGCAGGTGGTCTCGGACCAGCGTGACATGGGGGTTCGTGGACGATCCTGGGCGCTGGACCAGGAAGCCGGTGTTGATCGGCGGGTCGTCCGGATCGTTGAGGAGGGTCAGGGTGCCCGAGGCCAGATCGTCGGCGCACAGGTAGCGGGGCAGCACACTGAACCCTGCGCCGCCGACAACCGCCGCCTTGACTGCTCCGAGGTCGGGGACCGTGACGGTCGGCTGGCAGGTCAAGCGCCTGTCGAACACGTGGCGCCAGTAGCGGCGGACGATCGGCAGGTCCTCGGCGTACGAGACGAGCGGCACTCCGTGCAGGGCTGTGGGCCCCTCGGCGGCGAGGCGTGATCCGATCCGTTCGGCCCATGAAGGTGCGGCGACCAGGACGAATTCCTCGTCGGCCAGCGGTACGGAGGCGAGCGCGCGGCCGCGTGGGCGCAGGGTGGCCACCACCAGGTCGTGCCGGCCCGCGCGCAGTCCGTCGAGCAGGTCGTCGGTGAGGCCGAATGCGACGCGCAGGCGCACACCCTTGTCGACGAGCGGGGCGAGCGTCGGCATGACGCAGTGCGTGAGGTACTCGGCAGGCCCCGCCAGGTGCACGGGTTCCGCGTCGCTCTCGCCGAAGAGGGCGCCGCCGCTGACCGGGCCGAGGGCGTCCAACGGCTCCATGACCCGCGCGGCCAGCTCGTCGGCGAACGGGGTCGGGGCGACGCCGCGGGACAGCCGCTCGAACAGCTCCCGGCCCAGCTGGTTCTCCAGCGAGCGGATCTGCGTCGTCACTGTCGGTTGTGACAGGCCCAGCACGCGGGCGCCCGCGGTGAAGGCGCCGGCGCGGTACACCGCGAGGAACGTGCGCAGCAGATTCAGATCGAGAAGGCCGCTGCCTTGCGGCGACGGTATTCCCGGCGGTCCATTGGGATCCCTATCTCTCACATGTACGAGCCTATTGGATTCCGATGGGGTAGGGGTCCTACCTTCGAGGACGTCGCCGCACTGACGAACTGAACACGAAGTGTCAGTCCTTCGGAAACGTCAGCGGCGGCGACCTACCGTCCCCGATCCCTACGGCCCGTACGGGATCCGCACCCTCGGAGAACCACCTCATGTCGAAGATCCTCTTCGTCGTCACCGGCGCCGACCACTGGACGCTGGCCGACGGCACCAAGCACCCCACCGGCTTCTGGGCCGAGGAGGCCGTCGCCCCCTACCAGGCCTTCAAGGCGGCCGGTCACGAGATCGTGGTCGCCACGCCCGGCGGTGTCGTTCCCACCGTCGACAAGGGCAGCCTCGCCCCCGAGGCCAACGGCGGGCAGGAGAACGCCGACCGCATCGCCGACGCCCTGGCCGGCTTCGGCGAGCTGCAGGCACCGATCAAGGTCGAAGACATCGACCTCGACGACTACGCGGCCGTCTTCTACCCCGGCGGCCACGGCCCCATGGAGGACCTCGCGGTCAATGCCGACTCCGGCCGCCTCCTCACCCTCGCACTGGAGTCCGGCAAGCCGCTCGGAGTGGTCTGCCACGCCCCGGCCGCGCTGCTGGCGGCCGTCGAGGCCGACGGCACCAACGCCTTCGCCGGCTACGACGTCGCCGCCTTCACCAACGCCGAGGAGACCCAGGCCGGCTTTGCCGACAAGGCGAAGTGGCTGCTCCAGGACCGCCTCACCGAGGCCGGCGTGAACGTCCGGGTCGGCGAGCCGTGGGTGCCGAACGTGGTGGTCGACCGCAACCTGGTCACCGGCCAGAACCCGGCCTCCTCCGCCCCGCTGGCCGTCGAACTGCTCAAGAAGCTGGCCTGACCCGATGGGCACCGACCGGCTCGACGAGGTCCTCGACGCCACGTACGACTGCCTGACCAGGTACGGCGTGCGGCGCACCACGATGGACGACATCGCCACCACCATGGGCGTGTCCCGGTCCGCGGTCTACCAGTACGTGCGCAGCAAGGACGACGCCTTCCGGCGGCTCGCCGGGCGCCTGCACGAGCAGGCGCTCGTGCGGGCCCGCCGGGCAGCGGCCGACAGCGCGGTTCCGTACACCGCCCGCGTCCGGGGCGTGCTCGCCGCCAAGCTCGAACTCGTCCTCGCCCTGTCCGAGGACTCCCCGCACACGGCCGAACTCCTCGACGACAAGGCCCGCCTCTTCGGCGGGATCTGCTCCGGCTTCACCGCCGAGCTGCGCCACCTGCTCACCGGGCTCTTCGCCGAGGCGGGCACCGCAGAAGGGGTCGGGCCCGCCGAGGCCGCGGACATCTGCATCTCGCTCGTGGTCGGCCTGGAGAACGCGACGGACGCGCACCGCCTGCTGCCCCTGGGATCCGACGCCCTCGTGGCCGGACTGCTGGGCGTACCCGAGCCCATCGTGACCGCGGGCAGCTGACTTCCCCGACTCCCTCACACCGCACTACTTCTTAGGATCGTCATGTCTTTTTCCAGCCGTGAATGGCACCTCGTCGCCCGCCCCGTCGGCGAGCCCAAGGACTCGGACGTCGCGTTCGAGACGACCGCCGTGCCCGACCCGGGCCCCGGCCAGGTCGTCGTCCGCAACGACTACCTCTCCGTCGACCCCTACATGCGCGGGCGGATGAACGAAGGCGAGTCCTACATCCCGCAGTTCGAGCTGGGCGAGGCCATGACGGGCTCGGCCGTCGGCACCGTCGTCGCCTCGCAGGCCCCCGAGGTCCCGGTCGGCGCGACCGTCACCCACTTCCTCGGCTGGCGCGAGTTCGCCCTGCTGGGCGCCGCCGACGTTCAGCTCGTCGACCCCGAACTCGCCCCCGCCCAGGCCTACTTGGGCGCCCTCGGCACCACCGGCCTGACCGCCTGGGCCAGCCTCAAGGAGGTCGCCCCGGTCCAGGAGGGCGACGTCGTCTTCATCTCCGGTGCCGCGGGCGCCGTCGGTTCCGTCGCCGGGCAGTTCGCCCTCAAGCTCGGCGCCTCGCGCGTCATCGGCTCGGCCGGCGGCCCGGCCAAGGCCGAGCGGCTGACCAAGGACTTCGGCTACGACGTCGGTCTCGACTACCGCGCGGGCGACATCGCGGGGCAGCTCGCCACCGCCGCTCCGGGCGGCATCGACGTCTACCTCGACAACGTCGGCGGCGACCACCTCGACGCCGCTCTCCGGGCCATGAACCTGCGCGGCCGCGTCGCCCTGGTCGGCGCCATCTCGATGTACAACGCCACCGAGCTGCCCGCGGGCCCGCCGCACCTGCCGCTCGCCATCGGCAAGCGCATCAACCTGCGCGGCATGAACGTCAGCGACCACTTCCACCTCGTACCGGACTTCGCCCGACAGGCGGGCCGCTGGCTCAAGGACGGTTCGCTCGTCACCGACGAGACCGTCGTCGACGGCATCGAGAACGCCTTCGAGGCCTTCCAGGCCATGATGCGCGGCGCCAACACCGGCAAGATGCTCGTCCGCCTCCCGCAGGCCTGACCCACACCGGCCCCTGAACGCCGGCCGGTGGGCACGCCCCCCGGCCCACCGGCCGGGGCTCCCCACTCCCTCGCCCGGCCCGGCCCGGCCAGCACAGAGCGCCTTCCGCTACGAGGTGTACGTCGACGCCGAGGCTGCCGAAGCACACCGTGCGACTCCGCGTTTCCTCGCCCGGCGCCTGGCCGCCGAGCAGTACGTCGAGCCCGGCAGCCAGGTCAACCACAGCATCGACCTGCTGTTCAGCGCCCACTGACCAGCATCAGGAGTACCACTGCCATGTCTGACACCGAATCCCTCATCGCGTCACTGCGGGCCACGTTCCGCTCCGGCAGGACCAAGCCGATCGCCTGGCGCCGCGCCCAACTGACCGCACTGCGCACCCTGTTCACCGATAACCGGGATGCCATCGCCGACGCCCTCCAGGCCGATCTCCGCAAGCCGCGCGCCGAGGCGTACGCCGCCGAGATCGACTTCCCGATCCGCGAGATCGACCACACCCTCGCCCACCTGGAGGAGTGGCTGACCCCCGAACCGCTCGGCGCCCAGTCCCTGGCCGGGCTGCCGCAGGGCACGACCGCCGGAACCCACTACGAACCGCTGGGCACCGTTCTTGTCATCGCGCCCTGGAACTACCCGGTCCAGCTGTCGCTCGTCCCCGTCGCCGGGGCGCTCGCCTCCGGCAACACCGTCGTCCTCAAGCCGAGCGAACTCGCCCCCGCCGCCTCGGCGTTGATGGCCCGACTGGTGCCGGAGTACCTCGACCGGGACGCGGTCGCCGTCGTCGAGGGCGCGGTGCCCGAGACCACCGAGCTGCTCACCCAGCACTTCGACCACATCTTCTACACCGGCAACGGCACCGTCGGCCGCATCGTCATGCGCGCGGCAGCCGAGCACCTCACCCCCGTCACGCTCGAACTGGGCGGCAAGTCCCCGGTGTTCGTCGACAGCGACACCGACATCGACACGGTCGCGGCCCGCCTGGCCGACGCCAAGTTCCGCAATGCCGGCCAGACGTGCGTCGCCCCCGACTACGTCCTGACCGACCCGGCCACCGCCCGGCGCCTGGCGGCCGCACTCGCCGAGGCCACGGAGCGCATGTTCGGCAGCGACCCGCAGACCTCGGACGCGTACGGACGCCTCGTCAACCAGCGCCACTTCGACCGGGTCGCCGCTCTGCTCGACTCCGGCACCCTCGCCTTCGGCGGCACGACCGACCGCGACGACGTCTACATCGCGCCCACCGTCCTGACCGGCGTGAAGGCCGAGGACCCGGTCATGCAGGAAGAGATCTTCGGTCCCGTTCTGCCGATCGTCGAGGTCGCAGACCTGGACGAGGCCATCGCCTTCATCAACGACCGCGACAAGCCGCTGGCCCTGTACGGCTTCACCGGGAACGAGACCACGCGCGCTCGCCTCGCCGCCGAGACGTCTTCCGGCGGCCTCGGATTCGGCTTGCCCATGGCTCACCTCCGCGTACCCGACCTGCCCTTCGGCGGCGTCGGTGAGTCCGGCCGCGGCAGCTACCACGGCCCTCACTCCATCGCCACGTTCAGCCACCGCCGTGCCCGCCTCGACGTACCGCTGAACTGACCCCACCACCTCCCGCCAACGCCCGTCCAACGGACAGGTCGGGGCGGTGTCGCGCCGTTGCGGGGACACCTGTCCGTCTTGCCTGGTAGAAGGAAGCGCCCCCCACCCTCCGAGAAGACCCGCCGGAGGCACACAACTGCCAGAACCGCGCTCAAACCAGGCGTGCCCGACGGCGAGTTGACAGAACCGTCAGCCAGATGGTCCGTCACTGCGGTCGACACCCTTCGCGCGGGCCGACGCCTCGACGCGCGGGCCGGCTTGCCGTCCTCCACATGCATGGTTCGATGGAACACGGGGCCCTTTCCGGATATCACGCATGGCATGCCTTCCAGACTCACGGAGGAGCGAGCCGGTGAGCAAGGTCGTTCGGCACCCTGGGGGAAGACGGCGCCCGCACGGCGCACCCTGGTACACGCTCTATCCGAGGCGATTGTTGGCCCTGTCGGCGTGGTTCCGGCACTGGTGGCACGGTGTGCGGACGAAGCGGGAGGCACGCCGCAGCATCGTGCCCAACAGGAGCTGGTTCAGCCCCCGGCTCTCCTCCGTGCTCATGCGGAGCTTTGCCATCCTCGGAGCGATCTGTCTGGTGGCGTGGGTCGGCCTGCTGATCTGGACCGGGGTCGTCGGCCCGGTTGGGTGGTTCAGCAGGATCCAGAACAGCAAATGGTTCGGCACGATCGTGCCGTTCCTGCTCACCGCCTTCGGCCTGACCGTGTTCCTGCTCGTCGGCTACCGCTGGACCAGGAAGCCCGTGGTCGTCAAGGCGAGGAAGCGACCGCAGGATCTGGTCCCCACCGCCGGGACGATCATCGACGAGATCGTAGGTCGGGACGAGCTGTCGCAGGTCATCGCCCAAACCCTGCGCAATCGGCGGACCCGTAGGCCGTATGTGCTGATCGGCGGGGTGGGGGTCGGGAAGACGGCTGTCCTGGTCGAGCTCACCAGGATGCTGGCGGAGCACGGGGCCGTCCCGGTGCCTGTCCGACTCCGTGACGCGACCGTGGACGGCGAGTTGGACTTCGAGGCCCTCGGCCGGAGCTGCTTCCTGCGGGAGGCGGGCCAGGGCGTCCTGTTCAGCGGTCAACTGGATCGGACCTGGAGGCAGCTGCGTCTCGACGACAAGGTGGTCGTTATCGCCGACGGGCTGGAGGAGGCCCTGCTCGACGATGCGCATCGGGACGACCGCGACAACCTCATTCGCCGCGCGATCGATCGAGCGAACCGCGACGGCCTGCCGTTGGTGGTGGCCTCGCGCCCGCACGCCCCGTTGGAAAGCTCCCCGGCCGCGATCGCGGTACTGGAACCGCTCAGCGAGGAAGCGGCCCTGAACTACGTGCTCGGGGACGCCGAAGAGGTGGACGAACGCCGCTTGGACTGGATCGTCGAAACTGCTGGCGTGACCGACTCGCCGTTCTACCTGCAGATCGCCCGTCGGCTGCGGGAGGTGGGCCTCCTGGAGCATTTGGCGCTGCGCGAGCAGCCGAACCGGCTGGACACCCGGACCCAGGACGCCGCCGCCCTGCGGCTGGGACTCTTGGACACCTACCGGACGGCGTTGGAGGAAGGCCGCCTGTACGGGGATCTGGTACTGGACCGTCGCGAGCGGCAGAAGACGATCCAGATCATGGCGGCCCTCGCCTGTCTGGGACTGATCCAGGACAGCCTCGAGGTGACCTTCGACGACCTCGTGACCGCGTACGAGGAGACTCGCCCGGGCGCCGCCAAGCCTGAGGAACCGCGGTCCGATGCGGTCCGGCTGACCGTCTCGGTGCAGCAGCGCAGCGCGATCTGGGAGGCGCTCACGGCACACTTCGGCGGGCAGGAGAATTGGCTCGGCGACCGCTACAGCCCGAACGAACTCCGCACCGAGCTCGCGCGGTTCGCCCGTAATGGGCAGCAACTCGGTCTGGTCACCAGTCATGAGAACAAGGTGCGATTTCCGCACAGCATCCTCCAGGCGTACCTGGGCTTCCACCTGCTGAGCACCATCGACGACCAAAACAAGATCCATGCCCTTGTCGAGCAGGCACTCCAGCCCCCCGGACCGTCCCGGGAATTGCTGATCGCTCTGGTGCTCCTGTCCCGCCACGGGCAGGGACCCACCGCCCCTGGGCCCTCGGAGCCCCTGCGCCACCTCGCAGTGACCGACAGCATCGACGACTTCCCCAGTCAGGAGCGCCATGATTCCTGGACACTCGCCGAGGTGCTTTGCGCCGCCGCGAAAGGCCGGCACGACGCCAAGTTCTTCGACCTCTACGCCGCCGCACTGGAGATCGACAGTGTGGGACCTGGGTCGGTGCAACCCGCCATCGCTGTGAGTCTCGCGAACCGGTGGCCGGAGGTGAACCAGCAGATCAAGGACGACCAGCGCACCGTCGAGGAGGCGAAAATCGGTCTCGTCCGGCGCTTCGGCGCCGCGCTGCGCGAAGTCGATCAGCGCCGGGACCGGTGCACGCCCGGCGCTACCCCTCGCCGCGGAGAGCCGGCCGTCGCGTCGAAAGGCCCCGTCTGGAAGAGCGAGCTCCAGGGAATCGACCACATCACGGGCACCGACCGACTGACCCCGGCCTACGCGTACGAGAGCTTCGCCCTGATCGGCCGGCGGGAGCCGTCTCGCCCGGTTCGCCTGGCCACCGCCCAGGAGATCGCCGCGGGGGGTGACGACGCCTATCGCGTCCTGCGGGAGCACTTCCGTGAGTTGCGTGACCCCGTGCGGCAGTACCTGGAGAAGGTGAACAAGTCCAAGAGGGACGAGGACGAGAAGTTCCGGAGCACCGTGGGCGACGTCACCGGGATCGTGGGCGTGGCCGTAAGCGGCCGCCCGTCCAAGGAGCAACCGCCCGAACTGCAGGAGATCGTCGACGGCTACTTGCAGGACCGGGCCGAGCTGTGGCGGGAGTTCGTGATGCGTGCGTGGTTGGTCCCGATGTTCGTGGGTTCGGTCAGCGAGACGTATCGCGAGGAGGCCAAGGACCGGCTCGACATCTGGTTGCGGCACCTCGACCCCGCCGCCTCCCTCGGGAAACCCCTTCCGGCTGCCGAGGCGCCGTCTCCCGGTTCCGCCGCCTCCACACGCTCGCCGGACCCCGCCACCTCCGCTGCATCGTCGATCGCACCGCTCACCACTCCCCGCCGAGAGCCGGACCTCCCGCTCTCCCTGGAGATCGCTCTCGCGCAGGGCTTCAAGTACGCCGCCAACCGCAGGAGACGGCATCCCAACTCCTGTGACGAGACCCGTCCCCACCTCGTCCGGCAGGCAGAGAAGATGCTCACGTGCAGCCGGTACTGGCACGCGCAGGTCAGCCTCCTGCACGCCCTGTGTCTGTGGGAACTCCCCGACGGCACCGGGCCCGTCTGGCCGAGGGCGACCGCAGGGCGGGCGAGGCACGGCCGGGGCCACATCGCCACGAACGGTACGGCGCCCGCCGGCCACGGCGGCACCGACGACCCTGTCCAGGCGGTGGCCCGCTGGCTCTCCCTGGCGGGCAGCGCGCACGCCCGGTCAGCAGTCGCGAGTAGCGGCGGAGTCGACTCCAAGCGGCCCCTGCACCCCTTCGTCGCCGAAGCCGGCGACCTGGTCGCCCTCGCCCTGGAGGCCGGGCGACCTGACCGGTTCCTCTGGATCGACGAGAACGGCGCCATTGACAGCGTCGGCTCCCGCCCGGCCGGTCCCGACCGGTACCGCAAGCACAACCTCTGGATTGCTCCCTCGGTCGGCTGGAGCATCCTCCACCCTCGGGCCCAGCAGCTCGTCGCGGACATGCTGATCATGCTGAACCTCACCGAGCGCAACACCGCCTCGCCGGACGACCTGGAGGAACGCCTGGTCAGGGCCGCCCCGGACACCCTTCCGCCGTGCCTCACCCACGACCGCACCCGGCTCCATCCCGAGCGCAGCGTCGGTCGGGCCGAATCGGACCAGCCAGGATCCACCTGCCTGTACGAGTGCCGCTTCCGGCTCTGCCCCTATCCACCGAAAGCGGGAAAGGCTCAGACCGAGATCGAGGAGCCGTTCTGCCGACAACAGCAGGCGCTCCTGCACAGCCGCTCGCGCTGGCCCCATCCTGTGGTAAGACGTACCACCCCGACCTGGGTCGGCATCCCCGTACGAGCACTCGACCGGTTCTGGGAGACGATGGCCAGCCGCAATCACAGGTCCACCGAGAGCGACCAGTCCGTCTCATGACGCTGGGAACTCATATGATCACCGGGACTTTGAAACGCCCCTGCTGGCGCATCACGAACGTCGAAGGCGCGGGGTGGGGCAGTAGCGTGTGCCGCCCTCGACTGCAACAGTCGGTCCGGGGGCGATCTCAGTGAAGCCGGCATCATGGACGACCGGGAACCGTCCGTCCATGAGGGCGGGCCAGTCGGCGGCGGGGGCGGTTCGGACGGCGAGCTGGAAGCCGCTTTCGGCCCATTCCTTGCGCTCGGCGTCGTTCAGTTCCCACCAGGCGAGCTGGGCGGCGTGGCCGGTCTGCGCCATGGTCTTGCCGGCGCTCATCTCCAACTCGGGGTTGAGCCAAAGGACGGGGACGCCCTCGGGGGCGGGGGCGGGTGGGGTGGGGTCGTCGAGTTCGGTGCCGGAGACCTGGAGTTTGGCGAGTTCCTTGGGCCAGCCGTCCAGCGGGATCGGCGGGAAGACGCGGACTTCGGCGCGCTCGCCGGTGACGGTGATTCCGGGCAGCTCGCCCGCCTTGCGCCACTCGCCGCCGCGGGCGCGCCGCACGACCTTGCGGATCCGGGCGTCCTCCCAGGCCTTGACGCGTTCCGCCCACTCGCCGTCGTCGGCGGTGACCCGCGGGTCGGACAGCAGGGTGAGCACGGCCCGGGCCGAGGTCTCCAGCGCGTCCGTCCGGCCGGGCGGGTCGGCCTTCTCCAGCCGGACCACCAGCGGCAGCACGTACTGCTCGTGGGAGTCGCGGTCCTCGGCGTCCCCGCCGACCGCGGGCAGAGCGGCGAGGGCGGACGGGGCAAGTTCGCTGGGCACGTCGGTGGGTGAGCTCACGCCTCCAGCATGCCAGTTCAGCGCCGGTAGCCCCGCCCGGGGTCGCGTTCCTCGGCGTCCTGGTAGCCGAGGAACCAGCCCTCGGGGTGGGTGGCGGCGAGGAGTTGGTCGATCCGCTGTCCGGCGTCCAGGTCGTCGGGGGTCTCTTCGGGGCCGTAGACGCCGAAGAGTTCGTCGGCGCAGCCGTCCCAGTCGTAGTCGTACAGGTCGGCGGGCAGGTCGCCCATCATGTCGGCCACGGACTCGGGTTGGGAGCCGAGCAGTGCGCGGGCGTCGGCGAGCGCGAGGCGCAGCGCGACGTCCTCCGCGAGGCTGCGGGGCAGTGGCCATTCGCCGAGTGCGAGGTCGTCGGCGAGGTCGTCGAAGGCGCGGGCGAAGGCGCGCCGCCAGCCGCGGTGCAGGTTCCAGGTGCGCTGCTGAAGGCGGCCGAAGACGGTCCAGTCGGCTTCGTCGACGACGGTGACGGGGTCGTCGCCGTGTTCGTCGAGGTCTTCGTAGGCGGCGTCGGAGAGGCTGATCAGCTGGGTGTGCAGCAGGCACGCGGTGCGCGGGGTGAGGGTCCAGTCGCCGGTGTCGCTGCCGTCGTCGAGGGGGAACAGTTCGGCGAAGTCGGGTGCGAAGTCGTCGGTGACGCTGATTTCCAGCGTGCCGCCGAGGGCTTCGATGCCGGGGATGGCGGCGACCAGCCGGTCGGGGTGGAGCAGTGCGCCGAGGGCCGCGTTGGGGTCTTCGGCGACTTCCCGCAGCAGTTGGCGGCGTTGGCCCTCGGGGTCGATCCCGGCGAAATCCAGGTCTTCGACGGCCGCTTGTGCGGCGGCCCGCAGGGCCGGCCAGTCGGTGATCCTGATGCCCAGCACCACGGTGGCCTCGATCTCCTGCGCGCCGGAGTCCTCCGCCGCGCCAGGCCCATGTGGATGATCGCTTCGCTCGCCCATGCCACCAGGTTGACAAACCCGGGGGTCCGATGTCCATCCGCTCTCCCGATCCGATGCCGGACAGGCCTGCCGAGGTAGCGTGGAAAGCGCTTTCCGTGTGCCATGCTGGCGTTCCGACCAAATCGTGACGAAAGGTGGGAACCATGAGTGAACTGAACAATTTCGGCGGTGGGCAGGATCCGTCCGGCGGCGTGCTGGTGGTCACCACGAACGATGTGCCGGGCCACAAGGTGGTGCGGGTGATCGGCGAGGTGTTCGGCCTGACGGTGCGTTCGCGGCACATCGGCTCACAGATCGGCGCGGGCCTGAAGTCGCTGATGGGCGGTGAGCTGAGGGGCCTCACGAAGACGCTCGTGGAGACCCGGAACCAGGCGATGGAGCGGCTGGTCGAGCAGGCCAAGGCCCGTGGCGGCAACGCCGTTCTGATGATGCGATTTGACGTCACGGAGGCTGCTGACGTCGGTACGGAGGTGTGTGCGTACGGCACCGCCGCGGTCATCGAGCCGCTCGACGGCTGACTCGGTTCCGGGGGCGGTCACGGTTGATCAGAAGTGATCACGCGTCGGAGTTCATCTACGCGGAGACTATCCCCGCGTAGATGAACTCGGTTTCGACCACAGAGCGGTCAACTTGTCTGACGGTCAGTAATACGGTTGACACCGCTCACGGGTGCATAAGAGCCTCACTGCCGGCCCGTCCCGCGCACCGCCAGGAGCACCCGTGAGCACCCCTCTGCCTCCCGTTCCCGCACCGACCGGCCCGGCCCGGGTCGCGTACGCCACCTGCCGGGGCATCGAGGACGTGGAAATGCGGCCCGTGCTGGCCGCGTTCGCCCGGGCCGGAGTGTCCGCGGAGGCCGCGGTCTGGAACGACCCGGCGGTCGACTGGAGCGGCTACGAGCTGGTTATGGTCCGCAGCGTCTGGGACTACATCCTGTACCGCGACGCGTTCCTCGACTGGGCCCGCCGGACGGCCGCGCTGACCCGGCTGGCCAATCCGGTACCGGTGCTGGAGCGCAACACCGACAAGACCTACCTGCGCGACCTGGCCGGGGCCGGTGTGCCGATCGTTCCCACCGTCTGGGTCGCCCCGGGCGGGGAACTCGCCGGCGCCGACTGGCCGGAGCTGGTGGTGAAGCCCACCGTCTCGTCCGGCGCCCGGGACACCCTGCGCACCACCGACCGTGCCGAGGCGCTCGCGCACATCGCCGCCCTGACCGCGGCCGGCCGCACCGCGATGGTGCAGCCGTACCTGCCGATGGTCGAGGACGAGGGCGAGACCTCGTTGCTGTACCTGGGCGGGGAGTTCAGCCACGCGGTGCGCCGCGGCCCGATGCTCGGTGGCGGCTTCGCCGATGTCGCCCGGGAGCCCGCCGACGACCAACTCGCCCTCGCCGAGCAGGTGCTGGCGGCCGTTCCGGAGCGCGCGGAGCTGCTCTACGCCCGGGTCGATCTGGTGCGTCTGCCGGACGGCTCCCCCGCGCTGATCGAGCTCGAACTCACCGAGCCCCGGCTGTTCCTTGGCCTGCGCCCGGACGGCCCCGAGGCGCTGGTCGCCGCTGCCCTGCGCCTGCAGCCCGAGAACGGCAGGTAAGACGGGAACACCCGCCCGCGCGGCGATGTTTCACGGGCGTGACTGTTCAAGGTGCAACGACCGAGCCCGCTGCCGCCGACCCCCGCGAGGTGGACGCGGTGGTGATCGGCGCGGGCCAGGCCGGCCTGTCCGCCGCCTACCACCTGCACCGTCGCGGCCTCGCCCCGTACACCGGCTTCGTGGTGCTGGACGCGGACGACGCCCCGGGCGGCGCCTGGGCGCACCGCTCGCCGTCGCTGACGATGGCCACCGTGCACGGCTTCCACGACCTGCCGGACTTCGAGCTGCCCGCCACCGACCCGGCCGCCCCGGCCCGGGTCGCCGTGCCGGGCTACTTCGCCGCGTACGAGGCGCAGCACGCCCTGCCGGTGGTGCGCCCGGTGAAGGTCCTGGCGGTGCGCGACCGGCCGGACGGGCGGCTGCTGGTGGAGACCGACTCCGGCAACTGGGTCACCCGGGCGCTGCTGAACGCGACCGGCACTTGGACGCGGCCGTTCCTGCCGCGCTACCCGGGCCGGTTCGCGGGCCGTCAGTTGCACTACGCGGACTACCGGGGCCCGGCGGAGTTCGCCGGGCTGCGGGTGGTGGTGGTCGGTGGCGGGGCGTCGGCGATCCAGGTGCTGTCCGAGGTGGGTGAGGTCGCCGAGACGGTGTGGGTGACGCGTACCCCGCCGGTGGTCCACGAGGGGCCGTTCACACCGGAGTTCGGCCGCGAGGTGGTGGCCAAGGTGGCGGAGCGGGTCGCGGCGGGCCTGCCGGTGCGCAGCGTGGTCTCGGTGACCGGTCTCGGCCCGAGCGTCGCGTACCGCCGGGCCGAGGCGCTGGGTGTGCTGAACCGCCGCCCGATGTTCGACCGTCTCACCGAGCACGGAGTGGCCTGGGGCGAGCAGGAGTTGGCGGTGGACGTGATCGTCTGGGCGACGGGTTTCCGCGCCGAGCTGACCCACTTGGCGCCGCTCGCCCTGCGCGGCCCGGGCGGCGGCATCCGGATGACCGGCACCCGCGTCACCGACGACCCGCGCATCCACCTGCTCGGCTACGGCCCTTCGGCGTCCACGGTCGGCGCCAACCGGGCGGGCCGCGCAGCGGTGAACGAGGTCGTCCGCCTGCTGCGCGGAAGCGACCGGCCGGCCGCCGAACCCGCCGCCGTGTAACGGGAGTTACCGAGTAGCGGGACTTACCGCGTAGCGGGACTTACCGCGTAACGGGAGCTACCGCGCAGCGGGAGCTCCCGTCTGACGGCAGTTACCGGTCGTAGTCCACGGTGACCTGGTCGGAGACCGGCCGGGCCTGGCAGGTGAGGATGTAGCCGGCGGCCAGTTCGGACTCCTCCAGCGCGAAGTTGCGGCGCATCTCGACCTTGCCCTCGCAGAGCAGGGCGCGGCAGGTGCCGCAGACGCCGCCCTTGCAGGCGAACGGCAGGTCGGGGCGGGCGCGTTGGGCGCCGTCCAGGATGGCGCGGTCGCGCGGCAGGGCGAGTGTGCTGGAGCGGCCGTCGAGGACGAGGGTGACCTCGCTGGCGTCGGCGTCGGGCGCGGGTTCCAGGTGTCGTTCCTCGGCCCGTTCGTCCTCGGCGTGGAACAGTTCCTGGTGCACCCGCCCGGCGGGGACGCCGAGTTCGGCCAGAAGCTGCTTGGCGTCCGTCACCAGCCCGAACGGCCCGCACAGCCACCAGTGGTCGACCTCGGGGACGTCCACCAGCGCCTCCAGTAGCGCCTTCACCCGGTCCGCGTCGAGCCGGCCGCTGAGCAGTTCGGCGTCCCGGCTCTCCCGGGACAGCACGTGGACGAGCTGGAAGCGGTCGAGGTAGCGGTCCTTCAGGTCGGCGAGCTCGTCGGCGAACATCACCGTGTCGCTGCGCCGGTTGCCGTACAGCAGGGTGACCCGCGAGTCGGGGTGGCCGGCCAGCACGGAGCCCGCGATGGACACCATCGGGGTGATGCCGGAGCCCGCGGCGATCAGCACGTGCTCGCCGGGTTCGGCCGGGTCGGCGGTGAACGTCCCACTGGGGCGCAGGACTTCGACCATCTCGCCGATCGCGGCCTGGTCGACCAGCCAGTGCGAGAACAGGCCGCCGGGCACCTCGCGGACGGCGATCCGCAGTGGCCCGCCGACGGGCGAGCACAGCGAGTAGGAGCGGCGTTCGTCCACCCCGTCGACGATCCGGCGCAGCGTGAGCGTCTGCCCGGGCCGGAACGTGAACTCCTCGGCGAGCGCGGGCGGTACGTCGAAGGTCACCGCGACGGCGTCCTCGCAGAGCCGTTCCAGGTTGCCGATCGGCAGCATGTGGAACTGCGGGCGGCGGGCGGCCATCAGATCTCCTTGATCCGGTCGAAGGGTTCGCGGCAACTGCGGCACCGCCACAGCGACTTGCAGGCGGTGGAGCCGAACCGGGAGAGTTCCTCGGTGTCGGTGGAGCCGCACTGCGGGCAGTGCACGGCCAGCCGGGTCGGGCCGAGTGTCAGCGAGGCCACCACGGGCCGCGCCCCGAGAACCGGCGGGGCGATGCCCGACTCGGCCAGCTTCCGGCGGCCCTCCTCGCTGATCCGGTCGCTGGACCATGGCGGGTCGATCCGCAGCCGCACCTCGACCTGCTCGAAGCCGGCCGCGCGCAGCCGCCGGGCCACGTCGCCGGCCATCTCGGCGACCGCGGGGCAGCCGGAGTAGGTGGGTGTGAGCCAGGCGGTGATCGTCCCGTCGTGCTCCTCGACGTCGGCGAGGATGCCGAGGTCTGCCAGGGTGAGCATGGGCAGTTCGGGGTCGGGCACCGCGGCCGCGACCTCCCTGGCCCGTTCGACTGTGGTCACCATGTCGCCCCCGGGTGCGCTCTGGCCACCACCTGGAGCTCGGCCAGCAGCGGGCCGAGCGCCTCGGTGTGCACGCCGTGCCGCCCGGCCCGGCCGTTCACGTACGCCCGCGGCGCGGTCTCCGGGACGCTCAGCGTGGCCTCCCCCAACACCGCTGCCAGGCTTGCCAGTACGGGTTCGCGCAGCTCGAACGGGTCGACGCCGAGCCGCAGTTCGACCTCGTGCGGGGTGAACAGCTCGTCCAGCCAGGGCCACAGCGCGTCCAGCGCGGCCTGCATCCGCTCCCGCGAGTACGCGGTGCCGTCGCCGAGCCGCAGCACCCAGGACTGCGCGTACTCCCGGTGGTACGCCAACTCCTTGACTCCGAGGGCCGCGACGGCGGCCAGCACCGGGTCGGCGTGCCCGGCCAGGCGGCGGTACAGCTCCTCGCGGGCGGTGGCGAACATCAGCAGCCGGGCCACGCACTGCGCGAAGTCGCCGTTCTCCAGCTCCACCAGGCGGACGTTGCGGTACTCGAAGTCCTCGCGCCAGTAGGCGAGTTCGTCCTCACCGCGGCCGGTGCCGTCCAGCTGCCCGGCCCGGGTGAGCAGTCGGCGGGCCTGTCCGAGCAGGTCGAGGCCGAGGTTGGCGAGCGCCACCTCCTCCTCCAACTCCGGTGCCCGGGTGATCCATTGGATCAGCCGCTGGGACAGCACCAGCGCGTCGTCGCCCAGCATCAGGCAGTACGCCGCGAGGTCCGCCGGGTCGATGCCCGGCGGCGGCGCGGCGTCCACGCCCAGCAGCGGATCGGCGAACCCCGTGCCGTAGGCCCAGCGGGCCTCGCCGTCCGGCTCCCCGGCGGCGTCGGCCAGTGAGAGGTACACGTGGTCGTCGGTCATGTCGCCTTCCCTGCCCAGTAATTGACGGTGGATCAGCTCCGCGTCAGATGTGCGGAACGTCCTCGGGGATCGGATAGAACGTCGGGTGCCGGTACACCTTGTCGCCACTCGGCGCGAAGAACGGGTCCTGCTCGTCCGGGCTGGACGCGGCGATCGCGTCCGAGCGGACCACCCACAGGCTCACCCCCTCGTTGCGCCGGGTGTACAGGTCCCGCGCCGCCAGCAGCGCCATCCTGTCGTCGGCCGCGTGCAGTGACCCCACATGCACGTGGTTCAGTCCGCGCCGAGGCCGTACGAACACCTCGTACAGCGGCCAGGACGATCGCTCCCCGCTCATTCCGAACTCCCCTTCCTCTGCCCGCGCTTGGCCGCGTACGCCGACGCCGCCTCACGCACCCAGGCGCCGTCCTCGTGGGCGGCGCGCCGCCGGTCGATCCGCTGCGCGTTGCACGGGCCCTGGCCCTTGATCACCTGCATCAGCTCCGACCAGTCCGGCTCGCCGAAGTCCCAGCTGCGGCGCTCCTCGTTCCAGGCGAGCGCCGGGTCCGGCAGTGTGACGCCGAGATGCTCGGCCTGCGGGACGGTCATGTCGACGAAGCGCTGGCGCAGCTCGTCGTTGCTGTGCCGCTTGATCCGCCATGCCATCGACCGCTCGCTGTTCGGCGAGGCCCCGTCCGGCGGGCCGAACATCATCAGCGACGGCCACCACCAGCGGTCCACCGCGTCCTGCACCATCCGCTGCTGCGCCTCGGTGCCGGCCATCAGCGTCATCAGCAACTCGTAGCCCTGCCGCTGATGGAAGGACTCCTCCTTGCAGATCCGCACCATCGCCCGCGCGTACGGCCCGTAACTGCACCGGCACAGCGGGACCTGGTTGCAGATCGCCGCGCCGTCCACCAGCCAGCCGATCACGCCGACGTCCGCGAACGTCAGCGTCGGGTAGTTGAAGATCGACGAGTACTTCTGCCGCCCGTCGATCAGCTTCTCGGTCAGCTCGGCCCGGTCCACGCCCAGGGTCTCCGCCGCCGCATACAGGTACAGCCCGTGCCCGGCCTCGTCCTGCGCCTTCGCCAACAGGATCGCCTTGCGCCTGAGCGACGGCGCCCGGGTCAGCCAGTTGCCCTCCGGCTGCATCCCGATGATCTCCGAGTGGGCATGCTGCGCAATCTGCCGCACCAGGGTCGCCCGGTACGCCTCGGGCATCCAGTCCCGGGGCTCCACGCGCTGTTCGTTGGCGATCACCGCCTCGAACCGCGACTGCGCTTCCGCGCTCGCCTCCACCACCCACCTCCCGACTGACCGTTCGGTCGGTTCCATTCTGTACGCATGGGGGACCTCGTGACAAGCTTGGAGGGAAAGGGCAGCGGGTGCGCATACCGGGAGAGCGCAGGCGGGTGCGAATCCGGGGGCGCTGGGGGTACCCCCAGCGAAGCGAGGGGGCGGAACTGCGCGCAGCGGAAAGCGCCCCACCGCGAGATCGCGACGAGGGCCATGACTTGCGCGTGTTCGCGACCTTACGGACGGGCGTGCGCTTGTCGCCCAGGTCCCCGTGCCCCTGGAGGCCTGCCCGCCGGCTCGCGCGAGCCTGATTTCGCGCCCTCGAGCGGCAGCCGGACCGTGAACACCGAGCCCGCCCCCGGCGTGCTGGCCACCTGGACGCCGCCGTCGTGGAGCTCGGCGATCTTGCGGACGATGGCGAGGCCGAGCCCGCTGCCCCCACTGCGCCGACTGCGCGACCTCTCGGCGCGCCAGAACCGTTCGAAGACCAGCGGCAGGTCCGCCTCGGCGATGCCGCTGCCCGTGTCGGCGACCTCGATCAGCACGGCGTCGCTCTCGGCCCGGACCCGCAGGGTGACGGTGCCGCCCGCGGGGGTGTACCGGACGGCGTTGGAGACCAGGTTCCCCACGGCCTGCCGCAGCCGCACCGGGTCGGCGAAGACCTCCGGGGCATCGGCGGCCGGTTCGACGGCCAGCGTCACCCCGGACGCCTGTGCCTGCGCGCCGTGCGCGTTGGCGACCTGCGTCAACAGTTCGTCGACGTCGACGGGTTCGCGGAACAGGGTCAGTTCGCCCGCGTCGGCGGCGGCGAGGTCCCGCAGGTCGTCGATGAGGTGCTGGAGCAGCATGGCCTCTTCGAGCAGGGAGCCGGTGAGGGCCCGGTCGGCGGTGGCGACGCCGTCCTCGACGGCCTCCAGCCAGCCGCGGATGTTGCTCAGCGGGGTGCGGAGTTCGTGCGCGATGTCGCCGACCATGGCCTTGCGCAGTTCCTCCAGTTGTCCGCGCCGCTCCGCCATGGCGTTGAAGGCGGCGGCGAGTCCGGAGATCTCGTTGCGGCCGGTGACCCGTACCCGCGCCGAGAGGTCTCCGTCGGCCATCCGCCGGGCCGCGTGGGTGAGTGCGTGCAGCGGCCTGGAGAGCCGCAGTCCGACCGTCACCGTGACGGCCACGGTCACCACCAGCACCACGGCGGAGACCTCGGTGACCCGTCCGGGGTGGGCGGCGGTCAGGACGGGTGCGGGGCCGGCGGTGTCTGCCGGGGTGCCGACGAAGAGCAGCATGGGCGGCGCCACGTACTGGACGAGCTGCTGCCGGCGGGCGTTGGTGAGGCAGGCGGAGGTCGGCTGGTCCGGGCGGGCGTCGCTGACCGGGGCGCCGTCCGGCCCCAGCGACAGGGTGACGGGTCCGAGCTGCTGGCGGGCCAGGCAGGCGTTGGCGAGGGCGGTGAGGTCGGCGAGGGCCGCCGTGTCGGTGCGGGTGGGGGCGCTGGCCACCATGGGCGTCGCGCAGCGCCGGCCGAGGACGGAGCCGTTGGCGGTGCGCAGTTGCGGCCGCCCGGCGAGGTCGTCGGTGACGGTCGCGTCGACGCCGAGCACCGTGCGCATGCAGTCGGCCTGCTGCTCGAGTTCGTTGCGCAGCGCCTGGGACTCCCCCGGGGTCAGCCGGAACGGGCCGACCGCGCGTACGTCGATCCGGTCGCCGGGGGCGTCGGGCAGCATGGCGAGGTCGACGGAGAGCGGGTCGACGATGGTGGTGGGCGTGCGGGGCAAGGCGGCGGGGCCGGGGGCCGGGGCCGCGGAGTCGATGACCGGTTCGAAGCGCGGGGTCGCGAGGACGATGCGCTGCCCGGTGGCGGCGGCGAGTTGCCGCACGGTGTCCTGGGCGTCGTTCCAGTCGGGGTGGGTCGCGGCGTAGCCGAGCAGTTGCCGGTAGATCCGGGTGTGGTCGGCGATGGCCTGGGTCTGTTCCTGTTTGATCGCGCCGGTGGTGGTGCGGGCGGCCAGCCAGGCCGTGGCGGCGATGGAGCAGAGCGACACCAGCGCGGAGAGGGCGAGCAGTCGGGCGGTCAGGCTGCGGCGCAGCGGGGTGTCACGGGGCAACGCGCGGCACCTCCGCGAGCTTGTAGCCGATGCCGTACACCGTCAGCAGGACGGTGGGGCGCTGCGGGTGCGGTTCGATCTTGCGGCGCAGGTTCATCACGTGGGTGTCGACGGTGCGGGCGGTGGTGTACCGGTCGATGCCGTGCAGGTGTTGCAGCAGTTGGGCCCGGGTGAAGACCCGGCCGGGCTGGGCGGCCAGCACCTCCAGCAGCCGGAATTCGGCGGGTGTGCAGTTGACGGGCTGTCCGTGGGCGGTGATTTCGTGGCGCACCGGGTCGACGGTCAGGGTTCCGGCGCTCAGCGCACCCGGTGGCGTCGCGGTGTCCCGGGGCGGGGCGGCGGGGGCGCGGCGGCGCAGCAGGGCGCGGACCCGGGCGACGAGTTCCCGGGGGCTGTAGGGCTTGGTGAGGTAGTCGTCGGCGCCGAGGTCGAGGCCGAGCAGCAGGTCGTCCTCGGCGGTGCGGGCGGTGAGCATCAGCACCGGCAGGTCGGACTCGGCTCGCAGGGCCCGGCAGACGCCGAGGCCGTCCAGCACGGGCATCATGACGTCCAGGACCAGGAGTTGGGCCGGTCCGAGGCGGGCTTCGCGCAGGGCGGCGCGGCCGTCGTGGACGACGACGACCTGGTGCCCTTCGCGTTCCAGGTACAGGCGGACCAGGTCGGCCTGTTTGGGATCGTCCTCGGCGACGACGACATGTGCACACATGCCGATGATCGTAGAACGCCTGCTCGGGGGCCGATCTGACGTCACGTCACGGCCCACTGCTTCCCCACCGGTTCCTGACAACTTCCTGACACGGACCGGCCAGTGTGGCGGAGTCCGCCGGGGCGAGCCCCGGTACCGCTCCGAAAGGCCTCCGCGTGAAGTCCTCCCTCCGCCCGTCGCTCCTCGCCACCCGGCTGCTCGGCGTGGCCCTGGCCCTGTCCGCGGTCGCCGCGGCCGCACCTGCCGAGGGCGTGGCCGCCGCGGCCGCGCCGACCGTCTCGGAGCGGGACGTGATGCCGCACCTGAGCGCCCTGCAGCGGATCGCCGACCGCAACGGCGGCAACCGCGCGCACGGCACCCGGGGGTACACGGAGTCGGTGTCGTACGTGCGGAACGCGCTGGACCGGGCGGGGTTCCGCACCGAGCTCCGCCGCTTCGACCACGACGGCAGGGCCGGCTACAACCTGATCGCCGACTGGCCGGGCGGCGATCCGAACCACGTGCTGCTCACCGGCGCCCACCTGGACAGCGTCGATCAGGGCCCGGGCATCAACGACAACGGTTCCGGCGCGGCCACCGTCCTGACCACCGCGCTCCAGGTCGCCAAGGCCCGGCTCAAGCCCGCCAGGCACCTGCGGTTCGCCTGGTGGGGGGCGGAGGAGCCCGGTCTGTTCGGGTCCGCCGACTACGTCAACAGCCTGTCCGCCGACGGCCGGAAGGCGATCGACCTCTACCTCAACTTCGACCAGACGGGCAGCAAGAACACCCAGCAGTGGCTCGTGGTGCAGGACGGACCGCAGGCCGACGAGGCGGCCGGGCAGGCCTTCGCCTCCTGGTTCGCCGCCCGCGGGCACGCCACCTTCGACATCGGCGTCGGCGGGTCGGACAACGAGTCGTTCGGCAAGGCCGGCATCCCGTCCTCCGGTTTCAGCACCGGCATCTCGGACTGCATCCACGAGGCGTGCGACAACCTCGCCAACGTCGACCCGGCCACCGAGACCGTCAGCACCAACGCCCTGATCGGCGTGCTCTGGCAGCTCGCCGCCACCACCCGTCCCTGACCGACACGACACCCCAGGAAGCCCATATGCGCACTCGACGGACCGCCACCGCCCTCGCGATCGCCACCGCCCTCGGCGTCGCCGTGACCGCCCTGCCCGCCTCGGCGGCGACCGGCGGCATCGACCCGTACTTCCCCGACGACGGCAACTCCGGCTACGACGTCGGGCACTACGACGTCCGGATCGCCTACGACCCGGCCCGCACGGACCACCTGGACGGCGACACGACCGTCACCGCCCGGGCGACTCGCACGCTGGACCGCCTCAGCCTCGACCTGAAGGGCTTCACGGTCGCCTCGGTCAGCGTGAACGGCGCACCGGCGCGGTCGTTCTCGCGCTCCGGCGAGCACAAGCTGAACATCGTCCCGGCCCGGCCGCTCGCCGGGGGCGCCACCTTCACCGTCCGGGTGAAGTACGCGGGCACGCCCGACGCCGAGGGCTGGCACACGCTGGCCGACGGCGGCGCGTACGTCGCGGGCGAGCCGCACTCCGCGACCTCCTGGTACCCGTCCAACGACCACCCGTCCGACAAGGCCACCTTCGCCCTCACCGCGACCGTCCCCGACGGCTGGACCGCCATCGGCAACGGCCGGCCCGGGCCGACCACCACCGCCCGCGGCACCACGACCTTCCGCTGGAACGAGGACCGCCCGATGGCGACGTACCTCAGCACCGTCGCCATCGACCGCTTCACCGTCCACCGCGCCCAACTGCCGGACGGCACACCGATCATCACGGCGTACAGCCCGGACGTCACGATCGACCCGGCCGCCGAGGCCGAACAGCAGGACATCCTGGCCTTCCTGGCCTCGAAGTTCGGCCCCTACCCGTTCTCCTCCGCGGGCGCGATCGTGGTCGGCATGCCCAAGAATCCCGGCCCCGGCGGCCCGGTCGCGCTGGAGACGCAGAGCCGGCCCACCTACAGCGGGGCCATCTTCGACATGTCGGTCGTCCACGAGAACGCCCACCAGTGGTTCGGCGACAGCGTCTCGTTCACCGACTGGCGCGACGGCTGCCTCGCCGAATGCTTCGCCCAGTACGCCAACCAGCTGTGGGAGGAGCACAAGGGCAGCAACCTCGACACCGGCTTCTACGCCGCCGAAATCGCCAACAACAAGGACAACCCCGGCTACTGGTCCACCAAGCTCTACGACCCCGGCGCGGGCAAGGAACTCGACCCCGCCCTGTACTTCAAGGGCTCCCTGATGCTGCACGCCCTGCGCCGCACCGTCGGCGACGACGCCTTCTTCACCACCCTCCGCCGCTGGACCACCGACCACGCCTACGGCAACGCGAGTTTCCCCCAGTTCGAGACCCTGGCGGCGCAGGTGTCCGGCCAGGACCTCAAGGGCTTCTTCGACGCCTGGGCCCACGGAACGTCGATCCCCGCGAAGCAGTACCTCTACCCGGGCACCCTCGGCGCACTGGCCAAGTAGCGGGTGCGAAAACAGCGTGGGGAACTGCGCGAGACGGAAGGCACTCGACCGCAAGATCGCGACGCAGACAAGCACTTGCACGTGCTCGCGACCTCACGGACAGGCTTGCGCTCGTCGCGCAGTTCCCCGGTCTTCACCGCAGCCGAGGCAACGGCACAGCCGACAGCGCCGCCAACAGAGCGATCCGCGACCCCAGTTGGTCGATCCGCAGGTGCTCGTGCCGCGCGTGCGGCCCGGCCCCCACCGCGCCGAGTCCGTCCAGGGTCGGAAGACCCCTCGCGCCGGCGAGATTCGTGTCCCCCGCCCCGCCCGCGGGCGCCCCGTCGAGGTGCTGGCCGAGCGCCGCGGCGAGTGAGCGGACGTGCCGCAGCAGCGGATTCGCGGTGCGCTCGGGCCAGGTGGGCCGGGAGGACAGCACCTCGGTGCGGACGTTCGCGCCGGGCCGGTTCGCGGTCAGGTGGGCGAGCGTGTCGAGGGTGCGGCGCTGGGCTTCGGTGGTGTCGAAGCGCAGCCCGATCTCGGCCTGGGCGCGGCCGGCGACGACGTTGGCGCGGGTGCCGCCGTCGATGCGTCCGGTGTTGAGTTCGGTGCCGGGCTGTCGGCCCAGGCCGCGGACGGTGATCAGTTGGTCGACCAGTTCGTCGATCGCGGAGAGGCCCTCGGCGGCGTCGTTGCCGGCGTGTGCCTCGCGTCCGGTGACGGTGAGCCGGACCCGGGTGGAGCCGCGGCGGGCGGTCTTCAGGCGGCCGTCGGGGTGGCCGGGTTCGAGGCCGAGGACGGCGGCGGCGCCGCGCAGGTGCCGTTCGACGAGGCGGCGGCCGTCGGGGCTGCCGATCTCCTCGTCGGAGACCACGATCATCCGCACGGGTCGGTGCGGGCGTTGGCCGAGGTCGGCGAGGAGCGCGAACGCGCCTTCGAGGAGGGCGAGTCCGCCCTTCATGTCGAGGATGCCGGGGCCGGTGAGGCGCCCGTCCTGTTCCTCGACGGGCCAGTCGGTGAGGGTGCCGACGGGCCAGACGGTGTCGTGGTGGCCGACCACCAGCAGGTGCGGGAGTTCTTCGTGCCGGCCGGGCCAGTCGAGTACCAGGTGGTCTCCGTGGGCGCAGTTCTCGCGGGTGGCGGTGGCGCCGGTGGCGGCGTAGCCGGTGGCGAGTTCTTCGGCGAGGGTGTTCAGCCGGGGCGCGTCGCCGGACGGGGTTTCGATCCGGGCGAGGTCCGCGCAGCGCTTGCGGACGGCGGCGGTGAGGGTGCGGGCCCTGCTGGTCAGGGTGTGGGGCAGGCCCGGTAGTGCGGCGGTGGCCAACGTCGGTGCCGCTACGGGCAGTTCGTCGGCCGTGGGGGTGGCGGGATGTGGCTCGGGGGCCACGGTATGGCGGCTCACCGTTCACCCCCGGTGGGGCGCGGGGCACTGGGAGGTATGGCCGGGACGGGCGTCGCGGGAATCTGTTGCGGCTTCGGGCTGGACCGTTTCGGGCTGGGTCGTGGTGTCCGATTCGACCTGGGACTGGGCAGCACTGCGTCCTCCTCGCTCGGTCCGCGACCCCGGCTCGGCCCGGGGTCCGGGGACGTCGGTCTCTGTTCCTCGGCACGGACGGGCGCCTCGGCAGGGACCGGGAAGCGAGCCTAGAAGATTCGATCACCTCCCGGCGAGGTGCCCACCGTCCGCGCACTCGTCGCTCCACCCGTCGTCAAGGCCGTGGAACGGCCGCAGAACCCGGGCCTGGCACGGCGAGCGGGACGCGGATTCCGAGCGCGTCCGTCTCCCACCTTGGACCCGCGGGGGCGAATCGGCAGCGCGAATCGCCCACGATCGAGCGAACCCCCGTCCGAGGGGTGACACCGGATCCGTCTCCAGGAAATCGGTTCGCCGGGCGGCCCGCCGAGCAGCCAGAATCGGTGACGTTCACCCGCCCCCGCGAGGAGTCGCCATGTTGTCCCCCGTCCCGCCGCCCGCCCTCGACAGCCTGCGCGGTCTGGCGCTGGGCGATGCCTTCGGTGATCGCTGGTTCCACCCGCCGGTGGACGAGGCGTCGACGGAGGTCGCGGGCCGGCTGACCAGGCCCGGGCCGTGGCACTGGACGGACGACACGGCGATGGCGCTCGTCCTGGTGCGCCACCTGCGCGACCGCGGCAAGGTCGAACCGGCCGCGCTGGCAAGGGAGTTCGCGCAGGAGTACATGGCGGTGCCGCACCGCAAGTACGGGCCGTCGATGCACCAGGTGCTGCGCGCGGTGCACGCGGGCGAGGACCATCGCGCGGTCACCGGCGCGCTGTTCGGCGGGCAGGGCTCGCACGGGAACGGCGCGGCGATGCGGGTGGCGCCGCTCGGCGCGTGGTTCGCGGACGACTTGACGGTGGTCGCCGAGCAGGCCGAACGTTCCGCCCGGGCCACCCACGCGCATCCGGAGGCGGTGGCGGGCGCGCAGGCGGTCGCGCTGGCCGCGGCGCTGGCGGTCCGCTCGCGCGGCGGTGCGGCGGCTCCCCGGGCCGATTTCCTTCAGGAGGTGGCGGCGCTGCTGCCGGAGTCCGATGTGCGGTCCGGCCTGCGGATCGCCGCCCGCCTCCCGGCGGAGACCAGCATCCGGCATGCCGCGGTGGTGCTGGGCTCCGGCCACCTGGTCTCGGCGCAGGACACCGTCCCGTTCGCGCTCTGGTCCGCCGCCGGTCACCCGGACGATCTGGTCGAGACCCTCTGGCACACCGTCGCGGGCTGGGGAGACATGGACACCACCTGCGCCATCGCCGCCGGCGTGGTCGCCGCCCGCACCGGCCTGTCCGGCGTCCCGGCCGCCTGGTCGGCCGCGCAGGAGCCCCTGCCGCCGCTCTGACCCGCACAACGCGAATGCCCCGGCGAGCAACCAGCTCGCCGGGGCACCGTGTTGACGCCGCCTCAGTCGCGTGACCTGCCGAACAGCAGCCGGTAGACGATGAGCAGGGCGAGGGCGCCGGCGATCGCGGAGATCCACGTGGGCAGGTCGAAGAAGTGCACGTTGATCGACTTGTGCAGGAACTTCGAGGAGAGCCACCCGCCGATGAACGAACCGGCGATGCCGATCAGCGTGGTGATGACGATGCCGCCCGGGTCCTTGCCGGGGAGCAGCAGCTTGGCGATAGCTCCGGCGAGGAGCCCCAGGATGATCCAACTGACGATGCCCATGCCGTTCTCCTGCCCTTCGCCACGAGGGCCAATCCCGTCGCGCTTCTCCTCCACAAGGACGACTGGCGCAACCGTTCGGTTCCGGCCGCGGCGCGCGCGGGGTGCGGTAGCGTCCGGGGGACGAAAGGGGTGGCGCGGTGCGGTGGAAGGTGTACGGGGAGCGCCCGGTGTACCAGGACCCGTGGCTGAACGTGTGGGTCGCGGATGTCGAACTGCCGGACGGGCAGCGCTTCGAGCACCACGTGGTGAAGCTGCGCCATCTCGCGGTGGCGGCGGTGGTGAACGACCGTGCCGAGGTGCTGATGCTGTGGCGGCACCGGTTCATCACCGACACCTGGGCGTGGGAACTGCCGATGGGCCTGGTGGAGGCCGGTGAGGACCCGGCGGCCGCGGCGGCCCGGGAGGCGCTGGAGGAGACCGGCTGGCGGGTGTCGGACGTCCGCCCGCTGATCTACGCCCAGCCGGCCGCGGGCATCACCGACGCCGAGCACTTCGTGTTCCGCGCCGAACCGGCCGAGTTCACCGGCCCGCCCACCGAACAGAACGAGTCCGACCGAATCGCGTGGGTCCCGCTGTCCGAGCTGCGCGCCCTGGTGGCCCGCCGCGAGATCGTCAGCAGCGCCACCCTGGTCGGGGTGCTCGCGCTGCTGCTCGACGAGGCCGCCTGACGGCCGTCAACTCCCGGGCGGCGGATCGACGGCGACCAGGTCGGCGTCGTAGGGCAGCGGGCCGTTGTCGAGCAGTGGCAGAACGGCCCAGCCGACCCGGCCGGTCACCGCGGCCTCGTCGACCCAGCCGTAGGCGCGGGAGTCCTCCGCCACCTCGGAGTAGTCGCCGATGACGAACAGCTTGCCGGGCGGGACGAGTGGGGCCGCCGCGGTCGGCTGCCCGCGGCCGTCGGCGGAGCAGCAGGGGCTGGCGGGCCGGTCCTGGCCGCGCCCGGTGGGCAGGTCCACACGGAACCACTGGCCGCTCCCGCCGGGCTGGACCAGCAGGACGAACGGCTCGCCCGCCGTGGGGTGGTACGGGTCGCGCGGGTCGGAGGTGATCTCGACCCGGTCGCCGGGCAGGCCGATGACGCGCCTGATCGTGGTGGTGTCCTGTCCGGGTGCGCGCAGCGCCACCGCGTCGAGGCGTTCGGCGCGCCCGCCGCTGCCGGGGACGGTGAGCACCCGCGAGTTCGGCCCGAGGTTGGGGTTCATGCTCCGGTCGTCGACCCGGACGGCGAGCATCAGGGCGGCAGCGAACGACGCCGCCGGCACCCCGAGCACCCCGAGCGCAACTCGCCACCAGTGTCCGCGCGTTCGCGCCGGCACCATCGTTCGCCCCCTCGCCGACCGGCCCCGTGTGGCGGTGAGCGTGGCGGTTCAAATGATCTTCTGTCAAATCTCCCGTGCGTGACCGGTCGTGGTCGCCGTCCAGTGGATCAGCGCGTGCACGTGGCGGACCAACCCCCGGGCGTGGCGGCGGGCTTGGGTGGGCCAGTGGGAGCCGCGGGCGAGGCCGTCGGCGAGGAACTCCAGGGTGGTGAGCTCGGCGGCGCACAGCTCGGCGACCCGCGCGGCGGCGGTGTGCGGCGACAGTCCGCGGTGCACCTCCAGGGCGCGCACCATCCCGCTCCCGGCGCCGAGGTCGCCGATCCAGCAGACCAGGTGCTGGAAGCGCGCCAACAGGTCGGCGAGCTGCGGGTGGCGGTACAACTGCTCGGGCAGGTCGAGGCCGTGGGCGAGTTCCACCCAGTGGGCCGCGCACCGCACCGCGCCGTCGCGGCCGTACTGGGTCAGGTACTGCGGGACGGTCGGGACGCTCGGCCCGGCGCCCAGCCGGGCGAGTGAACTGTCCAGGTGGGACCGGAAGTCGGCGCCGCAGCGGTTCTGCCAGTCGGGTCCGGCGAGCGTCGCGCTGTCCCGCCAGAGCCCCTCGAACGCCCGCACCAGCACGGAGCCGTCCTCGCTCCGCGCGGCCGGCACCTGGCCGCCGGTGGTCAGTGCCCGGAGTGCGCCGACGGTCCGCCGGGCCGTGTCGCCCGGTTTGTCCAGTTCGATGTGCTCGTCGAGGATCCGGGTCAGCACCAGCCATTTGGTGGCGGCCCGCAGTCCGGGCCCGGCGGGGACGTCGCCCCAGCTGCGGGCGGCAAGGTCCAGGTGTCCCCGGTCGAGGCAGCGGGCGGCGGCGGCCGCGTCCAGGACGCCGGTGCCGGTGAGCCAGTGCGCGATCTCGGCGCGCAGCGCGTCGGTGTGCGGGTGCGGCGTCAACAGAGGTGTCCGGGCGAGCAGTTCGGCCATCGGCCCGGTCGGTGCGAGGTACGCGCTGGCTGGGCTCATGACGGCTGGTTCCTCCGCCGCTCGGGGGCGTTCGACGTGACGAAGTCTGGTCGAACGCCCCCGAGTTGCGGTGCAGAACCGACGGCCGTTCCCCCGCCCGGCCGATCCACCCGTTCATCCGATCATGCGCCCGATGCCCCGGTGTCAGCTCCGCCGGAGCGTGCACTGCCCGTCGTGGCACGCCCGTTGTAGCCGTCCCCGGGAGAGCGTCTGCGCCAGGCCGATCGCCCAGCACATCGGGCAGCCGCGCAGCGCGACCAGCCCGAGCGGCGCTAGTGCCGCGTCAGGCAGCCTTTGCCCGTCAAGGAGCGGCGTCCGGTGCGTGCTATCGGCGTGCCGGACGGAAGCCCTCGTACTGGATGTACTTGGGTTTTCGACCGGTGCGGCGAGAGTGCGTGCCGGGCGTCGCGACGGGGCGAAGGTTGCCTGACGCGGCACTCGCAGCAGCGAGACCGGTCCGGCCACCGGGAGCAGCGCGAATCCGACGACGATCGCGCCGAACCCGAGGCCGCCGCGCACCAGATGACGTGTCAGGGTGGCGCTGGCGAAGTCGCCGGGCCCGCTCATCGGGGGCCTCCGAGTTCGGCCCGGACGGCGGCCCGGGCGCGGTGCAGCCGGGACTTCATCGCGGCGGTGCTCAGCCCGAGCGCCTCCGCGACCGCCCGGCCGCCGTACCCCCGCAGGTCACGCATGATCAGCACCCGCCGCTGGTCGGCGGGCAGCGCGGCGATAGCCGCGGCGACCCGTTCGGTGTCCAGCCGCCGCAGCGCCTCCTGCTCGGCGGAGTCCGCCTCCCCGGCCGGCGCCTCGGGCGCGGCCGGGGCGGGGCGGACCCGCCGCAGGCACTCGTTGCGGACGATCCGGAACAGCCAGGAGGCGAGCGCGCCGGTGGCCCGCAGCATGCCGATCCGGCGGTAGAGGATGATCAGCGCCTCTTGCGCGGCGTCCTCCGCGTCCTCGGGGCTGGCGCACAGCGAGTGGGCGAACCGCCGCACCTTGGGGTGGGCGCCCGCCACCAGCGCGTCGATCGACTCGGGGTCGCCGCGGCGGGCCGCGGCGATCACTTCCTCGGGCGGCCAGGACGTCTCAACCACGCTTGCCCCGCTTCGACTTGAGCGCGAGGACGCAGGTGCAGAGCAGTACCGCGCCGGCGCCGATGGCGATGGCCACCACCATGGGGTTCCTCCGAGCTGTCGTGTCCGGCGGCCGTCCGCCGGTACGTGTGCCCGTAAGAGGGGGCGGCCGCCGAAAAGGATTCAGCCCCGATCGCCCCGGCCCGTCTCAGTTCTCGCGTTCGGCCTTGCTGCGCTCCACGCAGAATTCGTTCCCCTCGATGTCGGCCAGCACGGCCCAGCCGGTGCCGTCGGCGTTGCGCCGGTCGTCGACCAGCGTCGCGCCCAGGCCGAGCAGCCGGGTAACTTCCTCGTCCCGGGTTCGGTCCTGCGGCTGGAGGTCGAAGTGCAGCCGGTTCTTGCCGGCCTTGGCCTCCGGCACCCTGATGAACAGCAGGTTCGCGCCCGCGATCAGCGCCTCCGGGTCTCCGGGGAAGTCCTCGGGCTGCAGCGGCTGTTCGAGCACCTGCGCCCAGAAGGAGCCGAGGGTGTAGGGGTCGAGGCAGTCAATGGTCACATGACGAATTACAGAGCTCATATGACAAATCGTCACCCCCCATATCGCCTGCCCGCAACGGCATTTACGCTCTTCCGACATGCCCCCGTTCGGCCCGAAATGCCCGTTTTATATTGATTCGCCAGCCTACGATCCCGGCATTCCCGAACAGCGAATGGAGGACGGCCGCAATGGCGCGTCGATGGTGGGCCGGATTGATCGTTGCAGGCGGGTTGGCGGCCGCCAGTCTCCCGATGCTGGGGCCTCAGCAGGCCCAAGCGGCACCGGGCGACCCGTTCCCGGCGGGCCCTGCCCTGGTGTTCGTCGCACAGGGCCCGGCCCGCGGCGAGCCCACGACGCTGTACGAGGCGGTGCAGGGCCCAGGTCAGATCGTCTTCGTGAAGCAGGGCACCGCCGCATTCGGCTACAACGCCATGGGTTTCCACCTGGCCGACATGTTCCTGTACGCGATCAACGAGAACAACGGCCTGGTGCGGATCGGCCAGGACGGCGCGGCCACCAACCTCGGCCAGGTCGGTCTGCCGTCGAACGCGGCCAACTACAACCAGGGCACCTTCGGCGAGGGAGCCACCGGCGACCTGCTGTACGTCCGGCTGGCCGTCACCGACCGCAACCTGTACGCGGTCAACGTGGTCACCCACACCACGACCCACATCACGCTGAACGCCGACGTGCCGAACCTGTCGGACTTCGTCTACACGCAGGGCTACATCTGGGGCGTGTACGGGCCGACCAACCGGATCTACCGGATCAACCCGACCACCGGTGAGGTCATCAACTTCGCCGCGCCCAAGCTGCCCACCGACCCGTTCGGCGCCCAGTGGGTGTACGGCAACGGCAACATCGGCATCTCCGACAATGTCACTGGCAGGGTCTTCCAGCTCAAGCTGGTGAACCCGGGCTCCGCGACCCCGTCGGCGATCCTCGTCTCGTCCACCCCCGGCCCCGCCTCCACCCAGAACGACGGCGCCTCCTACCCCGGTCTGCCCGTCGACCTGGGGATCACCAAGTCCGGGCCCACCGACTGGAGCCCCAACCAGACGCTGACCTACACCCTCACGGTGACCAACCACGGGCCCGGCGACTCCTCCGGCTTCATCGTCAACGACGAACTGCCGGACACCGTGCTCAACCCGACCACCCCCACGGACGGTTGCACCATCACCGTGGACCCGGACGGTCACCACTTCCTGGAGTGCGCGGGGGCCCCGCTCGCCGACGGGAGCCACACCGACATCGTGGTGACCGGCACCGCGCCGGCCGAGGCGGGCACCGACTGCACCACCGACCGGATCAGCAACACCACCGAGATCATCGGCAACGAGTCGGACCCGAACCTCTCCAACAACACCTCGACCTCCACCGCCTGCCCGGCCGGCACGGTCGAACCCTCGTTCTCCATCTCCAAGAACGCCTCGATCGAGGCCCCGAACTTCGCCGGCCCCGGTGACCGGGTGAAGTACACCGTCACCATCCACAACACCGGGCTGATCGACTACCCGGCGGCCGACCCGGCGTCGTTCACCGACAACCTGACCGACGTGCTGGACGACGCGACGCTCGACCCGGCGTCCCTCACCGGTGGCGCCCAGTCCGTCAACGGCAGCATCACCTGGTCCGGCCCGCTGGCCGTGGGCGAGACCCACGTCGTCACCTACGAGGTGGTGGTCAACAACCCGGGCACCGGTGACCACGTGCTGCGCAACGCGGCCGTCCCCGGCGCCACCGGCCACTGTGCGGAGATCTGCTCGCGGGTCACGCGCGTCGCCGAGTACTCGCTGAGCAAGAGCGCCGAGCCGGCCTCGGTCGCCCCCGGCGGCATCGTCACCTACGCGCTGACCGTCACCAACACCGGCGACGTCCCGTTCGGCAACGGCCCCGGCTCGGCGCCCGCGGTGCACATCACCGATGACCTGACCGGCGTCCTCGACAACGCCACGTACAACGACGACGCCAGCGACGGCGGCACCCTGACCGGCGACACGCTGGCCTGGGACCTGAGCGTGCCGGTCGGCGGCAGCGTGACCGTCACCTACTCGGTCACGGCCGACCAGGACGTCCCGGCCGGCGCCAAGCTGACCAACCTGGCCGCGCCCGACCACTTCGGCCACTGCACCACTGCGGCCGACTGCACCACCAGCACCCCGATCCTCCCGCCCGCGGCGTTCACCATCTCCAAGGCCGTCTCGGCCAACACGGCGGACCCGGGCGACAAGGTCACCTACACCGTCACCGTCACCAACACCGGCGGCTCGGACTTCACCGACGCCGACCCGGCCTCCTTCACCGACAACCTCGCCGACGTCCTGGACGACGCCACCTACAACAACGACGCCACCAACGGCGCGACCGTCACCGGTGACCTCCTGACCTGGTCCGGCCCGCTGGCAGTCGGCGCGAGCACCACCATCACCTACAGCGTGACCGTCAACGACCCCGACACGGGCGACATGGTCCTGCGCAACCTGGCCACCCCCGGCGACGACGGCACCTGCGCCGGCACCTGCGCCACCGAGACGACGGTCGTCAGCCCGTCGCCCAGCCCGACCCCGAAGCCCAAGCCCAGCAAGCCCCACCACAAGGGTGAGAAGGGCGAGAAGGGCGAGCACGAGCGCCTGCCCGAGACCGGTTCGGACCTCACCGTCCCGGCCGCGGTCGCTGCCGGCCTGCTGCTGCTCATCGGTGGCGGACTGCTCTGGTGGCGCCGGAAGGGGCAGCGCCACTGACCTCCGACCGCTGACCACTGACTGATCGACCGGGCGGGTCCGTCTAAGCGGCGGGCCCGCCCCCGGTATTTCACCCACCAGGGACAGTAAAATGTTACTGTTCGGCGCATGTCGCTCCCGCTTCCGCACCCCGAGGTGAAGGCCGAACTCGACCGCCTCACCGCCGAGTTCTTCGACGCCTTCGACAACCGCGACGGCCGCCCCGCCGACGTCGCCCGGCTGCGCCGCCTGATGCTCCCCGGCAGCATCATCGTGATCACCGCGCCCCGGTACCTCACCCTCACCCTCGAAGAGTTCATCGAACCCCGCGAACTCCTGTTCTCCAGCGGCCGGTTGACCGAGTTCCACGAGTGGGAGACCAGCGAGAACACCGAGATCGCCGGCTCCGTCGCCAGCCGCATGCTCGAGTACCGCAAGTCCGGCCTGCTCGACGGCGAACGCTACGAAGGCGGCGGCACCAAGACCATGCAGTTCGCCCGCACCCCCGACGGTTGGCGCATCACGGCCTTCGCCTGGGACGACGACCCGCAACCGTAGTCCGGTCCCCGGGTCCGGGACCGCGGCGGTCCTGTGCCACAGTCGTCCCGGAGGTGGCCAGGGTGGTCGGGCGGGTACTGGTGGTGGACGACGACGCGGCGATCCGGCGGAGTCTGGAGCGGGGGCTGCGGCTGAGCGGTTTCGCCGTGGCGCTCGCCGCGGACGGGCCCGGCGCGCTCGCGCAACTCACGGACGCGCCACCGGACGTCGTGGTGCTCGACGTGGGCCTGCCGGGCCTGGCGGGCACCGAGGTGTGCCGGACGCTGCGGGCGCGCGGCGACGACACCCCGGTGCTGATGCTGTCCGCGCTGGACGAACTCGCCGACCGGGTGGCCGGGTTGCAGGCGGGGGCGGACGACTACCTGGTCAAGCCGTTCGCCCTGGAGGAGCTGGTGCTCCGCCTGCACGCCCTGCTGCGCCGCCGACCGCCCCAGCCCTCCGGCCTGCTCCGGGTGGGCCCGCTGCGGATCCACCCGGAGACCCGCGAGGCGTTCTGGGAGGACGACGAACTCCGGCTCACCCGGCGCGAGTTCGAGCTGCTCACCCAGTTCGCCCGCAACCCGGGCATCGTGCTCTCCCGGGAACTGCTGCTGGACCGGGTCTGGGGCTACGACTTCGACGTCCGCAGCGACGCCGTCGACACCTTCGTCTCCTACCTGCGCCGGAAGCTGGAGGCGTCCGGGCAGCGGCCCCGCCTGATCCACACCGTGCGCGGCGTCGGATTCGTCCTGCGCGTCCCCAACTCCGGTGAGATCGGCGCGCGTTGAAGCTCTCCACCCGGATCGCGCTCGGCGCCGCGCTGCTGGTGCCGCTGCTGGTGACCGCCGCCGCGGCCCTGCTGCTGCCACTGGTCAACGCCGACCTGCACCGCCGCCAGGACACCCGGCTGGGCGACCGCGCCGCCGCGTTGCTCCCGAACGCCCGCGCCCTGCTGGCCGCCGGCAGCAAGGGCAGGCCGAAGGCCGAGCAGAACCAGCAGCGCAAGATGCTCGACGCCGCCCTGGACGCGGGCGTCCGCGTCACGGCCGCCGACGGCTCCGTCCTGCTGGCGGCCGGATCACAGCCCGACGATCCCCAACTGCTGCCCGCCGCCGGCACCGTGACGGTCCACGAGCGGGGCAACGCCTGGCGGGTCCTGACGGTGAAGCTGAACAGCGGGGACACCACCGGCACGCTGTGGGTGCTCTCCCCCGCCGGGCAGCCGGCCGACGAACTGCGGGCGGTGCGGCAGCGCGTGCTACTGGTGGCGCTGGTGGCGGCGCCGCTCTCCGGCCTGATCGCCTTCGCACTGGCCGAACGCGCCACCCTGCCGCTGCGCCGGCTGGGCCGCCGGGCGGCCGTGCTGGACCCGCGGACCGGGCACGCGGTGTTCGCACACTCCCGCACGGGCACCGCCGAGGTGGACGAACTCTCCGGTGCGATTGCCCTGTTGCTGTCCCGGTACGACGAGCAGGCGGCCCGCACCGCACAGGCCCTGGACACCGCGCGCTCGTTCTCCTCCGCCGCCTCGCACGAACTGCGCACCCCGCTGATGAGCCTGCGCACCAACCTGGACGTACTCTCCACGCACCCGAACCTGCCGGAGGCCGAACGCGCCGAGATCCTGGCCGAGTTGCAGCAGGACCACGCCCGCACGGTGGACCTGCTGAGCGCCCTGTCCACGCTCGCCCGGGGAGACCTGGTGGAGGTTTCCGCGTTCGCCCCGGTGGACTTCGCCGAGCTGGTCGACGCCGCCGTCGAGCAGGCCCGCCGCCGCCACCCGGGGGCCGTCTTCCGCACCGAACTCCCGCCGGAGGCAAGGGTGTTCGGCTGGGAGTCGGGCCTGCGCATCCTGCTCGACAACCTGCTCGGCAACGCCGCCGTGCACGGCCGCACCGCCGAACGGCCCGCCGAGGTGGACGTCCGGCTGCGGATCGAGGGCGGCGCCGCGCACCTCACCGTCGACGACCGCGGCCCGGGCATCCCGCCCGCCGAACGCGCCGCCGTCTTCCACCGCTTCCACCGCCGCCCGGACAGCCCGGGCTCCGGCCTCGGCCTCACCCTGGTCGCCCAACAGGCCGCCCTGCACCGCGGCTCCGTCACCGCCACCACCCGCCCCGATCCCCCGGGCTGCCGCCTCGACCTCCGCCTCCCGCTGCTCCGCGAGCACGCCCCCGCGCCCGAACTCCCCGCTCCCCGCGCCTGGTTGACCGCGACGGAGGAGCCCGCCGGGACGGATTCCTGACCGGGCGGGCGTTCCACAGGGTTTCCACAAGAAGCCCCCGTACGGTCGCGTCCACGGCCGGGCGGTCCGGCCGTGAGAAGTGGGAAGGGGACTGCCATGCGGATCAACCGGACGGTCGCCGCGGCCGGAGTGCTCGCGCTGGCGGGCGCGCTGCTGGCGGCGGGGCCCGCACAGGCGGCGAACGGGTCGGCGCCGAAGGGCGACGGGGCGAAGTCGATCTGCAAGCGGCTGCCGAAGACCGAGGAGAAGATCGACAAGGCGCTCACCCGGCTGCACGGGGACGCGAGCGTGAACGGCTCGATCGCCCGCCTGGAGCAGCGGGTGGACGACGCCAAGAAGGCCGGCCACACCGAGGTCGAGAAGTACCTGAACGACCGCCTGACGGCGCGTCGCGGCCTGGTGTCGACCCTGGACACCCGCAAGGCGGACCTGAAGTCGGTCGCGGACTGGTGCGCGAAGAACGCCCCGGCGGCCTCCAAGTGACCCGTCGCCCCACCGCCGCGGCCGCCGCGCTGGCCGCGCTCGCGCTGGCCTCGGCGGCCCTGCTGACGGCCTGCGGCCCGACCGCGGCGCCGGCCGACGGGCCGGACGGCTCGCAGGTCCAACAGCAGATGCAGCAGAAGGTGGACGCGGCGGACAGCGCCGCCGCCCAGGCCGACGAGAACGCCGGCCAGGACAACTGAACCCACCCCGAGAACCCCGGTGGCCCGTGCTCTCCCCGGAGCGCGGGCCATCGGTTTTTTGCCGTTTTCTCGACTGCCGAGACAGAAGTGCTCAGCATTCGATCGGAGCGTGGCGGAACTTGACGCGCCGCCACCGCGTCCTGAAGCATCGGCGGCATGAACCCCGGCACCTTCCTGGTCTGCCGCCTGCACGTCGATCTGCGACGCCAGGCGAGCGACATGTGTGCCTGTTGACCTTCCCTCGGTAACCTCCGCACGCCCCTGTGAGTCGAGCCAGGGCCGTCGCGCGATCCCACGCAGCACCCCCGAATCCGCCCGTCCGGCGGTACGCCCACCTGCCTTCCAGCCGCCCGCCGAGCTCCGGCGACGGCTGCCCCGGCACTCCCCGGAGGAGACCCATGCCCGCCGCCCCGGCCACCCCCGCACTCGATGCCCCCACCCGCCCGCCGCTGTCGCCGAACGCGCTGCGCCGGATCGTCCGCGACCTGGCCGAACGCCCGGAGCGCTGGCTGCACCGGGTACGGCTGGCCGCCGAGGACCGGTGGTACGAGCGACTGGAACTGGCGCAGGACTACGAGGTGTGGCTGATCAGCTGGCTGCCGGGGCAGTCGACGGGGTTCCACGACCACGGCGGCTCGCGCGGGGCGTTCACGGTGGCGCTGGGCGAGCTGGAGGAGCTGGCGCTGGCCGGTCCGGAGCACGGCCTGACCTCGCGCCGGCTGACGGCGGGCGCCGAGCGGGCGTTCGGGCCGCAGTACCTGCACGATGTGCGCAACACCTCGCCGGGGCCGGCGGTGACGCTGCACGCGTACTCGCCGCCGCTGAGCGAGATGTCCCGGTACGAGCTGCGGGCCGGCGGCCTGGTGCGCACGGCGACGGAAGGACCGGAGCAGTGGTGACGACGGTGGATCAGCTGGTGGCGCGGGCCCGCGCGGGGCTCGAGCGGCCGGGGCCGGAGCAGGCGTGGGCGGCGGTGACGGCCGGCGCACGGTTGGTGGACATCCGTCCGGCGGCACAGCGTGCCCGGGAGGGTGAGATTCCGGGTGCGCTGATCATCGAACGCAACGTGCTGGAGTGGCGGCTCGACCCGACGGGCAGTCACCGGATTCCCGAAGCAACCGGACACGACGTGCCGTGGATTGTAGTCTGCTCGGAGGGCTACGCCTCCTCTCTCGCGGCAGCCTCGCTACGGGAGTTGGGCCTGTTCAGGGCGACCGACCTGGACGGCGGGTTCGTGGCCTGGGCTGCGGCCGGCCTGCCCACCCGTTCGGTGGATCAAGGTTTGCGGTGACCGACTCATGGGAAGCCGGACAGACGTATTCAGATCAGTGTTCGATTATTCGCTCGGCCATCGCTAGGACCCTTCCGTGATCAGATTCGAGGGCGCCGCCAAGCGCCACCCCGACGGCACGGTTGCCGTCCGAGGCCTGGACCTCGACGTACCGGCGGGCCGGACCACGGTCCTGGTGGGCCCGTCCGGCTGCGGCAAGACCACCATCCTGCGGATGGTCAACCGGATGGTGGTGCCGACCGGCGGCAAGGTCCTTCTTGACGGCACCGACGTCGCCACCCTGCCCGCGGCCCAACTGCGGCGCGGCATCGGGTACGTCATCCAGCAGGCCGGACTGTTCCCGCACCGCCGGGTGATCGACAACGTGGCCACCGTGCCGCGGCTGCTCGGCTGGGACCGCAAGCGGGCCCGGGCCCGGGCGGCGGAACTGCTGGAGCTGGTCGGCCTGCCGCCGGAGACCGCCCGCCGATACCCGGCGCAGCTCTCCGGCGGCCAGCAGCAACGGGTCGGCGTGGCGAGGGCGTTGGCGGCGGATCCGCCGGTGCTGCTGATGGACGAGCCGTTCAGCGCGGTCGATCCGCTGGTGCGCGCCGGGCTGCAGGAGGAACTGCTGCGCCTGCAGGCCGAGTTGGGCAAGACGGTGCTGTTCGTGACGCACGACATCGAGGAGGCGGTGCGGCTCGGCGACCGGGTGGTGGTGCTGCGCGAGCACGGCGAGATCGCCCAACTCGCGGACCCGCACACCCTGTTGACCGCCCCGGCGGACGCGGGGGTGGCCGCCTTCCTGGGCCGCGACCGGGGCCTGCGCGGTCTGGGTCTGCGCCCGGCCGCCGACGTCCCGCTCACCAAGCTCGAACCGGCCTACGACGACTGGGCGTTGACGCTCGACGCGGACGGCCGCCCCGAGCACTGGGTGCGCGGCGACCGGCGCCACCCGGTGCCGGTGTTCGCCCCGGCCCGGGACAACCTGCGCTCGGCACTGGACGCCGCGGTGCTGGCCCCGTCGGGCCACGCCGTGGCGGTGGACGCCGAGGGCCGGGCGATCGGCACCGCGAGCCGGGCCGCCGTGGTGGCCGCGCTCGCCGAGCCGGGGACGGACAGGCACGAGTCGGGGGCGCAGGTGAACCATGCTGGACGGTGAGCCGCTGGTGCGCTGGCACTGGCTCGGCGACCACCTGGGCTACCTGGCCGGCCTGACGGGCGACCACGCGGTGATCGCGCTGGTCCCGGTGCTGATCGGCCTGCTGCTGGCGGTGCCGCTGGGCCTGGCCTGCACCCGCTACCCGCGGCTGTACCAGCCGCTCGCGGCGGTGTTCAACGTGGTGTACGCGCTGCCCTCGCTGGCGGTGTTCGTGGTGCTGATCCCGTACACCGGGCTGGCCACCCGGGAGACCGTGATGGTGCCGCTGACGTTCTACGCGCTGGCGGTGCTGCTGCCGACCACGGTGGACGGGCTGCGGGCCGTGCCGGAACCGGTGCGGCAGGCCGCCACGGCGATGGGCTACGGGCCGTGGCGCAGGCTGGCCGCCGTCGAACTCCCGGCCTCCGTGCCGTACTTGATAGCGGGCCTGCGGGTCGCCGCGGTGTCCTCGATCTCGCTGGCGGCGGTCGGCGCGCTGATCGGCCGGGGCGGGCTCGGCTACCTGTTCGTGGACGGCTTCCAGCGGACCTTCCCGACTCCGATCCTGGCCGGGATCGTGCTGGTGGCGCTGCTGGCACTGGTCTGCGACCTGCTGCTGGTCGCGGCCCGCCGGGTGCTGGCGCCGTGGGCGACGGGGGTGGCGCGGTGAACTGGTTCGGCTGGCTGCACGACTTCTTCGCCGACCCGGCGCACCGGAGCGGGCCGGACTCGATCCTCAACCGCGTCCTGGAACACCTGGTGTTCTCCGCCGAGGCGCTGGCGCTCGCCACGCTGCTCGCGGTGCCGCTGGGCCTGCTGATCGGCTACACCGGGCGCGGCCTGTTCCTGGTCACGGCGCTGACCGGCGTCGCCCGCGCGCTGCCCACCCTGGGCCTGGTCACGCTGGCGGTGCTGCTCGCGGGCGTCGGCGACACCGCGGTGCTGCTCCCGCTGACGGCGCTCGCCGCGCCGCCGCTGCTGGTGGCCACCGCGGAGGGCATCCGCGGCACCGACCCGGATGTCCGCGACGCGGCCCGCGGCATCGGCCTGACCCACCCGCAGACGCTCTTCCAGGTCTGCCTCCCGTCCGCCCTGCCCACCCTGCTCGCGGGTGCCCGCACCGCCGCCGTCCAGGTGATCGCCACCGCCACCGTCGCCGCCTACGTCGGCCTCGGCGGCCTCGGCCGCTACGTCATCGACGGCCTCGCCACCCGCAACTTCCCCACCACCGTCGGCGGCGCCCTCCTGGTGGTCCTGCTCGCCGTCGCCGTCCAGCTCCTTTTCGCCCTGCTCATCCGGTACGCGACGCCACGCGGCGCGCGCACCGCCCCTGTTGACGAACCCGCGGGCCTGCCCGCACTTGCAAAGGACTCGATATGACTTCCCGTCCGGTCAGAACCGCCGTCGCCGTCGCCGCGCTGATGCTCGGCGCGGCGGCCTGCTCCTCCTCCGGCGGGGGCGACCCGTTGGCCGCGAAGTCCCCTGCCGCGCCCGGTGGTTCGGGGAAGACCGTGGTGGTGGGATCGGCGAACTTCCCGGAGAACGTGCTGCTGGCGTCGATCTACTCGCAGGCGTTGCGGGCGAAGGGGGTGAAGGTCGAGGAGAAGTTCAACATCGGGAGCCGGGAGGTGCTGTACGGGCAGTTGCAGTCCGGTGCGCTGACGGTGCTGCCGGAGTACAACGGTGCGCTGCTCGGCTACCTGGACGCCAAGTCGACGGCGACCGGCAAGGACGCGGTGAACAGTGAGCTGGCGTCCAAGCTGCCGGCGGCGCTGGGGATACTCGACTCGGCGCCGGCCGAGGACAAGGACTCGCTGACGGTCACCCAGGAGACGGCCGACAAGCTGGGTGTGAAGTCGATCGCCGATCTCGCGGGCAAGGCGCAGGACCTGGTGGTGGGTGGCCCGCCGGAGTTCAAGTCGCGGCGGGAGCAGCAGTTCAAGGACGTGTACGGGGTCACCTTCAAGGAGTGGAAGCCGACCGCCGACACCACCGCCAACGCGCTCAAGGACGGCACCGTCCAGGTCGGCAACGTGTTCACCACCGACCCGAAGATCGTCCAGCTGAAGCTGGTGTCGCTGAGCGACCCGAAGAACCTGTTCAGCTCGCAGAACGTCACTCCGCTGGTGAACAAGACGGGCATCGACCCGACCGGGGCGGCCGCGCTGAACGCGGTCTCGGCGAAGCTGGACACCGCCGGGCTGACGGCGCTGATGAAGCGCGTCGCGGTGGACAAGGAGGACCCGTCGGCGGTCGCCAAGGACTGGCTGAAGAGCAACGGCCTGAACTGACCCGCGCCGCCCGTCGGCCCCGCACCCCTCGGCATCGGGTGCGGGGCCGAGGGCATGTCAGGACACCTGGTGGGACGGACAGTTAGGAGTCTTGACAGATGAGTGGTCCAGACCAACCATGGGAGCGTTGTTTTCCCGACCGGAAACGCATCGTGGGGGTGTGACCACCGGCCGGGGCTTCGTACGCCCCGCACCACCCCGGCACTCCCTGTACCAGGCCGACCACCCCTGCCCCGTGCCCGAACTGCGGCACGAGGCCATCCACCCATGCCTGATGGAGCCTCGATGCGCCTTCACCGACCACTCCAAGCGCTGCTCGCCACGGGCGCGATGGCGGCCGCCTCGCTGGGGCTGATCTCCGCCCCCGCGCAGGCCGCCACTCCGCTGCCGCAGCACGTCTTCGCCCCGTACTTCGAGTCCTGGACGGGCGAGAGCCCGGCCGCGCTGGCCTCCCAGTCCGGCGTCAAGCACCTCACCATGGCGTTCCTGCAGGCCGCCACCAAGGGCTCCTGCACCGCGCTGTGGAACGGCGACACCACGATGCCGGTGTCCAACTCCGTGTTCGGCGCCGACATCGCGACCATCCGTGCCAACGGCGGCGACGTGATCCCGTCCTTCGGCGGCTACACCGCCGACAACACGGGCACCGAGATCGCCGACTCGTGCACCGACGTCAACCAGATCGCCGCCCAGTTCGAGAACGTCATCACCACCTACGACGTCTCCCGGATCGACCTGGACATCGAGGACAACTCGCTGACCAACACGGCCGGCATCGACCGCCGCAACAAGGCGATCAAGATCGTCGAGGACTGGGCCGCCGCCAACGGCCGCTCCATCCAGTTCAGTTACACGCTGCCGACCACCACCACCGGCCTGGCCTCCAGCGGCCTCGCGGTGCTGAAGAACGCCGTCACCAACAACGCGCGCATCGACGTCGTCAACATGATGACGTTCGACTACTACGACAACCAGCCGCACGACATGGCCGCGGACACCCAGACCTCCGCGCAGGGCCTGTACAACCAGCTGGCGAAGCTCTACCCGACCAAGACCTCCGCCCAGATCTGGGGCATGATCGGCATCATCGAGATGCCCGGCATCGACGACTTCGGCGCCGCCGAGACCTTCACCGTCGCCAACGCCACCACGGTCTACAACTGGGCCGTCTCCAAGGGCATCAACACGCTGTCCTTCTGGGCGCTGCAGCGCGACAACGGCGGCTGCGCCGGGACCGGCGGCCGTGACGACTGCTCAGGCATCGCGCAGAACAAGTGGGACTTCAGCCACATCTTCTCGCAGTTCACCAGCTCGACCGTGCCGGCGAACGACTTCTCGGTGGCGCTCAGCCCGGCCACCGGCTCGGTCGTGGCGGGCTCCTCGACCTCGACGACGATCAACACGGCCGTCACCTTCGGCACCGCGCAGAGCGTCAACCTGTCGGTGGCCACCCAGCCCGTGCCGGGCCTCAACGCCTCGCTGAGCGCCTCCACCGTCACCGCCGGCGGCTCCGCCACGCTGAACATCTCCACCACCTCGGCCGTGCCGAACGGCAGTTACCCGCTGACCGTGACCGGCACCGGCGCGAGCGGCACCCACTCGGCGACGTACACGCTGACCGTCACCGGCGGCACCACCGCCTCCGACTTCTCGCTGTCGCTCTCCCCCGCCGCGGGCAGCGTGCAGGCCGGCTCCTCCGCCACCAGCACGATCAACACGGCCGTCACCTCCGGCACCGCCCAGGCCGTCGGCCTGTCGGTCTCCGGCGCCCCGGCCGGCGTCACCGCCACCGTCAGCCCGGCGAGCGTCACCGCCGGCGGCTCCGCCACGCTGAACGTCGCCACCACCGCCTCGGCGGCCCCGGGCACCTACAACCTGACCGTCACCGGCACCGGCGCGGGCCGGACCCACACCGCGACGTACGCGCTGACCGTCACCGGCGTCACCCCGCCCACCGGCCTGGTCAACGGTGACTTCGAGTCCGGCAGCCTCGCCCCGTGGACCTGCCAGAGCGGCGCCGCCGTCGTCGGCAGCCCCGTGCACAGCGGCTCCAAGGCGCTCCAGGTCACCCCGACCGCTGGCACCACCGGTGAGTGCGACCAGACCGTCACCCTCGCCCCGAACCACTCGTACACCCTGACCGCCTGGGTCCAGGGCCCGTACTCCTACGTCGGGGTCACCGGCGGCGCCACCGCCTCCACCTGGGCCAACGGCACCTCCTGGACCAAGGTGAGCGTCCCGTTCACCACCGGCGCCAGCGGCACCGTCACGGTCTACCTGCACGGCTGGTACGGCCAGGGCGCGGTCTACGGCGACGACTTCTCCATCGCCTGACGCACCCTTCGGTGAAACGGCCGCGCCCGGCCGGTGGCTCCTTCCCCGCCACCGGCCGGGCGCGGCCCGTTGTCCCCGGTTCCGCTCGCCGCGGTGCGGCCGACACACCCAATTGACTACCGAGAGTGTCGATATGCTCACCATCCGCGAACCTACTGTGGGCATATGAGACGACTAAATCCCACCGTGCGCGCAGCGTGCGCGGTTGCTCTGAGTTCCGGTCTGGTCGTGGCCGTGCCCGCCGCCTTCGCGGCCCGGGCAATGCCGTCGGCGGTGCAGGGCCCCGACGGGACGGTGGACCTCGGGTTCACCGGCAGCCCCCAGACCGTCACGGTGCCCGATGACCTGTGCCAGGTGGACGTCACCGCTTTCGGCGGGGCCGGGGGTACCGCGGTCTACGGTTCGTCCGGCGGGCTGGGCGGCGAGGTCCGCGCGACTCTCGACGTCCACGGCGGCCAGGTGCTGACGGTGAACGTGGCCGGTGCCGGGAGCGGCGGCAGCCTCACCGACGGCAGTCCGCCGCACGGCGGATACGGTGGCGGCGGCCAGGGCGGCGCCTACGGCAGCGTCCCGATGCCCGGCAACGGCGCCACCGCGGCCGGTGGCGGCGGGGCGACAGCCGTGTCCCTCGACGACATCACGGTGATCGTCGCGGGCGGCGGAGGCGGCGGCGCCGGAAGCTTCGCCAACACCGACACCGGACGCGGCGGCGACGGCGGCCAGAGCGGCGAGCCCGGCCAGACGCCCACCACCCCGGGCGGCGGCCAGGGCGGCGCCTCGGGCGGCGACGGCGGCGGGGGCGGGGCCGGCGGAACCCCGGCCTTCGCCGGTGACCAGCCGGGCGCGGCCGGCGGCGACGCGAACGGCATGATCGGCGGATCCGGCGCGCTCAACCTCGCCGACCCCCACATGGGCGGCGGCGGAGGCGGCGGCGGTGGCGCCCACGGCGGCGGTGCGGGCGGCTCGTCCACCACCGGCACGCTCGACGGCGGCGGCGGCGGGGGCGGCTCCAGCGTCGGCCCCGCCGGAGCCCAGTTCACCACCGGGGTGCGCAGCGGCGACGGCGAGGTCCTGCTCCAGTGGATTCCCTGCGGCCCCAGCCCCAGCCCCAGCCCCAGCCCGTCACCGAGCGTCAGTCCGACGGGCGGGGCGTCCACCTCACCGGAGCCGATGGGCGAGGCGTCCCCCTCACCGGAGCCGACCCGCACGCCGGCGGCACCCGCGCTTCCCGAGACCGGCGCCTCCACGAGCGGTCCGCTGGCCGCCGTCGCCGCGCTGACCGCCGCGGCCGGCGCCGCGCTGCTCCGCGTCGGCCGCACCCGCCGCAGGCACTGACACCGGCCGGTGCCGCCTCCTGCTCCCGTGGTCACGCCGCGGCCGCCGTCCGGTTCGGGAGCGGCGGCCGCTGCCACTGGCCCCGGCCGGCCCTCACCGGGGACCGGCCGCCGTCCGCGACGGGCAGTGAGGCGATGCCCTGCGGTGCGGTGGTGACGGACGGAGTGCTGCGCCCGTCACCACCGCTCGGCGCCCGGCGCCGCCTCCGGCCTGCCTGCCCGGACGCCGGTTCGCCGACGGCCCGTCACTCCCGGCGGGTCGCCAGCGGCAGGAAGGACAGCAGCGCCAGCACCGAGCAGCCCAGCACGATCACGCCGAGCGCGGTCGCGGACGGGTGGCCGCCGGCGCTGCTGAGCGGGGCGACCAGCGAGCCGCACAGGAAGGTGCCGGTGCCGAGCAGCGCGGACGCCGAACCCGCCGCGTGCGGCGCCATGGTGAGGGCCTGCCCGTTGGCGTTCGGCATGATGACGCCCATCGAGCCCATCAGCACCGCGAGCGCGGGCCACACCCCGGCCAGGCCGGTGTCCCAGACGGTGGTGCACAGCACCACCGCGACGCCGGCCGCCACGGCCACCGTCAGCGCGGAGACCAGCAGCACCGGCCCGGGGAAGCGCTGCACCAGCACCCGGCCGTTCAGCTGGGTGACGGCCAGCAGCGCGATCGAGTTGACGGCGAACACCAGGCTGTAGGTCTGCGGGGAGATCTGGTACACGTCCTGCAGCACCACCGACGAGCCGCCGACGTACGCGAACAGCGCGCCGAACGCGAAGGTGCTGGTGAGCAGGTAGCCGAGGAACGGGCGGTCGCCCAGCAGCCCGCCGATGGCGCGGACGGTGGTGCCCAGACCGTCGCCGTGCCGGCGTTCGGGTGGCAGGGTCTCGCGGATGCCGAGCGCGGAGCCGACGGTGAGCAGCGCGCCGAGCACGGTCAGGATGAAGAAGGTGCCGCGCCAGTCGGTGATGTGCAGCAACTGGGCACCGACGACGGGGGCCAGGATCGGGGCGAGTCCGGAGATCAGGCCCATGGTGGCGAGGAAACGTATCATCGCGACGCCTTCGAGCCGGTCACGGACGATCGCCCGGGCGATCACCAGCCCCGCGGAGCCCGCCACGCCCTGGAGCGCGCGGCCGGCCACCAGCATCGGCATAGAGGTGGCCAGGGCGCACATCACGCTGGCCACGGTGTAGAGGGCGAGACCGGCCAGCAGCGGGCGGCGGCGGCCGATCCGGTCGCTGAGCGGGCCGAACAGCAGCTGGCCGGCGGCCATGCCGAGCAGCGAACCGGTCAGGGTGAGCTGGGCGGCCGGGGCGGTGGAGTGCAGGTCGGCGGTCAGCTCGGGCAGGGCGGGCAGGTACAGGTCGGTGGTGGTCGGCCCGAGCGCGGCGAGGCTGCCCAGGACGGCCACGGTGGCCGCCGCGAACGGGGCCTTGCTCGGTGCGCCGGATATGGAGTCGGGTCGGCCTGGGGCTGCGGGGACGGTCTGGTCGCCGTCGGCATCGACGGTCGGGCCTGGCATGGTGCTCCTCGGGGTGGCAGGTATGCGCACCGTCCTATCGCATCCGCCGGGTCGCCCGGAAGGCCGGGCCCCGCGCTGTCTCAGTGCACGGGAACGCCGCCGGGCCGGGCGCTGGCCACCACCGCGGCGTCCTGCCAGCCGTACAGCTGATCGCCGATCAGCGCGACGTCGTACAGGCCGCAGTGCGCGGTGGCGCGCTGCGGGGTGTCGCGCGGGAACCAGTGCGCGCTCAGGTGGACGCTGCCGACCGGCCTCCCCTCGGTGCAGCCGGCGGGCAGTGCGCGGTCGGGGAGCGTGGCGCGGATCAGCCGGTCGCCGTCCTGGCTGCCCGTCAGGAACGCTATCCGCACCGCCGTGTCGGGCAGCCAGCCCGGCACCTGGCTGCCGGCCGCCTTGGCGGCGGCGCCCGTCGGGAAGCGCAGGGTCTGGTCCATCCGGTCCTGCGCCTCCTGGATGGTGGCCGGTGCGACCATCACCACCAGCGCCGCGACGGCCGCCCCGCCGAACACCAAAGCCGTCGCCTGCCGCGCGCCACCCATCCCTGCCCACCCCGTCCCGCCGCTCACCGTCCCCTCCATGGTGGCCCCGCCCCGACCCCCCGCCCATGCGCACCAGGTACCGACCTGGATCGTCCCGCAGGCTGACCCCCCGCCCACCGCGCCCCGACTTCCGGCGGAGACCACCCCACCCGGAAGGGGGACCCAGGCCCCTCATCTGTCAGCTTCCTGCAGGCGCCCCTGACGTGATCCGCTCGGCGGCAGCTCGGCATATCGGACGGAAGTGATACGCCCCGTATCAGTCAGCTGATGACCATGGACGTCCCGAGGATCGCCGACAGCTTCCGCAGCTTGGCGGTGGTCGCGCTGCCCGCGCTCGCCTTCTGGGCGATCACCCCCGGCAGGGCCTGGTGGCGGGCCCAGCCCGGTGCCGCCGAGCAGACGTCCAGCAAGGTGTCCAACGCGTTGTCCGACTGCCGGGTCTCCGCCTGGGCGAGGGCGACGTCGAGCATCAGCCGGTTGTGCGCGGACGGGGTGAGGCTGGACGGGTCGCCGAGTGATCCGAACAGGCCGAGGGCCTTGCCGGGGCGGCCGGTGGAGACGCTGATGCCGATCGCCTGCGCGGTGACCGTGGTCGGGCCGAACGCCGTGCCGTTCACGGTGACGTCCCGGCCCATCCGGGCCGCGACCGCTTGCCCCTGGGACAGCAGGTCGTCCGCACCGGCGATGTCACCGCTCCTGGCGGCGACCACGGCGGCGAAGGTCACGTGCCATCCATAGGTGGCGAGCAGTCCGGGATCACGGTCGCCGTACCGGGGCTCGATGGACTCGTACGACGCGCGTGCCGTCTGCTCGGCCTGGCCGAGGCGGGAGTCCCGCAGATAGATCCACGACCGGCCGGACGCGACCATGGCCGAGCGGACGATGTCCCCGGCCCGGTCGGCCTGGTCCTGCGCGTGGCCGATGCCCGCGTACGCGAGATCGCGGGCGCCGAACTGGTTGGCCACGTACGCGGCGAGCCGGTACGCGTCCGCGAGGATGCCGGCCGCTGTTCCCCGCTGGTCCGCGGTGGCGGCCCGCAGGGCGGCGGCGGCCTCGCGCAGGGCGGGGGCGACACGCACGCCCGCGCCGGCGAAGTCACCGGCGCGGTACGTCTCCCACGCGGCGGCAAGCCCGGCGGCGAGCTCGGCCGGCGCCGGTGGCTGCACGTCCACACCGACACCGGCGGCGGTGTCGTGGACGGCGCGGGACAGCTCGCGAAGCATCGCGCGGTCGGCGCCGCGCATCGCACGTCGCGGCGCCTGCTGGCCGAGGATCACTGAGACATCGGCGTTCAGCGCGGCGGAGATCCTCAGCAGCGTGTGAAGGCTGCCGCCGAGGTCGCGTTCCGCCTTGCGAATCGTCGCCACGGACAGGCCGGAGGCTTCGGCGAGTTGTTCCTGCGTCAGGTCCGGGCCGCGCAGCAGTTTGATGCGCTCGCCGGTGGTGTAGTCACTCCACTGCGTCATCCTGATCCCCTTCCGGGTGCCGGGCCGTACCCGGAAGGTACCGCCCCGCCCGGAGGGGACTCAGCGGAACTCGTGGACCACCTGGATCTCGCCCACCAGGTGCTGGTTGAACTCGGTCAGCTCCTCGGCGGGGACCCACAGTTCGAGGATGGTCTCGCCGCCGGCCTGTTGGACGGGGTAGCGCTTCAGGAACTCCGTGTCGACCTCGAAGCGGGTGACGTACCCGGCGCCGGATGCCGGGACGTTCCAGTCCCGGGCGATCCGGATCGCGTAGTCCTCGTTCAGGACGGGGTAGAAGATCGGCTGTTCGGGCAGCCGGGGCGGCCAGGCGCGCCAGCCGGAGGCGGCGACCAAGGCGAGTTCCTCGGGGCCGGTGGGGCGCCAGAGGGTGGTGGTGGCCGGGGGCCGGTGCGTCGTCATGGTGTCACCGTAGGGGGCGCGCCAGGGCTCTGACCAGCGAATATCAGCGGTAGGCGGACTCGCCGGTGATGGCCTCGCCGAGGACCAGGGTGTGGATCTCGGAGGTGCCCTCGTAGGTGAGGACGGATTCGAGGTTGTTGGCGTGGCGCAGCACGGGGTAGGCGGTGGTGATGCCGTTGGCGCCGAGGATGGTGCGGGCGGTGCGGGCGATCTCCAGGGCGGTGCGGACGTTGTTGAGCTTGCCGAAGGAGATGTGGGCGGGCTGGGCGCGGCCCTCGTCCTTGAGGCGGCCGATCCGGACGGCGACCAGGTAGGCCTTCTCCAACTCGAGGGCCATGTCGACGAGTTTCTGCTGGGTGAGCTGGAAGCCGCCGATGGGGCGGCCGAACTGTTCGCGGTCGCGCGCGTAGTCGACGGCGGCCCGGAAGCAGTCGCGGGCGGCGCCGACGGTGCCCCACAGGATGCCGTAGCGGGCTTCGCCGAGCGAGGAGAGCGGGGCGCGCAGGCCGCGGGCGTCGGGCAGCATCGCCTCGGCGGGCAGGCGGACGGCGTCGAAGGTGAGTTCGCTGGTGACGGATGCGCGCAGGGAGAGCTTGCCGGGGATGTCGCGGGCGGTGAAGCCGGGGGTGCCCTGCGGGACGAGGAAGCCGCGCACGCCGTCCTCGGTGGCGGCCCACACCACGGCGACGTCGGAGACCGAGCCGTTGGTGATCCACATCTTGGCGCCGTCGAGGATCCAGTCGCTGCCGTCGCGCCGGGCCCGGGTGCGCATCGCGGCCGGGTCGGAGCCGACCTCGGGTTCGGTCAGGCCGAAGCAGCCGACGGCCCGTCCGGCGGCCAGCTCGGGGAGCCAGCGCAGCTTCTGCTCCTCGGAGCCAAAGGCGTGGATGGAGCGCATGGCGAGCGAGCCCTGCACCGAGACGAAGCTGCGCAGCCCGGAGTCGGCGGCCTCGAGTTCCATGCAGGCGACGCCGTACTCGGTGGCGGTGGAGCCGGTGCAGCCGTAGCCGTCGAGGTGCATGCCGAGGACGCCGAGCTTGCCGAGTTCGGGGGCGATCTCGCGGACCGGGAAGGTGCCCCGTTCGAACCAGTCGGCGAGGTGCGGCCGGATGTGCCGGTCGGTGAAGGCGCGCACGGTGTCGCGGATCAACCGCTCGTCGTCGGTGAGCAGTTCGTCGACGCCGAGCAGGTCGAGCGGGTCGGGGCGGCGGGAGGCGGAGTCGGGGGTGGTGGCCATCGGGCGGGCTCCTCGGAGGGTTGCGCGGAACGGGCTACCGAGGAGTATGCCGCCCGTCGGGCCCGGAGTCTTGACGCGGACAGGGCGAGCTGATTCCCTGTCAGATCAGGAAACTTTCCTAACAGTTGAGCGGTCGGGCGACCCCTCGCCCCGCCGCGTCCGCGACTCCCGGAACGGTGACCCATGGCCATCCCCGCCCCCGCCCGTCCGCTGCTCGCCCTCGCCGTCACCGCCGCCCTGTCGGCCGGCGCACTCGCCCTGGCCCCGGCCGGGCAGGCCGCCTCCCCCGACCCGGTCGGCCTCAACGCCCCGTACGAGTACCTGGGTTGGGGCAGCCCGCAGGACCCGGTGCAGGTGATGCGGGCCACCGGCGCCACCCAGTTCACGCTGGCCTTCATGCTCTCCGACGGCGGCTGCAACCCGAAGTGGGACGGCTCCCGGGCGCTCACCGGCGGCAGCGACCAGCGCACCATCGACGCGATCCGCGCCGCCGGCGGCGACGTGCTGGTCTCGTTCGGCGGCTGGGACGGCAACAAGCTGGGCGAGAAGTGCAGTTCGGCCTCCGCGCTGGCCGGCGCGTACCAGAAGGTGATCGACGCCTACCGGCTGAAGGCGATCGACATCGACATCGAGAACACCGAGGCGTCCAACGCGACGGTCCGGCAGCGGGTGATCAGCGCGCTGAAGACCGTCAAGACCAACAACCCGGGCCTGAAGGTGTTCGTCACCTTCGGCACCACGCCCTCCGGCCCGGACTCCACCGGCACCGACCTGATCAAGAAGGGCGCGGCGGCCGGCCTCGCGGTGGACGGCTGGACCGTCATGCCGTTCGACTTCGGCGGCCACAGCGGCGCGATGGGCACCGTCTCCACCCAGGCCGCCGACGGCCTGAAGAACGCGGTGGCGAGCGCCTACGGCTACGACTCGGCGACGGCGTACAAGCACATCGGGATCTCCTCGATGAACGGGAAGACCGACGAGGCCGACGAGACGGTCTCCACCGCCGACTTCACCACCATGCTGAACTACGCCAAGGCCCACCACCTGGCCCGGTTCACCTTCTGGGCGGTCAACCGCGACCGCCCGTGCCCGTCCGGCACCTCCGCCGGCGACACCTGCAGCGGGATCGGCCAGTCCGCCTACGCGTTCACCAAGGTCATCGCCTCCTACCACGGCTGATGCCGCGTCGGCCCGCGCCACCGTGGGGGATGGCGCGGGCCGACACACACGTCCGCAGCTGCGGGAATGCCCGGGGCCCGTGGAAGGCTGACGGGACCAGGAGGTGTCCCAACCATGGCGGACAGCAAGAACGAGCAGGGCTGGCGGACCGAGCACGACTCGATGGGCGAGGTGCGGGTGCCGGCCGCGGCCAAGTGGCAGGCGCAGACGCAGCGCGCGGTCGAGAACTTCCCGGTGTCGGGCCAGCGCCTGGAGCGCGCCCACATCGCGGCGCTGGCCCGGATCAAGGCGGCGGCGGCGACCGTGAACGCGCGCCTCGGCGTGCTGGAGGAGCCGGTCGCGGCAGCGATCCGGTCGGCGGCCGAGGAGGTCGCGGAGGGCCGCTGGGACGCGGAGTTCCCGGTGGACGTGTTCCAGACCGGCTCCGGCACCTCGTCGAACATGAACACCAACGAGGTGATCGCCACCCTGGCGAGCGAGCGCCTGGGCCGCCCGGTGCACCCGAACGACCAGGTCAACGCCTCGCAGTCGTCCAACGACGTGTTCCCGTCCTCGATCCACATCGCGGCCACCGGGGCCGTGGTGCACGAGCTGATCCCGGCGCTGGAGCACCTGGCGGGGGCGCTGGAGGCGAAGGCCGGGGAGTTCGCCGAGGTGGTGAAGTCCGGCCGCACGCACCTGATGGACGCCACGCCCGTCACCCTCGGCCAGGAGTTCGGCGGGTACGCGGCGCAGGTCCGCTACGGCGTGGAGCGGCTGACGGCCACCCTGCCCCGGGTCGCCGAACTGCCGCTCGGCGGAACGGCGGTGGGCACCGGTATCAACACCCCGCCCGGGTTCTCCGCCGCGGTGATCGCCGAGGTCGCCCGGGCCACGGGGCTGCCGCTGACGGAGGCCCGCAACCACTTCGAGGCGCAGGGCGCGCGCGACGGCCTGGTCGAACTGAGCGGCCAGCTGCGCACGGTGGCCACCGGCTTCACCAAGATCGCCAACGATCTGCGCTGGATGGGCTCCGGCCCGCGCACCGGCCTGGGCGAGATCAACCTGCCGGACCTGCAGCCGGGTTCCTCGATCATGCCGGGCAAGGTCAACCCGGTGCTGCCCGAGGTGGTGCTGATGGTCGCCGCGCAGGTGATCGGCAACGACACCACCGTCACGGTGGCCGGCGCGAGCGGCAACTTCGAGCTGAACGTGATGCTCCCCGTCATCGCCCGCAACGTGCTGGAGTCGGTGCGCCTGCTGGCGAACGCGGCCCGCCTGCTGGCCGACCGCACGGTCGACGGCATCACCGCGAACGCGGAGCGCACCCGCGAGTACGCGGAGTCCTCCCCGTCGGTGGTCACCCCGCTCAACCGGTACATCGGGTACGAGGAGGCGGCGAAGGTCGCCAAGCAGTCCCTCGCCGAGCGCAAGACCATCCGCCAGGTCGTGGTGGAGCGCGGCTACCTGGATCGCGGTCTGCTCACCGAGGCCCAGCTGGACGAGGCGCTCGACGTGCTGCGGATGACCCGGCCCGCGTAAGGGCCTGCGAACAGAGGTCCGCCCCGGCGATGGGCCGGGGCGGACGTCTGGTCACGCGACGCGTCAGTGCCGTCGCCGCGAGGCCGCGCCGGAAGCTCCGGCGAACACCATTCCGACCGCGGCCAGGGCCAGCAGCGTCATGACGCCGCCCGTGATCGTGTTGGTGAGGATGGTCCGGCGGACGTGAGCTCCGCCGTTGACGGCCCAGGGCGCGATGATCGTCCACACGCCGATGACCGCGCAGGCCCAGGCGCGTGCGTGCGTGCGGCCCCATGCCGGGCCGTAGCCCGCCATCAGGACGGTGTAGGCGATACCGAGCACCAGGTTGCTGATAGCCAGGTTGGTGAAGCCGCTGAAGCCGACCACCCACGGCGAGATGGCGAGGAACAGACCGGCGCAGATCGCCAGTGCCTCCGTCCCCTGCCCCGCGTTCGTGGATGTCGCCCGTTCGGCGTGTTCACGCATCTCCAGGATGTCCGGGTGATGCTCCATGCCCGACGGCAGCTGGGTAGACACCTGGATCACCTCCTCGTTGTCAGGCCAATGCGAAACCACTTGGCCGGTACCCGGTCTGAGGTGAAACTAACGCTATCGGCCGGTTAATCCTTATTTTTTACTTATCACCCGTTCTGTCCTGTTCTGTGCCCTGCCGTCCCGACCTCTCCGCTCCCTCCCCGCGCGCGTACGGTGGAGAACGGAGAAGAGGTTCGCCCATGCACTTCACCGACCGGACCGAAGCGGGACGCCGACTCGCCGCCGCACTCACCGACACCCCCGCCAGGGCCGCCGACGCGCGGAACGCCGTCGTGGTGGCGCTGCCCCGCGGCGGGGTGCCGGTGGCGGTGGAGGTGGCGGCGGCCCTGGGGGCACCGCTGGACGTGTGCGTGATCCGCAAAGTGGGGGTGCCCGAGCAGCCGGAGCTGGCGATGGGCGCGGTCGGCGAGGACGGCGCCCGGGTGGTGAACCAGACCGTGGTGGACATGGCCGGCATCACGCCCGAGCAGTTCGCGGCGGTCGAGGCCCGTGAGCGCGCCGAGCTGGCCCGCCGCGCCGCCGCGTACCGGGAGGGCCGGCCGCCGGTGCCGCTGACCGGGCGCACCGTGCTGGTGGTGGACGACGGGGTGGCGACGGGTTCGACGGCGCTGGCGGCCTGCCGGCTGGTGCGGGCCCGGGGCGCGGCGCGGGTGGTGCTGGCGGTGCCGGTCGCCCCGTCCGACTGGACGTCCCGGCTGGCCGGTGCGGCGGACGCGTTCGTCGCGGTGCACACCCCGTCCCGGTTCATGGCCGTCGGCGAGTTCTACCAGGACTTCCGGCAGACCACGGACGACGAGGTGCTGGCGGCGCTCGAACAGGCGAACCGGCCGCGGCACTTGACGGTGGCCGCCCACGAACTGGCCTTCCCGACCGGCCCGGCCGCCATCGCGGTGCCCGAACACCCCATCGGCGTCGTGCTGTTCGCGCACGGCAGCGGCTCCGGCCGGCGCAGCCCGCGCAACCGGCAGGTCGCCGAGCGGCTGCACCGCGAGAACCTGGCCACGGTGCTGTTCGACCTGCTGACACCGAGCGAGGCCGAGGACCGCTGGAAGGTGTTCGACCCGGGCCTGCTGGGCGGCCGCCTCGCCGAGGCGACCCGCACGGTGCGCCGCCACCCGCCGCTGGCGGGGTTGCCGTTCGGCTACTTCGGGGCGAGCACCGGCGCCGCCGCGGCGCTGTGGGCGGCGGCCGAGCGGGACGCCGAACCGGGCGCGATCGTCTCCCGCGGCGGCCGCCCGGACCTGGCGCGGGCCCGGCTGCCGCTGGTGACGGCGCCGACGCTGCTGATCGTGGGCGGCGCGGACCAGGACGTGGTGGAGTTGAACCGGCAGGCCCGCTCCGAGCTGCGCTGCGAGAGCGAGCTGCAGGTCATCCCCGGTGCGGGCCACCTGTTCGAGGAGCCGGGGGCGCTGGAGGCGGTCGCCGACCTGGCCGCGCTGTGGTTCGCCGGACACCTCACGGTGCGTCAACCTGGAGGGGACCGGCCGGAACACTGAGCAATCCGCCCAGTGGGACCGGCCCCGAGCTGCTCATCTTGTACACATTGAGCAGCCGGAATCGGACCTGTTGCCCACCTCACCGAGCTGGAGGAAGCTCCTCGCAACCCGACTCGACGTGGAGGAATGCACCAATGACCACCGACGCCGCTGTTGAACTGACTCCCGAGGAGCTGGCGGCCGGACTGACGGCCGAGCAGCTGCGCACTCTGGTGGGCCTGGTCGAGTACGACGCCTCGACCGACCCGTTCCCGGTGACCGCCCAGGACGCGGTCGTCTTCGTGGTCGGCAACGCCACCCAGACGGCGCAGTTCTACCAGGCCGTGTTCGGCATGGAACTGGTCGCCTACTCCGGCCCGGAGACCGGCCGCCGCGACCGCAAGGCCTTCGTGCTGCGCTCCGGCTCCTGCCGCTTCGTGATCAAGGGCGGCGTGCTGCCGGACAGCCCGCTGCTGGACCACCACCGCCGCCACGGCGACGGCGTCGTGGACCTCGCCATGGAGGTCCCGGACGTGGACAAGTGCATCGAGCACGCCCGCGCCCAGGGCGCCACCATCCTCGAGGAGCCGAACGATGTCTCCGACGAGCACGGCACCGTCCGCCGCGCCGCGATCGCCGCGTACGGCGAGACCCGCCACACCCTGATCGACCGCTCCCGCTACCACGGCCCGTACCTGCCGGGCTACGTCGCCAAGGAGTCGACCGTGGTCCGCCCCGAGGGCGCGCCGAAGCGGCTGTTCCAGGCGCTGGACCACGCGGTGGGCAACGTCGAGCTCGGCAAGATGGACGAGTGGGTGTCGTTCTACAACCGGGTGATGGGCTTCGTGAACATGGCGGAGTTCGTCGGCGACGACATCGCCACCGACTACTCGGCGCTGATGTCGAAGGTCGTCGCCAGCGGCAACCACCGGGTGAAGTTCCCGCTGAACGAGCCCGCGATCGCGAAGAAGAAGTCGCAGATCGACGAGTACCTCGAGTTCTACACCGGCCCGGGCTGCCAGCACATGGCGCTGGCCACCAACGACATCCTCACCACCGTCGACGTGCTGCGCTCGCGCGGCGTCGAGTTCCTGAACACCCCGGACTCGTACTACGACGACCCGGAGCTGCGCGAGCGGATCGGCAAGGTCCGCGTCCCGATCGAGGAGCTGAAGTCCCGCGGCATCCTGGTGGACCGCGACGAGGACGGCTACCTGCTGCAGATCTTCACCAAGCCGATCGGCGACCGGCCGACCGTCTTCTACGAGTTCATCGAGCGGCATGGTTCGCTGGGCTTCGGCAAGGGCAACTTCAAGGCGCTCTTCGAGGCGATCGAGCGCGAGCAGGACCGGCGCGGCAACCTCTGACGGGCAGTCGGTAACCAGGGCGACGAGGGAGAAGCGGGACGATGGCGTACTACCGGCAGCTGGGCTCGGTGCCACCCAAGCGGCACACCCAGCACCGCACCCCCGAAGGGGGCCTCTACTACGAGGAGTTGATGGGCGAGGAGGGGTTCTTCTCGGACTCCTCGCTGCTGTACCACCGGCACATCCCGTCGGCGGTCACGGCCGCCGCGGTGTGGGAGCTGCCGGACCAGTCCACCACCGCCAACATGCCGCTGCTCCCCCGTCACCTGAAGCTGCACGAGCTGTTCCCCGGCCAGGAGTGGAAGTCGGCGGACGTCGTCACCGGCCGCCGGCTGGTGCTCGGCAACGCCGACGTGCGGATCTCCTACGTCGCGGCCGGCTCGCCCAGCGAGCTGTACCGCAACGGGCTGGGCGACGAGTGCGTGTACCTCGAGTCGGGAACCGCCGTACTGGAGTCGGTCTTCGGCACCCTGACGGTCGGCCAGGGCGACTACGTGATCATCCCCCGGGCCACCACGCACCGCTGGGTGCCGACCGGGGACGAGCCGCTGCGCGCCTACTGCATCGAGGCGAACAGCCACATCACCCCGGCCCGCCGCTACCTCTCCAAGTACGGGCAGCTGCTGGAGCACGCCCCGTACTGCGAGCGCGACCTGCGCGGCCCCGAGGGCCCGCTGCTGGTCGAGGGCGGCGAGGTGGACGTCCTGGTCAAGCACCGCGGCCCGGGCGGCGTGGCCGGCACCCGCTACACCGTGCCGGACCACCCGTTCGACGTGGTGGGCTGGGACGGCTGCCTTTACCCGTACGCCTTCAACATCGCGGACTTCGAACCGATCACCGGGCGGGTGCACCAGCCGCCGCCGGCCCACCAGGTGTTCGAGGGCAACAACTTCGTGATCTGCAACTTCGTGCCGCGCAAGGTGGACTACCACCCGCTGTCGATCCCCGTCCCGTACTACCACGCGAACGTGGACAGCGACGAGGTGATGTTCTACTGCGGCGGCAACTACGAGGCCCGCAGGGGCTCCGGCATCGGACAGGGGTCGATCTCGCTGCACCCGGGCGGCCACACCCACGGCCCGCAGCCGGGCGCGTACGAGCGCTCGATCGGCGTGGAGTTCTTCGACGAGCTGGCGGTGATGGTGGACACCTTCCGCCCGCTGGAGCTCGGCGAGGCCGCCACCGCCAGCGAGGACCCGAACTACGCATGGACCTGGGCGAGGCGATGAACGTACCCGAGCTGTACCGGGGGCTCTTCGACGACGCGGCGGTCTTCCCGCCCGGCGACCTGCCGCTGGCCGAGGCCGTCCCCGCGCACCGGGCGCACCGCGCCGCCCCGTACGCGGGGGCGGTCGGCCCGCTGCTCGCGCCGATCGACAAGCTGGACGAACTCGCTTCGGCGGCACCGGAGTTCCCGATCGTGGTGACGGTGCCGACCGGCCGGCTGGCGGAGGCGCTGAAGGCCGCGGCGGGCCTGCCGCTGGCGGGCGTGGAGTACCTGGCCGGCGAGGACGTGCGGGCGGCGGTGGCGGAGCTTGACGCGCTGCTGCCGGACGGCGTCGGCGCGGCCGTCGAGGTGTCGCGCTCTTTCACGCTCTCCGATCTGGACGCCCTGGCGGGCACCCGCTACCGCGCCAAGTACCGTACCGGCGGCCTGAGTTTCGCGGCGTTCCCGAGCGTCGCCGAGCTCGCCTCCTTCCAAGTGGCGTGCGCCGAGCGGGAGTTGGCGTACAAATGCACGGCCGGCCTGCACCACGCCGTCCGGCACACCGACCTGGGCACCGGCTACGAGCACCACGGTTTCCTCAACGTGCTGCTGGCGGCCGGGAGTTCGGACCGGGACGAGGCCACCGAGCTGCTCGCCGAGCGAGACGGGGCCCGGCTGGCGACCGCCGTGCAGTCGCTGACGGAGCACCAGACCGCGCGGATCCGCTCCGCGTTCACCGCCTTCGGCACCTGTAGCATCGCCGAGCCGTTGGAAGACCTCGCCCGACTCGGCCTCCTGGAGAACTCTTGACCACCACCACCTGGCTCGATCTGCCCGCGGACTCGCCGTTCGGCGTGCACAACCTGCCCTACGGCGTGTTCACCGCCCCCGACTGGCCCGGCCGGCGGATCGGCGTGCGGATCGGCGAGCAGGTGCTGGACGCCGGCGCGGCTGCCCGCGCGGTCGGCAGCCCGTCCGAGCTGCTCGATCTGCTCGCCGCCGAGACGCTCAACCCGCTGATGGCGGCGGGCCGTTCGACCTGGCAGTCGGTGCGCGCCGCGCTCACCGAGTGGCTCACCGACCCCGCCCACCGGGCGGCCGTCGAGCCCTGCCTGCTCGACCTGGCGGACGTCCGGCTGCACCTGCCGTTCGAGGTCGCCGACTACGCCGACTTCTACGCCTCCGAGCACCACGCCACCAACCTGGGCAAGATCTTCCGCCCGGGTTCGGAGCCGCTCACCCCCAACTGGAAGCACCTGCCGATCGGTTACCACGGCCGCTCCGGCACCATCGTGGTCTCCGGCACCCCGGTGACCCGCCCGCACGGCCAGCGCAAGGCCCCCGCGGACCCGGCTCCCTCGTTCGGACCGAGCCGCCGCCTCGACATCGAGGCCGAGGTCGCGTTCGTCGTCGGCACGCCCAGCGCCATGGGCACGCCGGTCGCGCTCGCCGACTTCGCCGAGCACGTCTTCGGTGTCTGCCTGCTCAACGACTGGTCGGCGCGCGACATCCAGGCCTGGGAGTACGTGCCGCTCGGCCCGTTCCTCGGCAAGTCCTTCGCCACCTCGGTCTCCCCCTGGGTGGTCCCGCTGGAGGCCCTGCAGCACGCCCGGGTCACCCCGCCGGCCCGCGACGTCGAACCGCTGCCGTACCTCGACGACCGCGACGCCGAACCCTGGGGCCTGGACCTGGCGATCGAGGTCGCGCTCAACGGCCGCACCATCTCCCGCCCGCCGTTCGCCTCCATGTACTGGACCGCCGCCCAGCAGCTGGCCCACCTCACCGCGAACGGCGCCAGCCTGCGCACCGGCGACCTGTACGCCTCCGGCACGGTCTCCGGCCCCGAGCCGGACACCCGCGGCGCGCTCATCGAACTGACCTGGAACGGCGAGCACCCGCTCAAGTTCCCCGACGGCACCACCCGCACCTTCCTGGAGGACGGCGACGAGGTGTCCATCAGCGCCACCGCCCCCGGCCCGGGGGGGCTGCGGGTCGGCTTCGGCGAGGTCACCGGGCAGATCGTCGGCTGATCTGTCTCTCTGTGGGCTGCGGGTGCGTCAACGGCGCGCCCGCAGCTCGCCGCTGTTCGGGTGAGAGTCCCGCCCGCTCTTTGACCGAGCCGGCCCGGTACCGTGCACCGGAAGATCGTCGTACTTTTCTCGAACTTTCCGGGACGGAGCGGTGGCAGCAATGACGGACACCCCGCAGGACGTGCTGATCGAGCGGACCGGCCGCACCGGCCGGATCACCCTCAACCGCCCACGCGCCCTCAACTCGCTGACCCACGCCATGCTGGAGACCGTCCGCGCCGCACTCGACGCCTGGGCCACGGACGACCGGATCTCGGCCGTTCTGCTCACCGGCGCCGGCGAACGCGGGCTGTGCGCCGGGGCCGACATCCGCGCCATCCACGACGACGCCAAGCTCGGCGGCGCCGGCGGCCGGGCGTTCTTCCGCGTCGAGTACCCCCTCAACGAGCTGATCTCCCGCTACCCCAAGCCGTACCTCGCGCTGATGGACGGCATCACCATGGGCGGCGGCGTCGGCCTGTCCGCGCACGCCGCGATCCGGATCGTCACCGAACGCACCGCCGTCGCCATGCCCGAAACCCGCATCGGCCTCGTCCCCGACGTCGGCGGCAGCCGCCTGCTCGCCCTCGCCCCCGGCGAACTCGGCACCCACATCGGCCTCACCGCCACCACCATGACCGCCGGCGACGCACTGTACTGCGGCTTCGCCGACCACTTCGTCCCGTCCTCCGCGCTGCCCTCCCTGCTCTCCGCCTCCGACCCCGTGGCCGCGGTCGCCGCTCTCGCCCAGCCCGCCCCCGCCTCCGAACTCGCCTCGCAGCGCGAGTGGATCGACCACTGCTACGCCGCCGACAGCATCGAGGAAATCCTCGACCGCCTCCAGGCCACCGGCCTCCCCGAGGCCAAGGAAGCCGTCGAACAGCTCCTCGCCAAGTCCCCCACCATGCTCAAGGTCACCCTCGCCGCCCTGCGCCGGGCCCGTTCCCTGCCCTCGCTGGCCGCCACCCTCGAACAGGAGTACCGGATCTCCTGCGCCGCCCTCACCCACCACGACCTGGTCGAGGGCATCCGGGCGCAGGTCGTCGACAAGGACCGCAACCCGCGCTGGAGCCCCGCGTCGCTGTCCGAGGTCACCGCCGCCGACGTCGCACGCTTCTTCACCACCCCCGAGGGCGGAGACCTGTCTTTGCCGAGGTGACCATCGTCTCGCCTGTCGAGACTGGCATCCGGGGCGGCGTTCCGAGATCGTATCCACCGTCAGTGTTCCGCTCAGCGTGGAGAGGATTTGCGGCGATGACCGAGTACGAGACGATCCTGGTGGACCGCAAGGGCCGGGTCGGCATCATCACCCTCAACCGCCCCAAGGCGCTCAACGCGCTCAACACCCAGCTGATGACCGAGGTGGTGGCGGCCGCCAAGGCCTTCGACCGCGACCCGGAAATCGGCGCCATGGTGATCACCGGCTCCGAGAAGGCCTTCGCGGCCGGCGCCGACATCAAGGAGATGCAGGACAACCGCTTCCCCGACGTCTACCTCGACGACTGGCTCGGCCCCTGGGACGAACTCGGCCGCCTCCGCAAGCCCGTCATCGCCGCCGTCGCCGGCTACGCCCTCGGCGGCGGCTGCGAGTTGGCCATGCTCTGCGACATCCTGATCGCCGCCGACACCGCGAAGTTCGGCCAGCCCGAAATCAAGCTCGGCGTCATCCCCGGCATCGGTGGCTCCCAGCGCCTCACCCGCGCCGTCGGCAAGGCCAAGGCCATGGACCTCTGCCTCACCGGCCGCATGATGGACGCCGAAGAAGCCGAACGCGCCGGCCTGGTCTCCCGCATCGTCCCCGCCGACCAGCTCCTCCCCGAAGCCTTCTCCGTCGCCGAGACCGTCGCCGCGATGTCCCTCCCCGCCGCCGTCATGATGAAGGAATCCGTCAACCGCGCCTTCGAAACCACCCTCGCCGAGGGCGTCCGCTTCGAACGCCGCCTCTTCCACGCCGCCTTCGCCACCGCCGACCAGAAGGAAGGCATGACCGCCTTCGCGGAGAAGCGGCCGGCCTCCTTCACCAACAAGTAGGGGCGGCGATGGTCCTGCTCTGCCCTCGGGGGGGGAGCAGGACCATCAGGCAAACGGCCGAGCCGGCCCTACGGTCACAATCCTGAACCAGGGACGGCCCGTTCGGTCGCCCTGGATGGATCCGGGCTACCTTCCTGGTGGGCAGGTGCTGACCGGGGGGATTGCGTGGAGAGATCGATCTGGGTGCGAACAGCGCGCGGCATTTTGCTGTTCGCCTTTGGGGCGTTCGCCTGCCTCGGGATCGCCGGGGTTCTGCTGTGGGGTGCCGCCGAGGCGCTGTTCGACCGGAGCGGCCCGCAGCCGGCGGACGCCGCCGGGTTCGGTCTGTACGTCGATATCGCGATGGCCTGGGCCGTCGGCACGGCGGTCACCGGCCTCGTCGGAGCGACCAACCGGTCGGTGCGCGGAAGTGGCAACTCCCTTGCCTGGCTGGCCTGGTGCGACCTGGCCATGCTGCTCGCCTTCCTGTGGCCGCTCCAGGCGCTGATCGTCGCCCTCCTCTTCGCAGTGAAGGCCCGCGAACGGGCGCAGTGGCAGCGCGCCGCCGCCGCACTCGCCGGGGCCACCCTCCTGGCCACCGGAGCGAGCTGGGGCTTCGCCTGCTACCAGGCCGAACAGCGCTGGACACCGTCAAACCCCTCCGACCAGGCCCTCGTCGGAACCTGGACCGGCATCGGCGGCAGGGTGCTGGAGCTCCAACCGGACGGCCAGTACCGCACCAACTTCATCGGCGAAGACCCGGCCCGGGTCTGGGAAACACGGCCACCCGTCTACCTGTCGGGGCACTGGACCCGCACAGGGACATCCGGCCACGGCCAGGGGCAGAGCATCGTCCTGAACGACTCCGAAACCATGGACGTGTACGGGGGCTCCTCCCCGAGCATGCTGTGCGAGCCCCAGGAACTGGACCCCTGCTACTTCTCCATGCAGCGGAAGTAGTCTGCGACTGCCGTACTCGGGCCTGTTTCAGAGGCGGATCAAACGGGGGCGCTCAGAGCCGAAGGGGCCATAAGCTGCACGCATGACGGATCTTGGTAGTCAGATCGCGTACTGGGACGGCGTCGGCGCAACGAAAACATTCACCCATCCGGTGAATCTCAGCTGGCTGGCAGAGGTGGGCCCGGACGCTCGGGTCCTGGACTACGGCTGTGGATACGGCCGCGTCATGGCCGAGCTGAGCCAGCACGGCTTCCGTGACGTATCCGGAGTCGACCTGTCTCCCGCACTCATCGAACGGGGCCGGCGGTTGCAGCCCGACCTGCGCTTCGCCGTCCTGGAGTCCCCGCCGACCCTGATGCACGCCTCGGAGAGCTTCGATGTGATCCTGCTGTTCGCCGTGCTGACATGCGTCCCCGACGGCGACGCCCAGGAAGCGTTGGTCGAGGAGCTGAACCGCGCCCTCGCGCCCGGCGGGCTGCTCTACGTCAGCGACCTGCTTCTGCAGGACGACGAACGAAACCGCGACCGCTACGCCGCCCATGCCCGGAAATTCGGCACACCGTACGGGGTGTTCGCCACCGACGACGGTGCGGTGTGTCGGCACCACGACATCGCGGAGCTGCGCGCTCTTCTCTCGGACTTCGACCCGGTGGACGAGCGCCGGATCGAGGTGGCCACGATGAACGGCCACCGGTCGCAGGCGGTGCAGTTGCTGGCCCGCAAGCGGTAGTGGTCACAGCCACTCGGAGGGTCGAGCCGGATCACCATGGCGTGGTCGGCGTTGGCCGCGGCCCGGAAGAACTGCGTCAGTCGGCCCGCACAACGTGCGGCAGCGGGATATCGATCCGGGTCGGGTCGCCGAAGATGTCCACAGTCAGCTGCACGCGGGCCCGCGCGTGGTCGACGGCCAGGACGGGGCCGGTGGAGTCTATGAAGGGACCTCCGATGACCCGTACGTCGTCCCCCACCTGAAGGTCTGTCGGATGCGACATGCTGCCCCTCCTGTTGCTGTTTCCGTGAGCCACCACTGGCGGACGTCAACCTACCCCGGTGGCGCCGACCGTCCGTTCGCACGGCTGTGGGGTCGGCCACGCGCGGTGCTCGGTGGGTGCTCCTGGCCTTGGTTCATGACGGAAGGTGCACCCTACGTGGTACCGCTGCCGCGCAGCCGGTGCCGCTGTTCTGTGCGGAGAACCTTGCCCGTGTCGCCTCCGAGCACCGATGGGTGCTCGCCGTCTACCTCGGGACGGTCTTCATCGCGTTGCCCGCGCTGGTCATTGTGCTGGTGGGCGTGGTCTGAGCACCTGGTCAGTCCCGGCGGAAATCGACCACCCGGCTGTTCCGGTCGACGTCCACGTGGACCGTTCCGCTGCCGAGCGCGTAGGTGAAGCGTCGGCGTCCACCCTGCCCGCCATGGGGGGCGAACTGCGGTTCGCCGGTGGCGGCGGGGCACCACTGGGCGAGGAAGCGGTCGGCGGCTTCGCGGGCCTGTTGCTCGGTGGCGGGGCCGGGGTCGGGCTCGTCGGGGAGGAATCCGCCGTCGAGGCTGAGCAGCAGCCCGGACGGCCAATCCAGGGTGAAGAACTGGTGCTCGCCGGTGACGACCACTCGCTCGATCCCGGGGCCGCCCAGCTCGTACTGCACCGCGACCACCCTGCTACCGGGGCCGAACAGCAACTCGGCGTCCCGGAGGGCGAGTTCGCGCTGGTGGCCGGTGGCTGCCGAGGCTCCGATGGCGACCGTCGGCTCCAGCACCAGGAAGTGCAGGGCCAGTACCGGCGCCCCGAGCGCCACGGCGAGGGCGGAGCCGAACGCCAACTCCCGCCTGGCGGGCCGTATCCGGCGGCGCTGGACGAGGCGCACGGCGCAGCCGAGCAGCACGCCGGCCAGGCCGCCGAGGGCGTTGGCGGCGAGGTCGCCGCTGTCGCAGGCGCGGCCGATGAACGGGAGCATGCCCTGGACGGTCTCGGTGACGGCGGTCAGGGCCAGGACGGAGACCGCCACCAGGGCGGGGCGGCCGAAGGCCAGGACGGCGAACAGGCCGATCGGGACGTACATCAGCAGGTTGAGCTGGCCCTGTTCGGCGCCGAGGGTGAAGGCGAGGTCGGCGCCCCAGGTGCAGGACGGGTCCTGGCTGCCGCCGGGTCCGGTGGGGTAGAGGGTGGCGGCGAGTTCGCCGGCCAGGGCGACACCGAGCAGCACGGTGGGCCAGCGGGGGAGGTTCCGCCGGGTGGCGAGCTTCCACCCGGCGGGGCCGAGCAGCAGGGCCAGCACCAGGAAGGCCGGGATCAGGACGACGTTGTTGTTCAGGACCGCGCCGATCATTGATGCTCCGTCAATCTCCGGTGGGTACAGTCGTGTTGGACCGTACACAACTACTGGATGATACGGGCCAGCCCGGCCCTGGTGGCCGCGACGACGATGTGGTCGCCGGGGGTGAGGCGGCGGGAGCGGTCGGCGAAGTTCCACTGGTAGGCGTCGGCGCGGCGTTGCAGGCGGACGGAGACCACTCGGACGCCGCCGGTGGATTCCAGGTCGCCGATGTTGCGGCCTTCCAGCGCGGAGCCTTCCTCGACGGTGAGTTCGGCGATCAGCAGGACGTGCCGGAACACCGAGAGGGTGCCGAGGACTTCGCGGCCCATCAGGGCGGCGGCGAAGGCGGGGGCGGCCAGGTAGGAGACCGAGCGGGAGGCGACGTTGCCGAGGGTGGCGTACACGTGGTGGGCGAAGTCGTCGTCGAACAGGCGGACCACGATGCGGACTTCGGGCCGAACCGCGCGCGCTTCGAGGGCGGCTTCCAGGTTGGCGGCGTCGTCGGAGGTGACGGCGGCGACGGCGCGGGCGTGCTTGACCCGGGCCTGCTTGAGCTGGGCCTCCAGGGGGCCGTCGCCGATCAGGACGGGTATGCCGAGGGCGCGGGCGGCGGCGATGCCGCGGGCCTGCGGGTCGCGTTCCAGGCAGACCACGGGCAGGCCGGTGGCGTGGATCAGGGTGGCGACCCGGGTGCCGACGTTGCCGAGGCCGACCACGATGACGTGGTCGCGGGTGCGGGCGCCGGGCGGGCGGGGCAGGCCGCGGCGTCCGCTGGCGAGGGCTTCGACGGCGATGGCGGTGACCAGCGGGACGAAGGTGATGCCGCAGAAGGTGATCAGTACCTGGGCGGCGCGGGCCCACGGGTCGCCGAGGGCCTGGTCGGTGGGCAGGTCGGGTTGGGCGGCGCCGGCCGCATCGAGCAGGGTGGAGTAGAGCGTCCAGCCGAGGCCGGGCGGGTGCTGGGTGCGGTAGTAGAGCACGGCGGCGCCGACCACGATGGCGGCGAAGGCGGTGATCAGGATGACCCGCAGCCGGGTGTTGGTGAAGTACTTGAGGCTGTCCAGCAGCCACCACTTGGCCCGGTTGCGCCAGGGCTGGCGGAGGGCCGGTTCGGCGTCGAGGGGTTGCAGGGCGGCGAGGCCGCCGGGTTCGGGGGCGGGGGCGAGGTCGGGGCGGCCGAGTTCGATCGGGCCTTCGCCGCTGCCGAAGCGTTCGGCGATCCGGATGAAGTCGGCGGCGCGGCCGCCGGTGTCGGGCAGCAGCCGCAGCTGGGTGAGGTCCTGACGGTCGATCCGGTCGGCGACCAGGCACAGTTGGTTGCTGTGGATGTCCTCGTCGTAGGCGACGTACAGGTGGCGTCCGCCGACCTCGACGGAGTGCGGGCGGCCGAGGGCGCCGTTGGCGAAGGCCGGTGCGGCGGTGGCGGAGGCGGACAGGGCCGCGCAGTTGGGGAGGAGCTTCTCCAGGTGTTCGCCGAGCCGCTGGTTGAAGATGCGCAGCACGATCCGGACGCCGTGGTTGCGGTTCTCGGCGGCCATCGCGGCGTGGATGTTCTCCTGGTCGGTGCCGTCCATCAGCGCGATGCCGCGGGCCCGTTCGACACCGGCCGCGCCGAGCGCCTCGCCGGTCAGCGTGGAGTACTCCAGTACGGCCGCCACACCGGGTAACTCGGCTATCGCCGGCCCGTATTCGCGCGAGCGGTCGGGCAGCACGGCGACCACCGGCACTTCGTACTGCTCGGTGAGTTCGAGGATCAGCCGGTAGGCGATCGAGTTGCCGCCGCAGACGATGTAGTGCCCCTCGACCGGCCCGGCCCCGCCACCGTTCGGTCCTGTCCTGCCGCTGTCCCCTGTGTCGGCCGTGCCGGCCGTGCCGGCTGCGGCCTGTGGGCTCCCCCGCCCCTGATCAGTCATAGCGTCAGATGGTAGACGCCCCGTCAGGACGCCAGGGTGAACAGACGGTATCGGATCCGCACCGGGAAATTGCCCCGTTCGGCGTAGTCCGCCGTGCCCGGAGGCGGGGCGGGCGTCGAGGCTGGAAGCGATCCCTGTTCGCAGCGGCAACCCCGGAGGAGCCATGGCAGACCCCTATCGGACCGACGACGGTCCCGGCCTGGTCGGACCGTTCCAGCAACTGGCCCGGATGGCCTGGCAGGTGGTGCTGGCGGGCGGTCTGATCTCGTTGGCGCTCGGGATCATGATCCTGGTGTGGCCGAAGCAGACGCTGTGGGTGGTCGGCGTGCTGTTCGGCGTGTACCTGGTGGTGATCGGCATCGTGCAGGTGGTCGCCGCGTTCGGTACGCACGTCGCGACGGCGCTGCGGGTGCTGGCGTTCGTCAGCGGCGCGATCTGTGTGCTGCTGGGCCTGCTGTGCTTCCGTTCGGCCGCCCAGTCGATCCTGCTGCTGGCTCTGTGGATCGGTATCGGCTGGCTGTTCCGCGGCATCACGCACCTCTCCGCGGTGGCCTCGGACCCGCTGATGCCGGCCCGCGGCTGGCAGGGTTTCGTCTCCGTGCTGTACATCCTGGCGGGCATTCTGCTGATGGTGTTCCCTGCTCACTCGATCACCGCGCTGGCGATCCTGGCCGGCGTCGCGCTGCTGGTGGTCGGCGTGACCGAGGTGGTCGCGGCGATGCGGATCCGCGGCGCCGCGAAGCTGTACCCGCGCGAACTCTGAGACGCTGTCGGCACGTTGGGCCCGCCGGGGACGCTCCCGGCGGGCCCGTCGTCACATCGGCTACCGGGCGGGCTGCTCGGGGGCGAGCGAGTTGCCGGCGGGGATGCGGCCGCAGTCGCTGGGCGCGGTCTTCCCGGCGAACCGGTCGTTCAGGTAGCCGACGGCGGTGGGTGCCCACGGGACGGCCGCGCCGAGGTGGCTGAGCAGGTCGTACTGCTGGTAGGCGATCCGGCCATTGCCGGTGGCGCAGTACTGCCGGGCCAGCGCGCGGACGTCGCCGGCCACCATCACGCCGTCGCCGGTGCCGATGCCCGGCAGGTTGGAGTAGGTGCCCTCCAGGACGCCGGCGTTGCCCTGGGCGAGGTAGCCGGGGACGGTGGGGGTGGCGGCCGAGCCGAGGTTGACCTTGTTGACGGCGGCCAGGAACGGCGGGACCGAGTTCGGGTCGGAGTACTCCGGCCTGGCGAGCTTCTTCCAGGTCAGGCCGGGGTACTGGCCGAGCGCGTTGACGATCGACGCGTCCTGCATCTTCGCGTACACCTGCTTGCCGTAGTCGCTCAGGTACGGCGTCAGGTCGAGGTCGTAGGCGCGGGCGACGCCGATGATCGCCATCGGGATGACGCCGGGCCACACCACCCCGCCGTCCACGTACCTCAGGTTGTGCGCGGGGTCGACCAGCAGTCCGCCCTCGGCGAAGCCGACCAGGCGGCGGTTGACGTCCGGCGCGTAGCCGGGGGCGAGGGCGGCGGCCCAGTTGGTGGCGATCGCGCCGCCGGAGTAGCCGAGCAGGCCGAACCGGGTGTTGGCGTTCATGCCGGTCGCCGCGGAGGCGGAGACCGCGCGGATCGAGTCCAGCGTGGTGGTGCCGTACTCGGGCCCGGCGGCGAAGTCGGCCGTCTGGCCCTCGGTGTCGGGGATCACCACGTCGTAGCCCTGCAGCACGAACGGCACCACGAACAGCGCCTCCGCGTTGGGGATCGCCCCGCCGAGGGTGAGGCCGCCGGCGATCGCCCGGGACGGGCCGTCGGCCGGGTTCAGCGAGTCGTAGAACGACTGGTACGACACCGCCTTCGACCCGTCACTGCCCAGCCCCCGCACCACGGTGGTCACCCCGGCGGACGGGCGGCCCTGTGCGTCGGTGGTGCGGAACAGCAGCTGCACGGCCTGCACCGGGGTCGGTATGCCCAGCAGGTGGTACGACAGGGTGCGGGTCTTCAGCACGGTGCCGGGGGCGAACGAGGACAGCGGGGCGCTGCCGTCGTACGCGTAGAAGGTGTCCGTGGCCGCGGAGGCGGCCGTGGCGGTGACGGCGGCCGTGGCAGCGACGGCGGGGGCCGCGGTGGCGAGAGCGGCGGCGGCGAGGGCGGTGGCGATCGTCCGGGCTACGGCTCGGTACATGGCTCTCCCGTTTCTGACGGTTCCGGCTGGGGGACGGGGCGCGACCTGACGGGGGGTCGAGGGGGGATCGCGCGAGTTACCTACGGGTAGGTAACCTCCGGGGAAACCATCATGGACGCGTCGACCGGCCACGTCGCCGGGCCGCTGCACAGAGATTCGCGAGGTGGATTGTGACCGCGCCCAACGCCCAACACTCCGCCCCCGAACCACACTTCGACGGCACCCCGGTCCACCTGCGGCTGCTCGCCCTCGCCCCCGAACTCGCCGCCGAAGTCACCACCCGCCTGCTCGACCGCCTCCCCGCCTACCACGCGCTGCCGCCCGAACAACTCCGCGGCGAGATCACCCGCCAGGTCGAACGCGCCATCCGGGCCTTCGCCGACGTCATGCGCACCGGACGGCCGCCCGGCGAGGACGAACTCGCCCGCATCCGCGAATCGTCCGCGCGGCGGGCGGACGAGGGCGTCCCACTCGAATCCGTCGTCGGCGCCTACCACCTCGGCGCCCAACTGTGCGCCGCCCGCCTGCTCACTGCCGCCGCACCCGCCGATCTGCCCGACATCGCCACCGCGCAGGACCGCCTGCTCGGCTACCTCCACGCCGTCAGCTGCGAGGTCGCCGCGGGTTACGTACAGGAACGGCAGGCCGCACTCGGCGACGAACAGGTCGCCCGGCAGGCCCTGCTCTCCCGCCTGCTCGAGGGCGGCGACCCGCACACCGCCGCCGACCGGGCCGGCATCCGGCTCCCCGCCCGCTACGTCGTGCTCTCCCTCGCCATCGGACCGCACCCCGACGAATCCCGCCCCGGCGTCAACCGCTCGGTCGCCGCCCGACGCAAACTCCGCCGCCTGCGCGCCGAGTTGGAGCGCCGCAACCCGGACGGCGTCCCGCTCGCCGCACTCGCCGCCGACGGGGGAACGGTGCTGCTGCCCGCCGCCCCCTTCGAACGGGACGCGCTCACCGCCCTGGTCGAACGGCTCGCCCGGGCCTGCGGCGCACCGCTGATCGCCGCCGCGACAACCGCGCCGCCCGCCGCGGTGGCCGACGCCGTCCGGCTGGCCGCCGAGATCCGGCAACTCGGCCGCGGGCCCGGCCTGTACCTGCTCGACGACGTCCTGCTCGAATACCAGCTCAGCCGCCCCGGACCGGCCCGCGACGCCCTCGCCGCGCTCCTCGCCCCGCTCACCGGCCGTCCCGAACTCCTCGACACCCTCCGGGCGTTCCTCACCTGCGGCCTCGACCGCCGCCGCACCGCCGCGCACCTCCTCGTCCACCCCAACACCGTCGACTACCGCCTCCGCCGCACCGCCGACCTCACCGGCCTCGACACCACCCGCGGCCCCGACCTCCTCACCCTGCACGCCGCCCTCACGGCCCACGACACCGTGCTCTGACGCACCCCACCCGCCAACCGCACTGCACGCAACTGGTGGGGAGAACGGCGATGCAGGCGCTACGCCCGGAACGGGGCGGGCGGTGGCACAAGCGCTGCGCGCGGCGCGGAAGAGCCGGTGGCACAAGCGCTGCGCGCGGCCGGTACGGAAGAACAACAAAGCAGGCGCGGACGCGCGGGGCAGGGCGGGCAACGGTACACGCGCTGCGCGCGGCAAGCGCGGGAGAACAACGAGGCTGCGCTGCGCGCGGCAAGCCCGGGAACCGCAGGGCAGGCGCTGCGCGCGGCGAGCGCGAGAACCGCAGCGCGGGCGCTGCGCGCGGCAAGCGCGAGAACCGCAAGGCAAGCGCGACGCGTGGAACGGGGCGGGCGGTGGCACACGCGCTGCGCGCGGCGCGGAAGAGGCGGTGGCACAAGCGCTGCGCGCGGCCGGTGCGGAAGAACAACAAAGCAGGCTCGACGCGGGGCCGGGCGGGCAACGGTACACGCGCTGCGCGCGGCAAGCGCGGGAGAACAACGAGGCTGGAGTGCGCGCGGCAAGCCCGGGAGCCGCAGGGCAGGCGCTGCGCGCGGCGAGCGCGAGAACCGCAGCGCGGGCGCTGCGCGCGGCAAGCGCGAGAACCGCAAGGCAGGCGCTGCGCGCCGCAAGCCCGAGAGCCGCAAGGCAAGCGCGACGCGTGGAACGGGGCGGGCGGTGGCACACGCGCTGCGCGCGGCGCGGAAGAGGCGGTGGCACAAGCGCTGCGCGCGGCC
>NZ_JBIALQ010000001.1:760128-775137 GCF_042873545.1 Kitasatospora sp. NPDC004615
GCCGGTGCGGAAGAACAACAAAGCAGGCTCGACGCGGGGCCGGGCGGGCAACGGTACACGCGCAGCGCGCGGCAAGCCCGGGAGCCGCAGGGCAGGCGCTGCGCGCGGCGAGCACGAGAACCGCAGCGCGGGCGCTGCGCGCGGCAAGCGCGAGAACCGCAAGGCAAGCGCTGCGCGCCGCAAGCCCGAGAGCCGCAAGTCAGGCGCTGCGCGCGGCCGATACGCGGGAACCGCAAGGCAGGCGCTGCGCGCCGCAAGCGCGAGAACCGCAAGGCAAGCGCTGCGCGCCGCAAGCCCGGGAGCCGCAAGGCAAGCGCTGCGCGCCCCAAGCCCGAGAACCCCAAGGCAGGCACTACGCGCCGCAAGCGCGAGAGCCGCAGGGCAAGCGGTGCCGGGCACTGTGCGTCGGCGGAGGGACGGCCGGCGGCGAACCGTCCACGGCGCTGCGCGGCCCTGACGATCCGTCGACGACCTGGCGCTGCGCGCGGCGGCTCCGGCCGCCGGGGCGGGCCGGATCACGACAGCCCACGAGCGCGCTTCGTCCTCGTCGCCTGCCGAAGGCTGCCCGTGGCGTCAGGCGGCGGCCGTGACGCCGGCCACCGCCAGCAGCAGGACTGCGGAGATCGCGGACAGGCGGCGGGCGGCGGTGGGGGTGGTGGTCAGACGGGCGGCGAGGCGGGCGGTGGTGAGTGCGACGGCGGTGTAGATCGCGGCGCAGCAGAGGACGTTGATGGCGCCGAGGGTGGCGACCTGGGCGCCGACGGGGAGCGCGCCGTCGGGGGTGACGAACTGGGGGACGAGGGAGAGGTAGAGGAGCAGGCCCTTGGGGTTGAGCAGGGCGGTCAGCAGGGATTGGCACAGGACGACGCGGGTGGGTTGGGGCGGGGCGGCGGTGAGGGCCTCGGCGCGGCCGCTGCGGCGCAGGGTGAGCAGCATGGTGACGGCGAGGAACGCGAGGTAGCCCGCGCCGGCCAGGCGCAGGACGGGGAGCAGTCCGGGCAGAGCACGCAGCGCGGCGGCCAGGCCGGCTGCGGAGAGCAGGGTGTGGATGCCGTAGCCGGCGCAGACGCCGGCGACGGCGGTGAGGGCGGCGGTGCGGCCCTGGCCGAGGCCGCGGGCGGCGATGTAGAGCCAGTCCGGTCCGGGGGTGCAGACCAGGAGCAGGTCCACGCCGAGGAAGAGCAGCAGGGCATGCGGGTCCATGGCACCTTGGGTTTCGCGTGAGGGGGCAAGCAGGGGGACGTCCTGGACGCTATCTGTCGGGCGGTGGCAGCCGATGTCCCGTTTTCGCTGGTCAGCCCCCTCGTGGGGCAGAATGTTGCGCCATGGACCGCCTCGACCGCAGAATCCTCCACGAGCTCCAGCAGGATGGCCGGCTCACCAACGCCGAACTCGCCGACCGGGTGGGGCTGACGCCGTCGCCGTGTCTGCGCCGGGTGCGTCAGTTGGAGCAGCAGGGGGTGATCCGCGGCTACCGTGCGCAGCTCGATCCGGTGGCGGTGGGGCGTGGGTTCCAGCCGTTCGTGACGGTGGTGATGCGACACGAGGACCGGTCCACGGTCGCGGAGTTCGAGCGTCGGGTCGCGGAGCTGCCGGAGGTGGTGGAGGCGCACCGGCTGTTCGGCGACCCGGATTATCTGCTGCGGGTCGCGGTGGCGGATCTGGCGGCGTACGAGCGTTTCGTCACGGACGTGTTGTCCGGCCTTCCGGGCATCGCGCAGGTGCACTCGCACCTGACGATGAAGCAGGTGAAGGCCGACCAGGGCATTCCCGTCCAGCGGGGGTGACCGGTCAGTCGGCGGGGGCGGCGCCTTCGCCGACGGCCAGGTCGAGGCGGCGCAGCGAGTGGAAGTGCGCGACGGTCGGGGGGTGCTCCAGTTCGTGGAGTTCGTCCTCGGACCAGACGGGGCGGATCCGCCACATCGGTCCGGCGTAGGCGCGCAGCGCTTCCTCGTCGCGCCAGCGGGTGATCATCTGGACGCGGTGGTCGTCGTCGACGAGGGCGCACAGCAGTTCGCCGCCGAGGAAGCCGTCCCACTGGTCGAAGCCGGGCAGCACGGTGGAGGCGAGCCGGGCGCAGAACTCCTCGACCCGGAGTGGGGAGACCTGGGCCTCCCAGATTCGAATGATCATCTCGGCCTCCTCGGCGGTTCCCGGGCCCTGCTGACCATTATCGGACCTGACCGTGTTCCGACAGCTCGGCGCGGTGAGCAGCCGCCGCGGAGCCGGTGAGTAGCCGCCGCGGAGCCGGTGAACAGCCGCCGCGGAGGAGCCGGTGAACAGCCGTTCGGACCGCCGCCGATTGCCGCCCGTCCTGCCCGGCCCAAGACTCGGCCGTGGACCCGTACGGCGAGAGGAGCCCGACATGGCTGTCTGCGTGGTGTGCCAGAACGACTACTGGCTGTCCTTCGAGATCAAGACGATCACCGGCGACACCTACGTCTTCGACAGTTTCGAGTGCGCGATGGAGAAGCTGGCCCCGCGCTGCGAGCAGTGCACGGTGCGGATCGTCGGCAAGGGCGTCGAGGTCGCCGGCCGGTTCTTCTGCGGTGCCAGCTGCGCCCGGACGAACAGCGTGCTCGGCGCGGAGATCCGCGACGCGGTCGGCAGCCACCCGGGCTGACCTGCGACGACGTCACCACGGGCGGCCACCGGCAAGGCGGCCGCCCGTACCGTCGCCGTACCGTTGCCCAGCAGCTCAGAACGTGAAGCGCAGGGCCCGGACCCGGTGGTCGAACGAGGACGGGACGAGCTCCGGCTCGGCAGTGGAGCGGATCCCGGGCAGCCGGGTGAGCAGTTCGCGCAGCAGGGTGCGCATCTCCTGCCGGGCCAGGTGGGCGCCCAGGCAGAAGTGCGGGCCGCCGCCGCCGAAGCCGAGGTGCGGGTTGGGCGAGCGGGTGATGTCGAAGGCGTCCGCGCGGTCGAACACCGCCTCGTCGCGGTTGGCGGAGCCGTAGAACAGCACCACCTTGTCGCCGGCCGCGAGCCGGATCCCGGAGAGTTTGTGGTCGACGGCGACGGTGCGGCGGAACTGCACGATCGGCGTCGAGTGCCGGACGATCTCCTCCACGGCGCCGCCCAGGTGCGCGTCCAGGTCGCCGAGCAGCAGTTCGCGCTGGTCGGGGTGGGCGGTCAGCAGGTGCAGGCCGTGGGCGAGCGCGTTGCGGGTGGTTTCGACGCCGGCGACCAGCAGCAGCGAGAAGAACGCGCCGAGTTCGCGCGAGCCCAGCCGGCGGCCGTCGACGTCGGCGGTGACCAGCGCGGAGATCAGGTCGCCGGTGGGACGGCGGCGCCGTTCCCGGCCCAGCGCGGCCACCGTCAGGTGCATCGCGGCCAGCGCGTGCAGCCCCCGGCCGGGCACCCGCAGGCCCCGCCGGGTGACGCCCGCCGACGCGGACGCCCGGTTGATCCGGGCCAGGATGGCGCGGCGCTGCGCCTCGGGGATGCCCATCATCGAGCAGATCACCTGGTACGGGAGTTCCCCGGCGACGGCCGAGACGAAGTCGGTGGGGCGTTCGCGCTCCAGCCGGTCCACCAGGCGGGCGGCGGTCCGCGCGATGTCCTGCTCGACCTCGGCCAGCAGCCGGGGCGTGAACGCCCGGCCGACCACCCGGCGCAGGTCGGCGTGCCGGGGGTCGTCCAGGTTGACCATCGAGTCGCCGAACACCGCCCGCACCCAGCGGGCGGGCTCCGGCGACGTCACCCCCGGCCCCGAGAGGTACACCTCCGGCGACCGGCTGGCGGTCATCACATCCGCGTGCCGGACCAGCGCCCAGCAGCGCCGTCCCGTCGCCCGGTCGGTGAAGGCCACCGGCCCCGGACGCTCCCGCAGCCGGCCGAACGCCTCGGCGCGCAACTTCTCGGGGAGCCGCCAGAACGCGGGGTCGCCGAGGTCAATGCCGCGCGGGGCGGCGTCCACGGATACGGGCATGGGGACGTTATCGCGCAGTCGGTGACGCTACGTCAAATCGCCGAATACGTTCGGTGAGATTTTCGATCAGCCCTGCTGCCGCGGGTCCGCGGGGTACGGCTGCTGCTGGTACGGGTTCTGCGGGTGCGCCTGCTGGTACGGATTCTGCGGGTGCGCCTGCTGGTACGGATTCTGCTGGTAGGGGTTCTGCGGGTACGGCTGCGACGGGTACGGGTCCGCCGGGTGGCCGTCCGGGCCGTCGTCCGGCTCCTCGACGGGCTCGGGCTCCTCGTGCGGCGCGATCTCGCGCGCCAGCAGCGTCGCGCCGGCCACCGCGCCGGGCATCGCCAGCACGGTCAGCACCGGGATCAGGAACAGCAGCACCAGTCCGGCGCCGAAGCCGACCGCCATCGACATCCGGGAGCGCAGCAGGCGCAGCCGCTGCTTCTGCGACAGGCCGCGCTTCTGCAGGGGCGTGCCGGTGAGTTCGACGGTCAGGAAGAAGCCGGAGACGCAGATCCCGATCACCGGGACCACGGTCTGGCCGACCACGGGGATGAACCCGCACAGGAAAAGCAGGATGCCGAGGCCGGCGGCGCGCAGCAGGATCGCCAGGCTGTCGCGGGCGGCCGCCCACAGTTCGCGCCAGAGCGGCAGGTCGGGGCTCTGCGGGCCGCCGCCCTCGGTCTCCTCGACCTTCGCCGACAGCGACTCGTAGAACGGTTCGCCGATCAGCAGCGTCACCGCGGTGAAGGTGAGCATGGCCAGCAGTCCGCCCATGCCGACCGCGGCCGCGCCGACGGCGATCCGGACGGTGTCGCGCCACACCGTGGACCAGTGGTCGGCGAAGGGTGTCGCCCAGGCGGCCAGGTCGCCCGCGTAGGTGATCAGCACGGCCAGTGCGGCCAGGTATCCGATCAGGGTGATCAGCGCCGGGATCATCCCGAAGCCCCACCAGCGGCCGTGCCGCGCCACCCATCGCTGCCCGTTGAAAAGGAATCGCAGTCCCGCCCCGAAATCTCGCATTCCCGCACCTTAAAGGAACCGTCAAACCGCCTGGGCACCCGGTCGGTTCCGATCCTGCGTCGTTGCGACGATCGCCGACGCGCCCGCGGTGGCGGCGGCGAGGGTGCCCCACAGGGCGAGCGGTCCGACGGCGGCGAGGGCGGTGATGACCGCCGGGGAGACGGCCAGGCCGAGGCCGGTGGAGAACTGGAACCGGGCCAGCACGCGGCCCAGCACCGGCGGCGGGGTCAGCGCGGTGACGAGTGCGGTGGCGCTGCCCGCGTACAGGATCTCGCCGAGCGTGCACGGCACCGAGACCAGCGCCACGGCGAGCGGTCCGAGCGGCGCCGCCAGCAGGAAGCCCAGGTAGCTCGCGGCCAGCACGGCGCCGGACAGCGCCAGCACCGTCCCGCGCGACCAGCGGGCCAACGCCCAGGTGGTGACCGGCAGTTGGAGGGCCACCACGAGTACCGTGTTGGCCACGAACACCGCCGCCGGCCACGCCGGGGAGGCGTGCAGTACCGTCACCAGGACGAGCGGCAGGGCGACCTCGGGCACGTTCAGGCAGAACACGTACACCACGTTCGCCAGCAGGACCGCGCCCAGCCCTCGGCCGGTGCCGACCGCGCCCGGTGCGGCCGTCCGGGCGGCGGGGGCGGCCGTCACCCGCACGGAGCGGGCCAGCAGCGCCGCCGCCAGGAAGCCGGCGCCCGAGACCGCCGCCAGCGCCCGCAGTGCGGGGGCGCCGCCGCTCAGGCAGACCGTCGCCAGCAGCGCGCCCACCCCGAGGCCCGCGTTGCGCACGGCCCGGCCGGCGGCCAGCGCCGCGTCCCGCAGCGCGCCCTTGGCGACGGTGGCGACCAGCGCCGCGTGGGCGGCGGGCCACGCCTGGTTGCCGACGCCGAGGATGAGCGCCGCCACCGCGAACGGCACCACGCTCCCCCGGGGCGCGGCCAGCAGCACGGCGACGCCCGCCACCCGCACCAGCATCGACGCCGCGACCGCCGTGCTGCGCGCGCCCCGGTCCAGCCAGCGCCCGAGCGGCGGCATCGCGGCCAGGCCCGCGACGATCCCGACCGTCATCGCCAGGCCGGTGGCCGCCGGGCTCAGCCCGAGCACCGTGATTCCGTACAGCAGCAGGAACGGCCGCAGCAGCCCCGTACCGAGGGCGTCCACCGCCAGCGCCACCGCGTAGCGCGCCCCGCCGCTCGCCCGGACGAGTTGGCGGGGCGTGGGCCGGGCCTGCTTCGGCCGGGGCATCGTGATCGTCGTCATGCCGCCCACCGTGTTCTGCCGGCCCGCGCGGGTCACGTGGGTTGACGATCCTCGTCAATCGGGGAAGGCGGGCGAGAGTGCGCCGGGGGCGCGCGGGCGCAGGGCTCTGCGCTCTCGACGGGTGCCGGGCGGCGGGCCATCCTCGACCGTGCACGCGCGCCCCGCGCGGCCTCGAACCGTGTGAAGGAGCCCTCGTGGAGCGCCAGTTGGACAACCGGCCGCCCTCGCTCAACCGCCCGCTGGAGTGCCCGGTCAACCGCCCGGCGCTCGTCCTGGACCCCACCGGGCGGGCCCGCGACGCCGAGAGCGCCGAACTGATCGCGCGCGGGCCCGCCGTACCGGCCGACATCCTCGGGGTGCAGGTGTGGGCCGTGTCCGACCCCGACCTGCTGGAGGACCTGCTCAAGGACCCGCGGATCGCCAAGGACGGCCAACGGCACTGGCCCGACTACGAACCGGTCGCGGCCGGCTGGCCACTGGCCCTGTGGGTGACGGCCCGCAACATGTTCTCGGCCGACGGCGAGAACCACCGCCGCCTGCGCCGCCTGGTGAGCGCGGCCTTCACCGCCCGTCAGGTCGCCGCGCTGACCGGCCGCATCGAGGAGATGACGGCCGCGCTGCTCGACACGATCGCCGCCGCCGGCGCCGACGGGGCGCCGGTGGACCTGCGCGAACACCTGGCCCGCCCGCTGCCGATCCTGGTCATCGCCCACCTGCTCGGCCTGCCCGACGAACTGCGCGACGGCTTCCGCCACCACGTCGACGGCGTCTTCGACACCACCCTCGGCCCCGAGGAGTCCGCCGCCAACAACCTGGCGTTCTTCACGCTGATCGGGTCTCTGATCGCCGCCAAGCGCGAACACCCCGGCGACGACATGACCTCCCTGCTGATCGCCGCCCGCGACACCGAGGGCGACGGCAGCGCCCTCACCGAGGAGGAACTGCTCGGCACCGTCCTGCTGGTGGTCTCCGCCGGCTACGAGACCACCGTCAACCTGATCGACAACGCCATCGCCATGCTGCTCACCCACCCCGACCAACTCGCCCTGGTCCGCGCCGGCAAGGCCGGCTGGGACGACGTGGTCGAGGAGTCGCTGCGCCGCGAGGCCCCCGTCGCCCACCTGCCGCTGCGCTTCGCCCTGGAGGACATCGAACTGCCCGGCGGAGTCACCGTCCACCGCGGCGAGGCCATCCTCGCCTCCTACGCCGCCGCCGGCCGCCACCCCACCCGCCACGGCGACACCGGCACCCTCTTCGACGTCACCCGCGCCGTCAAGGACCACCTCGCCTTCGGCCACGGCCCGCACTTCTGCCTCGGCGCCCCTCTCGCCCGCCTGGAGGCGCGCACCGCCCTGCACGCGCTCTTCGAACGCTTCCCGCGCCTGGCACTCACCCCCGGTCTCCACCTGGAGCCCGTCGACTCCCTGATCTCCAACGGCCACCGCACCCTGCCGGTCCTCCTGGACGGCCCGGGCCGCTCGTAGCACGTGACCCCCGCGCGGAGGTGCTGCCGGGCGCGCGGCGAGGATGGGCGGGTGACCCTGCGCATCGACCTCACCGGGACGCCGTCCGAGCGGATCCGGTTCGCCGTCTCGCCGCTCGCCGAACTCACCGCGATGCTGCACGTGCTGGCCGCGCCCGAGCACCACCCGCAGTACGCGGGGTGGGCAGCCGGAGTGTGGGCGGGCCTGCGTCCGGAACTCGCGGACCGGCTGCACGAGGCCGAGTTCCTGTGGCATTCCTCCCGCGCCGACTTCCTGCTGCCCGCCCGGCCCCGGGCGACGCTCGCCGCCGAACTCGACGAGATCGACCGGATCGACGACGACCGGTACGTCCGGGCCGCGCTGGTCACCACCTGCGGCTCCAACCGCCTCACCTTCGGCGGCGGTTCACCCCTGCACGACCGCGCCGCCCGGACCGTCGCACTCGACCTCGCACAGGCCCGCGGCCCGCTCCAGGAGGCGTTCGCCTCCCGCCTGCTCGCCGACCCCCGGGCCCTCCGGGACCGGGTCCGGGACACCCTCGATCAGTGCGCGGACGCCTTCTTCGACGCCGAGTGGCCGGCCCTCGCCACCCGACTCGGGCAGGACGTCCAGGCCAAGTCCGAACTGGGCCGCCGCCAGGGCCTGTCCGCCGCACTCGCCGAGGTGTCCGCCGCGATCGCCCTGACCCCCGACGGCGACTCCCTCGTCCTCGACAAGCTCCAGGACAACACCGCCACCGCCGGCCCCGCGGGCGTCACCTTCCTGCCCAGCGCCTTCGGCCACCCGCACCTGGTCACCGTCCACGCCCCCGGCTGGCAGCCCGTCGTCCAGTACCCGGCGGCCGGCGGCGAACGCGCCGTCACCGTCCCGCTGGACACCGTCCAGCTCCGCCTCGACGCCCTCGCCCACCCCGTCCGCCTCCGCCTGGTCCGCACCCTGGCCCGCGCCCCGCACACCACCACCGAACTCGCCCGCGCCTGGGACCTCACCCCGCCCGAGGTCTCCCGCCACCTCGCCACCCTCCGCCGCGCCGGCCTCCTCACCGCCCACCGCCAGGGCCGCTACGTCCGCCACGCCCTCAACCTCCCCGCCACCACCGCCCTCGGCACCGACCTGCTGGCCGCAGTCCTCCGCTGACCGGCACCGGGCCCGGACGGGCGACGGACGAGGCCCCAGCCCGGGAGCTGGAGCCTCGTCACGCACCGTCGGTGGTGCTAGTTGACGTTGACCGCCTTCCAGGCCGCGGCCACCGCGTCGCGCTCCACGTAGCTGTACAGGTCGAGCGCCGCGTTGAGCGTCGCGGCACGGGCGGATTTGTAGGTGCTGTTGGGCATGAGGTAGATCAACACCGCCCGGTACCAGATCGCGGCGGCCTTGTCCCGGCCGATGCCGGTGAGCGTCGAGCCGTCGGCCGTCGGGCTGTTGTAGCTCACGCCGTTGATCACCTTCGGGCCGCTTCCCTCGGCCAGCAGGTAGAAGAAGTGGTCGGCGGGACCCGAGGAGTAGTGCGGGTCTATGCCGTCGATGCCCTGGTACCAGTAGTCCTTGGCGGAGCCGTTCTTGGAAGGCCTGTCCAGGTAGCCCACCGGGAGGCCGGTGCCGTAGAGGTCGAGTTTCTCCCCGAGGAAGTAGTCCGGCGGATCGGCCGGCAGGCTGGCGTACCACTCGACCATGGTGCCGAGGATGTCCGAGGTGGCCTCGTTGAGGCCGCCGGGCTCGCCGGTGCTCCCCAGTCCGGCGGTGGCCGAGGTGAAACCGTGGGTCATCTCGTGGCCGGTCACGTCCAGCTCGGTCAGCGGGTGGGCGTTGGAGGGGCCGTCGCCGTAGGTCATGCAGAAGCAGAGGTCGTCCCAGAACGCGTTGACGAAGTTGTTGCCGTAGTGGACGCGGTTGTAGGTGCCGGTACCGTCGCCGCGGACGCCGACGCGGCCGAAGGTGTTCTTGTAGAAGTCCCAGGTCGTGGCGGCGCCATACTGGGCGTCCACGGCGGCCGACTGGCGGTTGGACGGGAGGCCGTTGCCCCAGACGTTGGTGGCGCTGGTGAACACCGGGTTGCCGGCCACGCCCATGTCTTTGGTGGACAGATTGCCCCGGGTGGCGTCCTTCAGCTGGTAGGTCCCGGCGCCCTGCGTGGTCAGGGTGACGGCCCCGACGTGGACGCCCGTGCCGGTGCCCGTCGCGGTCACGGTCCGGATGTCGTCGTCGCTCGCGAGCACCGCGCCGGTGGCCGCGTCCGTGATCAGCCGCTGACGGCTGGGGGTGCCATCGGCGCGCACGCCCTCCACCACGGTCCGGTAGGCCAGACGCTGGGTGTCCCCGACGGCCCAGACCACCAACTGCGCCTCCCCGGTGGCACCGACCTGCGCGGGCGCCCCGACAGCCGCCCCGAGCGTGGCCCGGACGGCTTCGGTCGCCCCCGCGGCGGCCTGGTCCGCGGAGAGCTTCGGGGAGAGGCTCGGCAGCGCCAACCGCCCGGCGAAGTCCCGGTCGACGGAGCTGATCGAACCGTTGGCCCGCTGGTGCACGATCAGGTCGCCACCGACCACGGGCAGGCCCGCGAAGGTCCGGTGGTAGCGCAGGTGACGGTCGCCATTGGCATCCGCCACCGCATCCTTGACGATCAAACCTTCCTGGCCGCCCAGAGCCAGCGCCCTGGCGAGCGGGCCTGACTCGGCCCGGGCCAGCGAGAACAGCGCATCACGCTGCTGCCCCACTGACGGCACCCCCGCCTGCGCGGGAACGGCCGCAACCTGAATGACGCCCGCCAGCAGGGCGGTGGCGGAGAGTACGGCTCCGACTGTCGGCTTTCGCTTCACGTGCGGGGTCCCTTCCACGAAACCGCAGGTGCGCGGTCGCGCCACGCACCGGGGCGCCGGGCTTGGCACCGTGGGGCGGTACGGGCGGCTGTCGTGCTGCTCCCGCGCGGTCCTCGGCGGCCCATCAGGGTGGGTAAAAGACGGCCGCCGGCCGGGAGTTGGGCAAAAGCATGACAATGCGTCGGGCAAACCGACAGATTCCCTCCACATATTGGCCACCTCCCGCCACCACCCCGGGGCACGGCCCCCACCCGCCGGTCATGTCCCGCTATCACCCCGTTCGCCACCCTGGCGGGATCCCGCCAGCGACCACTCCCTTGCCGCCTCCCGAACAGCCTGCTACTGCCGCGACCCTGGACAGCGATCGAGCCCAACTCCCGTCCCAGCAAGCACAGTTGCAGCGTTGGACCGTCTCCCATGATTGATCTTTTGGTGGGTCGAGGAGAGGTAACGGACGCTACGTGGGCCCGGATCGGGCCGTCGCTGCCGCAGCATGACGGCGGAGTGGACCGTCTCGACCGACCGGGCCCTCATCCCGACGCCGGCGTGCCGATCCGCTTCTCGAACCAGTGGTGGGCATACGGCTCGTCGTTGAAGGCGGCGACCTCCTGGAAGCCGCTGGAGTGGTAGAGACCGATCGCCGCGGTGAGCGCCTTGTTGGTGTCCAGGCGGAGTACCTCGAAGCCTTGCCGGGCGGCTCGGGTCTCCAGCTCGGTCAGGAACCGGCGGCCGAGACCGAGGCCCCGGCTGCTGGGTGCGACCCACATGCGTTTGATCTCGGCCGGGGCACCGGAGGGCAGCTTCAGGCCGGCGCAGCCGACGGGCTCTCCGTGCAGCCGGGCGACCAGGAACAGGCCGCGCGGTGGCCGGAGTTCGCCCGCGTCGGGCAGCAGGCTCCGCGCGGGGTCGAAGCCGTTCTCGAAGCGTGCCTGGATCTCGGCGAAGTAGGACCGCAGGCAGTGCTGGGCGTCGGGGTGGTCCGGGTCGACCACGTCCAGCGTGACCGTCGCGGCGGCCAGCAACCGTTCGACCTCGGCCATGGCGGCCGTCAGCCGGGCGCGCTGGGCCGTGTTGAGCGGCTCCAGGAGAGAGCCGGCCAGCTCGTCGCTGCGGCCGTCGAGCACCGCACGCTCGGCGCGGCCCGCATCGGTGAGCCGGACGGCGCGCACCCGCCTGTCCCGGGGCTGCGGCTCCACCGTCACCAGGCCGTCGGCCTCCAGGGAGCGCAGCAGCCGGCTGACGTACCCGGAGTCGAGCGCGAGGCGCTCGCGCAGTTGCCGCACGTCCTGGCCCTCCTCGCCGATCTCCCAGAGCAGCCGGGCTTCGCCGATGGGCCGGTCGCGGCCCAGGTAGTGGTCGTGGAGCACGCCCACACGTTCGGTGACAGTGCGGTTGAACTGCCGCACCTGGTCGATCTGCGCCTTGTCCATTCTCTGACTTTAGTCAGAGAACCTTGGGCAGGGCCAGAGGCTTCAATGAGGAGACACGGCCTCGTGGAGCGCGTGCACCTCGTGCCACACACCTCGCCGTCCGCCGTCCGCCCAGGTCCACAGCCACTGGCGCAGCGACGGCGCCGCGTAGCGCAGGCCCTCGTGGGGGTTCTCGCCCCAGTCGGGTTCCCAGCCGTCGGCGTCCCAGAGCAGGACGGGATGGTCGACCGCGATCAGCGAGACATGCCACTGCATGCTGCAACCGCCGCCCGTCAGGAAGAGCCATGACCTCGGCGGACGGCACTCGGGCCCTCGCTCGGGAGATGGGATTGCGCAGTACCACTTCGATCCGTACTGGCGTGGGGTGAGCGGGGCAAGGCCGCCTTCCGGGCCGAAGTCGCCGTCACCGATCTCGGTGTACATGCGGCGGAGCAAGGGCGGTAGCCGGTATCCGAGTTGCCGCTCGACGTGCTCGACCTCGGCCGCCGTGAGCGGTGGGAACGGTCGGTCCGGTCGGTCCGGTCGGTCCGGTCGGTCCGCGAGGCCACCGAAGGCACGTCCGCCCCGGGCGAGGGCTCGCAGCCGATCCAGGAGTGCGTCGTCGTCTGCGGCGGTACGGCGGGAGGCATCGGTCACGGGCGGCACCGTAGAGCGCGCCCCGGACAGGTTTCTGGTGCCGGCGGGGAGCCCCGGGCGAGCCTGGCCAACTCCGGTCACCGGCTGCCGCTTTCAGGGATCCAGCCGAATTTTTCGCCGGCAGGAATATGGCGAGCGGCCGGGCCGCCCGGCGCAGCATGATGGCGGCATGGACGATCAGGCTTTCGAATGGGTGACGCTCTTCTCCTACGAGAACCTTCCCGGCTGCCCGCGGCCGGGCCGGCTGATCCTGGTTTGACTGCGGGACCGAGGTATCGACTGGTACCCGTTCACGGACGACGAGTACAGGATCGACCTGATGTGCGGCGTCTGCGCGGACGGGCACTGGCACGGCACGATCGCCGTCCGCTTCCGCGCGGACGCGCTTCGGCGGCTCGGGCTGCATCCCGACCAGCCGACCTCGGCGCCGGCGGACCCGCTGCCGCCGAAGTGGTGGGGGCCATGGACCCGGTGAGCCCCAACCACCTGACACATCAACGGAATCCCGTCACCTCCCCACCTCTCCGAACACTCGATCGAGCGAAGAACGGCCGGCTCGCGGTGGGCGTGGCCGGGAGGGGGTAGACCCGACGCGGACGAGAGGAGGTGGCCGGTGGGCGGTCAGATCGCGGTGGAGCAGGCACGGGAGTGGCTCGCGGTTGCGGTGGCGGAGGCACAACTCGGGCTGGCCGAGGGCGGGATCCCGATCGGCGCCGCACTGTTCGGCGTGGACGGGGAGCTGCTCGGGCGGGGGCACAACCGCCGGGTTCAGGACGGCGATCCGTCGATGCACGCCGAAACGGCCGCGTTCCGCGCCGCCGGCCGCCTACGCGGGTACGGGGACACGGTGATGGTCACCACGCTCTCGCCGTGCTGGTACTGCTCGGGCCTGGTGCGGCAGTTCGGGATCGGGCACGTGGTGATCGGCGAGTCGGTCACGTTCACCGGCGGTCACAGCTGGCTCGCCGAGCACGGCACCGGAATCACCCTGCTGGACGACCCACGCTGCGTACGCATGATGACGGACTTCGTCGCGGCCCGACCGGACCTCTGGCAGGAGGACATCGGCGCATGACGCGTGTGACGCCCTGGCCGCCGCCGTCCGGACCGCCCTGGAACAGTGCTGCCACGGCTCCTCCACCCACCTGCTCGGCTCACTGGCGGCCGGCACCGCCGACAGGTTCAGCGACACCGGCGTGCGCTGGGTGGTGCCGGACGCCGCCTTCCCGTCCTGCCTCGCCACGAGGACGGCGGCCCTCGCCCGGGTCCGCCCCGTCGAACAGGTGCGCAGCGACCCGGACTTCCTGCATTCGGACCGCCGCCGCCTGCTCTTCGTCCGCTTCGCCGGCTTCCCGCTGTTCTGGCGGCTGGACTTGGACGTGCGCGCCGCGTCCGTCGCCGACGACCCCGACTACGACGCCGAGCACCCGTCGGCCCGCGCGAACGACACCGAGTGGTCCCATCCAGCCAGTGCCCTCGCCAACGCCGTCGCCGCCGTCAAAGCCCTGGCCCGCCGCCACCCCGCCACCCCCCACCCCGCCACCCCCCACCCCGCCACCGCACACAGCCTGATCACCCCCCAACACCGGCGACCCACACACCGACCACAGCCCTCGCCGGCCACCACCGCTGACGGCTGCGCCCGCACCCCTGGGCGCCCCGGAACGACCGCGCCCGCCGCTGCGCGGAATCGCACAACGACGGGCACGGAAACGGTTATTGGCAGTACGTCAGCCCCGGACAGAGGCCACGGCCGCCCCCAGCGCTTCCTTGATCCGCGGCCCGAGCCGGGCGAACCCGAGCTCCTTCATCGCCGCCCGCAGCAGCTCGTCGTCGCTGCGCTCGGTCCCGTCCGCGTCGAACCACGCCACCAGCGCGACCAGTTCCTCGGCCGAGTAGCCGGTGATCGGCTTGCCCGGCGTCAACTCCGGCTTGACCGGCCGCGAATCGGAACCCGCCTCGACGACCGGCTCCACGACGGCCTCGGCCGAAGCTTCGACAACCACCTCGGCGACCGGCTCGACCTCAACCTCGGCCACCGGCTCAACGACGGGCTGCTCGACGACCGGCTCCGCCTCAACCTCCGCAGCCGCCTCGACAACCGGCTCAGCCTCAGGCTCCACGACAACCGCGACCTCGACCTCGACGACCGGCTCCTCGACAGCGACCTCAGGCGCAGCCTCAACCTCGGGCTCAACCTCCGCCTCAGCGACGGACTCCGCAACCGGCTCGACCACAGCCTCGGCCGTCACCTCCGCAACCGGCTCCTCCGCAACCACGTCAGCCGCCACCTCAGCAGCGGCCTCCACGACGGCCTCAACCTCAACCTCGGCCGCAACCTCGACCTCCGGCTCAACCTCCGCAACCGGCTCGACCACAGCCTCGGCCGTCACCTCCGCAACCGGCTCCTCCGCAACCACGTCAGCCGCCACCTCAACAGCGGCCTCCACGAC
>NZ_JBIALQ010000001.1:775233-823148 GCF_042873545.1 Kitasatospora sp. NPDC004615
CGACGGCCTCAACCTCAACCTCGGCCGCAACCTCGACCTCCGGCTCAACCTCCGCAACCGGCTCGGCCTCAACCTCGGCCGTCACCTCCGCAACCGGCTCCTCCGCAACCACGTCAGCCGCCACCTCGGCAACCGGCTCATCAGCAACCTCGGCCTCGACCTCAACCTCGGCAGCCGGCTCCTCAACAGCAAGCTCAGGCGCAGCCCCAGCCTCGGGCTCGACCTCCGCCTCGGCGACGGGCTCCACAACGGGCTCGGCCTCAACCTCGGTCGCAGCCTCGGCAACCGGCTCAGCCTCGGTCTCCGGCTCAACCTCCGCGGCCGGTTCGGCCTCAGGCTCCGCGACAACCGCGACCTCAGCCTCGGCAGCGGGCTCCTCAACAGCAGCCGCAGGCTCAACCTCCGCCTCGGCGACCGGCTCCACCATCGCCTCGACCTCAACCTCGGCCGCAGCCTCGGTCTCCGACTCAACCTCAGCAGCCGCCTCAGCCTCGACCTCGACCGTCACCTCGGCAACCGGCTCCTCAACCGCAACCTCGGGCGCAGCCTCAGCCTCGGCCTCAACCTCCGTCTCGGCAACGGTCTCCACGACCGCCTCCACCTCGGCAACCGGCTCCTCAACCGCAACCTCGGGCGCAGCCTCGGCCTCAACCTCCGTCTCGGCAACGGTCTCCACGACCGCCTCCACCTCAACAGCCGGCTCCTCGACAACAACCTCCGCGTCGGCCTCGGCCTCAACGTCGGCCTCAACAGCCGAGTCCTCAACAACCGCCCCGTCCGCCGCCTGCCGCGGCCCGGCCGCCAGGGCCGCGCGGGCGGACTGGTGACGGTCGTAGGCGGCGAGCGCAGCGTCCTTGTCGGCTTGACGCTCCGTCAGCTCCTCCAGCAGCTCCGTCAGCCCCTGCTCGGCGAGTTCGAGGCGGAGCTGGCGGAGGGTGGAGAGGCGGTAGAGGGTGCCTTCGTCGGCGGCGAGGCGGTCGACGAGGTCGGCGAGTTCGCCGAGCGGGAGGGAGTCGAGGGCGCGCTCGGGGAGGAGGCGGGTGAGGGAACGGACGGCGTCGGCGAGGGAGTCGACGACGTTCGCGGTCTCGGTCAGCAGCGCGCCGTCCACGGGCACGGACGGCCGGGAGGAGCCGGCGACGTCCGCCGCGAGCGCCTTCCAGTCGCGGTGGGCGGCCGCGGCGGCGACGAGCGCGCTGTGCAGCTCGGCACGGCCGGGGGCGCGGGTGCCGGCGGGGGTGAGGGCGCGGGCCTGGGCGCGCAGCTGGCGGCGGCGGTTCCAGCCGAGCTTGATGTCCTCGTACTTGCGGTAGCCGCTGGTGCCAGTGGCGGCGGCGAGCTGGTCCAGGTCGTGCTCGTAGACCTCGGTGCGCAGGGTCGCGGAGGTGGCGTGGACGCGCTGGAGCAGGTTGAGCAGGGTGGTGAGGCCGGCGAGGGTGTCGGGGATGCGCAGGCCGGCCTTGTCGGCGATGGCGTTGGCTGCCTTGCCGACGGCGCGGGTGTCGCGGCTGCGGAGTTCGGCGAGGACGGTGGACGCGGCGCGGGCGTCCTCGGGGCCGGTGAGGGTTTCGGCGGCTTCCAGCCAGGGGTTGGTCTCGTGGTTGAGCGCGAAGCCGCCCTGGTCGGCGAACCGGCCGAGCTCCTCACGGGTGCTCTGGCGGGTCTCGCCGTCCGTCGCGGACGCGGTCTCGGACGCGGCGTCGTCGGCGTCGTTCAGGGTGCGCACAGTCATGTGAAGTCCGGTTCGTGGCGTGTGGCGGGCAGGGGTGCGGGCGGGGTGGTTGCGGCGGCGGTGGCGTCGCGGTAGGCCAGAATACGGGTGCGCGTTCGACGCTTGCAGCACCTGACCCCGTGAATTGCCGGGCCGCGCCGGTCCGGTGGCGTCGGGCCGGGGCCCGGTCGCGTGGTCCGTACGGTAGGGAGCGCCACCGACAGTACGCCTTTCCCGGTCGGCGGGCGGGGGCCGGGGCGGGTCACCGGTGGGCTCCTGGGACGAGTCGGTGCAGTTCGGCGAGGCCGACGGGCCGCTGGTAGTCGCGCAGGGGGCTGCGGTGCCACCAGGCGCCGGTGTCGCGGAGTTCGGGGCCGGTGGTGAAGCGGTAGCGGTAGAGGCGGGCCCGGATCAGGGCGGGCGGGGTGCCGGGGAACGGGTTGTGGCGCAGCAGGCGCAGGGTGTCCTGGTCGTTGACGAGGAGGCGGGCGAGCAGCGGCAGGAACCAGGTGCGGGCGTAGGCCGGGGAGATCGCGGCGAACCACATCAGCCAGTCCAGGCGGAGGTGGTAGGGCGCGAACTGCCGTGGCAGTCGCCGGAGTTCGCCGGGTTTGCCGTGGAACTCGTACTCGCACCAGCCGTGCACGCCTTCTGCGTCCCGGGTGCCTTCGAGGACGATCTCGTACCGCACCCGGTTGACGGATCCGAACGCGCCGTAGGTGTTGACGAGGTGCAGCGGGTCGAAGGAGCGGTTCATCTGCTGCCGGGGGGAGAGCAGGTTGCGCACGGGTTGCCAGGAGCGGGCCGCCACCAGCAGCGTGTAGGCGGCCACCAGGCCCTGGTACCAGGCGGGTTGGGCGGGGTAGTGCGGGTCGGGGGCGATCGGCAGGACGCGGCGCAGGGTGCCGGTGTCGAGGGTGCCGAGGGCGGGGGCGACGGTGAGCCAGTTCAGCCAGGCGAAGTTGCCGGAGGCGATCAGCCAGAGCTGGGTGGCGATCATCAGCAGGGCGGCGTCGGAGGCGATCGGCTGCGGGAGGAACAGGCCGAAGGGGACGACGAGTTGGACGAAGTGGTTGGCTGCGGCCTCGGCCTTGTGCAGGGGTCGGGGCAGGTGGTGGAAGAACCAGCTGAGCGGGCCGGGCATGGGCTGGGTCTCGTGGTGGTGGTAGAGGCAGGTGAGCTTGCGCCAGCATTCGTCGCCGCGCCATTTGATCAGTCCGGCGCCGAATTCGACGCGGAACAGCAGCCAGCGCAGCAGCCACATGCCGAGCAGGGGTGGCGCGGTGGAGGCGTTGCCGAGGAACACGGCGAGTGCGCCGGCTTCGAGCAGCAGGGATTCCCACCCGAAGGCGTACCAGGTCTGCCCGACGTTGACGATCGACAGGTAGAGCGCCCAGACGATCACCCACAGGGCCATCGCGAAGCCGAGCGGCACCGCGTTCGCGGCTCCGGCGAGCAGTGCGGCGGCGAGGGCGGTGCCGGTCCAGGCGACGGTGGCGTAGAAGCGGTCGCTGTAGTGCCAGTGGAACAGGCTGGGGGCGTGGCGCAGCGGGACGCGGGCGACGAAGCGCGGGATCGGGAGCAGGCCGCGGCTGCCGAGCAGGGGGCGGAACTGGCGTGCGGCGGCGAGGAATCCGCACAGGTAGACGAGGGCGAGCAGGCGCAGGAACAGCTCGCGGGCGAGCCGGTACTCGGGTGCGGCGAACCATGCCATGCGGCCGCTCCTCGGGTCGGCTGCGCTCGGCCGTCCCCATGCCTACCAGGTGTGGCGGCCGGGGTGGGGCCGGTTGGGGGTGCGGTGGTGCGCCGGTTCATCCGGTCGGCCCTGCCCGGCGTGCGGGTTCGGGGTTCTGCCCGTATCGGCTGCTGAAACCCTCTGTTGGGGCGCGGGCGGAGTGTGGTGTCATTCCGCCGGACCCCTGTCAGGAGTATCAGAAGGAGACGCCCATGTCCGCGCCCTCTCCGCAGCCCGCCGCCGACCCCGACTGCCCATCCCCCGGCTCCTCCCCCGGCTCGCCCGCCGACGGCTCGCCCGCCTCCGGTTCGCCCCGTTCGGCCGCCGGCCCGGCGGGGCTGGGGGCGGCGGTCTGGGCGGCGCTCGGCATCGTGTACGTGGTGTGGGGATCGACCTATCTGGCGATCCGGGTGGTGGTGGAGACCATGCCGCCGCTGCTGTCGGGCGCGCTGCGGTTCGCGGCGGCCGCGGTGCTGCTGGCGGCGGGTCTGGCGGCCCGCCGGGGGATCGGCGTGCTGCGCGTGACGTGGCGTCAATTCGCTTCCGCCGCACTGGTGGGCGTGCTGCTGCTGTGCGGCGGTAACGGCATGGTGGTGCTGGCGGAGCGGACCGTCCCGTCGGGGCTGGCGGCGCTGATGGTGGCGAGCGTGCCGCTGTGGGTGGTGCTGCTGCGCCGGGCGTTCGGCACCAGGACCGGCCCGGCCACGCTGGCGGGCGTGCTGCTCGGCCTGGTGGGCCTGGCGGTGCTGACCGCGCCGGGCCTGACCGGCGAGGTGGGACTGTCGGGGCTGCTGCTGGTGGTGGCCGCCGCACTGGTGTGGGCGCTGGGCTCGGTGCTGGCGGGCCGGCTGCCGATGCCGGCCGACCCGTTCGTGGCGAGCGTGTACGAGATGGCGGCGGGCGCGGTGGGTGCGCTCGCGCTGGCGTTCCTGCGGGGCGAGCCGGGCGAGTTCGACCCGGCGGCGGTGTCCACCGCGTCCTGGGTGGGGCTGGGGTACCTGGTGCTGTTCGGCTCGATCGTCGCGTTCACGTCTTATGCCTGGCTGCTTCAGCGCGCACCGCTGCCGCTGGTCGCCACCTACGCGTACGTCAACCCGGTGGTGGCGGTGTTCCTCGGGTGGCTGTTCCTCTCCGAGGCGCTGACCTGGCCGATCCTGCTCGGCGGCGCAATAGTCGTCGGCGGGGTGTTCCTGGTGGCCCGCAACGAGCGCTGAACGCTCCGCAGACCAACCTTCCGGTCAGCCTTCAAGAAGGTAACGACTTGGCCCTACCGCCCTGACCAGTGGTTTACTTCTTGACGACACATGACGGGTGGGCTTGACTCCCCTTCACTCTCGCCGCAAGGACGCGGCGCTGTCAGGGAGGCACCACCCACCATGAATTCGATGACGCGTCGACTCGTCATCGGCACGGCCGCCGTGTCGATGACGCTGTCGCTCGCCGCCTGCGGAAGCGACAAACCCTCGTCGTCGGGCAACCAGGCGATCGGCCTGCTGCTGCCCGAGCGCGCTTCCTCCACCCGGTACGAGGCGTTCGACAAGCCACTGATCGAGGCCCAGGTCAGCGGCCTGTGCACCAAGTGCACCATCGACTACGCCAACGCCGACGGCGACGAGAAGGCGCAGAAGCAGCAGTTCGACGCGCTGCTCGCCCGCGGCGTCAAGGTGATCCTGCTCGACCCGGTGAACGCCGCCGTCACCGCCCCGTGGGTGGACGAGGCCACCCGGAAGGGCACCAAGGTCATCGCGTACGACCGGCTGGCCGCCGGCAACGTCGCCGCGTACATCTCCTTCGACAACAAGCGCACCGGCGAACTCCAGGGCCAGGCCCTGCTGGAAGCGCTCGGCAATAAGGCGGCCGGCGCCGAGATCGTGATGATCAACGGCGCGGAGACCGACCCGAACGCCGCCGACTTCAAGGCCGGCGCGCACCACGCGCTGGACGGCAAGGTCAAGCGGATCGCCTACGAGCAGTCCGGCGAGTGGAAGCCCGAGGTGGCCGCCGCCAAGGTCAACGAGGCGATCAACAGGCTCGGCAAGAACGGCTTCCAGGCCGTCTACTCCGCCAACGACGGCATGGCCGGCGCGATCATCGACGAGCTGCGCAAGGCTGGGCGGGGCGACGTCCCGGTCGGCGGTCAGGACGCCTCGCTGGACGCCGTGCGACGGATCCTCACCGGCGAGCAGGCCTACACCATCTACAAGCCGTACCTGCCGGAGGCCGAGGCCGCCGCCAACATGGCGGTCTACCTGGTCAAGGGCATCGACGTCACCTCGGTGGCCTCCACGATCACCGAATCGGGCGGCGCCCAGATCCCGTCCAGGCTGCTCAGCCCGGTGGTCGTCACCAAGGCGCGGGTCGCCGAGACCATCGTCGCGGCCGGACTGTACAAGGCCGAGGAGATCTGCACCCCGCAGTTCGCGCAGGCCTGCCGGTCCGCGAACATCCCCGGCAACTACTGACCGGGACGGGCCGCGCCTACGTCCAGTGCGGTGGCGTCGCGCGGCCCGCTCCCCCCGTCGGCTGTCGGGGAGGCGCCCCCGCGGTGGCGGGAAGATCACAGGACGGTGGCGAACCGGAGGCCCGGTACCCAAGCGTCCGTTCGCCGTGGTCCACTGGGCATCTTGCCGAGCGAGGGGAGCGAGCGACATGAACCTGGACCTTGATTTCCAGACCGACTACTTCCGGGCCGCCGACGACACGGCGGTGCGGACGGTGATGGCCGACAAGACGGCCAAGCCCGCCGAGTCGTTCGAATCCGTACGGGCCAAGCGGGTCGACCCGACCACGGTGCTGCGCCGGCTGGTGGCCGCCATCGACGCCAAGGAGTTCGAGCCCGGCGGCGCCCCCGACCGCTCGATCTGGCCGACCGGGCCGCAGCCCTGGACGACGGGGGACGACGAGGCGGTCACCGAGGTCGACCAGGAGGACCCCTGGATGACCGGGCCCTGGGTGGTGGAACTCTCCGACGAGACCCGCGACGCCCTCGCCACCATCGAACGCAAGCGGCTGCCCGAACTCGCCGCCCGCTGGGCCCGCGCCGAGGAGCTCCGGCCCGTCCCGGCCGCCGAACTCGTCCAGCTGATCCACCGCCTGGGCGTCCTGGCCCGCCGCGCCAAGAAGGCCGAGCAGCACCTCTACTGCAGCCTCTCCGGCTGACCGCGTGTCCGACGACCTCGAATTCTTCCGCGCCCCGAGTGCCGCCGCCGTCCTCACCACCCTCGGCGGCGGCACCGCGCTGCCCACGTACGACGGCGTCACCGGGCCGGCCGACGTCCTTTGGCTGCTGGATCAACTGATCGACGCCGAGTCGGACGCCGATCTGATCACCGGGCTGGTCTGGCCGGAGATCGACCTGGCCGCCTGGGGCTGCTTCGTGTCGGCGGCCCCGAACTACACGGAAGACCCCTGGACGTTCGAGTTCACCCCGATCGTCCGTGACGCCCTGGCCACCGCGAGCCCGGCCGAGCTGGGCACGCTGCGCCCGCACGATCCCGACACTCCCGCCTCCGCCGTCGAACTCCTGCCCGCACTGGCCGAGTTGGCCCGCCGCGCAGTGGCCGGCGGCGAATGGCTGTACTACCGCTCGGGCACGGAGTCCTGACGGGCCGTCAGGCCGGCCCGGCGAACGCGGCGCGGGCCAGCCGCTCGGCACCCGCGCGCAGCCGCTGCTCGCCGAGCCCGGGCAGCAGCGCCGTGACGTGTTCGGCGGCCAGCGCCGCCGGCAGGGCGTGCGCGGTGTGCTCCGGAGCCGGGGTGCCCGCCAGCAGCACCGTCAGGTGGCGGTGCCAGAACCGGTACGCGCCGATCCGGTAGCGGGCGCCGGGCGACATCCGCACCAGCGCCAGGTGCGGCAGCAGTTAGTCCAGGTACGCCGCCACGAACGCGACCGCCCGCTCCGGCGCCATCGTCACCTAGAACCCGCCTGACACCGTCCGGCGGCGGGGCCGCACCCGGCCCCCGCCGTTCGCCCTGTCCCGAGACCTCAGTGCGCGAACTCCAGCAGGGCGATCCCGGTCAGGACGGTCGCGCTGGCGGCCAGCCGGAGGGTGCCGAGGCGTTCACGCAGGACGAGGGTGCCGATCAGGGCGGCGATCACGATCGAGGTCTCCCGCAGGGCGGCGATGGTGGGCAGGTCGCCGACGGTCTGCGCCCACACCACCAGGCCGTACGCGGTGAGCGACATCAGGCCGCCGGCCAGCGCGGCGGTACGGCCCTCGCGCAGCGCGGGCCGCAGGGTGCGGCCGCGGACGGCGAGGACGGCGGCGAGGACGGCCAGCCCCTGGAGGAGGAACATCCAGGCGATGTAGCCGCCGGTGGAGGCCGCGGCCCGCACCCCGCTCCCGTCCACCACGGTGTAGCCGGCGATCAGGACGCCGGTGCCGAGCGCGGCGGCCAGCGCCGGCAGCTGTTCGCGGCGCGGCCACCCGCCGACCAGCGCGAGCCCGGCCAGGCCGAGCGAGATCACCGCGACGGCGACCACCTGCCCGGCCGGCATCGGGTGGTGCAGCACGGTGGCGGCGAGCAGCGCGACCACCGCCGGGGAGGTGCCGCGGGCGATCGGGTACATCTGGCCGAAGTCGCCGAGCCGGTAGGCCCGGGCCAGCAGCAGCTGGTAGCCCACCTGAAGCGCTGTCGAGGCCAGCAGGTACGGCACGGCGCGGACCCCGGGCAGTGGCACGAACAGCGCGAAGAGCGCGCCGAACGCGACGAAGACCACGTTCATCAGCGCGACCCCGGCCAACCGGTCGCGCACTCCGTGCACCAGCGCGTTCCACACCGCGTGCAGCAGCGCGGCCGCCAACACCACGAACGGCACGGCTTCCTGGCCCACCGGCATCCCCCTCCCACAGCTCCCCACCGCCGACTTGTACAGACAACTTAGCGCGCGACGGCGGCCACCCGTCAACCGCCCCGGTGGCCCGCCCGGCCGGGGCCGGGCCAGACTGGACGGATGCCCGAACTCCCCGAAGTGCAGGCGCTCGCCGAGTGGATGACCACCGTCTGCGCGGGCCGCGTGCTGGAGCGCGTGGACGTGCTGTCGATCACCGCCCTGAAGACCTTCGACCCGCCGGTGCGGGCGCTCGCCGGACGGGCCGTCAGCGGGGTCTCCCGGCACGGCAAGTTCCTCGACCTGGCCACCGACGGCGGCCCGCACCTGGTGGTGCACCTGGCCCGGGCCGGCTGGGTGCACCGGCGGGAGTCCTTCCCGGCCCGGCCGCCGAGCCGGCGCGGCCCACTCGCGCTGCGGCTGGTGCTGGACGACGGCAGCGGCTTCGACCTCACCGAGCAGGGCACCACCAAGCGCCTCGCCGCCTACGTGGTGACGGACCCTCGCGAGGTCCCCGGCATCGCCCGGCTCGGCACCGACGCGCTCGCCGTCACCCCCGAGCAGCTCGCCGCCCTCGCCGCCGGGGCCCGGCACCGGCTGAAGACCTTCCTCACCGACCAGAGCGTGCTGGCCGGGATCGGCAACGCCTACTCCGACGAGATCCTGCACACCGCCAGGCTCTCCCCGTACGCGCTGGCGTCCTCGCTCGACGCCGGGCAACTGGCCCGGCTGCACGCCGCCGTCGGACGCGAACTGGGCGGCGCGCTGGAGCAGTTGCGGGCGGCGCCGGCCGGCGGGCTGAAGTCCGAGAAGAAGGCCCACCTGGCGGTGCACGGCCGGGCGGGCGAGAGCTGCCCGGTGTGCGGGGACACGGTGCGCTCGGTGAACTTCGCCGACTCCTCGCTCCAGTACTGCCCGACCTGTCAGACCGGCGGCCGGGTGCTGGCCGACCGGCGACTGTCCCGGTTGCTCAAGTGAGACCCCCGCATTCATGGACCGGGATGATCGAAGCTGCTCGAACATGGCTATGATCAAGCACTTTCAGTCAGTCGAGACTTTCACGGGGCGTCCCTCATGATCCTCACCGTCACACCGAACCCGGCGTTGGACGTCACCTACTCCGTCCCCCACGTCCGCCCGTACACCAGCCACCGGGTCACCGGCATGGCCACCCAGGCGGGCGGCAAGGGCGTCAACGTGGCCCGGGTGCTCACCGCGCTCGGCCACCCGGCCCGCTGCGTGCTGCCGCTCGGCGGCCCCACCGGCGAGGCCGTGCGCGCCGAACTCGCCGCCGCCGGCCTCGAGCACGCCGCCGTCCCGGTGGCCGGCGACACCCGCCGCACCGTCGCCGTGGTCGACACCGCCGACGCCACCATGTTCAACGAGCCCGGCCCGGAGCTCGCCGGCGCCGAGTGGGACGCGCTGCTCGCCGAGACCGAACGGCACCTCCCGCAGGCCGCCGTCCTGGTCCTCTCCGGCAGCCTCCCGCCCGGCGCCCCCGCCGACGGCTACGCCCAACTCGTCACGCTGGGACGGGGGTTCGGCATCCCCGTGGTGCTCGACGCGGACGGCCCCGCGCTGCTCGCCGCACTGCCCGCCCGGCCCACCGCGATCAAGCCGAACGCCGCCGAACTCACCGCCGCCACCGGCCTGCCCGACCCGCACGACGCCGCCCGCACCCTGCTCCGCCGCGGCGCCGAGTCCGTCCTCGCCTCGCTCGGCCCCGACGGCCTGCTCGCCGTCGACGCCCACGGCGCGTGGCGCTGCGCCCCGTCCGCCCCCGTCACCGGCAACCCCACCGGCGCCGGGGACTCCGCCGTCGCCGCCCTCGCCGCCGGACTGTCCGGCCACGCCGGCTGGTCCGCGATCCTCCCCGACGCGGTGGCACTGTCCGCCGCCACCGTCCTGCACCCCCGGGCCGGCCGTTTCGACGACGCCGCCTACCGCCGCCTGCGCCACTCGCTGACCGCCACCCGCCTCGGCGCGGGGGTCTCCCCCTTCACCTGGTAACAGCCGGCTCCCGCCCGAATATTGACGGGAAATCCGGCGCGGCAGGCCCTACCCTGACCACCATGCCCGCCGGAAAGACCTCCTACGTCTGCCTGCCCTGCCGCGCCTCCTACAAGCAGCCCTACCGGGACATGCACGAGCGGCACGACCGCCGCTGCCCGCGCTGCGCCGAGCCGCTGATCCACGTGGGCTCCGCCTTCGCCGCACCCCGACGGCGCGACACCGCCGCCTGGCGGACCCTGTCGGTCCTGCTGCACGCCGGTGTCCGCTTCCACAAGGGCTGCTGCGGCGGCCCCGGCTACCGCCCGCGCACCCTCGTCGAGGTGCGCGAGCGGATGACCCACGCCCGACGCACGGGCGAGCCCTTCGCGAAGGCTCTGGTGCGTCCCGAACTTCCGTAGGCATGGGCATCGCGGCGATGGGGGTCGTGGTGCTGGCCGCGGCGGCGGTGCAGCGGCTGTCCGGGGTGGGGTTCGCGCTGATCGCCGCGCCGGTGCTGGTGCTGATCCTCGGGCCGGCGGGCGGGGTGGGGCTGTCGAACTGCGCGTCAGGGGCGATCAGCGTGCTCGGGCTGGCCGCCGGGTGGCGCGGGGTGCGACCCGGACGGATGGTGCCGCTGGTCCTGGCGGCCGCGCTCACCGTGCCGCTCGGGGCCCGGCTGGCGGCGGCCGCGCCCGAGGCGGTGCTGCTGGTGGCGATCGGTCTGGTGGTGAGCGCGGCGTCGGTGATGGTGATGCTCGGCGTGCGGGCGGCGGCGCTGCGCGGGGTGCCGGGCGCGGTCGCGGCGGGCGCCGCCGGCGGGCTGCTGAACGCGGCGGCGGGTGTCGGCGGGCCGGCGGTGTCGCTGTACGCGGCGAACTGCGGCTGGTCGGCCCGCGAGTTCCTCCCCAACGCCCAGTTCTTCGGCCTCGCCGTGAACGCGATGTCCCTCACCGCGAAGGGCGTGCCCGCGCTGTCGGGCGCGCAGTGGACGGTCGCCGCGGGCGCCGTCGCCGCCGGCAGTGCCGTCGGCCACCTGCTGTCCGGCCGCGTCCCGGACCGCCCCCTCCGGCGTCTGGTCCTAGGTCTGGCCCTGGCCGGCGGCCTGCTCACGCTGGCCAAGGGCCTGGCCGCGGGCCTCTGACGGCAACACGGCGTGACGCACGTTCACCCTTCCGATGGATTGGGCCGAATGGTTCGGGCACGTACATTGACTGCACCGGGACGTTCCCCCGAACGGGCGCATTCACCGTCCCGACGACCACGGCCATCCACCTGCCCGCCCACGCGGAACCGACGCATGCCCGTCGGCGCGAAGAGATTCTCGGGAGGAACCATGAACGCAGCCGCCAACTGGGACGACATCCTGGTCCGGGACAACTTCCAGGACATGGGACAGACGCCCACCGCCGACCCGGTCTGGGAGTCGCCGGACATCATCCCCTTCGGGAGCGACATCCTCGACTTCGACCTGCTGGAGTCCAGCTATCCCGGCCCCGACCTCGGGATTCGCCATCCGATCGTGCAGGGCAGGCTCAACCGCATCTACGTCCGCGGAAAGAACCTGCGAGCCAACTGCCCCAGCTCCGGCAACGTCAGGCTCTACTTCGCCCCCGGCGGACTGCTCCTGGACCCACGGGCCTGGACGCCGATCAACGCGGAGGGCGGCGGCACCAGTGCGCCGTTCACCGTCCGCGGCGGCTCGCGGGAGATCCCACCCGGGCGGATCTGCGTCAGCAGGTCCGCCTTCCTCTTCCCGAGCGACACGCCGCCGGGCCACTACTGCACGATCACCACCGTGGACACCCCCGCCCACCCGATGTCCGCGACCCTGCCCACGTTCAGCTCGATCGTCGACTACCTGAACTGGGTCAGGTACAACCCCAACGTCGGCTGGCGCAACATCGACGTGATCCCGTGCCGGCAGACCAACTACGTGCTCGCCAACCTGGCGATCTGCAACCTCAACAACTACCCGACGCGGTTCGTCTTCGGGGTCTCCGGCACCGACCTGCCGAACGGCACCGCGACCTTCTCCAACACCGACCAGCAGGCCCCGTTCAGCCTGGTGGCGCAGATCTACTCGCCCGGCACCGACGAGGGGTACACCCGCTCGATCCTGCTGCCCGCCAACTACTCCGGCACCGTCACGGTGGTGATCCAGCTCGACCAGCCCCTGCCGTGCGACGCCCGGATCGTGCTGCGGGCCTACAACCCGGTGACCAACAACCCGGGGGTGCTGGAACGACGGCTCGCCGTCCCGCTCACCGGCGTACCCGAACTCGAGGACGCCCTGTTCCTCGAACTCGGCGCGTACACCTTCGTCGCCGCGGACACCGGCCCCTGACGCAGCCGACCCCCAGTCAGAACCGGGCACCTCCCGACCACCTGACGCGGCATCATCAAATGTCACCCTCCGTGCAACGAAAAAGGCGCATGGTCACGGAGGGTGATGTGATGGAAACGCAAAGAGTCGGTATAGGTCTGTGATCAAAAAACCAACAGGACATGAACAACGCGTGAGAGCATGACCCCTCCGGGTACGCACCGCAGCCCGTGAACTGGGAGGATGCTCGATCCATGGCGCAGACTGACGGCGTGTCGGCCGGACCGAAGACCGACGCTGCCGCCGCCCCGGGCCGGCGGCCGAAGCCGCGTCGCCGAGGCCGGCGGGTCCTGCTGATCGGCGGCGGCGTGGTGCTCGCGCTCGGCCTGGCCGTCGGCGGGACGGGGCTGTGGATGTACCACCACCTGGAGGGCAACCTCGACACCGTCGACATCGACAAGGCGCTCGGCGAGGACCGCCCGGCCGTCCTGCCCACCGGCGCGCAGGACATCCTGGTGCTCGGCTCGGACTCCCGTGGCGGCGACAACGCCGAACTGGCGGGCGGCGACACCGGCGGCACCGCCCGTTCGGACACGGCGATGCTGGTGCACATACCGCAGGGCCGCGCCAACGCCACCGTGGTCAGCATCCCCCGCGACACCATGGTGGCCCGGCCGGCCTGCACCACCGCCGACGGCAAGCAGGTGCCCGCCGCGCCCCGGGTGATGTTCAACTCGGTGTACACCACGGCCGGTCCGGCCTGCGTGGTGAAGACCGTCGAGACCATCACCGGCCTGCGGATGAGCCACTACGTCGAGATCGACTTCGCCGGGTTCAAGGAACTCGTGGACGCGATGGGCGGCGTGGAGATCACCACCGACGTCGCGATCGACGACAAGTACAGCGGCCTGCACCTGCCGGCCGGCACCCACACCCTGGACGGCACCCAGGCACTGGCCTTCGTCCGTACCCGGCACGGCATCGGCGACGGCAGCGACCTCGGCCGGATCGGCCTCCAGCAGAAGTTCCTGCTCTCCGTCCTCTCCCAGCTCCAGCGCAAGGGCACCCTCTCCAGCCCGACCAAGGCGTACGGCGTGGCGAACGCGGCCACCAAGGCGCTGACCACCGACACCGACCTCGGTTCGGTGAACGGCCTGCTCGACTTCGCGCAGAGCATGAAGGGCCTGCAGCCCGAGCGGATGAAGACCGTGATGCTCCCGGTGGTCACCGACCGGATCGACCACGACCGGGTGATCGCCGACGAGCCCCGCGCGCAGAAGCTCTGGCAGGCGCTGCGCGAGGACAAGCCCGTCCCGGCCGCCACCGGCTGACGGAGGAGCGGATCCGTGCTTGCCCACCCGCCGAAGCTGAGCGTCGTCGTCCCGTTCCAGGACGTCGAGATGTACCTCGCCGAATGCCTGGAGTCCATCGCCCGCCAGTCGTTCCGCGACTTCGAGGTGATCCTGGTGGACGACGGCTCGACCGACGCCTCCACCGCGATCGCGCAGAACATGTGCGCCCGGGACACGCGTTTCCGGCTGATCCGGCAGGACGCGAACGGCCCGGGCCACGCCCGCAACACCGGTCTGCGCGCGCTCCACCCCGACGCCGAGTTCCTGGTGTTCGCCGACGGCGACGACGTGGTGCCCGAGCACGCCTACGAGACGCTGCTGCGCACCCTGGAGGAGTCCGGCTCGGACTTCGTCTCCGGCAACGTGCAGATGATGAACTCCACCAAGAAGTGGCAGTCGCCGCTGCACAAGGGCCCGATGGAGGCCAACCGGCGCGGCACCCACATCACCAGGTTCGAGAAGCTGATCTACGACCGCACGGTGTGGAACAAGCTGTTCCGGCGCAGCTTCTGGGACTACTACTACATCGAGTTCCCCGAGGGGGTCCTGTACGAGGACTCCTGGGTCAACATGTTCGCCCACTTCCGGGCGGCCAAGGTCGACACCATCACGGACGTCGTCTACTACTGGCGCCGCCGCGAGGGCAACGCCGCGCCCTCCATCACCCAGCGCCACCACGAGATCGACAACCTGCGCGACCGGGTCTCCGCCGTGCTGTCCGTCAGCCGCTTCCTGGGCGGGCACCGTTCCAAGAGCTTCGCCGAGTCCAAGCGCAAGTACGACCTGGCCTGCCTCACCTCCGACCTGATGCTCCATCTGAAGGCGCTGCCCGACGGCGACGAGGAGTACCAGCTCTCCTTCATCCAGTGGGCCAACGAGTTCCTGGACGAGGCCGGCGAGGACCTGATCGAGGAACTGCCCGCCGAGGCCCGGGTGAAGTGGCTGCTGGTGCGCCGCCGGCTGCTCCAGGAACTGCTCGACGTGGTCGAGTTCGAGCGGCGCGGCGGCCCGATGCCGGTCCAGCGCCGCTTCCGCCGCTACCTCAAGTACCCGCACCTGGGCGACCGGCGGGTCGGCATCGGCCGCAAGGCGTACCGGCTCGGCAAGGAGCTCTCGCTGCACGGCTCGATCGGTGAAGTCCGCTGGAACGGCGACCGGTTGGAGCTCTCCGGCAGCGCGTACATCCGCTTCGTGAACGTCCACAAGCGGCACATGTCGGTCAAGGCGCTGGCCCTGCGCAACACCAAGCAGGACCGGATGCTGCTGGTCCCCACCCGCACCGTCTACGCCCCGCAGGCCACCGAGCACTCCAACCAGAACCGTTACTGCTACGACTGGTCGGGCTTCAGCGCCGCCTTCGACACCAACCGGCTCAAGCAGAAGGGCCAGTGGGCCGAGGGCACCTGGGACGTCGCGGCCGGTGTGCTCAGCCGCGGCCTGTTCCGCTACCGCGGCCTGGACCGCGGCGGCGTCGGCAGCGCCGCCAACCCGCCCTACCGGTATGTCGACAAGAACACCCGGGTGCTGCCGCTGTTCGTGCAGAACCGGCTCAAGCTCCGGGTGGAGGTGGTCCGTTGCCGGATCACCGGGCACCGCATCACCGGCGAGCACCTCGAACTGCGCGGTGTCTACCTCGGCCCGACCGTCCCCGAGAGCGGCCAGCTGCGGCTGGTCAGCCTCGGCGGCGCCGGCCGCACCCAGGCTCCGGTCCGCTTCACCCCCGGCGGTGAGGGCTGGTGCACCTTCACCGTCCGCGTCCCGCTGCGCTCCCTGGTGCCCGCGCACCGCGCGAACGGCGCCGACGAGGCCGTTCCGCAGTCCTGGGACCTCGGCGCCAACGGCTGGAAGACCACCTTCCACGTCGCCGGGCGCAAGATGACGATGTATCCGGTGATGGCCGAGGACACCCCCGACGGCCACCACCGCCTCCCCGACAGCCTGCAGACCGCGGACGGCGACCGCGAACTCGTCGTCCACCGCAACGGCTCCGGCTACCTGGTGCTGTTCGAACGCGCCACCCTCCCGCTGGTCACCCGGTACGCCTGGGAGGACGACGGCACCCTGGAGATCGTCGGCCGCTACCCGGCCCTGCACCTGGTCCCCGCCAAACTGCGCCACCAGGTCCACCTGGTGCTGCGCTCCCGCGCCCAGGGCACCGAACGCGTCGTCCCGCTCGACCTGATCGGCGACTATTTCCGGGCCCGCTTCGCCCCCGCCCGGATCCGCACCCTGGCCGGCACCGTCCCGCTCTCCGCCGGCCGCTGGGACCTCTACCTGCGCCGCCAGGACCCCGCCCGCACCGCACCCGCCGACCGGCTGCCCGACCTGATGCTCAAGCTGGAGCAGGACGCCATCCCCGGCCTCCCGCAGGCCGTCGAGAGCGACGGGCGCGGCTACGAACTCCAGGCCGAGAGCTACGACCGGCTCTCGCTCCAGGTGCACTCCGCGATGCCCGACCACGCCCGCGGCCCCTACCGGCAGAAGCTGCTGCGCACCAAGGCGTACCCCGCCGCCCGCCAGCAGCCCGTCCGGCCCGCCGTGCTGTTCGACGCGTTCAAGGGCACCCAGTACTCCGACAGCCCGCGCGCCGTCCACGAGGAACTGGTGCGCCGCCAGGTCCCGTTGGAGCACCTGTGGGTGGTCAAGGACGACCAGGTGGACGTCCCCGCCACCGCCCGCGCCGTCCGCATGTGGTCGCCCGAGTGGTACGAGGCGCTCGCCACCAGCCGGTACATCGTCGCCAACAACCACCTGCCCGACTGGTTCCGCAAGCGCCCCGGCCAGGTCGTCGTGCAGACCTGGCACGGCACCCCGCTGAAGAAGATCGGCCACGACATCGAGGCCGTCCACTTCGCCGACAAGCGCTACCTGGAACGCCTCGCCACCGAGGTGGAGAACTGGGACCTGCTGGTCTCGCCGAACACCTTCTCCACCCCGATCCTGCGCCGCGCCTTCGGCTTCCCCGGCGAGATCGTCGAATGCGGCTACCCCCGCAACGACGTGCTGCGCCGCCCGGGCACCGAGCAGCGCGCCGCCGGGATCCGCCGGCGGATCGGCATCCCCGACGGCAAGCGGGTCGTGCTGTACGCCCCGACCTGGCGCGACGACCAGTACTACGCGCCCGGCCGGTACAAGCTCGACTTCCGGATCGACCTCGACGACGCCCGGGCCCGGCTCGGCACGGACCACGTGCTGCTGGTCCGCCGCCACCCCAACGTGGTCGACCCGGTCCCCGGCGCCGGCGACGGGTTCGTCCACGACGTCTCCGACTACCCCGACATGGCCGACCTGTCGCTGATCACCGATGTGATGATCACCGACTACTCCTCGCTGATGTTCGACTTCGTCAACACCGGCCGGCCCATCCTGTTCTTCACCTACGACCTGGAGCACTACCGCGACACCCTGCGCGGCTTCTACTTCGACTTCGAGACCAGCGCCCCCGGGCCGCTGCTCGCCGAGTCCGCCCAGCTGATCACCGCGATCCGCTACGCCGACGGGGTGCACGCCCGCTACGCCGAGCGCTACCGGCGCTTCCAGGAGGCCTTCTGCGACCTGGACGACGGGTACGCCTCGGTCCGCCTGGCGGACCGGATCCTGGTCGCGGGCGGCGACCTGGCGGAGCCGCCGCAGAACGTGTCGGCACCCTCGTTCCGCTCGCTCGGCAGCACCCAGCCGGGCTCCCGTTCCTTCCGTGACCTCGACGAGGTCACGGCGGCGGCGGTGGAGCCGCCACGCGACCTCCAGGCAGAACTGCGCAGACGATTGGACCCGGCAAATGGCTGATCAGGCCAAGCACACCCGCCGCATCTTCACCGGTGTGGACACCACGGGCGCCGTCCCGATCGAGTACCGCTTCTCGCACGCCCGCAACGGCAACCGGCACCTGGTCGTGGTGTTCGCCAACTTCACCGCACCGGACGAGTACGGCTGGGGCAACGGCGTCCTGGACAAGGTGCGCGGCAACATCCTGTGGATCCGCGACTCCTTCGAGGGCGCCAACAGCTACTACCTGTGCAAGCGGATGGACTTCTCGCTGGAGCAGTCCGTCGCCGGGGTGATCACCCGGGTGATGCATTCGCTGCACCTGACGCCGCAGGACGTCACCGTCTTCGGCAGCTCCAAGGGGGGCAGCGCGGCGCTGTTCTACGGCCTCAAGTACGGCTTCGGCAACATCGTCGCCAGCGTGCCCCAGTTCAGCATCGGCTCCTACGTGCTGGACGGCATCCCCAGCGCGGCCCGGCTGATGATGGGTGAGGTGACCGAGCAGAACGTCGCCGTCCTCGACGCCGTCCTGCCGAACCTGGTGATGGCCAGCCCCCACCGGAACGCCAACATCTACCTGATCACCTCCCCGCAGGACGAGCAGTACCTGCGACAGGTGCAGCCGTTCGTCCAGCTCTTCCAGGGCTACTCGAACTTCAACTTCATCTACAACGACTCGGTGCTGATCACCGGCCATGGCAAGGTGACGCTGCGGAACCTGCCCACCCTCATGGGCATCCTCAACCTGCTGGTGGACGGCGTGGTCCCGCGGATCGGCCTGATCACCAACGGCGGCGAGGTTCCGGAGCCCGACCTCGCCGCGATCGAGCATTTCCTCAAGGACACCTCGCAGGTCAGGGGCGATTCCTTCCCCCGCCCGGTGATCACCTCTCCTCCGGCGGAGGCGGTGCTCCCGCCGAACGGCGTGGCCATCACCGGCTTCGCGCCGGGCGGCGTGCGGGTCAGCATCTGGGAGAACGGCAAGTACGTCGCCTCGGCCCCGGTCGCCGCCGACGGCAGCTGGTCCTGGCAGGCCGACCGGGCCTTCACCGCGGGCCGGCACCTGCTCCGCGTGTTCGCCGCCGACGCCAGCAACATCCAGAGCGAACGCTCCGACGTGGTGTTCACCATCGACGGACAGGCCCCCCGCACCCAGCACACCATCACCGAGGCGGCGCCACCGCTGCCCGCGCCGGTGGTCACCGAACCGGTGGACAACAGCTACGTCCCCGGCCCTGTCGTCCGGCTGAGCGGCCACGCGCCCGGCGCGGTCCGGGTCGACCTCGCCATCGGGGAGCACGCGCTGGGCAGCGCCCCGGTCGAGGACGGCTTGTGGACCTGGCAGCCCGAGTGGGGGTGGCGCGGCGGCGGGCACACCGTCGAGGTCCGGGCGGCATACGCCGACGGCCGGGTGTCGAGCCCCGGGCAGGTCGGCTTCGTGGTGGCCGGTGCGCTGGCCCGCAACCCCACGCTCCTGCAGCGCTACGGCGGCTGACGCCCCGTCAGAGGGCGGCGGCGACGGTGATCAGCTCCGCCTGGTGGTCGGAGAAGCTGGTGTCCAGCCGGGAGCAGCCGTGCCGGGGCAGCGCGGTGAACAGGTAGTCCAGCTTGAACCCGTTCTCGTGGGTGGGCGCGAAGCCCGTACGCTGGTCCGGCGACTGCTGGGCGCACTCCTGGACGGTGTCGAAGTAGCCGGCCGGCCAGATCCAGGCGTCCTTGTTGTTCGGGCCGGGCGGCGAGGAGTTGAAGTCGCCGCCGAACACCGAACCGCCCGTCCCGGCCGCCTTGAGCAGTGCCGACAGCTGGTCGTCGCGGAGTTCGGCGGCGCGGTCGGACCGGTCGGCGGGGGGCAGCGAGAGGTGCGCGACGCAGAGCCTCGGGCCGCTGCCGGCCGTCGCGCACAGGATGCCGCGGCGCAGGCCTTTTTCGGGCTGGGGGGCTGAGACCGGGGCGATGTCCGTCAGCGGGGCGGCCGCCAGGATGCCGATGCCGGCGTCGCCGCGTCCGCCGCCGCAGTCCACGGGCGTGGTCGCGCCCGCCTCGTCCGCCTGTTCGTACGGCTGGAAGGCGAGCTGCCAGGCGGCGCCGAGCCCGGCCCGGGCCCGGTCCAGGTCGCCCCGGCAGGCCTCCTGCACCAGGATCGCCCGGGCCCCGTGGTCCTGCGCCATCGAGCGCATCACCTTGATCTTCTGGTCGCCGCCGCCGTACTTGCCGCAGCCCCAGACGGTCTCCCCGCACATGTTCCAGGTCGCCACCGTCAGCCGGGGCCCGTCCGGCCCGCCTTCGCCGGCCATCGCCTCGGCCTCGTGCCGCACGGCGGGTATCAGCCCGAGCAGCAGCACCCCCGCCGCCGCACCCAGCAGCGTCCGCAGGCGACGCCGCGGGGGCGGCCCCGGGAGACTTGCGTAGGTGGGCGGCACGACAGATCCCCCGGGCGTTGAACGGTGCAGGCGACCAGCATAACTTTGCCCCCGAACCACTCCGCCGCCCGGACCCGCGCTACCCGGTGACGGAGACCAGGGTGAGCAGCCCGCAGACCGTCAGGTTGATCCACTTGTGGGTGACGGTCACGGCGACGAACTCCCGGATGGTGGCGCTCGGCCAGAAGTAGGCGGCGGTCGGGGAGCCGGCGACCTGGCCGTTGACCGCTTCCTGGCGGGCCAGGATGGCGGCGCGGAAGGCGTGGAAGTTGTTGGTGACCACGATGCAGCGGTAGTCGGGGTTCGCGGCGGTCATCAGCTCGCGGGAGAAGCGGAGGTTCTCCTCGGTGGTGCGGGAGCGGTCCTCCAGGACGATCCGGTCGGCGGGGAAGCCGCGTTCGGTGAGGTAGGCGGCCATCGCGTGGGACTCGGGCAGCTTCTCGTCGGGGCCCTGGCCGCCGGAGGTGATCAGCAGCGGCGGCCGGCCGTTCGCGGCCTGGCGCTCGTACAGGGCGCGGCCGCGTTCGAGGCGGCTGGCGAGCAGCGGCGGGACGCGGGTGCCGCCGATCAGTCCGGAGCCGAGGACCACGACGTAGTCGACGTCCTGGCGCGGGATCAGCCGGCCGTACAGGTAGGCGTAGCCGATGAAGCACAGGAAGAGGAAGGAGAAGTAGCTGGCGAGCAGGAAGGTGGTGCGGGCGATCACCACCAGCACGGGCGAGTCTGCCTGGGTGGCGGCGATCAGCAGGGCGACGACCACCAGGATGCCGAGGCCGCAGAGCAGCGAGAGCAGGTTGCCGAGGCGGCGGCCTTCCTTGCGCAGCATCTTGAAGCCGTTGGCGATCAGCAGCCCGGAGAGCACCAGGACGCCGAGGGCGGGGGCGAGGACGACCGCGATCACGACCGTTTCCGCGAGCACGGAGTCGGTCCGGCCGAGGGTGGCGAGCAGCGCGAAGGCCAGGAAGGTGAGGGCGAGTCCGAGGTACACGGCATTGCTGAAGCGGCGGCGGTCGCGCCGTACGCCGAGGGCGGTCAGCAGCAGGAAGAAGATCGCGGGGGCGTACAGGAGCATGGGGGCCAGCTTAGAGAACGGCGCCGCCGGGTCGGCCTGACGCCCTGTGAGGCCGGGGGCGCCGATCCGACGAACACCGAGGTGACGTGACGGCGGTTCAGGCGCGCGAGCCGGTCGGCACGCCGCTCTGCGGGAACCCTTCGGCGAGGTCCTCGACGATCATGCGCTTGGCGATCGCGTCGGCGGCGGCCCGCAGTTCGGCGCTGCGGGGGCGGCCGCGGTCCTGCTCCAGGCGTTGGCACAGCCACTGGGACCAGGCGTGGCCGATGGTCTGGGCCTCCCGTTCGCCGGCCTCGGTGTGCGCGTAGAAGCCGCCGTGGACGTCCAGGAAGCCTTCGGTGACCATCCGGTCGAACACCGGCCGGAGGACCTCCGGGGGGATCCGGCGGCGCCCGGCGATCAGGTTGAGGGTGGCGTGGCCGACGCTGCGGGTGAACAGGTCGACCTGCATGACGGCCCAGGCGCCGGCCATGTCGAGCCGGGTGCCGGAGGAGCCGACGACCTGCCGGGCGGTGTCCAGTCCGACGCCGGCGAGGAGTTTGGCGACGGAGAGTTCGAGCAGCTTGGCGGAGTCGCCGGAGGACGGCTGCGCGAAGCCCTCGCCCATGTCGGTGCAGGTGGCGCGGGCCGAGTCGCGCAGTTCGACCTGCTTGAGGAAGAGCGCGACCACGAAGCCGAGCAGCGCGACCGGCACCGTCCACAGGAACACGGTGTGCAGCGAGTCGGCGTAGGCCCGGATGACCGGTTCGGCCGCGCCGGGCGGCAGCCCCTGGACGCCGTGCGGGCTCTGTGCGCGGACGGCGAGCTGTTCGGGGCTCTCGCCGGTGGCCCGGGCGGCCGCGGCGACGCCGTCGGCCAGGTTGGTCCGCAGCGCGTTGGTGTAGATGGTGCCGAACACGGCGGTGCCGAACGAGGAGCCGAGGGTGCGGAAGAAGGTGACGCCGGAGGTGGAGGTACCGAGGTCGGCGTAGTCGACGGTGTTCTGCACGGCGATGGTGAGCACCTGCATGCACAGGCCGATGCCGGTGCCGAGCACGAACATGTAGAGGCTGGCCAGCCAGGCGCTGGTGCCTGCGTTGAGCAGCGAGAGCAGGTACAGGCCGAGCGCCATCACCAGCGATCCGACGATCGGGAAGATCCGGTACTGGCCGGTCTTGGACACCGTGTTGCCGCTGAAGATCGACGCGATCAGCAGGCCGAGCACCAGCGGCAGGGTCCGCACGCCGGAGACGGTCGCCGAGTCGCCGTCCACGTACTGCAGGAAGGTCGGCAGGAAGGTCATCGCGCCGAGCATGGCGAAGCCGACGATGAAGCTGAGCACCGAGCAGACCGTGAACACCGGGTTGCGGAACAGCCGCATCGGCAGGGTGGGTTCGGCGGCGCGGGTCTCCACCCAGCAGAACAGGCCGAGCGCGACCACACCGCCGGCGAACAGGCCGATGATGACGGGCGAGCTCCACGCGTACTCGTTGCCGCCCCAACTGGTCGCCAGGATCAGGGAGCTGGCGCCGACCGCGACCAGCGCGATGCCCGCGTAGTCGATGACGGGGCGTGCGGCGGAGCGGACCACCGGGATGTTCCGGGCCGCCGCGATCACCACCAGGACGGCGATCGGCACGTTGACGTAGAACGCCCAGCGCCAGGACAGGTGGTCGGTGAACAGCCCGCCCAGCAGCGGTCCGATCACGGTGGCGACGCCGAACACCGCGCCGATCGCGCCCTGGTACTTGCCGCGTTCGCGCAGCGGGATGACGTCCGCGATCAGCGCCATCGAGGTGACCATCAGGCCGCCCGCGCCGACGCCCTGAACAGCCCGCCAGGCGATCAGCAGCGTCATGTTGGTGGCCAGGCCGCACAGGAACGAGCCGGTGATGAAGACGATCGCGGAGACCTGGAAGACCACCTTGCGGCCGAACAGGTCGCCGAACTTGCCGACCAGCGCGGTGGTGACGGTCTCCGCGAGCAGATAGGACGTCACCACCCAGGACATGTGCGCGGCGCCGCCGAGGTCCGCGACGATGGTGGGCAGCGCGGTGCCGACGATGGTCTGGTCGAGGGCGGCCAGCAGCATGCCGAGCACGATGGTGCCGAACACGACGTTCCGCTGCCGCCGGTCGAGAACGGGCGGGGCCGCCGCCTGACTGGGCTCGCTGGTGGTGGTCACCGCGACATCGTCACACTTTGCCCACCGGTGTCCGTTTTCGACACCCCGCGCGGCCCTGTCGTGCTCAACTGCCAATCGGCTGCCGATTATTCGACGGTGCGACAAGAACACCGGCCCACCGCGTTAGAGGGGCATGGACAGCACGACGACGATCGGGGCCGACGGCGGACCCCTCGAGTTCCGGGACTTCGCAGCCGCCCGCGGCCGCGACCTGGTACGCACCGCCTACCTGCTGACCGGTGGCGACGCCCACCTCGCCGAGGACCTCGCGCAGGAGGCGCTCGGCAAGCTCTACGGCAGCTGGCGGCGGGTCTCCCGGATGGCGAACCCCGCCGGATACGCCCGGACCGTCCTGGTCAACACCTTCCTCAGCCACCGGCGCCGGCGCAGCAGCCGCGAACACGTCACCGACACCTTCGCCGAATCCGCCGCCCCCACCGCCGACCCCGCACTGCGCGTCACCCTGCTCCAGGCACTCGCCGAACTCCCGCAGCAGGACCGGGCCGTGCTCGTCCTGCGCTACTGGGAGGACCTCGGCGTCGAGGAGGCCGCCACCGCGCTGCGCCTCACCCCGAGCGCCGTCCGCTCCCGCGCCTCCCGCGCGCTCAGCCGCCTGCGCACCCGGCTCGGCGGGCAGTTCGACGAGCTCGTCCGGCCCTGACGCTCCTTTCTTGTCCGGAGCCGCATCGCCGCGCTCCTTCACCCCTGACGTTCCCTCCGCACCGTTTCCGGAGAATGCCGATGACTTCCGAAGAGGACTTCGCCCGCGCCCTGCGGGCCTCCGCCGCCACCGCCCCCGAACCGTCCACCGAACTGTTCGCGCTGGCCGCCGAACGCCGAGGCCGCACCCGGGTGCGCCGCCGCCGGGCGGCCGGTGCCTCCGCGCTCGCCCTGGTCGCCGCGGCCGGGTGCGCGCTGGCCCTGCTGCCCGACCGCTCCCCGGCGCGTCCCGCACCGGCCGCATCGCCCGTCGGCCAGACCTTCATGTCCGACACTCTGAGCTCACTGATGCCCGCCGACGGCCGCATCATCGACCCCGCGGGCACCTCCCCCGACGACCTGCTGCCCGCTCACACCCCGATGGGCTGGATGGACTACGACGACGGCAACGGCCCGGCCCGGGTCCTGCTGACCATCGACCGGCTGGCCACCCCGCTCAGCGACAGCGCCGCCGCCCTGCAGTGCCCCGACACCCTCAACCAGCCGACCGCCACCTGCCAACTCACCACCCGCCCCGACGGTTCCCGCCTGATCACCACCACCACCGCCCCGCGCTGGGAGGCCGGCGACCGCGTCTGGACCGTCACGTACGCCACCACCGACGGCCGGATCGTCAACGCCACCGAGGTCGCCTCCGGCCGCCCGGGCCACCCGGCCCGCGAGCAGCCGCCGCTGACCCAGGAACGGCTGGTGACCGTGGCCACCTCCGACGCCTGGCGGCCGGCCTTCACCGTCCTCCGCGCCTCCACCGTCCCGCCCGCCGCACCCGTCGGCAGCCCCGCCGTACTCGCCGCCCTGCGCGTCACGCTGCCCGCCGACGCCACCTTCGACCCGGGCCCGGGCACCCAGGACACCCCGGGACGGGTGCACGGAACCGTCTCCCTCGCCAATCTCACCAGCCAGCTGGTCGTCTCCGTCGAACACGGCTGGCAGCGGGGCTTCCCCGCCGACCCGGACACCAGGTTCCGCAACATCGGATTCGACGGGCGCTTCAAGGAGCACCCGGACGGAACCCGGTCCTACGTCAAGGAGGTCCCCGTCCCCGGGCCCGACGGCACCAAAGACACCCAGGGCACCGAGGTGATCGCGGGCGCGCTGCTCCCCGACGGCACCATGGTGACCGCCAAACTCTGGACGTACGGGCCCAACTACCAGGTCACCCGCGACGCCCCGGCACTCAGCCAGGAACAGCTGGTCGCGCTGGTCGCCGCCCCGTCCTGGGCGCACGCCTGACGAGACGTCCTGCCGGGGCGCGCCGTCTCCCCCGACGGCGCGCCCCGCCGTGATGATGGGGCGATGGACTGCCTGTTCTGCCGTGTCGTCGCCGGCGAAGTCCCGGTCGAGACCGTCCTCGCCGACGACGTCGTCCACGCCTTCCTCGACCACCGGCCACTGTTCCCCGGCCACCTGCTGGTCATCCCGCGCCGCCACGTCCCCACCCTCACCGACCTCACCGAGGACGAGACCGGCCCCTACTACACCCGCGTCCGCCTGCTCACCGCCGCCGTCGAACGCGGCACGGCCGCCGCCGGCAGCTTCGTCGCGGCCAACAACCGGATCAGCCAGTCCGTCCCCCACCTGCACACCCACATCGTCCCCCGCAACCCCAAGGACGGCCTGCGCGGCTTCTTCTGGCCCCGCACCCACTACCGCGACGACGCTCACGCGGCGGAGACGGCGGCCCGCATCCGCAACGCCCTCTGACCTCACCCGCCCCGCCCCACCCACCCACCCGAGCATCCCGCCGCCGTCGAGAACCGGAAAGACAACGCTGCGCGGGCAAGGTCTGGCTGGTGCCGCTCACGTCTCTTCCGCGGTCCCACGGACCGCTGTGCGGAAGGCGATGGGGGTGGTGCCGGTGCGTTGGTGGAAGAACTTGGCGAAGTTGGCGGCGTCGGCGAAGCCGAGGTGGTCGGCTATGCGGGCGGCGGGGGTGTCGCTGTGGGCGAGGAGGCGTTTGGCTTCGAGGACTACGCGGCGGTCGACGAATTCCTTGGCGCCGATGCCTGCGGCGGCGAGGGTGGCGCGGGAGAGGGTGCGGGGGGAGTAGCCGAGGGCTTTGGCGTAGTCCTCGACGCGGCGGGTGCGGGTGAAGTGGTGTTCGACGGCGTGGCGGAAGCGGCGGTAGGTCTCGCCGGGTTCGGCAGTCGCGCTGCCGCAGGGGGTGGCGGGGTTGGCGAGGCGCAGCAGGAGTGCGGCGAGGAGGTGGCGGAGCAGGGCGTGGTGGATGTCGGCGGGGAGGTCGGCGCCGGAGGCGTATTCGTGTTCGAGGTGGCGGAGCGCGTGCCGGAGGGCGTCGCGGGAGGTGCCGGTGGTGTGCAGGACGGCGGCGGCGAAGGGGTCGTCGAGGCGGGCGGCGGCGACTGTCGCGGGGTCGGGGAAGCCGGGTTCGAAGAGGACGAGGGTGCCGTCGGCGTCGTCGAGCTCGCCCCATTGCTGGACCTGTCCGGGCCGGACCCAGAGCCAGCTGCCGGGGTGGACGGCGTGTTCGGTGAAGTCGACGGTGTGGTGGAGGGTGCCGCTGTCGAGGGTGAGGAGGTGGTGGAAGGCGGGCCGCTGGGGGCGGTGGAAGGCGCGGTCGGCGGCGGTGTCGCGGCGGGCGCGCAGTTCGGCGAGGGTCAGTACTTCGACGCCGGCCGGTGTGCCGGGTGGCGCGGCGAAGGGGACCTCGGGGATCGTCGTCCCGGACGTCGGGTTGTCGCTGGCTCGCATGGTCACCACCCGCAGCCAGGCTACCTCCGGTGGATCTTCCGCCGGGAGGGCGGCGGTACGGTCGGCGGGAAAGCGGGACAGTGGGGCCGGCGGGACGGGAACGGGGAGTGGGGATGGAGCGGCGTTCGACGTTGCACGATGTGGCGCGTGAGGCGGGGGTGAGTGCGAAGACGGTGTCGCGGGTGGTGAACGGGGACGGTCCGGTGGCGGCGGCGACCCGGGCGCGGGTGCTGGCGGTGACGGAGCGGTTGGGTTTCCGGCCGAACCTGTTGGCGCGGAGCATTCGGACGGGCGGCCCGGATTCGACGGTGGGGCTGGTGGTGCCGGATCTGGGCAATCCGTTCTTCGGGGCGCTGGCGGGCGGGGTGGAGGAGGCGGCGCGGGCGCGTGGGCTGACGGTGCTGCTGGGGTGTTCGGGCGGTGACCCGGTGCGTGAGGCGGAAGTGGTGGGCGATTTCCTGGCGCGTCGGACGGCGGCGTTGCTGGTGGTGCCGGCGGCGGGCGGGGAGGCGTTGGCGCAGGCGGGGGCGGCGGGGGTGCCGCTGGTGTTCGTGGACCGTCCGGGGCCGGACGCGGACTGTGTGGTGTCGTCGAACCGGGCGGGTGCCCGCGAGGGCGTGGCGCAGCTGCTGGGCGCGGGGCACCGGCGGGTGGCGTTCCTGGGTGATCTGCCGCCGGAGCTGTACACCCGCCGGGAGCGCCTGGCGGGCTACCGGGACGCGCTGGCGGAGGCCGGCGTCCCGGTCGACGAGGTGCTGGTCGCGGATGCCCGGACGACGGCGGACGCGGCGGACGCGGTGCTGCGGCTGCTGGCGCTGCCGGATCCGCCGACGGCGCTGTTCGCGTCGAATGTGAACGCGGCGACGGGTGCGGTGCTGGCGCTGGGCCGGGCGGGCCGTCGCGAGGTGGCGGTGCTGGCGTTCGACGACCTGCCGTTGGCGGAGGTGCTGGATCCGCCGCTGTCGGCGGTGGCGCAGGCCCCGGCGGAGCTGGGTGCGGCGGCGGTGCGGCTGGCGCTGGCCCGGCTGGACGGGGACGATTCGCCGCCGCGCACCGAGACGGTGCCGACCCGGCTGGTGCTGCGCGGCAACCCCGTGATGGCAGGCCCGTGACGGCGAGCCCTTGACTACCCGCCGGTAGCGGATGGAGGGTGGCCGCCACCGGAAACCAGCCCTGAGGAGCGCGGATGGCCCCGCAGTTCGGCGACTACCAGAACGAGATCTATTTCGAGGCGCTGTTCGGCGTCGCGCCCAGGTTCCCGATGACGTTCGCGGGCCTGGCGGAGCGGGCGCAGCAGACGCTGGCGCCGGATGTGTGGTCGTACGTGGCGGGCGGCGCGGGCGACGAGCACACCCAGCGGGCGAACGTCGCGGCGTTCGAGCGCTGGGGGCTGGTGCCGCGGATGCTGGTGGGCGCGAAGGAGCGGGACCTGCGGGTGGACCTGTTCGGTCTGGAGTTGGCGTCGCCGCTGTTCATGGCCCCGGTCGGGGTGCTGGGGCTGTGCGCGCCGGACGGGCACGGGGATCTGGCGGCGGCCCGGGCGGCGGCCCGCACGGGGGTGCCGATGGTCGCGTCGACGCTGTCGGTGGATCCGATGGAGCGGGTGGCGGCGGAGCTGGGCGACACCCCGGGGTTCTTCCAGCTGTACACGCCGACCGACCGGGCGCTCGCGGAGTCGCTGGTGCACCGGGCGGAGGCGGCCGGGTTCAAGGGCATCGTGGTGACGCTGGACACCTGGGTGACGGGCTGGCGGCCGCGCGACCTGGGCGGTGGCAGCTTCCCGCAGCTGCGCGGGCACTGTCTGGCGAACTACACCTCGGACCCGGTGTTCCGGGCGAGGCTCAAGGACCCGGACGGGGATCCGCGCGGCGCGGTGATGGACTGGGTGCAGATCTTCGGCAACCCGCTGACCTGGGACGACCTGCCGTGGCTGCGTTCGCTGACTTCGCTGCCGCTGATCCTGAAGGGCCTGTGCCACCCGGAGGACGTCCGGCGGGCGAAGGACGCGGGCGTGGACGGCGTCTACTGCTCCAACCACGGCGGCCGGCAGGCGAACGGCGGGCTGCCGGCGCTGGAGTCGCTGGCCGAGGCGGTGGCGGCGGCGGACGGCCTGCCGGTGCTGTTCGACTCGGGGGTGCGCAGCGGCGCGGACGCGGTGAAGGCGCTGGCGCTGGGTGCGACGGCGGTGGGGGTGGGCCGGCCGTACGTGTACGGGCTGGCGCTGGGCGGCGAGGCGGGGGTGGTGCACGTGCTGCGGTCGCTGCTGGCGGAGGCGGATCTGCTGATGGCGGTGGACGGCTATCCGTCGCTGGAGTCGCTGCGGGTGCCGGGGGCGCTGCGCCGCTGCTGAGGCCGTCGCAAGTTACGGCCCTTATTGCGACTTACTTGCAATAACGGAGAGCATGCAGCAGAGTGGGGCCGCGGGGTCGTCCTCCGATCGTCTTCCCAACCGGCGTCCGCCGGGACACGGCGCCGGCCCCGCGCCAACTCCCCTCCCCCGGGCTCAGCCGAGCGGCAGCCGCACCAGCATGGTCTTGCCGCCGCCGTCCGCGTCGGCCAGCGTCGCGGTGCCGCCGCCGGCGAGCTGCGCCAGCTCGTGCACCAGGTTCAGGCCCCAGCCGCCGCTGCCGTCCGGGTGCGGCGTCTCCCGGCGGTGCGGGCAGTGCGGGTGCCGGTCGTGCACCCGGACCGTCAACTCGTCCGCCGCGAAGTCCAGTTGGAGTGTGGTGCGGGGCGAGCGCACGGCCGCGTGGCGGACCGTGTTGGTGACCAGTTCGCTGACCACCAGCAGCACGGTGTCGGTCAGCGGATGGTCCGCGTCCAGGCCGCGGGCGGCCAGTTCGGCACGCACACCGCGCCGCGCCTCGGGCACGGACGCGGGTACGGTCGCCAGGCTCAGGCAGTACCGCACGGTCTGGGGTGGGTCCGCGACAGCCATGGTCGGTCCCTTCACAGCGGGGGCGACCGGGGTCGGAGCGGGAGCGCCGTCGTCCGGCCGCGCCGGGGCTCGGCAGCCCTGCCCCGTCCGGACGGACCGGACAGATTACCGTCAACCAGTACGGTAAGGCCGAAAGGCCCCGGATGCGGCGGCGGATGGTGGACAGTGGCCACAACTCGCCACCCCCGCACGGCTCCTGCGGCGGGGGCTACCGACGGCGCGTGGTATCGGACCTCAGATCGCGGGCGTGGCGCCCGGGATCCGCTCGAACACCAGGTTGGTGCGGGTCTGGGCGACCGCCGGATGCGTCGTCAGGTGCTCCACCACGAAGCAGCGCAGCGCCTCCGGGTCGGCCACCGCCACGTGCAGCAGGTAGTCCTCGCTGCCCGCCATGTGGAACACCGCCAGCACCCCGGGCAGTTGGGGCGCGGCCGCCCGGAAACTGCCGTTCTGCTCCACGGTGTGCGCCCGCAGGCGCACCGAGATCATCGCCTGCAGCGACAGCCCGACGGCCGGCAGGTCGACCTCCGCGTGGTAGCCGCGGATCACCCCGCGCTCGCGCAGCGCCCGCACCCGGGTCAGACAGGTGGACGGGGCGATCCCGACCAGTTCCGCCAGCGCGTTGTTGGCCATCCGGGCGTTCGCCAGCAGCGCCCGGACGATCGCCCGGTCGGTCTCGTCCAGCGCCGCGCGGGCCCGTGGAATGTTCGGCACGCCACCAGCGTGGCGGCCCGGGTCGAACATTCGCAAGACCGCACCCCCTCCGAACCGAATGATCGATTGTCCCTCTGGCCTTCTCGCGGCATCAACTTCACCATCAACGGCCATGAGCCGACTCGACACCAGAGCCGTGCACGCCGGCCGCGACGACCTCGCCGGCCTCGGCACGCACGTCCCCCCGCTCGACCTGTCCACCACCTACCCGGTGCCCGACCTCGCCGCCGGCGGCGACGCCTACCAGGCGCTGGCCACCGGCGGACGGCCGCCCGCCGAGGGCGGGCTGGTCTACCAGCGGCTGTGGAACCCCACCGTCGCCCGTTTCGAGAACGCGCTGGCCGAACTGGAGGGCTGCGCCCAAACGGTGGCGTTCTCCTCCGGCATGGCCGCGCTCACCGCCTGCCTGCTGGCCGCCGCCTCGGAGGGCCGACGGCACGTGGTCGCGGTGCGCCCGCTGTACGGCGGCTCGGACCACCTGCTGGACTCCGGCCTGCTCGGCACCGAAGTCACCTGGGCCACCCCGGACACCGTCGCCGCCGCCGTCCGCCCCGACACCGGGCTCGTCCTGGTGGAGACGCCCGGCAACCCCACCCTGGACCTGGTCGACCTGGCCGCGATCGCCCACCAGTGCGGCGACGCACCGCTGATGGTCGACAACACCTTCGCCACCCCGGTGCTGCAGCGCCCCGCCGAGTTCGGCGCCGCGCTGGTGCTGCACTCCGCGACCAAGTCGATCGGCGGCCACGGCGACGTGCTGGCCGGCGCCGTCGCCTGCACCACCGAGTGGGCCGAGCGGCTGCGCCGGGTCCGCGCCGTCACCGGCGCGATCCTGCACCCGCTGGCCGGCTACCTGCTGCACCGCGGCCTGCAGACCCTGCCGCTGCGGGTGCGGGCCGCCTCGGAAAGCGCCGCCCGGCTCGCCGACTGGCTCGCCGAGCAGCCCGAGGTGACGGCCGTGCACTACCCCGGCCGCTCCGGCTCCCCGCTGCTCGGACGTCAACTCCTCGGCGGCGGCAGCACCTTGGCGTTCGAGGCGGCAGGCGGCTTCGAGCACGCGGCGGCGATCGCCGAGCACTGCGAGCTGATCACCCACGCGGTCTCGCTCGGCGGCGTGGACACCCTGATCCAGCACCCGGCCTCGCTCACCCACCGCCCGGTCGCCGCCGCCCACAAGCCCGTCCCCGCCCTGCTGCGGCTGTCGGTCGGCCTCGAGGACCCGGCCGACCTGGAGGCGGACCTCGCCAAGGCGCTGCTCCGGTAGCACGGCCCCCGGCCGACGTCGGCCATCCCCGAGCCGGTGACGTCGGCCCACCGGGCAACCACCCCCCGGTGCGGGGGATTTCCCCCGCACCCTTCCGGTGGCACGCCCCAGCGCGTCGCACCGCCCCGCCGAACCATGATCGTCACCAGGGCCGCACCCGGCGGCCCGGACACGGAGACACGACCATGACGGCTCACCACCGGCACCTCAGCAGGCGCGGCCTGCTCGCCGCCACCACCGCGGCCCTCGCCGTCCCCGCGCTGCACATCCCGGCCGCCGCCGCGGCCGACCGTACGGACCGCCAGGAACTGCTCGTGGTCAAGCAGCTGGAGGCCGCCGCGCACCCCCTGCGCACCACCGCGCCGGGCGGCCGCAGCACCGACCTGGCGGCGCTCGGCGACCTGATCGGCGACTCGCTGGTCGTCGGCCTCGGCGAGGCCACCCACGGCTCCCACGAGTTCTTCACGCTCAAGCACCGGCTCTTCCGCCACCTGGTCGAGGAGCGCGGCTTCACCACCTTCGCCCTGGAGGCGAGCTGGACCACCGGCCTGGAGATCGACGAGTTCCTCCAGGGCGGCGAAGGCGACGCCCGCCAGGTCGCCGACCGCGCCTTCGCCGGATCGCCGTGGCACCGCGAGGAGTTCGCCGACCTGATCGGCTGGATGCGGGACCACAACCGCCGCCACCCCGGCCGCCCCGTCCGCTTTCTCGGCGACGACCTCGGCCTGCCCGGCCTCGGCGACCGGGTCTTCCAACGCGTCCTCGACCTCGCCCGCCCCCAGGATCGGGCCCGGCTCACCGACCTGTACGCGCCGCTGCGCCCGCTGGACGACGTCTTCGGCTACCTCGGCCGCCCGCTCGCCGAGCGCCGCGCCAACGCCGAACTCGCCCGCAAGGCCTTCGAGCTGGCGTCCTCGGCGGGCGACCCGTGGGCCGAGCAGCACGCCCGGGTGATCGCCGACACCTGCGCCTTCCTCACCATCGACCCCGGCGACCCGGCGACGGTCGCGGCCGCCGAGCAGCTCCGCGACCGCGCCATGGCGCACAACGTCCTGTGGTGGCAGCGGCGGACCGGCCACCGCATCCTGGTCTCCGCGCACAACGGCCATGCCGGCTACGCCTCCACCATGCCGGAGCTCTACCCGCACCCGCAGGGCGCGCAGCTGCGCCAGGCCCTCGGCGACCACTACACCGCGATCGGCACCACCTTCGACCGCGGCACCTTCCTCACCACCGGCGACGGCGCGGGCGGCGCGTGGGGGCCGGTCAGCCTCCCGCCCGCCGCGCCCGGCAGCGTCGAGTACGTCCTCGACCAGGTCCGCCACGTCGACTACTACGTGCCGCTGCGCCGGCTGCCCGCCGCAGCGAGCAACTGGCTGGCGACCCCGCGCCCGACGTACGACGCGGGGACCACCTTCACGACGCCCCTGCCGGAACTCGCCGTCGGCACGGCCTACGACGTCCTGGTCCACCTGCACGAGGTGACGGCCGCAAGGGAGTTGACGCCCTGAACCCGGCTGCGCCCCGACCCGGCTGCGCGCCCAGACCCGGCTGCGGTCAGCCGGCGGCGACGGTGCGCAGGTGGTTCAGCACCAGCGGGTCGATCCGGCCCTCGACCAGCCGGCCCTCGAGGTTCTCCACCCCGGCCCAGCGGTCGAGCTCGTCGTGGCCGAGCTTGGCGAGCAACGCGCCGACCTCGTCGGCGAGTTCGCCGTCGAGCGCGAGCAGCGAGTCCGGGTCCGGGGTACCGTGCAGGATCTCGTGCAGGGCGAGCAGGCGGCGCAGTTCGCCGACCGGGTCCGCGTGGTCCTCGACCCGCAGGTCGTGCGAGGTGTCGCCCCAGCCGCCGACGCCCTTGCCGGGCTCAACCACGTACAGCCCGGCGCTCTGCCGACCGCGGGAGTCGCCGCCGGCCGCGTCACCCGCCGTGAGGGCGGCCAACAGTCGCTCGGCGAACGGGAGTTCGGCGGAGTCCAGCCAGGCGTCCGCCATCTCGCCGACCACCTCCGGCCCGGTCAGGATGTTGCCCTGGATCGCGTAGTCCGGGCCGGACACCCCGCCCGCCCAGGGCAGGCACTCCTCGCCGGTCCAGCTGACGGCGCTCTCCGGGCCGACCACGCCGAGCTGGCGGTGCACCCGCCCGCCGTCCGCGGCGAGCAGCGCCGCGACGGTGTCGGCGGGCGAGGCGCCGCTGCGCAGCATCGCCATGCCCTGCGGGCGGTAGGCGAGGTTGGCCCAGGCCTGGGAGGCGAGGGCGCCGGTGCCGATCTCGGCGGCCGGAACGAGGGCGCCGACAGCGAGGAACTTGCTGGCCACGGCCACGCCATAGGCGTTTCCGTGCCGAGCGACGATGGAGAAGGTCACGAGCGGCGACGATAGCTGTGCAGGAACGTTTCGTCCACGGTGAGTCCCGGTTTGGCACATTCCGTCAAGTTCCGCGGCATAGCGGCATAGCGGCAAAGCGGCATAGCGGCATACAGGGTCGCGCGCGACGGGCGAAATGCTGCGGCGGGCGCCGGTCTCGTCCCCGGCACCCGCCGTCCGCCGTCCGCGCGACGGCTCAGAGGTCGAACTTGGCGCGCTTGTCCTCCGGCACCAGGTCGACGTACTCGGGGTGCTTGGCGATCCAGCCTCGGATGAACGGGCAGTACGGCAGGACGCCCAGGCCGCGCTCGCGCGCCGTGTCGAGGACGGCGCGGGCCAGCTTGCCGCCCAGGCCCTGGCCCTCGAAAGCCGGGTCGATGACGGTGTGGACGAAGGCGATCTGCCCGCCGTCACGGAGCTGGTACTCGGCGAATCCGGCCAGTCCGGCGTCGGTGGTGATCTCGAAGCGGGACTGTTCGGTGTTGTCGGTGACCTGGGGTTCCATGGCGCACGCTCCTGGGTGTCGGGGTTCCTGGGTGTCGGGGCTCTCGGTCGGAAGATAGGGCATCGAGGGCCCGTCACTGTCCTCGTAGCGCAGCGAGTTGTTGCGCGAAGGGCACAACCTGCTCGTCCTGGTGCGTCGCGGCGGGCCGCCCGGCCAGCAGGGCGGCGAGTTCGCGGGCGGCGCGGTCGATCCGGCCGGCCAACGAGCCGTCGGCCCCGTTCGCGCCCCAGTCCTCGGAGGCGGCGAAGACCGCGGTGGGGACCACCACCGCGCGCAGGTGCGCGAAGAGCGGCCGCATCACGTGTTCGAGGGCGAGGCTGTGCCGGGCGGTGCCGCCGGTGGCGGCGATCAGCACGGGGGTGCCGGTCAGCGCGTCCTTGTCGAGCACGTCGACGAAGGACTTGAACAGCCCGCTGTAGGAGGCGGAGAAGATCGGCGTGACGGCGATCAGCCCGTCCGCCTCCTCGACCGCCCGCACGGCGTCGCGCAGCGCGGGCGGCGGGAAGCCGGTGACCAGGTTGTCCGCGATGTCCCGGGCGAGCTCCCGCAGTTCGACCACCCGGACGTCCACCTCCCGCCCGGCACCGCCCAGTTCGCGGGCGGCGGCGCCGGCCAGGCGGTCGGCGAGCAGCCTGGTGGAGGACGGGACGGAGAGCCCCGCCGTCACCACGACCAGTTTCAGCGCGCTCACTTGGCGACCTCCTCCTGCTGCCCGGCTGCCACCAGCGCGGCGTGGGTGGGCCCGTCCGGGACCTCGGCGGGGCGGTTCTTGGCGAACTCCTTGCGCAGTACCGGAACGACCTCCTCGCCGAGCAGGTCGAGCTGCTCCAGCACGGTCTTCAGCGGCAGTCCGGCATGGTCCATCAGGAACAGCTGGCGCTGGTAGTCGCCGAAGGTCTCGCGGAAGCTCAGGGTCTTCTCGATGACCTCCTGCGGGCTGCCGACGGTCAGCGGCGTCTGCTCGGTGAACTCCTCCAGCGAGGGCCCGTGCCCGTAGACGGGGGCGTTGTCGAAGTACGGGCGGAACTCGCGCACCGCGTCCTGCGAGTTCTTGCGGATGAAGACCTGCCCGCCGAGGCCGACGACGGCCTGCTCGGCGGTGCCGTGGCCGTAGTGCGCGTACCGCTCGCGGTAGAGGTTGACCAGGCGCTGGAAGTGCTCCTTGGGCCAGAAGATGTTGTTGGCGAAGAAGCCGTCGCCGTAGTAGGCGGCCTGTTCGGCGATCTCGGGGCTGCGGATCGAGCCGTGCCAGACGAACGGCGGGGTGTCGTCGAGCGGGCGCGGGGTGGAGGTGAAGGACTGCAGCGGGGTGCGGAAGCGGCCCTGCCAGTCGACGTTCTCCTCGCGCCAGAGCTGGTGCAGCAGCGCGTAGTTCTCGATGGCGAGCGGGATGCCCTGGCGGATGTCCTTGCCGAACCACGGGTAGACGGGGCCGGTGTTGCCACGGCCCATCATCACGTCCACCCGGCCGTTCGCGAGGTTCCCCCAGCCCTGGCGGGCTGGGAGGTGCCCCCATCCGCATCGCGAAGTCCTCGGCGATCTTCACCGGGTCGTTGGTGGTGATCAGCGTGGTGGAGGTGGAGAGGATCAGTTTCTCGGTGCGGGCCGCGATGTAGCCGAGCATGGTGGTCGGCGAGGACGGGACGAACGGCGGGTTGTGGTGCTCGCCGGTGGCGAACACGTCGAGGCCGACCTCCTCGGCCTTGAGCGCGATGGCGACCATCGCCTTGATCCTCCCCCAGCCCCTGGGGGCTGGGAGGTGCCCCCATGTGCTCGCTGGGGGTCCGACCGGTGGTGGGGTCGGTGGTCACGTCGCCGACGCTGAAGATGCCGAACTGCACCGCTCTCAACTCCTTCTCGGTTGATTCAACATTCAACCAGCCGGTGCAACGGGATGCCACCCCGGCCTATTCCCGCCAGGATTCCTCGGCGGTTGACCGAAACGCCGACACTCTCGGCAGTTGGTCGGATACGCAGAGTTGACTGATGGTCAGACATTCCGCTTACCTGGTGCACGCCTTCAGGTGCGGACCGTCACCGGCCGCGCCCCTGCCGTCCAGCCGCCCCCACCGGAGTGTCCGTGCGCCTGCGCAAGTTCCTCGCCCCGCTCGTCGCCACCGTCGCCCTGTTCGCGACCGCCGCCCCCGTCGCGTCCGCCGCGACGCCCGCCGAGCTGCGGATCACCGTCACCACCGAGTGCTCCGCCGACTTCCAGCACGGCGACTCCCGGCTCGGCCCGGCCCAACTGCCCAACGCCGGAGCGGTCGGCCGCCAGCTGTTCGGCTACCTGCGCACCGGGCTGATGAGCGAGCAGCAGTTCCTCAACACGTACTACGACAGCGCGGCCGGCAGCTGGAAGTACCCGCCGTCCAACGGCTACGTGCTGATGCCCGACGGCACCCCGATCGAGTACAACACCACCCTCGACCCCGGCCAGACGATCGACCGCTACGGCAGCGAGTACGGCTCCTTCCTCGCCCCCGAGGGCCTGCCGTACGCCACCCGCTCGATCCCGCCGTCCAGCCTCGACGGCAACCCGGCCGCGGGCTGCAACTACCACGACTACCGGGTGCTCAAGGCGTTCACCGTGCACTCCGGCCCGATCGCCCCCTGGTTCGGGCAGCCCGGCCTCGGCCTCCAGTACCAGCTGGACGCCGCGCTGGTGCCCGGCGCGCCGGAGCGGATCAACGTCGGGTGGCTGGTGGACAACGGGTACCTGGCGCGACTGGTCTGACCGGCGCCCAACTGCCCTCCGGCACCCGGGCCTCGCTCAACTCCGTTCCAGCGCCTGGTCCAGCCAGGCCAGCCAGAACGACTCCAGCTGGACGCCCGCCTGCAGCACCATGTGCTGCAGGCGGTTCTCCGTCTCCGCCCGCTCCGGCGGGAAGTCGCGGCGCTCGATCTCCAGGTACTCGGCCAACTGCGCCCGGTGCAGCTCCCGGTGACGCGCCAGCTCCTCCTCCAAGCCGTCCACACCGAGCACCGCCGCGGCGCGCAGCCGCAGCAGGAGCGGGTCCCGGATCGGCTTCGGGTCCTGCGCCTGCCCGACCCACTCGCGCAGCCGCTCCCGCCCCGCCGGCAACACCTCGTACTCCTTGCGCTGCCCACGCCCCGCCCCCGGCCCCGACGCCCGCACCAGCCCCTCGCGCTCCAGCCGCCCCAGCTCGCGGTAGATCTGCTGGTGCGTCGCCGACCAGAAGAACCCGATCGACCGGTCGAACCGCCGGGTCAACTCCAGCCCCGAGGACGGCTTCTCCAGCAGGGCGGTGAGGATCGCGTGCGGCAGTGACATGCGGCGATCGTACGGGCCGCCACTCGCTGGGTGATCCTCGGCGCCTTGGCGGGCCCCGGTGCGCGGCGGTGCGCAGCCGGTGCGGGTGGCCGGAAAGCTCGGTCGGGGGTCTTGTGCCGCTCCAACTCCTGGCGAATACTCCCGGGATAGCGCTTGTCAGGGGCAGATCAGACCTGGGGCCACGAGTCGACCGGTCCGCGATCGCCGCCTGCCCGCGCCTCACGGCCCGTCACTTGCGCGGGCCTCCCCCACCCCTCAGGAGGAGAACTGTGAGGACCATGCGCACCACCCCCACGTCGCCGTCCCGCGGACGCCTGCTCGCCGTCGCCGTCGCCCTCGCCGCGGCGACCGCGCTCGCGGCGCCCAGCGCCGTCGCGGCCGACGGCGTCGCGGACGCCGGCACGCTGGCCCAGGTCAGCACCGCGGTCGAGCAGGCCGGCGTCAACGGCATCGCCTGGCACACCGACCAGGCCACCGGCCAGGTCGTCGTGACGGCCGACAGCAGCGTCGGCCCCGCCGCGCTCGCCAAACTCGGCAAGGCCGCCGGGACGAAGCATCTCAAGATCGAGCGCACCGCAGGAACGTTCAACCCCCTGCTCTCCGCGGGTGCGGCCATCTACGGTGGCGGCTACCGGTGTTCGCTGGGCTTCAACGTGGTCAAGGGCGGCGTCTACTACTTCCTGACCGCCGGCCACTGCGGCAACATCGCCAGCACCTGGTACAGCAACTCCGGCCAGTCCACGGCGGTCGGCTCCACCGTCAGCTCCAGCTTCCCGGGCACCGACTACGCGCTGGTGAAGTACAGCTCGACCAGCCACCCCGGCGGCTACACGGCGGCCAGCGCGTACGTCGGCGAATCCGTCAAGCGCACCGGCTCCACCACCGGCACCCACGGCGGCACCGTCACCGCCCTGAACGCCACCGTCCGCTACTCCGACGGCAGCACCGTCCGCGGCCTGATCCAGACCAACGTCTGCGCCGAGGGCGGCGACTCCGGCGGCCCGCTCTACGACGGCACCAAGGCCCTCGGCCTCACCTCCGGCGGCAGCGGCAACTGCACCTCCGGCGGCACCACCTTCTTCCAGCCCGTCACGGCGGCCGCCGCCGCGTACGGCGTCTCGCTGTACTGATCCCCCGCACGACACGGTGGAGGCAGTGCCCGCGGCCGGTGATACGGTTCGCCGACCCGGGCGCCGCCCTACCGGCACCACCTCCAGGAACACGCACCGAATGAACACCCGGACGCACCGTGGCCCTTCGCGGCAGGACCGCACGGCGGAACACCCATGAGGTACCGCAACCTGCCGCTGGCCGTGGCCAGTTGGGCGCTGATCGCCGCGCAGCCGGTGCTGCTCGTCTTCCTGCTCGTGGACGGCGGCGGCCTCTCCCGGCCCTGGGACGCGGTGCTCGCCACGGCCCTGCCGGCCGCCCTGGCCTGGATCTTCCGCCGCTTCGGGGTGTCACCCCGGGTGTACACCGAGGACGACCGGCTCGTCGTGGTGAACCCCTTCGTCACCTACGACGTCCCGCTGCGCTCGGCCCACCCGGTCGGGCGGTCCGGGGGCAGCGCGGTGACGGTGGACGGGATCGGCGAGGTCTTCCTGTGGGCGATGTCGCTGTCCGTCTTCGACGGCGGGCAGGTGCGGAACGCCCGCCGCACAGTGCGCCGCCTCGCCAAGGAGGCCAGAGCGACGGAACCGGCGACCGAACCCGCGCGCGCCGCACGGACGCTCCGCATCGAATGGCCCGACCTGCTCCTGCTCCCGCTCCTCGCCATCGCGGTCTGGCTCCTGGCCACGTCCCACTGACCGGCCGGAGCGCCGCACCGCCCCCGGCCACCCTCGCGGCAGCTCACTTCTTGCGGCGGGCCTCTCTGGAGCTCTTCCGGCGGCGTTGAACACGGACTCGTGGCGGAGCAGCAGACAGCACACGGTCCTTCCACGGAACAATGGCCGCCGCGACCAAGCCCTTCGCGCAACCGATCTGGAACGCTTCCGAAGCGGCCTGAGGTGCGGCCAGGAGCTCTTGGCTGCCAAGCCTGTCATCGAGACCGAAGGCGAAGCCGTACAGCACCCCAACGGTGCCCCGGGCCCGCGCGGCATCGCGCCACGCACGATTCGGCAGAGCGCCTGTACGGGCCAATACCGTGCCAGCGTGCCTGCGGTCTGCTCCTGGCGGCTCACGGCGCCCGACGTCCTACGTGGCCGGGCGGGTCGGACGTTGCTCGTCCACGCGGGCCGACCTAATCGACCCTGCGGTCGTTGGCTGGGCTCATCCGGGGGTGACGGATGGCTGGGTCACTTCGAGGGGCTGTCGAAGGGTTCGCTCAAGGGGATCGGGTCCGGGCGCGCTCCGGTCGACCGGGGCCTCTTCGAGCACCCTGGCAGCCTCTGCGAGGGCAACCTCCAACTGGGCCCGGCCGACGGCTGAGAGATGGCCAGCGCCCAGCGCGCATGCCCTAACCACCGCGCGGAGGGAGCTGGCCTCGGCCCGGGTCAGCAGGTCGTTGTAGGCGGAGTGGGCGAGGAGGTCGCGAGCCGCGTATCCGTCGTCCGATTCCATCGAATGGATGATCAGGGACCGTGTGAGGCTTCGGGCGGCCTCGCTGGTGGTCCCGCCCGCCGCGTCGATGGCGGTCAGTATCAGCCGGGTGGTGAACACCGCGAGGCCGGGGCCGGTCTCCAGACCTTGGCAGTGGTCGAGTGCGGCGGCGGCTTCCTGTCGGCCGCCGGGTGTGCACAGGGCGGTGAGGACGGAGGTGACCGCGTTCTCCCAGGGGTCGCCCGGCTCGGTGTCCGCGAGGAGGGCGAGAGCGCCGGCAAGGTCGCCGGTGGTGGCGCGGGCGAGAACGGCGACCTGGCGGCCGTCGAGGATCCGGTTGCCCACACCGCGGTAGTTGTTGAGGTGTCGGAGGGCTTCCTCCCAGAGGCCGGAGCAGGTGAGGGCCCGGGTGCCATCGGCGAGCATGACCCGCCACAGCCATGCGCGCACCTCGGCGCGTTGGGCGTCGGTCTCGGTGAGGCGGGCAGGCACGGTGACGCCGTCGAGGACAGTGCTGGTGCCGGTGGCGATGGCGTCATACAGGGAGAGGAGCAGCTGGTGACCCTCGCTTCCGCGTCCGGCCCTGATGTGCAGGCGAGCGAGGTTGATGATCGGTTCCAGGCCGCGGATCGCGCTCATCGCCGGCAGTGGGCCGAGCCGCAGGTACAGATCGGCGTGCCGGTGGCACAGTTCGCGGGCGAGGCCGGGTAGCGCGAGGTCGGAGGCAAGCAGGGCGGCCTGGTTGAAGACGGTGGATGCCAGGCCCGGGTCGTCCTGCCGGATGCCCGCCTCGGCAAGCTCGCTGAGCTTGCCGAGGCGGGCCTCAAGGGGCAGGCACGCGGGCCGGATCCGGGCAACCAGCGGGAACCGCTGGGCTATCGGCCCGGTCGGGTGCACGAGGTCACTCCCAGCTGACGGTGATGGGGTGGTGGGGGCGTTCCAGGACGAAGCGGCCGGCGGCCGGGTCGGCGGCGGCCGGGGTGTAGGGGAGCTCGAAGCGGACTGAGCGGTCGCGGAAGCCGGTGTCCCAGGTGCGGATCTCCTGCGAGACCAGGTCGGCGAGTGCCGCGCCGTTGGGGCCGTGGCCGATGACGCCGGTCTCGTACGCCTTGTGGCCGTCCTCGCCGGGCTCGGCGGGGCGGATAGTGAGGTAGGCCAGGGAGGCGCCCGCCACGGCCGCCATGGAACCCCACCCGAACATGCGGGAGACACCGCGCTCCTGCGCACCGTCGCCGACGCTCATGCGCATCAGGGAGTTGGGCAGCGAGCAGGCCAGCCACAGGTCCATGTACTCGTAGGTCGTTCCGGCGGGGATGTTCACTTCGGTCCATCGCTCGTGGCGCTCGGAGTCGAGGACACCGAGCAGGGCGCCGGCGTCGACCGCGTCGATCTGGTCCTTGTGGACCTGCAGCGTCACGTCGTCCTGCTCGGTGAGGGCGAGGGTGCGACGCGCGTCGTCCATGCTGCCGCGCAGCGGCATGAAGACCGCGAGCTGGCTGTCGACCGATACCCACCCGCTCTCGCCACGCTCGAAGGCGATGGAGCGGCTGGCGGTGCCGCGCAGCCGCAGTGGTACCACGATCCGGCCGGTCGGCTTGACCTGCTGGAGCCAGGCGGTCGGCATCTCGGCGGTGCTGACGGTGGCCATGACCTTGTCGTAGGGGGCGCCGGCCTCATGGCCGAGGGCGCCGTCGCCGAGAACGACCTCGACGTTGGTGATGCCCGCGTCCACGAGGTGCTTGCGGGCGCCGTCGACGAGGTCGTCGTCCACGTCCACCGTCACGACCCGGCCGTCGGGGCCGACCACGGTGCCCAGGTAGGCGGCGTTGACGCCGGTGCCTGCGCCGGACTCGAAGACGCGCTCACCGGGCTTGGCGGCGAGCTGTTCGAGCATCAGGGCGACGATCCACGGCTGGGAGGCGGCGGAGATCTGGGTGCCGGAGCCGTCGGTCTTGGTGTAGGTGGGGTTGTCGGCGTAGGCCGTCTCCAGCGGGAAACCGGGCAGGAAGTGCTCGCGGGGCACGGTGCGGAAGGCGTTCTCGACCGCAGCGGTGGTGATCACCTTCTGCTCGCGCAGGCGGGCGGTCAGCGCGGTGCGCAGCTGCTCGGAGGACTGGGACTGGTCATCGCTGAGAGTAGTCACTTGGGCGACCCTAGTGGTTGAGCGGATGGTGGGCTGCGAGGACTCGAGGTCCCCGCCGGAGTGGAAGACGACTTCCAACGCCAGTGCGGCCATGGAGGATTGGTCTGCGGTGGAGATCCCGGCGCGGTTGGCGTGGAAGAGCAGGTGGTGGGCCAGAACGGCCCGTAGTCCCCGGGTGAGGCTGTCGTGGCGGGCGAGCTGCGCCAGGGACTGGCCGGCGCTCTCGAAGGCGCTGGCCCACTCGTCCTGTCCTTGGAGCGGACCGGCGGAGCTAGTGAGTCGCCGCGTGTCGACGGTCATCAGCCGCAGCATCGCCCGGGTCCAAACGGCCTCCCGTTCGGGGTCGACGGCAGCGGGTTCGGGGCGGAGTCTGGCGAACAGGTCCCATACGGCGCCCTGCTCGTACCAGTCGAGGCCGGCGGCGCGAAGTATCACGCCGGTGAGCAGAACGGTGGTCTCGCGTCGGCCGAGAGTCGGTGCGCCAGCGGGGGCGGCGCGGGCGAGGAGGTAGCGGCTGTCGTGGTGGAACAGCTCGTGGGCGACCTCCATGCCGCGCTCGCCGCCGAACGCGGCGGTCTCCGGTTCGTAGATGCCGTTTGTCCACCCAGTGATCAGGCCTTCGGCGGTGAGGCTGTCAAGGAGTCCGGTGATGGAGGGCACCGGAACTTCGGCGCGATACCGCAGCTTGAACGGGTTCTTGCGCATGTACCACCAGCCGTCCAACGAAAGGTCACTCTTCGCGGCGGTCAGCGCCGGAGCCAGGCGGTGGGCGGCGGCGTGCTCGGCGCTCTGGCCGTCACGAAACCGAATCTCGTGCTGGATCCAACGGTTCATCAAGGGGCGTCCTCACATCGGGTCGGTCAGCGGTCAGGCGATGAGCAGGCAGGCGTCCCAGCCGGAGAGCGGGGCCGTGCCGGTTGCGGGCGTGATCACGGCGAGCGCGGTGCCGGCGGCGCCTTCGAGGAAGGACGGACCGGCTGCGTCCAGCACGGTGGTCGTCTGTTGGACTGGATCAGCGCCGACTGGGCTTACGACGTCCAACAGGGTCGAGGCGACGGTTCGAAGCCGCGAGGCCGTCGACGGCGTGGCGTCAGCTGCCGCGCGGTGGGCGATGTGCGCGAGCCCGGCGTACCCGTGGCACAGCGAGATGTCCGTCGTCGCCGCGAGCGCCGCCGGGTCCGAAAGAGCTTCGATGAGGGCGGTTTCCGCGTCGCGCTGGCGGTCAGGGTCGCCGACCGCGTGGGCGGCGAGCTGTTGGGCGCGGGCGAGTCCAGCGCTGCCGTAGCACCAGCTCGGTCGTTGCGAGTTCGGCGCCGTGGCTCGGCCGGAGTCGAGCTCGTCGCGGATGACCCAGTACGGCCACCTCGCGCTCGCCCGCCACCGGTCCAGCCAGCACAGGACACGGTCGATCGCCTCCAGTTGCCCGTCGATCTTCACCCCGTTCATCAGAGCGAGGGCGAGTAGGGCGAGCGGGCCGCCGATCCCGTGCGCCATCCCGTTGTTGGCGTGACCACCGGCGTACCGGTCATCCGCGCGGCCGGATGGCCCGCTCGCTGCCCACCAGCCGGGCAGCAGGGCACCGTCACGCTCGAGCGGCTCGGTCAGGCGGACCAGGTAGGAGAGGACTCTGAGGAGCGCGGGGCCGTCGGGGTCGCGGCGCAGCAGGTGGGCACCGAGGCCGGCCAAGCCCCGGATGGCGTCGAACTCGGCCAGCGCACTGCGGTCGCCGCGATCGATGCGCGCGTGAGCGGCCTCGACGCGTCGCGTCGCGTCGGACGCGACGATCTGATCGAGGCCGGCCAGGGCGCGCGTGTAGGTGCCGGGGCGTGCGCGGGCAGCACTGGTGAGGGCGTGGGCGACGGCCGGTGCACCGTAATGCAGGTAGCTGTCCGGGCCGCTGGTGATCGGCGCGCTCGTGGTGAACCGCAGCCAGTCGTGAGCGCGTTGCCAGGTGCCGAGGCCGGCGGCGGCCCGCTCGATGTGGAGCAGCGCGATGCCCGGAGCGCCGTGGGCCAACGACTGGCGCCACTGGGGACGGGTCGTCCAGGCGGCAGGCAGGTCGCCGGGGGCGGCGAGGCGGTCGGCGATCACGCCGGCCATCTCCAGCGCGAGGTGCGTCATCGTGCACCGTCCTTGGCGAGCCGGGCGAGGGCGGCGGCCCTGGCCAGGTAGAGGACGTGGGCCTCATCGTCGAAGTCGATCCGGTGGGCGCGGACATAGGAGACGTGCAGCAGGGAGCCGAGCACGTCGTCCACGTCTACGCCCCGGGTGTGGGGTCCGGGGAAGTGGCGGCGGTAGGCGGCCACCGTCTGGTCCCGCTCGCCCCAGGCGTCGACGATGGCCGCGCCGGTGGGCTCGGCACGCAGGGGCGCCCAGTCGTCGGCAGGGTCGGCGAGGCGTACGGCCTGGGCGAAGAGGTGGCGTGGGATAGGGGCCGGAGCCTTGGCAGGGACATTGGCGACGAGCCAGCGAAGGCCGGCGTGCATCCCGCCGCTGAAAGCGCAGGCGATGGCCACCGCGTGGGCGGCCAGCAGCGCTGTTCGCTCGGGTCGGTGGAGCTGGGACAGGTGGGCGAGCAGGACGCGGGAGTCGGCGCGGAACACCTCTTCGGCCGCGTCCCAGGCGGGTCCGTCGCCCCAGCGGCCGGTCTCAGGGAACGAGGCGGGATAGCGGACTTCGGCCAGCAGGCCGGCCTGGCGCAGCTCGGCGGCCCACGTGCTCACCGTCTGGGCGGCGGCACCGAAGTCGGCCGGATCGTCCAGAGCGATCCGCAGGCGAAGGTGCTGGTGTGGGTCGCGGAAGCGCACGAACCACCACGGCGGCGAGTCGAGGCGCTGAAGTAGGTCGGGCAAGTGGCCTGTGAGGATGGTGTCCTGGCGATCGAGGTTGGCGTAGAGGCTGGCGAGCAGCACCCGGGAGGTGCCCGGGTTGTCGCCGTGGCCCCGGGCGAGGACGCGGGCGCGGGTCGGTTTGGGTAGGCGCGGCCACAGGGCTGGGCGGGCCGCGGTCAGCGGCACGACGATCTCATGGGCGCGGCCCCCAGCCCAGCCGGCATCACCAGGCCGCAGTGCCTCGGTGAGTACGGCCACCGGCTTCTGCGCGAGGTGGGCACGCAGCAGGGCCCGGTGGCCCGGATGGTTGAGGTGGAGCGGCAGGTGCTGGTCGCCCTCGACCAGGTGGATGCGGTGCGGAACGCAGCGGCGGGCAAGCCAGTAGGTCAGGGCCTGCAGCCAGGTGTCCCAAGGGGCGTCAGCGGTGGGCAGCTCGCGGGCGGTCAGCCGCCAGGTTGCGGGGGAAAGGATGACCCGGCCGTGCCGAAGGCGCGGCAGGAACGGCAAGGTGCGGGCGGCGCCCCAGGAGAATGCGGTCACCTGGGCGCACTGGGCACGGGAGAGTTCGGTCAACAGTCGGGCCAGTGGTGGCGTGTGGGTGCGAAGGTTCAGCGCGTTTGTGCCGGCTGCCTCGATCCGTACGCCCAGGTCGGGGGCGGCCAGGTACATGCGGCGTCCGTCGCAGCCCACCGCTAGGTCGCGGGGGAAGAGCACGCCGGCAACGGGAAGCCGGTGTTCAGCGAGGCTGATGAGGAGTTGGCCGGTCGGCACGGTGCGGGTGACATGGGCGGTCGCCGGATCCAACGGGGGGTAGGACAGTTGGGCGGTGACGGTGTCGGCGTCCATGGTCGGCAGTCCCGCGAGAGCGGAAGTCAGCGCCGTACGCTGCTCGGTCACCAGCAACGGCAGGAACCTGCCGACGGAGACGCCGGCGGCGCGGGAGACGGATACGACCTCCAGTCGGAACTCACCGCGCTGCAGAGCCTGCTGACTGCCGGCATGAAGCCGGGCCCCGATCTCCAGGTGTGCGGGCAGGCGCGGCTCGGCGGGCCCCAGCGAGAGGGAGGCGAGCAGGGCTTCGTCGAGTTCGACTTCGCGGTGGTCTTCGAGGGCGGCTCGTTGGGCGAGTGCCGCGAGAACTGAGTCGCGTTCGGAGAAGCGGGGTTGCTCGGCGGCCTGGGTGGTGCCTGGATAGCCGTCGGGCCAGCCGATACCGCTGTCGGCGACCATGTCGAGCAGCGGCACCAGGGATCCCCGGCCGTAGCGCTCGTAGAACCGCTGGTGGTATTCCCGCCATGCGGCCACCCCGTACGGGAAGGCGCTCAGACGCGCGAGGAGGTCGGCTGCGTGCGCCGCCTCCCGGGCGACTGCCTCGGGAAGGACCAGGTCGGCGTCCAACCGCAGGTCGACGGCCAGCGGATGCCGTTCCGTCGCGGCCAGCTGGCTCATCGTGTGCGCGGTACGACGTCGCTGCGCTGTGTCGGGGGCTTGGTTGTGGGCGGCGAGTTCGGAGTGGACGGTGCGGAGGCCTATGACAAGAGCCGCGACCTGGTGGAGAGCGTCTGCACCGGCCACTTCCAAGGCGGCCAGTAGGTGCCCCAGAGCGTCCGGCACGGTGGCCGGAGCGTGCAGGCTGGTGATCAGGACTCGGCTTGCCACCAGATCGGTCAGCGCAGCCGTGATCCGGGCAGGCGCCGTGCCGGGGAACTCCGCACCCAGCTTTGCCGCCAAATCATGGACACGCACCGGGGTTTGCGCGGCCTGAACGGCGAAGCGCACCGCGCCGGTGTGGCGTACGGACACCTCGGCGGCTCCCGTAGTGCCATCAGGCCGCGATACGGGCTGATGCGGGGCCACAAGGCGATCACCGCGCACCGCCGCGTTGGAGTTGGCCACTACTTCCAGCCGGGTCAGCAGCTGCGGGCAGTCCTCTAGCTGGGTGATCACTAGAGCGAGCCACTCGGCACCGGCGCGGGCGAGGGCTTGGTGCTGCTCTCCCCAGCGAAGCTGGGAGTTGGGGGCGAACGTGGTGGCCTGCACGCCTGCGAACAGGGCGAACGGTGTCGGCCGGGCGGTGGCACGCAGCAGGTAGCGGGCGGTGGACAGCACAGCTCGCCGTGTGTCCCGCGCGTCCGGAGCGGCAGCGGAGCACAGCGCCTCAACCCGGCGGGCGAGAGCCGCGCTGGCCTGCCCGAGCGCCTCGGCGAGTTGCTCGTCGGACCAGACAGTGCGCAGCCATCGCGTCCACATTGGCAGGTGATCTGGCCCGGTGGCGGTCAGCTCAGGCCAGACCGGCGGCGCCAGGTCGGGGCGGGCGACGGCGCGCACAAGGGCCGTCCCAGCTGCCTGGTAGCTGGCGGGAGAGCGCACGAGTACCTCCGGTTCGGACGAATGGAACAGGGCCGGCCGGGGGGGGGGGGGGGGGGGCGCCCGGCCCCCCCCCCCCCCCGGGGCGGGGCGGGGGGGGGGGGGGGCGCGGGGGGGGGGGGCGCCCCCCGGGCGCCCCCCCCCCCCCCCCCCCCACGT
>NZ_JBIALQ010000001.1:823156-850950 GCF_042873545.1 Kitasatospora sp. NPDC004615
GGCCCCACCCGGGCCCGCCCGGGGGGCGGGGTGGGGGGGGTGCCGCCCCCGTCCACCCGGGGTTCCGAACTATTGCCCGGGGGCGGGGGGGGGGGCGCGGGCAACGCCCGGCCCCCCCCGACCGTTGCGGTGCTACCGGGCGGGTCAGTGGACGCCGGTTGTGCAGGCGCCGCACGTGCTGCCGCAGCCGTCATCCGTGAGCACCTGCAGGCTGGCCACGTCGCTCTGCTCGATCGCCGTGACGTCGAGGTCGAACTCGTCTGCGGCCGGAGCCGTCTGGATCTGCTGAGCCATTGCTGTTCCTCCTGTGCTGTTCCCTTTGAGGGGCCTGGCGCCGGGGCACTGAGTGCGCCCCGCATCACCAGGAGACGATGGGGCGGGTGTGCCGCTTGTTGCGGCTGGTTGCCGTTTGTCCAGGGCTGTGTGGCGACGGTAGAGATCATCAAGTCGCGGACGATGTAGCTTCGATGACCTCGCGCGGACTACGGCGGGGCGGACGGATCAGCGCCGACGCTGTACGTCACGCCGTCCTGGCGCAGTTCCATGGCGAAGCCAGATCCCTGCGAGAGAAGGGCGAGAGCCTCGATGTACCGCTGCTGGTCGTTCAGCCACGCGCGCACGATCCGGACGGCGGGGGGATCCAGCTGGAATGCGATCTCGTCAAGTCGTCTGCGGATCCAAGAGATTGCGTCGTCCACCGATTCGACAAGGGCAGCGCCTACCGGGAAGCTCCGCACGCTCACCGCCACGCTGCTACACCAAAAGCTTGCACCCTGCACGGCGGTGGCTCGTGAATCCATCGCGCTGATCAGCACGAGATCACCTCGATCCCGGGACCGATCTGCGCGGAGTGTGGGACTCCTGGCAGCGACTCGGCTGCGATAAGTGCCCAGATTCGCTTTCCTCCACCGGGACCGACAACAGCCTTCCACTGAACGCTGAGCGCATGAACCAGGATGAGGCCCCGTCCGTGATCGTCGTCCTCGGCAGTCTCGACGCGAGTAGGAAGATGCGAACTCGGATCACCGACCGCGACCTCCAACCCGTCCGCTCGGGCGGCCAGGAAGAAATCGAACTGGCCGTCAGCTCCGTTGCACCCATGGATAACCGCGTTGCTGGCCAGCTCCGCCACAACCCGTTCGGCATCATCCACGACGACGTCCGAGTAGCCCCACTTGCGTACCTCGCAACGGACTCGAGCGCGTACATCGGGGACGGTGTCCGGTACGGCGCGAAAGCTCTCGTGCCAGGAGAGCGCATCGGCGGTCTTGGCTGGCTTGCTGGTCATCGTGCGCACCGTGCCCTCCTGTGAGAGTCAATGGCGTTTCAAACAGTGGACTGTCCGACCGAATGCCTGGTTGTGAGCAGGCCGATCGGGACTCCGAAGGCATGAGGGAGCCGCCTGTGATCGCCTGGCGATGCATCAACTTCACTGCGCTAAACGCCCTGAGAGAAGATGAAGCGACGGTCAGGGTGGTCTGCGAGAAGGTAAGAATGGTCAGCTTTCCGGATCCAGCGGGATCCGGTGCTTTGCCCGTGCCACGCTGAAGCGCAAGGACGGGGCCGAGTAGCGGTCCAGGCGAGGGAAGGCGGGTGGTAGACCGCAATGGTGGAGGCATCGTTGCTTGGCAGGTGCCTGGAGCAGCTGGACTGGTCGCCGGAACGCCTCGCCCGGGAGATCAACCGATTGTGCGGACCCGGCACCATCAGCAGTAAAGCGCCGTACGGATGGCTGCGAGGATCCTGCCCGAGAGGACGGCTGCCCCAGGTGGTCGCCGAGATCCTGTCCAGCCGGCTCAGCGAACCAGTGGGTGCGGAGGCCCTGTGGCCCGCCAAGTTCACGGCCACTGGGGTCCTGCTGTCCGCCGACGACGGCCTGGATCTGCCGTGGACCCAGACCGGTACGCGGCACTGCTCGACTCTGCTGACCGATGGTGGAGCAGCCAAGCAAAGCGCACCTGCGCTGCTGCCAGTGGCCGGGCAATCGTTGATCGGGCCTGCGGTCGACTGGCTGACGGCCCCCAACGAGGAGCTGCAAGCGCGTTCGATCGGCCTGGAAGTCGGCCCCGCTGCCGTGGACGTCCTGATCGACCGCATTGCCCAACTTCGCCGACTCGATGACATCCAAGGCGGCCCGCTCGTCCTCGACTGGGTCGCCCAGGACCTCCACTGGGCCGCAACCTTGGTTCGTAGCGGCGCCTACGACAACCAAACCGGCGTGCGCCTCCACGAAGCGTTCGCCGAACTCGCTCAGCTCGCAGGTTGGGTGGCCACCGACCTCGACCGCGTCGCTCTCGCTCAGCGCTATTTCCTCACCGGGCTGCGAGCCGCGCACACTGCCGGCGACCGCATGCTCGGCGCGAACATCGTCTCCTGCCTGAGCTACCAGGCCGCGTGGCACGGTGCCGACGATGACGCACTGCGGCTGGTCAAGGTGGCTCGAAAGGGAGCCGCCGGCCACGAGAGCGGAGCTGTCCAAGCACTGCTTGCCACCCGTCAGGCCAGGGCGCACGCGAAGCTCGGCGACGTAGCGGGGTGCGAGCGTGCACTGGAGGAGGCTGCCGCCTTCGGATCGGCCATCGATGGAGCAACAGACCCGCATTGGTCCTACTGGGTTACGCCAGCGGTGCTGGCCGCTGACGCGGGGCGGGCGTGGCTCGAGCTCGGCAGACCAACCCAGGCAGAAGAGAACCTTGTGCGCGGACTGGAGCTGTTCGGCCAGGAGCAGCCCCGCAATCGTCTGTTGCACAACGCTTCGCTCGCCGAGGCCCGGCTCGCTCGTGAGGACGTCGAGGGGGCCGCTGCGGCGGCGCACAGCGCAATGGATCTGAGCGCGCACCTTGACTCGCAACGAGCCCGTGCCCGGCTTCGCGTTCTGCACACGGGCTTCGGCGCGAGGGACACCTCGGTGGCTCGCGAGGTCTGCGGCAGGGTGGAGGACATCCTGTCCGCGCAGGCTCGGCTCGATCCGTACTAAGGAGATCACGTGCACGTCCGCTCCCAGGTCCCCCTGGCCCCCTTGACGACCCTCGGGGTCGGTGGGGCCGCCGAGTCCCTCCTCGAGGTGACGGAGCTGGACCATGTATCCGCAGTTATCGACCAGATCCGCCGGCTCGGGATCCGCCCACTGGTTCTGGGTGGTGGCAGCAACGTCCTGGTGGCGGACTCCGGGTGCCCGGGGGTGGTTCTCCGGATGGCAACTCAGGGGGTTGACCTGCGTCCGGAACCTGACGGTCAGAGCGTCCTCGCCACCGTGGAGGCAGGACACCAACTCCAGGATCTGGTGGAGCTGACCATCGCGGAGGGCCTCACCGGCATGGAAACGCTCATCGGCATTCCCGGCACGGTCGGGGCCACTCCGGTGCAGAACGTCGGTGCGTACGGACAAGAAGTCACCGACACGCTCGTCCGGGTCGAGGCATGGGACTGGGAGACTGACCGACTGGTCAGACTCTCCGCCGCAGCCTGCGGTCTCGGGCACCGGACCAGCATCTTCAAGCGGTCCACCCGCTGGACCCTGCTGCGCGCGGTGTTCCGACTTCACCGCTCGCGGCTGAGCACCCCGATTACCTACGGCATGGTCGCCGAACGGCTGGGCATCGCGAAGGGCCAGCGCGTCCCGCTTGCCGAAGCCGCCGCCGCAGTCCTCGCGGTGCGACGGAGCAAAGGCATGGTGCTGACTCCCGGAGACCCGGATGACCGCTCGGCCGGCAGCGTCTTCCTCAGCCCGGCCATCGACGCGGATCTCGCGCAGCGCCTGCGCGCCCGGCACGCCCCGGTCAATAGCTTCCCGGACGGTTCCATCCGGGTAAGCGCGAGCTGGCTGATCAAGGAGGCTGGCTTCTCCCTTGGCCAGAGGGTTGCCGATGCCGTCAGGCTTTCCAGCAGGCACTACACGCTGGTCACCGAGAGCGGTGCCACGTCCGCCGCATTCGCGGCTGGTGCTGAGAGGCTGGCCCTGGAGGTTGAGAAGGTGACTGGGGTGCGACTCACCCCAGAACCCGACCTCTTCGGCGACGAGCCCGTGTACGCGCGACTCGTTGAAGCCATGCAGGTGCGGCGACTGTCCAGCACTGCGGCGTACGCCGCAGGCTGAGGTCCCCGTTCGTGTTCGAGTGGCGGCCGAGCAGGTCCGGTCCGCCAAGCCAATGCAGACCAAGCACGTTTCGTGGATCAGCCCGTGCGAGGTAGGGGCATCGGTCGCTCGACTTGTCGGCGGTGCCCGACCACAAGTGGTCTTCCAGGTTGGCGAGCGTTTCTGTGTGTCGGCAACGGGTGAAATGAGGGCCACGGACGGCGGATCAAATGCGGGCCGCTCGGCGATCTCTTGATCATCCTGACTTCGGTGCTCGGAGGTCAGGAGGAAGAGAGGGTGATCCGTGCGGAGGACTGGGCCGAGATTCGCCGGTTGCACCGGGCGGAGGGGTTGTCGGCCAGGGCTGTGGCCCGACGGCTGGGGATCTCTCGCGGGACGGTGTCGCGGGCGCCGGCCTCGGACCGGCCGCCGAAGTACCGGCGGCCGTTGAAGGGCTCGGCGGTGGACGCGGTCGAGCCGGCGGTCCGGGAACTGCTGAAGCGGACTCCAACGATGCCGGTCACGGTGATCGCGGAGCGGATCGGATGGGAGCGCGGGCTGACGATCCTGCGCGAACGGGTGCGCGAGCCGCGGCCCGCACACCTCCCCGTCGACCCGGTCTCCAGGACCGTCTACCTGCCCGGTGAGCTCGCGCAGTGCGATCTGTGGTTCCCGCCGGTGGACATCCCGCTGGGCTTCGGGCAAAGCGGGCGCCCGCCGGTGCTGGTCATCGTGTCCGGCTACTCGCGGGTGATCACCGCCCGGATGCCGCCCTCCCGGCAGAGCGGCGACCTGATCGACGGCCACTGGCGCCTGCTCGCCGACGACTGGGGCGCTGTCCCCAGAACGCTGGTCCGGGACAACGAGCCGGGTGTCGGCAGGGGCAGGCCCACCTCCGAGTTCGCGGCGTTCGCGGGCCTGCTCGCGGTCAAGGTGCATTTCTGCCGGCCTCGCGACCCCGAGGCCAAGGGACTGGTGGAGCGCGCGAACGGCTACCTGGAGACCAGTTTCCTGCCCGGGAGGACGTTCACCGGCCCGGACGACTTCAACGCCCAGCTCGGTTCCTGGCTGCAGATCGCCAACCGGCGCCGGCACCCCGTTCGACGGGGTGATCGAGCTGCCGATCCTGTCGACCTACAGCGACCGGACGATGGTCGCCTCGGCCCACCGCGTGCTGTCGCTCGCGGAGCGACTGGCGGCAACGCTGAGGCTGCCCGCAGACCTCCCGCGCAACGGCTCCCGCACCATGCAACTGACCAGCTGGTTCCTGGACTTCGAGGAAGCCCCGCACACCCTCATCGGCCGGACCGGCCGCTGGACGCAGGACCTCCCCGCCGCGCTCTACACCGCGATGTACCTGCGGGCGGCCCAGTACTGCCTCCAGCAGGGCCGCCCGCTCAGCTACTGCTGACGCGACAGCAGGGTGTGGACCTGGCGGGGCTTGAGCTCGCGCTCGTCGAACACGACCACCTCGGGGCACTCACGGCCCACGGCGGCGAACGCGCCCTGGAACGCCTGCGGGGACTCGAACGCGCCGGTGGTGACGACGGCGTCGCCCTCGGGGGTGACCCAGACCTCGGCCCGAAGGAATCCCTGCTGCCGGGTCAGCACCTCGCAGACCCGGTGGCAGCGGTCGACGAACTCCTCGACGTACTCGGACTTCGGGTAGTGGTAGGCGACGAAACCGAACGACATGGTGATGCCCTCCCCGGATTGTACGATGGCGTACAACGAAGCTAGACCCGTTGTACGCCACCGCACAACGGCGGAGATCATGAGGTGGATCACACCATGGGCGCACTGCGCACACCGCGCGAGAAATGGGTCGAGACCGGCCTGCAGACCCTGGCCTCGGGCGGCGTGGACGCCGTGCGCGTCGAGGCCCTGGCCAAGTCCCTCGGCGTGACCAAGGGCGGGTTCTACGGCTACTTCGCCGACCGCGACGCCCTGCTGACCGAGATGCTGGACACCTGGGAACGCGAGGCCACCGACGACGTCCTCGAACAGATCGGGCACGAGGACGCGGACACCCGCGCCAGGGCCCGCCTCGCCGGGAAGCTCACCTTCTCCGACCGCCTGCGCCCCATTGACCTGGCCGTCCGCGACTGGGCCCGCCGCGATCAGGCCGTTGCCGAACGCCTGCGCCGCGTGGACAACAGGCGCATGGACCTACTGCGCGAGGCCATCGGCACTGTCTGCACCGACCCTGACGAGGTCGAGGCCCGTAGCCTGCTCGCCTTCTGCCTCGCCATCGGCAACCACTTCCTCGCCGCCGATCACCCCGGCCGCACCCGCACCGAAGTCCTCGACCGCGCCGGCCGCCTGATCCTCGAACGCCCGGCCGACGACCCGGCCCGCTGACCGCCCTGCACGCCGAACCACCGCCCGAACCACGGCCCAGGAACGCCCGGTGGGCCGGAACGCCGTCGCGTCCCGGCCCACTCGCTCACTCCAGCTGACGTCGGCTCAGAGCGCCGCCGCCAGGCGGGTGCCCTGGTCGATGGCGCGCTTGGCGTCGAGTTCGGTGGCGAGGTCGGCGCCGCCGATCAGGTGGGGCGTGATGCCGCGCTCGCGGAGGGCGTCGAGGAGGTCGCGGCGGGGTTCCTGGCCGGCGCAGAGGACGATGGTGTCGACGGGGAGGGTCTGTTCGGTGCCGTCGACGGTCACGTGCAGGCCGGCGTCGTCGATGCGGCGGTATTCGACGCCGGGGACCATGACGACGCCGCGGTGGCGCAGTTCGGTGCGGTGGATCCAGCCGGTGGTCTTGCCGAGGCCGGCGCCGACCTTGCCGGTCTTGCGCTGGAGCAGGTGGACGCTGCGCGGGACGGCGGGGCGGGCGGGGGTGGCGAGGCCGCCGGGGGTGGTGTGGTCGGCGTCAACGCCCCACTTGGCGAGGAAGTCGGAATCGGTGCCCGGGTCGGTGAGGTATTCGGCGACGTCGAAGCCGATGCCGCCGGCGCCGATCACGGCGACGCGGTCGCCGACCTTGGCGCCGTCGCGCAGCACGTCGAGGTAGCCGAGCACGCTGGGGTGGTCGATGCCGTCGATCTCGGGGGTGCGCGGGGTGACACCGGTGGCGAGCACGACCTCGTCCCAGCCGGTCAGGGCGTCCGCGTCGGCCATCGCACCGAGGCGCAACTCGACGCCGGTGCGGGCGAGTTCGTACCGGTAGTAGCGCAGCGTCTCGTCGAACTCCTGCTTGCCGGGGACGCGGCGGGCGACGTTCAGCTGTCCGCCGATCTCACTCGCGGCGTCGAACAGGGTGACGTGGTGGCCCCGGTCGGCGGCGGAGACGGCGAACGCGAGGCCGGCGGGGCCGGCGCCGACCACGGCGATGCGCTTGCGCAACTGCGTGGGGGCGAGGACGAGTTCGGTCTCGTGGCAGGCGCGCGGGTTGACCAGGCAGGAGGTGATCTTCGCGCTGAAGGTGTGGTCCAGGCAGGCCTGGTTGCAGCCGATGCAGGTGTTGATGGCCTCGGGGGTTCCGGCGGCGGCCTTGTTGACGAAGGCGGCGTCGGCGAGCATCGGGCGGGCCAGCGAGACCAGGTCGGCGTGGCCGGTGGCGAGCAACTCCTCGGCGAGTTCCGGGGTGTTGATGCGGTTGGTGGTGACCAGCGGGATGCCGACCTTGCCCATCAGCTTCTTGGTGACCCAGGCGAACGCGCCGCGCGGCACCGAGGTGGCGATGGTCGGGATGCGGGCCTCGTGCCAGCCGATGCCGGTGTTGATGATGGTGGCGCCGGCCGCCTCGATCTCCCCGGCGAGGCGCACCACCTCGTCGAAGGTGGAGCCGCCGGGGACCAGGTCGAGCATGGAGAGCCGGTAGACGAGGATGAAGTCCGCGCCGACCCGCTCGCGCACCCGGCGGACGATCTCGATCGGGAAGCGCATCCGGTTCTCGTACGAGCCGCCCCAGCCGTCGGTGCGGTGATTCGTCTGCCGGGCGATGAACTCGTTGATCAGGTAGCCCTCGGAGCCCATGATCTCCACGCCGTCGTACCCGGCGGAGCGGGCGAGTTCGGCGCAGCGCGCGAAGTCCTCGATGGTCTGCTCGATCTGCTCCTCGGTCAGCTCGTGCGGGACGAACGGGCTGATCGGGGCCTGCAGGGCGGACGGGGCGACCAGGTCCTCGTGGTAGGCGTACCGACCGAAGTGCAGGATCTGCAGGGCGATCTTGCCGCCCTCGGCGTGGACGGCGTCGGTGACCACGCGGTGTTCGGCGGCCTCCTGCTCGGTGGTGAGCTTGGCGCCGCCGCCCCACGGCCGCCCGGCCTCGTTGGGCGCGATGCCGCCGGTGACGATCAGGCCGACGCCGCCGCGGGCGCGCTCCGCGTAGAACGCCGCCATCCGCTCGAAGCCGTTCGCGGCCTCCTCCAGGCCGACGTGCATGGAACCCATCACCACCCGGTTCCGCAGCGTGGTGAAGCCCAGGTCGAGCGGGGCCAGCAGGTGGGGGTACGCAGCAGTCATCGACGCCTCCGGTCCGGATTTGTTACCCAACGGTAGGGGGCGCCCGGCCAACTCTGCAACTAGTTGCAGAAACCATGGCGGGGACCGCGCGGCGCTAGGCTCGGGCCCATGAGTACGGACGAGGCGAGCGTACGGATCGACAGCTGGATCTGGGCGATCCGGCTGATCAAGACCCGCTCGGCGGCGGGCGCGGCCTGCCGGGCCGGGCACGTCAAGGTGAACGGGGCCACCGCGAAGCCCGCGCAGCACGTCAAGGCGGGCGACGACGTCCGCGTGCGGGTCGAGGGCCGGGAACGGATCGTCCAGGTGGTCCGGCCGATCGCCAAACGGGTCGGCGCCCCCGTCGCCGAGACCTGCTACGTCGACCACAGCCCCCCGCCGCCGCCCCGCACCGAACGCCCCGCCGAGATCGGCCTCCGCGACCGCGGCACCGGCCGCCCCACCAAGCGCGACCGGCGCGACCTGGACAAGCTCCGCGACGGCTACCGCCCCTACTTCTGACCGATCTCAGCTGGCGCTCTCCTTCGCGACCCGCACCTGCTCGGCGAACTCCTCCGCGGTGATCCGCTCCACCGAGGCCCCGTACTTCGCGGCCAGTTCGTCGGCGGGTGCGCTGTCGTGCTCCACCAGGTCGGCCACCAGCAGCGCCCGCCCGCTCTCCACCCGCGACGACAGCACGATCAGGCCCGCGCCGCCGTCGGTCATCTCGGTCTGCTCGGCCGCGTTGCCGATCGCCGCCCCCGCCGCGAAGCCCAGCAGCACCCCGATCGGCCCGCCGAGCAGCCCGACCAGCCCGCCCACCAGCCCCGAGCCGACGGTCGGCACACCGGCGCCGCGGATGTGGCTCTCCGGAATGTCGACGATCCCCTCGGCACTGCGCTCCAGCACCGCGAGCTGCCGCAGCCCCGGCAGGTGCATCGCATCCTCGTACGCCCGCCGGGCCACCCCCTGGTCGGTGAAGCCGAGCAGCAGCACGTTGTGGTGGTGGTCGCTCATCGCATTCCCCTTCGCCGACCGGTCGCCGTCCGCACAGTCCGGACGCGGACCCGCCCATCCTGCCCCGCAGGGCCCACCCCACGCCCGCCCGGCACACCCGTCCGCGTGGCAGCGCGGCCGCAGCGCGCCGGGCTGTCACTGCGAGCACCTAGCCTCCGCGCATCGATCAAGGAATCGATCAAGGAGGAGACATGGGTTTCACCGGAGAGTTCGTCCTGGCACGCAGCGACCGGCCGCTTCGCGAGCTTGCCGTGTTCGCAGCCGGTTGCGCGGAGGGCCACGCGGATTGCGTGACCGACTGCTGGCCGCGCCCCGGCGGCTGGCAGACCTTGCAGATCCTCCACGGCCTCCGGGACAACTCACTTCGGCCGTTCCGGCAGCTCGTCGACACCTCCGGCGCCCCGGTCCTGCTCGCGAACGTCATGGACAGCGACGTGTGCGAGGTCGTCGGCCTGGCGCCGTCCGGGGCGCGGTGGTCGACCATGCTCGACCCCGTCATGGCGGCCGAGTACGGGATCCCCCAGCCGGAGCCCGGCGCCGCCGAGCAGATCACCCGGTGGGCCGCCGAGGCCGGCTTCGCCGCCGACCCGGTCGCGCTCGCGGAGGTCCTGGCCAAGCGGGCGGATCCGTTCGTCGAGGAGCTGGTCTTCGACCTGATCGACGCGTGCGGGTTTCCCCCGAGCGTCCCCGCCTCCGAGGCGCCCACCGGCGTCTGACCGCGCCACACCGCCGGCGACCGACGCAGGCGGGCGACGCAGGCGGGCGACGCAGGCGGGCGGGTCGGTGAGCAAGCAAGTGGATGGTCGCCTTCCCCCGGCCGATGGACTTCACCTTCGTCCGCCCCGGGCCCTCGACATGCCCAGCGGCGGCGGCGCCGGCGGCCGGGCGGGTGACGTCGCGGACGCGCGGCCACCGGCGAGGACCACCTCTCGGGGGCCCGCCGCCGGGCCGTCCTCGCGACGGCGGGAGCCGGCCTCGGCGGCGGCGATAATGGTGGTCATGGCCCGCCGACGCACCCCCTCCGCCGCCCCCGCCGCTCCGACCGCCTGCCCGTGCGGGCAGGGCGCCGCGTACGCCGACTGCTGCGGGCGGCTGCATCGCGGGGAGGCGGCCGCGAGCAGTGCCGAGCAGTTGATGCGGTCGCGGTTCAGTGCGTTCGCGGTGCGGGACGAGCCGTACCTGCTGCGCTCCTGGCACCCGGACACCCGGCCGGCGTCCGTCGACTTCGATCCGTCGCTGCGCTGGGAGCGGCTGGAGATCCTGGGCGCCACCGACGGCGGGCCGTTCCACCAGGACGGCACGGTCGAGTTCCGGGCCCACTACCGCGAGCGCGGGCGGGCCGGTTCGATGCAGGAGAACAGCCGGTTCGTCCGCCACCAGGGCGAGTGGGTGTACGTGGACGGCGTCATCGAGGGCTGAGCAGGCGGTACTTGACGCCGAGCAGCGCCCCGCCGGCGCCTCGCGGCAGCAGCCACCCGGTGTCGGTGCGGTCCTGCGCGCCGAACCGGTACTTGTACGGCTCGTCGCCACGCAGGAAGTCGAAGACCCGCACGCCGTCCGCCGCGCAGTTGCGCACCGCCGCGTCGATCAGGGCGGTGCCCAGCGATTCGGCGGCCCACCGCTGGTCCCAGCCGATCTGGTAGTAGGCGAACCGGTCGGCCCACCAGAAGCCGTACAGCACGCCGATCAACTCGCCTTCGCAGTACGCGAGTTGGAAGGCAGGTCCGCAGCCGGGCCGGGCGGTCTCCAGCAGCGCCCGGTGCAGCGGGAGCCGGCCGGCGTCGAAGCTGCTGACCCCGCCGGCGGCGGCCTGGCGGCGCAGGCGGTGCAGGCGCAGCAGTTCGTCCAGTACGGCGGGCGGGGCGGCGGTGGGCGGCGCCCAGTGGAAGGTGACGCCGGCGGCGGCCAGGCGGCGGTGGGCGCGGCGGTTGGCGGCGCGGAAGTCGCGCGAGCCGAGCCGGTCCGGTCCGGCGGTGAGGTCGAGTCGCGGGCAGGCGCTGCGGGTAACGGGGCGGGCGCCGGGCGGCAGCAGGTCGTGGTGGGCCGGGTCCAGCGCGGGCAGCCACAGGGTGCGGCGGCGGGCACGGGCGGCGAGCCAGGCGGCGACCTCGCCCCGCCGGTGCGGGCGGACGGCGGGCCCGCAGTGGTCGGCGGCGCCGGGCCCGGCGCCGAGCAGGGTGAGCACCGGCAGCGCGAGCGGCACCCGGTGGTGCGGCCGCTGCCGGGTGACGGCCAGCGGCACCACCGCCTCGGCGCGCCCGTCCGCTCCGCGCCACACGGCGATCTCGCCGCGCTGCCCGGCCCCGAGGGTGCGCCACCAGGCGAGCACCCAGTCCGGCCCGGCGAACCACGAGCCGTCCGGGTCGTCGGCGATCAACTGCCGCCAGTCACGGACGAGTTCGCCGTCCAGCTCGGGTGTGCGCAAGATCTCCGGCGCGTCCTTCACGACGTGGCCCCCTCTCTTCGGTCGCCGTCACGCAGGCGACGCGGCCCGGGCGGAACGGTGTCGGGGCGATCCCGAACCAATCGCGCGTCGACCCGCAGCCGGCCGGCGGGCCCGGGTGCGCAACGCCTCCGGCCCGCAGGCGAGTTGTCCCGTATCCACCCGCCGGTCGGTCGGCCCGCAGGCGAGTTGTCCCGTATCCACCCGCCGGTCGGTCGGCCCGCAGGCGACTTGTCCCGTATCCACCCGCCGGTCGGCCCCTCCGGAGCACCCACCTTCTCACCGCCCGCCGCGCAGGCGGTGCACGGCCGGGTGGAGGCCGGACAGGATGGTGTCGAAGCGGTCGCGGCCGGTGTGGGAGTTGACGCGCAGGCGGCTGATCCGCAGCCGTTCGGCGGGGGCGAGTGCGGTGTGGCGGTGGTCGAAGAGGAACGCGGTGCGGTAGCCGAGGGTGCGCAGCACGGTCTCGGCGCGCGGGTCGTGGTTGCCGTTGGGGTAGGCGAAGGTGGTCGGCGGGTGGCCGAGCCATTCGGTCAACCGGCCGTGGGCGCGGACGAGTTGAGCGTCCAGCTGGGTGTCGGAGCAGTGGTCCAGACAGGGGTGCGAGGCGGTGTGGTTGCCGACCGTCAGACCGCCGGCCACCAGCGCGAGGAGCTCGGCCGCGGTCAACTGCCGCTGCGGGGGCGCCTGTCGCTTCGCGGTGGCGCGCAACTCGGCGAGGGCGCGCAGGCGTTCGGCGTCGGGGACGGTCTTCAGGTGGTGGACGGCGGCGCCCGAGTCGAGTCCGTGCAGTGTGCGGGTGTGGCCGCCGCGCCGGATCAGCTGGGCGGCTTCGGTCCACCAGTAGGGGCGGTCGGTGTCGATCAGGTCGGTGATGACGTACGCGGCGGCGGGGATGCGCAGCCGGGCGAGGACCGGCAGGGCGTGGGTGAGGACGGTGGGCTCGCCGTCGTCGAAGGTGACGAGCACGCTGCGGGGCGGGAGTGGGCGGCGGTGTTCGGCGGCGCGGGCGACCTGTTCGGGGCTGACGGGGTGGGCGGTGGAGGCCAGGCGTTCCATCTGGGCGCGGAACGCGGCGGGGTCGTCGATGCCGTGGTAGGCGAGGACGGCGAGGCGGTGGGCGGCGCGGGCGCGGAAGACGGGTTGGAGCGGGGAGTGTCGCAGGAGTGCGTCGATCCCACGGCGCCGGGTGGCGCGATCCGTGGTCGGCATGGCTTCCCCCTCGGCCGGTGCACGCACGGGCACCCCGGACGGTCGGCCCGGGGTGCCCGTCGGAGTTCGGGTCATCAGCGTCCCATGCTCCGGTAATGCCTGTCCCAAATTCCTGGAAGCTTCCTGGGAGCGGGCGAGTCCCGGGCAGTCGCACCTGTCCGGATCGCACCGCTTTGCGGCATATAGCACGGATTGACATAGTTCTGGAGACTGCTGCCCGTCCGCCCATGGAGTGCCCTCGATGACCATGCCCGGCTTCGGCTCGCTCGGCTCCAACGACGCCTTCTCCGAACTGCTGAATCGCTTCTTCGGCCTGAACCCGGCTGCTTCCCCGCCCGCAGTGCAGCGGGTGCCGATCGGGCGGCTGCTCACCCAGTCCGCCCGGGACTTGATCGGCCGCGCGGAACTGCGCGCCCAGGAGGACGGCAGCGCCGACCTCGACACCCCGCACCTGCTGTGGGCGGCCACCCTGACGGACCCGGCCCGTTCGCTGCTCGCGCAGGCCGGCGCGGACCCGGACGCGCTCGCCGAGACCATCGACCGCACGCTGCCGGCCGGCGAGGCCGACCCGTCCGTGGAGCCGGGCCTGACGCCCGCCGCCAAGCGGGTGCTGATCGGGGCGCACGCCCGTTCGCAGGCCGCCGGCGTCTCGTACATCGGGCCGGAGCACATCCTGGCCGCCCTGCTGGACGACCCGGACTCGGGGGCCGGCCGCCTGCTGGCCGCGCACGGCGCCGACGCCTCCCGGATGCGGCGCGGGGCCGAGGCGGCGGCGGCCCGCGGCGAGCGCGGCGTCCCGGCGAAGGAGGACAGCAAGACCCCGACCCTGGACGAGTACGGCCGCGACCTGACCGAGGACGCCAAGCTGGGCAAGCTGGACCCGGTGGTCGGCCGGGCCGAGGAGATCGAGCAGACCATCGAGATCCTGTCCCGCCGTTCCAAGAACAACCCGGTGCTGATCGGCGAGCCCGGCGTCGGCAAGACCGCCATCGTCGAGGGCCTCGCCCAGCGGGTGATCGCCGGGGACGTCCCGGCCACGCTGAAGGACCGCCGGGTGGTCGCCCTGGACCTGTCCGGGCTGGTGGCGGGCGCCAAGTACCGCGGCGAGTTCGAGGAGCGGCTGAAGAACGTCATCGACGAGGTCCGCGAGGCCGCCGACTCGACCATCCTGTTCATCGACGAACTGCACACCGTGGTCGGCGCGGGCGCCGGCGGCGAGAGCGCGATGGACGCCGGCAACATGCTCAAGCCGGCCCTGGCCCGCGGCGAGCTGCACGTCATCGGCGCCACCACCATCGACGAGTACCGCAAGCACATCGAGAAGGACGCGGCCCTGGAGCGCCGCTTCCAGCCGGTGCTGATCCCGGAGCCGTCCGTCGAGGAGACCGTGCAGATCCTGGAGGGCCTGCGCGACTCGTACGAGGCCCACCACCAGGTGCGTTTCACCGACGAGGCGCTGCGCGCCGCCGCCGACCTGTCCGACCGGTACGTCTCCGACCGCTTCCTGCCCGACAAGGCGATCGACCTGATGGACCAGGCCGGCGCCCGGGTCCGGCTGCGCGGCCTGGGCCGCTCCACCGAGGTGATCGGCCGGGAGGACGAACTCGCCAAGCTGCGCCGGGAGAAGGACGAGGCGGTCGCCGCCGAGGACTTCACCCGCGCCTCCGAACTCAAGACCCGGATCGCCGACCTGGAGTCGCAGAACGCCGAGATCGAGGAGCGCCGCGAGGGCGTCGTCTCCGTCACCGTGGACGACATCGCCGACGTGCTGTCCCGGCAGACCGGCATCCCGGTCTCCCAGCTCACCGAGGACGAGAAGGCCCGGCTGCTCAAGCTGGAGGACGAACTCCACAACCGGGTGATCGGCCAGGACAGGGCGGTGGTCGCGGTCTCCGAGGCGGTCCGCCGCAGCCGGGCCGGCATGGCCGACCCGAACCGGCCGGTCGGCTCGTTCCTGTTCCTCGGCCCGACCGGCGTCGGCAAGACCGAACTCGCCAAGGCCCTGGCCGAGTTGATCTTCGGGGACGAGGACCGGCTGGTGCGCTTCGACATGAGCGAGTTCCAGGAGAAGCACACCGTCTCCCGCCTGGTCGGCGCCCCGCCCGGCTACGTCGGCTACGAGGAGGCCGGGCAGCTCACCGAGGCCGTCCGCCGCCGCCCGTACAGCGTGCTGCTGTTCGACGAGGTGGAGAAGGCCCACCCCGACGTGTTCAACGCGCTGCTCCAGGTCCTCGACGACGGGCGGCTGACGGACGCCCAGGGCCGCACCGTCGACTTCCGCAACACCGTGGTCATCATGACCTCCAACATCGGCTCGCAGCTGATCCTCTCCCACCGCGGCGAGACCGAGGAGATCCGCGACCGGCTGATGGCCGAACTCCGCGCCCGCTTCCTGCCCGAGTTCCTCAACCGGATCGACGACATCATCGTCTTCGACGCGCTCGGCGAGTACGACCTGCTGCGGATCGTCGACCTGATGCTCGCCAACTCCGAACGGCGGGTGCGGGCCCAGGGCCTCGAACTCGACGTCACCGAGGCGGCGAAGCGGTGGCTGGTCGACCGCGGCCACCAGCCCGAGTTCGGCGCCCGGCCGCTGCGCCGCACCATCCAGACCCAGCTGGACAACCGGCTCGCCACCATGCTGCTCTCCGGCGACCTCCAGCCCGGCGACACCATCGTCGCGGACGCGCAGGACGGCGAACTGGTCTGCTCGATCGGGCGCCCGGCGGAGCTCTGATCACGGGGCGGTGACGCCGGCCGCCCAGTCCGCCAGGGCCGCCCGGTTCGGGCGGCCGGCCTTCTCCAGCAGGCTGGCGACGTGCTTCTCCACCGTGCGCGGCGAGATGCTCAGGCGGGCGGCGATCTCCTGGTTGCCGAGCCGCTGCGCGACCAGCAGCACCACCTCGTACTCGCGCACCGTCACCCGCAGCCCGCGCAGCTGCTCCGGGACCTGTTCGGTGCCGGTGCGCCGCTGCGGGACGCTCGCCCCGGCCTCGCGCAGCAGGCGGCGGCAGGCGGCGCCGACGGCCGGTACGCCGGCGCGGTGGAAGTACTCCTCGGCGCTGCGCAGCCACGCCACCGGCTCGCCCCAGCCGTCGGCGAGCGCGGCCTCCGCGACCAGCCGCAGGCCCAGGTGGCGGGCCATCTCGAACGGGCGGGCCGCCCGCGCGGCCTCCGCGACCGCCTCGGCGGCCGGGCCCGCCTGCCCGGCGCGGCCCAGGTGGACGGCGCGCGCGAGCCGCTCGAACTGCCGGTTCCAGGCCAGCGCGGCGGCGTGGTCGGCGGCCGTCCGGGCGTGTTCCTCGGCGGTCTCGGTGCCGGCCAGTGCGCGCAGCAGCGGGTGCAGGCCGTGCGCGCCGTTCAGGTAGAAGACGGACGGGTGCCGGGCCTCCCAGCGGCGGGCCCGGTCGAACTCGGCGAGGGCCAGCGCCCGGTCCTCCTCCAACAGCGCGCACACCGCCCGGCAGTTGCCGTGGGCGAGCGGCAGCTGCAGCGACTCGGCGCCGTCCCAGCGGTCGAACTCGGCCAGCACCTCGGCCATTTCGGCCCGTCGGCCCTGGTGGGCGGCGACCATCGCCCGGGTCAGCAGCAGGAACTGGTGGTGGTCGACGTTGCGCAACCGGGCGCTGGCCTCCAGGCCCTGGTCGGTGAGTGCGCGGGCCCGGGCGTAGTCGCCGCGCAGGACGGCGTGCATGGCGAGCGTCGCCTCGGCGGAGCGGACCAGGTCGAGCGCGCCCAGGTCGAGCGCGGCCCGGTGCGCCCGTTCCAGTTGGACGGACTCCCCGACCTGCATGAACTCGTTGACGCCGAGCCGCAGTTGGGCGTCCACCTGCCAGCCGGGGAGCCGGTGCCGGGCGGCCAGCTCGAGCAGCCGCCGCAGGCAGGCGTCCGCGCGGTCGAAGCCGTTCCGGCGTTCCAGCAGGGCGAGCAACTGCCATGCCTGGCAGGCGACTTCGGGCAGTCCGGCGGCCTCGGCCCGTTCGGCGGCGCGGCGGGCCAGCCGTTCCGCGACGGCGGTCCGGGTCTCGCCGTCGCCCGTGGGGCCGTCGACGCCCGCCAGCGCGAGGTGCGCCTCCACCACCTCGAGTGCGCAGGTCCGCTCGGAGCCGGCCGCCGGGCCGAGCAGGGTGCGGACCAGGGCGGCCTGTTCGGCGGCGTCCGCGAGGCGCCCGGCGGTGACGGCGGCGCGGGCCAGGCGCAGGTGCAGGGCGGCGGTGCGGTCGTCGCCGAGCGCGGCCGGGCCGCCCAGCGGGAGCGTCCGGGCGAGCTCGCGGGCCTGGTCGAACCGGCCGCTGTCGGCGAGGGCGTGCGCCAGCTGCTCGCGGATCCCGCTGGCGGCGGCCGTGGCGGCGCCGTCCCCGCCGACCAGTTCCAGGGCGCGTTCCAGCAGGGCGACGGCGGACTCGGTCGCCCCGCCCTGCCGGGCCTCCTCGGCGGCCTCGGCGAACAGCCGGGCGGCGGCCTCGGGTTCGCCCGCCGACTGGCGCAGCACGGCCACCAACTGCCGCCACTCGCCGGGCAGTCCGGGGTAGGCGCGCTCCACCTCGCCAGCGGCGCGCCGGGCGATCGCGGCCCGTTCGGCGGGCAGCAGGTCGGCCAGCAGCGCGTCCGCGACCAGCGCGTGCCGGAACTCGTACCGGTCGGCGACCGGCCCGCTGGGCGACAGCAGCCGGGCGTCGATCCCGGCCCGCAGGTGGATCAGCAGGCTGCGGTCGTCCAGCCCGGTGACCAGTTGCAGCACCGGCAGCGCGAACCGCCGTCCGAGCACGGCGGCGACGTTGAGCATCTCGCGGCCCGCCGGGTCGATCCGGGCCGCCCGCTGCACGACGCTGCGCACCACGGTGGTGGGTACCTCGATGCCGAGGTCCCCGAACACCTCCCACCCGCGCTCGGGGTCGCGGCGCAGCGCCCCCGCGGTGACCATTCCGCTGAGCAACTCCTCGATCACGAACGGGTTTCCGCCCGCGTCCCGGACCACCCGTTCGACCACGGCGGCGGGCAGTGCGCCGGGTGCGGCGGACAGGCAGGCGGCGGCGAGTTCGGCGGTCTGTCCGCCGTCCAGCGGGTGCAGGTCGAGCCGTCTGGCCTGCCGGCGGGCGGCCGCGTCGAGCGCCAGGTCGAGTGCGGGGCACGGGTGTTGACGCAGTGTCGCGACCAGCAGGACGGGCAGGCCGTCGAGGTTGTCGATCACGTAGTCGAGCACGGCGAGGGTCTCCGCGTCCGCCTCGTGCAGGTCCTCGACGATCAGCAGGCAGCCGCGCGGCGGCCGCTCCGGGTCCTCCCGGCCGACCGCGCCGAGCAGCCGCAGCAGCGCCTCGGCGATGTCCGTCAACGACGGTGGTGCGGCGGGGCGTTGCTCACCGCGCCAGTCCGGGACCAGCGCCGCCAGCGCGGACCGGTACGGTGCGAGCGCCGGGTCCTGCGGCGGCCCGCTGACCCGGAACAGCGACAGCAGCGCCTCGGCGATCGGCCGGAACGGCACCGGCGCCCCGGCACTGCTGCCCCGGCCCCGCAGCACCGCCATCCCGTCCGCGACGGCCCGGTAGGCGCAGTCGGCCACCAGCCGGGTCTTGCCGATACCGGCTTCGCCGCCGACGAACACCGCGCGCCCCTGCCGCCGACGGGCGTCGATCAACCCGTCGAGCAGGACCCGCAGTTCCTCGGCGCGACCCACGACATAAGGGGAGGAGGTGAGCATTCACGCAGGCTAGCCGCCCGCGCCGTCATCGGGCCATGGGGACTTTTCGCACCCCGTCAGTCCTGGGTGAACGAGAGGGAGGTGAGAGTGGACGGGGTGGTCGTGTCGTTGGTGCCGATGTCGATCGTGCCGAGGTCCGGCGAGACCCAGCCGGCCAGCACCAACGCCCGCCGCATGCGCGGGAGTTCGGTTCCGCGCAGGGCCGGGACGATCTCGCCGGCGGGGTGCGGCGTCCGCTCGGCGGCAGCGGTCTCGGAGAGCTCCCACGGGGCGACGAGGGTGGCGGTGGTCATGGTGGTCCTCCTGGGTGGTGAGGTGATCGGCAGGCCGGGTGGGGCTGCCGTGACGCAAGTGCCGTCCGACGGGCGTCGGACCAGGGGTGGTGCGGGAGCGTTGCGGCGGCTCGCGGACGGTCAGCTGCGGGGTGGTTCCAGCAGCAGGACGCAGGGCACGTCGGCGGGGTGGGCGAGGCGCAGCAGCGTGTGGCCGATGCCGGCGAGGCCGGTGAGCAGGGCCGGGGTGGGGATGCCGGAGGGAGTGGCGCAGCGGGGCCCGGCGTGGTCGAGCTCGCCGAGCAGGGTGGCGGCCCGGGTGGCCGCGCGGGTGGGGTGGTCGGTGAGCAGGAGTTCCAGGGTGGCGCTGTCGCCGTGCAGCAGGCTGTGGTCGGCGGCCGGTCCGGCGGGCGCCGGGGGCAGTCCCGTCCCGGGGGTGCGGGCGGCCGCCAGGCGGGCGCCGGGGCCGAGCGCCCGGGCGGGGGCGGGCTCGGGCAGCGGGACGCTCCGGCCGGTGGCGGCGTAGCGGTGCAGGGCCCAGCGGCGGTAGGCGGCGCCGTCGGGGGTGGGGTCGGGGGTGGCGGCGAGCCGCTGGGCGCAGTGGTCGGCGACGGCGGCGGCGGCCGGGTCGCCGGTGAGCCGGTGGACGGCCAGTACGGCGGCCAGGCATCCGGCGTCGCCGGAGAGCAACTGCCCGTCGGGGTCGGGGTCTTCGGGCGGTGCGGCGTTCGCGGCGCGGGCGGTGAGCCGGACGGCCGCCCGGGCGGCCTCGGCGAGTGTGCCGGTGTCGTCGAGGTGCAGCGCGTCCAGCCGGGCCAGCCCGTAGGCGATGCCGGCGAGTCCGGTGAAGCCGCCCGCGCCGACGGCGTCCAGGTGGGCGGGGTCCTTGGCGAGCGCGTCGAGCAGCGGGGGCAGGGCCCGGACGGCGCGGCGCGCGGTCTCGGCATAGCGGGCGGTGCCGGTGAGGGCGGCGAGCTGGCCGAGGAACAGCGCGGTGCCGAGGTAGCCGCCTTCGAGGGCCGCGCCCTGCGGCATCAGGGCCCACTGGCGGTCGGTGATCGGTTCCAGGGTGAGCCAGTTGACGCGCTGCCGGTCGCCGTGGGCGCGGGCCAGGATGCGGTCGGCGAGGTCGCAGGCGGCGGCGAGCAGCCGGTCGGGGTCGGACGCGACGGGCGGGCGCGAGCGCCCGGCCGGGGCGGCCGGTGCCGCGCCGGGTCCGGCGGAGCGGGTGGCCAGCGCGGCCCGGACGATCCACTCCTGGTCGTAGAGGTCGGTGCGGTCGAGGGCGGCGATCCGCCGCCGGGTCCGGTCGAGTCCGCTGTCGGCGGGGGCCGGGCCGCAGGGGCGGCCGTCGGCGTGCAGGCGTCCGTCGGCGACGGTGGCGGTGAACAGCGGGATGTCGCCGCGCCAGAGTTCGGCGTGTTCGGAGGCGGCGAGCGGGCGGCGGTGCGGGTCGTCGGCGGACTCGCGCCAGAGCAGGGCGAGCAGCCGGTCGCGGTCGAGGCCGTCGCGCAGCGCGTCGGGGTGGGTGGACTCCTCCAGCAGCGTCGCGTACCGCCGGGTGGGGCGGACCACGACGCGCACGGTGTCGGCCGCGAAGCTCTCCACCGGGCCGCCGGGGGCGAGGAGTTGGGGCGCGGCGTCGGCGAGCGCCCGGTAGCCGGACCGGAATCCGGCGACCAGGGCCTCGGTGTACTCCTGCGGGTCGACGTCCGCCCCGTCGAGCCGGGGCCGGTTGTCGGCGCGCCGCAGCCGGCCCTGCTCGCGCACCAGCCGCATCCGGTCGGTGCCGGCGTCCGCCCAGCCGGGCACGGACATCGGCAGCGGCGCGCCGTCGTCCCCGCCGAGGCCCGAGACGTCGAGTGCGCCGTGCTCGCCGAACATCGGGAACGGCAGCAGCGAGATCCGCTGCACCGAGTCGGCGAGCACCCGGCGCGCCGGGTCGTCGCCGAGCGGCTCGGCCGGCCGGAGGTCGGGGTGGAACAGCGTCTCCAGGTCGACCAGGACGGGCTGGTCACCGGCCGCGATCAGGTTCTCGTAGTGGATGTCGGTGCCGCCGAGCACGTGCAGCAGCGCCAGTTGCATGCCGAGCCGCCGGTAGAAGCGTTCCACGCCGCGCCGGTCCGAGCAGGGCCCCGGCTCGACGAACTCCAGCCAGCCGTAGGCGTCCCGGTCCAGGACGGTGAGGGTGCGCAGCGCGGTGTTCGGCGCCGTTTCGCCGAGCAGCCGCAGCAGCCGGTTCCAGTGCCGGTGGACGCCGAGCGGGCGCGGCTTGTACACCGCGCGCCGCCCGTCGGCGAACCGCAGGACGGCCACCGTCCGGCCGTGGGCGTGCCGGTCGCCCGCCCCGGTCCGGACCCGGACCAGCCGGCCCGGGTCGACGCCGTCGAACAGTTCCCCGACCAGGGCGGCCCGGTCGGCGGCGAACCGGCCGGCCAGTTCGGTCCAGGCGGCCACCGTGTCCTGGCAGCAGTGCGCCAGCAGCCGGGCCAGCACCGGGTATTCGGTGACCAGTGCGGCCAGCCGTTCGGGTGTCGCGGCCTGCCGGACGAAGTCGGCGAACCGCTCGGTGCCGTCCGTCCCGTGCAGCGCGCCGCCGATCCGGGCCACGTTCAGTTCCAGGACCAGGGTCCGGCCGGCGATCCGCGCCAGCCGGGCCGTCAGGTTCTGCTCGAAGTCCCCTTCGAGGGCGGCCAGTTCCGCGTGGTCGCCGACGGCCTTCCAGTCCGGGTCGTCGCGCAGCGCGGCCAGTGCGGTGGCGGTGAACGGGGCCACCACGGCCGCGAACCCTTCCGCCCGCGGCCGCGAGCCGTCGCCGGACGCTTCCGGGCCGACGGACGCGGCGGCCACCGCGCGCCGGACGAAGCCCGCCCAGTCGGGCTGCTCCCCGGCGCGTGCCGCCAGGCGGTCCGCCGGCTCGGCCAGCAGCGCCCGCAGCCGGTCCCGGTCCGCGCCCAGGTCGGCCAGCCAGGCGTCCAGGCGGCCGTCGAGCTCCCGCTCCCAGACGGCGAGCCGGCGATCCACCGACGCCGCGGCCCCGTCGGGCACGGGGCCCGGCGCGGCGCCGGCCGGGCCGGTCACGCGTTCGGTCAGGGTCAACGCCGGTGCCCACCAGGCGCTTTCGCCGGGCCGGCCCCAGGTGGCTGTGGAATCCGTCATGTTGGCAAGCATGGGCGGGCGGCAGCCCCCACCACATGGGGGCCGGCCCCCATATTCCGGCGGCGGGGCGGGCGACCCCCCGGGGGAATGGGGGCGGGCACCCGGGGGCGGGATGCGGAATACGGGGGTCCGGCCGAATGGGCGCAGGGGGCGGGCGGCGCCAGGCTCAGTACATGGATGCGACCACGACAGAGACAGCGGTGCAGGTTCTCGGCCCGATGGCCGCCACGGTCGACGGTGTACGGGTGCGGCTCGGCGGGCCCCGGCCGCGCGCGGTGCTGGCCGCGCTGGCCGCGGCGGGCGGCGCAGTCGTCCCCGAACAGGATCTGATCGACGCCGTCTGGGAGGACCGCCTGCCGGCCAGCCCGCGGCACGCCCTGCACACCTGCGTGGCCGACCTGCGCCGCGCCCTGGACCCCCACCGCCCGGCCGGACGGGAGTCCGCCGTGCTGCGCCACGAGCCCGGCGGCTACCGCCTGCGGCTCGCCCCGGACGCGCTCGACGCCCGGAAGTTCGCCGCGCTCGTCGAGCGGGCCGGCACCGCCCATCGCGCCCACCGCCCCACCGAGGCCCTCGCCGCCACCGACCTGGCCCTGGTCCTCTGGCGCGGCCCGGCCTACGCCGACCTCGCCCACCTGGCCTTCCTGGACCCGGAGCGCTGGCGGCTGACCGAACTGCGATGTACCGCGCGGGAGATCCGCGCCTGGGCGCTGCTCACCCTGGACGCCCACCATCTCGCCGTCACCGAGTGCGCCCTGCTCACCACCGAGGCCCCGCTGCGCGAGTCCGGCTGGGCCCTGCGCGCCCGCACCCTCTACCGCAGCGGCCGCCAGGCCGAGGCGGCGGCCGTCCTGCACACCGCCCGCCGCACCCTGCGCGACGAGCTGGGCGTCCACCCCGGCCCCGAGCTCGCCCACCTCACCCAGCGCATCCTGATCCACGACCCGACGCTCACCGCCGAACTGCACGGGGCGGCGAAGCAGCCCGCCTGAACGGCTCCGAGAAAGGCCCCGGCCGCCGACCTCGGTGGCCGGGGTGGTCGTCATGTCACCGGTGCGGGCTTCGCGCCCCGGCCCGCCGGGACGATGGTCTTCCCCTCCAGCCTGATGTCCAGGCTCTGCCGTCCCGCCAGGACCGCGACCAGCACCAGGCCGAACAGTGCGGCCACCACGCCCAGCGCCGCGCCGGTGCCCCCGAGTTGGAGCAGTGCGCCGGCGGCCAGCGGGGCGATCGGCTGGAGCGCGCCGCCGATGAACGAGGTGGTGCCGCTGACCCGGCCGTAGACGTCGTAGTCGACGACCAGCAGGGTGGTGGTGCCGAGCGCGGCGCCGACCACGGGGGCGAGCAGCAGGACGGGGGCGAGGGCCGCCGCGGGGCCGAGCCGGCCGGCGCTCAGGCCGACGGCGAGCGTGGCGAGCAGCCGCAGCGCGGCCGTGCCGGCCATGAGCCGCCACAGGCCGTAGCGGCGGTGCGCGCCCGCGGCGAACAGCGAGCCGACCAGTCCGCAGGCGGCGGCGGCGCTGAACGCGAGTCCGGTGCCGCCGCCGGCCGCACCGGGGCGCAGCAGCAGGATGTACATGAGCATCGAGACGGCGAGGTTGCCGGGCACCGAGTAGGCGAGGGACGCCCGCAGGAACGGGGTGCGGCGGATGACGGCGAGGCCTTCCCGCAGCCGGGGCCAGCCGCGGGCCGTCGGGCCGTCACCGGCGCCGGACGGCAGGCCGCGCACGCAGGCCAGCGAGACCAGGTAGCTGATGGCGTCCGCGACGAAGGGCACGGCCCGGGCCAGGCCGAACAGGGCGCCGCCGGCGGCGGGGCCGACGATGGAGGCGCTGTAGCCGCGGACCTGGTTGGCGGCGACCGCCTCGGGCAGTTGCTCGGCGGGGACGATGGTGCGCAGCATCTTCCCGGCGGCGGGCCCGAACGCGGTGATCGCGGTGCCGGAGACGACGGTGGTGACGGCGAGCAGCCACAGCGGCGGGCCGCCGGTGAGGGTGGTGACGGCGACGGCGGTGACGGCGGTGAGCCGGACGGTGTCGCAGGCGAGCATCAGCCGGCGCGGCGGGATCCGGTCGGCGAGCTGGCCGCAGGGGGCGGCGGTGAGCCAGGTGGCGAGGAAGCCGAGGGTGGCGAGCAGGCTGGCCTTGGCGGGCGATCCGGTGACCGCGACGGCCAGCAGGGGGACCGCCAGCACGCTCATGGAGCTGCCGAGTTCGGAGGTGAACTGGCCGATCCACAGCCGCCGGAACATCGGGTTCGCCCCGACCAGCCGGAACCGGCGCAGAAAGCGCCGGTCCCGGGCCGGTCGTACGTCGGTTGCCACGTCGCTGGTCACGGCAGCAGTCCGTCCACGGTGAAGTGGAAGTCGGTGCGGGTGCCGGGGCGGGCGAGGCGCAGCCGGTCGAGGAAGAGCGCGACGCCGATCGAGCCGGTGGCCAGGTCGCAGCTCTCCCGCAGGGCCTGTTCGCCGGGGAAGCCGATCCCGCCGGGGATCTCGCCGTCCTGTTCGATCCGGCTGAGCAGGATACCGTCGGCGACCCGGCGGGCTTCGTCCAGCCACCGCTGTTCGCCGAGCAGTTCGCCGGCGTCGAGCAGGACGTTGCCGAGTCCGGCGAGGCCGTGCGCGAGGTGCGGGAAGACGGCGTAGCGGCGGGCCGAGTCGCGCAGCAGGTCCTCGGTGACGGCGGCGAGTTGCTCGTCGTCGGGCCGGACGGTGAGGTAGCGGACGACGGCGACCGAGACGCCGGCGGTGCCCTCGTCCCAGTAGTTGCGCAGGATGGTGCGGCCTTCGGCGGGGCCGGTGCGGGACGGGAAGCCGAGGGTGCCGCCGGGGAGGGTGGCGGCGTGCGCGAGGTCGTGGCCGAGTGCGGCGCGGCCGAGGGTGTACCAGCGTTCCTCGCCGGTGGCGAGGTGCAGGTAGAGCAGGAACAGGGCGATGCCGCTGCCGCCGTGGCCGTGGCCGAGCCGGGTGTGGAGCCGGTCGTCGCCGACGATGGGCTGCGGCCAGTGCGGGCCGTCGGGGCCGTGGACGGCGGTGGCGGCGAGGTGTTCGCCGTCGGCGACGGCGTCGGCGAGCAGTTCGGGGTCGTGCTGGCGGTGCCACAGGTGCAGGGCGGCGAGGCCGTGGCCGGCGGTGCCGTGCAGGATGCCGGGGAGGGCGTTGCGCAGCGGGTGGCGGCGGGCGGAGGCCATCAGGGCGCGGGCGACGGCGGGGTGGCCGAGCGCGTCGAACGCCCAGGCCAGGCCGGACTGGCCGAGGTACAGGCCGGGCGGGTACGCGGCGGGGTCGACGTCCTTGGCGAGCGCCCAGCCGAGCAGCCGGTCGGGCACGCTGCCGCGCAGCCGGTGCAGGCCGTACAGGATGCCGGTGGCGCCGTACGCGAGGGAGAGCGGGTTGGTCTGGTGGACCAGCGGGTTGCTGGGGAACAGCCGGTCGGCGCGCTGCGCGTCGGCGGCGGCCTCGATCTCGGCGGCGATGCCCTCGACCGTGGCGGCGAGGTCGGCGTCCCGCAGCCCGGGCAGGGCCTCGGGGTCGCGGTAGCGGCGGTCGGCGGGTTCGGTGAGCGGGACGGGGGACGCCCACAGCGCGGGGTCGTCGAACGGCAGCGCGTCGATCCGCTTCAGCAGCTCGTCCGGGTCGAAGTCGCCGTCCACGGCCTCCGGGTCGGTCAGGTCCCGGATCAGCGAGGCGAGTTCGGCGGGCAGCGCGAGGTCCTCGGTGAGCGCGTCCAGGAACCGCTCCTGGGCGGGGCGGTGGAAGCCGATGGTGTTGTTGACCACCATGACGGAGGAGAAGATCAGCGCGCCGAGGCAGTGCCAGTCGTTGGCCCGGTCGTAGCGGTTGGTGGCGCGCAGCCGGGGGCTGGCCAGGCCGATGGTGTGCACGCCGAGGTGCGGGTCGATGCCCTCGCGGACGGCGGCCTCCAGGTCGAGCAGCACGGCCCGGCCGTCCTTGGTGATGTGCACGTTGGTGTAGGAGAGGTCGCCGAGCAGGATGCCGCGGCGGTGGGCGGCGGCGACGGCCTCGGCGATCTGCCGCCACAGGGCGCGCTGGGTGCGGTAGTAGGTGCGCAGGCTTTCGCCGTCCAGCTTGCCGGTGATCACGGGGTTGGTGGCGATGCAGTTGCGGCTGTAGTGCGGGCCGTCGACGTACTCCTCGACCAGGAAGGCGTGGCCGGCTTCGTGGAAGAAGTCCAGCGGCTTCACGTAGTACCCGGTGTCGGCGAGCTCCGACAGCACCTGGTACTCCTTCTCCAGCACCTCGGTGGCCGCCCGTCCGGGCCGCCCGACCAGCACGCCCGGGCGGGCCTCCTTGAGCACCACCTGCGCGTCGGTCTCCCGGTCGGTGGCCAGGTAGACGCCGCCACGGTTGCCGAACATCAGCGCGCCCGTCACCACGTAACGGCCGTTCAGCGCGTCTTCCTCCTCGGCCTGTTCGGGCGGGAACGGGTCGGTGACCCACGGCGGCGTCTCGAAGTACGGGTTGCGGACATCGGGGACCAGGGTGCCGTCCGGGGTGGCGATCATCAGGTCGTTGATGCCGTCGGCCCGCAGCCGCTTGATCGCGGCGAAGCCGCCGTAGCGGTAGTAGACGGCCGTCGAGCCGGGCCAGCGCCGGTCGGAGAGGATGTACGGGCCGGTGCGGCCTTCCAGGGCCTCGGCCAACTCCTTGCCCACCGCGTGGAATTCGGCGTCGTCGGCCGGGTAGACGGTGATGAACTTGCCGCTGGCGGTGCGGGAGAAGGTCTTGCCGCTGGTCAGCTCCACCGACCACGGGTCGATCAGGAACTTGAACGCCACGTTGTGCGCGAACAGCACCGGCAGGGCGAGCCGCAGCACCTCCTCGCTCTCCCCCGCCGCCGCGGTGACGTGCAGCTTCCACCCCTGCGCGGGGGTGTTGCGGCCGGGCGGGTCGGCGATGAACCACAGGCCGCGCCGCCGGGTGGCCCAGCCGTCGGGGACGAGTTCACGGAAGGCCGCGAGGTGCGCCGGGGCGGGGCGGTGGCGCTCGGCGGTCTCGTACCAGCGCCGGTCGAACTGGAGGTAGTACTGGAGCGATTGCCAGGAGAGCACGGGCGTTTCCCTTCCGTACGGGTGGTGCGGGGAAAAGGGGCGGGCCCCGGCGGCGCGGCTCCGCCGGGGCCCAGGAGACCTCTTCGGGTCAGCAGCTGTGCGAGTCGCAGGACGAGACGCTGATGGACTCCTGGTCCTCGATCGGGTTGCCCTCGACGGTGACCATCTTCTGCAGCTTCAGGACGTTCGCCATGATGTGCTCCTCTTCTGTGTGGGTTCTTTCTTCCGCCCGTCCGGTCGGCCGGTGCGGTGGGGCGTCAGTGCTCCGCGGGGCCCGTCAGGCCCCTTCGGGTCAGCAGGAGTGCGAGTCGCAGGACGAGACGCTGATGGACTCCTGGTCCTCGATCGGGTTGCCCTCGACGGTGACCATCTTCTGCAGCTTCAGGACGTTCGCCA
>NZ_JBIALQ010000001.1:851049-982174 GCF_042873545.1 Kitasatospora sp. NPDC004615
ATGATGTGCTCCTCTGTCTGGTTTCCCTCCGCCCGTCCGGTCGGCCGGTGCGGTGTGAGACAAGAACACCAGGGCCCGCTCCGAGCCCGCTCCGAGAGCGCTCCGAAGCCTCGGCCGTCACCTCCGCGTGCCACACTCCGCACCATGAACATCACTGCCACGCCCCGCAGTTGGGGCGAATCCGTCGCGCTCTTCGAGCGCCGCGGCCTGCCGCTGAGCAGCTACGAGAACCTCTACAACGAGACCTACGACGTCCACTCGGGCAGCCTGACCGTCCCGGGCGCGCTCGACCTGGACGCCACCGAGCCGTACGGCACCGGCTTCGTCATCGACGGCGATCTGACGGTGGACGGCGCGATCCTCAACGTGGACGACGGCTGCCCGGCGCTGGTCGTGCTCGGTGACCTGACGGCGGGGGCGATCCACCTGGAGGGCGACGCCAAGCTGCTGGTGCGCGGGAGCGTCCGGGTCGGGGCGTTCGTCGGCCACATGACGGACAAGCTGGTGATGATCGGCGGCGACCTGCACGCCGGCGTCACGATCCTCTCGGCCGGTTTCTTCCCCGACGAGATCGGCGGCGCCCTGACCGGCCCGGTGCTCGCCGCGCCGTACGCGCTGGCCGAGCTGGGCCGCGAGGTCGCCTCCCCGCCCGCCGCCGAGGTCCTCGTCCCGGAGGTGCTGCGGGCCGGCGGCGACGAGGAGGACGACATCTTCGACGCGCCGGGCGTGCACGGCGGCCGGCTCTTCGAGCACCTCGAGTCCGGCCTGCCGGTGCTGCTCCGAAAGAGCTGAAAGCGGCGCCGCCCCGGCCCCCTCCGCCGCGAAGCGAAGGGAACCGGGGCGGCGCCACGGACTCGGACTACATGTTGATCATGTGGCCGGCGAGGCCGTGGATAGCCTCCTTGACGGCCTCGCCCAGCGTCGGGTGGGCGTGGATGTTGCGGCCGACCTCGTGCACCGTGAGGTCCCACTGCTGGGCCAGCGTCAGCTCGGGCAGCAGCTCGGTGACCTCGGGGCCGATCAGGTGCGCGCCGAGCAGCTCGCCGTGGGTGTTGTCGCAGATCACCTTGACGAAGCCGACGGGCTGGCCGAGGCCGTGCGCCTTGCCGTTCGCGGTGAACGGGAACTTCTGCACCTTGACGTCGTAGCCGAGCTCGCGGGCCTGCGCCTCGGTGTAGCCGAAGGACGCGACCTGCGGCTGGCAGTAGGTGGCGCGCGGGACCATGACGAAGTCGATCTCCATGGTCTCGGCCTTGGCGATGGTCTCGGCGGCGACCACGGCCATCGCCTCGGCGGCGTGCGCCAGCATCAGCTTCGCGGTGACGTCGCCGATCGCGAAGATGTGCTCGGCGCTGGTGCGGCCCCGCCCGTCCACGGCGATCGCGCCGCGCTCGGTGAGCTGCACGCCGGTGACCTCCAGGCCGTAGCCCTGGGTGCGCGGCGCGAAGCCGATCGCCTGGAGCACCTTGTCGGCCTCCAGCACCTCCTGCTTGCCGTCACGGGTGACGGTGACCCGGACCGGCTTGTTCGGGTCGGAGTCGTCGATCGCGTCGACCCGGGTGGAGGTGAGCACCTGGATGCCCAACTTGCGGTACTGCTTGGCGAGTTCGGCGGACACGTCAGCGTCCTCCAGCGGCACCATGCGGTCCAGGAACTCGACGACGGTGACCTTGACGCCGTAGTTGTGCAGCACGTACGCGAACTCGACGCCGATCGCGCCGGCGCCCGCGATGATGATCGACTCCGGCAGCTGCTCGGTGAGGATCTGCTCCTCGTAGGTGACGACCCGCTCGCTGAGCGAGGTGCCGGGCAGCAGCCGGGTGGTGGCGCCCGCGGCGATGATGCAGTGGTCGAAGGTGACCATCTCGAACCCGCCGGCGGACAGCGCGACCTGCAGGGTGTGGTCGTCGACGAAGGTGCCCCAGCCGTCGTACTCGGTGATCTTGTTCTTCTTCATCAGGTAGTGGACGCCCTTGACCCGGCCGTCGGCGACCTGCCGGGAGCGGCTGAACGCCTTGCCGTAGTCGAAGGAGACCTGGCCCTCGACCTGGATGCCGTAGAGGTCGGCCTCCTTCAGCACGGTGTGCGCGAGTTCGGCGTTGCGCAGCAGTGCCTTCGAGGGAATGCAGCCGACGTTCAGGCAGACGCCGCCCCAGTACTTGGCCTCGATCACGGCGGCGCGCAGACCGAGCTGGGCGGAGCGGACAGCGGCGGTGTAGCCGCCGGGGCCGGCGCCCAGGACGACCACGTCGTAGTGCGTGCTCATGTTCCTCGTTCCTCCGGTGACTTCGAAGACCACGTTGGCTTCGCGGCCATGGGATCAGTAGATCAGGTCGCGAACCCTCAGAGCTCGGGGAGGTCGGGCAGCGCGCGGACGTGCAGCCAGTCGTCCAGCAGCGGGCGCAGCGGGCGGTCGGTGTAGTGGGCGGCGTGCGCGGCGAAGTCGTCGGTGGTGACGACGCCGTGCCGGTGCCCGGTGGCCCAGTCGCGCAGCAGGCGGAAGAACGCGGCGTCGCCGAGGGCGCGGCGCAGCGCGTGCACGGTGAGGCCGCCGCGTTCGTACACCCGGTCGTCGAACATGTTCGTCTTGCCGGGGTCGCCGATGGCCAGGTCCTGTGGCAGGCCGCGCAGTTGGCGGTGGGCCTCGGCGGCCTTGGCCTGCGTGGTGGGGCCGCCGGTGCGCTCGGACCACAGCCATTCGGCGTACTTGGCGAAGCCCTCGTTCAGCCAGATGTGCCGCCAGTCGGCGATGGTGACGCTGTTGCCGAACCACTGGTGGGCGAGTTCGTGGGCGACTAGGCGTTCCCAGCCGCGCTGCCCGTCGACGTGGTTGCGGCCGAAGGTGGCCATGCCCTGCGCCTCGACGGGGACGTCGAGTTCCTCGTCCACCACGGCGACGGTGTACTCGCCGAACGGGTACGGGCCGAACAGTTCCTCGAACAGCCGCATCATCTGCGGCTGCCGGGCGAAGTCGTGCTCGAACGCGGCCTGGTGCGCCAGCGGCACCCAGGCGATCTGCGGGACGGTGCCGGGGACGCGTTCGGTCAGCGGGAACTCGCGCAGCGGGGCGATGGCCAGCCCGACCAGGTAGGACGCGGTGGGCGCGGGCTGCTCGTACACCCAGGTGGTGGCGGAGGAGCGGGTGGTGCGGCTGAGCAGCCGGCCGCCGGTGACCACGGTGTACGGCGTCGCGGTGGTGACGGTCAGCTGGTAGGCGGCCTTGTCGGCGGGCCGGTCGTTGCAGGGGAACCAGGACGGTGCGCCGATCGGCTGGGAGGCGACCAGCGCGCCGTCCTCGATCTCCTCGAAGCCGAGGCCGCCCCAGGGGCTGCGGACCGGGCGCGGGTTGCCGGACCACTGCACCTCGCAGGTGAAGTGCGCTCCGGCGGCGAGGGCCTTGGCGGGTTTGATCCGCAGTTTGCCGTCGCGGTGCGCGTAGTGCGCGGCCCTGCCGTCGACCAGCACCTTGCCGATCCGGAACGCGGCCAGGTCGAGGGTGAACTCGCGCAGCGGTTCCTGGCCCGCTATGGCGGAGATCCGGGCGGAGGCGGCCAGCCGGTTGGGGCCGGGCCGGTAGTCGAGGGCGAGTTCGTAGCGGTGGGCGCGGTAGCGCGGGTCCCCGTGGCGGGGGAAGTAGGGATCGCCGCTCACCGGTGCTGTTCCTCCTGGCTTGAGTGCCACGCTTCGATCGGGTTGCCGAGCCAGCGGGTGTCGGCGGGTACCGTCTCGGCGCGCATCACCAGCGAGGCCGGGCCGAGGGTGGTGCGTTCGCCGACGGTGCTGCCGGGCAGCACGATCCCGCCCGGGCCGAGCGTGGAGCCCGCTCGGAGCTCCACAGTATCCAGCCGCATGATCCGGTCGTGGAAGAGGTGCGTCTGCAGCACGCAGCCCCGGTTGACGCTCACCCCGTCCCCGAGGGTGACCAGGTCGGCCTCGGGCAGCCAGTAGCTCTCGCACCACACGCCGCGCCCGATCCGCGCGCCGATCGAGCGCAGCCACAGCGTCATCACGGGTGTGCCGGCGGCCCGGCCGATCAGCCAGGGCACGGCGAGCACCTCGGTGAAGGTGTCGGCCAGCTCGTTGCGCCAGACGAACCCGGACCACAGCGGGTGCTCGACCGCCCGGAACCGGCCCACCAGCAGCCACTTCGCGGCGGCGGAGACCACGCAGGCCACCAGCCCGGCGGCCAGCAGCACCAGCCCGGACAGCAGCGGCTGGTCCAGCGCGCACAGCGCGGCGGCGGTGAGCACGGCCAGGGCGGCGGAGGCGAACACCGGGACGATCCGGCCCAGCTCGGTCAGGCCGCGCGCCCAGCGCAGCCGGGCCGGCGGTTCGTAGGTGAGCGCCAGGTCGGCGGTGTCGGCGGCCCGGGGCAGTTTGACCGGCGGCATGCCCAGGTAGGAGCTGCCGCGCTTGGCCTTCTTCGGCGTCGCCGACAGCACCCCGACCAGCCCCCGGTCGGGGACGGCCCGGCCGGGCGCGGTCATCCCGGAGTTGCCGAGGAACGCCCGCTCGCCGATCTCGGCCCGCCCGATCCGCACCCAGCCGCCGCCCAGTTCGTACGGGGCGATCAGGGTGTCGTCGGCGAGGAACGCCCCGTCGCCGACCGTGGTCAGGCTGGGCAGCGCGAGCACGGTGGACACCTCGGCGCCCTTGCCGATCCGCATCCCGAGCAGCCGCAGCCACACCGGGGTGATCAGTGCCGCGTACAGCGGGAACAGCGTCTCCCGGGCCAGGTCCATCAACTGGCTGACGGTCCACGCCTGCCAGCCGACCCGGCCGTGCAGCGGGTGGTACCCGGTGCGCAGCCCCCGCGACAGCAGGCGGACCCCGATCAGCACCTTCGCGGCGTACGCCAGCCCGTAGGCGAGCGTGGCCGGGACGAGAGCGAGCAGCGCGCCCTTGAGTGCCTCCGCCAGACCGTCGCCGGGGTGGACGAACCGGCTCGCGATCAGCAGCGCGGGCAGTGCCGACAGCAGCGGCAGCGCGGACAGCACGAACCCGGTCGCGCCGTACACGGCCGCCCAGCGGGCCGAACGGCGGGGGCGTTCCTTCGGCCAGCCGCGTTCGGCCTTGCCGGTCTTCACGGCGGGCGCGCCCGCCCAGCGCTGGCCGGTCGGAACGTGCCCGGTGACGCCGGAGCCGGGCGCGACCTCGGCCCGCTTGCCGATCTTCGCTCCGGGCAGCAGCGTCGACCGGGTGCCGACCACCGCGCCCGCGCCGATCCGCAGCGCGCCGATCTCCAGCCGGTCGCCGTCCAGCCAGTAGCCGGACAGGTCGACCTCGTTCTCGATCGCGCAGCCCTTGCCGAGCCGCAGCAGGCCCGTCACCGGCGGCAGCGAGTGCAGGTCCGTGTCCGCGGCGACCCGGCAACCCAGTGCCCGGGCGTACCGCACCAGCCAGGACCCGGACAGCTGCACCGCCCCCGACGCCTCGGCGATCCGTTCGGCGGCCCACAGCCGCAGGTGCACGCTGCCGCCACGCGGGTACGTGCCGGGGCGGACGCCGCGCAGCAGCAGCCGTGCGCTGCCGGCGGCGATCGCCAGCCGGCCGGGCGCCGAGTACAGCAGCGCCACACCGGCCAGCAGCAGCCACCACGGCGCGGTCGGGGCCCACGGGTAGTCGCCGACCAGGTGCAGCACGGTGCCGAGCACGGCCAGCAGCAGCGACCAGCGCAGCCCGATCAGGGTGACCGGCGGCAGCATCAGCAGCAGTTGCAGGGCCTGGGCGCGGCGTGGCGTCGGCTCGACGGTGCGCACCTCGCCCCCGGACTGCGCGGACTTCTCCAGCAGCCGGGCCAGCTTGCGCAGCGTCGGCTGCTGGTAGATGTCGAGCACCGACACCGCCGGGTAGCGGCCGCGCAGCAGCGTGGTGAGCTGGGCTGCGGCGAGCGAACCGCCGCCGATCGCGAAGAAGTCGTCGCCTGCACTTCGCACCGGCGTGCCGAGGATCTGCGCCCACTGCTCGGCCAGCCACGCCTCGGTGCCGTACAGCTGCTCGGCGGGGCCGGACGTCTCCAGATCCGGCAGCGGCCAGGGCAGCGCGTCCCGGTCGACCTTGCCGGACGTCCGGGTCGGCAGGTGTTCGACGGCGGCCAGCAGCGGCACCAGCGCGGCGGGCAGCTCGGCCCGCAGCCGCGCCACCGCAGCCTCGCGGTCGAACCCCTCCTGAGCCACCAGGTATCCGACCAGCAGCTGATTGCCACCGCGCGCCGTCCGCACGGCCGCCGCCGCACCGGACACGGCGGGCAGCGCCTGCAGCGCCGCGTCCACCTCGCCCAGTTCGATCCGCCGGCCGCCCAGCTTGATCTGCTCGTCGGCCCGCCCGAGGAACACCAGCCCCTCGGGTTCCGCCCGCACCAGGTCGCCGCTGCGGTACGCCCGCTCCCAGCCCAGCGAGGTGAGAGGCGCGTACTTCTCGGCGTCCTTCACCGGGTCCAGGTACCGGGCCAGACCGACCCCGCCGATCACCAGCTGCCCGCTGCCACCCATCGGCACCAGCACGCCCGCCTCGTCGACGACCGCCAACTCCCAGCCGTCCAGCGGCAGTCCGATCCGGATCGGGGCCGCACCGCTCAGCAGCGCCCCGCACGCGACGACGGTCGCCTCGGTCGGGCCGTACGTGTTCCACACCTCGCGGCCCTCGGTGACCAGCCGCTCCGCCAGCTCCGGCGGGCACGCCTCACCGCCGAAGATCAGCAGCCGCACCTCGTTCAACGCCTCGGCCGGCCACAGCGCGGCCAGCGTCGGCACCGTGGAGATGACGGTGATCTCCTGCTCGGCCAGCCACGGCCCCAGGTCCGCGCCGCTGCGCACCTGCGCGCGCGGCACCGGCACCAGGCACGCGCCGTGCCGCCACGCCAGCCACATCTCCTCGCAGGACGCGTCGAACGCCACCGACAGCCCCGCCATCACCCGGTCCCCCGGCCCGATCGGCTCCTCCTGCAGGAACATCGCCGCCTCGGCGTCCACGAACGCCGCCGCACTGCGATGCGTCACCGCCACGCCCTTGGGCTTCCCCGTCGAACCGGACGTGAAAATGATCCACGCGTCGTGCTCCGGCCCCGGCGGGACGGCCTCGTGGCCCGACGGTTTCACCTTCTCCAGCCGCCCGTCCGCCCCGATCACCGCGTTGACGTCCGCCTCGCCGAACACCAGCTCGGCCCGCTCGTCCGGATCCTCGAAGTCCACCGGCACATACGCCGCCCCCGCCGCGAGCACCCCCAGGATCGCCACGTACAGCTCGTTCGCACCCGACGGCACCCGCACCCCGACCCGGTCCCCCAACCCGACCCCGGCCCCCGCCAACTGCCCCCGCACCCGCTCCACTTCGCCCAGCAACGCGGCATAACTCAGCACCTGCCGCCCGTCGTCCAACGCGGGCTCCTGCGGAAACGCGGCCGCCGTCGCCGCCAGTACATCCACCAACGTCCGAGGCGGGCCCGCAGGGCGGGCACGGAACAACGCGGGCTCGGAATCGGTGATCATGGCCATACGGTCCTCGTCCTGGGTTCCCCGGCGGTCAACCATAAGCATCGGGAACGTGACAACCCGGGAAAATCTGAGCAAACGGGGAAGCGACACCAGGGGCGCGGGGACCTGTCAGACCTTCACCACCACGACGTGGTCGGGCAGCAGCCTCTCCAGATCCTCCGGCTCGGACGTGAACACCGTCACCTGGCCTCGCTGCCCCAGCGCCACCACCGCGAGCATGGCGTCGATCGCATACTTGTGCCCCTGCAGGCCGGCGCCCGCGAGCAGCCGACGTGCCTGCCGCGCCTCGTCCCGGCCCAGTTCGGCGACGTTCACCCGGGACAGCACCCAGTCCCAGCGCTGTTCCGTGGTCCGCGCGTCGTACGCCTCGACCAGAGTCATGGGCGAGGTGACGATCTCCGCCTCGCCGCGGGCAGCGAGATCGAACCGGGCGATCATCATGCGATCACCACGAACCGCGAGCGACAGGGCCTCACAGTCCAGCACGAAGACCCGCAGCAGCCGGGCTCCCTCCGCGCGCTTCTTCACCCGGCCGCCCCACCGCTCTTGCTGCGAGCGGCCCGGCGATGGCGGACTTTCCGGGCCCTGCCCCGCCGTGTTCACCAAGTGTCGAGTCCTGCCTCCGAGACTGGCTGTCCCTCGCCCGGCCCTGCCGTGGTCTGCGCCCTCCGGGGGCGTGCTCCGGCCTCGCTTTCCATGTCCACTCCGACTTCCAGGAGCTGAAACCCGATGAGCAGGATCCTCGTCGCCGCCACACCCGTGACCGGACACACCGGCCCGTTGCTGCGGATCGCCGCCCACCTCGTCGACCTCGGTCACGAGGTGGCCTTCCTCGGTGGCGCGCGTTTCGCCGAGCGGGCCGGGGCCGCCGGTGCGGTGTTCCATCCGCTGCCGCCCGAGGCCGACTACGACGAGCGGGACTTCGACGCGAGCTTCCCGGCCCGCCGGTCCGTGCCGCCCGGTCCTGCGCGGGTGGCCTGGGATGTCATGCATGTCTTCGGTGACCCACTGCCCGCTCAACTCCGGTCTCTGCGGCAGTTGTTGGCGGAATTCCCGGCCAGTGCCGTCATCCACGACAACCTCTTCCTGGGCGGCGTGGCGCTGGCTCTCTCCGCACCCGCCGCCGACCGGCCCACCGTCCTGAGCATCGGCGTCTCCCCGCTCGGCGTGCCGAGCAGGGACACCGCCCCGCACCTGCTCGGCCTGCTGCCGCCGGTCGACGAGGAGGAGCGGGCCCGGTATGCCGTGCTGGCGGAGAGTCTGGAGGAGCGCACCCGGCCGGTCCACGCATACCTGTCCGGGGTCTTCGCGGCGGCCGGGGTGCGGCTGCCCGCGGGGCCCAGCGGGCGGGTCCGGGCCGAGTCCGCCGACCACTACCTGCAACTGACCGTGCCCGGCTTCGAGTACCCGCGCACCGATCTGCCGGCCAACGTCTCCTTCGTCGGCGCCCTTCCGCTGCCGGCCGGCCGCGACCCGTGGCAGCCCGAGTGGTGGCCCGCCCTGTCCTGGGCCCGCGCCGCGGGCCGCCGGGTCGTCGTGGTCACCCAGGGCACCTTGGCCAACGTCGACCTCACCGAACTGACCGCGCCCACCGTGCGGGCCCTCGCCGAACGCCGGGACCTCCTGGTGGTGGCCGCCACCGCCCGTCCGGACGGTGCGCAGGCGCTGCACGACGCGCTGTCCGATCTACAAGGGCTTCCCACCAATGCCGTCGCGACCGGCTACATCCCCTTCGACGCCCTGCTGCCGTTCGCCGACCTGCTGGTCACCAACGGCGGCTACGGCGGCGTCCAAGCGGCACTCGGGTACGGCGTCCCGCTGGTGGTCGCCGGGGAGACCGAGGACAAGCCGGAGGTCGCCGCCCGCGTCGAGTGGAGCGGCACCGGCGTCAATCTACGCACCGCCCGCCCGAGCGCCGAGCAGCTGAGCGCCGCCGTGGACAAGGTGCTGGACGACCCGGCCTTCCGCGAGCGGGCGCACGCCCTGCGCTCCGAACTGGCCGAGTACGACGCGCTGTCGCTCATCGCCGAGCTGGCGACCGGGCCCGGCGGGGCCTGATGCCCGCGCGCGAGTGGAGCCCCCGGCGGTACGGGGGCTCCTCCGCGTGTACTACCGCCCCTCGCCCCGGCGCACCGCGCCCGGTGCGCTGACGGCCGGGCGGTCGCCGCGCCGGTTCGCCGAGGTCAGCTGCCACGGCACCGATATGACCATCACGCCGGGCGTGAACAGCAGGCGGCTCTTCAGCCACAGTGCGGACTGGTTGTGCAGCAGGTTCTCCCACCACCGGCCCACCACGTACTCGGGGATGAACACGGCCACCGCGTCCCCCGGCCACGCCTCCTTGAGCTCCCGCACGTGCGTGACCACCGGCTTGGTGATCTCGCGGAACGGCGACTCCAGGACCCGCAGCGGAACGTCCAGACCGCTCGCGTCCCACTGCGCCCGCAGCTCACCCGTCGCCTCGGGTTCGACGTCCACCGTGACCGCCTCGACGGTGTCCGGCCGGAACGCCTCCGCGTAGCCCAGGGCCCGCAGCGTCGGCTTGTGGAGCTTGGAGACCAGCACCACGGCGTGCACCTGCCGGGGGCGGGAGCTCTCCGCGGCGACGTCCTCGACGGCGAGTTCCGCCGCGACGTGGTCGTAGTGCCGGCGGATGCCCCGCATGGTGAGCCACAGCAGCAGTGCGGCGACCACGGCCAGCCACGCGCCCTGGGTGAACTTGGTGATCAGGACGATGACCAGCACCAGCGCGGTGGTGACGGCACCCAGCCCGTTGATCAGCCGGGAGCGCTGCGCGGCGGCCCGGACCGCCGGGTCGCGTTCCTCGGCCAGCGCCCGGTTCCAGTGCCGGACCATGCCGATCTGGGAGAGCGTGAAGGAGGTGAACACGCCGAGGATGTACAGGTGGATCAGGCTGGTGACGTCCGCCTTGTAGAACCAGAGCAGCCCGCCGGCCACCACCGCGAGCGCGATGATGCCGTTGGAGAAGGCCAGCCGGTCGCCGCGGGTGTGCATCTGCCGGGGCAGGTAGCGGTGCTGGGCGAGGATCGAGGCGAGCAGCGGGAACCCGTTGAACGCGGTGTTCGCGGCCAGGATCAGCACCAGTGCCGTCACTGCCTGGATGAAGTAGAACAGCAGCGTGTCGGAGCCGCCGAAGACGGTCGCGGCGAGCTGCGCGATCACGGTCTGCTGGGTGTACGTGTGGCAGTCCCCGGCGAGGCCGGTCAGCTGGCAGGCGTCCTCGACGTAGTGGACGTGCGAGGTGAGGGCGAGCAGCGTGACGCCGGCGAACATCACCACCGCGACGATGCCCATCACAGCCATGGTGGCGGCGGCGTTGCGGGACTTGGGGGCGCGGAACGCGGGCACGCCGTTGGAGATCGCCTCGACGCCGGTGAGCGCGGTGCAGCCGGAGGCGAAGGCGCGCAGGCCGAGCATCAGCAGGCCGAGCCCTTGCAGGGTGTCCTTGCCGTCCACGGCGGTGACGCCGAGGGCCGCGGTGGGGGCCTGCGGGCTGTCGCCGAAGGCGAGCCGGATCAGGCCGGTGACGACCATCAGCAGGATGCCGCCGATGAACAGGTAGGTGGGGGCGGCGAACGCCCGGCCGGATTCGCGGACGCCGCGCAGGTTCATCGCGGTCAGCAGTGCCACGAAGCCGACGGCCAGCGCCACCCGGTGGTCGGCGAGCGAGCCGAACGCGGAGATGATGTTGTCGACGCCGGACGCCACCGAGACGGCGACCGTCATCACGTAGTCGACCAGCAGTGAAGCGGCCACCACCAGGCCGGAGTTGGCGCCGAGGTTGCGGGAGACCACCTCGTACGAGCCGCCGCCGCTCGGGTAGGCGTGCACCACCTGCCGGTAGGACATCACCACCACGGCCATCAGTCCGACCACGCCGGCGGCGACCCACGGGGTGAGGTAGAGGAAGGCGGTGCCGCCGACGGTGAGGACGAGCAGGATCTCGCCGGTCGCGTAGGCGACCGAGGAGAGCGGGTCGGACGCGAAGATCGGCAGCGCGAGCCGCTTGGGGAGCAGCGTCTCGCCGAGCTCCTCGCTGCGCATGGCCCGGCCGATCACAAGGCGCTTGAGCGCCTGGGGGAGGTTGAACACAGCACGGGAGCGTATGCGCCCCTGCCGTTAAGACAAGCAGTCTGTCCGATGACTGGATTTCCAGCATTTCCGCAGGCCAGAGGCCGTGTAGATGATCGAATCGAAGGCATTTCGGCCGTAAAGGCTGCCGTTAAGGATTCGTCAATGTCTCGCCGGTACCGCCGCAAACCGGGACAAAACACTCACCGCGCGGCCGGCAACCGGGACTCGATGGCGGCCAGCGCAGCCCTGATCGCCGCCACGTCGTTCTTGTCGGCGACCTGGTCGCCGTCCTTCAGCTTCACCAGCAGGGTGCCGCCCGGCTCCAGCACGATCAGCGAGGTCTCCTCCACCCCGTCGCCGCCCTGGTGCCGGATCGCCACGTCCAGGTCGGGCACCCGGATGCCCTCCCGGGTGATCGCCCGCAGGTCGTACCCGCCGTCCTGGCCCAGCACCGTCGGCGTCCCGTCCAGCAGCCGGTTGAACCAGTCCCAGCGGGCCGCCTGCTTCACCAGCACCCAGTCCGTGACCAGCAGCACCAGCGCCCCGTACAGGCCGCCGACCAACGAGTTGTCGTTCCCGATCACCGCGTTCTGCACCACGTTCGACAGCAGCAGCATGACCACCAGGTCGAAGGTGTTCAGCTGGGCGAGCCCGCGCTTGCCGACCACCCGCAGCAGTGCGAGCAGCGCCAGGTACACCAGCACGGTGCGCAGCGTCTTCTCGCCGTGCGAGATCCCCGCCTGGAACATGTCGTGCCACATGCCCGCCACGGTAGGCACCGGCGCGATCCACCGGTCCGGCCCCCACGCCCGGCACTCCCCCGGACGGCCCATCCCCGGCACGGCCCCGCCGCCGCACCCGCCCGGCGGGTGCGCCCTCCGGTGGCGGATCGCGGGCCGCGCGGCGAGGGTGACTTGCGGGGGAGCACCGGAACGCCTCACCGGAAAGAGCGAGAGATGCCCGAAGTCACCGAACCGTACAAGACCGGCACCCCGTGCTGGGTCGATCTGATGGCGAAGAACCAGCAGGCGGCGCTGGACTTCTACCGCGACCTGTTCGGCTGGCAGGGCAAGCCCGGCCCGGCCGAGTTCGGCGGGTACGCGGTCTGCGAGCTGAACGGCAAGGCCGTCGCCGGGATCGGCCCGGCGATGGCGCCCGAGGGCCAGCCGGAGCCGCCCACCGTGTGGACCGGCTACCTGGCCACCAATGACGCGCAGGCCACCCAGGACGCGATCGTCCGGGCCGGCGGCACGCTGCTGGCCCCGGTGATGGACGTCGGCAAGCTCGGCCGGATGCTGATCGCCCAGGACCCGCAGGGCGCGGTGTTCGGCGTGTGGCAGGCCCTCGAGTTCGCCGGTGCCAAGGTGGTCAACGAGGCCGGCGCGGTGGTCTGGAACGAGCTGCACACCAGCGACATCCCGGCGGCCACCGCCTTCTACGGCGAGGCGTTCGGCATCGAGATCAAGCCGATGGAAGGCGCGAAGGACTACTGGGCGCTGGAGGTCGGCGGCCGCGCGGTCGGCGGTGCCACGCTGCTCAAGAACGACCCGCCCGGCACTCCGGCGCACTGGCTGACGTACTTCGCGGTGGACGACGTCGACTCCACCGTGGACGCGCTGGCCAAGCGCAAGGGCACCGTGCTGGTCCCGCCGTTCGACATGATGGCCGGCCGGATGACGGTGGTCGCCGACCCGCAGGGCGCGCCGTTCGCGATGATCAAGCCGAAGCCGATGTAGGCCCGGTGCGGTCACCGGAAGCCGCCCGTCCCGGTCCGTCCGGGGCGGGCAGCGGCTTCCCCGCGTTCAGGGCAGCACCGGACCGCAGGTGAACAGCAGCGGCAGGACGGGCGCGGCAGCCGTGGTGAGCGCGGCGGCGGCGCGCAGCGCGGGGTGCGGGGCGGTGGCGGGGGCGAGCAGGCGGCGGACCCGGAGCAGCGCGGCGGGGCCGCCGGCGGCGAACGCGGCCTGCGGGACCTGGCCGCCGGCCACCCGGTACATGGCGGCGGCGAGCACGGCGCGCGGGTGGCGGCGCACGGCCCGGTCGTCGGCGGCCATCTCCAGCAGCAGCGGGGTCTCCCGGGCGGCGAGGCGGGCCAGCGGGAGGAACGGGAACGCGGCGGCGAGCGCGTCCGCGGCGGTGCGGGCCAGGTGGTGGCGGCCGGTGACGTGGGCGCGCTCGTGGGCGAGGACGGCGGCGAGTTGAGCGTCCGTCAGGACGTCGAGGGCGCCGCGGGTGAGCACGATCCGGGAGCGGCGGCCGGGCAGGCAGTACGCGGCGGGGATGTGGTGGTCGAGGACGTGCGCGCCGAGCCGCGGGTCGCGGGCGGCGACCAGGTCGAGCACCGTGCGGTGGCGGCGCCGGTGCCGGGCGGCGCGGGCCAGCACGGCGGCGAACCGACCGAGCGGCCACAGCGCGGCCGCGGCGGGCAGCAGCAGCCGCCAGCCGCTGTCGAGCGTCGGCCCGGCGGGGTGGTCGACGCCGCACAGGTGCATCAGGCCGACCAGCCCGAGGTGCAGGTGGCCGCCCGGGACGGCCACGTGGTGGACGGCCAGCACCAGTGCGGTGAGGAAGGACAGCGCCAGCCCCTGCCAGAGCGCGACGGCCAGCCGGGGCGCGCGGTGCGTCCAGCGCGCCCTGGCCAGTGGCAGCGGGGCGAGCACGCCGACCAGCAGCGCGTACCCGAACAGCGCGAACGCGGCGGTCACCGGCCGCTCCCGGGTGCGCCGTTGCCGCCCGGCTGGTCGCGGTCGACGGAGTCGATGGCGGCGCGCAGCGCGTCGAGTTCGGCCGGGGTGAGCTGTTCGACCAGGTGGGCGAGGGCACCGGTGGGGTTGGGGCTCTCGCCGAGGACGTCGCGCATCAGGGCGGCGCTGTACGCCTCGCGGGTGCAGGTGGGCCGGTAGTTCCAGGCCCGGCCGGACTTCTCGCGGCGCAGCATGCCCTTGCGGTACAGGATGTCGGCGACCGTCATCACGGTGGTGTACGCGAGTGGCCGGGAGCGGTTGAGGTCGTCGACGATCTCGCGGACGGTGGCGGGGCGGTCCCAGGTCCACAGGCGGTCCATGATCTCCGCCTCCAGGTCGCCGAGTCTGCGCACTGCCGTTCCGTCCTTTTTCGGGTCACCGGGTGGTCCGGCTCATCGTAGTGGGCGCGGGATGGCTTGCCGGTCCTTCTACTGAACTACTAAGTTGTCTCGTAGTTCAGCCCCCGGAGTTCTGAGGAGAGACGCAGCGATGGGAACGCACCGCCGCCCCCGGCCCGCCGGACGCACCAGGACGGCCGTCCTCGGCGCGGCGGCCGGCGCCGCCGTCCTGCTGCCCACCACCACGGCCTGGGCCGAACCCGGCACCGGCAACACCGACCAGGTCAAGGCGAAGGTCGACGCCCTGTACGAGGACGCCGAGGCGGCCACCGAGCAGTACAACAAGGTGGACGAGCGGGCCAAGCAACTCCAGGACCAGGCCGGGAAGTTGCAGGACCGGCTGGCCGAACAGCAGGAGAAGATCCTGAAATTCCAGGAAACCCTGGGCGCGTTGGCCGCCGACCAGTACCGCGGCGGCGGCATCGACCCGAGCATGCAGCTGATGCTCAGCTCCTCCCCCGACGAGTACCTGAGCCGGGCCGGACTCCAGGACATGGCCGGCGAACAGCAGGCCGACGCGCTGCGCAGCGCGCTGCGGCTCCAGCAGTCGATGAACCAGGACCGGGCCGAAACCGCCGACAAGCTGGCCGAGTTGGAGCAGGCCCGCAGCGCCATGGCGGCGAAGAAGACCGAGGTGCAAAAGAACCTGGCCGAGGCGAGCCGCGTCCTGGCCGGCCTCAAGGCCGCCGACCGGGCCCGCGTCCTCGGCGACAACAACCAGGCCGCGTCCCGCAGTTCGGCCCGCGGCCAGACCTACACCGGCCCCGCCACCGGCCAGGTCAAGGCGATCCTGGACTTCGCCTACGCCCAGATCGGCAAGCCCTACGGCTGGGGCGCCACCGGCCCCAACTCCTTCGACTGCTCGGGCCTCACCCAGGCCGCCTTCCGGGCCGGCGGCGTCGGCCTCCCCCGGGTCTCGCAGGACCAGTGGAACGCGGGCAAGCGCATCGCGAAGGCCGACATCCAGCCCGGCGACCTGCTCTTCTACTACAACGACCTGCACCACGTCGGCATCTACATCGGCAACGGCAAGCTCCTGCACGCCCCACGCACCGGCAAGAACATCGAGATCGTCGACATGGACGTGATGCCGTACATGGGCGCCGTCCGCCCCTGACCGGGCCCGAGTGCGCGCGGTCAGCTGTTGAGTTCCCGGGACTGTCCGGCCCACCGGACCACGAACGGCATGGCCAGGCCGGCCGCGACGAAGACGCCGCCCATGACCAGCCAGCCGGGGGCGCCCCAGCTCAGGCAGAGCAGGCCGAGCAGACCGGGGGCGACGGTGTAGCAGAGACCCATGCCGATGCCGAACACGCCGGAGTACTGTCCCTGCGCGTGTGCGGGGGCCAGCCGGAACCGCAGCTCCATCGACCCGGCCGCGTGCCACAGCGAACCCACGGTATGGACGGCGACGCCGGCCGTCATGATCGCCGCGGCGGCCCAGCCGGGCAGGCCCGGGGCCATCGCGATGACCGCCATGCCGACCAGGAACGCCAGCCCGGCGCGCCGGGTGGCCCGGCCGGCGACCTGGCCGCCCTTGATACCGCGGCTGGTGCGGATCTGCAGGAGGACCACCATCACGGTGTTGACGGCGAGCGCGACGCCGGTGAACCAGCGCGGTGCGTGGGTGTGCAGGACCACCCACAGCGGCAGCGCGTAGGTCACCACCTCGCCCTGGATCCACAGGACGCCGTCCAGCACGACGAACGCCATGTACGGCCTGTCCTTCAGCGCGAGCCACCGGTCCGACCCGGTCGAGGCCGGCAGCGGCTCCAGCCTGGGCAGCCGGAGCACGACGGCCGCGCAGCCGACGAAGGTCAGGGCGTTGGCGAGGATGAGCGCCCGGTAGGCGGAGCCGGAGTCGAGCTGGATCACCGCACCGGCGGCCAGCGCGCCGAAGGTGCTGGCCAGGAAGGCGACCGAGCGCAGGTAGGAGCGGAACTTCGGCACCTCGTCACCGCCGAACCGGCGGATCATCGGGCCGCGCGCCGCACCCCCCGAGGCACCGGCCAGGTCGGTCACCGCCACCGCCACCATGAACGCCACGAACGAGTGGGCGAACAGCAGCGACACCATGGCCACGGCCTGGATCAGCAGGGTGACCAGGAAGACGCCGTGCGGGCCGCGCCGGTCGGCGAGGTGCCCGACGGGCGGGCCGGCGAGCAGGCCGACCACTCCGGCAACCCCGAGGCCGAGGCCGACCTGACCGATCGGCAGGCCGATCACCCGCAGGGCGTACAGCGGCGCCGTGGCCAGGAAGGCCGCGGTGCCGAGCTGGTTGATGAAGCCCCCGAGTGCCAGCCTGCGCTGGGGGCCGGACTCGAGGAGTAACCCTCGTCGCACCAGCCAGGGCCGACGGTCGGGGGTGGTGGCCTCCTGAAGGTCATCGGGGGACAGCGTTCCGGTCTGACTCACGTGGTACTCCTGGGCGTTGATCACGGCTGGGCGGGGACGGACGGCGCGGCGGAGCGCCTGGGGAAACTACAGCCGGACCGAAATCGGGTCGAGCCCGGACCTGCGCGCTGGCAGGATGCCGGGGTGGACGAGATCATCCGCGCCGCGGGCGCGCTGCTGGGCCAGCCCCTCCGGGACCCTGTCGATCTCGGCGGCAGCTCGCGGAGCACCGTACTGCGCTGCCGGACGGCCACCGGCGGCAGCGTGATCGTCAAGGCGTTCGCCGACGGGCCCGAGGCACGGCGCGCCTACACCGGCGAGACGGCCGGGCTCTCACTCGGCCTGGCCGGACCGGAGTTGCTCGCCGCGGACGTCGAGCGGCGGCTGCTGGTGATGGCGGACCTCGGGGACGCGCCCACCCTGGCGGACCTGTTGCTGGGCACCGATCCGAAGGCCGCCGAGCGCGGCCTGCTGGAGTGGGCACGCGGCCTGGGCCGGCTGGCGGCCCGTTCGCTGCCGCGGCGCGCCGAGTTCGCGGCTCTCTGGCAGCAGCACACCCAGGGCCTGCCGAGCTGGGAGGACGAGCCGTGGCAGCTGCAGAACGTCGACGCCTTCCTCGACCTGCTCACCGAGTGCGGCCTGACCGCCCCGCCCGGGCTCGCCGAGGAGCTCACCGCGATCGGCACCGCCGGCGGCGAGCGGTACCCCGGCTTCACCCCCGGGGACACCTGCCCCGACAACAACCTGATCACCGCGGAAGGCCTGCGGCTGATCGACTTCGAGGCGGCCGGCTACCAGTCGGTCTTCCTCACCGCCGCCTACTGCCGGATGCCGTTCTCCAGCTGCTGGTGCGTCCACCGGCTGCCGGCCGACCTGGCCCCGCGGATCGAGGAGGCCTACCGGTCCGAGGTGGTGACGCAGTATCCGGAACTGGCCGAGGAGACGCACTGGCAGGCCGGGATGGCACAGGCGGTGGTGGTCTGGACGGTCGACACGACGGTGCACCTGCTGCGCCGCTCGCTGCCCGAGGACGGGTGGACGCACCGCACCCGGCGGCCGGTGCCCACCCGCCGCCAGGTGCTGCGGCACCGCTGGACGAGCGCGCTCGACCTGCCGGGGTACCCGGCCTTCACTGCCACCCTGCGGCTGTTGCTCTCCGAGATCGCCGCGGGGTGGGACGTGCCCGAGCTGCCCGGCTACCCGGCGTTCCGGGACCGCTCGGAGCCTGCCCTCCCCCCGCGCGGCCCGGCGCAGTAGAAAGGAAGCATGGGAAGACAGCTGGGCCTGCTGCTCTACGTGCTGGCGATGGTCGGCCTGATCGTCGGGGTGGACTTCGCGTTCTTCCGGGACCACTTCTGGCCCCGGCTGCTGGTGAACGTCGGCCTCGTGCTGGTGTTCCTCGCGTGCTACCTGCGCTTCCTCAAACACTCATGAGCCGGAATCGCCCGACTCCGTGACGGGCAGGCATTCGGCCAGCAGGGCGAGCATGTCGCGCCAGGCGCGGTCGGCCTGACGGGGGTGGTGGCCGACGCCGGACAGTACGACGGCGTTGACGGTGGGGTGGTGGAAGGCGTGCTGGGCGCCGCCGTAGACGGTCAGACGCCAGTCGACGCCCGCCTCCTGCATTTCGGCGGTGAAGGCCTCGCGCCGGTCGGCGGACATGATCGGGTCCTCCGAGCCGACGCCCGCCCAGACCGGGCAGGGGATGTTCGCAGACTCGCCGGGGCGGCCGGTGGTGACGGCGTTGAGCGTGCCGATGGCGCGCAACGGGATTCCGGCGCGGCCGAGTTCGAGGGCGATGGCGCCGCCGGTGCCGTAGCCGATGGCGGCGATCCGCTCGGGGTCGGTGCGCGGTTCGGCGAGCAGCACGTCGAGGCCGGCCCGGCCGATCTCCCGCATCCGCTCGGGGTCGGCGAGCAACGGGAGGGCGCGGGCCAGCATCTCCTGCGGGTCGGTGAACCAGCGTCCGCCGTTGATGTCGAACAGCAGTGCCACGTAGCCGAGTTCGGCGAGCGCGTCGGCCAGGCCGCGCTGGAAGTCGCTCAGGCCGGGGCCTTCGGGGCCGATCAGCACCGCGGGCCGGCGGCCGGCGCCGGCGGGCAGCGCGAGGTGGCCGACCATGGTCAGGCCGTCGGCGGGGTAGTGGACCGTGCGAGTGGTGACCGTCGTCATGCGATCGGACTGTACGGACCGTCGGGCCCGGTCGGTACGGTCTTAGCTGCGGGCAGAGCGGAAGGGTGCATGGGGATGCGGTTGCGCAATGTCGAGCCGGGGGATGTCGAGGCGTACGTCCGGATGCGGTGCGACCCGGCGATGATGGCCGAGTTGGGCGGGCCGCTGCCGGCCGAGGGCATGGCCGACAAGGTCCGGCTGGATGTGGAGCGGACGGCGGCGGACGACTGGTGGGTCCGGATGATCGTGCCGGACGGCGCCGGGCCGGAGGTGGTCGCCGGGACGGTGACGCTGTGGCCGCACGAGGAGGACGGCGAACGGATCACCGAGATCGGGTGGATGGTGCTGCCGGAGTTCCAGGGCCGCGGGCTGGCCAAGCGGGCGGTCGGCGAGGTGCTCGAAGCGGCCGGGGCGGACGGGCGTTGGGGCCGGGTGCACGCGTTCCCGGGGGCGACGAACGGCGCGTCGAACGCACTCTGCCGCTCGCTCGGATTCGAGCTCCTCGGGGATCGCGAGGTGGTGTTCGCCGGGCGGGTGCTGCGGACGAACCACTGGGTGATCGAGCCGTAGCCTGGCCGCGGGCGACGGCTCGGCGGGCCGGCCGCGGGCGGCGGTTTGGTGGCCCGGCCCCGGCCGCGGGAGACGGGTCGGCCGGGGGCGGGCCGGTCAGTGGGGCCGAGCGGTCAGCGCTCGCGGCGGGTGCGCGGCGGCCGGGGTGTCCGGGCGGGCGGGCGCACGGTGCCGAGCGGGCGGCGCGGGGCGGGGATGGCCGGCGGCTGGGACTTCTGGAACATGCGGGAATCCTCGTTCTCGATCGGCGGCCCACCCGTGGGACGGGGCGGGTCGGGTCCGATCAGCATGCGGCACCCGCTCGGCCGCATCCGGACGGCGCAACGGGAAGCCACCCGAACGGGCCAGGGCAGCCCGCGTGTCGGGCCCGGCGGGCACTGTGTCAGCATCGTGGCGACAGGCCGCTCCCGGGTCAGGACGTCGGCGGCCGGATCGGAGAGGGACTGTGGGAACCGTCGTCGCCCCCAAGCCGCTGCTGCTCCAGGACGGGCGGCCGGCCGCGGCCGGCTGGTCGCTGGATCCGTCGTTGCGGCATCTCAACCATGGTTCGTTCGGGGCGGTTCCGCTGGCCGCGCAGCGCGCGCAGCAGGACCTGCGGGACGAGATGGAGCGCGCCCCGGTGGTGTGGTTCCCGGCGCTCCCCCGGCGGGTCGCCCGGGCGCGTGCCGTGATCGCCGAATTCCTGGGCGCCCCGGCCGAGTTCACCGCCCTGGTGCCGAACGCCAGTGCGGGCGCGAGCGCGGTGTACAACAGCCTGCCGCACCGGCCGGGCGGGGAGGTGCTGGTCACCGACCACGGGTACGGGGCGGTCACCATGGGCGCGGCCCGGCTGGCCCGGCGCTGGGGCGGCTCGGTGCGAACGGTGCACGTGCCGTTGGCGGCGGGGCCGGAGGAGGCCGCGGCGGCGGTGCTGGCGGGGATCGGCGACCGGACGGCGCTGATCGTGCTGGACCAGATCACCTCCGCCACCGCGCGCCGTCTCCCGATCGACCTGATCGGCCCGGCCGCCCGTGAGCGCGGCATCCCGCTGCTGGTGGACGCCGCGCACGTCCCCGGCCTGCTGGCGGATCCGCGGGCGGGCCTGGACTGCGACGCCTGGGTCGGCAACCTGCACAAGTTCGGCTGCGCGCCGCGCGGCACGGCCGCGCTCGTCGCGCGGGGCGAACTCCGGCACGCGCTCTACCCGTTGATCGACTCCTGGGGTGCGGAGGAGCCGTTCCCGGAGCGTTTCGACACCCAGGGCACGGTGGACGCGACGAGCTATCTCGCCGCGCCGACCGCGCTCGACTTCGTTGCGGAGCAGTGGGGTTGGCCGCAAGCTCGCGACTACATGACCGAACTCGCCGACTACGCCCAGCAGTTGATCGGCGAGGCGTTCACCGCCGCCACCGGGGAGTCGGCCGCGGCGGAGGTCGGCATGCCGGTCAACGCGCTGCGGCTGGTCAAGCTGCCCGCCGGAATGGGGCGGACCCGGCTGGAGGCGGACGGCCTCCGCGACCGGCTGGCAACGGAGTTCGGGGTCGAGGCGGCGTTCACCAGCTTCGGCGGGACGGGCTACTTCCGGCTCTCCACGCACGTGTACAACACCGCCGCGGACTACGAGTACTTCGCCGAGGAGTGCGTCCCGGTGCTGTGCGCCTGGGCCGCGAAGCACCGCCAGTAGGCCCGACCGGACCCGCGCGGAGTGCGCAGCGCGGGTCCACCGGCCGGGGCTAGGAAGGGAGTTCGTAGTCCAGGTGGATCCGGTGGGTGCCGTCCTCGTCGATGACGATGCCGCCGGTGCCGGTGATGCCCGCCAGCCCGGCGGTGCCGCTGCCGGGGACGATCACGAAGTATTCGCCCTCGCGGCCCGCGCCCAGCGTGGTGGCGGAGTGCGCGAAGTTGAACGTCCCTTCGGCGTCGTGCAGTTGGCCCGCGAAGGACTCCATGGCGAGGTACGTCCCGACGCCGGCCGCGTGGTCGAACGCCGAGGTGAACAGCGTGCTGGAGCGGCCCTCGATCTCACCCCGGAACTCCTTGCGCATGGTGGCGACGCCGACGCCGACGGCGGTCTTGATGTCGCCCTCCGGGACGGGCGCGGGGGTGAACTCGGGGACGGTGAAGGTTCCTGATGCTCGCATGGGTGCGATGTTAGGGCCCATCACCGACAGTGCCGCTCCCGGCGGTATCCACTGCCCAGGCCGGGTACTCGACGGTCTCGGGACGACGCCGGCGACGGGCCACTACGCCGAGGATCGCGGCCGCCACCAGGACCAGCAGGCCGAGCAGGCCCGCCGCGCCGACGGCCGCCATGGCGCGGACGGTGCCGGGCTGGTCGCGGGATTCGACCGTGGCGAGCGGGACGGGGCCCCACGTCCGGGAGTCGATCGAGTTCGCCCGGGCGTCGCCCATCACGAACATCCGGCCGTCGGGGACAGTGGTGTCGAAGCAGCGGTAACCGTTGACCTCCCCGCGGTAACCGTTGACGTCCTCGCCCCGCAGGTACGGCTCGTCGAGCGGTGCGCCGTTCAACTGCACGGGCTGGTCGCCGCATTGGGAGATGTGGTCGCCGCCGAGGGCGACCACCCGCTTCGGGACGGCGACGGCCGGCGAACCGGGTTCAATGGCGTAGCGGAGGACCACCACGTCCCCGCGCCTGACCTGCTCGGGCTTGACGGCCGTCACCACCACGACCTGGCCGGGCTGGTAGGTGGGCTTCATCGCCCCGGAGCTGATCACGACCCGCCGGGGCCCGAGGTGGATCCCGTACCCGACCGCGCCGGTCGCCAGCAGCGCGCCCAGGATCCCCAGGATCAGCGCCACCTTGCCGAGCTTGCCCCATCCCCGCATTTACGCACCCGCCGCCGTGCCGAACCTGCCGAACGCCCGGGCAGATTCGTCCGGGCGTTCGGGAGTGTAGCGGGCGGGATCAGCCCACTGCGCACCTCGGCAAGTCCGAGGCGCCAGCCCGGGAGGCCGAGGGACCTCGGTTAGTGTGCGTCCATGTCACAACACCACCTGGATCCCGCATCGTTGATGGACTCTCGCCCTTCGCGGACGCCGGTCGCGGCGGCCGACGTCGACCAGGCCGTCCGACTCGCGCTCGCGACCCTGACGGACGCGCTCACCGCGGACTGGCGGACCACAGCCTTCGGGCTGGAGTGGGACTGCTGGGAGACCCTGGAGCACCTGGCGGACGGGCTGTTCGCCTACGCGGCCCAACTCGCGCCCGCCCGGCCTCCGTTGGACGATTACGTGCCGCTGCGCTGGCAGCGCGACCGTCCGGAAGGACCAGCGAGCGTGATCTTCGTGGACCGCGCCGTCGGCCCCGCGGGCCTGTTGCAGGCGCTGGACGCCGGCGGTGGGCTGCTGGCGGCCATGGTCCGGACAGCGGCTCCGCAGGTCCGCGCGTTCCACTCCTACGGGGTGTCGGACCCGGAGGGTTTCGCGGCGATGGGCGTGGTGGAGACCCTGGTGCACACCCACGACGTGGCCGCCGCCCTCGGCCTGCCCTGGAACCCGCCCGCCGACCTGTGCGACCGCGCACTGGCCCGGCTGTTCCCCGAAGCACCCGCCGACACCGACCGGTGGCCCACCCTGCTCTGGTCCACCGGCCGCGCCGACCTGCCCGGGCACGACCGCCGCACCTTCGAGCGCTGGCACAGCGAGCCACTGTAAGGCGGTACCGGCGCGGCGCACCGCGACCGCTTCAACCGGCCGCGGCAGTCTCCGCGTCCAGCCAGGCCAGGTAGCCGGGCGCCCCGGCGGTGATCGGTACGGCGATCGCCTCCGGGGTGTCGTACGGGTGCAACTCGCCGATCCGGTCGATGAGTTGCTGGGCGAGCGGGGCCCTGGTCTTGAGGTCGATGCGCCACTCGGTGGCGTCCTGGAGCTCGCCGTCCCACCAGTACACGGAGCGGATGGCGTGGACCTGGGCGCAGGCGGCGAGACGTTCGCGGACCAGGGTGGTGGCGAGGGCGCGGGCGGTGTCCTCGTCCTCGTGGGTGGTGGTGACCACCAGGTGCTGGGGCTCGGTCATGGGCCGAGCCTACGGGGGCGGGAGGGAGGCACTGGGTTGCTTCGGGTGGTGGCTTCGGCGGCCGGTGTCTCCGGCCGTGACGCGCCATGGCGGCTCGGGCACCCCGCGCTCGGGCCGCCATGGCGCTTGACGGTCGACGGCCGCACTCCCGGTTTTCCCCTCCCGGGAGTGCGGGCCGCGCCGCCGCTTCGGTTGGCTGTCAGCCACCTGGGGCGGCTGTCGCCGCTGACCGCCCCTCGTGGGGGTGGGCGCGGTCAGCGGCGGGTCCAGAGGGCGGGGACGTTCGGGGGCTCCCAGCCGGCGAAGGCGGTGTGCGCCTGGATGCAGACGTACGTGACGCCGTTGTAGGTGACCTGGTCGCCGACCTTGTAGCTGGCGCCGGCCTGCCAGGTGGTGGTCCCGCCCGGGGAGGAACTCGGGCTCGGGCTGGGCGAGTTGCCGGTCGGGCTGCTGCTCGGCCTGGGCGTCCCGTTGACGTTGAGCACGAAGTCGAAGCTGGCCTGGCGCCCGTTGCCGACCTGCTGGACCGTCATCACCAGCGCCGGGTCGAAGATGCTGTCGGTGGCGTTGCGCGGCTCGTTCGGGAAGTACAGCTGCGTGGTGAGGATCGGCTGCCCGGGGGCCTGCACCTTGACGTGGATGTGCCGGGTGCGGCCGGGGTAGAGGCCGGGGACGATCGTGGTCAGCGTGTACGCGCCGTTGGCGTCGCTGAACTGGTGGCCGCGGAAGGTGTACCCGCTGTTGTCGTAGGTGCCGTTGGTGTCGGCCTGCCAGAAGTCCAGCAGCGCGCCGGAGATGGGGGCGCAGTTGCGGCCGAACACGTAGCCACTGACGGTCAGCGGGACCCCGGGGGTGCCGGAGGTGACCAGGTTGGTGCGCAGCGGGGAGCCCGGCTTGAAGTAGGGGCCCTCGATCTGCTCGCCGGTGGGCGCGTCGCCGTCGTGGCAGTTGGGGGTGAGCGGGGCCGTTCCGCCGGCGGCGGCGGTGTCGCGGGCCAGGGCGGTTCCGCCACCGATCAGCACCGGCACGGCGCCCGCGAGGGCAGCCGCCTTGAGCAGGCTCTTGCGACTGATCTGACGGTCGCCAAGGGGGTTGTGGGGGGTGGACATGGCTCTCCGTTCGGCTGCTTCGTCGGACGCCGCCCGCGCGGATCCCCCCTGGGAGGGACATGACACCTGGAGAGGTCGGGTGTTCCCGCGCGGCGACGCTGTGGGGTGCCACAGACGCTAGGCCCTGCCGGGCGGGCCGTCGATGGACGGGGGCCGCCGGACGTGGTGCATTCCTCAGCCGAGCTTTACCCATCGTTGACGGTGCACGCCGGTTGTGTTGACGGTGCACGCCGGTCATGCGGACCGCTCCCGGAACTCCCCCGGCGTGCGGCCGACTTCGCGCCGGAAGAAGCGGCAGAAGTACGCCGGGTCGGAGAATCCGGCCGCCATCGCGACCTGACGGACCGTCATGTCTGTTGTGGCGAGCAGCCGTTTTGCCTCCAGGGTCTGCTGCTCGCGGATCAGCCGGGCCGGGGTGCGGCCGGTGGAGTCCTTCACCACCTCGTGCAAGTACCCTGCGGAGACGCCCAGTTCACGGGCCAGCGCGAGCACCGAGCGGTCCGCCCGATCCGCCTCCGCGATCAGCCGGGCGAACCGGTCCATCAGCGGATGCACCGGCGCCCGCGGCACCAGCACCCCGTCCGCACCCTCGCGCTGCCGCGCCACCCGCAGTGCCCGCACCAGCAGGACGTGCAGCAACGCCTGCAGCACCCCCAGCCCGCCGTCCAGGCCGGCCCGGTACTCCGCGCTCAACTCGGCCAGCAGCCGGGAGAGTTCGCCGTGCCCCTGGCGGGTGGGCCGGGACGCGGTGGCACCGGCCAGCGACCGCAGCAGGGCCAGGTCCTCCGGGTGCCGGTGCAGGAAGTCCTCGTTGAACAGCAGTACCCAGCCGTCGAGTTGCCGCGCCCGCGCCCAGTGGTGCACCTGCCCCGGCAGCACCACGTACAGCACCGGCGGCTCGATCCGGTACTCCGTGAGATCGACGATGTGCGTCCCGCTCCCCTTGGTCACGTAGACCAGTTCGTAGAACGAGTGCCGGTGCGGGAAGTCCGCTTTGGAGAGCGGCCCGATGGAGTCGAAACTACCGGCGGCGAACGGCAGCAACCCGGGATCGGGCACGTCCAGGTCGTGCAGTTCCAGGCCGGCGGGCGGTCGGAGCGTCATCGCGCCAGTGTGCGCGGACTCCCCTCGAACCGTCCAGTGGTCCAGACCATCGCAGCCGGCGGCGCCTTCCGTCGCCGGGTGCTGGCCCCCGGTGACAGGTAGGGAAAAGTCGACCATCAAGTCTCGACCTGGCCCCGCTGACGCCTCCCGGTCCGCCGACTGAAATGGACGGGTGATCACTCCTCCGCGCCAACTTCGCTGGAACCGCCGCTGGTTGTGGCCCGCCGGCTGGCTGCTCTGCGCGGCCTGGGCCGCCGCCTTCCCGGTGGTCTCCCCACTCGGCCCGCACCGCGACTGGGGCACCGTCGCGGCCGTCGGCTACCTGCTGGCCGCCGTCCTCGTCCTGCTGCCGCGGCGCGACTTCCGTCTGCCCTCCGCTCTGCTGGCACTCGGAGTCTCCGGGCTGCTCCCCCTGCTGCTGGCCGTCCGCTCGGGCGAGGGCCAGAGCGAAGTCACGGTGATCGGCCGGGCCGGCACGGAGCTGCTGGCCCACGGCTCGCCGTACCTCGAGTCCCCCGCCTCCGTCCTGGACCTGACGCCCTACCTGCCCGCCATGGCCACCTTCGGCCTGCCGCGAGGGCTGCTCGGCGCGGGTGCCGCGCTCGGCGACCCGCGGCTGTGGTGCGCGGTGGCGTTCCTGGCGACGGCGGGGGGTGGGTGGCAGGTGCTGCGCCGGGGGCGGCCACGGACCGGCGCTCAACTTCCGGCTGCCCGGCGTCCGTTGGCGGGATCACCCGGCGGCCTGATCACGGGGCTGTCCGCCCTGCGGTGGCTCGGCCGGGCTCCCTTCGCACCAGGTACCTCAACCGGAGGCGGGTCTCCTTCCTCTCAACTTCCCGTCGTCCGGACCTCGTTGGCGCCGATGGCAGGATCACCTGGTCGCCGGATCACGGGGCGGACCGCCACGCGGCAGCTCAGCCGGGCTCCCCTCGCACCGGGCACCTCGGCCGGGGACGGGTACCCTGCCCCTCAACCTCCCGTCGTCCGGCCGTCGTTGGCGCCTGGCGCAGTCGCATTGGCGGCCTCGCCCGTGGTGGCGTTGCCGCTGACGGTGAGCGGGGTCGATCTGCCGATGACTGGCCTGCTCTGCCTGGCGCTCGCCCTCGCGTCGCGGCGGCATTCGGGTGGTGCCGGGCTCGCCTTGGCGCTGGCGTGCGCGATGAAGTGGACGGCCTGGCCGGCCGTTCCGGCGGCCGTCGCCCTGCTCGGGGCCGTGGCCGGACGACGGGCCGCCCGGCGCTGCGCCGGTGTCGCGGTGACGGTCACCACCGCGCTGGTGGCGCCGTGGCTGGTGCTGGCGCCCGGCCCGATGGTGCGCCAGGTGTTCGAGTTCCCGCTCGGCCTCGGCGACTGGCGTACCCCCGCCGCGAGCCCCCTGCCGGGACGCCTGCTCGCCCAACTCGGCGCTGGTGGTTGGTGGCTGGCACTCGCCCTGCTCCTGCTCGGCGGGGGCGCGGTGGCCGTGTCCCTGGTCCGCCGCCCGCCCACCACGGCGGTGGCCGCCGCCGACCGCCTGGCGGTCGGGCTGTCCGTGGCGTTCCTGCTCGCACCGGCCGGACGCTTCGGGTACCTGGCGCTGCCACTGTTCCTGGCCGTCTTCACCCGCCTCGCCTCCGGCCGACCGTCCGGCGGTGGCACGTCAACTCCCGTCCCGCAGAACGCAGTCCGCCGGCCGGCGCCGCTCGCGACCAACGACTCGCCGACCGCTCGCCCCACCTCCCGCGAACCGGTGGCCGCCGGCCGCCACTCCTGACCACCGCCCCTCCCCTCCACCCCTCTCAACTCCCCTGCGAGGCACCCATGCCCACCACCCTGATCGTCACCAACGACTTCCCACCCAGGCAGGGCGGCATCGAGACCTTCGTCCACGCAATGGCCGTCCGGGTGCCGAACCACGACGTGGTCGTCTACACCTCGGCCGAGCCGGGCGCGGAGGCGTACGACGCGACGTTGCCGTTCCCGGTGGTTCGGGATCGGTCGCGGATGCTGCTGCCCACGGGGCGGGTCTCGCGGCGGGCGGTGGAGATCGCGCGGGCGCACGGGTGTGACCGGGTGTGGTTCGGGGCGGCGGCCCCGCTCGCGGCGATGGCGCCGGCGTTGCGGCGCGGCGGTGTGGAACGGCTGGTGGCCACCACGCACGGGCACGAGATCTGGTGGGCCCGGACGCCCGGGGCCCGGAGCCTGTTGCGGCGGATCGGCACGCACTGCGACGTCGTCACGTACCTCGGCGAGTACACCCGGCGGCGGATCGGCCCCGCGCTGGGACCGAAGGCGACGCTTGAACGGCTGGTCCCGGGCGTCGATCCGGCGCTGTTCCGCCCCTCACCCACCGCGCGCCGGACGATACGCGAGCAACTCGGCCTCTGGGACGCCCCGGTGGTGCTGTGCGTGGCCCGGCTGGTACCCCGCAAGGGGCAGGACATGCTGATCCGCGCCCTTCCGCTGATCCGCCGCCGCGTCCGGGGCACCACCCTTCTGCTGGTCGGTCAGGGCCCGGACGAGGCCCGCCTGCGCGGCCTGGCCGAACGTCACGCCCCGGGCGCGGTGTTCTTCGCGGGCGGCCACCGCCACGCCGACACCGCCCGGTTCTACGCGGCCGCCGACGTCTTCGCGATGCCGTGCCGAACCCGCCGCGCGGGCCTGGAGGCGGAGGGTCTCGGCATCGTCTTCCTGGAGGCCTCCGCCGCCGAACTCCCGGTCGTGGCCGGACACTCGGGCGGCGCCCCGGACGCCGTCCTCCCCCACCGCACCGGCCTCGTCGTGGACGGCCGCGACGTCTCCGTCATCGCCGACGCCATCGCCTCCTACCTCGAAGACCCGTCCCACGCCCGCGAGTTCGGCCGCGCCGGCCGCAACTGGGTCCAGCAGGCGTGGTCCTGGGACGCTTCCGCCGCCCACCTGAACGCCCTCCTCGCCGGTGAAGCGACGGCCCGCCAGCCGGAGATGCCCGGCGCGAAGCAGCCGCCTGGCATGTGAGGTGGAACCGGAACACCATCTCCAGTGTGAAGAGTCTCCGAGCCCCTTGGCCGCGTCCACCGCGAACCGGCTGCCGTCGAGCCGGATCACCGACCGCGTCCCGCCCCGGCGATGTCGGGTGATTTCCTGACAGGAGCGGGATGTTCCGGTAGATGTGTGTGGGTGAATGACTCCACGCCCGAGGACGGCGAGCCAACTTCCTTCGCTGCGAAGGCAAAGAACCTGTACGGGAAGCACAGAGGGAAGATCCTCGCCGCCGGTGCCGCCCTGGGGGTCGCGGCCCTGACCATCATTGTCGTGGTCGCCAAGCAGGCAGAGGAACAGAACGCCACCGAGGACGCCGAAGACGCCGAGGACGCCGGGTGGGTCGCCGACCCCGCGGCTGTGAACGAGCCACGGACATCCCCCGTCAAGCACCGGGTAGCGGGGCACACGAGGACCCTTGCTGACGGACGCGTTGTCCCCGTTACGGGCTACGAACGGGGCGGCTCCTCAGATGACGGCGACGAGGACGAGGACCCCGGCGTCGCCGCAGCCTGAGCGCGGTCGGCCTCGCCCGTTCCGTGCCTGGGTCGCCAGTGTCATTCTCAGGAGTCTTGTGCGGACTCCTCGGCCAACGTCCGGGGCGGGTCGGCAGAACATCGATGCCTCCGCCGTACGGATGGTGAGTGCGTACGCCGCAGCCGGATGCGTCAGGCAGTGTCGACTCCTTCGCGGTCGCGGTAGGCCAGGACGGCGAGGACGCGGCGGTTGCCCTCGGTGGGGTCGAGGTCGAGTTTCATGAAGATGTTGCCGGCGTGTTTGACCACGGAGGCTTCGGTGACGGTCAGGCGCTGGGCGATGGTCTGGTTGTTGAAGCCCTCGGCCATCAGCGCGAGGACTTCGTGTTCGCGCGGGGTGAGGCGGCGCAGCGGGTCGTCGGCGGTGCGGTGGGCGAGCAGGATGCGGACGACCTCGGGGTCGATGACGGTCCGGCCGGCGGCGACGCGTTCGAGCGCGTCGGTGAAGTCGGCGACGTCCATGACGCGGTCCTTGAGCAGGTAGCCGAGGCCGCCCTGGTCCGCTGTGGCGGCGCCGAGCAGGCGGGTCGCGTAGGCGGTGGCGACGTACTGGGAGAGCACCAGGACGGGGAGGCCGGGGTGGCGTTCGCGCAGGTGGAGCGCGGCGCGCAGGCCCTCGTCGCGGTGTTCGGGGGGCATCCGCACGTCGGTGACGACGATGTCGGGGCGGTCCTCGTCGACGGCGCGGATCAGCTGTTCGGCGTCGCCGACGGAGGCGATGACGTGGTGGCCGAGCCGGGTGAGGAGTTCGACGAGGCCGGCCCGGAGCAGGACGGCGTCCTCGGCGATCACGATCCGGAGCACGGCACCTCCAGGCGCAGGCGGGTCGGCCCTCCGGTGGGGCTGGTCACGGTCAGGCGTCCTTTCAGGATGGCCACCCGGTCGGCGAGGCCCTGCAGGCCGGCGCCGGTGGCGGGGTCGGCGCCGCCGCGGCCGTTGTCGGTGACGGACAGCACCAGGATGTCACCGTCCAGCGTGCCGTGGACGGCGATCTCGTCGGCGTCACTGTGCTTGGCGGCGTTGGTGAGCGCCTCGGTGACGGTGAAGTACGCGGCACTCTCCACCGGGCCGGGCAGCCGGTGCGGCAGGTCGAGATCGATCAGCACGGGCACCGGATGGCGCAGCGCCAACTCGGCGACGGCGGCCGGGAGTCCGTAATCGGTGAGCACCTGCGGGTGGATCCCGCGGACCAGGGTGCGGAGCTGGTCGAGCGCGAGGCGCGCCTCGCCGCGGGCCCGGGTGACGAGTGCGGCGGCGGGAGTGTCCTGGCCGCGCAGTTCGAGTTCGGCCAGGCCCAACGTCATGCCGAGGGCGACGAGTTGCTGCTGCGCTCCGTCGTGCAGGTCTCGCTCGATGCGGCGCCGCTCGGCCTCGAACGCGTCCGCCAACCGGGCCCGGGAGCGGGTGAGTTCGACCACCTGCGCCCCGAGGTCCTCGTCGCGGAGGCCCAACAGCAGCCTGGCGAGCCTGACTTGCGCACCGGCCACCAGCGCACCGCTGTACGCCGCGACCACCAGTCCGAGCAGCCCGACGGCGCTGGCCGCGAGCCCGTCCACCGGCCCCGAGACCGCCCGTCCGGGCAGCAGCATCACGGTGTCCGGGCTCACCGCCCAGATGAACAGCGGCGCGGCCAGCAGGAGCAGACTGAACCCGATCCCCGCCGCGAAGACCAGCCCGACAGCGGTGAAGACCGTCGACTGCACTGCGGCGTACCCGAGTTCACGCCAGGTCGCCCGCTCGCGCAGCCGGGTGCGAAGCCAACGCCGCGCCACCGTCCGGTGCGGATCGGCGAGTTGATCCGGCTCGACCAGCCGCAGCCGTCGACGTTCCACCGCCCCGACCGGCACCCCGAGAACGGCCGTCCCGGCCAGAACCAGCAGCCCGACCCCGACCACCGACAGCGCGACCCCCGCCACCACCCCAACGGCCAGCACCAGCAGCACCAGCACACCCTGCACCGCACCGCTCACCAACAACGCCCAGACCCGCCACGGCCACCCGGACACCAAGAACCCCAGGGGCCGCCGCCGCACCGCCGCCCACACCGCGACGTCCATCCGCGCGCCTCCCCTTGCCGTTCGCACCCGACTCTACCCAGCCGGACCAGGCACGACGGCAACCGGACCGCCGGGCCCGTCAGTCCTCGCGCTCCAGGGCTTCCTTCACCAACTCCGCAGGCACCGAACGCATCGTCCACCCCGTGATACCCGCCACCCGGGTGACCGCCCGGTCGAGCCACTCCGGATCACCGAGGCGGTGGGCCTCACCGGCGGCGACCGTTGAGGCCATCAACTCGGCGGCCAGCAGCACCTCTTCGCTCTTGTACTGCTCCGGATGCCGGTTGAAGGTCAGCCTGCGGCTCTCGTCCGGGTCGCGGAGGGTCAGGAAGAGATAGCCGATACCGGGCCGCTTCGACGGCCACGGGTAGTCGAACCCACCACCGGCCGCGTCGCCGCCTCCTCGCGCGAAGCGCCCGACCTGGATGCGGATCCCGGACGTCACCCGGGACCAGTCGATCAACTCACCCTCGGCGTCACCGACGTGCAGCACCATGCCGTCCGCCCGCAGTTCCACCCAGCGGCCGCCCAGCAGCGTGGAATCCCCCACGGCCCAGCGTCCGTCGAGATTTTCCAGCGGCCCGTAGTGCTTTCGTTCGTCCCCCATACCCCTTATTCGATCACGGGCAGCCACCAGCCCGTGACCCGGTCCGCAACGTCGAGCAAACTCCTCGGACCCGACCGGGGCCGAGGACCGGCAGGACGATCCCACCTGGTGATCGGTACGATCAGCAGGTCGGAGGGGGCATGACGTTGCAGGTTCTGTACAGCGGGAAGACCAGAGAGCTCGAACTCTCCGGGACGCGCCAAGGGCTCCTGGCGCTCGGGCAGTTGCTGCGAGGGAAGGCCGGAAGCTGCGATCTCTCGGAGAGCCGGGACCCCTCTCCCTACGAGCGGTCGCTGTCCGGGATCGCGTTCCGGGAGGATCCGGAGCGCGACACCGTTTCGATCGTCACGGACGGCCAGATCCTGCGGATCGAGGGAGGACGGGAAGCTCTCGACCTCCTCACCGACAACATCGAGGGCTTCGCCGCCGAGGCGGATGCAAGCCATCACTGGCACGCCGAACCCTCGACCTGCGACTACATCGCGCCGAAGTCGGACCCGCTGGTGGTTGCGTTCCTGAGCTGAGCCGGTCGAGCCCGGCTCAGCAACGGGACACGGCAGATCAGATACTTCACCGCCTTCGCGAGGGCGTCTGGTTGACATTCGGAGACGGTGGGGAGCAGCGAGGTGCGCGGTCGACGAACTTGCTTCGTCGACATCGTCGGGAGTGCTGCGCAACGAGACGATCGTGCTCAACACTTCGCGTGTGTAGGCCGCTGTCTGGAGAAGGCCGGGGATGACCCACGACTGGTACATCCGGAACCGTCGAGTGCGCCCGAACAGTGGGCGTACGGACTCCTGAGCCCGTTTGAGGCCGGCGCGCTCCAGGCGTCGCCACTCGACGTACATTCCCTCGATGTTCCGGGCCGTCGCGATGAGGTCGGCGGCCTGGTGCGGGACGCCGCAGATGGCGGTCCAGGTGCGCAGGTCGGCCTCGGAGGGCATCACCCGGCCGCTCTGGATCTTGGAACATTTGGATTCGTGCCACCCAGCAGCTTCGGCCAGCGCCCGTGCGCTGAGTCCGGAGTCTCGCCGGATGTCGCGCAGACGCTGGCCGAGGGCCTGCTTGGCTTGCTGAACGCTGGATGACGCGGACACAGTCAGCGCAGCCGGAAGTCCTCGTGCGGGACCGCCCGTTCCCAGACGGCCTCGAAGGCGGAGGCGCAGAGCTTCACGGTCTGCGGATCAGTGATGAGGTCCTCGTCCACGAAGTCGCCGTCACCGCTGAAGTGGTGAACCAGGAGGAGTTGTCCGTCGATCAGCCAGAAGTCGTTGCCCGGAAGTGCCAGGCCGGTCGCCTTCCGACGGGGAAGCCACCTGACCTGTTCGCCGGCGGCGAGGTTCCGGAACGTGATCTCGTGCTCGAACCGGATGTACTCACTCACCGGTTCCGAGACGACCCGCGCGCGCAGCACCTCAACGCCGCGGTTCGTTGTCTCCTCGATGAGCTGCAACCAGGGGCTCCACCACGACGGGCGGTCGGCAGGGTCGTCGCGCTGTCCGCCGAGCCAGCGGAGGAACAAGGGGTCGTCCGGCATGTATCCGTCGCGCATCTCCAGGTGGAGAGCCGAGCGGGTACAGGTCCGCAGCAGATCCTCAAGCGATGGGGCTGCTGCCACCGTTCACCTCCGGGAAGAACTGCATCATGCGCCTGGGGAATTCGATCACCGTCTCGTGCCCGGGGATGTCCATCTGGGCGAGACGTTCCGGGTCGAGCACCTTCCAGCCCTGGAGGATGTAGTTGCCCGTCGCGTCGTCGAAGTAGACCGTCGGGGACTTGCCTTCGGGGCTGTTGGGGTCTTGTCCGAGCTTGTGCAATGCCATGGTGGGCCTCCCAGCAGGTCGGAGCCGATCGCCTTGGACAATCTTTCCGCGCAACTCACCACCGCACCATGAACTTGCTCGAACTTGCTCCCGCCGGGCACACCCTGGTGTTGGCCGGCGAGCTCAGACGATCAGCAGCTCGCCGCAGGATTCGGTGAGGCTGACGCGGGCGTCCGCCGGGATTTCGTGGTCGGTGATGAAGCAGTCGAGGTCGGTGAGGGCGGCGAAGCTGCTGAGGCCGACGATGCCCCATTTGGTGTGGTCGGCGACCGCGACGGTGCGGTGGGCGGAGGCGATGAGGGCGCGGTTGGTCTGGGCCTCGGCGAGGTTGGGGGTGGTGAGGCCGGCGTGTTCGCTGACTCCGTGGGCGCCGATGATGAGGAGGTCGACGTGCAGGGAGCGGATGGCCTGGTCGGCGAGGGGGCCGACGAGTGCGGCGGAGCGGGTGGGGGCGCCGCCGGTGAGGAGGAGGTCGGGGCCGTCCTCGGCGGTGTGGGTGCGGAGGAGTTCGGCGACGGGGAGGGAGTTGGTGACGACGGTGAGGCCGGGAATGTCGAGCAGGCGGGTGGCGACGGCGTAGGTGGTGGTGCCGGCCGAGAGGGCGACCACGCTGCCGGGCTGGACCTGGGCGGCGGCGGCTTCGGCGAGTGCGGCCTTGGTGTCGGTCTCCAGGCCGGACTTGGCTTCGAAGGCCGGTTCTTCTGCTGTGGCGGTGCGGGCGACGGCTCCGCCGTAGACCTTGCGGACGGCGCCGGTACGGGCGAGGGCGTCGAGGTCGCGGCGGACGGTCATGTCGGAGACGCCGAGCCGGTCGACGAGTTCGGCGACCTTGACGGCTCCGTCCCGGCGTACCTGGTCCAGGATCAGCGCTCGTCGCTGGGCGGCGAGCAGTACGCCGTCGGTCACTTGGTCCTCCGCCGGGGTGATTGGGGAGCCGCCAGCATAGTCGACGGGTTGGACGCTGTTCGGGTCTGGTGCTGTGTGTTTGAATGTGTTGACTGTCTCACCAGACCCGCGATTGCCCGCTGGAGTTGCCCGATGACCACCGACGCCGCCGAAGCCTTCGCCGCCGCCTACGGTGACGCCCCCGACGGCGTGTGGGCCGCGCCCGGCCGGATCAATGTGATCGGTGAACACACTGACTACAACGAGGGGTTCGTGCTGCCGGCGGCGCTCCCGCACACCACCCGGGTCGCGGCCCGCCGCCGCACCGACGGCCGGATCCGGCTGACCAGCGTGCAGGGCGACGGGAAGGTCACCGAGCTGGACCTCGAGGGCCTCGCGCCGGGCGCGGTGCCGGGCTGGGCGGCGTACCCGGCGGGCGTGTTCTGGGCGCTGGCGCAGGCCGGTCACCCGGTGGGCGGCGCGGACCTGGCGTTCACCTCGGACGTGCCGACCGGCGCGGGCCTGTCCTCCTCGGCGGCGCTGGAGTGCGCCACCGCGATCGCCCTGGACGAGCTGTTCGGTCTCGGCCTGGACGCCCCGACCCGGGCGCTGCTCGCCCAGCGCGCCGAGAACGACTTCGTGGGTGTGCCGTGCGGCGCGCTCGACCAGATGGCGTCCAGCTGCTGCGTCGCCGGTCACGCGTTCTTCCTGGACACCCGGACGCTGACCGGCCGCCAGGTGCCGCTCGACCTGCCCGCCGTCGGCCTGTCGCTGCTGGTGATCGACACCCGGGTCAAGCACGACCTGGGCGACGGCGCGTACGCCGCCCTGCGGGCGGGCTGCGAGCGGGCGGCCGGGCTGCTGGGCGTGCGGGCGCTGCGCGACATCGGCATCGCGGAGCTGGCGGCGGCCGAGGAGAAGCTGCCCGCCGAACTGCGGCCGCTGGTGCGGCACGTGGTGACGGAGGACCAGCGGGTGCTGGACACCATCCGGCTGCTGGACGCGGGCGAGCCGCGGGCGCTCGGCCCGGTGCTGACCGCGGGGCACGCCTCGCTGCGCGACGACTACCGGGTGTCCTGCCCGGAGACCGACCTGGCGGTGTCCGCCGCGAACGCGGCCGGCGCGCTGGGTGCCCGGATGATGGGCGGCGGCTTCGGTGGTTCGGTGCTGGCCCTGGTCGACACCGACCGGCTGGACGCCGTCGAACAGGCCGTACGCGCCGCGTTCGCCGGGGCCGGGTTCGTCGACCCGTACGTGTTCCCGGCGGTCCCGTCGCAGGGCGCCCACCGCGTCAAGTAGGAAACAGAGAACGAAGCCCCGCCCGGGAACTTCCCTTCCCCGGGCGGGGCTTCGCGTAAGAAGAGCCTAGATCTCGCGCAGCGTGCGGGCGGCGGTCTCGGGGCGGATGTCGTTCATGAATGCGCCCATGCCGGATTCGGTGCCGGCCAGGTACTTGAGCTTGCCGGCCGTCCGGCGGATGGTGAACAGCTCGAGGTGGAGGGCGAGTTCGGCCTCGGCGGGGCGCGGCGACTGGTGCCAGGCGGCGATGTAGGGGGCCGGTTCGGGGAAGAGGCGGTCGAAGCGGCGCAGCAGGTCGAGGTAGATCCGGGGGAATTCGGCGCGGGCCGGCTCGTCGAGTTCGGTGAGGTCGGCGACCCGGCGGTTGGGGTACAGGTGCACCTCGTAGGGCCAGCGGGCGGCGAACGGGACGAATGCGGTCCAGTGGTCGCCGGTCAGGACCACACGGGTGTCGGGGTGGCCGAGGGTGGCGCGTTCGGCGGCGAGGACGTCGTCGTACAGGTTGCGGCCGGTGGCGCGTGCGTACTCGGTGACCTTGGCGATGGCCTGGGCGGTGCGGGGGGTGGTGAACGGGAGGGCGTAGATCTGGCCGTGCGGGTGGCCGAGGGTGACGCCGATGTCGGCGCCGCGGTTCTCGAAGCAGTAGACCTGGCGGACGTCGGCGCGGGTGTGCAGTTCGGCGGTGCGGTCGGTCCAGGCGTCGAGGACCAGGCGGGCCTGCTGTTCGGTCAGGTCGGCGAAGGACGCGCCGTGGTCGGGGGTGAAGCAGACCACCTCGCACCGTCCGGTGCCGGGCGTGAGCGTGTACGGGCCGTCCGACCAGGGGGTGACGAGTGCGGCGGAGGAGCCGGCCAGCGACGGGAAGCGGTTCTCGAACACCGCCACCTGGTAGTCCGCGGCGGGTACTTCGCTGAGCCGGCCGTCCCGTGACGGGCAGAGCGGGCATTCGTCGGCCGGCGGGTGGTAGGTGCGGCCCTGCCGGTGCGCGGCGATGGTGACCGCGTCGCCGGTGAACGGGTCGACCCGGACTTCGGAGGCGCTGGCCGCCGGGTCCAGCGGCCGCGCGTCGACCGCGTCGCGCACGGCGGGCTCGGTGTCGTAGTAGACCAGTTCGCGGCCGTCGGCCAGCTTGGTCACCGTCTTGTGCACGGCGGCGCTCCCTCTCGGTTCGACCATCACATCAAACATCTTCGAACATGAAGCATCGCAATGCAACATCCGGAGGGTCACCGCGAAGCCCGCCGCACGGTCGCCGCGAAGCCCGCCGCAGGGTGGCCGGGAAACCTCCTGCGGGGTTGTCTCCGCCGTGAGCTAGAGTCCGCCACGAAAGAGATGGGAGCGGTACGGGACCGTTTCCAGGGGGAGAACCAGAATGTTCAGGACCGGACGTACGTTCCTCGCCGCCACCGCCGTCGTGCTCGCACTGACCGCGACCGCCTGCGGCAACAAGGACGCCGACGGCAATGTTGTAAGCAACAAGGGCGGCGCGGCCACCTCCTCGGCCCCCGAGCTGGCGCCCGCCGCGGCGCTCGCGCTGGTGGGCGAGAAGACCTCCGCGGCCAAGTCCGCCAAGTCCGAGGTCACCATGCAGGTCGGCACCGGCAAGGCCACCACCGTGAAGGGCGCGATCTCCTGGGAGCACGGTCTCCTGGGCGAGCTGACCGGCACCATGGGCGGGGCGATGGCCGAGAACCTCGCCAAGGCCGGCAGTGACGGCACCTTCACGGCGCGCTATCTGAGCGACGCCATGTACGTCAACATGGGCTCGGCGATGGCTTCCCAGCTCGGCGGCGCGCACTGGATCAAGTACAACTACGCGGACCTCGCCCGGCTGATGGGCCCGGCCGGCGACAGCCTGAAGAGCCAGCTGCAGAGCTCCGACCCGGTCGCCTCGGTGCGGGCCCTGATCGCCTCCGGCAAGGTCACCAAGGCCGGGACGGAGACCGTGAACGGCGCCCAGGCCACCAAGTACAGCGGCGACCTGTCGGCGACCGACATCGCGCAGGCCACCGCCAAGGGGCTCACCCAGGAGCAGGCGGACGCGCTGCAGAAGCAGTTCACCACCGCCGGGATCACCAGCGACCACATCGAGGTGTGGGTCACTGGTGACAACCTGCTGGTGAAGAAGGTCGAGCAGATGCAGAGCAAGGCCGGCGAGATCACCGCGACGGCGACCTACTCCGACTACGGCACCGCGGTCGCGGCCACCGCCCCGAACGAGAGCGACACGGTGGACTTCACCAAGCTCATCGCGGGCGCGAAGACCGGCAGCTGACGCAAGAACGCGCGGGGCGGACGAACCGCCCCGCGCGTGAGTACCGGGGTTACTTCTTCTTCGGCGCCGGCTTGTCCTTGAGCCGCTGGGCCTCCTTGCGGACCTCGGCCTGGATGGTGCGCTCGCGCTGCAGCCAGTCGGGGTTCTCCTCGCGGAGGGCGTCGATCTGCTCGGTGGTGAGCGCCTCTGCGATGCCGGCCCGGTTGAGGCCGGTGACGGAGATGCCGAGGCGGGCGGCGACCGTCTGGCGCGGGTGCGGGCCGTTGCGGCGCAGGTCGGCGAGCCACTGCGGCGGGGTGGCCTGCATGGCGTTGAGCTCGTCGCGGGAGACGACGCCCGCCTGGAACTCGGCGGGGGTCGCCGCCAGGTAGATCCCCAGCTTCTTGGCCGCAGTCGCGGGCTTCATGGTCTGGGAGCTCTTGGGCTTGGGCGTAGTCATGCACCAAGGGTATAGGGAGCGCGCACCTGCCCAGGTCACGGTAGGTAGCCTGGACGGTGTGACCGAGATCGAGCAGCCTTCCCCTTCCTTCCGCCTGGTGTACGTGCCCGGGGTGACGCCGACCAAGTGGCTGCGGGTGTGGGGTGAGCGACTGCCCGGCGTCCCGCTGGAACTGTTGCAGTCCACGCCCGTCGCCGGGCACCAGCTTCTGCTGACGGGCGGCGCGGACGCGGGCCTGGTGCGGCTGCCGGTGGACCGGACGGTGCTGAGCGCGATCCCGCTGTACACCGAGACCACCGTGGTGGTGTTCCCGAAGGACCACTGGCTGGCCGCCGCCGAGGGCGCCGCCGAGGAGGTCTCGGTCGCGGACCTCGCGGAGGAGATCGTCTTCCACCCGCAGGACGACGTGCTGGAGTGGCCGGAGGGCCTGCCGGGACGCCCGGCGTTCGAGCGTCCGGAGACCACGGCCGACGCGATCGAGCTGGTGGCGGCGAACGTCGGCGTGCTGGCGGTGCCGCAGTCGCTGGCCCGGCTGCACCACCGGCGCGACCTGACCTACCGCGTGCTGGCGGACGTCCCGCAGTCGCAGGTGGCGCTGGCCTGGCCGGAGGAGGCGACCACCGACCTGGTCGAGGAGTTCATCGGCATCGTGCGCGGCCGCACCGCGAACAGCTCCCGCGGCCGGGCCGCCACCGAGCCCGCGAAGAAGCAGCCCGCGGCGAAGAAGGCTCCCGCCAAGTCCCAGGCGCAGCCGGGCGGTCGGCAGCAGAAGCCGCGGCCGGGCCAGCGCGCCGCCACCACCCGGCAGGGCCAGGCGAAGCAGGGCCAGGCGAAGCGGGGCCGCAAGCGCTGAGCCGTCGCCGGCGCGGGGCCGCAAGCGCTGAGCCGTCGTCGGCGCGGGGCCGCAAGCGCTGAGCCGTCGTCGGCGCGGGGCCGCAAGCGCTGAGCCGTCGTCGGCTTCGCTGTCGCGTTCCCGCAGTTGGCGCGGTGTGGCCCGCATCATGGTCGGCAGGCATCCTTGCCGTACCGACCGAGGAGAGAGCCACGATGGTGCACGCACGGGCCGGGCAGCCGGCGCAGCCGCAGGATCTGATCGACGTCGCTCGCCTGGTGACGGCCTACTACGCGCTGCATCCGGACCCGGCGGAGGTGGGGCAGCGGGTGGCGTTCGGCACGTCCGGTCACCGGGGTTCCTCGGTGCGGGCGGCGTTCAACGAGGACCACATCGCGGCGACGGCGCAGGCGATCTGCGACTACCGGGCCGAACAGGGCACCACGGGGCCGCTGTTCCTCGGCATCGACACCCACGCGCTGTCCGAGCCGGCCCGGGTCACCACGCTGGAGGTGCTGGCGGCGAACGGTGTGACGGTGCTGCTGGACTCGGCGGACGGCTACACCCCGACGCCCGCGGTCTCGCACGCCGTCCTCACCCACAACCGGGCCACCGGCCGCCCCCGTCCGTCAGCGCTCGCGGACGGCATCGTGGTGACGCCCTCGCACAACCCGCCCGGTGACGGCGGGTTCAAGTACAACCCGCCGCACGGCGGCCCGGCCGATTCGACCGCGACCGGCTGGATCGAGCGCCGCGCCAACGAGTTGCTGGCGGCGGGGCTGAAGGGCGTCCAACGGGTGCCGTACGCCCGGGCGTTGGCGGCCGGCACCACCGGGCGTTACGACTTCCTCGGCGGGTACGTGAACGATCTGCCGGCCGTCCTGGACCTGGACGCGGTGCGGGCGGCGGGCGTGCGGATCGGCGCGGACCCGCTGGGCGGCGCGTCCGTCGCGTACTGGGGGCGGATCGCCGAGACGCACCGGCTTGACCTGACGGTGGTCAACCCGCTGACCGATCCGACCTGGCGGTTCATGACGCTGGACTGGGACGGGAAGATCCGGATGGACTGCTCCTCCCCCTACGCGATGGCCTCGTTGATCGGCAAGCGGGACGCGTTCACGCTGGCCACCGGCAACGACGCGGACGCCGACCGGCACGGCATCGTCACCCCCGACGGCGGGTTGATGAACCCGAACCACTATCTGGCCGTCGCCATCGACTACCTGTTCCGGCACCGTGACGGCTGGCCGGCGGCGGCCGCGGTCGGCAAGACGCTGGTGTCCTCCTCGATGATCGACCGGGTGGCCGGTGCGCTCGGCCGGGACCTGCTCGAAGTCCCGGTCGGCTTCAAGTGGTTCGTGGACGGGCTGCTGAACGGGACGGTGGCGTTCGGCGGCGAGGAGTCGGCCGGGGCGTCGTTCCTGCGCCTCGACGGCTCGCCGTGGACCACCGACAAGGACGGCATCCTGCTCGCCCTGCTGGCCTCCGAGATCACCGCCGTCACCAACCGCACCCCGTCCGAGCACTACCGCGACCTCACCGCCCGGCACGGCGACCCGGTCTACGCCCGGGTGGACGCCCCCGCCGACCGTGAGCAGAAGGCCGCCCTGGCGGCCCTCGACGCGTCCCGGGTCGCCGCCGACACGCTGGCCGGTGAGCCGATCACCGCCGTCCTCACGCACGCCCCGGGCAACGGCGCGGCGATCGGCGGCCTGAAGGTCCGCACCGAGAACGCCTGGTTCGCGGCCCGCCCGTCCGGCACCGAGGACGTGTACAAGATCTACGCGGAGAGCTTCCTCGGCGCCGACCATCTGACGAAGGTCCAGGACGAGGCCCGCGGCCTGGTGGGCGAGGTGCTGGCGAAGGCCTGAGAGACCCGGCCGCCACTCTTTCGGATGGTGCCGCGCGACACGAGCGGCCGTACGTGGTACGGCACCTGACGGATCGTCAGCATGACGTCCATGATCTCGCTACGCCGTACCACCACGGCCGCTCTCGTCGCCTGCGCGGCACTGCTCGCGCCGCTGGCCCCCGCCCGGGCCGGGGCGCCACTGCCCGGCGGGCGCCCGATGGAGGGAAGGGTCTCCGCCTACCTGGACGGCATCCGGCAGGACCCGGCCCGGCTGGACGCCTTCCTGCGGGCCCTGCCCAAGGGCGGTGACCTGCACAATCATCTGTCGGGTGCGGTGTCGACCGAACTGCTGATCCAGCTGGCCGCCGAGGACGAACTGTGCATCGACTCGGGGACGTTCGTCTCGGCGACCGGGCCGTGCGAGGGCACCGCCCGCCCCGCGAAGGACGCGGTGACCGACCAGGAGTTCCGCGCCCAGGTGATCCGGGCCTGGTCGATGCAGGACTTCACGCCGGGTGAGGAGTCCGGCCACGACCACTTCTTCGCCACCTTCGGCAAGTTCGGCGAGGCCAGCTGGCGCCACCCGGGCCGGATGCTGGCCGAGGTCACCGACACCATGGCCGCCCAGCACCAGATGTACCTGGAGACCATGGTGACGCCGGCCTTCGGCGGGCCGGCGGCGCTGGCGGCGAAGGTCGGCTTCGACCCGGACTTCACGGCGCTGCGCGAGAAGCTGCTGGCGGACGGCCAGGTCCAGCGGCTGGTGGACCAGGCCCGCGCCGACCTCGACCACGCGACGGCCGAGTACCAGGACACCGCGCAGTGCGGCACCAAGCAGGCCCGCCCGGGCTGCGCGGTGACGGTGCGGGTCCAGTCCCAGGTGTCCCGGGCGGCCGGCCCGGCGCGGGTCTTCACCGAGCTGCTGCTCGGCATGGAACTCGCCTCGCAGGACGAGCGGTTCGTCGCCGTGAACCTGGTGCAGCCGGAGGACCACCGGGCCGCGCTGGACAACTACAGCCTCCAGATGCGGATGCTGGACTTCCTGCACCCGTTCTACCCGAACGCCCACATCAGCCTGCACGCGGGCGAGTTGGTGCCGGGCCTGGTCAAGCCCGAGGACCTGCGCTTCCACATCCGCCAGGCGGTGCTGACCGGCCACGCCGAGCGGATCGGGCACGGCGTCGACGTGGCGCAGGAGGACGACTCGGCGGAGCTGCTGCGCACCCTGGCCGAACGCAAGGTGCTGATCGAGGTGCCGCTCACCTCCAACGAGCAGATCCTCCAGGTCTCCGGCCAGGACCACCCGATCGCGCTGTACCGGAAGAACGGCGTGCCGGTGGCGCTGTCCACGGACGACCCCGGGGTGGAGCGGATCGACATCACCCACGAGTACGTCCGGGCCGCCCTGACCTACCGGTTGAGCTACCGGGACTTGAAGGACCTGGCCCGCACGTCGCTGGAGTACGGCTTCGTCGCCGGGCGCAGCCTGTGGAAGGACCGCGACGGGTACCTGCCGGTGGCGGAGTGCCAGGACCGCCCGCTGGGGACGACGCCGACGGGCGCGTGCGCGGCGCTGCTGCGGGAGAACCCGAAGGCGGCCCTGGAGTGGCAGATGGAGGGCGCCTACCGGGACTTCGAGCAGGCGGTGCTGCGCGGCAAGTAGCCGTGCTTCCAAGGACGAACGGCCCGCCGGGAGTTGGATCCCCGGCGGGCCGCCCGCATACCAACAGGTCAGTGCTGGCGGCGCAGGTGGGTGTGCAGGCCGTCGAGGACTTCGGCGGCCTGCGGTTCGCCGATCTCGCGGCACCAGGCGCTGGCGGCCTCCAGCCTGGTCAGTGCCTCCTGGGTGCGGTCGAGGCGGCTGCCCTCGATCAGGGCCGCGTAGCGGATCGATTCGGCGCGCGCGAGGTGGCCCTCGGGGCCGGCGGCGCCGAACGCCTCGATCGCCAGCTCCATCTCGGCGAGGGCCTCTTCGGGGCGCCGGAGGCCGATCAGGGTGCGGGCGCGGGTGTCGTGCAGGCTGCCTTCGGCGCTGTCGCAGGCGAGTGCGTGGCCGTCCCGCCGGGCGGCTTCGACCAGTTCGGCCGCCTCGGCGAGCCGGGCGACGGCTTCGTCCTCGCCGTCCGGGCCGCGGGTGTCGGCGGTGAACCGGGCGAGGCGCAGCAGCATGTCGAAGGCGGCGTCGGCGTGGGGTGCGGTGCGGTGGCTGTCGAGGGCGCGCTGCCGGGCGAGGTCGGCGGCGGGCCACTGGCCGGTGCGGGCCAGGGCGACGGCGGCCTCGCAGGCGACGATGGTGTGCATCTCGCGGTCGTCCCACCCGGCGGCGATGTCGGCGACGCGCAGGAACTCCTCGGCGGAGTCCCGGTGTTCGTCGAGTTCGCGCAGGGTGCGGGCGAGGTTGAGCCGGATGTGCACCTGTTCGTGGATGGCGAGGTCGGCGAATCCGGGCTCCAGGCGGACGGCTTCCAGGACGGCGGCGGCGTCGGAGAACCGGCCGGCGGCGGCCAGCACCTGGCCGAGCCGGCCGCGGGCGGAGGCGGCCTCGTCGGCCTGCCCGGCGTGGTCGTGGCGGGCGGCGGCCTCGGTGAACGCGCGGGCGGCGGACTCGTACTCGTCGCGGGCAAGGTGCACCCGGGCCAGCAGCAGTTGCACCCGGGCGGGGACGGCGGTGCGGTCGCCGTACTGGGCGGCGAGCTTCAGCCCGCGCTGGGCGAGTTCCTCGGCGCGGTCCAACTCTTGGGCGTCCAGGGCGATTTCGGCCAGCCAGCCGTGGATGCCGACCAGCTTCCACGGGAGGCCCGCGGCCTCGATCCGGCGCTCGGACTCCCGGATCAGCTCGGCGCTCTCCTGCTTGCGGCCGGTCAGGAAGTAGGCGCGGGCGAGGAGTTGCCGGGCGGTGACCTCCATCAGGGTGTCGTCCTGCCGGGCGGCCTCCGCGCGCAGGCGGGTGACGGCGGCCTCAGCGCGGCTGAGGTCGCACGGTTCGGGGCCGTTGGCGGCGTACTGGTGGGCGTCCGGCAGGTCCTGGCGGATCGCGACGACGGCCTTGGCGTTCAGCACGGTGAGCAGGGCGTCGCCGGCCCGGGTGGCCCCGGCCTCGACGAGCTCGCGGGCCCGCTCCTCCATCCGGTCGAGCTCCGCCGTGGTCGCGGCGTCGGTGTCGGCGTCCTGCTCGGGCAGGGCGGCGGCGAGGGCGCGGCAGCCGAGGGCCTGGGCGGGGCGGTCGGCCTGCTCGTAGTGCTCGGCGGCCTCGGTGAAGTGCGCGGCCAGTTCGTCGTCGCTCAGGCCGTCGCGGCGGGCGCGCTGTTCGGCGATCTCGGCGCGCAGCAGGGCGAGCGACCCGAGGTCGGGGTCGTCGGGGTGCCGGTAGCCGTCGGCGCCGACCAGGGCGTCGATGCGCCGCCACAGGGCGAGCGCCTCGGGGTGCCGCTGCTCGTGCAACTCGCGGGCGCGGGCGACGAGTTCGGGCAGCGTCTCGGTGGCGGCGGGGGTGCTCTCCGCAGGCTGGGCGGCGGCGGGCACCGGCGCGGGCACAGGGGTGGCGGCGCGCAGGCCGAGGGCGAACGGTTCGGCGAACAGCGGGGTGCGGGCCAGGCGTTCGCGGCGGGCGTCGCCGACGGCGGCGGTGCCGCCCCGGTCGTCGAAGCGGGCGGCGAGCGCGTCGCCCTCGGTGCCGAGCTCGGTGAGCAGCGCGGTGACGGTCCAGTTCCTGCCGGGCGGGCCGGCCACCGGGACGTCGCCGTGGCCGGTGGCGGCGAGCCGGGCGAGCAACTGCTGGGTGCCGGTCAGGAAGTACAGGCGGGCCAGTGGGTCGCCGTGCCGGCCGAACAGGTCGCGGTTGTCGGCGAGGATCTCCAGGCCGCGCGGTTCGTTGCCGGTGAGGGCGCAGAACTCCAGGTGCAGGCCTATCTCCTCGGCGGCGCGGGCGCGGCCGCGGGCCCACCGGTAGCCGGTGAGGTGGCAGGAGCGGGCCTCGTCGGTGCGGCCGGCCCGCAGCAGCGGCAGCAGCGCGTGGGCGCGGCTGACGTGCGGCTCCTCGCCGCAGGACTGTTCGCCGTCCAGCACCGGACGCCATGTCTCCAGCGCCCGCGCGTCGTTGCCGAGGCGGACGAAGTGCTTTGCCTGGGCGCGCAGTTCGCAGGCGCGGCAGTCGCTGAGCGAGGAGCGCGAGCGGCCGGCCCACAGGTCGAAGGCGTTCTCGGTGCCCTGGCCGGTGAGCGCGGCGAGGTGGTACTGCTCGCCGTAGTAGGGCTGCAGGTCGTGGCCGGCGGCGCGGTAGTGCTCGCGCAGTTCGCCGTGCCAGCGGCGGACCGCCTCCAGCGGGACGTCCGGGACGCTGCGCAGGGCGTGCGCGACCCACTTGTAGCGCCAGTCGGTGGCCCGTTCGGCCCAGCCGTCGAAGCCTTCGGGGTGCTTCTTGCGCAGGGTGACGATCCGGGCGAAGACCACCGGGAGCTTGCGCCGTTCGGCGTCGTTCTCGTACGCCTCCATCAGGTCGAGGAGGGCGTAGGCGAGCAGCTCGGGGTCGTCGAACTGCTCGGCGGCGTCGGCGAGTTCCTCGGCGGTGACGGTGCGCTGCCGGCCGTGCGGCTGTTCGTCGTTGGCGCGCAGGGCGGCGCGGACGGCGTCGATGGTGTCGAGCATCACGGCTCCCGGTGCGGCGTGGTGGGCTCGTGGCCGAGCATGGCGTGGTCGAGCAGGGCGAGGAACGAGCGGTTGAGCAGGGCGGATTCGCTCGCCTTGAGCGGGCGCCGGGTGAGCAGCAGGGCCTGGCCGTACAGCGCTTCGACGGTGGTGGTGGCGAGTTCGGGGTTGCGGATCGCGGCGGCGCGGCGGACCAGCGGGTTGAGGTGGTTCAGGACGAGCTGGGCGCGCGGCACCGAGCTGCCCAGCGAGCCGAGGATGTCGGCCCACAACCCGTCGGCCTGGTCGGCGAGTTGGCTGCGGGTGCGCTCGTGCCGGGCTTCCCGGTCGTCGAGCAGCAGGGCGGGGGCGCTGCTGGGGTGGAAGGTGCGCAGCGCGACGTCGCAGTCGAACCGGCCGAGTGCTTCGCGGGCGGTGGCGAGGAACGCGGCGGCGGCGAGTTCGGTGGCCTGGTCGACGTTGTCGAGGTGTGCGGTGACGGTGGCCGGGTCGAGGTCGGCGACGGTGGTGCCGGTGCGGATCTCGGGCAGCCGGTGCACCAGGTCGCGGTCGTAGGTGTAGCCGCCGTTGACGACGCCGAGGCCGGCGGCACCGGCGATCGGGGCGACCTGGCGGAACTCCTCGACGGTGCGGGTGACCAGGATGACGGGGTGGGCGCGGGCGAACTCGTCGAGCGTGACGTTGCCGTCGGTGGTCTCGAACGGCAGCCAGGGCAGCAGCATCCGCAGTAGCTGGTCGTCGTGCCGGGCCAGCGACTTGACGGCCAGGTGGTGCACGGACAGGAAGCGGTGCAGCAGCGCCGGGTCGGACGCGGACAGGCCGGTCAGCCAGTCGCGGATCCGCAGCCCGAGCGCCTCGCGGACGGCGGCGAGTGTCTCGTCGGCGTACAGCGCCTCGCGGGAGGCGGTGGGGCGCAGGCGCTCGGCGTCGACCACGCAGCGCACGAAGAACGCCCAGTCGGGCAGCAGTTCGTCGGCCTGGTCGGAGAGCAGCATGCCCTTGAGGTGCACCCGGTGCCCGGCGCGGCGGGACGGCGGGACGGCCTCGGGCAGCACGTAGGCGACGCCGCTGAGGCCGACCAGCGGCAGGTCGAGCTCGATGGTGTCGAGCGGGGTGAAGTCGAAGGTGTCGCGGCAGTGCGCGGTGAGCGCGGCGCGGCGGGCGGCCGGGGTGTCGTGGCGGCGGGCCCAGGGCGCGGGGGTCTCGCTGATCCGCGTCCGGTGCCCGGCCGCGTCCACGACCGTCACCTGGTGGCGCAGCAGGCTGCCGTAGTGCCGGGCGAGTTCGGTGACCCGGCGGGTGGACGTCCACTCCTCGGCGTCGGCGCGCGGGGTGAGGGTGACGGTGGTGCCGGGCTCGCGGCGGGCGGAGGCGGGCAGCGTGGTGATGGTGTAGCGGCCGTCGGAGCGGCCGCGCCATTCGATCACCGGGGCGTCGGGGGTGCGGGCGGAGCGGGTGCGGACGGTGATCTCGTCGGCGACCACGAAGCAGGCCAGCAGGCCGATGCCGAACTGGCCGATGAACTCCTGGCGGGCGTCGGCGAGTTGACCGGCGTCCAGGGCGCCGTCCGGGGTGCGCTTGGAGCTGCGGCCGATGGTGGCGAGGAAGGTGTGCACGTCGGCCTCGGTGAGGCCGACGCCGGTGTCGGCCACCGAGAACTCGTCGCCGGTGGTGACGGTGATCGCGGCCGGCGCGGCCGGGTCCAGCTGCTGCCGGGCGGTGATCGCGTCGACGGCGTTCTGCAGCAGCTCGCGCAGGTAGACGCGCGGGCTGGAGTACAGGTGGTGGGAGAGCAGGTCGACCAGTCCGCGCAGGTCCACCTGGAAGGTGTGCGCGCTGGGGTCGTTCGGGGTCACCGGGCGGGTCCTTCGCTTCGGGGTTCGCTTCTGGAATCGGTGCGGGTCACGGGGCGATGGCGCGGCGGCTCCGGTAGGCGTCCGCCGGGTCGCCGAGGTACTGCCACGGGGACCTGGTGACGCGGCCGTCGAGCTCGGTGAACACCCGGCCCGCGGCCCGGTGTTCACCACTCAGCGAGAACGCCATCGCGAACGCGTTGTGGGCGCCGATCCAGGTCCGGTCACGGACGAACCCTGGGTGCCAGATGGAGCGTTCGGCGGCCTCGTGCAGGGAGCGGGCGACCGCGGCGTCGCGGATGTAGCGGCCGTCCTCGCCGTTGTCGAGGCTCAGCCAGTGCTCGATGTGCGCGAGCGCGACGAGTTCGCCGAGCCGGCTGCCCTCCGGGGCGGCGAGCATCGAGGTGCGGGCGAAGTCGTGCATCTCCTCGTGCGAGCCGCCCCACTTCGCGCACAGCTGCTGCAGGCGCTGCCGGTACGAGGCCGGGTGGTGCGGAAAGCGACGCACGGCGGCGTCGAAGCGCTGGGTCGCGACGCCCGTCGCGACGGAGATGCCACGGCCGGTGACCTGCAGGAAGTACCAGGGGCCCAGCCAGTCGGGCTCCCGCTCGGCGACCTCGAACAGCTGCTCCTCGGCACGCTCCAGGCGCTCGCCGAACAGCCTCCACTGCTCCTCGCGAACGTACTTGGCGTAGGCGCCGCTACGGGCCTCCCAGCCCCAGACCAGCTGCCGCGCACCGCAGACCAGCAGCGCGAGGGCATCCTCGGGATCCTGCTCGACGGCGCGGGCCAGCCACTCCTCGCTGCCCGACAGGTCGGAGACCAGGTCGAGCATCAGCACCAGGTCGGCCTGGTCCCGGGCCTGCTCCAGCACGGCCCGGACGCCCGGCCAGTCGCCGGCCCGGCCGCGTTCCAGCAGCAGCTTCAGCTCCGGGTCGCCGAATGTCGGGTCGAGCGCGGGCGCGCCCTTGCCCAGCCGACCCAACAGCCTGTCGAACAGTCCCATCCCCACGGTCCCCTTGTGCCGTACCGATCCACAGGGGCCGCCGTGAGGCCGCCCCGGACGGAGATTCCTATCACGCCCGCACGACAGGTGTGCGAATCGTTTCCGGCATCCGGACATCGAAGCCCTGCTCAGGGCCTGTCCGGTGCGGCTCATCCCCGGCTCATCTCCGACTCATCCGCGGCTCACCCGCACCTGTCCGGTGCGGCTCATCCCCGGCTCATCTCCGACTCATCCGCGGCTCACCCGCGACTCACCCTCGCCCGCTGATCCGGTCGGCGAGGGTGGCGAGCGCGGAGGTGCGGGCGTGCTCGTGGCGGTCGGCGTGCCGGTAGACGGCGTACAGCGCGTGCACGCCGAGCCAGCGCAGCGGTTCGGGCTCCCAGCGGCGGACCCGGTGGCCGACCCAGGGCAGCTCGGTGAGTTCGGTCCGCCCTCCCTTGCCGAGGTGGCGCAGCGTCAGGTCGCGCAGCGTACGGCCGGCCAGGTTGGTGGTGGCGACGCCACTGCCGACGTAGCCGCCCGCGAAGCCGACTCCGGTCGCCGGATCGAGAGCGACGGTGGCGCACCAGTCGCGCGGCACGCCGAGCACGCCGGACCAGGCGTGGTCGATCCGGGCCTCGGCCGCGGCCGGGAACATCTTCCGCAGGATCTCCCGGAGTTGGGCCACCGTGCCGTCGGGAGTGGCACCGTCCTGGTCGATCCGCGAGCCGTACCGGTACGGGTAGCCGCGACCGCCGAGCGCGATCCGGTCGTCGGCGGTGCGCTGCGCGTACATGTACGCGTGCGCCTCGTCGCCGAGCACCTCGCGGCCTTCCCAGCCGATCGCCTCCCACACCTCGGCGGGCAGCGGCTCGGTGGCGATCACCGAGGAGTTCATCGGCAGCCAACTGCGCTTCTGGCCCGCGATGTTGGCCGTGAAGCCCTCCGTGCACCGGAGCACCACCCGGGCCTTCACCCCACCCCGCGCCGTACTCACCTTCCGGGGCGCGATCGCGGTGACGGGCGTCGACTCGTAGATCCTCACCCCCGACCGCTCGACGGCCGCGGCCAGCCCGACCACCAGCTTCGCCGGGTGCACCCGCGCCCCGTTCGGCGTCCAGGTCGCCCCCAACGCGCCCGGCACGTACAGCCGTTCGGCCGTCTCCGCAGCGCTCAGCAACTCCACCTGGTCCGCGCCGAACGCCTGCTCGTGCGCGAACCTCTCCTTCAGCCGGGCCAGTTGGGCGGGCGAGGTGGCGATCTCCAGCACCCCGCCCCGGTGCGCGTCGCAGTCGATGCCCTCCGCGGCGGCGGCCCGCAGCGTCTCCGACACCGTGTCGTTCATGGCGAGTTGGAGCCGCCGCGCCGCATCCTCCCCGTGCGACCGGGCGTACCGCCCGCGCCCGGCGATCCCGTTGTACAGCCACCCGCCATTGCGCCCGGACGCCCCGTACCCGCAGAACTCCCCTTCCACCACCACCACTTCGAGCTCGGGCGCGGCCTGCTTCAGGTAGTAGGCGGCCCACAGCCCGGTGTACCCGCCCCCGACCACACAGACGTCCGCCTCCACCTCCCCCACCAGCCCCGCCCGCCGCTCGGGCAGCCCACTCGCCGCATACCAGAACGAGACGCCGCCATTGACGGTGGTCATGTCCACCAGCCCTGCCTTCCCTGAACTCCGGCCCTCCCCGCGTGCTCGGACGCTATTCGCGCCACCGGAAGCCGGGCAACGGACACCGTGTCAGTCCGGTCCAGTTCGCCCTGACACACTGCCCGGCCGGTGCGACAGGCGCGTTCACTACCGATCGAAGGCCGCCGATCGGTACGGTAGCGGTCCGTAGCGGAGCCGACACGGAAGCCGAGGGTCCGGCGTGGGGAACAGCGGCGTCACGTTCGGCCGGTTCGTCGCGCTTCGCCGCGCGGGACTCGGCTGGACACAGATTCGACTCGCGGCCGAACTCGGCCGCAGCGAGGACTGGATGTCGCAGGTCGAACGGGACCTGCAACAGGTCAGGGACCTGACGATCCTGCAACGGCTGGCCGGGTTGCTGGGCGCGGAGTTGGCCGAGCTGATCGCGTTGCCGCAGCCCGCCGTCGATCGGGTGAGATCCCGTTCCCGCAAGCCGCCCTCCGCTACGCTGGCGAGCACTTCCGGTCCCGAGGAGGACGATGTGCGACGCCGCCAGGTCGTGACTGCGGCGGCCGCCGCCCTCTTCGCGCCGATCGTGGGCGCACCGACAGCGAGTGCCACCGCCGGCAGTCTCTCGGACCTGGAGGACCTGCTGCTGTACGGCACCGGGCGGATCCCGGCCCCGCGCACCGACCCGACCCGGAAGACCGTCGGCGACTCGGTTCTGACGTCCCGTCGGGAGTTCAAGGACGCCCGTTACGACACCCTGGCTCGCGCCCTGCCCGGCCGGATCGCCGCTGCCGAGATGGTCGGGGCACCGGAGGAACGCGCCCGCGCGGTGGCGCAGCTCTTCAACATCGCCACCAGGCTGTGCATCAAGGTCGGCGACAACAACCTCGTCGTCATCACCTCCGACCGGGCGCTGACCGCCGCCCGCTCCGGCGGCGATCCGCTGGTCACCGCCGAGGCCCGGCGAATGGTCTCGAGTTCCTGGCGCCGCCAGGGAAGTCTCGCCCGTGCGACCGACCTGGCAGTAGTCGCGGCCGAGGATCTGCTGGCCGACACCACAGTCCCGGAGCGGGATCGCCTCGCCACCCGCGGCGAGTTGTACGCCACCGCCGCCTACACCGCCGCTAAGACGGGCGACCGGGCCTACGCGTACGCCCTGATCCGGGAGGCCGCCGACAGTGCGGCCGCGGCCAGGCGCGGCTCCGGCATGGTGGACGGCACGCGCGGTGCGGTACTCCACCAGGTCTCGGTGCACTACGAGTTGGGCGATTCCGGGCGCGCGATCGAACTGGCGCGCACCATCGACCCGACGACGCTGCCGACGCCCGAGCGCCAGGCCCGGTTCTTCACCGACGTCGCCAGGGCCTTCGGCCAGTGGGGCAGGCCCGAGCAGTGCTACCGGGCGCTGCTCGCCGCCGAGGCGGCTGCCCCGCAGGAGATGCGGCGCGGTGCGGTCCGCGAACTGGCCACTCAGCTGCTGAGGCACGACCGCCGGCTGCCGGGCGTACGCGACTTCGCCGCCCGGGCGGGCGTGCAACTGGGCTGACCCGTAGCCGTACTACGGCCCGGAGCCCGACTACGGATCCTGCCCCGGCTTCGGCAGTTCACTGGGCACGTCCACAGCTCCCGCTGCTGCCGAAGGCCCTCCCATGGCATCACTCAGCACCACACCCCAGCCGAACTCCGCCCGCGCGCTCGCCGACGAACGCCTCAGCCCCTCCTACTACATCGACCTCACGAAGGTGGCAGACCCGCTGGTTCGGTCCCTGCTGCGCTGCCCGACGGTCTTCGACATCAAACGGGCCGTCGCCGACCTGCTGGCCGGACGCCTGGACGTCCAACTGCCGGAGGCCACCGGGGTCGTCGAACCCGGCGCCACCGTCCGGGGCCGGGTGATCGTGGCGCCCGGGGCTGTCATCGCCGAAGGCGCGTTCGTCACCGGACCGGTGCTGGTCTGTTCCGGCGCGGTGGTCGAGGCCGGTGCCCGGGTACGCGACAGCACCGTCATCGGCCCCGGTTGCCGGATCGGCCACGGCGCCGAGATCACCCGGTCCCTGCTCACCGGCGGGGTGTTCATGAAGCACGCCGGTTTCGTCGGTGACTCCGTGCTCGGGCTGGGCGTCAACATCGGCGCGTTCGTCTCCACCACCGGCCTGCGGATCACCTCCGGCCCGGTCACCGAACCGGCCACCGAGGAGGTCTGCGCGTACCTGGACGGGTGCCGACTGCCCACCGGACAGACCAAGTTCGGTGCGGTGATCGGCGACGGCGTGATCGTCCCCGCAGGCACCGTGCTCCAGCCCGCCACGCTGATCGGCGCGCACACCCTGCTCTACCCGAGGACCCAGGTCGGCGGATTCTTCCCCGCCGGAAGCCAGGGAAGGTGACCATGTCCATCACCGGCACCACCATGACCGATCAACTGGCCGTGCAGATCACCGGCGGCCGTCGCCTGACCGGAAGCACCACCGTCCAGGGCAGCAAGAACATCGCCCTGCACCTCTATGCCGCCGCGATCCTCGCGGATGCCCCGCTCGTCCTGCACGGCGCTCCCGCGATCCTCGACACCGGCGTTGTCGCCGAGATCCTGAACCGCACCGGTACCCCGACCGCCGTGGCCGGCGAGGAGTTCACCACCCGCCCCGCCACGAGCTACCTGCCGGTCGTCCCCGACGACCTCGGAAGGCGGATCCGCACCACCCCGGTACTGGGTGGCGCTCTGCTGACCCGCGCCGGGCAGGTCACCTTCCCCACCCCCGGCGGGGACGCCTTCTGTGTGCGCCGCATCGACCGGCACCTGGCCGCGATCGAGGCCGCCGGAGCGGCGGTCGAGGTGGACAACGGCCTGGTACGGGCCCGCTTCACCGGTAGGCGGCGGCCGTTCGTCACCGATGCCGAGACCCGTTCGTGGGGCCCGAGCCTCGGCGCGACGGTGACCGCGATGCTGCTGGCCGCCCGCACGCCGGGCACCTCCACGATCCTCAACCCCAGCGTGGAGCCCGAAGTCACCCACACCGCAGCCCTGCTGGCGAACGCCGGAGTCCCGATCGAGTGGCAGGGGCGAGCCGCGTTGCACGTCACCGGCGCCGACCGCATCGCCGGTGGAGACTTCACCGTCCCGCCGGACCGTCTGGAAGCCGCGACTCTCGTGCTGGCCGCCGCGATCACCGGCGGCACCGTCCACCTCGACCGCTTCCCCCCGATCTGGTTCCCCGACGGCTTGGCGTCCGTCCTCACCAACGCCGGCATCCGGCTCGACCCGGTCGACGGCGGAACGACGGTGGGCGCACCGTCCGGGCCCCGCCCCGTCGGAATGGCCACCGGCCCGCACCCGGGCTACCCGACCGACGCGCAGCCCCAGCTGACCGCCTACCTCACTCAGGCCGATGGCATCTCCTGCATCGAGGAGCGGATCTACACCCGACGCGACACCCATCTTCCCGCTCTGGCCGCGTTCGGAGCCGCCGTCAGCACGACCGGCCCGGTGATCACCGTACGCGGCCGCACCGCACTCAAGGCCGCCGACGTAACCGGGGACGACATCCGCGCCGGGACCGCGCTCGTGATCGCCGCCCTCGCCGCCGAGGGCGCGTCCACCATCCGCGGCCTCTACCACCTGCGACGTGGATACAGCGGCCTCCTGAACAAACTCGCCTCCCTCGGCGCCGACCTGACGATTCCTCAGGAGTTGAAATGACACCGTTCGACTCGACCTTGCTCGCCGAACTGGGCGAGCACCTGGAGCTGTTGACCGCCGACGGCATCGTGCCGGGCGGCGTCATCGCCCACGGCACCGCCGACACCGCTCCCGGCTACCTGAGCGCCGGCGTTGTCGCCCCCGAATGCGGCGACGCCAGGCCCGGACCGGACACCGTGTACGACGTCGCCTCGCTGACGAAAATCCTGGCCACCTGGCCGCTGGCCGGCACTTCCCGCGCCAACGGCTTCGGCCTGGACTCCCCCGTCCGTGAGTTGCTGCCGCCGATCCCGGCCGATGCGCCCGGCGGCCAGGTGACGCCGCGCCAAATCCTCACCCACACCTCCGGACTGCGCGCCGACACCCGCCTCGACCAGTACCGGGGCCGCACCGAACCGCTCGCCGAACTGATCTGCGGCGAACCACTGATGGCCGAACCCGGCACCGGCCACCGCTACATCAATCGCGGCTTCGTTCTCCTCGGCCTGGCCCTGGCCCACACCCGGGGCCACCGCCTGGACGAACTCGCCGCCGACCTCTGGCGCGGCCTCGGCATGAACAGCACGACGTTCGGGCCCGTCGCCCGCTCCCGCGACGTTGCCCCGACCGAGCAGCGACTGCCGGGCGGGCCCCGCCTTTGGGGTACCCCGCACGACGACAACGCCGCCCTGCTCGGCGGAGTCGCCGGCCACGCGGGCGTGTTCACCACCGCCGCCGACCTCGCCGTCTTCGCCATGCGCCTACTGGCCGCACCCCCGGCCGACGACAATCTCGGCCGCTGGTTCGCCGACAGCCTGCACCCGGTGGCCGAGATCGAGCCCGGCCTGCGCCGGGGCCTGGCCTGGATCCTCGCCGACGGCGGCCGAGTCGCGTACCACCACGGCTTCACCGGCACCAGCCTGTACCTCTCCCCGGCCACCGGCCGCTATCTGGCCATCTGCACCAACGCCGTGTACCACCACCAGGACAACCGCACCCGCCTCGCCCCACTGCGGGCCGTCGCTCTCAAGGCGATCACCGACGCACCCCGGGAGGGCCGGCCGTGCCCCGCACCACGCTCGCGTCCCTGACCACCTTGCGACTGGGCGGGCCGATCGACGAACCACTCCGGTTGTCCGATCCCGCCGACTGGCCGGAGCTTGTCCAAACCGTCCGCGGCCGTGGCGAGTTCAGCCCGCTCGTACTCGGCCACGGCAGCAACGTCATCGGCGCCGACTCCGGGCACGCCGGGACCATCGCGGTGATGAACACCCGGGGCATCAGCGTGAAGAAGCAGGCCGACGGCACCGTACTGGCGACGGCGCAGGCGGGGCACCCGCTCGCCGACCTGGTCGCCTGGGCCGCCGCCGAACAACTGTCCGGGGTGGAGTGCCTGGCCGGGATTCCCGGCACTGTCGGCGCCGCACCGGTCCAGAACGCCGGTGCCTATGGTCAGCAGATCGGTGACGTCCTCGACCACCTGACCGCGTGGGACTGGGAGTCGGGCATCCTGCGCACCCTGCCCGGCCGGGCCTGCCGCCTGCGGTACCGCGACAGCCGGTTCAAGAACAGCCCCGGCCGCTGGACCGTTCTCACCGTCACCGTCCGGCTCCTCCGTACCCCACCCGCACCGGTCCGCTACCGGCCGCTGATCGACGAACTCGGCGCCGGGGCCGGGGCCACTCCTCCCGTCGCCGAAGTCACCACCGCGGTCCTCGCCAGCCGCCACCGCCGCGGCTTGCTTCTCGATCCGCACAGCCCGGACGCCCGCCAGGTCGGCTCCGTGTTCCTCAATCCTGCCGTCACCGCGGTCCAGGCAGAGCGCTGGTCGGCCGCAGGCTGCCCGGTCCACACCGACAGCGACGGACAACTGCGGGCCGGCGCCGGGTGGTTCCTCGAACTCGCCGGTTGCCACCCGGGCCGGCGAATCACCGAGAACGTCCGGTGCTCGGAGGCCCGCACCCTGACCCTCAGCGCCCACGGCGACGCCACCGCGAGCGACTTCACCCGCGTACTGACCGCCCTCGCCGAACGCGTCGAGGCGGCGACCTCGATCACGCTGCGGCCCGAACCGGTCGCTGTCGGAACGTGGCTCGTCAACGACCGGTGCGAACCCGGCGGCCGGCGGCGGCCTACTCTGCGGTGAAGACCGCCCGGCCACCCACATACGTCCGCAGGACGCGGGTTTCGGCGATTTCTTCGGCGGGGGCGGCGAAGGGGTCGCGGTCCAGGACGACCAGGTCGGCGAGGTGGCCGGGGCGGAGGGTGCCGGTGGTGTCGAGGTGGTTGAGGTGGGCGGTGCCGGAGGTGTAGGCGGCCAGGGCGGTGGCGAGGTCGAGGCGCTGGTCGGGGAGGAAGACGGGGGTGGTGGGGTCGGCTTCGGGTTCGCGGCGGTTGACGGCGACGTGCAGGCCTTCGAGCGGGACGGGGCTGGAGACCGGCCAGTCGCTGCCGGCGGCGAGGGTGGCGCCGGCGCGCAGGAGGTCACCGAACGGGTACTGCCAGGCGGCGCGTTCGGGGCCGAGGAAGGGGATGGTGAGTTCGTCCATCTGGGGTTCGTGGGCGGCCCACAGCGGCTGGATGTTGGCGATCGCGCCGAGTGCGGCGAACCGGGGCACGTCGTCGGGGTGAACGAGTTGCAGGTGGGCGAGGTGGTGGCGGTTGCCGCGCCGGCCGTTGGCGGTGATGGCGGCCTCGACGGCGTCCAGTGCCTCGCGGACGGCGCGGTCGCCGAGGGCGTGGAAGTGCACCTGGAAGTCGAGCGCGTCCAGTGCGGTGACGTGTTCGCGCAGCGCGAGCGGGTCGACGAAGCTCAGGCCGCTGTTGCCGGTGGCACAGCCGCAGCCGTCCAGGTACGGGCTGGTGAGGGCGGCGGTGAAGTTCTCCGCGATGCCGTCCTGCATGATCTTCACCGCCCCGGCGCGGAACCGTCCGTGGCTGTACTTCTCACGCCGGGCGACGAGTTCGGGGATCTGGTCGGCGCCGCGCTCGCGGTCCCACCAGAGTGCGCCGACCACCCGGGCGGTCAGCGTGCCGTCCTGCGCGGCGGTGAGGTAGGCGTCGGACGGGTCGGGGTTGCCGCCGAACTCGCCGAGCAGGGCGTCCTGCCAGGCGGTGATGCCGCGCGAGTGCAGCATCCGCTGGGCGCTCAGCAGGGCGGCCAGGAGGTCGGCGGCGGTGGCGGACGGGGCGTGCCGGCCGACCAGGCCGACCGCGCCCTCCTGGAGCATGCCGCTCGGGGTGCCGTCGGCCTCCCGTTCGATCCGGCCGTCGGCCGGGTCCGGGGTGTGCCGGTCGAGCCCGGCGGCTTCCAGCGCACGGGAGTTGGCCCAGGCGCCGTGGTGGTCGCGGTTGGCGAGCAGCACCGGCCGGTCGGGCACCACCCGGTCGAGCAGCTGCCGGGTCGGCAGTCCGCCGTCGAAGCTCTCCAGCGACCAGCCGCCGCCGGTGATCCACTCCTTCTCGGGGTGGGCGGCCGCGTACTCGCCGATCCGCTGCAGGTATTCGTCGACGGTGACGGTGCCGGTGAGGTCGCAGGAGGCCATCTCGTTGCCGCCGTAGACCGCGTGGATGTGCGCGTCCTGGAAGCCGGCGATCAGCAACTTGCCGTGCAGGTCGACGACTTCGGTGCCCGGGCCGATCAGGTCCCGGACTTCGTCGTGGCCGACGGCGGTGATCTGCTCGCCGGTGACGGCCAGCGCGCTGGCCCGGGTGCGGGCGGCGTCGCCGGTGTGGATCGGCCCTCCGGAGAAGACCAGGTCGGCGTGGTTCATGCGGGAATCTCCAAGTGGCGCAGAGGATGTGACGATACGTCAGTTATTGGTGGTGAAGTACGGCGAGCGGCGCCCCCAGCACGACCAGGCCGCGGCCAGCAGTCCGGAGCCGATCATCAGCACCGGCACCGAGAGCTCGAACCAGCCGTTGTCGGCGGCGAGTTCGAAGTGGTCGGTGGAGTCGTAGAAGGTCCAGGCGAGGTAGCCACCGACCAGCAGCAGCACCGATCCGCCGAGCAGCGGTGCGACGACCGCCTTCAGCCCCTCGACGAAGTCCTCGCGCAGCAGGTGCCGGAACCGCACGGCGGAGGCGATCGCCACCAGCGCGTAGTAGAGGGCGACCACGATGCCGATCGCGTTGACGGTCGCCGAGATCAGTTCGGTGACGGTCGGTATCACCAGCGACAGACTGGCCAGCGTCAGCGAGATGCCGGTGATCAGCCAGGTTCCGGTGGACGGGGTGCGGTGGCGCTGGTGCAGGCGCGTCCACACCTTGCCGAGGGTGCCGTCGCGGCCCATCGCGAGCGCGCCGCGCGCGGTCGGGATCACCGAGGCCTGCAGCGAGGCCGCCGCCGAGCAGGTCAGAGCCACCAGCGGCAGTGCGGCCAGCGGCTGGTCGGCGAGCTTCTCGGCGAAGTAGGCCAGGCCGGTGGCGCCGTTGTCGGCCAACTCGTCCAGCGGCAGCACCCGCTGGAAGGCCGTTCCGGCGAACAGGAACAGGCCGAGCATCAGCAGCAGCGACCACAGGCCGCCGCGGGTGGCGTCCTTCGGGTCGTGCACCTCCTCGCCGACGCTGAACACCGACTCGAACCCCCAGTAGCAGAACACCGCCAGCACCATGCCCTGGGCGAGCGCGCTCAGCGAGGTCAGCTCGAAGGGGTTGAACCAGGACAGGCTGAACGGCTGGTCGCCGGCGATCAGCCCGTACCCGCAGAACGCGATCAGCACCGCGTACTCGAAGATCAGCAGGTACTTCTGCAACGCCGCTGCCAGGTCGAGTCCGCGCACCGCGACCACCGTCGCGCCCACCAGCACCAGCATGCCGATCAGTGTGCACTGGAGGCTGGAGTCCGCGTCCAGCTCCACGCCAGGCAGCGCGTGCAGGCCCGCCTTTCCGACCAGTTGGATGAGCGCCGAGCCGGTCACCGTGGTGGTGTACGCCATGAAGACGATGGTGGCGAGGATGTTGACCCAGCCGGTCAGGAAGCCCAGCCAGGGGCTCAGCACCCGGCCCACCCAGCGGTACGAGCTGCCCGCGTCCGGCTCGACCCGGTTGAGCCGCCCGTAGCCGCAGGCGATGCCCAGCACCGGCAGGAACGCCAGCAGCATGATGGCCGGCAGGTGCAGCCCGACCACGCCCGCCATCAGGCCCAGGCCGATGCCGATCGAGGTGGTGGCGGCCGTGCTGGACGCGGCGATCACCACCACCGCGCCGACGCCGACCGACTTGCGCATCGCGCCCGGGGTGGAGGTACTGCTGCCGTTGTCCTTGAGCATCGTTGCCAAGGGATCACCGCCGATTCAGTCATGGGGGAACGCCCGTGCGGCGGGCGCGAGTTGGGGGCGCTTCGGCCGGGTTCGGCGGCGGGCGCGGAGGTGCGACGGCGGGCCGCGAAGCAGGCGGCGCGCCGGGGTGGGGGGTGCTCCGGCGGGAGGGCCGGTGGCACGCCATGAAACCCGCGCTCCGCTTCACACGTCAATGCTGTTGTCGTAAGCTCGACGACCATGAGCGATCGAGTCGTCCCCGAGGCCGCACGCCGGCGGCGGCGCCCCACCAAGCAGGGCACCGTGCTCTCCGAGCAGGTCATCATCGACACCGCGCTGCGCCTGGTCGGCCAGCACGGCGCACAGGCGTTCACCGTCCGCCGCCTCGGCGCGGCGCTCGGCGCGGACCCGAGCGCGGTCTACCGCTACTTCCACAGCGCGGACGACCTGCTGCTCGCCGTCGCCGACGAACTCATCGGCCGCGGCCTGCACGGCTGGCAGCCCACCGGCGACTGGCAGGCCGACCTGCGCGAGGTCGGCCTGCGCATCCACGCCCACTCACTCGCCCACCCGCAGGCCGCCGTCCTCGCCGCGTACCGCACCACCGGCCGCGCCAACGAGATCCGCGCCATCGAAACCATGCTCGGCATCCTGCGCGACGCGGGCTTCCCCGACCCGGACGCCGTCAGCCTGTACCACGCCTTCATCGACCAGGCCCTGGGCTTCGCCGTCCTGGACTCCGCGATGCTCGCCCTCCCCGCGCCCGCCCAGCACGCCGACCTCGCCGTCTGGGACACCGCCTACCGCACCCTCTCCCCCACCACCCACCCCCACATCGCCGCCACCACCCACCTGCTCGCCGCCGACATGCGCCGCAGCGCCTACCCGCTGGCGCTCGACCTGCTCCTCACCTCACTGGCCGCCCGGCTCCCCCAGCAGCAGTGAACCCCCCTCTCCGGACGGGACTTCTGCCACCGGCGGCCAGCCGTGGGGGCGGGAGCAGGGAGACGGCGGCGGGGGCCGGAGGGCGGCGGGATGCCGACATGCGCCGCAGCGCCTACCCGCTCGCACTCGACCTGCTCCTCACCTCACTGGCCGCCCGGCTCCCCCGCGCGGAGTGAACTCCCCACTCCGAACGGGACTTCTGCGGTTCCGCTGCGCCCGGCGTGCCACCGGCGGCCGGCCGTGGGGGCGGAAGCAGGGAGACGGCGGCGGGGGCCGAAGGACGGCGGGATGCCGACATGCGCCGCAGCGCCTACCCGCTGGCGCTCGACCTGCTCCTCACCTCACTGGCCGCCCGGCTCCCCCAGCAGCAGTGACCCCCCTATCCGAACGGGACTTCTGCCACCGGCGGCCAGCCGTGGGGGCGGGAGCAGGGAGACGGCGGCAGGGGCCGGAGGACGGCGGGATGCCGACATGCGCCGCAGCGCCTACCCGCTGGCGCTCGACCTGCTCCTCACCTCACTGGCCGCCCGGCTCCCCCGCGCGGAGTGAACCCCCCACTCCGAACGGGACTTCCACGGGTCGGCTGCGCCCGGCGTGCCGCGGACGGCCGGGGAAGCGGTCGGGACGGGGGCAGGGGACCGGCGGCGGGGTCCGGAGGGCAGCGGGATGCCGACATGCGCCGCAGTGCCCACCCGCACGCGCGCGACCTCCCCTCCTCCGCCCGAAGTGAACCCCCCTCTCCGAACGGGACTTCTGCGGATCCGCTGCGCCCGACATGCCACCGGCGGTCCGCCGTGGGGGCGGAAGCAGGGAGACGGCGGCGGGGTCCGGAGGGCAGCGGGATGCCGACATGCGCCGCAGTGCCCACCCGCACGCGCTCGACCTCCCCTCCTCCGCCCGAAGTGAACTCCCCACTCCGGACGGGACTTCCACGGGTCGGCTGCGCCCGGCGTGCCGCGGGCGGGTGAGGTCAGTCAGCCGCAGGGGGGGCGATGCCCGGAGTAACCCATCGCGAAATTCCCGTTTCTGACCGCACTTCTGCGTTCGTCCGCGCCCGGCGTGCCGCCGGCTGCCGGGGTCGCGGTCGGCCGTAGGGTCGGTGGGTCGGTGGGTCGGCGGCGAGGCTTGGAGGGCGGCGGGATGCGGATCTACATCACCTCGGTGTTCGTCGAGGACCAGGAGCGGGCGTTGCGCTTCTACACCGAGGTGCTGGGGTTCGTGGTGAAGCACGACGTGCCGTTGGGCGGCGGGGCACGGTGGTTGACGGTGGTGTCGCCGGAGCAGCCGGCGGGCACCGAGCTGCTGCTCGAACCGTCGGGACACCCAGCCGTCCCGCCGTACAAGGCGGCACTGGTCGCGGACGGCATTCCGGCCGTCTCGTTCGCGGTGGACGACGTGCAGGCCGAGTACGAGCGACTGCGTGCCCTCGGCGTGGAGTTCACCCAGCAGCCGACCCAACTCGGGCCGGTGACGGCGGCGGTGTTCAACGACACCTGCGGCAATCTGGTGCAGATCGTCCGCCCCGGGCCGTGACCGAAGGGGCGCACCACGTCTCCACCCTTCGATTGCGAAACTTTTGGTTGTCGGTCGCTCTCCGATCATGGAGAATGGCGGGCTGTATCTGGTCTATACGAACGCCCGCCTTGTCCCCTTTCGCAGGAGAGTCACGTTGGCCCGTAGACCACGCCCCCTCGACCCCACCGACGGGCCACTGCAGGCCTTCGCCCATGGCCTGCGCGAGCTCCGGGAGTCCGTCGGCAACCCCACCTACCGGTCCCTCGCCCGCGTCGCCGGCTTCAGCGCCACCACCTTGAGCGACGCCGCCGCCGGTCTGCGCCGCCCTAGCCTGGAGGTCACGCTCGCCTTCGTCGGCGCCTGCCAGGGCGACGAGGAGGACTGGCGCCGCCGCTGGCACCGGCTGGAAGCCGAACTCACCGACCTCCGTCGCGACCCGGCCGATGCCGAACTCGCCGCTGCGGTACGGGAGTCCACCGCCACGATGACCGCAACCGCCACCGCGACCACTCCGCTCGGCTCTTTACACTCTTTACCCGTACCCGCCGAAACGTTCACCACGGTCTCGCTCGACCTCACGCAGCCGGTGCCGAAACGGCCGTGGCGCGGCCCGGTCGCACTGGCCGCCGGAGTGGTGACGGCGCTGGCGGGAAGCATGCTCGCACTCCACCTCTCCACCGAGAATTCGGACCGGCTGGCCCTGCTCCCGCCCGGATGCCCGAAACCCGTCAGCAGCAAAGGCGGCTTCGGCGGCCGGACGTACACCGACACCACCCGGGTCCGGGACGCGCCCTCACTGGGCGGGCAGGTGCTCCAGGAGCTCCCGGCCGGCTGCCGGTTGAAGTTCACCGCCTATTGCCTGGGCGACGTGGTGATCGACGCCACCGGCAACTCGCCGGACCTGCGCTGGTTCAAGCTGGGCGACGGATACATCTCCTCCGCGGTCGTCCACGGCAACCCGCCGCGCGAACTGCCGCCCGCCGCCTGTCCCGGCGGGCTCCCCGGCCCGTCCGACCTGGCACTCACCGCCCGTCCCTTCGCCGCCGACCCGACCACCGTCGAACTCTCGGTCAGCGGGCACCAGTTGGGCATCGTCGGGTTCGCCGCCTACTACCAGGACCGCGGTGCCGACCGGCCGCACTGGCACCAGCTGGCGATGACCACCGCCAAGCAGGAGTTCCGCACCACCTGGCAGCCCGGCTCGGCCGCCGACGGGCAGCCGGACGTCCCGGTAGTGGCCGCCGCCTGCCTGGGCGGACAGGCGCCGACCGATGTCTCGGACGCCCTGTTGGTCGGCACCGGGCAGACCGGCCGGCCGGACACCCTCACCGGCGACGCCCTGCAGGCCGCCCGTGCGGAGGCCTGCCGCTATCCGATCAACGGCTGAGCCGAGCGCCGGGGCCCGCCCACCTGCGGGTCCCGGCGAACGGCGGCCGTCGTCAACTTCCGAGCACCTCAGCGGCGTTGCGGACCTGCGTCTCCAGCCCGGCCTTGATCTTCGCCATCCCGGCCGGGTCGGCGTCCACGACTTCCTGCTGGTAGGCGTAGTCGACGCTGTACCAGATCCCCACCACGTTGGCGCGGTGCCGGCAGTCGGCGTCCGCGCCCGCCACCTTCAGCTCGCGCGCGCCGGGCTGCGGGGTGCGCATCCACTCGGAGTCGGACATCGCCGCAAGCGGATCGGTGTACTCGGCGACACCGTGCTCCTTCATGCACGCCGCCCACTGCGCGAACGCGGCCTGCGTGCGCGGATCGTCCTGCGCGGCGCCCATGGTGCGGAACTTCGCGTCGATCGCGCTCTGCGGGTCGCCGATCTGCCCGTCGGGGGTACCGGTCAGCCGACGGTTGGCCTGCCCCAGACAGCCGCGCTCGGGCACCTTGTGACCGTTGATCACCTGCCCACCGGGCCCGAACCGCTCCGTCGGCTTGTCGGTTCCGGTCTCGGCCACCATGACCTCCGGGGGTGGCGTCGTTTTCTGGACGCCGCCGTCGGCGGGCGTGCCGCCCTCCGGGTGGTAGCCCCAGCGGGCCATCAACTGCGCGTTCTGCCGGCCGTACCGGCCGTCGACCCGAGTGGTCGGGGCGTCCGGTTCACGCAGCTCCTTGGGCGCAGGGGGGAAGTGGAAGTCCAGACCGAACCCGGCCATGCAGGCGTCGACCAGCTTCGCCTGTGCCTGCTGCACGGAGGCGATCTGTGCCGGGTTGAGCAGGTAGCCGTCCAGCGGCAGCGGCAGCGCATTCGCGGAGTCGGTCACCGGCGCGACACCCACCGAGGGCTTCGGCAGCGGCGGCAGGCTCGCGGAACCGGCGTGCGACGAAGCGGCGTTGGCGCCCGCACAGCCGGCGGCCAGCAGCAGCGGCAGGACGAGCAGGCCGGAGGTACGGCGGGAACGGCGCGGGCGGCGGGGCACGGGCGAATACTCCTCGAAGTCGGGACGGCGGCATAGCAGTTGGGGCCTGGACCGGTCGGGCGGAGCTTCGGTCGAGCGGGCGGCGCGAACCGCAGCTTCACCGACGTGAATCGGCTGACGATGCGTCGGCTCAGTTGAACCTGCCCGAGGCGTTGGTGTTCTTCAGCGAGGTGTTCAGGTCCACCCTGGACCAGGGCGCGATGGCCTGGCAGGCGACGGAGCAGTTGTAGTTGTTGCTGAAGTAGAAGATGAAGGTGCCGCCGTACCAGTTGTCGACGGCCGCAGCGTGGCCCTTCACCGCGACCCCGGCACCGGCAGTGCCGTTCAGGCCGGCCCGGAAGGTGTAGCCCGTGTAGTCCGGGATGTCTCCGGTCTGCATGAAGTAGGCGCCGTAACCGTGCGCGGAGTCGTTGTAGTAAAGGCAGACGGCATGGGTGTTCCCGGCACAGTCGGCGCCGAAGGCCGAAGCCTGACCGGCGTTGACCAGGCCGAGGCCGGCCACCGTGGTGGCGACGCCGGCCGCGGCGATGAGCTTGCGAAGACGCATCCCGTGGTCCTTCCTCGACGACGGTGCCGGAACGTCCGGCACCAAAGTGGCCGCGGGGCCCTCCAGCATTCGGTGGCCCCACTTCGTCGGCCCCGTGGCGCGCAGCGCCTGCAGCGGGGCATGGGTGGGTACTCCTCGAAGTCGGGGCGGCGCAGCGACCCCGGCCCGGGCCGACCGGCCGGAGCGGAGCACGGCCCCCGGGTCGCGCGAACGACCCGGGGCCGCAGCTCTACTGACGTTCAGTCAGTTGCTGATGCGTCGGCTCAGCCGAAGCTGCCCGAGGCGTTGTTGTTCTTCACCGAGGCGTTCAGGTCCACCCGGGTGTTGGCACCGATGGTCTGGCAGGCGACGGAGCAGTTGTAGTTGCTGTTGTAGTAGATCGTGAAGTTGCCGATCCACCGGTTGTCGACGGCCGCAGCGTGGTTCTTCACCGCGACACCGGCGCCGGAGCTGCCGTTGTTGCCGGCGCGGAAGGTGAGGCCCGCGTAGTCCGAGATGTTGGGCTGCTGCTCGTAGTAGGCGCCGTAGCCGTACGCCGCGGAGTTGTAGTACAGGCAGGCGTTGTAGTTGCTGCAGTCGACACTGAAGGCCGAGGCCTCACCGGCGTTGACCAGGCCGAAGCCGGCCACCGTGGTGGCTATGCCGGCCGCCGCGATGAGCTTGCGAAGACGCATCCCGTGGTCCTCCCTCAACAGCGGTGCCGGAACATCCGGCACCGGAGTGGTCGCGGGCCCCTCCAGTGATCGGTGGCCCCGCGAAGCCCATCCTTCGTCAGGCCCGTGGCATACCCGTCGCACCTGCGTGGCGTCCAGGAACCCGCCCCGACCTGCGGGTCCGGCTGTCCGGTTGACCGGAATTGATTGATCGGCGGCATCGGCGTGGCTCGCTCCGTCGAACCATGGGTAGGCAGGGGCGATCGACAACTCCCCGTCCCGGGCCGCGGTCCCGGGTCCACCCGCACACGAGGAGGAACAGATGCACTTCGGGATACTCGGCCCCCTGGTGATCTCCGATCACTCCGGACCGCGCCCGCTACCGGCCGCCCGCCAACGCGTGCTGCTGGCGGCCCTGTTACTGCGGCCCGGCTTCGTTCCGAGTGACACGCTGGCCGAACTCGTCTGGGACGGCCGCCCGCCGGCCGGTGCCGCCACCACGCTGCGCAGCTACGTGATGCGGCTGCGGCGCGCCCTCGGGCCGCTCGGGCCGCGGCTGGAGACCGGCTCCGGCGGCTACCGGCTGTCGATCACCGATGCCGAGCTCGACGCCCACCGGTTCGTCCGGCTGTACGAGCACGGCGCGCACGAGGTCCGGGAGGGCTGTCCGGGCGATGGCCTGAGCTCCCTCGATCAGGCCCTGGCACTGTGGCGCGGCCCGGCACTCGCTGACATCGCCTGTGCCGTCCTGCACCACGAGGAGGCCGTCCGCCTCTCCGAACTCCGCCTGGATGTCCGCGAATTGCGCGTCGAGGCGCTGCTCCGTCTGGGCCGCACCGGCACCGCCGTCGCCGAGCTCCGCAAGCTGACCGCACGCCACCCCGACCGGGAACGGTTCTGGGCGCTGCTGATGACGGCGCTCTCCCGCTCCGGCCGCCCGTCCGAGGCCCTCGCCGTCTACCACCGGGTCTGGCGCCATCTCGCCGACTCCATCGGTGTCGAACCCGGTCCCGAACTCCGCGAGGTGCACCGCCAGATCCTGCACGGCGGCACCGCGGTGCTCACCTGGGCCGCGTCCTGACGCCCGTTCGGCGAACCCCGGCGGCCACCACTCCGGTCGCGGGCCGCTACCCTCACCGCGTGGTGTACGAAGAGACGCGCGCGGACGCGAGCTGGTGGGGAATCGTCAAGTCGCGGGCTGCGGCCTGCTGGTGGCGGCTGTTGCTGTTGGCTTTGGTGCCGGTGGTCGCGGAGTGGGCGTTGCGGTTCATCGGATCGGCGGTCGAAGCCCCGTTGGCGATCACCCTGGTGCTGCCGATACTGGTCGGGGCGGCGGTCTCGGCCCTGGTGTGGGCGCCGAAGCTGGAGCTGCTGTCGGGCCGCCGGGGCCTGCTGGGTAGGGCGGGGGCCGGGGTGGCGTTGCTGGCCGTGGCCCTGCTGGTGCCGCGCGCCCGCCACTTGGTGATCATGACGAGCTTCCTCTTCCCCGAGTCCACCCGCAACAGCGCCGCTTCCGCGCTGCTGCTCCCGCCGGGCGGCATGGTGCTCGATCTGGCCGCACTGCTCGGCGCGATCGCACTCACGCTGCTGCCGACGGCGGTGCTGATGGAGGGTGCGGGCGTGCGCCGGGCCTGGGCGGTGCTGCGCGGCGACTGGCGGACGGTGCTGCGCGTCATCGCCATCACGCTGATCCCGGCGGTGGTCTCGTCGTTCGTGCTCTCGATGGCGATGTCCTCGTTCTACAGCGGCTTCAGCTACCTCTATATGATCACGATGCAGCTGACTCAGCCGCTGGTCAACGTCCTGATGGATGCCGTCACCGCGGTTCTGCTGTACGCGACTTGGCAGTGCGCGGTGGCGGTGCGAAACGCCAACGGTGCGAGGCAGACGTCGATGTGACGTGACGTCAGATCCAGCTCCGGGCAAGGATCCGCTCGGTGACCAGGTCGGGCGCGTCCATCGGCAGCGAGTGCCCGGCGTCCGGGACGATCTCCACCCGGGCACTGGGCAGCACGCGTTCGAGCCGGGCGGCGACCTCCGCGGAGTCGTGCAGTGCGCTGCGTGCGCCGAGCAGGAACAGCGCGGGCAGGTCGATCCGGCGCAGTTCCTCGTCAGTGAGCACCGGCGGGACGGGCAGGGCGCGGCGGAAGCCCATCGCTGCGCGGGACAACCGCATCAACTCCTCTTCCAGTACGGCACTGTTGCCGACCGCGCGGGCCAGCCGGGGCCGCAGCGCGCGGGGTGCGGACGCGGCGAGGCCGCCGGCGATCAGCCAGGCGTAGAAGCGGAAGCCGAAGCCGTTGAATCCGGCCGGGTCGAGCAGCGTCAATGCGCCAACCCGGCCCGGGTGGTGCAGTTGGTGCTGGAGCGCGACCCAGCCGCCGTACGAGCAGCCGACCAAGTGGGCGTCGGTGAGGCCGAGTTCGGCGAGGACGCCGTCCAGCCAGGCGGCGGCGTCCGCGCCGTCGGCGATCGGCGCGGCCTGTGTGCTGGCGCCCGGTTCGCCGATCGGGTCGAGGGCGAACACCGGGTGGTGCTGAGCGAGTTGACCGAGGTGGTGGTGCCACATCAGGGCGTTGCCGCCGGAGGCGGGGAGCAGCACGATCGGCCGTCCGCTGGCGGTGCCGGTGCGGTAGAGGCGGGTGGTGCCGTACGGCCCGAGGACGTCGATGGCGGTGCGCGGGCCGGGCCAGAGGGTGGCCAGGGCATGGTCGTAGGCGGCCTGGAATCGAGCGGCGGCCTGGGCGTTCCTGAACTCGCTCATTCGCATGGTACATGTGTATCACGGCATGATACGGGTGTACCAGGGAGGCCGGATCATGAACACGAAGGTCGAACACGAGGAGCGCCGACGGCAGATCGCCGAGGCGCTGCTCCGGATCGCCGACACCCAAGGACTTCAGTCCGCCAGCATGCGCGCGGTCGCCGCCGAGGCCGGCGTGTCACTGCGGCTGGTCCAGTACTACTTCGAGACCAAGGAGGGCCTGCTGCTCGACGCACTCGCCCGCCTCGGCGCCCAACTCCAGGCCCGAATGGCCCGCTGGATCGCCGCCGCCGGCAACCCGCCCACCCCGCGCGCGCTGATCACCGCCGTGCTGGCCTGCATCCTGCCCACCGACGCCGAGAGCCGGCGCATCGCCCGCACCTACACCGCGTACTACGCCCTGGTCCTCAACGACCCGACGGCGCTGGAGAAGCACGGCACCGGCCAGGCCGACCTGCTGGAGTCCTTCCTCACCAAGCAGCTCCACGCCGCCCAGCAGGACGGCTCCCTCTCCCCCGCCCGCAACCCCGAGATCACCGCCGCCGGCCTCGCCGCCATGGTCAACGGCCTCGGCCAGAGCGTCCTCGGCGGCCAACGCGACGGCGAGGCCGCGCTCGCCGTCCTCACCCACCACCTCGACGAGCTGTTCGCGCCTGCCGGTTGAGGCGTTCCCTGATCTCGTCCGCCCGGGCCCGCGCCGCCTCGGCCTCCGCTGCCGCCTTGACCCGGTCGTCCTCGAGGAGGAATACAGCCGCAAGCGAATCCAGCAAATCGGCGATCTTCTCCCACCAGTCGGCCAGCTCGCGGGGCTCCGCGCCGGTCGGCCGCTGCGACTTCACGGCCCGCAGGCGGACCAGGGCGGCTTTGAGAGCGGGGTCGACCACGAGAGCTTCTTCCGGGAGCACGCTGTTGACCCCATCCTGCACCAGGTGTTCGTGCCTGCCGATTGACGATCCGTCCGGTCGGCCCCGACGCCGGTCGTCGAGGTACGTGACCGCGCCGCCGGACCGGCCGCGCCCGGCCGACTGCCGACCCCGTGGAGCACTACGGCGGCGACGATCCCCGAACTGGCTGTTCCGGCCTGCAAGTCGAGCGGCCTCGGGTAGGTTGCCCGGCATGAGTGATCATGGAACTGTCGCCTGGCCGCCCGTTCCCGTCGCCACCGAGCGGCTGGTGCTCCGGCCGGCCGAGGCCCGCGACCGGGCCGCGTTCGTCGACCTGTTCGCCTCGCCGGAGGTCGGGACCTACATCGGTGGCGCCCGCCCGCGCGAGGAGTTGGAGCGGGCGGTGCCGGAGGTGCCCGGGCAGCGGCCCGGGGTGTTCGTGGCCGAGCTCGACGGGACGATGATCGGCTTCCTCACGCTCCTCGACCGGCGCGATCCGGAGCGTCCGGGGCATGTCCGCCCGGAGGGCCGGGAGGCCGAACTCGGCTACATGTTCCTGCCGCAGGCGTGGGGCCACGGGTACGCCGCCGAGGCGTGCACGGCCGCGCTCGAGTGGTTCGACGGCGCGCTCCCCGGCGAGCCGATCGTGCTCTGCACCCAGACCGCCAACGACCGGGCGATGCGGCTCGCGACGAAGCTCGGGTTCACCGAGGTCGAGCGGTTCGAGGAGTACGGCGCCGAGCAGTGGTTCGGCGTCCGCCGGCCCCGCTGAACCCCCCACCTGCGCACTGCCGTTCAGGATCAGGGCGTGCGGTAGGTTTTCGGGCATGACCGATCTTGGAATCACCGCCTGGCCGCCCGCCCCGATCCGCACCGAGCGGCTCGTCCTCCGCGAGCCCGAGGCCCGCGACCGGGCGACAATGGTCGACCTGTTCAGCTCGCCCGAGGTCCGTACGTACCTCGGCGGCGCCCGTCCGCGCGCGGAGGTCGAGCGGGCGGTGCCCGAGGCGCCGACCCGGCAGCCCGGCCTGTTCGCGGTCGAGCTCGACGGCACGGCCATCGGTCTCGTCACGCTCGACCGGCGCGACGCGGACCGCCCCGGCCACGTCCGTCCGGAGGGCGGGGAGGCCGAACTCAGTTACCTGTTCCTGCCGCAGGCGTGGGGACGCGGGTACGCCGCCGAGGCGTGCACGGCCGTCCTCGGCTGGTTCGACGGCGTGCTTCCCGGCGAGCCGGTGGTGCTCTGCACGCAGTCCGCCAACGACCGGGCGATGCGGCTCGCGACGAAGCTGGGGTTCGCCGAGGTCGACCGGTTCGAGGAGTTCGCCGCCGAGCAGTGGTTCGGCGTCCGCTGGCCGAGCTGAACTCCCCACCCGCGCCCCGCCGTTCAGGAACAAGGGGACACCAGTGATCGAAGCGATTCTCTCCACGGCCCCCGCGCTCTTCCCGGTATTCGCCGTACTCGGCCTGGTCCTCGGTGGCGTGGCGCTGTGGCAGGCCCGGCGCAGGAAGTGGCCGGCGGTCACCGCGGTGCTCTGGGGGCTGTCGCTGGCGGGGGAGGTCGCGGCGACGCTGACGCCGACCGTCAACGGGTCGTCCGGAGAACCGACTTGCTCGATCGGCTCCGGGGTGTGGGAGACCGCCACCACCCTGCAGGAGCTGATGAACATCGCCCTGTACGTGCCGCTCGCCCTGTTCGCCACGCTGGTCCTGCGCCGGCCCCTGACCGTCCTCGCGGCGTGCACGGTGCTCTCCGCCGCGACCGAGGTCGGCCAGACCCTGCTGGGCACCGGCCGCGCCTGCGACGGAGCGGACCTCGTCGACAACGCACTCGGTGCGCTCATCGGCACGGCGGCCGCGGTCGTCTGGCTGTGGCTTCGCCGTCGCGGGCCGCTGTTCGGCCGCCGTGACGTGCTGCACGGCCTGGCCACGACCGGCACCGGCCTTGCGGCAGTCACGGCCGTCATCTGGCTGTACGTGCCGCTCCATCACGATGCGGCGGGCTTCGGCGCGGTCACCGCGGCCGACGAGACCGAGGTACCGCGACGCATCGCCGCCCAACTCTTCGGCCCCGGCACCTTGTTGCAGACCACCTACCGCACCACCGATCCCGAGAAGCCGCCCCAGCCGGTCCTCGAAGTCACCACCGACCGCGGCCGGTTCCGGATCGAGTGGCCCACCGGGCGCCTCCTCACCAGCGCCGCTGCCGACACCCGGATCGACCCGGGGACGCTCGCCCAGGACCAGGTCCTCAAGGTCGGTGCCGACTTCGCGACGACCTGGTTCCCCGACCTCATAGGGGGCTTGACCCCGACGCTGACCCCGACCGACACCCCGGGCGCCTACCTGCTCAGCTACCGCCGGTCCAACGCCGACAACGTGCAGATGGCCGTGCGCGTGGACATCACCGTCTCCACCTCCGGCCGGGTCATGTCTTCGTCCGCACACCGGGGCGCCGACCCCCGACCGTAGGGCTTGCGGATGCCCGACGCCGTCGCTGTCATGAGTTCGCACGCCGACGCCGTCTTCGAACTTGCCGACGCCGACACCGTCATCACCGTCCGCCACCCGTGAACGCGACCCGCGAGGGCTCAGCCCAGGAGCAGTCCCATGTAGTACTCGCTGACTCGGCGGCCGTGCACGTCGAGCGCGGCCCTTCGCAGTCCCTCGACCTGGAAGCCGCACCGCAGATAGAGACCGAGAGCACGGTGGTTGTGTTCCATCACGGTGAGTTCCAGACGGCCCATCCCGCGCGAGCCGGCTTCCCGGATCGCGCTCTCCATCAGCGCCCGGCCCAGGCCCCGGCCGGCGTGATCGGCGCGTACACCGGCCACCACGTAGCCGCTCCGGCGGGCCCGGGTGAAGGGCAGTACGGTGACATCGACATAGCCGACCACCACCGGCCCGGTCAGCGCCACGACCAGATACGACGGGTCCCGGCCGTCGGCACAACCGGCCAGACGCGCCTCCACCGACTCCGGATCGGGCTCCCGCTCGCCGGGCTCCAGCAGCATGAACTCCGATTCGTGGTCCAGCGCCTGCTGCAGGGCCACCAGAGCGGACGCATCCTCAGGACGCGCCAGGCGGATCGAAGAACCGGTCGTTGTCACGCGCCCAGCATGTCAGACACCCGACCTTCCCTCACGCGGCACAATCGTTCCAAGACCGTCTCCGGCCCCGCCCGGAGTTTGCCGAACGCGCCCACCTGTGCGACTCCTTGGCCGGCCTTCAACTCAACTCCCTTCCGAGTCAGGAGAAATCCGTGACCGTTGTCGAACACGAACTGACGACCCCCTGGGAAGGGGTCCTGATGGAGCCGGCCGCGGGCAACGGCACGGGCGTCCTCGTGCTGGCCGGGTCGAGCGGGCGGGTGGACCGCGTGCGGGCGAGGCTGCTCGCCGAGCAGGGGTTCCTTGCGCTGGCCATCCGTTGGTTCGGCGGGCCGGGGCAGCCGCCGGGGATCTGCGAGCTGCCGCTGGAGACGTTCGTGGCGGCCGTCGATCTGCTGCGGTCCCGTGGCGCGGATCGCGTCGGCATCCTCGGCTGGTCGAAGGGCGCCGAGGCCGCGATGCTCACGGCGATCCGTGATCCGCGTGTCGACGCGGTGGTGGCCCTCTCGCCGACTTCGCTGGTCTGGTGCAACGTGGGCCCGGGGCTGGACGGGCAGAACCAGCCCTGGCGGTCCTCCTGGACGTGGCAGGGGCAGCCGGTGCCCTTCGTTCCGCTGGCCGGCGACCGCTGGGAGCCCGAGGGGCATGGCGACGGTCCGGTGTCGATCCTCGGCTGGTACGAACTCAGCGAGCGGACCTTCCCCGAGCGCCTGGACGCCGCCGCGATCCCGGTGGAGAAGATGTCCGCCGAGCTCCTGCTGGTCGCGGGCGGCGACGACCGGATGTGGCCGTCCCTGCGCTATGCCGAGCAACTGGCCGCACGCCGCCGGGCAGTTGGCGCCCAGGTCCGCCTGGTGAGCCGCGACGACGCCGGACACCGGCTGCGCTTCCCGGGCGAAGGCCCCGCCGCGCCCTCGGCGGTCTTTGATTACGGAGGGACGGCCCACGGCGAATCCCTGCTCGGCGAAGCAGCCTGGGCCGCCATGCTCGACCTGCTTCGTCCGGGGGCTCAACTCCCGCTGACGGAGGCCGACTTCGCCGCGACGCCGCTGCCGGTCGGGCCGGCGCACAAGAGCCGCCGGTAACGTGGCGCCCCATGACCATGCACCGGCGCCGCACCTCCCGCATCCTGCTGCTCGACGACCGCGACCGCCTGCTGCTGCTCTGCGGCCGTGACCCGCGTCGTGACGGCGCCCGCTGGTGGTTCACCGTCGGCGGCGGGATCGAGGACGGCGAGGACGCATTGGCCGCCGCCGTACGGGAGTTGCGCGAGGAGACCACGCTGACGGTGGCGGCCGACCGGCTCGGCCCGCTCGCCTGGACGCGCCGCACCCGGTTCAGCGTCGACGGCCGGCACTTCGACCAGTCCGAGGAGTACCGTCTCTGCCGCCTCACCCCCGCCGAGGCGGCAGCGGCGCGGATCGACACCGAGGAGGCCCGCTACGGCCACCACTGGTGGAGCATCGAGGAGTTGGCCACCACCGAGCAGACCGTCCGCCCCCGCCGGCTGGCCCACCACCTGACCGGGCTGCTCCGCGACGGCACCGGCCAAGTGCCGCTCCACCTGGGCGACTTCGACGAGGACGCGGACTCGGGGGCCGGGTGACGGGCAGGGGTAGGAGCATCGTGCGGACCCGGGTGAGCAGCAGCGAGCACTGGAACCTGCTCGACCGGCACGCCGCCCGCTTCCCGGCCCTCACCCGCGCGATCGCCGCCGGCGCGTTCGGCCCCCGAGCCCGCCGACCCGCTGGAGTCCGGGCTCGACCGGATCCTGGACGGCGTCCAGGCGCTGATCGACTCCTCAGATCACGGACGCCGCAGGCGGGTTGTCGGCCAGGCGGTCGGCAAGGGCGCAGACCAGCGCGGCGGTCGCCAGACAGGCAACCATCGCCCGGAGCAGGCCGCTCTCGGGGTAGGTATCGGCGACCGCGTGCAGGGCGAGGTACGCGGCGCCGAGTCCGGCCGTCGCGGCGAGCGCGAGCGGGAGCAGCGCGGACCGGACCTGGCGGTGGCACAGCGCGCCGACGGCAGTGGACATCCCACCGCCGAGGGCCACTTGCAGGTGGGCGAAGCCCAGGCCGTAGCGCACCGCCAGGGCCGGCACCAGGAACAGCACCAGGCCGCGGCGCAGCACCGTGGCGAGCGCGGCCGTGGCCGGACCGACCGGCCTCGGGGTGGTGGGCCGCCACCGCGCGGTGACCGCCAGCACGGCGAGCCACAGCAGCGCCTCGGGCCAACGGGTGCGCAGGTGGGCGGAGTTGTAGAGCAGCGCGGTGTCGTACACCACCATCACCAGCCCGCCGAGTGCCCACAGCGAGACGGCGAAGTGCAGCAACCCTCCCAATCCGGGCCGGAGTTCCAGTCCCCGGTCACGGTCGCGGCGGGCGAGGGTGAGCACCAGCGGGGCGGTGACGGCGGCGGAGACCGCGCGGATCAGCACGTCCTGGACGGTCCACGGGTTGCGCAGCGCCCACTCCACCACCCCGAACACCACCGTGTAGGAGAGCGCGGCCGCCCACGCGAGCGGCGCGGACCCGAGCGCCGCCCGGTACAGCGCCGGGCTGAGCCGCCGCAGCGCCGTCCCGTACGCGAACAGCACGAACGGCAGCTCCAGGAACGCCTGCACGCGCAGCACACTCGGCCCGAACAGCCGCGGCGCGGGCATCCACTCGGCCAGCGCCCGCACCACCGGGTTCCCCACCGGCTGGGCGAACCACCCGGACGGCAGGTAGCGCGCCACGAACGACGCGTCCCCGCCGTGCACCCTCACCACGTAGGCGGCGCACACCAGTTGGTTGAGGTACACGGCGCCCACCACCACCGCCAGCCCCACCTCGGGCCGCACCGTCCACCCGGCCCGCACCGGCGGCGTCCCACCCAACACCCGCGGCCCGAACCACAGACCGGTGGCGACCGACAGGACGACGGCGAGATCGATCAGCAGCACGGTGGGCGACATTCGCCAGATCATAGGCGCACGATCCGTCCCGTCCGCCACAACTCCGCCGTACGGCGTGCGAGTTGACACGCCGGCCCGTAGCCTGGCTTCGTTCGAGGGGGGATGACCCACCCGGTCCGCCCAAGGAGGCCCAGGCCGCACCGAGTTGAGTCGGGTGAGGCTCGTCCGAAGGCTCCCGGGTTCCCCTTCGCGATGACGGGCGGCGGCTAGATTACTGATCAGTGCAAGAGCTGATCGGAGATCTGTGTGAGCGTCCTGCTGTCCGTGGCGTCGACTGCCGGCCTGCCCGCCCTGAGCCTGCGTCCCTGGCAGGCCGACGACGCCACCGCCCTGGTCGCCGCGCACCGGGATCCTGCCATGCGTCGATGGCTGATGACGGTGATCAACAGCGAGGCCGACGCGCGTCGTTGGATCGACAGCCAGCAGTTGGGCTGGGCTTCCGGCACGCGCTTCGGCTTCGCCGTTTCCGAGAACGACGGCGCGGGTTCCGGCCCGCCGGTCGGCCATGTGACGGTGAAACTCAACGACGCGGGCGGCGCGGAAGTGGGCTACTGGACGGCGGCGGACGTTCGTGGACGGGGGCTGGCCTCCCGGGCGCTGGAGGCAGCCGTCGGGTGGGTGCTGGCCAGCGGTTCTTCGGTGCCGGTGGTGCGATTGGAACTCTTCCACGCGGCGGACAACCGCGCGTCCTGCCGGGTGGCCGAGAGGTGCGGCTTCGGCCTTGAAGCGGTCCTTCCCGCCCGACCGCCCGCGTTTCCGTCCGAGGGCCACCTGCACGTCCGCACCGACTCCGCCCGCCCCTGACGAGCTCGCCGTGGCCCCGGTCTCCCCTCGCGGCAACCCGTTTGGTGGACTGCGGCGACCGCTGCTACCTTTCCGGTGGCCGTGAAAGAGAACGAGGAGGTGGTACCCGTGAACGCAGTATCGACATGGGTGCTCCCCTCCGGGGTCACGGTCGGGCGATAGGTCGTCGTCCGGGAGCGCCATTTGTGAGCACTCCCGAAAGGCACGACCATGCACTTCACTTCTGAGCAGCGTTTCGACGACGGCGTCGTCGAGCGCGGGTTCACCCTCGGCGAGATCCCCGGCATCCTGTGGACGCCCGCGTCCGCCTCCGCGTCCGAGCCGGCGCCGCTGATCCTGATCTGTCCCCCGCCGCTCGGGCTGGGCAAGATGTACCCCCGGTTGGCGGGGCGGGCCCGGTACTACTCGGCCGAGTACGGCTTCGCCTCGGCCACCATCGAGCTGCCCGGGAGCGGTGACCGTCCCCGCTGGGCCGCCGCCGACCAGGCGCGCGCCGACCTGCGTCGGGCGATGGAGGCCGGCGAGCCGGTCAGCGAGGAGCTTGTCGACGCGCTGGTCCTCCCGCTGGTCGAGAAGTCCGTCCCGGAATGGCGGGCGGCGCTCGACGACCTCCTTGCGCTGCCCGAGATCGGCGGCCCGGCCGGCTACGAGGGCGGAATCATCTCCATCGGCGTCCGGCTGGCGGCCGTCGAGCCGCGCATCGCGGCCGCCGGCCTCTTCGCCGGGAGCCTCGTTCCCGCCGCCATCGTCGAGGAGGCCCGGCAGGTCACCATCCCGCTCCAGGTCCTGCTGCAGTGGGACGACGAGGGCAACCCCCGCCAGGCCGCCCTGGACCTGTTCGACGCCTTCGGCTCCAAGGAGAAGACCCTGCACGCCAACATGGGCGGCCACACCGGCGTCCCGCATCACGAACTCGACGCCGGCGCCCGCTTCTTCGCTCGCCACCTGAAGTGAGACGACGTCCGCAGGCCGGCACCATGCGGTAGGCCGTGCTGGCCTGCGGACGCCCGCGCGGCGAGCGCGGCAGATCCCCGCTGGAGACCCCTCGGCGCCGGCCGACGGTTTCAAGAGCAAACCCCGGAAGAGGGTTCACGCCCCGCCGCCTTCACTGCGCGATCATGGAAACCATGGAAAGCGCAACTGGACCGGAGCTGCTGGGCATCTGTGTCGTGGCCAATGTCGCCCAGGAGACCAGTCACGGCCACGGTGGGCTGGAGATCCGCCGGGGGCTACAGCACTTCGCGCCGGGGGCGAAGGTGTGGATCGCGCCGCCGGTCTGGGGCGACGGAGGCGAACGCGTCATTGTGTCGGGACGTCACCAAAGCAACAGCCGCACCGGTACATACGGATCGTGCTGGAGAGCCGATTCCTGGAGAACTTCCGGGTCCGTGCCGTGTACAGCCCGGCGCTGGTCCGCGCGTTGACCCAGCTGGATCCCGGTGATGAGAAGGAGTACGGCGCCCGCTGGTTGTGGCCTGCGGAACAGGCGGAGAGCTGGGCGCAGGACTGGAACAAGCCGAAGACCGGATGAACGGCCACCACACCGCCGCCGGCCTGAGCACTCGGACCGACCCGCCTGGCCGCTGGTGTCGCCGACGCCGAACTGTCGTTCGGTGACGCTCTGTTGTCGTCGGGCGGACAAGCGGGCGGCGTCGCAAGCGTCCGGCGCGGGGCGAATTGGGGGCGGCCGGGGCGGCGGCAGGTAATGGATTTCCATTCCCGAGTGGGTGCAATCGGGGGGCGGCGGGCCGGCGTTCGTACGGAGGCAAAGCAGGCAGATTCGGGGCGGGGCGCTATCGGATCGGGCCGCAATTCGGGGCATTCCGCGGCGGGCCGACCCGGCATCACGGGTGCGCCTGCGCACCGTCGCGCGGTGGACTGGACCAGCGCCCGAATGCCCCCGGACAGGGGTCGCGAGACGGTCGGCACCAGTTGGGGGGCTTGATCACGGACGGTGATCAAGGTCTGGGCGCGGGGAGTTCACAGTTCAGTTACAGGTCTCTTGGGAAATCGACTCAACAACCATTGTGGGGCCGGGGGGCTGAAGGTAGAGTCCCGGTTCGCCGAAGCACGGACGGGCACCTCTGGGCATTTATCTTGGAGCGCGCATGTCAAAGAACGGTGGCATCAACAGATCGGGCTCCGATCTGTTGGATGCGTTCGCGGAAACCGTTCTCCGGTGGCCCGAGCGAGCCGCGATCGAGTCTCCCGAGCACACTCTCAGCTACCAGCAACTCGCGTTATCTGCACAGCGGTTGGCCGATCGGCTGAGTGGCCGGCCGGGGCCGGTCGCAGTGTCGGCCGGGCATCGTCCGGACACCGTGGTGGCGCTTCTGGGCATCCTGATGGCGGGCGGTGCGTACGTGCCGCTCGACCCGGGGTTCCCGGTTGAGCGGCAGCAGCGGATGGTCGAGGCGGCCGGCTGCCGGTTACTGGCCGGTCGCGGGGCTGGCGCTCAGGCCGATCAACTCGGGCTTCCGTACCTCGAGTTGGATGACGAACCGGCCGCAGGGACGGCAACGGCCGTCGCGCCCGACGACCCCGCGTACGTCCTGTTCACCTCCGGATCGACGGGGCAGCCCAAGCCGGTGGTGACGCCGCGGCGGGCGATCTCGGCCGCGGTCGGATCGCTGCGCAACCTGTTCGAAGTCGGGCCGGACGACCGGGTGTTGCAGTTCGCCTCGCTGAACTGGGACACCTGTTTCGAGGAGATCCTGCCGACGCTGACGGCCGGTGGCCGGCTGGTGTTCGATCCGGAGGCGCACTCGGCGTCGTTCGCCCGGCTGTTACGGATGGTCGAACGGCGCGGCATCACCGTACTGGACCTGCCCACCGCGTTCTGGCACGAGCTGGTCCTGCACCTCACCGAGGACGGTGAAGGCGCCGAACTGCCGCCGCGGGTAAGGCTGGTGGTGATCGGCGGCGAGGCCGCCAACCCGGCCCGGCTGGCGGACTGGAGCCGACTGAAGAGCAGCTCTCGGATCCGATTGCTGAACACCTACGGCTGCACCGAGACCACCCTGATCACGCACGCCGTCGACCTGCTCGGCCCGCGCACCCGGCAGCCGGGCCGCGCGTGGGATCCCACCGAGCGCGCGCCGATCGGACGGGCACTCCCCCACGTGGACGAACTGCTCACGTCCGACGGCGAGTTGCTGATAGGCGGGCCCGCGATCGCCACGGGCTACCCGGGACTGCCGCAGGCCACCGCCGAGCGGTTCGTGCTCCGCGACGGGAAGCGCTGGTTCCGGACCGGCGACCGTGCGGCCCGGGACGAGGACGGGGTGCTGACCCCGCTGGGGCGGCTGGACCACGAGGTGAAGATCCGCGGCATCCGGGTCGATCCGGCGGAGGTGGAGGCCGGACTCGGCACTCACCCGGGGGTCGGCGCGGCAGCGGTCACCGCCACCACGCTGGCCGGGCGGGCCGCCCTGGTCGCGTACGTCGTCCCGCGCACCGGCGGGCCCGACCCGGCGCTCGCCACCGAACTCCTGCTCTACCTGCGGGAACGCCTGCCGGGCCACCTCGTCCCGAGCCGGATCACCGTGGTGCCGGAGCTGGTCCGCACCGCCAGCGGCAAGGTCGACCGCGCCGCCTCGCACCGCCTGCACAGCACCGCCCCGCGCTGAGCCACCCTCCCTCCCCGCACGCGCCGGAGGACTGCTCATGAATCTGACGCGCCGTCAGATCGCCTGCTCAGCAACACCGTCGCGCCCCACGCACCGCACCACGCACAGCACCGCACACCCAAGCGCCGCTGGCACCGCTGGCCCCCCGCCAGACCACGCGCACCCCGCACCGGTCGAAGGAGACCCCCCGATGAGCCTCGACATGCCCGTCACCGCACCCGCCCGGGCAGACGCCACAGCCGCGAACCAGCTGGAGTCGCTGGCCGCCGTCTTCTGCCGGATCCTGGAGCTGGACAACGTCCCGGCCGACGGCAACTTCTTTCTCCTGGGCGGCGATTCGCTGATCGCCACCCGGGTGCTGAGTGCCGTCGCCCGCGAGCACGGCGTCGAGCTGACCTTCGAGGACTTCCTCGCCGACCCGACCCCGGCCGGTCTCGCCTCCCGCGTCGCGGCGGAGAGAATCGCGGCGGCCCGGTGAGCGCCGCGTCCCCTTCGGAGACCGGGCCCGCGCCGCGTTCGGTGATCGTGGTCGGCGCGGGACTGGCCGGCCTGACGGCGGCGGTCGAACTGGCCGGCCAGGGCGTGCGGGTGACGGTGCTGGAGGCCCGGGACCAGGTCGGCGGGCGTACGCGCGGGATCGAGGTGGCGCCGGGGCGGTGGATCGACGCGGGCGCGGCCTACCTGGGCGACCTGCACACCGAGCTCCACGCCCTGCTCGCCGCCTGCGACTTGAAGACCGCGCCGACCACCATGCGGGGCGCCAGCCGATTTGCCCTGGCGGGCGAGGAAGCGGACGCCACCCGGGACGGGCGGTTCCCGCCGCTGAGCGCCGTCGCACTGGGCGATCTGTTCGAGCGGTTGGAGGAGTTGACGGCCGCCGTCCGCCCGGACGCGCCGTGGCTCTCGCCGGACGCCGAGCGGCTGGACGCGATGACGGTGGCCGACTGGGCGGAGCAGCAACTGTCGCACCCGGACGCCAAGTTGTTCTTCCCGCTGTTCCTCGGCGAGATGATGGCCGCCGACCCGGCGAAGATCTCCGTGCTGCACATGGCGTTCTACCTGCGCTCGGGCGGTGGGCTGCGCTATCTGAACGCCTTCGAGGGCGGCGCGCAGCAGGACCGGGTGGCGGGCGGCTCGCACCGGTTGTGCGAGCGGCTGGCCAGGCGGCTGCTGGATCTGGGCGGGCTGCTGCACACGGACGAGCCGGTGCTGTCGGTGGAGCAGACCGAGCGGGAGGCCATCGTCCGTACGCCCGAGGGGAGTTACCGGGCGGAGGCGGTGGTGGTGGCGGTGCCGCCGCTGCTCGCGGACGCGATCGGGTTCGAGCCGCAACTGCCGTCCCCGCGAGCGGCGTCGCGCACCGGGCGCGGGTGTGCGGTGAAGGTGAACCTGGTGTTCCCGGAGCCGGTGTGGCGGGCGCACGGCCTGTCGGGGTGGTCGGTGAACGCGGCCGGTCCGCTGCTGTCCACGGTGGACGACACTCCGCCGGAGGGGTCGCCGGGCGTGCTGACCGGGTTCGTCACGGGCGCGGAGGCGCACCGTTTCGCCGCTCTGCCGCCTGCGGAACAGCGCGCGGCGGCGGTCGCGCAGGCGTCCCGGCTGTTTCCGATGCTGCCGGAGCCGCTCGCGTTCCATGTCACGGACTGGGTCAACGAGCCCTGGAGCAGGGGCTGTTACGCGGCGCTGCTCGGGCCCGGTGACTGGTCGGCGCTCGGTCCGACGCTGACGACGCCGCACGGCCGGGTGCATTTCGCGGGCACCGAGACCAGCACCGAGTTCTTCGGCCTGCTGGAGGGCGCGATCCGATCGGGCCGTCGCGTGGTCGCCGAGCTTCTCGGCCATTAGGCGCAACTCGCGTCACCCATTGATTAGTTGGACCCCCTTTCCCCTGGCCCGGTGCACGCTTCACGAGGGCGTGTCCGGGCATCGAGTCCTGCTTCGGAAGACCGGAGAGACCGGAGGCCGCCATGAGCGATCAGACATCCATCGCGCCGCTCGCCGTCAGAGAGCGCTTCATGTCCGACCCGACCCTGGGTGCGGGCAACTTCCTCGACCGGGCGGTCGAGGCGAATCCCAACCGTGCGGTGCCGTTCGCGTTCAGCCACCGGCTGGACCACCGGGGGCAGGTGGTGCTGCGCGGGCACAGCCTGCTCGATCTGGTGGCGCTGCGCGACCGGTACGCGGCCTGGTACCACGCGAACGGGGTGCGGCCGGGCGAGCCGGTGGGCGTGGTGATCGCCGAGGGCCTGGAGCCGCTGCTGCACTTCTTCGCGCTGACCGCGCTGGGCGCGGTGCCGGCGCTGGTGAACGACGCGATGCGGCACGACGTGATGGTGCGCTACCTGAGCCACGTGGGCGTGGTGGGCGTGGTCGCGGACGACACCACCCGGCTGGCTTCGGCGTACCGGAAGGATCCGCAACTGCGGCCGCGTTTCCTGTCGTTGACGGCCGAGATACAGGCGTTCGACGCGGCGTCGGCGCCGCTGCCGGAGGGGTACCCGTACCAGCACGCGGCCGAGGACGTGGTGGCGCTGATCCACTCCTCGGGGACGACGGGCACGCCGAAGTCGACGATCCTGGCGCACCGGCAGTTCTGGGAGGGCAAGCAGCCGCGGATGGTGCGCTTCCCGGCGGAGCCGTCCGACCGGCTGATGTCGCTGATGCCGCACACTCATGCGGGGGGCCTGAGTTACTTCCTGACGGCGACGCTGCTGGGTCTGCCGACGGTGGTGATGGCGGACTGGCAGCGGGTCACGGTGGAGCCGGTGATGGAGGCGTTCCGGCCGACCATGGTGGCCTCGTTCCCGCGCACCTTCGTGGAGTTGGCGACCGGCGAGCTGCCGGTGGAGGGCGCGTCCAAGGTGCACTCCTGGTTCAACACCGGCGACAGCGCGCACTTCGGGCACATCCGCCGCCTCGTCCAACTCGGCGAGCGCCCGGCGGGGTTGATCCGGCCGTGGCTGCTGCCGCAGGAACGGGCCGAGCAACCGGCGCTGCCCGGTTCGCAGTTCGTGGACGGGCTGGGCTCGTCCGAGATGGGCATGGCGCTGTTCGGGCAGGTCACCTCGCCGGAGACGGGCCGCGCCGACCGTTGCGTCGGCAAGCCGTCGGAGGTGGTGGAGCGGGCGGCGGTGCTGGACGAGGACGGTGTGGAGGTCCCGGACGGCACGGTGGGCCTGCTGGCCGTGATCGCGCCGTCGATCACGCCCGGGTACTGGAACAACGAGCGCCTGACGCAGTCGTTCCGGCGCGACGGGTACTGGCTGACCGGCGATGTGGCGTACCGGGACGGCGAGGGACGGTTCTTCCACCTGGACCGGACGGTGGACGTGATCGACACCCTGGACGGGCCGGTGTACAGCCTGCCGCTGGAGGAGGTGCTGCTCGCCGACTGCGCCGAGTGGGTGCAGGACTGTTCGGTGGTGGGCGTGCCGCACCCGGACGGCGGGCAGCGGCCGATCGCCGTGGTGCGGCTGCAGGACGGGGCGAGCGCGGACGGGCTGCTGGAGGCGGCCAACGCCGAGCTGGCGAAGGCCGGGCTGGCGGAGCTGGCGGCACTCCAAGTGGCGTCCAACGCCATGGACTTCCCGCTCGGCCCGACCGGCAAGGTGCTCAAGCGGGAGCTGCGCACCCGGCACGCCGGGCTCCTCCAGCTCGCCGGAGGTTCCTCGACCCCCTCCTCGATCACCTCCTCGATCACCTCCTCGGCACCTTCCTCGGCGCGTTCCTGATGGACCGTCAGCTCGCCCAGCCGTACCAGTACGTGCGGCGGGAGTTGGTCGAACCGGACTGGCGGCGGCTGCCCGGCTGGCGGGAGGTGACGGCCGCGCAGTGGCGGGACGCGCAGTGGCAGCGGGCGCACTGCGTGCAGAACGAGCGGCAGCTGCGGGAGGTTTTCGGGTCTCTCCTCGAGGACCGGTTCTACCGTGAACTGGCCGCCGACCAAGCGGAGTTCGCGACCATGTCGGTGCTGCTGCCGCCGCACATGCTGAACACCATGGCGGCGGACGCCGCGCTGGAGCCCGGGGCGTTCACCGAGGCGTTCCTGGCGGATCCGGTGCGGCGGTACATGCTGCCGGTGCGCTCCGACCGGCACCCGGAGTGGCCCAACCACCCGCTGGCGGCGCGGGATTCGCTGCACGAGGCGCAGATGTGGGCGGTGGAGGGCCTGACCCACCGCTACCCGACCAAGGTGCTGGCCGAGCTGCTGTCCACCTGCCCGCAGTACTGCGGGCACTGCACCCGGATGGACCTGGTCGGCCGCTCCACGCCGCAGGTGGCCAAGGCGCGGCTGGTGCTGCGTCCGGCCGACCGCGAGGAGCAGATGCTCGACTACCTCAAGCGCACCCCGTCGGTGCGGGACGTGGTGGTGTCGGGCGGCGACCTGGCGAACGTGCCGTGGCCGCGGCTGGAGTCGTTCCTGCTGCGGCTGCTGGAGCTGGGCTCGGTGCGGGACATCCGGCTGGCCAGCAAGTCGGTGGTGGGCCTGCCGCAGCACTGGCTCCAGCCGAAGGTGCTGGCGGGCGTCGAGCGGGTGGCCCGGCTGGCCGCCCGCCGGTCGGTCAACCTGGCGGTGCACACCCACGCCAACCATGTCTCCTCGGTGACCCCGCTGGTCGCCGAGGCGGCGCGGGCGCTGCTCGACGCGGGCGTGCGGGACGTCCGCAACCAGGGCGTGCTGATGCGCGGCGTGAACGCCACCCCGGCGGCGCTGCTCGACCTGTGCTTCGCCCTCCAGGGAGAGGCGAACATCCTCCCCTACTACTTCTACCTGTGCGACGTGATCCCGAACGCCGAGCACTGGCGGCTGCCGCTGTCCGAGGCGCAGCGCCTGCAGGAGGCGATCCTCGGCTACCTGCCGGGGTACGCGACGCCGCGGCTGGTCGCGGACGTGCCGCACGTCGGCAAGCGCTGGGTGCACCAGGCGGTCGGCTACGACCGGGTGCGCGGCATCTCGTACTGGACCAAGAACTACCGCACCGCACTTGAGCTCCGCTCGCTCGAAGCACTCGGCGGGGACGGCTGGTCGAACCGCCGGTATCCGTACGTGGATCCGGTGGACACCCTGCCGGCGGACGGCCGTGCCTGGTGGGCGGAGCAGGCAGCACGCGCCGATGGCGCACAACTTCCGGAACCAGTGGACCTCTTGGAGAACTCGTGAGCGAGGTGCCGGCGCCGCTGCGCCGAATGTGCTGGATCTTCCCGGACCGGGAGTCGACCCGGTCGGGGGCGATGTGGAAGCACTACTTCTGGGACATGTTCGCGGAGGTCGCCGCCGGAATGGGGATGGAGTGGTCCCGGCACGCCCCGGAGGCGGTGACGGTGGACGGCACCGATCCGGGCCGGCCCCGGGTGTACGTGGACGACCAACTGGTCACGCCCGAGGACACTCTGTTCATCACGGCGCTGTACTCGCTGCCGTACCAGTCGATGGACGTGTTCAACCAGCTCGCCCTGTGCACGGTGCTGGAGCAGGCGGGGTTCTACCTGCCGTTCCCGGCGCAGGTGTCGCTGCTGGGCAACGACAAGCTGGCGACCATGCTGTTCCTCGCGGATTCGCCGGTGCCGCCGATCCCGTCGGTGCGGATCGGCTCCGGCCGGGACGTCTCCAAGCACCAGTACGAGGTGGCGCTGGGCGAGTTGACGTTCCCGGCGATCGTGAAGCCGGCCGGCTGGTGCGGCGGCGGCGGGATCTGCCTGGCCCGCTCGCCGGAGGATGTGCGCGGCCTGGCCAGTCTCGCCCAGGGCGGTGACACCACGCTGGTCGCCCAGCCCTACCTGGGGGACGGCACGGTGGACTACCGGGTGTACGTGATCGACGGCAAGCCGTACGCGGTGCTGCGCCGCACCCCGGAGGACGGCTCGCCGGTGGCGAACGCGAGCCGCGGCGGCTCGATGGAGTTCTGCGAGATCCCGGCCGAACTCGCCGACGCCACCGCGTACTTCGCGAAGAAGCTGCCGATCCCGTTCTTCTGCGTGGACTTCCTGCACGACGGGGAGCGGTTCTGGTTCTCCGAGCTGGAGCCGGACGGGGTGATCGCCCCGGACTTCGACGACCCGGACCGCTCGGTCCAACGGGACGTCACCCGGGCCCGGTTCGCGGCCTACCGGGACGCGCACGCGGCGTTCCTCGCCCACGGGGGTGCCGGCCGATGAGCTTCTCGCTGACCGACGAGCAGGCCGCGGACGGCCTGGCCGTGGCCCGCCGAACTCTCGAACTGCTGCGCGGCGTCCCGGAGTTCGGCGAGCGGTACGCCCAGGCGCAGGAGCCCACCACGCTCGCGGAGCTGGCGGCGCTGCCGCCGCTGGCCAAGGACGACCTGAACACGGCGCTCGCCCACCTGGAGCCGTCCGCCGAGCAGGGCGCCACCTGGCTGTTCCAGAGCGGCGGTTCGACGGGAGCCCCGAAGGTCGGGTACGCGCCGACCGGGTTCTACATGGCGAAGGTGTTCGAGCACTGGCAGCCGCTGGACCGGGACGACATCTTCGTCAACGCCTGGGGCGCGGGCCGGATGTGGGGCGCGCACTTCCTCGCGGCGGGCCTGGCCGACCTGTCCGGCTGCCGGATCATCGCGCTGGGGTCGGTGACCCGCGAGGAGTACCCGGAGTGGCTGGGCTTCCTCGCCGACCGGAAGGTCACCGCGATCGGCGGCACCCCGAGCGTGCTGCGGCTGTGGTTCGCGCACGCCCGCGCCGCCGGGATCGAACTCCCGTCGCTGCGCAAGGTGTTGTGGCTGGGCGAGGCCTGGCAGCCGCAGCTCGAGGAAGACCTGGCGGTCGTCGCACCGAAGGCCCGGCGGCACGGCATGTTCGGCTCCACCGAGACCTGGGTGGTGGGCTCCAACACCCCGGAATGCCCGGCCGACACCTTCCACACCTTCCCGCACCAGCTGGTGCACGTCGGCGACGACGGCCTGCTCGACTTCACCTCCCTCGACCCGGCGATGCTCAACCCGGTGCTGCGCTACCGCACCGGCGACGCGGGCGAGTTGACCAGCTGCCCGTGCGGCCGGCCGGGCCCTGCGATGCGGGTGCTGGGCCGCCGCGACAATGTCGTGCAGGTGCGCGGACTCGGCCTGCACATCGACGAGTTGCTCGCCCGGGTGGAGCGCGAACCGGGCGTCACCCGCGGCCAGGTGGTGATCACCGAACAGGGCAGGCGCGCCCAGCAGGTGGACGTCCTGCTGCTGACGGCGGCCGGCGCGGAGCCCGACACGGACGCGCTGCGGCGTGAACTGCTGTCTGCCACCTTCACGTTGAGCACCGCCTTCGTGCACGACCCGGAGCACGTCCGAGTCCGGGTGGTGGACGCGCTGGTCGGCAACGACCGCACCGGGAAGACCGCAAGCTTCGTGGTCCGGGAGGCCTCGTGAAACTGCACGCGCCCGAGCAACTCGGCCGGGCCTTCAACCTGTTCTGGTTCGGCAAGTCGATCTCGAACGTCGGCGACCGGGTGACGGTGTTCGTCGTCCCCACCCTGATGATCTTCGTGCTGCACGCGTCCGCGTTCCAGGTCGGCATCGTCGCGATGGCCCAGTACCTGGGCATTCCACTGCTCGGCCCGGTGGCCGGCGTGCTGGTGGACCGCTGGGACAAGCGGATCACCCTGCTGGTCTGCGACCTGATCCGGCTGGTCGCCGTCGGCATCATCCCGCTCGCGTACTGGCTGGACTTCCTCTCCACGCCGCTGCTGTTCTGCTGCGTCGCCGCCGTCTCCGGCGCGACCATCTTCTTCAACGTCGGCTACCTGGTGGCCGTACCGGCCGTGGTCGAGCAGCAGCAACTGGTGCGCGCCTACTCGCGGTTGGAGGGCAGCGGCTCGGTCGCCGAGGTCGCCGGGCCGTCCATTGCCGCCGGACTGTACAGCGCGCTCGGCGCCGCCTCGCTGCTGGTGGACGCCGCCAGCTACCTGGTCTCCGCCGCCTGCTTCCGCTTCATGAAGCCGTGGGGCGACCGCACCGTCGCGCAGGGCTCGGTGTGGCGCCGGCTCACCCTCGGCTTCCGCCTCAACTGGCAGGACCCGGTGCTGCGCCGGGTGGTGCTGGCCGCCGTCACCCTCAACTCCGGCGGGCCGGTGTTCGTCACCGTGCTGCCGGTGTTCGCCTACCGCGGCCTGCACGTCACCGTCGGCGTGTTCGGCGCCGCGATGTCCGCGGGCGCGGTCGGCGCGCTGCTCGGCGCGCTGGTCGCCCCGAAGATCAGCGGACGCCTCGGCATCGGACGGACCATGGCCTGGGCACTGCTGCTGCACTGCCTGGTCGGCCTCGGCGTGCTCGCCGCACCTGCCCTGCCCGCCGGGCCGGTCATCGCCGTCACCATGGGCTGCTACGGCTTCTTCATGTCGTGCATCAACGTGTGCTCCGCGCCCGCCCGGCAGTCCCGGATGTCCGCGCAGCACCAGGGCGTCATGCACGCCGCGTTCCGCACCGCCACCTGGGGCGTCATCCCGCTCGCCGCACTGGCCGGTGGCTTCGCCGTCTCGCTGCTCACCGGCCCGCTCGGCATCCTCGACGCCACCCGCTGGACCATGGTCGGCGGCACCCTGCTCGCCGCCTGCTCCTTCCTGCCCGCACTCGGCGTCCAGGCCCGGATGGACGCCGACCTGCCGAAGGCCGCCGACAGCGTCACCGAGCTTGCGGATGCCACCTCATGACGGGCCGTCAGATTCTTCTCATCACCGGCTGCTCGTCCGGCATCGGGCTGGCCACCGCGGCGGCCGCGAGCCGGGCCGGCTGGACGGTGATCGCCACCGTCCGTTCGCCCGACCGCGCGGACGCGCTGCGGGCCGCCGCGCCCGACGCCCTCGTCCGCCAACTCGACGTCACCAACGAGGAATCCATCGCCGCGTGCTTCGCCGGCCTCGACCGGCTCGACGCCGTGGTCAACAACGCCGGGATCTCCAACTTCGACCCGACACTCGAGATGTCCACCTCCGCCGCGCTGCGCACCAACCTCGAGGTCAACTTCTTCGGCACGGTGGCCGTTTCGCGCGCCGCGATGCCGCTGCTGCGCGCCTCCGGCGGCCGGCTGCTCACCATCGGCAGCGTGCACGGCGTGGTCGGCCAGCCCTTCAACGAGGCGTACTGCGCGGCCAAGTTCGCCGTCGAGGGCTTCATGGAGGCACTCGCCCCCGTCGCCGCCGCGCACGGCGTGCAGGTCTCGATGGTGGTGCCCGGCTACGTCCCCGACACCCGGTTCGGCCACTTCCCCGACGTCAACCGCCGTACCGTGCAAGCCGCTTCGGGCCCCTACGCCGACACCTTCGGCGCGTACGTCGACCGGCTCGGACAGAGCTGGGCGGGCGCCGCGCAGCCCGCCGCCGAGGTCGCCGAGGCAGTGGTGCGCGCACTCGCCGAGGACGAGCCGCCGTTCCGCATCACCACCAACGCGTGGGCCGCCGACTACCTCGCCGCGAAACTCGCCGACCGCGACGGCCGCACCGTCCAGCGCCTCGCCCACGACTGGATCGGCCTCACCCCCACCCCGTGACCTTGGAGCAACCGCCGTGCCCGCCAAGCGACTTCAATCCCTCGTCGACCACGCCCGCCGCAACTCGCCGTTCTACGCCGACCTCTACCGCGACGTACCCGACGCCGTCACCTCCCTCACCGACCTGCCCGTCATCGACCAGATCGCGTTCTGGGCCGCCAACACCTGGCCCGACAACCGCCTGCTGACCGGCCCGCTCACCGACGCCTGCGTCTACAAGTCCGGCGGCACCACCGGCAAGCCCAAGTTCTCCCCCTGGACCCGCGAGGAACACGTCGACTCCGTCACCGCGTTCGGCGCCGGCCTGGTCGACGCGGGGTTGAAGCCCGGCCAGAAGGTCGCCAATCTGTTCCGGGCCGGCGAGTTCTACAGCGGCTTCCTCTTCATCGAATACGCCCTGCAGCACGCCCCCATCGACAACGTCCGCCTCCCGATCGCCACCGCACCCGACGAATACGTCGCCGACGTGATCCACGGCTTCGGCGCCGACGTACTGGCCGGCGAACCCATGAAACTCTCCGCCGTCGCCGAGACCCTGCTCAAGCAGGACCGGCCCGCCCCGCAGGTCGAACTCATCCTGTTCGGCGGCGACATCCTCTTCAACGACCTTCGCCCGCTGCTCCGTTCGGCCTTCCCGAACGCCGCCCTCTCCTCCATCGGCTACGCCTCCGTGGACGCCGGCCTGGTCGCCGGACCCGTCCCCGCCGGGGACGACCTGCGCGTCCACGAAGCCTTCCCGAGCCGCACCATCGTCGAACTGATCGACGACGCCACCGGCGAGCCCATCACCGAACCCGGCGTCCCCGGCCGCGTCGTCGTCACCAACCTGTTCCGTACCCTGGTCCCGATCCTCCGCTACCCCGCGGGCGACCGCGCCGAATGGACCGACGCCACCTGCCGCCGGTTCCGCCTCCTCGGCCGCTCCACGGAGGGCGCCCGGGTCGGCATCGTCTCCATGCCCACCGAGCAGGTCCGCGACGTCCTGCTCGCCCACGACCCCGAGCACCACATCACCGGCATGCAACTCGTCCAACGCCGCTGGGACAACCGCGACGGCCTCATCATCCGCCTCGGCCACACCACCCCACCCCCCGCCACCCTCACCGAAACCCTCCGCCGCGCCGTCCTCGACGCCCGCCCCACCTACGCCGACGAAACCGCCATCGGCGCCATCCACCCCCTCCAGATCGAATGGGTCCCCCGCGCCGAACTCACCACCAACCCCCGCACCGGCAAACTCCAACAGGTCATCGACGAACGCCCCGCCCACTGACGCGACTGGGCCCCGCCCAGCAGAACGAGGCCGGGCCCCGCTCTCGCAGTTCGAGAGCGGGGCCCGGGCTGGGGCGCAAGTGCCGCATTGCCGCCTGAACCGACCTGCTTGGGGAAGGTTCAGTCCGTGGCCTTGGGATGGCCCGTGCCCGCATAGGTGATCCAGGCAGTGCGGTTGGCGTCGTCCAGCAGGTACCAGATGCGCCCGCCGCCAGTGACCTCGTACTGCCAGCGCTCGAGTTCCTGGCCCTTGAAGATGCCGGAACCGAGCATGCCCTTTAGGCGGTGCTGACGGTCGGGGTTGTCGACGGCGCGGGGAGTGGCACGGATCTTCTCGAACGCGCGGCGCAGGTTGCCCGCCGCCTGGCGGCCCAGGTGATCCCAGCCGTCGGCGGCCTCGGTGTTGGCGAAACGGAGCTCGTACTCACAGCCGATCGGCGGCGGCGCGGCCCGGTCTCCCCGCTTCGGGCTCACTCCGTGACCTCGGGCATGGGGGCCGGGCCGAGGTCGCCGTCGGGCTCGCGGGTGAGGATGGCGAGGAGGGTGGAGTCGGCGTAGATCTCGGCGCTGTGCCGCCACTGGGTGAGCAGGACTGCGACCGGGGCCAGGTTGTCCAGAGCCACCGCGCCGCACGCCGTGTCCACCAGCTCCGCGAGCAGGGTGTCGAGGTCCTCCGCCGGCAGGAACGTGGTCCACGGCAGGGCTTCGGGCAGTGCCTGGCGGAGGGCATCGATGTTCTCGGTCCGCACCAGCCCCGCCAGCAGGCGCGAAGTGAAGTCCACGACCGAGGCGTCCCGTTCCATCTGCTCGACGCGCATCAGCGCGAGGTCGCCCGCGTCGCGGCGGCGCAGGCGCAGCGCACGGACGGCGTCCAGTCTGCGCGTGGTCGCGGCGGGGTGGTGGAGCAGTTCGCTGAAGGGCACGTCCTCGTAGGCCGCAGTCATGACATCCACAGTAGCTCGGATGTTGGCCCGCGGGCCCGCTCCGCACAGCAGGTCGTCGACGAATGTCCCCAGCACCGACCACGAGACCGGGCCCCGCCCTTGTCAGTTCGAGAGCGGGGCCCGGCCGTGGTGGGTGTCAGGCGTTGGGGCCGGTGAGGGTGAAGGCCGGGTCGGTCGGGGTGCCGGTGCGGGTGCCGGTCCAGGAGTGGAGGGTGTCCTGGGGGGTGATGGCCCAGAGGGAGGGGGCGCCGGTCCATGACATTGACCTGGTCAACGTCAACCTTGTCGACGGCACCGGCTCAATCAGTACCCTTCGAACCACGTCGGACCATCCGTTCTGGGACGACACTGATCACGAGTGGATCCCCGCAGGCCAACTGGCTCCGGACCACGTCCTCGTCACAAGCAAGAACCGTCAGGCCCGGATCACCTCGGTTGAACTGCGGCCGGGTACGGCGGACATGCTCAACCTGACGGTCGAAAACAACCACACATACTACGTATTGGCCGGGACTGTCCCCGTGCTGGTACACAACGCAGATGGCCCTTGCGGCATCCATCTCGCGCTCGGGTTCAGATTCGATAGCGCAAGTGGCGCAAATCTCGGGCAGTTCGCCAATTTACAGCAGGCAGTTATGAACGATGCTCCAGAGTTCAAGGACATCTTCCCGAACCCAAACTATTGGAGCGACAGTGCAGGTCAAGCCATGATCGACAGGGTCGTCGCGGGAGGCGGTAAGATATCGTTCAATCTTCAGGGGATGCAGGACGTCGAGGGAGTGCTGGCCGGAAGAGTAGCGCCTGGAAGGCCGACATCGTTTGAGCTTCAATACATCTGCAGCAATTCAGCAGCGAGAGCAGCAACCACGTTCTTCAACGGACCAGCGCCGTGCTAGCAATCAGAAAGGGCCGAGGGTGGAAGACAGAAGCGTGGATTCCGAGTGGGAGGGCCTCCTCAACGTATTCCGCCCACCCCACGGCACGAATGGCTGGTTCAGTCCGCTCTTTTGGCCGCTCCTGCAAGCCGCCTCGGAGATCCCGGTTCTTCGCCAGGTATTTCCCACCGTCTCCCTGAACACCCTTGTGGTGTTTCGTGATGGGTACGCTTGGAAGGCCCCGATCGATGAGCAGTGGCCGACCGTCGCGGTGGGATCGGAAGGCACATATGCCGTCCGATCGAAAGCGTGGTCCAGGGACGCCCAGGTTCTCCTGCTCACGGAAGACCCCAGGAAGGCCGCCGAATTCCTCGCGGAATTGATCGCAGGAATCATCGCCAATGATCAAGACCTGAACAGCTAGCAGCACCTGTTGGGCCGCCGCACTCTGCGGCGGCCCAACACCTTTATCACCGCGCGATTTGCAGCAGGGGCCGAAAGCGCCAGCGGCATCACATCGACGGCGGCCATTCCCTGCCGGGAATTCAGATCGACGCTGCCCTGGGCTTCCGTCCCGAGGCATACACGGTCCTCACCGGATGCTCGCCGAAGCGCACAGGAATCCGACGGCTGCCAAATACACACAGCGCCGCCCTTCTGACGGCCCAAGAGGTCAGCGGGATGCCGTCACCAGGCCCGCCTCGTAGGCGAGGATCACCAGGTGGACGCGGTCGCGGGCGTTCAGCTTGGAGAGCAGGCGGGTGACGTAGGTCTTGATGGTGGTGACGCTGAGGTAGAGGTGCTCGGCTATCTCGGTGTTGGAGAGGCCCCGGCCGATCAGGGTGAGGACTTCCTGTTCGCGTTCGGTGATGGCGGTGAGGGCGAGCGGCGGCCTTGAACTGCCGGGCGTGGGGCGGGCGGTGAGGTCGGCGATCAGACGGCGGGTGACGCGGGGGGCGAGCAGGGCCTCGCCGGCGGCGACCACGCGGACGGCGGCGAGGATCTCTTCCAGGCCCATGTCCTTGACCAGGAAGCCGGATGCGCCGGCGCGCAGCGCGCCGTAGACGTACTCGTCGTCGTCGAAGGTGGTGAGGACGAGGACGTGGGCCGAGGACGGGCCCGAGGTGATCAGGCGGGTGGCTTCGATGCCGTCCATGCCCGGCATCCGGATGTCCATGACGATCACGGAAGGGGCCAACTCCGCGGCCAGGCGCACTGCTTCGTCCCCGGTGCCGGCCTCGCCGACGATCTCCAGGTCGGGGGCGTCCTTGACCACCATGGAGAGGGCGGCGCGGACGAGCGGCTGGTCGTCGACGAGCAGGATGCGGACGGTCATCGGGCACCCGCCGCGACGGGGAGGGTGGCGGCGACCCGGAAGCCGCCGGTGGGGCGGGGGCCGGCCGCGAACGTGCCGTGCAGCAGGGAGACGCGTTCCTGCATGCCGAGCAGGCCGAAGCCCGCGCCGCTGGGCTGGGTGCCGCGCAGGCCGCCGCTGTCGAGGACTTCCACGGACACCGAGTCCTCCTCGCAGGAGATGGTCACTTGGCAGGAGCGCGCGCCGGCGTGGCGGACCACGTTGGCCAGCGACTCCTGGACGACGCGGTAGACGGAGAGGTCCACCTCGGGCGGCAGGGGGCGGCGTTCGCCGTGCCAGCGGAGGTCGACGGCGACGCCCGCGGCAGTGGTGGAGCGGGCGAGGCGGTCGAGGTCGGCGAGGCCGGGGGCGGGGGTGAGCGGCGGCCGCCCGGAAGGGTCGTCCTCGGCGGCGCGCAGGGCGACCAGCATGCGGCGCAGGCCGGAGAGGGTTTCGCGGCTGGCGGTCTCGACCTGGCCGAGTGCGTCGCGGGCGGCCTCCGGCTGGGTGGTGAGGACGAGCCGGGCCGCGCCGGCCTGGAGGGCGACGATGCCGATGCTGTGCGCGACCATGTCGTGCAACTCGCGGGCGATCCGCAGCCGTTCACCGGCCACGGCCCGCGCGGCGGCGTTCTCGCTCAGCTCGGCGGCGTGCCGGCGGGACTCCCCGGCGGAGTTGCCGAGCAGGACGGCGACGGCGGCGGTCAAAAGGACGGCCAGCTCGGTGGACGTGCCGATGATGAAGCCGGCGAACACCCGTCCGATCGGGTAGCCGAGCAGCACCAGGGCGGCCATCCCGGAGCCGAGCACCACCTTGCGGCGGGGCAGGCTCGCCGCGACGTACCAGAGCGCCACGTCGGGGCCGAGGACCAGCGGGACGTCCATCGTGCTGGAGTGCATCGCGAACGCGCCGAACACCGCGCCCACCAGCAGCAGCCCGAGGGCGGTCAGCGGCATGCGGCGCAGCAGCACGCAGCCGGCCAGCGAGACCACCGCGCAGACAGCGAGCCAGCGTTGGTTGGCGTCGGACATCAGCAGGCCGCGGTAGAAGTTGTCCGGCGACTCGCCCGGCAGCCGGACCAGCACCACGAAGGAGTACGCGAGGCCGGCCGTCCAGGCCACCGCCGCCCAGCCGCCGGGTGTCACGCGTCTGAGCAGGGAGGGCGAGTTCACGGGCATGGGGTGATCGTAGCCAGCCGCCCGGCCGACGGGCGTCGGACCCGGGGCGTACAACCTGGGTAGACATCGGCCGCCGGAGGTGTCGGCGGCAGGCCGACGCGGGACGACGGCCCGTCACGGAACTGTGGTTGTCGTGATCGAAGTCAACGAACTCACCAAGCGCTACGGCCGCACGGTTGCCGTCGACGGTCTGACCTTCACCGTCCGCCCGGGTTGCGTCACCGGTTTCCTCGGCCCGAACGGGGCCGGCAAGAGCACCACGCTGCGCATGATCATCGGGCTGAACGAGCCGACCAGTGGCACCGTCACCGTGCAGGGCCACCGCTTCCGCGACCACCCGCGCGGCCTGCGGCACGTCGGCGCGCTGCTGGACGCCTCCGACGTGCACGGCGGGCGCAGTGCGGCCGCCCATCTCGGGGTGCTGGCCCGGACGAACGCGATCCCGCTGCGGCGGGTGGACGAGGTGCTGGAGGAGGTCGGGCTCGCCGGGGTGGCGCGGCGGCGGATCGGCGGCTACTCGCTCGGCATGAAGCAGCGCCTGGGCATCGCGGCCGCGCTGCTCGGCGACCCGCCGGTGCTGCTGTTCGACGAGCCGCTGAACGGCCTCGACCCGGAGGGTGTGCGCTGGGTGCGCGGCCTGTTCCGGCGGCTGGCCGCCGAGGGGCGCACGGTGTTCGTCTCCAGCCACCTGATGAGCGAAATGGAGCACACCGCCGACCACTTGGTGGTGGTCGGCCGCGGCCGGCTGATCGCCGACGAGCCGCTGTCCACGTTCGCCGCCCGCGGCCGGGGCAGCAGCGTCACCGTCCGCACCCCGGACGCGACCGCGCTGGCCGAGGTGCTGACGGCGGCCGGCGCGCAGGTGCGGCCCGACGGGGAGGAGCGGCTGGTGGTGACCGGCCTGGACGCGGACACGGTCGGCGACCTCGCGCACCGGCACGGTCTGCGGCTGCGCGAACTGGCCACCAGCGCCGCCTCGTTGGAGACCGCGTTCATGGAACTCACCGCCGACAGCGTCGAATACCTCGCAGGAGACTCCCGATGACCGCGCTCACCTCCGTCGCCCCCACCGCACCGCTCGCGGTGGACGAACCGCGGGCCCGCTTCCGGGACTTGCTGCTGGGCGAGTGGTTCAAGCTGATCTCGCTGCGGTCGATCCGCTGGGGCCTGCTCCTCGGCCTGCTCGGGCTGGTGTTCCTGAACGTCAACGCGGCGATCGCCGACGTGAACGACTGGGACCACTTCTCTCCCGGGATGCGGGAGTTCTTCGTTCCCGGCGGATCGCTGGCGGCCTCCTTCACCAACAACGCGTGCATCGCCACCCTGCTGATCACGGGATGCCTGGGCGCGGTCGCGCTGGTCAGCGAGTACTCGACCGGCCAGATCCGCACCACCTTTGCGGCGGTGCCGGCCCGGCAGGCGCTGATCTCCGCGAAGATCGTCGTGCTGACGGTGGTGATGACGGCCTTCGGCGTGGTGGCGACCGCGGTGTCGTTCTGGGCCTCGCAGGCCGTGCTGTCGAGCAAGCACGCCGGCATCTCGCTCGCCGAACCGGGCATCTGGCGGGCGCTGTTGGCCTCCACCCTGCTGCCGCCGGTGTGCGCGCTGACCGGCCTCGGGCTGGCGGCCATCGTCCGGCACAGCGTGGCGACCGTCGTCACCACTGTCACGGTGCTGCTGCTGATCCCCAACTTCATGAGCGAGAACCACTATTGGTCGGCCTGCCTGTACCACGCGACGCCGTTCCGCGCCTGGCAGGTCCTGCACGACCTGGTCGGCACGCCGGTCAACCCGCACATTCCGTTCCCGGCCGATCCGGCCGGTGAGTGGTGGGTCTACGCCGCCTGGGCCGTGGGCGGCGCGCTGGCCGCCCTGTTCTTCGGCAGCCGTCGCGACGTCTGAACCCCGGAGTGCCTGGGTGCCGTGAGGCCCAACTGTCAGGCGCTGTGCGGCACTCCGGCGACCAGCGTGCTCTGGCCGCGGAACTCGGCGACCACCGTGCCACTGCCGCTCCGGACGGTGACGTCGTAGACGCCCTGCCGGCCGGACCTGGTGCGCTCCACGGCCTCGGCGATCAGCTCGTCGCCGATCTGCGCGGGGGCGAGGAAGGTGACCTGCGCACCCTGCGCGAGGGCTACCGGGCCGTAGCTGTTGCAGGCGTAGGAGAACGCGGCGTCGGCGAGCAGGAACACGTACCCGCCGTGCCCGATGCCGTGCGCGTTGGCCATCTCCGCGGTGACCTTCATCCGGGCCACCGCCCGGCCGCCGGTCACCTCGTCGAGCACGATGCCCGCGCCCTGGCAGGCCCGGTCGCGCTCGAACAGTGAGTCGATCCTGCTGCTTCCCATGCGGCTCCCCCCAGTGAGCTGCCCGCTGCTCGGGCGTCAGCATTAGATCGACCGGACAGATCGACTGTCAACGCCCCACGCCGAAACACTCGTTGTCGAAATCGGAAGGCCGCCGGAGCCCGTTGGAGCGGGCCCGGCGGCCTTCCGCCTCGGGTGGATCAGGCGTTCCAGCCGTTCTGCGCCGCGGCGGTCAACTCCTCGAGCGTGAGCGGTCCTTCGGCCGTCCTCCGCTCGATGTGGGTGATCACCTGGCGCACGTCGTCCGCGTTCAGCGGCGCGCCGTCCGTGCCGCCGAGCAGGCCGTCGAGCAGGGCGGCGGTGCCCTCCGAGGTGCCGCCGGCCAGTTCGACCAGCTGGTGGGTGGCCCGGATGTGGGCGGCGCCGGCTTCGGTGCTCGCGGTGAACTCCCCTTCGTAGACCGCCTGTCCGAGCCGCACGGTGCCGATCAGCTGCTCGTGCTCGGCGGGCGTACGGACCGGGCCCGCGTCGGGTGCCAGCAGCCGCCGGACCTCGGCGAGCCGCCAGGCGCCCTCGGCGACCCGGAGTTCACCGGACCGCTGCTGCTCGGTGAACGCCAGGTAGTGGTCGCCCGCCACCTTGGACGCGGTCGTCTCGGACAGCGGGATGTCGACCGCGAACGGAACAACTCCCCTCTCCTTGACCGGGGTTCGGCCACCGTTGAACAGCGTCACCTCCACCTCGGCATGCCCGGCGTAACGCGCCATCGGGACGGCGAACTTGCCGTTCGACACCACCTGGCCGCCGTCGCTGTGGCCGCCGCCCTCGTGCCACAGGCGCTGGACGCCGCCGACGATCGCCGGGCTGGTGGTGACGTCGCCGGTGAGCTTGGCACCGACCTGGCCCTGAACGCCCGCGTTGCCCGTCGACAGGTCGTAGCGCGTGCTGCCGGCCGAGACGGCGTTGGCCGGGCTCAGCTCGACCTTGTCGTCGACCGCCCGGTGTTCGAGCGAGACGACCTTCACGCCGACCTCGACTCCCTTGCCGCCGCCGAGCGTGATCCGGTTGGACGGGACCGTCGCCGACACCTCCATGCCCTGGGTGGCGGTGCCGAACAGCGCCGAGAGGTGGCCGTGCGAGGTGATCGTCCCGACCACCGGTTCCATCTCCTTCCAGGCCGACTTGCCGAAGTACTCCGGGCCGCGCAGCCGCACCAGGTCCTGCACGCCGCCGACGTCGCCGAGCCAGCGCAGCACGTCGGTGTCGCGCAGGCCGCCCTCCCAGACCCGCTCCGGCGGCACCTGGACGGTGACGGGCTCGGGCGGCCGGACGGTGACGGTGCGCGGCTGCCCGTCGCCGGGCACAGTGACGGTTCCGGACCCGGACACCGTGCCGGTCGGCACCGGCACGGTCTCGCCCGACTCGACCAGCGTCTCGAACCCGATCGCCGCCGTACGCCGCTGCCACACCTGGGTGCCGACCAACGGCCGCCGGGAGATGGTGAATTGGAGCTCCGCCTCACCGGCGTACGCGCTGCCGGGCAGCTTGGCCTTGGTGGCCGACCCGGTCGCGGTGGCGCGGTTATGGGTGTCCACCTGGTCGTGGCCCCGGCCGCCGCTGCCGGTCACACCGGCCGTCACCGAGACGCCGGGCGCCGCCGGTACGGGGACGGAGGCGACCGCCCCGAGCGCGCCCTGGTGGCCGCTGCCGGTGCCGCCGGTGTGCGCGAAGCTGCGCTGCACGTCGGTTCCGGCGTTGAACTCGGTGGTGCCCGTGTCGCCCAAGTACTCCATCCGGTCGCGGAGTTGGGCGCCGACTCGGACGGTGGTCCGCCCGTGCCGCACGACGATCTCGTCGCCCGCCGTCATGCCCTTGAGCCTGGACTGGAGCCGGTCGGGAGTGAGTTCGGCGTCCAGCTTGCTCCGGATGCCCGCCCAGTCGCGGCCGAACGGGTTGCGCGTCAACTCCGGCTGCCCGGCCTGCCTCCGCCGCAACGCGCGCAGCCCGCCGGGCTTCCAGCCGGACTCCACCTGCGACAGGACCGACTCGCCGAGCGTCCGGCGGGGAACCCCGACCGTCGGCCCGGGCAGCGCGTGGATGTCGGTGACGATCGCCGAGGAGTCCAGGCGCCGCCCCTCCACGAAGCCCTTCGGCTGCGTTGCCGTGGTCCGCTCGACCGGCCCGGACACCGGCTCGGCGTCACGCATCGGAACGGCCACCCGCGCCACCGTCTCCACCGGCGCCGTGTGCGAGCCGTCGGGCACACCCAGCCGCTTGAACGCGACGGTGACGTCGTACGGCACGGCGACGTCGAAGAACACGGCCGGCTCGACGTGCTTGCCCCGGTTCGAGGCCGAGCCGACGGTCTCCGTCGCCTGGCCGTAGCTGCGGTCCATCCGGTACGTGTAGCCGCCGGTGACGGCCACGAACGGGGCCTTCGCCCTGACCTGGCCACCGCCGTTCAGCCGGTCCCGGCTGTCGCGCAGGGTGCCCTGGCCGCTGGACGTGCGCGTCCCGGACTCGAACTCGTACTTGGCGGCCTGGGAGTGGTACGTGGACTCCCCCAGCCTGGCCGTGACGGTGACCTCCGCCGACCAGGTCTTGCCGGCCACCGTCTCGGTGATCCGCCCGCCGCGGGTGAGCTGCGAGAGCTGCGCCCTGAGCGCGACCCGGTCGAAGCTCGCCCCGATCCGCTGCTTCACCTCCTCCGACGGCTCGCCGTGCTTCGTCCGCACCGCGTCCTCCACCGCCGCACGCACCTTGTCGGCGCCGCTGAGGCTGTGCACCACGTAGGAAGCGTTCAGCTCGTGGCGCTCGGTCATCCGGCGCGGCGCGGTGTGCGTGGCCGCCTCGGCGGGGGCCGCCGTGCTCTCAGGCCGCTGTTCCGGACGCGTGAAGCTCCCGGTGGACGGCGCCTCGGCCTTGACGGTCTCCCGCGCGTCCAGGCCCACCTCGACCTTGACCGGTGCCGAGACGTCCGGACGGCCGCCGACCGCCTCGCCGGCCCGGCCGACGTGCACGTCCACCACCAGCCTGGCCCCGTAAATGACCTGCGGGGCACTGTACTTGCCGCTGGCGTACACCCGGTCCGCCTGCCGGCCCTGGCCGCCGACACGCCGGCGCTGCTGACCGGACGCGGTGGCGCCGAGCTCGGCACCGGGGGTGCCCTTGGCGACGGTGCCGCCGAGCTGGCCCTGCTCGATCGTGGTGCGCGCGCCGAGGCGACGGGCCACGCTGAACGCGCCTGTCTCGTTGACGGTGTTGAGTTCCGCCTTGCCGTCCTCGCGGCGGTAGGTCATCTCCTCGACCCGGGCGACGGCCTTGACGACCAGGCCCTCCTTGCCCGGGATCTTCACCTCCAGCGCCTCACCGCGGGTCATCCCGGTCAGCCGGGCCGCCAGGTTCGGCTGGCTGAACCCCTGCATCACCTGGTCGCGGACGGAGTTCCAGTCCTCGCCGAACCGCTCACGCCCCTTGCGGTCCAGCGCCTCGCGAAGCCCCGCCGTGCTCTCCAGGTCTCGAACCACCACGGTCTCGCCGAGCCCGCCCCGGTCGTCGCCGCCGCGCCAGACGCTGTCCGGCGGGGCGGCCACCTCGGCCGGCTGCTGTGCGGTTGCGGTGTGTTTCGCGGTGGTGTCCGCGCTGGTGTCCGCGCTGGTGTCCGCGCGATCGACCAGCACCCGGAGGTCCGCCGAACCCGCGTCGTGCGCAACGGACTTGCCGTTGAACTTCAGATCGAAGTGGACGGTGCCGTCGTAGATCACGCCGGGCACCTTCGACTTGCTGGTCAGCTGCGCGGTCCGGGCCTCACCGCTGATCTCCACGTGGTCGCGGCCGAGCCGCCCGGCGCCGCCGCCACCGATCAGGCCGGTGCCCGGCTTCACCGCTGCGGAGAACCCGAGTTGACCCGCGTGGCCGCTGTTCGAGGAGGTGCTGCGCACCTGCTGCACCGCGGTGCCGATGTTGAACTCGGTCTCCTTGGTGGTGCCGGTCTGCCTCAACTCGCCGACCCGCGCGGTGATTTCCACCTCGCCGAGTTGCTTTCCGCGCCGGTCGGTGAGCGTGACGGACACCGGCTCGCCGGCCGTCATGCTCTTCAAGTCCCGCTGGAGACGGGCGAAGTCGACCTCCGCGAGCACCTTCTCGCGCACCGCGGGCCAGTCGCCGCCGAACTCCTGCCGGCCCGCCGCGTCCGCACGGTCGAGCAGCGCCTCCACCGGCGGACGGTTCCCTGCCGTATCACGCGGCGCGAGGTCGAGCACGATCTCCTGGCCGCCGACCCGGCCGTCCAACAGCCTTTGCGGGGGCACCCGTTGCTCGCCGGCCGCCGGGGCCTCGAGCCGCTCGGGGACGGCCACCGTCAGGTCGATGTCCACCGCCTCGGTACGGCCCTGCCCCTCGGCGCGCACCGGCTCACCGTTGTGGCGCAGGTCGCCGAGGTCCAGCTCCAGCCGCATCGTCGACTCGAACACCTCGGCGGGCCCGCTGGTCTTCGACCGCGCCACCATGCCGCCCAGATCCAGGTTGACCTCGGCCTGACCGCGGTCATGGTAGTACGCGACGAGCTCCGACGGCTCGCCGATCCCACGCCCCTCCCGGGCCTGGACGCCGACGTTGAACTGCCACTGCGCACCGCGATTGGTCCCGGTCGCCACGGTACGGTCGGCGCCGTTCTCGAACTCGATCTTCTCGGTACGCAGATGCGTCGACTCGGTGACCTGGCCGCGCAGCTTCACGCTGCCGCTCCAGCCGTTGCCCTCGAACGGCGCCGTCCACACCTCGCCCCGCGAGAGCGCACCCAGCATCGGGCGCAGCGTGGCCGGCCCGAAATGCGCATCCGCGAACGCCCGCGCCGCCGCCCGGTCGCCCGGGACGGCCTGCGCGATGACGTCGATGACCTTCTTCCGGACGGCCGCCTCGTTGCCGGTCAGACCGACCACCAGGTCGGTACCCGCGATCGGCTTCGGCGCGACGGCGGCGGGCTGCTGCGGCGCCGGCTCAGGGGCCGGGTGCGGCTGCTGCTCGGCCTCCGGGGCGGTGTGGGACGGCGGCTGCTCGGCCTCGGGGGTCGGCGGCGGCGTGTGGTCGGTCTCCGGGGTGTGCGTCGGCGGTTCGCTGCCGTCGTAGTGGTCGCTGGCGCGGTACACCGTCACCGGGCGGCCGTCCGTGGGGCCGAAGACGGCCTGGGTGATCCCGTCGTGGTCGACGACCCGCAGGCGGAGACCCAGCGCGTGGGCGGTCGCCGCCGGAAGCATCTCGCCCTCGGTGCTCCCCCAACGGGTGTCCCACTCCTGGACGGTCCGGATCAGCGCCGCCCGCTCGTGGCCCGCCGGGAGCGGCTGGTGCTCGGTCAGGTACGCGCCGACGGACTCCCGCAGCTGCTCGACGGTCAGCCCCGTGAAGTTGGGACGGTCTTCGGCACGGACGTACGCCAGCAGGTCACCGGCGGGCAGGTCCGGCCGACCGAGCAGGTTGTTGCGGTAGTTGGACACCACCTCGGTAGGCCACTCCTCCGGACGCAGCGACCGGAAGTGGTCCCCGACCGCGGCCTGAAGCTGGTGCGGCCCCGCCAGTTCGGGCGCGCCGACCGCGACCGCCCGGAGCAGGCAGTACCCGTCCCCCGCCACCGGCACCCGCCGCCCGGGCGGCGGGAACTCCGCCGGGGGCGTGTGCTCGGACTTCGGCGTCGGCGACGCAGGCTCCGCCTCAGGCACGTGCTCAGACTTCGGCGTCGGCGGCGCAAGCTCCGCCTCAGGCGCGTGCTCGGACTTCGACCCGGGCGACGCAAGCTCCGCCGGGGGCGTGTGCTCGGGCCTCGGCGTCGGCGACGCAAGCTCCGCCGGGGGCGTGTACTCGGACTTCGACCCGGGCGACGCAAGCTCCGCCGGGGGCGTGTACTCGGACCTCGGCACCGGCGGCACAAGCTCCGCCTCAGGCGCGCGCTCAGACTTCGACCCGGGCGACGCGGGCTCCGCCGAGGGCGTGTACTCGGACCTCGGCGCGGACGATGCGGGCTCCGCCTCAGGCACGTGCTCAGACTTCGGCGTCGGCGGCGCAAGCTCCGCCTCAGGCGTGTGCTCGGACTTCGACCCGGGCGACGCAAGCTCCGCCGGGGGCGTGTGCTCAGACTTCGGCGTCGGCGGCGCAAGCTCCGCCTCAGGCGCGTGCTCGGGCTTCGACGTGGGCGGCCCCAACTCCGGCTCAAGCGTGTGCTCGGAGTTCGGTGCAAGCGACGGGGCGCGCTCGCCCCCCTCGGGGGAAGTCGGACGCAGGGGGCTCTCCGGGCCCGTCCCGGTGCGGGGTTCGGTGACGGTCTCGGACCGGACCGAAGCAGCGGCGCTCTCGGCCCGGACCGGGCCGGTGGCGGTCTCCGACCGGACGGGAGCGGCGACGGTCTCGGACCGGGCCGGGGTGGCGGGCGTGCGCGGTCCGAACTCGGCCGGGGCCGAGGCCGACCGGGGGCGGTTCGGTCCGCCCGTCGCACGGCTGCCGCCGCCCGTCGAGGCCGGCCCACCAGCCAGGTTCGGCCCACCAGCCAGGTTCGGGCCACCAGCCGGGTTCGGGCCACCCGCCACGTGGCCGCTGGCACCGCCGGGCGTGCTCGGCGGCGGGGTGCTGGGCGTCGTCAGCCCCGGCGCGTCCAGTCCGTCGTCGCCGGACGCGGTCCGGCTGGTCGGCTGCGGGGCGCCCGGCTGCGGCGCAGCGTCGTTCGGCGCCCCGCCCGGGTGCTCGTCCAGCACCTCCGTCCGGGACGGACCCTCGGTGCCGAAGCCGTCGTCGATGTCCATCGGCTCGGACGTGTCGTGCGACGGTTCGCCGCGGGTGAACGTGCTGTAGCGCTCCATGAATTGGGGGTCGTGCGGCCCGGAGATGTTGGTCTCGTGCCGGTCCGCGACGGAGGCCCACACCGTCCAGGAGGGGTCGAAGCTGTAGGGCATCTCCCCGGGCCTGGCGGCGACCACCCGGCGGTCGGTCAGGTCGGCCCAGCGCAGCGCGCCGTCCCGGTCGTGGACCAGCGCGACTGCGTGGCCGGCGCCGGTCGGCCCGGCGCCCAGTACGGTGGCGAAGCTGCCGGGACCACCGGCCTTCACCTTCGCCATCAACTCGTTGACCGCGCCCGGCCCTTCGCCGAACAGCGCGGGCCCGTCGTGCCGCTTCCACAGGACGTTGCCGGGGATCGGCTCGACCGTGCCGTTCAGGGTCTGGCCGGAAACCCGGGGCCGCCCGAAGTGGGTGTCCCGGTAAGCCTCGACGTTCTCGAAGCAGGCCTTCAGGTCGTTGCCGGGCTGGAAGCCCTCGACCGGCCGGACCGGCGACTGGTGCGGATTGACCTTCTGCAGCAGCGAGTTGCTCATCGGCGGATGCAACTTCGGTGCGCCACCGAGGTAGTCGACCAGCTGCCCGGTCAACTCGTGCTGCGGGCCCACCGCTTGGTAGCCGCGGTCGTGCATGACGGCGTCGGTGTTCTCGTACGCGGGGGTGCGCTGCCGCTTGGCCTGCGGCCCGGTCGGCTCGGTCTCCCGGCGCAGCGTCGGCTCGTCGTCCTCCCGTCCGCGCTTGCGGTCGTTGCGGGCCTGCTCGCGGGGCGCGGTGTCTCCGCCCTGCTCGCGGGGCGCGGCGCCTCCACCCTGCTCCCGGGGCGCGGTGTCTCCACCCTGCTCAACTGGCGCCTGGCGCACGTCGGTTGAGGGCGGGGTCTCGATGTCCATCGGCTCCACGTCCCGACCGGTCACGTGCTCGACCGGCGGGGCACCGCGCTGGTCGGCAGCGGGCGAGCCGAAACCCTCGCTGGTGGCCGGGGCCGCGTTGTGGGCCTGGAGCTGCTTCGCGCTGTCCTGGTTCATCCGTTCGATCCAGTGGCCGCCCCGCTGCGGTTCGAGGGCCTCCAGCATGGTGTCGATCTTCCCCTGCCGCGAGTGCGGCTCGGCGTCCGCGCCGTACCCGACGGGCTCCTTCAGCAGCGCCCGCATGGTGCCCTCGATCAGCAGCTTGCTGTCATTCGCGGCCCGCCCGAGCTGCGCGGCGTTGTCGGTCAGCTGCTGAGCGGCGTTGCGCACGTCCTGGAGGCTGCGGCCGGGCTGCTGAAGAGCGGCCACGGTGTCCAGCTGGTCCGTCAGACGGCCGCGGAACTCGCCGATCTGCTGCTCCAGCACGCGGTACCCGGGGCTGTTGCGGTCGAACTCGCGCAGCGCCAACTCCGCCGCCCGGTCGAAGTTGCTCAACTGCTCGCGGGCGGTCACCTCGTACGTGCCGACCGTCATCCGGACCCGGTCGGCCTCGGTGGGCGGGGTGAAGTTCAGCGGACGCCGGTTCTGCCGTCCGACCCCGAACTCGCCGCCGTGGTCCACCACTTCGTGGCTGATCACCTCCCAGCCGTGCGCACCGTGCTTGAGCATGTTGGTGACCGCGAACGGCCGCGACTGACCGGGCGTCATGTACTCCTCGACGCCGAACCAGTCGGTGACCGACTTGGTCGCCCGGAAGTCCGCGGTCATCCCGAGGTTCGAGGACGCCGAGTACGACTGGACGTGCCAGACGGTGAACTCGTGCGGCGTCACGTCGGTGATCGCGAACGCGCAGCCGTTCATGCCGCCGGTCAGCACCAGGCCGTCGTTCGGCCGGGACGGGTCCGGGTGCATCGGGACCACGGTCTTGCCGATCGCGTCGGGCAGGTTCGGGTCCGGGCGGCCGGTCTTGTACGGCACGTACGAACCGGTCACGTAGTGGTGGTCGGGCTGCGGCGCGGGCAACGCGGTGCCGGCCGGGGGACGCGGGAACGACGGGTCGTGCTCGGCGTACTTCTCCCAGGCCGGGGTCAGCACGAAGCCGTTCTTGCCCGCCCCGACGTGGTTGCGGTCCGGTACCAGCGTGAACCAGTGCTGGTCCGCCTTCTCGACGGCGGCGACGAAGGAGTTGGCCTGCTGCTGGTTCAGCCCGGGCATCCGCTGCATCGCGCCGTCGGCGTAGTTCACCGTCACCGGCGCCTGCGACATCAGCTCGGCCGGGTTCTGCACCAGCCAGCGCTCCACCGTGCCGGGCGGCGGCAGCAACGGCTCGGCGTGCGGCGGTTGTTGGGCGGCGTGCGGCTGCTCGTGCGACGGTGCTTCGTGCACCGGCGGCGCGTCGTGGGACGGCGCCTCGTGGACAGCGCTCGGCGGCGGCGGGGGCGGCGGCGGCTGGTGTCCGAAGACCGGCGCGCCCTCGTGGACGCTGCCCATCGGCGGCGGGGGCGGCGGCGCAGCCGGGCTGCCGAACCCGCGAGTGCCGGTGCCCGCGCCGTGCCCGGTGGCCGCGGGCGGCGGCGGGGGCGGCGGGGGCGGGGTGGGGTCGTCCAGGCGGAGGCGCGCGGTCTCCCGGCTGAACTCCTCGTCGGATTCGCTGTCGTCCCGGCGGCGCTTGCGGCCGGGCCCCACGGCGTCCGCCGTCCCGTCGTGCATCTGCACGTCCCCGTCGGGGGTGTGGGCGGTGGACTGGCCGGCGTCGGCCATCACCACGTCGTGGTCGGGCGCCGGCTGCGGCACGTGGTCGGGCCGGTACAGGCCCTCCACGCCGAGGCGCTGAAGCTGCTCGTCCGTCAGCTTGGTGGCGTCTGCGCGGTTGGCGAACTCACCGGACGAAGAGACCGGCAGCTTGGCGGCGTGCGGGGACGGGATGCCGAGGTCCTCGACGACGATCGTCGAGCTGTCGCTGAGCTTCTCGGCCGTCCGGAGGTGCTCCAGGTCGGCCTGGGTCTTGGGGGCCATGAGGTCGCGCAGCTCGAGCGGCACCAGGCCGTTCGCCTCCAGGCTGCGGACCGCCTGCAACAGGTCGGCGGTGTGCGGCGCGTACAGCACCTCGGGCGGCAACTGCTCGTGGGCGACGGCGGTCAGCAGATCGGGCTCGCGGATGATGTGCGGGTCCAGGAAGTTCTGGATCCACTTGTTCACCCACTCATCGCCGAACCGCAGGTTGGAGGCGCTGTTGGACAGGTCGGCCGTGAGCTTCTCGATCAGCGCGGGCACATCGTCGAGGTGTGCGGTCAGTGCCTGCTCGAACATCGCGGCCGGGTGCTTCGCCCCGTCCCCGGCGCGCGCGTACGAGCCGCCGTACTGCTTGCCGACCGTCTCCAGGTCGACGGTCGCCCGGGCCACCCGGCCCGCGTCGTTCTTCTGCGCGGGCGAGGGCTTGGTGACTCCCGACACCTGCTCGGCGTAGACCGCCTTCACCCGGTCGCGCAGTGCCTTGTTGGCGTCCAGGTGCTGCTTGTCCCCGCGCAGCTTGGCCTCCTCCTCGCCCAGCTTCTTCGCGACTTTGTCGACTGCGGCCTTGGCCTTCTGCTCGGCCTTGACGTCGGCCTCCGCCTTGTTCTTGTTCGCGGTCGTCGGGTTGTCCGCGGCGGCCTTCGCGGACTTCTGGGCCGCTTGCTCGGCGGTGGCGTGCGTGGCCTCGGCGGCTGCCAAGTCCTTCTTCGTGTTGGCGATGGTCTTCTCGCGCTCCGTCACCGTCTTTTGCGCGGCCTTCACCTCGCGCTCCGCCGGGCCCTCCGCCGTCCGCCGGACCGTGCCCTTCGGAACCGGCTCCTTCAGCAGCGTGTCGACCTCGCGATCCCGCACGGCGGGCCGGTCGTTCGTCAGCTTGTCCGCGACGGCGCCGTACCGGTCCGCGGTGAGCCGCTCCGGGTGGTCGCGCAGGTCGCCCGCCAGGTCGCGGACCGGCTTCGGGTCCTTGCCGGCCGCCTGGAGGTGGTCGGCCAGGTCGTCCAACTTCCCGGCCAGCCGCTGCTGCTGCTCGGGCGTCTGCAGCCCGCCCTTCCCCTCGGCGGCCTTGGTCAGCACGGCCGCCGCCTCGTCCAGCTTCTGCGGCCCGGTGACGCCGTGGACCAGCGCCAGGTCGTCGACCGCCTGTTCCTTGATCTTCTGGTGGACCGCGCCCACCGCCCCGTGCACGTCGGCGAGTTGCTTCGCGGTCGGGTTGTCCGGGTGCACCCCGGCCACTGCGGCGTTCAACCGGTTGAGCTGCTCGCGGGCGGGCACGTCCAGGCCGGACCGGCCGAGTTCTCGCTCCAGGTTCTTCGCCGCGGTCTCGGCGCTGCCGTGGTCGGTGATCCCGGTGGTCTCGAACGCGCCCGGCAACCGCTCATTGCCGTACGTCGCCTTCAGATCGACGGTGCCGGGAGTGCGGGTCAGCTCGTGCTCCCTCAGCCCGGCCAGGTCGTAGACCTCCGTGCCGATCCGGGCCTGGGCCTTCTTGCCGTATACGTCGTAGATCCGGTGCTGGTCCGGGGACATCGCGGAGACGAAGTCTCCGAACGCGTCCGAGGCCGCCCGATGGTCGCCCTCGTCCATCGCACGCGCCTTGAACACGGCCGCCGTGACGTACTTGTGCACCATGTAGTCGGCGATCACGTGGTTGCGGTTGATGTTCGCCGGCCCGATCGAGGGGGCGTGGTTCTCCATCCGGGCCACGACCTTCTCGGCGTGCGGCTGATGGCCCATCACGCCTTGGTCGGAGTACCCGAACGCCTTGCGGTAGGTGTTGTCGAAGTCCGTCCAGGCCTCCTTGCTGGCCGGCGCCTTCACCCCGCCCCTGCCGGTGCTGCCCGCCGGGGCTGCCGACGGGGCCGGCTTCTTGATCTCCGCCTGCGCCGTCGCAAGGTCGTTCTCGCGCTGCGTGAGATCCTTGGCCAGGTTCTTCTTGTGAGTCTTCAGGTCTTCGTACCGGTCGTTGTGAACCTTGTTCTTGTAACTGCCGTCGGGCTGCTTTCCGTCCTCCCGGTGCTGCGTGGCCTGTGCCAGCAGGGCGTCGTTGCGCAGTTGCTCGGCCTTGATCCGCTCGATGCTGCCCGGCAGGACCCGGACCTCGGCCTCGTACCGGGCCCGGGCCAGCGCGGGGTCCTTGAGCCGCTCGTGCTCGAAGATCGCCATCCGGTCGCGCTGTTCCTGCATGCTCGCCTTGGCGTTCTCCAACCCCTCGCGCTGCGACCGGAGTTCGGCGACCCGCTCGGGCGGGTGGTTGCCGGTGGTCAGCTCGTGCTCGACCGCCTGCAACCGCTCGTCGACCTTGGCGATCGCCTTCGGGAGCTGCTCGGCGTTGCGCGACAGCACATCCACGTGCTGGAGCTTCTCGTTCCGGTACTGGGAGAGCACCGCGTTCGTGTCGCCGGTCTTCAGCTCGTCCCGGTCGTAACCCCGCACCTGCTCGCGGACCTGCTGGAACTCCGGGGAGTCGCTGAGGAACCTGTCGAGGGTCTCGAAGGTCTTCTTGCCGTCGATCTTGTGCTGGTACTCCGCGCTGGTGGCGGGCGGCGGCGGGTGCGGCAATCGGTCACCCGTCGGGGGCTGGTGCTCGGTCGGCGCAGGTGTGCGATCAGCCGCAGGGGGCGTGTGCTCGGTCGGCGCAGGTGTGCGATCAGCCGCAGGGGGCGTGTGCTCGGTCGCCGGCGGGACGTGCTCGCCGGTGGGGGTCGGGGTGCCGTCCACGTGCTGCATGAACTCGCGGAAGCCGTCGTACGCGGCGTTCTGCGCGGTGGTCTCGCGCACCGGGTTCGCCGGGCCGTCGTGGATGGCGGACGGGTTCTCGCCGTACAGCTTCTTCAGCAGCGGGTACAGGTCGGGCTCGTGCTGCTTCACCCACTCCGGGCCGTTGTTGCGCGGCTCGCGGGTGAACGCGTCGTGGCCGTGGTTCGTCCCCAGGTAGGCGTTGGTGGCCTGCGCGAAGTACTCGTGCTGGTCCTGCGAGGAGTAGTTGCCGGGCCTCGAACCGTCCGGCCACTGCACGGACTTCGTCGGGTCCTGGGCGTCGGCCTTCTTCTTGTTGAAGGCGTCCGTGATCGTCTGCTTGTCCGCGGGGGTCAGCCCGTGCTCGTGCAGCGTGTGGCTGAACTCGTGCGTGGTGGTGGAGTACCCGTCCGCGTAGTGGCCGCCCGCGCCGATCGTGGTGCGCTCGCCGAGCAGGTTCTCCTCGGTGACGGCGGAGTGCTTGCCGCCGGAGCCGCGCATGTCGTCGTAGCCGCGACCGCCGCCCGCGTCGGAGTCGTTGGTCCCGCCGCGCAGGTTGTGCAGTTCGGGGACGTCGGTCATCCGGACGTCCTTCGGGACGATCACCACGTCCGCGCCGCTCTTCATCAACTGTGCGGCGGTGTCCGGGTCCTGGAGCATCCGGGCGACCTGCTGCTGCGCCTCGTGGCGCGCGGACGGGGCCTGTTCGGCCCGCGGGTCCACGTGCACGATCAGGTCGGCGGCCACCTTGGCGAAGTCCTTCGGCGGCAGCGAGGACTTCAGCGTGTCCACGAACTCGGGGTCCTGGGCCAGCCAACGCCGGTTCTCCGGCTTCAGGTTGGCGAGCTCCTGCGCCCGCTGCTCCGGCGTCATACCGGGCATGTCCTGCCGCAGCCGGTCCGCGTCGGCCGGACGACGGAGCCGCTGGCCGGGCCGCTGGGTACGACCGAGTTGCTGGACGGCGTCCCGGACGTTCGTCGCCCGGCCGAGCCGGTCGAGCTCGGTCTGGCGTTCCCGCCGCTGACGGTCCAGCAGCTGGTCGTGGGCCTGCTCCGCCGTCGGCTTGCCGTTGTTGCCCGCCTCGGGGGCGCGACCCGCACCGGGGCGGATCGTGCCAGCGGCCGGGGCGGCGTTCGGGTTCGGGGTGGTGGCCGGCTTGGCACCGCCCTGGTGCGGGACGGTCGGGGACGGCGTGGCGTGGGCCGAGGCCCCGGACCCGCCGTGCCCGCCGACACCGCCGACACCGCCGACACCGCCGACCGGGCCGGGCGTGAACCCGCCCGCCATCGGCGCACCGGCCATCGGGCTCTGCGTGGTGCTCGCGGCGGCCGGGGCATCGCCCGGACCGTCCGGCACGAGGTGCGCGGCCACCTGCTCCGGCCCCGCCGGACGGGCCGTCGCCGGCCCTGCGGACAGGCGGGTCCCACCGTCCAGATGGGTGCCCCCGGCCCCCGCCAAGTGCCCGGCACCGCCGAGCACACCCGACAGGTTGGGCATCGCGGACGCGCCGCTCGGCCTCGGCTCCCGCGGATCGTTCTGCGGGGTGAACCCGTCCGGCGCCGAACTGTCGTGCGCGCCAGGCTGGTTGACACTCTCCTGACGCGGGATCGACTCGTGGGCCGGCGCCGCAGGCTGCGACTCGCTGCGCGGGGCGACATTCTCGTGCGCGGGAGCCACCGACTCCTGACGCGGCACCGACTCATGCACAGGCGCAGCAGACTGCGACTCGCTGCGCGGCGCCATCTGCTCACGCGCGGGCGCGACGCTCTCCTGACGCGGCACCGACTCGTGAACCTGCGCGGCAGGCTGCGACTCGCCGCGCGGAGCGACGTTCTCGTGCGCCGGAGCCACCGACTCCTGACGTGGCACCGACTCGTGCACAGGCGCGGCAGGCTGCGACTCGCCGCGCGGAGCGACATTCTCGTGCACCGGAGCCACCGACTCCTGACGCGGCACGGACCGCTCCGCGGCCGGGGCAACGCTCTCCTGACGCGGCGCTGTTTCATGGACCTGCGCAGCAGGCTGCGAGTCACCGCGCGGAGCGACGCTCTCGTGCGCCGGAGCCACCGACTCCTGACGCGGCACCGACTCGCGCGCAGGCGCAGCAGGCTGCGACTCGCCGCGCGGAGCGACATTCTCGTGCGCCGGAGCCACCGACTCCTGACGCGGCACCGACTCGCGCGCAGGCGCAGCAGGCTGCGACTCACCGCGCGGCGCCATCTGCTCACGCGTGGGCGCGACGCTCTCCTGACGCGGCACCGACTCCTGCGCAGGCGCGGCAGCCCGCGACTCGGCGCGCGGGGCCATCGATTCCTGGACGTGCGACGCCGCCTGCTCGTGCGAGGTCGGCGTCGGCGTCGGCGTCGGCGCCGTGTTGTGGCCGGCGGCCGACGAGCCGGCGGACGGAGCGTCCCCGGACCGTCCCCCGCCGAACGGGGTCAGCCCGCTGACCTTCGACGCGCCCGCACCAGATCCCGTCTCGTGCGACGAACCCGAAGCCGACGAACCCGAGTTGGACGACCCCGACTCCGCCGTGCGCGAAGCACCAGCACCAGCACCGGCACCGGAGCCGCCGGACGGCCCGTGGTACGCGGAGGCGCCCGTGGCGGTGTCGGACTTGTTGAAGCTGGGCGTCCCACCATGCTCGCCCGCGCCGGCACCGCCACCGGCCCCGGGCAGCTTCGGCGCTTCCGCCGCCTTCGGCGTGGCGAAGTGCCCCTTGACCTTGGACGCGCCCGCGTGCAGACCCGCGCCCGCGCCGCCCGAAAGGCCGGAGCCGAGCAGGGAGTTGCCGTCGACCTTGCCGGTGGTGATCAGCTGGGTGGAGACGTCCGCGCCGACGCCGACGGCCGCGCCGGTGGCCATCTTGCCGGCGGTGGACTTGAGCGCGGTCTCGACGCCGAGCTTCTCGCCCGCCTTGCCGATGCCCTTGCCGATCAGGTGGCCGGAGGCGCCGCCGATCGCGCCACCCTTGGCGCTTTCGCCGACTTCCTTCATGTCGATGCTCTTGCGGTGGCCCTCGGCGAGTTCGATGCCCTGTGCCATCAGGTTGATCGCGGCCATCTGGGCGGCCTGCTTGGCCGCCATGATGATCATTTCCTTGAGCAGGGCCTTCAGGGTCGCCATGACCGTGAGCTTGCTCGCCGCGATGAACCCGGGCACCTCCAGCATCGAGAGGCCGCCGGTGAACGGCGCTTCGGCCTCCGCGGTCGCGATCTCGAAGGCCAGGATGCCGAGTTGGGCGATGATCTGGATCTTGGCTGTCTCCGCGGAGTTGGCGACCTGCTCCAGCATGTCGCCCATGCCGTTGAGCGCGTTGATCGCGCCGGGCAGGTAGCCGGGGTCCTGTTCGGTGCCCTTGCCGACCGAGTACTTCTCCCAGTACTTGCCCAACGCCTCGGCGGCGACGCCCTGTTGGCCCTCGAGTGCGCGCTTGATCGTGGCGTCGCCGCTCTGCGCGGCATCCTTCAGGGTCTCCGCGGCCTTGCGGCAGTGGTCGGCCATGTCGCGGAGCTGGTCCTCGTCGGCTTCCGGCCAGCGGCAGCCCGCGAGCAGCAGGAGCACCCACTGGAGGGGCTCCGGGAGTTCGACAGCCATCTGGTCAGTGCCTTCCGCTCTGGTAGATCCGCGGGGTGATCCGCATGGGTGCCGTGGCCGCCTGCTGCGGCGAGGCGGGCATCGGCGCGCTGCCGGGGTCCACGCCGTTCAGCTCGGTGATGACGCCGTCGTCGGCGCCCTGGTAGCCGTCGGCCATCGCCTTCAGGCCGTCGGCGATGCCCTTGAGGGCGGCCGGGAGGCCCTTGATGACGTCCAGGGTGTCCTTGCTGTACTTCAGGTAGCCCTTCTCGCCCTCGGCGAACTGCTTGCCCGACTCGTCGTTGCCCCAAGGGTTTTGGGATTCCAGCGACGGCAGGTACGAGCTCAGCGAGGCGTACAGCGAGCCGACCTGTTCGGCGACGGCGAGCATCGGCGACACCGCGGCCTGGTACTGCGCGGGGTCGACCTGGAAGCCCTGGCCGGCGCTCCCGGACGCGTCCCGGTTGACGGATGCGGGCCGACTGCTGATCCGGTTGGCCGCGGCGGTGTCCGACTTCCCGCGGGCCGCCGACGGAGCGGTGGCGTGCTCCGCGGGCGTTCCCCGTTCCATCGGCTTCGCCGCGACCGCCGGTTCGGACCGGCCGAGCCCACGGGCCGTGATCCGCGGGGTCTCCGCCCCCTCGAAGGGCTCCACCGGCGAGGCCGCCACGTCCCGCTCGAACGGCCGCAACGGCGAGGCCGCCACGTCCCGCTCGAACGGCTGGACAGGCGTGGCCGCCGTCTCCCGCTCGAACGGCCGCAACGGCGAGGCCGCCACGTCCCGCTGGAACGCCTCGGGCGCGATCCGCGCCGATTCCGCCTGCTCGAAGGGCCGGAGCGGGGTCGCCTCGGCCTGCTGGTACGGCTCGGGGCTGATCCAGCCCGGCTCCTCGGCGGGGACGGCCTGCTGGCGCGGCTCCACCGGGACGCTCGCGGGGAGGACGGTGCCCACCCGCAGCCGGGCCGTCTCCGCGGGTTCGGTGGCGGCGTACCAGGCCTGCTCGTCGTTGCTCACGGTGCTCCTTCGTCTGGTCGGATCGACGGCGGGCGCGGTCAGCCCGCGGCGGGAGCGCCGGGCGCGGTGGCCAGGCGGGACAGGGCGGCGCGCAGGAACGGGCTGGGCACCTGGAAGCCGCCCTCCTCGCGCAGCGGGGCGCGCTGCGGCGTCTCACCCTCGCCCGCCGCAGCGCCCGAACCCGACGAACCGGCCGACCCCGACGAACCGGCCGACCCCGAAGTCGCGGACGCCCCGGCCGAACCGGCCGAACCGGCCGCCCCGGCAGCTTGCGCGTCCCCGTGCCCACGCCTGGCGGCGACGCTGCGCGCACGGTCCAGGTAGGCGTCATCCGAGCTGTCGGCCGACGTCTCCGCCGGGGCCGCCGCGGCCTCGCGACGATCCGCCAGGCCGCTCGCCGATCCGCCGCCACCGCCGGTCGCGGTCGCGTCCGCCGCCGCATCCCCGGCACCGGCACCGGCACCGGCGGCCGCATCCGCACCCGCCTCCGCGCCGCCGCCCGTGCCGAGCAGGATGCCGGCCAGCTGGCTGAGCGCCTCCTGCTCGCTGGCGGGGCCGGCCGGAGCGGGCGGGGCCGCAGCGGTCTCGGGCGCGGCGAAGTGGCCTTCGGCGCGCGCGTCGTCCAGCCAACGGCGGCGTGCGCGCGACCAGTTGCGGTCGCGCGGACCGACGTCCCCGGCCTGGCCGAGGATGCCGCTGTCGTGCAGCAGCTCGTCCTCCTCCTCGCCCTCGGCGCCGAACCGGGTGGCGCTGAGGAAGCGGTTGGCGCCCTTGTTGTCCTTGCCGCCACCGCCGCGGCCCGCACCACCCGTGCCGGGCATGTGGCCGCCCGCGCCCATGCCCGCACCACCGGCGGCACCGCCGCCGCGCCCGGCAGCGCCGCCACTGGCGAGCCCGCTGGAGCCGATCCGGCCGGCCGCCGAGGACGCGCCGGGCAGGCCCTTGCCGGACGCGCCGAGCCCGGCACCGCCACCGGCCCGGGACGCCAGCGAGCTGCCGCCCACACCGGCACCCGCGCCGCCGCCGCGCATCGCCGAACCGACACCACCGCCCGCGCCGCCGCCACGCGCGCTCGAACCGCCGAAGCCGCCGCGCGCGGTCGAGCCGCCCGCGCCGAACGGGCTTCCGCCGCCACCGCTGAACGGGGTCAGGCGGCGGGACGGGGAGCTGCCCGAACCGCCCTTGTAGCCACCGGTGTTGGGCATGCCGCCGATGTTGCCGAACGGGCTCCCCCCGGGGACACCGCCGCTCGGGCCGACACCGGTGCCGGGGCTGTAGTTGCCGCTGCCGAGCGGCGAGTAGTGGCTTGCGCCGGACGAGTTGGTGCCGACGTTGCCGAGGTCGCCGAGGCCCGCCAGGTTCAGCGGGCCCGCACCGGAGCTGCTGAGCGGGTGGAACGCGGGCGCCCCACCGCCGCCGGCCCCGCCGTCCTGGCCGAAGTTGGGCATGTTCGGGGTGGGCAGCTTGAACGGCGTCAGCGCCGGACCGCCACTCGCACCGCCCGTCGATCCGACCCCGCCGACGCCGCCCGTCGATCCGACCCCACCGATACCACCCGTCGATCCGATCCCGCCGATGCCACCCGTGGACCCGACCCCGCCGACGTGCGAGCCCGGCGCACCGGGGGCGTCGGGCAGCGAGAACGGGTGGGGCGTGGCCTGGGCGCCCACGCCGAGCGGGCTGCCGGGGACGTCGGCGCCGGTGCGCAGCCCGGCGGGCACGACGGAGGGGCTGCCCCCGGTCATGTCGGCACCCACGCCGCCCACGCCGCCCGGACCTCCGGCGCCACCCGCGCCACCGGCGCCGTTGAGGTTGCAGGTCTGGGCCATGCCGGTCATCTCGGCGATGTGGCCGGCGTTCTTCCGCAGCATGCCGTCGACGTCGCTGCCGACCCCTCCGACGTACTGGTGGTAGACGGCCGCGGCCTGCTTGATGCCTTCGGAGTTGGCGATGTCGTCGTGCTTGCCGGCCGGGTTCTGCTCCATGTACGTCTTGGCGTACTGGAGTTCACGGACCATCTCGTTCTTGGTGTCGATCACCGCGCCCGACGCGCCGTGCAGCGACTTGGCGACCGCGCGCCCGGACTGCAGGGTGGTCGCGACGTGCGAGTCCTCGCCGCCGGCGAACTTCTGCAGGTACTGCTGGAAGGTGTCGGCGGCGGGGCCGGACATGCTCTCCATCGCCCGCTGGGCGGTCTCGGCGATCGCGCGCACGTGGGTGTCGGCGACCTGGTTCCACTTGTCCCAGGCGGCGGCGAGGTCGGCGAGGAGTTCCTCGTTGGCGTCGGGGAAGGCGATGTCCTTCCCGTTCTCGTTCTTCTGAACGGTCTTCAGTACCTCGGCGAGGTCTGCGGGCAGCTGGATCATGGCGGGAGACTCTCCGGTCGGACGTTCGGAGTCGGCGCGGGGGTGTTGCTGCCACCCCTGGCGACAGTGGGACGGGGCGGGCGCAGCTGAGCTGCCGCCGGGCGACAAGTCGCCCGGCGGGTACGTCAGATGACCTGCCGGGTGCCGGGGCCGCTGCCACGGACCTGCTCGTCCGTGGTCCTTGCCTTGTGGTGGTTGTAGTCGAGCGTGGGCGCGTCGGCCCGGTGGTAGTCGTCGCCCGCGTCGGTGTTGCCGATCGGCTTGATGGCGGCCGGCGGCGGCGGGATCGGCGTGCTGTCCGTCTCCGGCGCGAGCGTCTCGTGCGGCGCGCGGATGACGCGGTCCGTACCCACCCGGTCCGTGGCAGGCTGGGCGCCCGCCAGGTGCGGGGAGGCCGGCATGTCCCCGCTGGTGCTGATCTGGCCGATCTTGCCGCTGTGCTCTTCGTCGTTGGCCCGGTGCCGGGCCGCCATGGTCTGGAGGTTCTGGCCCATCGCGTTGGCGTTCTTCAGCAACGCCCGGATCCCGGTGAGGGTTTGCTGCTGGTGCTTGCTCAGGCCGCCGACCGAGGAGCCGGAGCCCTTGAGGGCCTTCCCGAGCAGATCGGTGCCGTACACCGATTCCTCGACCTGCTTGATCACGGCCTCCAACTGGTTGGCCGGGCCTTCCAGTTCCTGCAGCAGGCTCATGATCTTCTTGGCTGCCGCATCGACCTCGTCGAGGTCGATCCATACCGTCTCGTCCGCCACTGTTCACCCTCCCGGTCACCGCCCCCGGGCAGCCGGGCCCCCGCCGGGCCGCCCACCGAAACGGGGCGCGCCGCAGCGCCCACGCCGGATCCAGGGCAGGCCGAAGGCACCCGAGGCTGCCACACCCGCTCATTTGTCAGGTAACTTTACTAGGTGTCCGAGGGCGTACCTGCCAAGCACAACAACCGAAGTGACGAGACGTCACCTCGGTACGAGCTTCGCAGAACAGCGGAACCGGGCACGTGGCCCGAAGGTATGCAGTTGGTAAATTCCCGGCGTGAATCACCGGCCGTGTGACAGTGGGGGCGCTCCGTTCGGGGGAGGTCGTGAATGTCCGGTGTGGATTGCGCGGTTCTCGGTGAACTGTGGTGGCGGCCGGGCCTCTTCGCGCAGAGACCCGGCCGTCGCGGTGGAGCCGCAGGGGTCACCGTCCGGCGTGACGCTCCTGGTAGGCGGCGATCACCGCGTCGATCGGGATCGACGGCCAGGTGCTGAGCTCTCCCGTCCCGCGGTCCACCACGCCGGTGGCGTCGCCGAGGTTGGCCGGCGGGCGGACCTGGCCGGTCACCGGGTCGACCTCCAGCGGCGCGGGCGCGGCCCACACCACCCAACCGAGGTCGAACTCCCGGAACTTGACCTCACGCGCGGTCCCCTCCGAGGCACCTTCGTTCAGCCATGCCTGCGCCTTCGCGATGGCCTCGTCCTGGGTGATCATGCGGGTTCCTCCTATGGTGCGATGTGTGCCGCGAGCGGTGCGGCCGGAGCCGCGACGCTCGCGCTGGCGGCGTCCGGACCGGACGGCCCCGTCGGGGCTGTCCGGTCCATGATCCCGGTCGTTCCGGCGGCTCAGTGCTCGCGCCCGGGGGCGGTGAAGGCGCCGAAGGTCTCGGTGAACTGCGGGTCCTGCGGGCCCGAGATGGTGTTCTCCTCCGGGTCGGATACCGAGGCCCAGAGGTTCCAGCCCAGGCCGAAGCAGCTCGGCATACCGCCGGTGGCCTCGGACACCCGGCGTGCCGTCAGGTCGGCCCAGCGCAGGCGGCCGTCACGGTCGTGGACCAGCGCGACGGCATGGGCGCGCCCCTCCTCGCCGGCGCCCAGCACGGTGGCGAAGCTGCCCTTGCCACCGGCCTGCACCTTCTCCATCAGTGCCTTCACCGCGTCGTCGCCCTTGCCGAACGCGGCCGGCGCCTCGGGCCGCGTCCACGGCGTGCTGCCGGTGGCCGGCGCCGCGTCACCGTGCAGGGCGTCGCCGGACACCCGGGGACGCCCGAAGTGGGTGTCCCGGTACGCCTCCACGTTCTCCACCGACGCGTTCAGCTCGGGGCCCGGCCGGAAGCCGGTCCCGTCCTGCTCCGGCGCCTGCCGCGGATTGACGTGGCCCAGCAGCGTGTTGCTCATCGGCGGGTGCACGTTGCCCGGCCCGCCGACGTAACCGGCCAGCTTCAGCGCCCGCGGGTCGTCGTCCGGGACGGGCTCGAAAGCCCGCTCCTGCGGCGCGCCCGCCGGGTCCCCGATCGGCCCGGATTCCGCGAGCTGCTGGGCGGCGGCGGCATCCCGCTTCTGGATCTGGGCGCCGGCATCGTCGGTCATCACGCCGATCCAGTCCGACTTGCCGAACTCCGAGAACAGCGTCGCGGTGGTCCGGTTCGGATAGTCCGTCAGCACCTGGTTGGCCAGCGACCGGATGTGGTTCTCGTGGAGGGCGAGGAACCTCCGCTTCTCCTCGCTCTTCGCGCGCAGCTCGGCCGCGGCGGACTGGATGTCCTCCAGGCTCGCGTCGGGCCGCTGAAGTGCCTCCACCAGGTTCTTCTGCTCCAGGAGCATCTCCCGCATCTGGCCCATGCGCTGGTTCAACGACCTGACATGGGGGTTCGTGAGGCTCAGGTCCTTGGTCAGGCCGTAGGCCGCGTCGTCGAAGTGGCCGAGCTGTTCCTTCGCGTTGATCAGGTACGGGTCGACCGTCATCTTGACGACGGCCTCCGGGGTCTGCGTCCCGACCTCGAACGGGACGGTGGACTGCCGGGAGACCCGCGGCGGGTTCAGCGGGTTCCGCGCGTCCTTCTGCACCTCCTGGCTGACCATCTCCCACCCGTCGGGGCCGTAGCGCAGCATGTTGGTCGCCGCCGGGGTGTGCCCGGGGGGCAGGACCGCCGCGTAGTCGCCGCCGCCCATCCAGGTGGTGACCGTCTGCGCGGCCCGGAATTCGGCGGCCGTCCGCAGGGCGTCCGAGGCCGAGTACGACTGGTAGTGCCAGGCCGTGAAGGTGTCCCTGCCCGGTTCGACGGTGGCCACGAAGGCGCAGCCGTTCATCGCGTCGGTGAACACCAGACCCTCCCGGGGGCGGGCCGGGTTCGGGTGCAGCGGCACCTCGGTGTGGCCGATGGTGCTCAGGTCGGCGAGGCTGGCCCGCTTGTCCGCCTCGTAGGGCACGTACGCGCCCCTGACGTAGTGGCTGTCCTCCTTCACCGGCGGCAGCCCGCCACTGGGCCGGGGGAAGTCGGCATAGTGCTCGGCGTACTTCTCCCACGCGGGCACCAGGTAGTAGCCGGCCTTCCCGCTGGCGGCCGCGGACGGGTTCGGCACCATCTCGAACCAGTGCTGGTCGCGGCCCCGCATCGCCTTGAGCAGGGTGTTCTCCTCAAAGGGCTTCAGTCCGGGCATCCGCTGCCGGGCGCCGGCGGCGAAGTCCACCGCGACCAGGTTCTCCTCCAGGAAGGTGCGCGGGTCGTGCATGATCCCGTGCTCCGGCGTACCCACCGGCGGCAGCGGCTCGGGCACGACGGGCGGGTGCTCGGCACCGTCGTGCTCGGCACCGTCGTGCGTGTCGTTGCCGTGCGCGTCGTTGCCTTGCGCATCGTTGCCTTGCGCATCGTTGCCGTGCGCGTCGTTGCCGTGCGCGTCGTTGCCGCCCTGGTGCTCACCGTCGGTGTGCTGCGACGGTCCGCCGTCCGGGGCGGCGCCGGGCGAAGCGTCCGGACGGGGCTGCGAACCGCCCTCGTGCTCCCCCACCGACCGCTCGTGCGACTGGTGTTCACCGAGGCCGCCCGGGTCCGCCGGCGGGCGGACGTCGGAGACGTAGTCCGAGTGCGCCGCCGGGACGCCCAGCTTGCCGAGCGCCTGGTCGAAGTCCCTTGCCGCGCTGAGGAATTCGTCACGGCCGCGGAGCATCGTCTCGGCGCTGTGCTTGCGCCGCTCGGCGAGCTCCGCCCGCTCCTCGCGGGTGGTGCTCTCCTCCCACTTGAGCTGCTCGGCACCCTCCGTGAAGTGCTTGGCGCCCTGCTCCGCCCGGTTCGCCAGCCGGTGCAACTCGGCCTTGAGCTCCGGGTCCTGGGCCAGGTCGGCGACCTGGCGCCGGGCCTTGACGTTGTCGTGCAGGTCGGCGGCGACCTCGTTGGCGATCCGTTCCGCCATCGGGATCTCCTGCCGCACCTGGACGGTGGACTTCGGATCCGGGTGGGCGGACAGTTCGGGGTTGCCGTGCTGCGGCTCGTCGAGCCCGAAGCTGCGGAAGCCGGCCATCGCCAGCGCCGCGTGCATCGCCACGTCGTCGGAGGCCCGGTCCCAGGCGTTCTGGAACCTGGCACCATGCTCGCCGACCTGCACCACGCCCTCGTCCGTCAGGAGCTCTCCCGCGCGGTCCTTGGCCGCCGCGCGCAGCTCGGAGAACTTCTGCTGGATCGCCTCCGGGTCGTAGGCGACGCCCTGCTTCTCGTTCTCCTTCAGCCAGCCGATGAACTCCTTCTGGTACCCGGGGTCCGGCGGCGGCCAGCCCTCGGGGTAGAACTCGTTGAGCTCCCGGATCGCCCGCTGGTGTTCCTCGGTGCGGCTCATCATGAAGCCGTGCGAGTTCTCGGCCTGGCCCTCACCGGTCAGTTCGGCGCTGCCGTACTGCTCCACCATCTTCTTGTTGCCGGACCAGAGGTTGTACTGCACCTCGGAGTTGGGCACGCCCCCGGTCAGGCCCTCCGACCCGAGGTCCAGCCGGCCCAGGTTGGTCCGGATCTGCTCGTAGATCTGCTCGGTGTGCGTCCGGAGCCCGACCAGCTGGTCGCCCGCCACCTGGTTGGCGGTGGCGTCGTCCTTGCCGGTGAAGGCCGGCATCTTCGCCAACGACTCGTGCGGCAGCGGCTCGTGCTCGGACTGCGGCGACGAGACGCCCGCCGGGTCGGCCGGGGGCCGCGGCGAAGAGACGCCCGCCGGGTCGGCCGGGGGCTGCTGGGCGGCGTCGTCGCGCTTCTTGATCTGCGCGGCAACGTCCGAGGCCATGTGGTCGACCCAGTCCGGCTTTCCGGGCTCGATCGAGTAACCGAACTCGGAAAGCACGGTGTTGGCCGACCGGTTCGGGTGCAGCGGCGTCGCGTCCACCGCGAGGCGCTCGATCTCGGCCCGGTGCTCGTCCAGGAACATCTGGCGCGAACGCTTGATCCGGTTCAGCCCGTTCGACAGCTGCTGCAGGTCCTCCAGGGTCGCGTCCGACCGCTGGTACGCCTTCACCAGGTCGTTCTGCGCGCCGAGCATGTCGTTCATGTCGGACAGCAGCGGCTGCAGGTCCTTGAGCGCGCGGTTCTTCGGATCCAGCCCCGTGGTCAGGTCGTGCGCCGCCTTCTGGAAGCGGTCGAGCCGTTCCTGCGCGATGACGTGGTACGGGTCCAGCGTCATCTTGACGACGGTCCTGGGGTCCTGCGTCGCCACGTCGAACGGGATCCGCTGCGGCGGGTGCAGGGTCGGCGGGAACTTCTTCATCGCCTCCGAGTTGCCGCCGTACGTGTGCGACTCCTGGCTGATCATCTCCCAGCCGTTCGGGCCGTGCTTCAGCATGTTGGTCGCAGCCGGCTTGAAGTCCAGCGGCAGCGGGTGGGAGTAGTCGCCGACGCCCATCCACGACGTGACGGTGTGCTGCTCCCGGAACTTGTAGCCGCCCTCCAGGTGTCCCGCGGACGAGTACGACTGGAAGTGCCAGGCCGTGAAGGTGCCCTTGCCCGGCTCGACGGTGGTCACCAGGGCGCAGCCGTTCATCGCGTCGGTGAACACCAGTCCCTCGCGCGGCAGGTCGGGGTGCGGGTTGAGCGGCACCTCGGTGTGGCCGATGGTGTCCGGCCGGCTCGGATCGGGACGCTCCTCGGACTTGTACGGGATGTACGCGCCCTTCACGTACTCGTGGTCCGCCTTGACCGGCGGCAGGCCGGAGTCGGGACGCGGGAAGCCCTCGTAGTGCGCGGCGTACTTCTCCCACGCCGGCACCAGGTGGTAACCCGACGGCTCGCCGTTCTTGGTTTGGCCGTTCGGCTCCAGCACGAACCAGTGCTGGTCACGGCCCTTGATGGCCTCCAGGAACTCGGCGGCCTCCTCCGACCTCACACGCGGCATCCGCTCCTTGACGCCGGCGGCGAAGTCCACCGAGACCTGCTTGGTCTTCAGGAACTCGGCCGGGTCGTGCATGATCCCGTGCTCCGGCGTACCCACCGGAGGCAGCGGCTCGGGCGTCACCGGCGGGTGCTCGCCGTCGCCGTGCAACTCCTGCTGCTGCTCCGCCTGGTGCGCCCCGTCAGTGTGTTGCGAGGACCCGGCATGCTCGGTGGCACCCGGCGACGCACCCGGGCGCAGCTCCTCGCCACCCGGCTGGTGCGCCGGACGCGGGCCGCCGGCCTGGTGGCCGGTGGTGCCGGCGGGCGGGCCGGACGGATGCAGGGGTGCGCGGTCCGGGGTGAGCGGGACGGCGAACAGGCCGCCCTCGCCCGCGTACAGCGGCCGGTCGCTGGTACGGCCCAACTGCGGGTCCGCGTACACGATCTTGCCGTTGTGGTTCATCGCGTTCCAGGCGTGGGTGCGCCCCTCGCTGTCACGGCTGATGATCACCGCCTGCGAACCGTGACCGCTGTCCAGCAGCGTCTGCGCCAGCTTGTCGTGCCCGGCCGGCCCGCTGCCCAGGTGCTCGAACTTCCCGCCGAGCGACTGCTCGATCCGGTCCCGGCCGCCCTTCTCGCCCACCGAGTTGTGCTCGGTCCGCGACGCGGCGACGGTCGGGTGACCGTCGTACGTGTCGACCAGCGAAAGCGCCGCGTCCGCACAGTTGTTGGCCCGACCCGGGGCACCCGGGCCGTCGCCGTTCAACTTCTTCAGCCAGTCGCCCGAACTCGGATCCGGGTGCCGCTGCGGCGAACCGTCCGCGTTGTGCGGAACCGCGTCCTGGAGCTGCTTCGACTCGTGCTCGGACGGCCGCTTCAGTCCACCCTCGACGTCGAACGGCCGCTGATCCGTGGCCGGGCGGCGCGGACCGTCGCCCTCGTGGTCGCCCAACGAGCGCTCGTGGGAAGGCGGTTCGTGGTTCGGCTGTTCGTGGGACGGCTGTTCGCGATTCGACTGCTCGCGCGACGACTGCTCGTGGTTCGGCTGCTCATGGTTCGGCAGCTCGCGCGACGACTGCTCATGGTTCGACTGCTCGTGCGACGACTGCTCGTGGTTCGGCCGCTCGTGCGAGGGACCGCCGAGACCGCCCGGTTGCGCGGGGGCGACGGGAACCACGTGGCCCTCTGCCGCATTGGGTTCCAAAGTCCCCAGCCGGAGATCCCCGGACGGCGTACCGCCCTCCGCGTGGTGCCCGGTCGGGGTGACCAGGCGCACCGGCGCCGCGCCCAGCATCTCGGCCAGGCCGGGAATCCGCCCGGCGCCCGGCGTGTAGGTGTGATCGAGCGCGTGCGACGCACCGACGACCGCGACGAACTTCCCTTGCCTGCCGTGGTCGTTCTGGATCACGTCGTACGTGTACGAGTTCATCAGCCGGGCCCGCTGCTCGTTCTTGTTGCCCTCGACCGGCATGCGAGCCGGGAATCCGTCCGCCGCAACGACCCGCATCTCCCGGGCCTTCGCCTCCAGCATCATGTCGTAAAGGCCTTCGCCGGCCGGGGACTTCTGCTCCTTGTCGTATTCCCGGAGCATCTTCCCCAGGTTCTCCGGCATGGTGCCGCCGGGCTTCAGATAGGTGTCCAGGTGGCGCTGGAAGGTCTCGTCGCGAATCGCCTCCAGGTACAGCGTGTCGACGCCCGAGTCCTTCAGGCCCTGCATGTTGTCCTTGAGGAACTTCCAGCTGGGCGACTCCTTGTGCGCCTCGCCCAGCACCATCCCGTCGGGCGCAACGTAGTCGCCCTCGTTCCGGAGCACCCGCCTGGCACCGTCCAGGGCGGACGGCTGCTGGCCGTCGAGCCGGTCCCGCACCTGCGCGAAGTCGACCGGGTTCCACGGCTGCTGCGAGTGCTGGTGGGCCAGCCGCTCCAGTACGTTCACGCGTTCAAGCTGGGCGTCGTAGTTGGGCTTGGTCCGGAAGTCGAAGCTGCCGGCCTCGGCCAGGACCGCGTTGCCCTTGTACTTCCCGTAGTTGTCGGGGTTGCGGTTGAACAGCTCGTCACCCAGCGGGCTCAGCACGGCACCCGCAGCGGTGCTGTTCACCACCCTCAGGCTCGGCGCGTCGAGGTGCGACTTGAACGACTGCGAGTACGGGCTGACCTTCACCTCGTAGTGCTTGCCGTCCTCCGTCTTGGTGCCCGAGTGACGGCGGCCCCAGTCGTTGTGGGGCAGCTCGGTGGCGGCCGTCTGCAGCCTCGAGTCCAGCTTGAAGTTGAACTTGTTGTCACTCTTGTACTTCGCCAGCGCCTCGGGGCTGGCGGCGGGCGGGTAGATCAGCGCGGGCCCGGACGGATTCTTGTGGAGACTGGCCAGCTCCTCGGGCCGTGGCGCCACGGTGACGTCCTCGATCCGCGGGCGCGGTGGATCGGCCATGCCCGGTGCGGGGTTCGGCCGTTCGGCGTCCAGCTTCGGGCCGGCCTGGTGGTCGGTGGTCCCGGCGGGCGGGCCGGACGGGTGCAGCGGCGCGCGGTCCGGGGTGAGCGGGAGAGCGAACACGCCGCCCTCGCCCTCGTACAGCGGCGTGTGACTGGTACGGCCCATCTGGCCGTCCGTGTACACGATCTTGCCGTTGTGGTTCATCGCGTTCCAGGCGTGCGCACGCCCGTCGGCGTCCTGGCTGACGATCACCGCCTGCGAGCCGTGACCGTTCTCCAGCAGCGTCTGCGCCAGCTTGTCGTGCCCGGCCTGGCCCTTGCCCAGCGGCTCGAACTTGCCGCCGAGCGACTGCTCGATCCGGTCCCGACTACCCTTCTCACCGACCGAGTTGTCCTCGACCCGCGGCGCGGCCACCGTCGGACGGCCGTCATAGGTATCGACCACCGAAAGCGCCGCGTCCGCGCAGTTGTTGGCCCGACCCGGGGCGCCCGGACCGTCACCGTTCAGCTTCTTCACCCAGTCGCCCGACATCGGGTCCGGGTGCCGCTGCGGAGTGCCGTCCGCGTTGTGCGGAACCGCGTCCTGAAGCTGCTTCAGGTCGTGCTCGGACGGCCGCTTGAGTCCGCCCTCGACATCGAACGGTCGCCCGTCCGTGGCCGGGTGACGCGGACCGCCACCCTCGTTCTCCGCCAACGAGCGCTCGTGGGACGGCTGTTCGTGCGACGGCTGTTCATGCGACGTCTGCTCGTGGTTCGGCTGCTCGTGGTTCGGCTGCTCGTGCGGCTGCCCGGGGTTGTTGTGCTCGTTCGCGGGCTGGTGGCCGGTGGTGCCCTCGTGCTGGTTGTGCTGGTTGGACTGGTCGTGCTGGCTGGACTGGTCGTGCTGCGGCCCCTGACCCTCCAGGTGTTCGGAACTCCCGTGCGGCGTCTGCGCATCGGGGTGCACCGGACCGAGCCCGCCCGGGGCCGACGGCGCGGCGCTGTGGGCGGCGGCCGGGTTACCGGCCGGGGAGTGGTTCTCGGGAGTGGGCAGGTAGCTGAGCCGGACGGCGCCCGCAGGCGTGTCGCGGCTCGCCCTCGGCGGCGCCTCGTGCGCCGTCCCCGAGCCGTGGGTCAGGTGGACGGCCGGGACGCCCAGCAGGTCGGCCGTGCCGGGGATGCGTCCGGCGCCGCCGGAGCCGGTCGTGGAGTGCGCATGGCTGGCGCCGACCACGGCCACGTACTTGCCCCCGCCGTTGGCGGCGTCCGAGCTGATCACGTCGTGCGCGTACGAGTTCATCAGGCGGGCCCGCTCGTGGACCCCGCCGTCCTCGTTGATGGTCCGGGCCGGGTATCCGTCCACCGCACGGACCTTGACGTTGTTGGCCTTCGCCGCTTCCAGCACCTCGGTCAGCTTGGCGCCGTGGCTGCTGTCGTACCTCGCGGCCGCCTTCTGAAGGGTCGGGGGCATGGGCCCCTTGTGGTTCGGGTCCAGGTACTTGTCCAGGTCGTGCTGGACGGCGTCGTCCCGCAGGGCCTCCAGGTAGAGGGTGTCGACCCCACTGGCCTTCAGCTGCTTCATGTTGTCCTTGAGGAACGGCCAGGTCGCGGACTGGCCGTGTCCCTCGCCGAGCACAACTCCGGGGAATCCGGCGTCGTTGCCGTGGCCGTTCAGCAGGCGGTCCACACCCTCCATCGCGGAGCCCTGGCCGGCGAGCTGGCCCGCCACCCGGTCGCCGTCGATCCAGGTGCCCTTCTCCGTGTTCTGGTCTGCGAGGTCCTTCAGCAGCTGCCGGCGATCGTGCTGCTGCTCCATGGTCGGCCTGGACCGGTAGTCCAGCTTCGCGGCCTCTTCGAACACCTTGTTGCCCGAGTAGGCGACGGCGTCCGGGCCAAGGGCATTGCGCAGCGGCTCCCGGAGCTGCCCACCGGCCCCGCCTTCCACCAGGGTCAGGGTCGCCGGGTCGACGTAGGCCTTGAAGGTGTGGTCCTTGATCTTGGCGTTCGGCTTCCCGCTCGCCGTCGAACCCTCCGACTGGTGGGTTTTGCCGTCCTTCACCGGCAGGTGGTTACTGACCTCCTTCAGTTCCGGCGAAAGCTCGAACTTGAACTTGTTCGCGAAAGCCGCCCCCGCGTGCGCCCCCTTGCTGTTGCTCGGCGGGTAGACGATGGAGGGCCCTGTCGGGTTCTGGTGCAGAAGCTTCCGGCCCTCGGGAGTGAGCCCCTGGCCGTCCATCAAGGGCTTCCGGCCGCCCAGTCCGGCCGGCTCGGCGTCGGGTCGCAGCCCGGGCGGCGTGGAATCGGGACGCGAGCCGGGGTGCGTCGAGTCGCCGAGGCCTCCCGGACTCTCCGGGGCCCGGGTGTGCGAAGTGTTGGCGTGCTCGTCCCCGAACGGGTTCGACACCTCCGAGGCGGGGCTGTTGTGCCCCGACGAAGCCGCGTGCTCGTCCCCGAACGGGTTCGACACCTCCGAGGCGGGGCTGTTGTGGCCCGACGAAGCGGCGTGCTCGTCCCCGAACGGGTTCTGCATCTCGGGCGTGGGACGGTTGCCCGACGGACCTGCGTGCTCGTCCCCGAACGGGTTCGTGCTCGACGCCCCGCCAGTGGGACGGCTGCTCGGCGGAACCTCCGGCGCGGCGCCGCCCGGCCGTTGAGTGAACGGCGGCGGGACCGGCGGCGCAGCCGGGGCATGCTGCTGTGCGGGCCGCGGCGGAACGGGCGGCGCGGAACCAGCATGCTGCTGAGCGAACGGCGGCGGAACCGGCGGCGCAGCCGGAGCGTGCTGGCCGGCGAACGGCGGCGGAACCGGCGGCGCAGCCGGAGCGTGCTGGCCGGCGAACGGCGGCGGAACCGGCGGCGCAGCCGGAGCATGCTGCTGAGCGGGCGGCGCGGCCTCCGGCGCGGGCCCGGTGGTCGTACCGCCGGCGGCAGCCGCAGCGGCCGCCCGGTCATGCGCTTTCAGGTGCTCGACCAAGTACGCCTTCGCGAAGTTCTGCTTGACCTTGGGGTACCTGGAGTACGGCTCCTTCCCGGCCGCCTCCGCGAGCTGGTCGAACATCACCTGCTCGTTCGGGTTCTTCGGCATTCCCGCGACCGTGTCCCAGTAGTGGCCCGGCGCGAGATTGGCGTCCTCCGGCAGGCCGAGCAGCCTCTTGACGCCCTTCTGCTGCTCGCTCGACAGTCCGCCCTGCCCGTCCGCTTCGGCGTAGGTCAGGCGCGGCTTCTTGCCCTCCTCGTGGAACTTCACCTCGTTGATGAGGATGTTGTGGTACTCGATGAGCGCGGGGTTGTTCTGCGTCTTGTCGATGCTGAGCTGGTCGAGCGCCTGCTTGTGATGCCCGAGCTCGTGCTGGATCGTGTGCTCCTGCGTGAACCCGTTCTTGTTCATCCGCTGGTTGACGACCAGCACGTCGGGGGCTCCGTTCGCCCCCTTGTTGTATGCTCCGCCGCCCATGCCGGAGACCACCGTGGGGGCCGCGGTGCCGTCACCGTCCTTCAGTCTTTCGATCTTTCCGATGGTGTGCTTGCCGGCGGCCTCGGACAGATTGCCGACCCGCCCTTCCCCGTACTCGGAGAACGGCGTGGAGACGGTGGCGTGGTCCGGCACGAACACCATGACCGGGAGTTGATCGTCCGGAATCCCCAGCCGCCGACCGATCTCCTGCATCTCTTCGAGAGTGGGGATGTGCCGCTTGTCCTCCAAGTCCGAGAACGGCGACGGGTCTTCGTACGTCCGACCGCCCGGCGCCTCGTCCGGCCGCACCTCGTCCGGCCGCGGTTCCTCGGGCCTCGGGGAGGTGTCGGACTCGGGCCGGGCACTGGGGTCCGTCTCGGGCTTCGGCGTGGTCTCCGGCTTCGGCTGGGCCTCGGGCCTCGGGGACGTCTCCGGCTTCGGCGTGGTCTCCGGCTTCGGCGGGGCCTCCTTCTTCGGCGGGGCTTCGGTCTTCGGCGTGGTCTCGGGGCGTGCGCCGGCCTGGTGGTTGCCGGTGTTCCCGCCGCCCTGGTTCGTGCCGTGGCCCGCGCCCTGGTTCGCACCGTGGTTGGTCGGGTGGAGCGCGGCGCCGTTCGGGCCGAGCGGGACGGCGAACAGGCCGCCCTCGCCCGGGTACAGCGGCTTGTCGCTGGTACGGCCCATCTGCGGGTCGACGTAGACGATCTTGCCGTCGTGGTTGACCACGTTCCAGGCGTGCGAGCGGCCCTCGCCGTCGGTGCTGATGATCAGCGCCTGCGAGCCCGGACCGCTCTCCAGCAGGGTCTTCTGGAGCTTCTCATGGCCTCCCGCGCCCGCGCCCTGGTGCTCGAACCGGCCGCCGAGCGACTGCTCGATCCGGTCGCGGCCGCCCTTCTCGCCGGCGCCGTTGTTCTCGACGCGCGGCGCGGCCGCCGTGGGGTGGCCGTTGTAGGTGTCCATGAAGGACAGTGCCGCGTCGGCGCAGTTGTTGTTGCGGCCTGGCGCGAACGGGCCGTCGCCGTTGAGGTGCTTGACCCAGTCGCCCTGCTGGGGGTCCGGGTGGGTGGTCGGCTTGCCGTCCTCGTCGCGCGGAACGGCGTCCTCGATCCGCTTCTGGTCGTGCTCGGAGGGCTCCTTCAGCCCGCCGGGCTCGTCGATCCGACGCCCGTCCGTGGTCTTGGGACGCGGCTCGCCCTCGTGCGACTGCGACTCGTGCGGCCGGTTGCTGCCCTCGTGCGACTGCTGCTGCTCGTGCGGCCGGTTGCTGCCGCCGTGCTCGTTCGGGGCGGTCGCGTGCTCGGTCGGCTTCGGGGCAGGCGTGTGCTGCTGCTCCGGCGCGGCGTGCGTCTCGGGGCGTGCACCACGACCGCCACCGGGGCGCAGCGAACCGCCACCCTGCTGGCTGCCGCCGCCGCTGTGGACGGTGCCGCTCTGGCTACCGGGCCTGGGCGCACCGGACGTTGACGGTACGTCGGTTCGGGCGCTGCCGCCACCGATGTGGCTGCCGCCGCCGACCGGGCCGGGGGTGAACCCGGCGCCGCCCATCGGCGGGACGGCGCCCTGGTTCGGGCTCTGGGTACCGGAGTTGGGCGGGGTGTCACCGAGGCCCTCGGGCATGCCCTGGCCGGGAACGGTCGCCCCGTCCGGACGCGGCAGGGTCGCACCGCGGGCACCGTCGAGGTGCGTGCCGCCGGTGTTGCCACCGCCGCCACCACCGTGGCCGGACGAGGACGCGGCGCCCGCGAGGCCCGCCGCACCACTCAGGACGCCGGACAGGTTCGGCACCGCACCCCCGCCCTGCGGACGCGGCGCGCTGTCGTCGCCCGACGGCCGCACGGACCCCTGGTCGCCGGCCGAACTCTCGCGCCCCACGGGCACGTTGTCGCGCCCGGAACCGCCCGACTCGTTCCGCACCGGCTGCTCGTGCACCGGCCGGCTCGGCTCCTGCCCCGACAGCGGCTCGTGCGTCGGCCGAACGGCCTCCGTCCGCTCATGCGCCGGCTGCGACGGAATGCGCTCGGTCAACGGCTCATGCGTCGGACGAACGGCCTCCGTCCGCTCGTGGGCCGGCTGCGACGGAGTGCGCTCGGTCAACGGCTCATGCGTCGGCCGAACGGCCTCCGCCTGCTCGTGGTTCTTGCCACCACCGGACTGCTCGTGCGCGGGCGGCGGAGCCTGCTCGTGGGTCCGGCCACCACCCGACTGCTCGTGCGACGGCGGCGGAGCGTCGGCGCTGTTCCTGCCGCCACCGGACTGCTCGTGCGCGGGCGGCGGAGCCTGCTCGTGGGTCCGGCCACCACCCGACTGCTCGTGCGACGGCGGCGGAGCGTCGGCGCTGTTCC
>NZ_JBIALQ010000001.1:982270-984723 GCF_042873545.1 Kitasatospora sp. NPDC004615
GTCCTGCCGCCACCGGACTGCTCATGCGCCGGCGGCGGAGCCTGCTCATGACTCCGGCCACCACCCGACTGCTCGTGCGACGGCGGCGGAGCCTGCTCGTGGCTCCGGCCACCACCCGACTGCTCGTGCGACGGCGGCGGAGCCTGCTCGTGGCTCCGGCCACCACCCGTCTCGGAGTGGGACGGCGGGGCGTCGCCGCTGGTGCGGCCGGAGCCGAACGGGGACAGGCCGCCGGCCGTCGAGCCACCCGAACCTGAGCCACTCGACCTACCCGAACCCGAACCCGAACCCGAACCCGAACTCGAACCACTGGAGCCCGAACCACTGGAGCTCGAACCCGAGCCGCTGGAGCCCGAGTTAAAGCTTCCGCTGTCGCCGGACGGGCCGTGGTAGGAGCTGTCGCCGCCCGAAGAGGTATCCGGCTTGGTGAACTTCGGCGGGCCGTCCTGGCGGCCGCCCTCGCCGGGGCCGACGGGGCCGGAGATGTGCGGGGCGTCGCCGGGCTTGGGCGCGGGGGCGTGCGTGTTCATCTTGACGGCACCGTGGTGCAGGCCGACGCCCGCACCGCCGGAGAGGCCGGAGCCGAGGAGCGAGGAGGTGTCGACCTTGCCGGTGGTGAGGTACTGGGTGGCGGCGTCCGCGCCGACGCCGGTGGCCGCGCCGATCGCCATCTTGCCGCCGAGCGAGTTGGCGGCGCCGCCGAGGCCGACCTTGCCGGCCGCGGCGCCCAGGCCCTTGCCGATCAGGCCACCGGCGGCGCCGCCGATGGCGCCGCCCTTGGCGTTGTCGCCGACTTCCTTCCAGTCGATGCTCTTGCGGTGGCCCTCGGCGAGTTCGATGCCCTGCGCCATCAGGTTGATCGCGGCCATCTGGGCGGCCTGCTTGGCCGCCATCTTGGCCAAGTCGAGCACAAGTGTCTTCAGGGTCTTGGTGACGAACGTCCGCGCCGCCGCGATGAACCCGGGCACCTGGAGCATCGACGCACCCGCGGTGACCGGAGCCTCCGCCTCAGCGGTCGCCAACTCGAATGCCAGAATGCCGAGTTGGGCGACAATCTGGATCTTCGCCGTCTCGGCCGAGTTGGCCATGTTCTCCAGCATGTCACCCATGCCGCTGAGCGCGTTGATGGTCGCGGTCAGCCGGCCCGGGTCGTCATCGGTGCCCTTGCCGACGGTGTAGGTGGCCCAGAACTTGTTCAGCCCGTCGGCGGCTGCGCCTTGCTGGCCCTCCAGCGCACGCTTGATGGCCGCGTCCACACCCTGGGTGGCGTCCCGCAGCGTCTCGGACGCCTTGCGGCACTCGTCCGCCATGTCACGCAGCTGGTCTTCGTCTGCTTCCGGCCACCGGCAGCCGGCGAGCAGCAGGAGCACCCACTGGAGGGGCTCCGGGAGTTCGACAGCCATGGGTCAGTGCCTTCCAGTCGAGCCGGTCGTACCGGGGGTGAACATCGGGCGGACGTGGGACGGCGCGGTCGGCGCCGTACCGGGCGACTGCGGCATCGGAGCCTGTCCGCCGTCCATGCCGGTGAAGGAGCTGGTCGCGCCCTCTTCGGCGGTGTCGTAGCTCTCGCCCATCTTCTTCAGGCCGTCCGCGATGTCGCGGACCTCCTTGACCAGGCTCTGAAGCGTCTTCAGGGTGTTGTGGCTGTACTCCAGGTAGCTGTTCTCACCGTTCTCACCCTCGGCGAACTTCTTGCCCGACTCGTCGTTGCCCCACGGGTTCTGGCCCTCCATCGAAGGCAGGTACGACGTCATCCGGGAGGCCAGCGACGCGATCTGCTCCGACGCGGAGAGCACTGGCGAGACCGCCGCCTTGTACTGATCAGGGTTCACCTGGAACCCCTGCCCGGCCCCCTTGCCCGTGTCCGAGCCCGCGTTGGTGCCGTTGGCCGCTCCCGCCCGCTGCCCGGCCTCGGTCGACTGTCGCGGCACCCCCTCCTGGATCGGGGTCCCGCGCTCCTTCAGCTGCCCCGCCTCCGCCGCCGGCGTAAGGGGCTCACCAGGAGTGGCCGGCACCCCCGGCTGGAGCGGAGTCCCATGCGACTTCAGCTGCCCCGCCTCCGCCGCCGGCGTCAGGGGCACACCAGGAGTGGCCGGCACCCCCGGCTGGAGCGGAGTCCCATGCGACTTCAGCTGCCCCGCCTCCGCCGCCGGCGTCAGGGGCACACCGGGCGTGGCCGGCACCCCCTCCGGGAGCGGGGTGCCACTCGACTTCAACCGCCCTGCCTCGGCGGACATCGCCGGGATCGTGTCCCCCAGCGGAACCCCCTCCGACGCCTTCAACCGCGCGGTCTCGGCAGGCATCGAAGGCATCGCCTCATGCAGAGGCACACCCTCCGACGACTTCAACCGCCCCATCTCGGCAGGCATCGAAGGCATCGCCTCATGCAGAGGCACACCCTCCGACGACTTCAACCGCCCCATCTCGGCAGGCATCGAAGGCATCGCCTCATG
>NZ_JBIALQ010000001.1:984819-1093108 GCF_042873545.1 Kitasatospora sp. NPDC004615
CATGCAGAGGCACACCCTCCGACGACTTCAACCGCGCGGTCTCCATCGGCTCGCCAACGGCCGTCCCGACCCGGAACGCGGGCGTCACATCCGGCTCGAACCGCCCCACATGCGCGGCCTCCGTAAACGGCCCGCCCCCCTCGATCCGCTGCGCAGGCATCACATCCGGCTCGAACCGCCCCACATGCGCGGCCTCCGTAAACGGCCCACCGCCCTCAATACGCTGCGCAGGCATCACATCCGGCTCAACCCAGCCAACCCGCGCGGCCTCCGTAAACGGCCCACCGCCCTCAATACGCTGCGCAGGCATCACATCCGGCTCAACCCAGCCAACCCGCGCCGCCTCCGTAAACGGCCCGCCCCCCTCAATACGCTGCGCAGGCATCACATCCGGCTCGACCCAGCCAACCCGCGCGGCTTCGCCGAACGTCGGCGCCTCCACGCCGATCCGCTCACCTTCCGGAATGCGCATGGTGTGCGCGGGTTCGACGCCGGGGTCGATCGCGAACCAGGGCACGTCGTTGCTCATGGGGGGTTCCTTAGTGAGTACGGATCAGCGCGGGGGTAGCGGGGCGGCGGCGGTCAGTCCGCGGGGGCGGCCAGGCGGGTGAGTGCGGCGCGCAGGAACGGGCTGGGAACCTGGTAGCCACCCTCCTCCCGGATCGGAGTCGGCTTGGCGGCTGCCGCAGGAGCCGCCGCACTCACCGGAGTTGCGGGGGTGGCCGGTGTGGCCACCGCCTCCGCGGCCTCGCCGTGTCCGCGCCGCGCGGCGACGCTGCGGGCCCGATCCAGGTACTCGGCGTCCCCGCCCGCCTTCGACTCACCGGACGAGCTGGACGACCCGGACGACCCAGCCGAGCCGGACGACCCGGACGCCTTCGACTCCCCGCGCGCCTCGGCCGCGACACTCTCCTGAGTCGGCGTCACCGCCTCCCCCGCGACGGGAGTCGCCGCCTCGCCGTCGGCAGTGACGGTGGCACCCAGCAGCACGCCCGCGAGCTGGTTGAGGACGGCCTGCTCGCTGGCGGGGGCCGCCGCGGCTTCGGCGGCTGCCACGGGCTCGGGCTCGGGCGCCGTGAGGACGCCTTCGGCGCGGGCGTCGTCGAGCCAACGGCGGCGGGCGCGCTGCCAGTTGCGGTCGCGGGGGTCGACCTCGCCGGCCTGGCCGAGGATGCCGCTGTCGTGCAGCAGTGCCTCTTCTTCCTCGCCCTCCGGTCCGAACCGGCTGGGGCCGAGGAAGCGGTTGGCGCCCTTCTTCTCGCCCTTGCCGCCCCGTCCGGCGCCGCCCATGCCGCCGCCGTGGGCGCCGCCCATGCCACCGGCGGCGGCACCGGCACCGCGGGCACCGGCGCCGGCACCACGTCCACCGGCCGCACCGCCGCCTCGCATGCCGCCACCGCCGGCACCACCGGCGCCCGCGCCGGCCAGCGCGCCGCCGGCCCGGCCCATCGCGCCCATCGCGTTGCCGAAGGCGCTCGCGCCGCCGGCGCCGCCGAAGCCGCCACCGCCGAGCCCGGCGCCGCCGAGTCCGGCGCCGCCCGCGCCGCCGAACGCGGAGAGTCCGGCGCTGCCGACGCCGCCGAGCCCGGAGTGGCCGATGCCAAGGCCGGGGCCGCCGGAGCCGAGGTCGCCGAGGCCGGCCAGGTTGAGCGAGCCCTTCGGGCTGACCGGGAGGGGCGTGAAGGTCGGCGGGTGTCCGCCGCTGGACAGGTCCGGCACGTGGCCGGGCGGCGGCGTGAACGGCTTCATGATGCTGGGCGTCTTGGCGCCGCCGTGGCCGCCCGCACCACCACCGCCGCCACCGGCCCCGCCGCCCGCGCCGCCGCCCTTGCCACCGGCCCCGTCACCCGCACCGCCGCCCGCACCGCCGCCGGCACCGTCGCCGCCGCCGCCGATCCCGTCCGGTCCGGCGCCCGCGCTGTCGATGCCGAGGCCCGAGCCGCCTCCGGCGCCCGCGCCGCCTCCGCCGCCGCCACCGCCGTTGAGCGTGCAGGTCTTGCCGATGCCGTTCATGTCGGCGATCTGGTTGGCGTTGTTGCGCAGGATGCCGTCGACCTGGTTGCTGACGCCGCTGACGTACTGGTGGTACAGGCTGGCGGCCTGCTTGACGCCCTCGGAGTTGGCGATGTCGTCGTGCTTGCCCGCCGGGTTCTGCGCCATGTACGTCTTGGCGTAGTCGAGTTCCCGGATCATCTCGTTCTTGGTGTCGATCACCGCCTGGTGCGCGCCGTGCAGGCCGCTGGCGATGTCGGCTCCGGCCTTGACGGTGGTGGCGACGTGCGAGGCGTCGCCGCCCGCGAACTTCTGCAGGTACGACTGGAAGCTGTCGGCGGCGGCGCCGGACATGCAGGACATGGCGCGCTGGGCGGCGTTGGCGATGCCGCGGATGTGCGAGTCCGCGACCTGGTTCCACTTGTCCCAGGCGGCGGCGAGGTCGCCGATCAGGTCCTCATTGCCGTCGGGGAACGAGATGTCCTTGCCGTTCTCGTTCTTCTGCACGGTCTTGAGCACTTCGGCGAGGTCGGCCGGCAGCTCGATCATGGCGGGAAGCTCTCTCGGATGGTGGGTGCGTCGGCGGCTGACACCGGATCAGCCGCCGTGGTGCGGGTGTGCGGTGTGGGTCAGATCAGGTTGCGGCCGCCGCCGCCCGGGCCGTGCGGCTCCGGCGGGGGCTTGGGCTTGTTGTAGTCCAGCGACGGCCCGTCCTGGGTGTGGTAACCCCCGTTGTCCGGCGGCGGCACCGGCGCGGGCGCAGGCGTGGGCGCAGGCGTGGGCGTGGGCGTGGGCGTGGGCGTGGGGGACGGGGCCACGGCCGGGGTGAGCGGCGCGAGCGGGGTACCGTCGCCGGCGCTGATCCGGCTGAGCGCGGAGGCGTGCTCCTCGTCGTTGGCCTGGTGCCGGGCGGCCATGGTCTGCAGGTTGGTGCCCATCGCGGTGGCGTTGCTGAGCAGCAGCTTGATGCCCGCCAGCACGTCCTTCTGGTGCTTGTTGAAGCCGCCGACCGAAGATCCGCCGCCGGTCAGCGACTTGCCCAGCAGGTCGGTCCCGTACACCGAGTCCTCGACCATGTTGATGTGGGCTTCCAGCTGGGCGAACGGCCCTTGCATTTCCTCCAGCAGCGCTGCGATCGTCTTGGCTGCCGCCTGGACCTCGTCCAGGTCGATGTTCACGCCGTCACCGGCCATCCGTCCCGCCCTCTCCCGATGTCTGCTCCCCGACGGTGCGGGCCGGTGAAGGGGCGTTGCATGGAGGCCGGGGGCGACCGGGCGAGCGAGGGGCCGTACGCGGTGCCACGGGCAGTCCCGCGCACCCGCGGCTACCGCACGGAATCATCCTTGCGGTAGCCGTTTGCCTTCGGCTTGCGCTTCACTAACGCGCCGGTTTCCGGCGATTCACTAACGCTCCGGTTTCCTGCTCCCACCAGGGGCTCACGACAGCCCCAGCTGCTCCGCTCGCCGCCGGTGCGCGGTGGCGGCGTTGGCCAGTCCGGCGGCGTCCTCGGCGGCGGCGAGCGCGCCGAGGACCTCGGCGGTGGCCTCGTCGTGGCCGATCTGCTCGGCCTCGGCGAGGGCCGCGTTCAGCCGGCTGCGGGCCGCGGCGTGGCGGCCGAGCGCGGACAGCCCCTCGCCGCAGGCGGTGTGCAGCAGGACCCGGCGCGAGGACGGAATCTGATCCTCCGTCAACTCCAGCCCGAACAGTGCCTGTTCGATCGCGTGGGCGGGACGGCCGGTGACCAGCAGGTGGCGGGCCAGGTGCTGGAGGGCGAGAGTGACGGTGTGGGTGTGGCCGATGGCGAGGGCGATCTCCAGGGCCTGGGTGAGGTTGTTGCCGGCCGTGGTGGTGTCGCCGAGTTCGGACTGGACGGCGGCCAGGTTGACCAGTGCGACGGCCCGGCCGACCTGGTTGCCGGCCCTGGCGGCGAGTTCGGCGGCCGGGGTCAGGCAGGTGACGGCCTCGGGCAGCCGCCGGTTGGAGACCAGCACCCAGCCGAGCATGGCCCGCACCTGGCTCTCGCCGTCCGCGTCGCCGCACTCCAGGGTGGCGTCCAGGGCGTGTTCCAGCTGGGACACCCAGCCGTCCCGCAGACGGCGCAGGATCAGCGGCCACTGGGTGAGGACGAGTCGCCAGACCCGTTCCGGCGAGGCGGTGGCGATCACCTGGGCGAGTGTTTCGCGGTGCGCGCCGAGCCAGCGAATCGCGTCCTCGCCGCTGTCGAACTCCGCGACGGCGCGCGGCCGGTGGCTGCCCACCGGGGGTTCGCAGCAGGGCTTGCTGCCGGGTTCGGCGGCCTGGGCGGCGGCCAGGCCGGTGTACAGGTACTGGTCGGCGAGCCGTTCCCGGGCGAGGCGCTGTTCGGCGGGGTGGGTGCGGCTGCTCAGTTCGCGGGCGTACAGCCAGACCAGGTCGTGCAGGGTGTAGCGGCCGCCGTCGGTCTCGGTGATCAGGTGGGTGGCGGCCAGCTGGTCGAGGGCCTCGGCGGCGGCCGACGGGTCCAGGTCGCCGAGCGCGGCGGCGGTGTGGGCGTCGATCACCGGGCCGGGGTGGAAGCCCAGGGTGCGGAACAACTGGGCGGTGACAGGCGGGAGTTGCTCGTAGGAGATGCGCAGCGCGCTGGCCACGCTGATCTCCTCGGCGGCGAGGTGGCCGAGCCGGCGCTGTTCGTGGCGGAGTTGTTCGGTGATCGCGGCGAGGCCGCGGCGCGGGTCGGCGGCGATCTTGGCGGCGGCGATCCGCAGGGCCAGCGGCAGGCCGTCGCAGAGCCGGGCGAGTTCGCGGGCGGCCTCGGGTTCGGCGGCGATCCGGGCCGGGCCGAGCACCCGGGCGAGCAGCGCCGTGGACTCCTCGGGGCCGAGCACGGCGAGCGGCAGCGGGCGGGCGAGTTCGGCGGCGACCAGGCCGAGCATCCGGTGGCGGCTGGTGACGACGGCGACGGAGTCGGCGCCGGCCGGCAGCAGCGGCCGGACCTGGGCGGTGTCGCGGGCGTTGTCGACCACCACCAGCAGTCGGCGGCCGGTGGTGATCCGCCGGTACAGGGCGGCGCGGGCGGTGGTGCCGGCCGGCAGGTCCTCGCGGGCGACGCCGAGCGCGGCGAGGAGTTCGGCGATCACCTCGTCGAGGTCGCGGCCGGGGCGGTCGCTGAAGCCGCCGAGGTCGGCGAAGAGCAGGCCGTCGGGGAAGCGTCCGGCGTTGCGGTGCGCCCAGTGCAGGGCGAGGGCGGTCTTGCCGACCCCGGCCGGTCCGGTGATCAGCGCGATCGCGCCGTCCGGTCCGCTGCGCACCGCGTCGGCGAGGGTGGCGAGTTCGGCGTCGCGGCCGTGGAAGCCGCGCGGGGCGCGCGGCAGCAGGTCGATGGCGGGGAGGTTCTCGATCGCGGGCGGTCCGGCGGGCGAGGGCACCTTCCATTCGACTTCCGCCATTACCACGGGAGTTGACGGAACAACCGGGGCCGGGGCCGGGGCCGGAGCCGGGGGCTCGGTGGGTTCGCCGCGCAGGATCCGTTCGTACGCGGCGTTCAGCGCCCGCCCGGGGTCGACGCCGAGCCGGTCGGCGAGCGATTCGCGGGTGCGGTGGTACCAGTCGAGCGCGTCGCACTGCCGTCCGGCCTTGAACAGCGCCAGCATCAGCGCGGAGACCAGCGATTCGCGCAGCGGGTGGGCGACCGTTTCGGCGCGCAGCAGTTCGGCGGCCCGGGCGGGGTCGCCGAGCCGCTGGTAGTGGTCGGCGAGGGATTCGACGGCGGCGAGCCGGTTCTCCTCCAGGGTCTGCCGCCAGGCCTCCAGCGGGGGGCTGGCGACGGTGCCGGTGAGGGCGGGTCCGCGCCACAGGGCGAGCGCGTGCTCCAGCGCGTCGACCACGTCCACCGAGCGTGCCTCGACCCGGGCGGCGGCCACCAGGGTGTCGAACTGCTCGACGTCCAGGCGTCCTTCGGGCAGGTGCAGGGTGTAGGCGTCACCGGCGGTGGCGAGTTGGACGCCCTGGCCGGTGGCGCCCTGCTCGGTGAGCAGGGCGCGCAGCCGGGATATGTGGCTCTGCACCACGGTGCGGGCGTTGGCGGGGGGTTCGGCGATCCACAGCGCCTCGGTGAGCTGGGCGACCGAGACCGCCCGGTTGCGGCGCAGCAGCAGCAGGGCGAGCACGCTGCGCCGCTTCTCCGGTCCGAGTCGCAGTTCGCCGCCTTCGGCGTCATCCGCCGAAACGGCCCCGAGCAGCCGGAACTTCACCGCAGTAACCCCCAACTCCCCCCGAGTCGTGTCCGGTGAGGGAGGCTACCGGGTCGTTATCCGGTACACCCAATCAGGGCGGTCCGGACGGACCGTCAGAGGGTCATCGCACCGGCCGGGGTGACGATCCGCAGGCCCGCCTCGTCGAGTTCGATGGCCAGCGGAGTGCCGTCCAGCGCGGCTTCGTTGAGCAGGGTGGCGCTGCTCAGGTGCCACAGCCGCAGGGTGCCGGCGGCGTCTCCGGCGGCGAGCAGTGCCTCGCCGTCGAGCTCGCGGCCGACCACGGCGCGGACGGCGGCGCCGCCGCCGGTCAGCAGGGCGATGCGCTGGCCGCTCTGGACGTCCCAGACCAGCACGTTGCCGTCGGAGGTGCCGGCGATCAGCGTGGGGCGGTCGCCGATCTCGGTGAAGGACAGCACCTCGGCGGGCCGGGTGAGGCCTTCGCAGACCGGTCCGGCGGCGCCGCTGCCGGCGTGCCACATCCGGACCTTGAGGTCCTCGCCGGCGGTGGCGAGGATCGGCTGCCCGCCGGCGACGACGGCGGCCAGCGCGGTGATCGGTCCGTGGCCGGTGGCGAAGCGCCGGCTGTCGTCGCCGGTGGCGGCGGCGCGGACGGCGATTACGCCGTCGCGGCCGGCCGAGGCCAGCAGCGGCTGGTCGCCGGTGGTGAAGGCGAGTCCGGTGACGGCGCCGGCGTGCGGGACGGGCAGCGGGTTGGCGGTGCCGTCGGCGAGGCGGTGGCTGCGGACGGCGCCGGCGGTGGTGCCGCAGACCAGCAGCGGGCCGTCGGGGCCGTCGGCGGTCAGGTCGAGGGTGTGCACGGGGCCGCCGTCGGCCGCCAGGTCGAGGAGCTGGCTGCCCGTCGGGGCGTCCCAGACGAGGAGCGTGCCGTCGCCGAAGCCGGCGGCGAGGACGGGGCGGCCGCCCAGGGCGCCGGTGGCGAGCGCGGTGAGCGGGCTGCCGGGGCGCCCGGCGGGGGCGACGGTGCGGGCGGCGCCGGTGGCGGCGTCCCAGGCGGTGATCCGGCCGGTCTCGTCGCCGGTGAACAGGACGCCGTCGGTGGCGGCCAGCGCGGTGAGCCAGCTGCCGGCGGGCCAGCCGTGCAGCGGGCGGCCGTCGTACACGTCCCAGGTGCGCACGGTGCCGTCGAGGGCGCAGGAGGCGAGTACGGGGCGCTCGTCGAGGGTGGTGAAGGCGAGGCCGGTGACGGTGCCGGTGTGGCCGGCGAGTTCGGCGACCAGCTGGCCGGTGGCGAGGTCCCAGACCCGGACGGTGCGGTCGTGGCCGCCGGTGGCGAGCACGGCCTGGTCGTCGACGGTGAGGACGGCCATCGAGCGGACCTCGCCGCGGTGGCCGACGAGCAGGTGCAGCTGCTCGCCGGTGCCGGCGTCCCAGACCCGCACGGTGCCGTCGGCGGCGGCCGCGGCCAGCAGGTCGATGCCGGCGCAGTGCGCGGCGCGCAGCACGGTGGCGCCGTGGCCGCCGGTGGGCAGGTTGCCGAGGACGCGGCCGTCGTCGGCGCGCACGGCGCGCAGGTCGCCGCCCTGGCCGGCCGAGAACGCCACCGGGATGTCCCGGCAGATCAGCGCGGCCACGGCCTGGGCGCCTTCGCCGCCGGTGGAGCCGTGCACGACCTGGCCGGTGGTGGCGTCCCACACCTGCACCGAGCCGTCGCCGCCGCCGACGGCGAACAGCGAGCGGCCGCCGGCCTCGCCGAGGGCGACGGCGGACGGGGCGAGGCCGGCGTCGGAGTCGGAGCCGCCGAGCGAGGCGGCGTCGTCGAGGGCGGTCAGGCCGAACGAGCCGTCCTCCTCGACCAGGGCGTACGCGGCCCGGCCGCCGACGGTGCCGACGGCGGCGGCGCTGCGGGCGCCGTGCGCGGCCGGGTGGCCGAGGGCGACCGCGCCGGGCAGCGCGGCGGGTTCACCGGGCTCGCCGAACGCCTGGGCCAGCAGGGTCGCGAACGGGGCGACGGCGGCGGGCACCGGCGCGTCGGTGCCGTCGGCCCACTGCCGGTCCTGACGGCCGTTCAGGCCGGCCACGGTGAGCCGGCGGCCGGCCGTCGGGGCGGCGGCGCCGGGCACCGGCGCCGGGGCCTCGCCGAGCGCGGACAGCACCCGGACGATCAGTGCGGCGTCCACCCGTCCGGTGCGCTCCTGCCCGTCCCGGGTGGCGCGGAACCCGTCGGCGGTGATCAGCAGCTCGCCGAGCGCGCTGTCCTCCAGCCGGAGGCTGCTTTCTGACATATCGTCACTCCTGGTTCAGGTGCGGGGAGTTGCCTGGTGGTGTCCCCGGGGGTCAGCAGAGGTCTTCCGGTACGAGGGTCGCGTACACGGCGTCGTGCAGTCGCTGGGTGCGTGAGCTGCGGAACAGCGCGGGGCGGTAGCCGGCCCGGCGGAAGCCGATCGCGGCGCCCGTCACCTGGCTGGGCATGTTGTCGGCGGCGGCGAACGCGTCGATCCGGCGCAGGCCGAGCCGCTCGAACCCGAACCGGCACACCAGCCGCATCGCGCTCTTCGCGGTGCGCAGCCGGCGGTGCTCGGGCAGCAGCCAGACGGTCATCTCGGCGCTGTCCTCTTCCGCGTCGAGGTTGACCAACTCGGCCCAGCCGACGGCTCCTCCGGCTTCCTCGACGGTGAAGTAGGCGGCCCGTCCGGTCTCCCAGAGCATCGGCGGGATCTCGGTCAGCCAGCGCTCGGCGGCGGCCAGGTCCCGGTGCGGGATCACCGCCTGGAGGAATTCGCGCACCAGCGGATCGTGGGTGCCGCGGTGCACCAGGGCGGCGTCCGCGGGCAGCGGCCTGCGCAGCACCACGTCGCCGTCCGTCAGCGGATCGTCCCGCACCTCGGCGAGCGCTCTCATGGCCACCCCCGTCGCCTCACCGGGCCGCCCGGCAGCTGCCCCGGCGTACCCTCCCCCGCCCATCGACCACGCGTCAAGTCAACCATATTCCACGGCTGTTCCTGCACGTCAGCGGGACGTTAGTGGGACGTGAGCACGCCCCGGAAGACTCATTTGCGGGGTTCGTCACTCCAGTCCCGCCGCCCACCCGGCCCACCTCTCTCCCGGGCCGGGCGCCCCCGCTACGGGCGGCGGGACGCCCCCCTTCTACCGGCGCACCGCGCTCGCGCCCGCGGGCAGTGGGGCGGCGCGCAACTCCCGCACCACCGCCCGCACGGCGGCCGTCCGGGCCAGCTCGGGGGTGGTGACGTAGCCGACCTCCCGGGACGGACGCTCCGCGCCGAGATCGGTGACGGCCAGCCCGTCGGGCAGCCGGTCCAGGGAGAGCATCGGCATGATCGCCATCCCGAGGCCCTGCGCGGCGAGCGACAGCACCACGGTGTCGTCGGAGACGTTGATGGTCGCGGACGGGATCCAGTCCTGCCGGCGCCACCAATCGGCCGTGTACGAGCCGTAGTTCTCGTCCCAGTCGACCAGCGGCAGACTGCGCGGATCCGGATGCCCCTGCTGGTGGGCGAGCGCGTAGCCCTCCCGGTACAGCGGCACCGCGACCAGCCCCCGCGGAATCGCCGCACCCATCGTGGCCAGCGCCAGATCGGCCCGGCCGTCGGCGACCTCCCCCGCGGTGCCCCGCCCCAAGTCCCGCACCACCCGCACCTCGGGCTCCAACTCCGGGCAACTGACCGCCAGCCGGGCCAGCACCGCCGGCAGCACCCGCCCCGCCGCACTCCGGAACGCGACGATCCGCACCGGCCCGCGCGGCCCGCCGGGCTCCCCCTGCCGCGCCTCCCCGGGCAGCGCCGCCAGCAGCCGCAGAATCCGCCGGGCGTGCCCCACCACCCGCTCCCCCGCCGCCGTCGGCACCGCCCCGCGCCGCCCCCGCTCGAACAGCACCGCCCCCAACTTCCGCTCGCACCCCCGCACCGCGTGCGACACCGCCGACTGCGTCAGCCCCAGCCGCTCCCCCGCCGCCGTGAACCCACCGCTCTCGGCCACCGCCACCAACACCCGCAGCTCCTGCGGAAGAAGATCCTCTGCCACCTCCGCAGCGTACGGCGTCAGGGCCGGCGCCGACCCACCGCACCGACGCCGTACGCGGCTCCCGCCGCGAGGAGCAGCACGGCGGCCGGTACCGCCAGGTTCAGCAACTGCCGGATTCCCGCCGGGTCGCTGAACACATCGACCGGAACGCCGAGATCGTGCATCACGGCGAAGGAGTCGCGGGTGGCGAAGACGTAGGCCAGAGCGCCGAATCCGACCGCGAACGCGAACAGCCCGGCACTACGCTCGGCCACCGCCAGCGCGAGCAGCACGGGGGCGATCACCAGCAGCGGCGTGGCCCCGTTGAACACCATCAGCATCGGTGTCTCCGCCCAGGCCAACGGCGAGCGGAAACCGTGCCAGTCCGCCCAGGTCAGGCCCGTCGTAGCCGCCGCCAGCAGCACCGCGACCAGCACCCCCACGACGGCCCGCCGGCCCGCCCCCGCCCGCCGGTACCACCATCCGAGCGCGCAGCTGCCGATCACCAGCGCGGCCAGCCAGTACAGCTGGACCCTTCCGGGATGCGCCAGCGCGTAGCTGCCCAGAATCCCCTCCGGCGACGCGTACGGTGCGACGCACCCGAACCCCCCTTCCACCGCTGGGATTTCCGGCCCGCAGAACCGAGCCGGCGTTCGATAGAGCGGCAGGGACAGTGCGAGCAGCGCCCCGCACACCATCAACGCGAACCAGTACCGCCGTGCCGCAGCCATCCCCGCCCACTCCTCCCAGACCCCAACCGGACAGGCCTTGGACGCGCCCGGGCGGGACCCGGTTCCGCGACGTCCCCCGGCCGCCGGACCGGGGGACGTCCCACCTCAGCGGGTCAGCGGCGACCGGGCGATCACGGTCCGATCCTTGCTCTCCTTCGGATCGACCGCCGCGGGCAGCGTCAGCACCACCTCGTAGTCACCCGGGTGCGCCCAGATCTGCGGCCAGGTCACGGACGGGCACAGCGTGTTCTGCTCGCGCAGCTTCATGGCGAACGGCTCGCCCACCCGAAGCAGCCACGTCTGGCCCCCTAGGGTCCCCTTCATCGGCGGATCGCCCCGCCCGATCAGTGTGAACCCGCCGCCGACGACGGCGCCGTCCTTGAGGTACAGCACCTCCAGGGCCGGGCCCGGACTGCCTCCCATGCCCACCGCCCGTTCCGCGCTGAGCGCGGCGTCGATGGCCGGACCCGTCTCGTTGCTCACCCGCTCGACGGAGCTCACCGACATCGAGAACCCGGCGATGTCGGGTGCCACGCCCTCGGCCTTCAGCGGTTCGCCGCACTTCTGACCCAACACGGTGTCGGTCGACGGCGCGGACGCCGCCCCTGCTCCGCCCGCTCCGGGCGAGGCCACCGCCGGGCCCGCCGGCCCGGTCGGCCCCACCGTGGTGAAGACGGCGCCCGCCACCGCCAGGACGGCCCCGGCCGTCAGCGCCGAGCGCGTCCTGCGGCGTCGGCGGACCGCCCGCGTGAGCCGTTCGGTGTCCACCTGCAGCGGTCCGGCCAGGTCGGCCGCCTCAGGCAGGCCCCTTCGAAGGTCTTCCGGGTTCATGCGCTCACACCTTCCCCAAGTTCTCGACAAGTGTCCGTAAGTGCCACACCCAGCCGCTCCAGCGCGTCGCTGAGGTGTCGTTTCACCGTTCCTTCGCGGCGCCCGAGCCGCTCCGCGACCGCCGCCACCGGCAGGTCCTCGTAGTACCGGAGCACCACGCAGGCCCGCTGGGTCGGCGACAACGCGCCGAGCGCGACCACCAGTTGGAGCCGGTCCGCGAGCTGTTCGCTGCCGTCCGGGCCGACCGGGTCCTCGGCCAGCTGCGGCACCAGCGCGCGGTAGCGCGCTCTGCGCCGGTACAGGTCCAGGTAGCGGTTGAGCATGGTGCGGCGGACGTACCCCTCGATCTCCCCGAGCCGCCAGGCGCGTCGCGGGCGCGCGAACACCCGCACCAGCGCCTCCTGGACCAGGTCCGCCGCCTCTGCCCGGTCTCCCGTCAACAGGAAGCCGTAGCGCTGCAGTTCGGCGCCCCGGGTCGCCACCAACTCGGTGAGTTGATCCGCCCATTCGGCCACGTTTCCCCCTCTCCTCGCCTCTCACCCGTCACCACGAACAGCGGGCGGGTTTCGTTGGGGGGCATCCAGGCATGAACGCCGCTCATGGATCGCGGGCTGCCATCAACGCCGGGCTCTGCCACGGCCGCACCGCCCGCCCTAGCGTTTCTCCTCGTCAACCCCGTTCATCTCTCGGAGCGTTCACCATGTCCAGCACCGCCACCCGCCACGCCCGGGCCGTCCACCTGCTCGCCCGTCCGACCGGACTGCCCACCGCCGATCAGTTCGCCTTCGTGGACGACGAACTGCCGCCGCTCACCGAGGGCAGCGCGCTGGTCGAGAACGCCTACCTGTCCGTGGACCCGTACATGCTCGGCATGATGGAGGAGGCCGACGGCGGCAACGAACTGAACGCCCCGATGGAGGGCCGGACGGTGGGGCGCGTGGTGGAGTCCCGCAGCGCCGCGCTCCCCGTCGGCACGGCGGTGCTCCACCGCCACGGCTGGCGCACCCACTCCGTGGTGACCCGCGAGGACGTGCGGGTGCTGCCCGATCTGCCGGGCGTCCCGCTCAGCGCGTACCTGGGCGTCCTCGGCGGCACCGGCCTGTCCGCGTACGTCGGCCTCACCCGGGTCGCCCACCTGGCCGACGGCGAGGACGTGTTCATCTCCGCGGCGGCCGGCGGCGTCGGCACCGCCGCCGGTCAGCTGGCCCGGCTGCTCGGCGCCCGCCGGGTGATCGGCTCGGCCGGCTCCCCCGCGAAGGTCGCCTTCCTCACCGAACAGCTCGGCTTCGACGCCGCGTTCGACTACCACGACGGCCCGGTCGCCGACCTGCTGACCGCCGCCGCCCCCGACGGCATCGACGTCTACCTCGACAACGTCGGCGGCGACCACCTGTCCGCCGCGATCAACTCGATGCGCGACTTCGGCCGGATCGCCTGGTGCGGCGCGATCGGCCAGTACCTCACCGAACCGCCCGCCGCCCCGCACAACCTGTTCGAACTGGTCGGCCGCAGCATCCGCCTCGAAGGCTTCCTGGTCCGCAACCACATGGACGCCCAGGAGGAGCTGTACGCCCTGCTCGGCCCGCACCTGGCCTCCGGCCGGGTGATCGCGCCGGAGACCGTGCTGGACGGCCTCGACCGCACCGTGGACGCCTTCCTCGGCGTGCTCACCGGCGCCAACACCGGAAAGATGCTGGTCCGGCTGTGACTCCTACTCCGCTGCCGCCAGCCGCAGTTGCTCGTCCTCCACGATCCTCACCGCGAGCGCGCGGTCCGAGACGTCCACCGCCTCGGGGGCCGACTCGGCGAGATCGCTGCGCCGCGCGTAGCTGTCGAACAACTCGGCCTTGCCGCGCAGCCGTTCGACCAGACCGCGGTCCAGGCTGTCGGTGGCGAGCAGCCGGTGCACCCGGACCCGGCGGATCTGACCCATCCGCTGGGCCCGGGCCACCGCCTGGTCCTCCAGCGTCGGCTTGAGCTGCGGTTCGCACAGCACCACCACGTTCGCCGCCTGCAGGTTCAGACCCAGCCCGCCCGCCTGGATCTGGCACAGCAGCACCGCATGGCCGTCCACGGCGGTGAACTCGTCCACCAACTCCTGCCGCGCCTCGGCGGCCAGCGCCCCGGAGATCGTGCCGGCGACCACGTCCCCCAGCGCCTCCCCGACCGTGCCCAGCACCTCCCGGAAGTACGAGAACACCACCACCTTGTGGTTACTCTCGGCCGCCTCCGCCACCAGCTCGCGCAACCGCCGCAACTTCGCCGAATGCGCGGGCTCCGCGTACGCGGCCCGCCGCATCGCCATGAAGTTGCCCTCCGCGACGGCCGCGGCGTACGCGGCCCGATCCGGCCCGGACAGCTCGTCCCACTCGTCCACCCGCACCACGTCCGGCAGTTCGGTCAGCACGTCCTGCTGGTTGCGCCGCAGGTACGCGGGCGCGACGGCCCGCCGGAACGCGACCGACCCCGCCACGCCCAGCCCCGTGGGCAGCTCCGCCAGCAACTCCGGCTGAAGATGACCGATCAGGGTGCGGAACTCCTCCACCCGGTTCTCCATCGGCGTGCCCGTCAGGAACAGCACACGCTCCGTCCGCCCCGCCCACTCCGCCACCAGCCGGGTGCGCAGCGCGGCCGGGTTCTTCACGAAGTGCGCCTCGTCCACCACCAGCGCGGCCACCGGATCCTCGGGCAGCGTGCGCAGCGACTCGTACGTGGCCACCAGCACACCCCCCTCCGCCAGCCACTTTCCTCTGGCGTCCTCCCGCTCCGGACCGTGATACCGATACGCGGCCAACATCGTCCGACTCGCCGTCTCCCGCTGCCAGTTGACCAGCACGGACGCCGGACACACCACCAGGAAGTGCCGCTCCCCCGCCGCCGCCAGATGCGCCAGCACGGCGAGCGCCTGCACGGTCTTCCCCAGACCCATCTCGTCGCCGATCATCACCCGCTTCCGGGCCAGCGCGAACCGCGCCCCGAACGCCTGATAACCACGCAACGAGACCGTGCAACCGGCATCGTCCAGCCGCTCCGCCCGCACCAACTCGGCCAGCGCGTCCGGCAGATGGCCCTCGGAAGCGCCCCTCTCGACGCCACCGACCCTGCCCTCCTCCACCAACAGCGCCAGCTCGGCGTAGAACTCCGCGGCCCGGTGCTCGAACTCGACCCAGACCTCCACCTCCCCCGCCCCCGGCCGCAACAGATCGGCCCCCGCCTGCGCGAACCGCAGCGGCACCCCGTCGGCCTCCGCCGCCCCGACCTTCTCCTCCAACAACTCGACCGCCCGCCGCGCCTCCTCCCGCCGCCCGGCCCCGGCCACCAGCCCCCTCACCCACCCGCACGCCGGCCCGGCCGCCCCCAACGGCCCCGCCAGCACCGCCTCCAACTCCCTCGCCTCGTCCGCCGCCCGCCGCGCCCCCGGCCCGGCCACCACCAGCCGGTGCAACGCGATCAGCAACTCCGTACTGTCCCCGTCCGGCCGCACGGGATCGATCCGCACCGCCGTACTCTGCTCCACCGCCTCGGCAATCTGCCGCGCCGCCCCCACCAACTGACTTGCCGTAGACCCCCCGATCCCGGGAATCCGCACCAACTCCTGCGCACTCGCCCCACACACCTGCGCAACCGTCCGGTACCCCGCCCCCGCCAGCACCCCGGTCTGCAACCGCCCCTCCGTCACCTCCTTCAACCGCTCAACCGGTATCCCCTCCAACTCCCCCCGCACCAGCCCCCAAAAAATCCGCCCATGCGCCTCCACCACAGCCCCCACCGCAGCCCCCCACGCCGCCACCACCCCCGCGGCAGCCCCCCGCAACCCCTCAGCCCGCCCCACAACCTCCCTGCTCCGCCGCCCACTTCCCACGAACCCCACGCCTCCTCATGCCCAACCCACCAACCGGGGCAATTCTGGCATCCCGAACCGTCACCCCCAGCTGGCCGGAAACCGTGCGCGGACGTCAGCCACCGAAGACAGTGTCAGGCGGCGTGAAGCCTCTGCCATCCCGCCCCCGACGTGCCGCCTCGGCCTCCCGTGCCAGGACGGCTTCCATTGCAGGGGCCAGAATCGGACGCAGTTCGGCGATCAGTTCAGGTGGTGGTGGCGGCGCGGCCGCCACGCGGCGGTGGATGGCCGCAACTGTTTCCGCGCCGAGGATCTTGAGGCGCTCTTCCCTCATCATTCGGGCTCCCGACTGCGAGTAACTTCCTGACGGACGAGCCTTCCGGGTCAAGCGGTTCAAGAGGCCTCATGGCGGCAAATGACCGAGACTTTTTCGTGTGAAGCCGCATGCCGCCAACTCCTGTTCACAGATGCCTCTGCACCGCTTCACTGAGCCGGTAGGAGGGCCCTCCCTGCTCGGTCAGCCGCCCCTGTGGAGCAGCGCGATCAGGTCGCCAGCCATGGCGCGTGTCCCCAACTACCCTGCCAGGCCAAGGTCTTCGGGCCCGCGATCGAGCAGAGCATGCCGGGCGCACTGCTGCTCGTCCGGGTCCAGCACCTGATTCTCGCCCGGGCCGGCGCGGACGGCGGCAACCGCCGCGTCTCCGACCAGATCCGTCACGTCCGGATCAACGAGCTAGGAACCTATCCGTTTCGGGCCAATAGATCGACCGCTCACGTCAGATGCCCCGCGAGGCGCTGAGCGAGTTCCTCAGGTGTGATGGTTTCGATGCCCAGAGCCCTGGCCTTGTCGAGCTTGCTGCCGGCGTTCTCTCCAGCGACGACGAGATGGGTGCGGGCCGAGACGCTTGAGGACGCGCGCCCCCCTGCCCTGGTGATCAATTCGGTCATCTCAGTGCGGGACCAGTCCGAGAGAGGCCCGGTCATCGCGCCGGTTACCACCACGGTCTTCCCGGCCAGCGGCAGCTCGCTCCCGTTCCGCTGGGAGGTCGACTCGGCTTTGGCATCTGCGGTAGCGGGCGGGACGAAACCAGGCTGGTCCATGTTCACGCCTGCAGCGACGAGCTTGTCGATGAGCGTTGAGAGGTCAGCCAGTTCCGCCACGATCACTGGGGCCTTCTCGCCGCCGATGCCGTCGACTTGCTCCAGGGCGACGGAATCGGCGTCTCGGATGGCCTGCATGGAGCCGAAGTGCGCGGCGATGCGCAGCGACATGGAGCGGCCGGTGCCCAGGACGCCGAGGGCGCAAAAGACCCGATTGAGGGGTTGGGTCTTTGCGGCCTCGATGGCGGCCATGAGGTTGTCGGCGCGCTTGTCTCCCATGCGGTCCAGGGTGAGCAACTGGTCGCGGGTGAGGGTGAACAGGTCGGCGAAGTCCTCGATCGATCCCTGGACGACGAGTTGAACGATGATCTTCTCGCCGATGCCGTCGATGTCGAGAGCGTCACGGGCGACGGCGTACCGGATCGCCTCTGTCCGGCCGCAGGCGCGTCCCCGCTCACAGCGCCAGCGCTCCTGGCTGCGGTCGATGCTGGAGCCACAGCGCGGGCAGAGTTCGGGGAAGGCGATGGACTGCTCGCTGCCGGTACGGAGGCCGGCGACCGCGCCTTCGACGCGGGGGATGACTTCGCCGGCTCGGTAGACGACGACGTGGTCTCCGAGCATCAGGCCGCGGCGGGCGATGTCGGCCGGGTTGTGCAGGGTCGCGTAGGTGATGGTGGTGCCGGCGACGTCCACGGGGTCGAGGACGGCGCGCGGGGCGATCACGCCGGTGCGGCCCACGCTCCACTCCACGGCGCGCAGCACAGTGATCTTCTGGGCAGCCGGAAACTTGAAGGCGGTGGCCCAGTACGGGGTACGGGAGCCCATCCCGGCCCGGAACTGGTCGGCGGGGCTGTCGGCCTTGATCACGGCCCCGTCGAGTTCGAAGTCGAGCCCTTCCCGCAGGGCGCCAATCTCCCGTACCCGGTCCATGACCTGGTCCAGGGTCGTGCAGGCCATGGTGGCGACCGGGGTGTCGGCCGTGGTCCCCAGCCCAAGGGCGGCCAGGCGAGCGACGAGCTGGGTGTGGGTGAGCCCGGCGAGGGTGGGATCGCCGGTGTGCTCGGGGTCGGTCAGCGCGGCGTAGGCCAGGAAGGTCTGCCCAATCCGGTAGGCCCGGTCCGTGGCGCGCAGCGAGCCGGAGGAGGCGTTGCGACGGTTGGCGAAAGCCGTGGCGCCGTGCACGGTCCGTAGCGCGTTCGCAGCGGCGAACTGGGCCTCTGTCATGAGGACTTCGCCCCGCACCTCGATCGTGACGGGTTCGGTCAGGGTCATTGGCAGACCGGCGATGTCCCCAATGGCGTGGGACACGTCCTCCCCGGTCGTCCCGTCGCCCCGGGTGACCAGTTGAACCAACTGGCCGTCGCGGTAACGGGCGGCCAAGGCCACACCGTCGAGCTTGGGCTCCACCGCCCAACCTGCCACCGCCGCCCCGCCCAGCCGCCGCTCCAGCGAGACGGCCCATGCCGTCAGCTCCTCGTCCGAGAAGACGTTACCCAGGCTGAGCATCGGGACGTTGTGCTCGACATCTCCAGTGGTCACCCCTGCCGCGACCTGCTGGGACGGGGAGTCGGCAGCGATCTGCCCAGGGTGTGCGTCCTCCCAGGCGGTGATGCCGCGCAGCAGCCGGTCGTATGTCTCGTCGTCCAAGCCCGACTCGCCGGAGCCGTAGTAGGCATCGGCGGCCTTTCGCGCCTTTGCGACGGCTTCAAGGTAGGCGGCCTCGTCGGCAAAGTCGACAGCGGGTGCCGCTGCGGAAGGCTTCGTCATGCTGCCCATTCTGGGGACCGGCACCGACAGTACGGCGGTAGCGCTGGGGCGATTCACTGTTGGCGCCTTGCGGGTGCGACCGGGCAGGGTTCCGTCCGCTCGCTCGGCAGGCCGGAGCCTCCGGATGGCGCCGGTTCATCGGTCCGGGGGCGTGCCGGGGAGAGCCCGAGCGTTCGGTAAAAGGTGTCGTTCTCGAAGCGTCGGCGCGGGTCGAACCTGCGGACGGCGCGGCAGAACTCGGGGAAGCCGTCGGCGTTGGAGGCGGGCAGCAATTCCGGGGTGAAGTACTTGCCCCAGTGCGGCCTTCCGCCCAGCCCGTAGAGCAGGCGCTGGATGTCGTCGAACAGCGGGCGCGCGGCAGCGATCAACCCCTCGGCGGTCATGTAGGACACGAAGCCGAAGTACGTGGCCTGGGCTGCCCGCGCGGGACTCAGGTGGCCGCGGGCAGGGCCGGTAGTGCGCAGGATGACGGGGTAGTGCAGCTTGTACGGGGAGACGTGCAGGAGTTCCTTGAGGCCGGCGTACGCCTTGGGCACGGCGTCCAGCGGGACGGCGATCTCCATGTTCAGCTGCGGAGCCGGGATGCCGTTCTTGAAGATCTCGTGGAACGTCCCCGTGGAGTCGGTCGCGCCGAGGAACTTCTCCAGCGTCTGTGCGGCCGGTGTCGGGCCCTGGCCGTCGCCGATGTCGGCCATCAACTGACGGCGGGTGCGTGCCACGATGCGGTCCAGGTCGGCTGGACCTTGGGCAGCGGAGTCCGTGGGCGTCCAGCTGTCGTCGTGGGTGAGCCAGGTATGCACGACCTGGTGCTCGGTGAACCACCAGCTCTTGGCAGCTGCGGATTCGCGGTTCCAGGCGGCGTAGCGCTCGGGCAGGCTGTCCTCGGCGGCGGTGAAACGAGTGCAGAGCCACTTGTTTGCCGGTCGGCCGCGCAGTTCCAGGCCGACGACCACACCGAGGCACCCGAGGTTGAGGATGGCAGCGTCGAAGTCGGCGTCACTGGGGGTGAGCTGGTGCAGGGTGCCCGTGCCGTCCATGAGCTCGATGGCTGCCACGCAGTCGGAGAAGGTACCGCCGGACAGACCCTGCGCGTGGGTGCCGGTGGCGAGGGCGCCAGCGACCGTCTGCCTCGTGATCACGGGCGGGCAGGCAGCCGGTTCCAGTCCGTGGCTGTCGAACGCCCGCCACACGTCTTCGAGCAGCGTGTCTCCGGTGACGTAGAGGTGCTCGCCCCGCAGCCGACCGGCCCCGCGACCGGGGAGGTCCAGGAGGATGCCGTGAGTCCCGTCCGGGCACCGCAGCTGGGCCGGGTAGGTGAACCTGGACCCGAGGACGCGCACTGTTCCTTCCTCGCGCGTCAGCATCGACTCCAGCTGTTCCAGGGACGTGATGCGCGTCCAGCCGTCGCGGGCGGCGATGGTGACGTTGCCGCCCCAGTTGGTGAGAGTCATAGGAGAAGTCCTCAGTGGTCTCGGTCGGCACCGAGGGGCGGACAGCGTCCGCCGTGTCCCGGTGCCGGGATGCCTCTGCTCGAACTCGCCGTCGTACCCCCGCGGCCGTGGCCGCAGGAGGGAGGCGGCGAAGGTGGTGCGGCGCGGGCCCGCGCCGCTTCCCGGTCGCGCCCGCTTCTCAGGCGGGGCCGAACATGTGCTGCGTGGGCGGGTGCGGGTGGGGGCAGGAGGTGAAGGCGGGGCCGAAGCAGCAGGTGTGGGCCTTCGTCCACGTCTCCAGGTCGGTCGTGGGCCGCCCCAGGAGCTGCTCGGCGCTCCCGGTCGCCAGGGCGTCCCCGTCGGAACTGATCCGCTCCCACAGGCCGAGGACCTGCACTGCGGCCTCGCGGCGCATCCCGTACTTGGCCAGGCTGGCCACGAAGTGCTCATCCGTCTGACTCGCGAACGTGATCGGCCGCCCGCAGACCTCGCTGAGGGCCGACGCCCACTGAGCGCAGGTCGCCTGCACGTGGTGGCTCATCAGGGCACCGCTCAGGTTGACCGAGTCGGGAGAGAGGATCTTGCGGCAGAACAGCTCGGCGGCGTCGTCGCAGCTGATGTAGGAGAACGGGCGGTCGACGTCGACGGGGAAGGTGAACGACCCTGCCTCGGCGATCGACTGGCACTGGTAAAGGATGTTCTCCAGGAACATGGGCAGTTGGACGACGTCGAACGCGATCCCGGACTTCTCCAGGAGTGCTTCCAGCGCTGCCGCTTCGTCGGCCATCGTGCACTGCCCCGGGGTGAACTGGACGCCCAGACAGACGATCTCCTTCACGTCGGCCTTCTGCGCAGCCCGCAGGTACATCCCGCCGATGTCGACGCGCCGGTCGATCGGAGGCACCATCAGCAGGGTGTCCGTCCCGGCCAACGCCTCGACCAGCGAGGCGGGTTGTGCCGGTTCCCAGTCCCGGAGCTGCACGTCGATGTCGCTCACGGCGCGTCCGGCGATCCGGGCTTCCGGAATGGCCAGGCGTAGCATCAGCTGCGGTGCGTCGGCGGCGAGTCGGCGCAGCGTGTAGTGGCCGACCTTGAAGAAGTTCCGGGTTGCCCCGAGCACGGTGACGACCTGCGGCGACTTGGTCATCGCGCGCTCCAGCTCTCGGTGCTCGTCGGGTCCTTGTACAGGTCCACTGGGTTGACCGTGTTCGAGTGGTAGCCCAGCAACCGCCGGCTCTCGGCGGAGAGGTGGCCGGCTGCGGTGGCGGGGTCGCAGGGGTGGTCGTACGGGCGCAGCCACGCCTGCCCGAAGCGGATGATGGCGCTGCGTCGCTCCTGGGTCCGGTTGGGCAGTACCGCATGCCACATGGTGTTGCCGAAGACGACCGCGTCGCCGGGTGCCGCGTGGATGCTCAGGGCGCCCTCGGGAAGCGCGCCCCGGGCGAGGGCGTTGTTCGCCGTCTTCCAGTAGGCGTCGTCCTTGTGGTCGGCCGGCCACCGGTGGGAGCCGGGAATGAGCACGAGGTTGCCGCTGTCCTTGGGGCGCGTGTCGGTGAAGAACACCTGGGCCTTGAGGTGCAGCGGTCCGTTGAGCTCGTCGTACGGACGCTCCAGGTAGGGCCCGGAGTCGCGGTGCCACGGCTCGTGGGCCTCCTGGTAGATCCCCCGCCGCAGCACCTCGGTGCCTAGGACCTGGAGCGACCCGTTGAGGATTCGGTGGGGGACGGACATCAGGGCCCCGCACTCGAAGAGCAGGTGGTACTCGGCGATAGTGTTCGCGGCGTCGCGTACGTGGATCAGGGCCGGGTTCGTGTTGAACGAGCTGTGCGTCAGGTCGGGGCCGCGATCGTCGGTGAGCCTGCGGACGGCCGTGTCCAGCATGCTGACGACGCGGTCGGGGACGACCCGCTTGAGGAGCACGAAGCCCTGTTCGGTGAACTGGGCGACGGCGTCGTCCGGTGAACTCGTCACGGTTAGCTGCTTTCTGTTTCGGCCTTGGGCGGCAGCGGGTTGTTGAGGGCCGTACGCAGGCGCTGTGCGACCTCGTGCTTGCGAGCCGGATCGGCCAGCCGAGGGAAGACGATGATCGAATCGCCGTCGTAGCGCGGCACGACGTGGACGTGGAAGTGGAAGACGGTCTGGTGAGCGGCCCGGCCGGTGGCGTGGACCAGGTTGATACCAGAGGCGCCGCAGGAGTCCCGCAGGGCGTTCGCCACCTGCTTCGCGGTCGCCATGACGTGCTGAAACAACTTTTCGGGGATGTCGAACAGGTCCTGGAAGTGCTGCTTTGGAACGACGAGGACGTGCCCGTAGGTCGCTGGGAGGTGGTCCAGGAAGCACAAGGTGTCCGGCGTCTCGGCTATGACGTGGGCCTCCGCCTCGCCGCGGCCGATGCCGCAGAAGACGCAGGAGGACTCCGCGTTGCCGACCAGATCTTGTGCCGCGTATCGGGACAACCACCGGGGATCGAAGCTCAAGGACACGATGTAAGTAGCCCTTCTCTGGGGGCGCTGCCTGCGAGCCGGAGTGCCAGGCGGGCATGGCGACATGGCCCGTGGGCGATCGGTGCGTCGGGGCGGTGCCCGGATGGTGGGCTGGTCGGCGGCTGATCCTCTGTGGGGGGAACATGTCGAAGAAGTGCCGTCGATCGGCCCGGCTGCGGTGTTCGCCGGGTTACCCCAGCTCAGGTGGAGAAGCGGAAGACGAGGGGGCGGGGCCGCGCGGCCTGGATCCGCTGGCGAAGTTGCTGCGGTTGCGCGGCACTCGGCTGGGCAGCCAGAGTCAGTGTGGCCACGACCCGCTTGCCGTGGTCGGTTGCTTGCGAGGTCCAGCAGCCGGCCGTGAGGTGATCGACGATGAACAGGCCGCGTCCGTGCTCGGCTTCGTCGGCCACGGTCCGGAGTTCGGGGTGGTTGCTGCTTCCGTCGAGCACGTCGAGGGTCAGGGCGTGCTCGCTGCGGCTGGCGTACAGGCCGAGTGTGACGGGCTGGCCACCACCGTAGGTGAACGCGTTGGTGAGCAGTTCACTGACCAGCAGGACCACGTCATCGGCCCGGTCGCCCAGTTCGAAGCCCCATAGGCGCAAGGTGGCGATCACGAGCCTACGAGCGAAGCCCACCGCACCGTCGAACGGTGTGAGCGGCCAAACCGCTCGCAGGATGTCGTCGTTGGTCATGACTCCTCCAGCTGTTGGTCCTCGGCGGTGCCGGTGGGCTGCTCGAGGTCGTCGGCATCGGGCCATGCCTGCCAGTCGCTGTGCTCGTGCCGGGCTCTGACCTCTCGTACACGGTCGCCGCGGCTGCGCTTGGGCAAGGGTGGGAAGGTCGGGACGGGGTCACGGCCTCGGCTGCGCGGACGGAGCAGAAGGATGCGGATGCCGGCCTCGGTGAGCCCCGTGCTGCGGGCGGTGGCGAGGGTTCGCGGGCCGAGGTGCGAGGCGGCGGGCAGGACCACGCCGTACGTGTCGGGGAGGGCCAGGACATCGAGCAGACCGGTGAAGGCGGCGGAGCGCTCGCCCTGGGCCGGTGCCGTACGCTCGACGAACACGGCGCCGAGCAGCAGCTCGTGCTGGCCGCAGTACTCGGCGAGCGCCGCCGTGAGCGCGCCGTCGCGTCCGGCGGGTGCCTTGACCAGGTGCAGGAACCCGTAGACGACGGGGCTGTTGAGGGAGCGGTGCTCGGTCAGCGGTTCCATGGGCAGACCGTCCTTCACCGTGGGAAACGGGTTGTTAGGGATGCCTTGAGCGTGCCGCCGAACTGGTCCTCGCGGGAATGACCACCTGTTGCACTTTCGCTGCACTTCTGGCCCACCGGCTGCGTCTGCGGTGCTTCGATGTGTGCGAAGGGAGGCAACGACATGGCGACGGTGCACCGTTGGACTGGGCTTGAGGCCGCTGCTCTGCGCGCCGCCTTACGGATGAGCGTTCGGGGCTTCGCCGAGCACCTGGGCGTCGCTCCTCGCACGGTCGCCAAGTGGGAGAAGCACCGCGCCAAGACCGAGCCCTACCCCGACAACCAGGCCATCCTCGACACGGTGCTCGCTCGGGCCGAGCCAGCTGTCCACATGCGCTTCGAGGTGCTTCTCTCCGAGGCCGGCCAGGCCACGGGCCATCCGCCTCGGATCACGGCAGCCGGGCCGCGCCTGTGGGAGTACGAGACCTGGGCCGAAGACCTGGAACGCTCCGTCGTGGCGCTCAACCGGCAGAACTTCGGCTTCGCCCACAGCCTGCTCTCCCGTTGGAGCACCCGCTGGCCGGTCGATGAACTGGACGACCGCGGGCTGTACCTGCTCGGCCGCAGCACCGTCCTGGAGGCCGACCTTTACCGCGACCAAGGCGTGCTCATCGGCCCGATGTCCGCGCAGCACGCCTACGCCAAGGCCCGTCAGATCTTCACCCAGCTCGACGTTCCGCGCCGAATCGCACAGATCGAACTGTCGCAGGCGGTCGTGGCCGAGATGTCCGGCAAGCTGGACGCCGCAGCCCGCCGCTACGAGGCCCTCGCCCTCGACGAGCGACTCTCGCGCCGCGACCGCGCCCGCGCCCGGCTCTGGGTCGGGACCGCGCTCAGCAAGGACGGCAACCAGGACTTCGCGGCCCGGGTCATGCTCGCCGCAAGTCGCGACTTCGAGGATCTCAGCGAGCCCGACGACTGGTCCGTCGCCCAACAGAAGCTGGCCCTGGCGTACCGCGGCTCCGGCGACCTGACCCGCGCCCTGCAGTTCATCGACACCGCCCGCGCCACCGGTACGACCGACACCCCGATGCAGCGCGTGCGCCTGGACACCGCGCACGGGCACATCCTGCTCTCCGATCCGGCGACCGTAGATGATGGTCTCCATGTCCTCGACCAAGCGGCGGCAGTGGCGGCTCAGTTCAGCCTCAGCCACCAACTCCGCTCTATCGAAGGCATTAAGACCCTCATTCCGTGGGCTGCCCAGCCCCCGGCCACGGTGACCAGGGAGAGCGCGTGACGTACGACGACAAGCCCGGCCTGACCGACCACCAGCGCGAGGCTGCCCAGCTGATCTGGGACTACCACCAGATGCACCACCAGCTCCGACCCTGCGACGCGGCCATCGCCCTGGGCAGCCACGACCTGGGCGTGCCCGCCTACAGCGCCGAGTTGTTCCGCGCCGGCCTCTTCCCGATTCTGGTCTTCTCCGGCGGTCCAAACCCCACCGCCCCCGAACGCTTCCCGCGCGGCGAGGCGGTCCACTTCCGCGAGCACGCCGTCGACCTCGGCGTATCGGCCGACGAGATCCTCATCGAGCCGAACGCCACCAACACCGGCCAGAACATCACCCTCTCCCGCCAGGTCATGGCCGAGGCCGGCATCCGCCCGAGCACGCTGATGCTGATCGCCATGCCGTACATGGAACGACGCGCGTACGCCACCACCCGCAAGGTCTGGCCCGAGATCGAGATCGTGTGCGCCTCCCAGCCGATCGACTTCGACGACTACCTCAAGGGCATGGGCGACGAACGCAAGGTCGCCGAGATGCTCGTCGGGGACCTGCAGCGGGTGATCGAGTATCCGAAGCTCGGCTTCGCCGTCGAGCAGGAAGTCCCGGGGGACGTGCATGACGCCTACCAAGCTCTTGTCCGAGACGGCTTCACCAGCCGCCTCCTCAACTGACCCTCCCCCTCGGCCGGGCGGGGTCTGCGCGATCCACCAGCCCAACTTCCTGCCCCGGCTCAGCACCCTTGCCAAGATCTTCGCGGCGGACTACTGGATCGTCCTCGACGACGTCCAGTTCGCCCGCCGCGACTACCAGCACCGCGCCCGCATCGCCCCACTCGACCGCCCCGGCCAGCAGCACTGGCTGAGCCTGGCCACCCATCTCCCCAACGGCCGCGCCACCTTGATCCGCGACGCCCAACTGATCAACCAGCAGCGCAGCCGTGACCAGACCGCACAGGCGATCCGCCACTGCTACCGGCGCAGCCGTCACTGGCGGCACGTCAATGATGTCCTGGAGCGCGTACTTACGGCGTTCGCCAGCTCCGACCGCACCTCGTTCGTGGCGGAGAACTCCACCAGGGTCCTCCTCGACCTACTGGGCTGGCACGGCCGGATCATCCGCAGCAGTCAGCTCCCAACCCGCCGCGAGCGTTCGCAGCGGCTCGCTGATCTCGCAACAGTCACGGGCGCGACCACGTACCTCTGCGGCTCAGGCGGACTCCGGTACCTCGATCACGGCCCGTTCAACGCTGCCAGCGTGCTGGTCGAACCGTTCCTCACACCTTCCGGAGGTCCTTGGAGCGGCAGCCGCCGAATGTCAGCACTGCACACGCTCGCTGCGCTAGGAACGGTTGGCTTCGCGGAAGCGCTCGCCGAGGCTGCCCGGCGACCGGCAGATCAGGAGCGAAGAGGTGGGATTGTTCCCGCCTCTTGCCCCTGACCTGCCGGAGCCCGAAGGGCAACATCACCTCGCCCGGTCTCATTCGCAAGACGCTCGGCAGCCGGGATGGTCCCCGGCCGCCGGGGACGGCCTGCCCGCTGTCGTCGGCGGCCGGCCTACCGTGTTCGCCTGCCGGGTCCAAGTACCCAATGCGGTAGGCGACTTGGGCGGCGCCTCCGGGCCGGGTTACACGCCGGTGGTGCCGTCGATGCGTTCGCGGAGGAGGTCGGCGTGGCCGTTGTGGCGGGCGTACTCCTCGATCATGTGGACGTAGATCCAGCGGAGGCTGACGTCCTGATCCATGAAGCGGCCGGTGTCCGTGAGAGCGCGGGCGGCGCAGAGCTCGCGGGTGCGGGCGATCTCCGCACGCCAGGTGGCGAGGGCGTCGGCCAGGGTGGCGCCTTCGGCGAGGTCGAAGCCGCCGTCGGGGCCGTCGGGGTCGGCCTCCGGGTCGTAGATGGGCGGGGCCTGTTCTCCGGCGAGGACTCGGCGGAACCAGTTCCGTTCCACCTCTGCCATGTGCTGGACGAGTCCGATCAGGGTGAAGTTGGACGGTGGCACTGATGTGGCGGCCGCCTGCTCGTCGTTCAGGCCCTCGCATTTCATGACGAGTGTCACGCGGTGGAACTCGAGCCAGCTTTCGAGCGTGGTGCGCTCGTCGGCGTTCAGGGGCGGCAGCAGACGTTCGATGGTGTTCATCGGCCGACTATCGCGAGAGGTCGAGGACCTCGGCCAGTCCCGCGGTGGCGAAGGCGGCCACGAGCGGTTCGCGGCCCTCCGTGAAGTGGGCCCAGCTGTCGAAGTGGACGGGGACGACGCGGCGGGCGCCCAGGAGGCGGGCGGCTTCGGCGGCGTGGGTGCTGTCGAGGGTGAGGAGGGCGTTGTCGAACAGGCCGGTGCGGGCCGCGCCGGCGAAGAGGACGGCGGTGTCGACGGGGGCGTAGCGCTGGGCGATCCGTTCGACGACGTCGAGGGAGGCGTTGTCGCCGGAGACGTAGACGACGGGCAGGCCGGGGCCGGTGAGGACGAAGCCGATGACCTCGCCGGTGACTGGCTCGCAGCCGTCGGGGCCGTGCTGGGCGGGGACGGCGGCGATGGTCACGGGAAGGCTGTCACGGCCGGTCAACTCGACGCTCTGCCAAGGGGCGAGGCCCTTCGCGGTGCCGCCGAGGCGCTCCGCGCCGCCGCGGGTGGTGAGGGTGAGGGGGACGCCGTCGAGGAACTTGCGACCGCTGTGGTCGAGGTTGTCGGGGTGTTCGTCGTGGGAGAGCAGGACGGCGTCGATCGGGCCGAGGGTGGCGGGGTCGGCGGTGCCGGGGTGGGTCTTGACCAGGGCGCCGCCGCGCGGGAGCGGGTATTCGCCGGGGGCGTCGAAGGTGGGGTCGGTGAGCAGGCGCAGGCCGCCGTACTCGATGAGCGCGGTGGGGCCTCCGAAGACCTGGACGGCGGGGACAGCAGCCATGACACACCTCACGGGAGAGAAAGCGGTTTACCGTGAGAGGAATCTAACGGGCCATCACGGCAACCCGCAAGCTTTTCCGTGAGAATGGACGGCGAGAGCACTCCTCACCTGCGGGGAAGGCCTCTACGATGAGGGTCATGAGCCAGCGCACCGACACCAACTCCCCCGCCCCGGGCGCCGAGCAGTACCCGGCGCTGGACTTCGCCAACTCGCTGCTCAGCCTGCCTGCCGGCCCGCTCGACCTGCTCGGCTCACCGGAGGCGGCCACCGCCTGGCTGATCGACCACGAGCTCGCCCCGACCGGCGGCCGGATATACCGGTTCTGCACCGACCGACTGCATGAACTACGCGCAGCGGTAAGGGAGTTGATCGAAGCCCGCACCACGGGGCAGCCGGCGCCGGCAAAAGCACTCACCACAGTCAACGCCGCCCTCACCACCACCCCGTCCACCCCACTGCTGCACTGGGACCCCGAACGGGGACTGCACCGTGCCCTCCCGCACCCGGCCGACCGGATCGCCGACCACGCGATGGCCCAACTCGCCGCCGACGCCGCCGAGTTGCTCACCGGCCCGGACGCCGACCGGCTGGCGGCCTGCGGCGGCACCCCGTGCAGCAGGTTCTACGTCCGCACCCACGCCTCCCGGCACTGGTGCTCGACCCGCTGCGGCGACCGCGTCCGCGCCGCCCGCGCCTACGCCAAGAAGCGCGCCACGAGCAAGAGTTGACGGACGGACAAAAAACGAACCCCGCCCGGCCACGAAGGCCGAACGGGGTCCGCGGAACTACCGGAGCGCGTGCGTCAGACGGCCGACCGGGGGAAGGTCGGGTACTCGACGCCGGAGACGTGCTGGACGACCCGGACGACCTGGCAGGAGTAGCCGAACTCGTTGTCGTACCACAGGTAGAGGATCGCGTTGTCGCCCTCGACCTTGGTCGCGCCCGCGTCCACGATGGAGGCGTGGCGGGAGCCGATGAAGTCGCTGGAGACCGCGTCGGGCGAGTCGATGAAGTCGATCTGCCGCTTCAGCGGGGAGGTCAGCGACACCTCGCGCAGGTGGTCGAGAACGTCCTCGCGGGTGGTCTCGCGGGCCAGCTGCAGGTTGAGGATGGCGATCGAGACGTCCGGCACGGGAACGCGGATCGAGCTGCCGGTGATCTTCGCCTTGAGGTCCGGCAGGGCCTTCGCGACGGCGGAGGCGGCACCGGTCTCGGTGATGACCATGTTGAGCGGCGCGGAACGGCCGCGACGGTCGGCCTTGTGGTAGTTGTCCAGCAGGTTCTGGTCGTTGGTGAACGAGTGGACGGTCTCCACGTGGCCGCGGAGCACGCCGTACTCGTCCTCCATCGCCTTCAGCGGCGGGACGATCGCGTTGGTGGTGCAGGACGCGCAGGAGATGATCTGCTCGTCCGGCTTGATGGTGTCGTGGTTGACACCGTGCACGATGTTCGGGACGTCGCCCTTGCCGGGGGCGGTCAGCACGACCTTGGCGATGCCGGGGCGCAGGTGCTTGGACAGGCCCTCGCGGTCGCGCCAGCGGCCGGTGTTGTCGATCAGGATCGCGTCGTCGATCCCGTAGGCGGTGTAGTCCACCTCGCTGGGGTCGTTCGAGTAGATCACCTGGATCGCGTTGCCGTTGGCGACGATGGTGTTGGTCGCCTCGTCCACGGTGATGGTGCCCTGGAACTGGCCGTGGATCGAGTCGCGCCGCAGCAGCGAGGCGCGCTTGACCAGGTCGTCGGCACCGCCGCTGCGGACCACGATGGCGCGCAGTCGCAGGCCGCCGGCCTTCTCGACCAGCAGGCGGGCCAGCAGGCGGCCGATCCGGCCGAAGCCGTACAGGACCACGTCGCGGGGCGCCTGGCGCTCCAGCTTGTTCTCGCCGGTGGCGCCGGCCACGGCCTCGGCGGTGAACTCCTCGACGCTCAGGCCGCGGTCGTCCGCACGGTACGCGGCGGCCAGCAGGCCCAGGTCGATCTGGGACGGGCCGAGGTCGAGGGCGGTGAGCGCCTGAAGGAACGGGAAGGTCTCGGTGATCGAGAGCTCCTCGCCCGCTATCTGACGGGCGAAGCGGTGGGTCTTCAGGATGCTGACCACCGACTTGTTCACCAGGGAGCGGCTGTGCAGCAGGACGGTGACGTCCCGCTCGCGGTGCAGCCTCCCGATGATCGGGATCATCGACTCCGCGAGCTCCTCGCGGTTCTTCCAGTCCGTGAACACGTCGTCGTTGACAGTCACAATTCAACTTTCGAGGGTAGAGCCAGAGCTAGGCGCCCCCATGCTAGCTTCGGCCGGCCCGTGGGCGGGGGGCGGTCCCCCCGCTGACCAGCGGTGGTACGCCGCGAAGGGCCGCTGCGGACGTGATCGCGACCACACCCGCGACACTCTTCGACCGCTCCGGTGCAGCTCGGTACCGAATCTGACGCCATGTCAGCTCCATTTCGGGCCCGACGGGGCGTGACCAAGCTCACCCACGTCGAATTCATCACCCCGGGGGGTGATGTCTCGTCATTTTCGGCCACTTGGCACCTGTGGATGGAGGAGAGTGGGAGCCCCGGCCGGGCGGCCGCCCGATGCGGGGGTGCAGGTCCGGCCGTCCGAGGCCGGGCCGCCGTGAGGAAGGGACGGCCGTCCATGCCACACCTGGCCTACCAGCGGGCCGCGCTGGTGTTCACCCTGTTCGACGCCAACGACAACGGGGTGCTCGACGCCGAGGACTTCGACCTGATGACCGAGCGCGTCCTGGCCGTCGCCGGCGACTCGTCGGAGGCCGACCGGCAGGCGCTGGCCGACAGCATCAGCAACTACTGGGAGGTGATGGCCAAGACGCTGGACATCGACGGCAACGGCCTGATCACCCCCACCGAGTTCCGCGGCTTCGTCCTCAATCCGGAGTTGTTCGGCGCCACCGCCGCCGTGTTCGCCGACGCGCTGGCCGCGCTCGGTGACCCGAACGGCGACGGCCTGATCGAACGGCCCCGCTTCCTCGCCCTGATGACCGCGATCGGCTTCGACAAGCCCAATATCGAGGCCCTGTTCGACGCCTTCGGCCCGGATGCCACCGACCGGATCACGGTCCGGGTATGGGCCCAGGGCATCCGCGACTACTACTCGCCCGAAAAGGTCGGCATCGCCGGCGACCGCCTGGTCCCGAATCCGCTCTGACCTCTTCCTCCGTTTTTGAAGGAGCCCGTTTTGACCGCACCGCTCATCGCCCTGGCCGTCGGCCACGGCACCGGCCCGGACCTCGCCTCCGTTTTCGAACGGGTGCTCCGCCGGATCACCCGACTGCACGGTGTGGAGGCCGAGTTGGTGCGGTCACCGCGGCTCTACCACTCGTACCTCTCGCTGCGTGCCGAGTACGCCGACACCGCCGAGATCACCCGGATCACCGCGCAGGACGCCGCGCACTACGAGCAGTTCTGCCGCGAGCAGGCGGCGGCCGGCGTCCGGGCCGTGTTCCGCACCGCGATCAACGCCCAGTCGCTGTACTTGGTGCGCCAGCGCCTCGCCGCCGTCAAGGTCGAGCCGCTGGACGCGGCCGGCGCCCGGCTGCTGCTGGTCCGCGACCAGGCCCAGGGCTTCTACACCGGCGAGAACCAGCACACCCCCGGCAAGGTGGTGCGCACCATGGAGTTCAGCCGCGCCGTCACCGAACAGGTGGTGCGCTACGCGGTCCGCCGGGCCCACGACCTGTGGCCGGAGGGGCCCGCGCGGGTGCAGATGGCCTACAAGTTCCACCTGCTGGACGGCGCGCTGGACGACTGGGCGGCCGACCTGTCCGCCGAACTCGGCATCGAGATCACGCTGTTCCAGCCCGACACGGTCAACCGCAATCTGATCACCAACGGCCCGGAGGACCGCACCGTGCTGGTCGCGGGCAACGAATGGGCCGACATCATGCACGTAGTGCTGCTCGACCGGTACGGCTCGGAGCGGCAGGAGAATCGTTGCACCGAGAACGTGAACCTCCACCCGGAGCTGAACGGCCTCACCGAGTACCAGACGGTGCACGGCTCGGCCGACGCGCTGGCCGGCCTCGACGTGGTCAACCCCGTCGCCACCGTCCGGGCCGCCGCCCGAATCGCCGAACGCCACGCGGACTGTCCGGGCGCCGAGGCCGCCGTCGAGGCGGCGCTGGCCGCCGCCCAGGCCCGCGGGGCCCGCACGCCCGACCTCGGCGGCACCGCCGGCACCACCGAGGTGGTGGACGCGGTGCTGGGCGAGCTCCGGGTGGCGTTAAAGCCCTTCGTGCCCGCCGCCAGGTCCGGCTCGGCACGCGTCGCCGCCTCCTCGGGCACCGATCGGGCGGGCGCCCGGTGAGTACCACCGCCACAACCACCGCCACACCGACGGCCCTGGTGGTCGTCGACGTACAGAACGACTTCTGCGCCGGCGAGGTCGCCGCCGCCCGCTTCCCCGGGGATCCGGCCCGCCTGGCCCGGGTCGCCGAGCGCACCGCCACCGCCGTCGACCGGGCCCGCGCGCTCGGCGTCGAGGTGCTGTTCGTCCGCTTCCTCGGCGACGAAGCCCACCAGGGTCCGGCCTGGCAGCGGCGCGACGCGGCGCTCGGCAAGCGCCCCAAGTGCCTGGAGGGCAGCTGGGGCGCCGAGTTCCACGCCGCCCTGCCCCGGCCCGACGAGGCGGTGTTCACCAAGCTCGCCTGCTTCGACGCCTTCCTCGACCCCGCGTTCGAGCCGTACCTGCGCTCCCGTGGCATCCAGCACCTGGTGCTGGCGGGCGTGTTCACCGACGTGTGCGTCGACTCCACGGCCCGCACCGCCTTCCAGCGCGGCTTCCACCTCACCGTGCTCCGCGACTGCACCGCCTCGCTGCACCTCGCCGACCAGGACATCCTGGATTTCATGGCCAAGGTGTACGGCGCCCGGATCACCGACCTCGCGGACGAACGCCCCTTCGTCCTGCCGGAGTTGGCCACCGCTACCGCCCGGGCAGGGCAGTCGTGACCATGAGCGCCACCGTTCTGGACGACCCCGGCGTCACCGCCGGCGTCGGCCGCACCGCACTGCTGGTCGCGCACGCCCGCGCGCTGGAGGCCCGCCGGCCCGACGCGCTGGCCGTCGACCAGTTCGCCGAACACTTCGTCCGCGCCGACCCGGGCTGCGCCGACTGGCCGCGGCACCCGGACGAGATCGCCCCGGGCGACCCGCTGTGGGGCCGGCTGGCGAGCTACTTCGCGCTGCGCACCCGGGTGCTGGACGCCCACCTGATGACGGCCGCCCGGGCCGGGGTGCGCCAGGTGGTGCTGCTCGGCGCGGGCCTGGACTCGCGCGCGCACCGCCTGCCCTGGCCGCCCGGCACCACCGTGTGGGAGCTGGACCGGCCGGAGGTGCTGGCCTTCAAGCAGCGGGTGCTGGACGAGCTGGAGGCCGTCCCGTCGGCCTGCCGCCGCACCGTGCCGGTCGACCTGCGCGGCCCGTGGCCGCAGGCGCTGACGGACGCGGGGCTGGATCCGCGGCTGCCGGTCGCCTGGCTCGCCGAAGGGCTGTTCCTGTACCTGCCCGCCGAGGCCGAGCTGCGGGTCGCGGGCACGCTGGACGAGCTCAGCGCGCCGGGCTCCACGCTGGCGTACGAGGTCAAGCTCGGTCTGGAGGCGGCCAAGGTGCGCTCCAGCCCGGTGTACGAGGCCGCCCGAACCAGGATCGGCCTCGATCTGCTGTCGCTGTTCGCACCCGGGCCCCGCCCGGACACCGCGGCGCACCTGCACGCGCTCGGCTGGGCGACCACCGTCCGCACCCCGTTCGACCACGCGGCGGGGCTGGCCCGGGCGCCGCGCCGGGAGCAGAACGACGCGCTGGCCGCCAACCGCTGGATCACCTGCGTCAAGGGGCGTTGACGAACGAACGGGGCCGGGCAGTCGCTGCCCGGCCCCGCCCCGTGCCCGTGGGATATCAGTACGGCTTGACCAGCACGTGCGCGGCGCCGGGGATGCCGATCTTGAGGAGCTCGTCCTCCTCCGGCGTGGTGGGCGTACCGGTCTCCTGCTTGAGGATGGCCCGGGACAGCGACTGGACGAACATCGCCCGCGGGCGGCGGCGGTCCTCCCAGGCCTGGAGGGCGGCGGCCACGTCCTCGGTGGCGTCCAGCTCCTGGGCGAGCACCAGGGCGTCCTCGACGGCCATCGCGGCGCCCTGCGCCAGGTGCGGGGTGGAGGCGTGCGCGGCGTCGCCGGCCAGCACCACCCGGCCGACGTGCCAGGGCGCGTCCACGGTGACCTGGGAGATCCGCGAGTAGACGACGGTGGACGGGTCGGTGATCTGCGCCAGCGCCTCGGCGACCGGGCCGGAGAAGTCGGCCAGCCGCTCGGTGAGCTGCTCGTGGGCGCGCTCCGGGTCGGGGCGGAAGTCCTCGGCCTCGGCGAACACCGAGCCCAGGTACATCAGCTCGTCGGTGATCGGGGTGAGCAGCGCCTTCGCGGCCAGGTTGCCGGTGCTCATCAGCACGCCCTGCAGGTCGGCCCGCCGGGGCAGGGTGACCCGCCAGTTGGCGAAGCCGGTGTACTCGGGGCGGAAGCGGTCGCCGTACAGGCGGGTGCGCAGCGGGGAGCCGATGCCGTCGAAGCCGACCACCAGGTCGTAGCGGCCGGTGCTGCCGTCGGACAGTGTGACGTCCACGCCCGCGCCGTCGTCGGCGAGTTCGGTGATGGTGGTGCCGAAGTGGACGCGGGCGCCGGCCTCGGTGGCGGCCCGGCCGAGCACCTGGGCGAGCGCGGGGCGGGGTATGCCGTTGTTGGCGGGGGCCTCGTCCATCCGCGGCTGCGGGATCTTCGCGACGGGCCGGCCGGCCGGGTCGCAGATGGTCAGCACCTCCCATTCGAAGCCGACCGCCAGGCAGTCGTCCAGGATGCCGATCTCGCGCATCACATGCAGGGCGTTGGAGGGCTGGATGATGCCGACGCCGAGCGCGTCGAACTGCTCGCGGAGCTCGGCGACCTCGACGCTGTGGCCGCGGCGGGCGAGTGCGACAGCGAGTGTGAGTCCGCCGATGCCGCCGCCGTGGACGAGGACACGCAGGGGTGTAGCCATGGTCATCTCCAGTGGGTTCGGGGGTTGGGCGGGAGTGGGCGCTGGGGCCCGGAAAGGAAGGTCTCAGCCGACGGGCAGCGCCATCAGGTGGTCGACCAGGGAGAGCAGCACGTCCCGGCCGAAGTTCCGCTCGCGGACGTCGCCGACCAGCATCGGGACGTGCGGGTCGAGGTCGAGCGCGGCCCGGATCTCCTCGTCGGAGCGGGTGTTGACGCCGTGGAAGCAGTTGATCGAGACCACGAACGGGATGCCCCGGCTCTCGAAGAAGTCGATCGAGGCGAAGCTGCTCTCCAGCCGGCGGGTGTCGGCGATGACCACACCGCCGAGCGCGCCGTTGACCAGGTCGTTCCACATGAACCAGAAACGTTCCTGGCCGGGCGTGCCGAACAGGTACACCACCAGCTCGGGGCTGACGGTGATCCGGCCGAAGTCCAGGGCGACGGTGGTGGTGGTCTTCTGGTCGACGCCGGCCAGGTCGTCCACGCCGACGCTGGCGGTGGTGAGGTACTCCTCGGTGCGCAGCGGAGCGACTTCGCTCACGGCGCCGACCAGGGTGGTCTTGCCGACGCCGAAGCCGCCGGCGACCAGGATCTTGACCGCGGCGGCTCCCGCCTGGGTGGTCGTCATCTCACAGTCTCCTCAGTCCCTCACGTACGGCGGCGAGCAGGCCGCGGTCTGCGCCGCCCGAGGCCCGGGCCACCGAAATCGGGGCCCGGGCGGTCAGGAGGCCCTGTTCGACGAGGTCGCCGAGCAGGATCTTGGTCACGGACACCGGCAGGTCGAGGTCGGCGGCGACCTCGGCGACGGCGGCGGGGGTCCGGCACCGGTTGAGGATCAGCCGGTGCTCGGGCTGCAGCCGGCCCGGCCGGACCGGCGCCCCGTGGGCGTCGACCGGCTCGGTCACGGCGGTGAGCAGGGTGATGAGGGTGAAGTCGTCACGCTCGGGCGCGGTGCGGCCGCTGGTGATGGTGTACGGGCGGACCATGCTGTCCGCGCCGTCGTCGTGCTCGTCGTCGTCCCAGTAGGGGCTCACCCGCGCTGCCCGCCCCGGGCGGCGAACGCGTCGAAGTCGCCGCGCTGCGGGGTACTGAGCTTCTGGCCGACCTGCTGGACCAGGTTGTGCATGGCCAGCGACATGACCTCGGCGTCGACGTCCTGGGACGCGACGACGGCGAGGTGGGTGCCCTGGCCGGCGGCGATCACGAACAGCCACAGGTCGGCGAGTTCGACGATCACCTGGTGGACGGTGCCGCCGGTGAACAGCTGGCCGACGCCGCGGGCCAGGCTCTGCTGGCCGGTGGCGATGGCGGCGAGGCGTTCGGCGTCAGGGCGTTCGATGGTGCGGGAGTGGCTGACCACCAGACCGTCGTCGGAGAGCAGGACGGCGAGCCTCGTCCCGGCCACCGAGTCCACCAGGCCGTCCAGCAGCCAGTCGAGGTCCTGGTGGGTGGAGGTTGTGCGCGTCATGACCGGTCTTCTCTCATCGGGATGGTCGGGGTGTTCCAGGTGTCGCCGGGCTCGGGCCGGCCGTCGGGCTGCGGTGTGGTGTCCGCGTTCGACTTGGCGGCTTCGGCCCGCGCCTCTCTGGACCGCCGCTGGAACGCTCCGACCGCCGCCCCGGCCCGTCGGGGGGCCGGTCGGAACAGCGGGTTCTCGTCCCAGCGCGGCGGAGCGGGGGCGGCCGGCGCGGTGGCCGGGTCGATCCGCAGCTCGTCGACCAGGCTGGCCTGGCGGACGCGGCGCGGCAGCGGCGGCTCGGCGCCCGGCAGTGCCGGCGTGAGCGGCACGTACGGGGCGGGCGCAGCCGGGGTGGGCACAGCAGGGGCGGGTACGGCCGGGGCCGGCGGCGCCGGGGCGGGCCGGTACTGCGCGGGCACCCCGTACGGGGCGGGCGTGGCCGGCGCGGGCGGCAGTTCGGCGGGGAAGGGGTGCGCGTGGGCGGCCGGGGCGCGGTCCTCGTCCGGCCCGCCGTACAGCTCGTGCTGCGGGAACGGGTCGGCGGCGGCGTACGGCGCCTCGGTCGGCGGGTACGGCGCGTCGATCGACGTGATCGGCGTGTACGCGGTCTCGATCGGCGGGTAGGGCGCGTCGGCCTGCTGCTGGTAGGGCGCGGCCGGCGGCGTGTACCGGTCGCCGGCCGGCGGGTACGACGACTCCTCGGGAGCCGCGTGCAGCTCCAGCAGCGCGTTCTCCTGGTCGGGCGTCTGCGCGAGCGAGGTCGCGGCGGCCAGCGCCTGGCCGCGGGACCGGGTGGGCAGGCCGCCGGGCTGCGGCGCGGCGACCAGCCTCGGGCGGGCGTCCGGCGCGGGGACGATCAGCTCGTCGGGGACGAGCACCACGACGCGGGTGCCGCCGAACGCGGACTGGCGGAACTCGATCCGCAGGCCGTTCTGGTCGGCGAGCCGGGCGATGACGTAGAAGCCGAGGCGGATGTCGTCGCCGCGGGCCAGCACGTCGGCCTTGGGCGGACGGGTCATCAGCAGGTTGGCTTCGTCGATCTGCTCGTCGTCCATGCCGAGGCCGCGGTCCTCGATCTCGATCGCGACGCCGCGGCTGACCCGGCCGGCCCGGACCTCGACCGGGTTCGGCGGGCGGGAGAAGCTGAGCGCGTTCTCGATCAGTTCGGCGAGCACGTGGGCGACGGCGCCGACGGCGCGTTCGGACACCCAGGGGCTGCCGTCGAGGTCGATGACGACCCGTCGGTAGTCCTGCACCTCGCCCTGGGCGGCGCGCATCACGTCCAGCAGCGGGACGGGCTTGCGCCAGCGCCGGTGCGGGGTGCCGCCGGCCATGATGACCAGGTTCTCCTCGTAGCGGCGCAGGCGCGCGGTGAGGTGGTCGAGGTCGAACAGGCCGTCGAGGATCTCGGGGTCCTCGTGCTTGCGTTCCAACTCGTCGAGCTTCTTCAGCTGCTGACCGATCAGCAGCTGGGTGCGGCGGGCGATGCGCTGCAGCAGCCGCTCGTAGGCGCGGTGCTGTTCGGCCTGGCCGACGGCGGCTTGCAGGGCGCTGGTGCGGGCCAGGTTGAACGCCTCGCCGAGCTTGGCGAGTTCGTCCTCGGTGCGGGACCACGGGTCGCGTTCGATCGCGCGGGCGTGTTCCTCGACGTCGATCTGCTCGCCGTTGCCGAGCCGCTCCACCACCTCGGGCAGGGCGTTCTCGAGGTCCTCGGCCTGCTTCTGGAGTCCGCCGATCCGGCGGCGCAGCGTGCGGGTGAGGCGCCAGCTGGTGAAGGCGACCGCGACGAGGGCGACCAGGCCCGCCAGGGTGGTGAGGCCCAGACGGATCGCCAGGTTGATGGTGATGCCCTTGGCCGTCTCGACGATGGCCGCGGTGCGGTACTCCATCAGCCCGACGAGTTCCGGGTTGACGGCGTCGATGGACTGGCGCCAGGTGTCCTTGTCGGTGTTGAGCGGGATCCGGCCGTTGCGGTCGGGGCCGACGGGCTTCAGCAGGTCCTGCTCGGCGCGGCCCTTGGCGAGCCAGCCGGGGCTGTTGGTGATCTGCTGCCACATGGCGGCCTGGTCGGCCTCCAGGTTGGGCGCGACCTTGGTGCCGAACTGGAAGCTCTGCTCGGAGATGGCCTGCCGGACCTGCTGGTAGTCCTCGACGCTCAGCGAGCCGGTCGGCCAGCCGCGGGCGAGCAGCGCGTCGGTGCGGGAGATCATCTCCTTGCCCCAGAACAGGTCGACGAGCGGCGCGGAGACGGTGGTGATCCGGCCTTCGTCGACGTGGCTGAGGGCGCCGAACAGTCGCAGGTCGACCGCGATCAGGTCGGTGTAGTAGCTGTACACCGTGGCCTGCTGCTGGTCGCTGCCGCTGTCCACCAGGGCGCGCTGCGCGGGCAGCTGGTTGATCGCGGCGCGGGCCTCCCGGACGGCGTCGCGGACTTCCTGCGGCGCGCTGCCGGCGTCGATGCCGGACAGCTTCTGGAAGGTGTTGACGGCCTCGTCGGTCTTGCCGCGCTGGGTGCGCAGCGCGTCGGTGACCCCGGTGTGCCCGGCGAGGACCTCGGCGCTCAGGCGCCGTTCCTCTTGCAGGTTGTAGTACACGATGTTGGACGGCTGGCCGGCCTTCTCCGCGAGCATGCCCTGGGCTGCCAGTCGCTGGAAGGAGTACAGGAGCTGTCCGCTGGTGACCGCCCACAGAGCGGCCAGTGCCACTGCAGGGACGATGGCCAGCACGAGCAGGGTCGCTCGGAGCGACAGCCGGCCCTTGATCCGCCGAGACGCGCGCGTGCGCAGGACATTCTCCTAGGAGACGAGGCCAGTCGTTCAGAACTGGTCGAATCTGATGAGGACTCTGACGGATGGATCTTAGTATCACCGTATAACGACCCAAAAAGCCGAGGCGGTCCCGCGCCCGCGCGGCACCGCCCATGGTGTCCCAACACCCGCTTCGACCAGGCACGATGAACCGCTCAGGGGCCAACGCCCCACCGCACGGCGGCCATTCACCATCGGCCCGCTCCGGCTCGCACGAACTGCCCGCCCCAGCACCGGAACTGAAGCCCCACCCGGCGCCGGACCGGCCCGGCGAACCATCCGTCAGGGTCGCCGGCCGAGCCGTTCCGGAGTCTAGCGCTCCCTTGACCACTCGAAACATGGACTCTGTCGGAAGTTGTCGGAAACCGCATCTGAACGGTCGGAATCGCCCCGAAGGGTCCGAGAATCGCCCAGAACGATTGATTCCGGTACTCGTTGTCGGGATCTTGACACGGCCTCACCTACCGGCTTGTCGGGTGCCGGCGCCTCCTATCGCCGGTCCGAGTTCGGCGATCAGCCGGCTCGCAGCGCGGGTCCGAGTTCGGCGATCAGCCGGCGGTAGGTCTCGAACGCGGGCTTGCGGGTGTGGTCGTCGCGCAGCAGGCCGAAACCGTGGAACAGGCTCTCGCCGCGACTGTCGGCGTCCCGCAGCGCGAACAGCGTGTACCCGTCGATGTTCAGCGCCGCCGCCTGCCCGGCCACCGCCCGCACCACCGTCTCCAGCGCCCGGGCCTGCGCCTGCTCCGACCGCCCCGGCCCGGTGGGCCAGCCGTTCTCGCAGATCCGGATCGGCACCGTGGCCGGGATGCCCGCCTTGGGCAGATCGGTGTGCCGGAAACCGTTCAGCACCCAGCCCACCCCGTCCGCCAGCCGCTCCGCCGGGACGGGGCGGAACACGTCCGGGAAGAAGTCCAGCCCCACGTAGTCGAGCGCGTCCAGGAAGCGCCGGTCGGCGAGTTCGCCGAGCGCGTCCCAGAACGGCGCGGCCGGGCCGAACGACGGCACCGCGTTGAAGCCGACCTCGGCGGACAGGCCGAGCTCGCGCACCTCCTCCTTCGCCGCGACCACGCCCGCCACCAGCGCCTCCCGCACCCCCGGAACGCTGCCGTCCAGCACCGGCAGGTCCGCGTTCGGCTCCTCGCAGATCTGCACCGAGCCGAGCCGCGCCCCCAGTTCGCGCACCTGCCCGCGCACGAACCGTTCCCACCCGTCCCGGCTGCCGGTCGGCTCGCGGAACTGCAGCACCAGATCGACCTTCCGCGCCCGCTGCCCGCCCAGGTACGCCTCCCAGCTGTCCGGGGTCTGGCCCGGTGCGCTGACGGTGGTCGCGAAGGACCGGTACACCCGGACCAGGAACTCGCCCTCCTCCCCCTGCAGTTCGTCGAGCGCCTCGGCCACCTGCCGCGGGTCGTCCGGGCTGACCGGGTGCACGATCCCCTGCCCGTCACCGAGCAGCGCCCCCGGGTAGATGCCGAACCTGAACTGCCGCCGCCTGTCGTCCATTTGACCCCCTGGCGATATTTTTGGTGTGACACCAATTTTTCAGTGACCCTAGCATGGGGTGCATGGGCCTTCGTGAGACCAAGAAGCAGCAGACCCGGACCGCCATCGCGGACGCCGCGCTTCCGCTGTTCCTCGAACGCGGCTTCGACCAGGTCACCGTCGCCGAGATCGCCCGGCACGTGGGCGTCTCCACCAACACGGTCTTCAACTACTTCGCCACCAAGGAAGACCTGTTCTTCGACCGGCAGCACGAGGTCGAACAGCAGCTGGCCACCGTCGTCCGCGAACGCCCGCCCGGCACCTGCCCCGTCGCCGCCCTCCGCGACGACCTGCGCACCGCCATCGGCCGTGCCGACCTCACCCCCGGCTCCGCCACCTTCCACCGCACCATCGAGGCCAGCCCCGCGCTCCGCGCCCGCGAACGCGAGATCGCCGACCGCGCCGAAACCGCCCTCGCGGCCGCCCTCCCCCCGTCCCCCACCGCCTTCCTCCTGGCCGGCGCCCTCATCGGCGCCCACCGCGCCACCCACCGCGAACTCCGCCACCGCCTCCTGGCCGGCCACCCGCCGCACACCATCGCCACCGACCTCGCGGCAGCCGTCACCACCGCGTTCGACGCGCTGTGCCGCTGCCCGCAGCACCCCTGGGCCCCCTCGTGACGCGAACCACTCCCCCGCACCCGCTCGGCGCCGAGACGCTCTTCCCCGAACTGTCCGCCCACCGCAGCACCACCACCGCAGTCCGCCTCGGCCGCGACGGCGAACTCAACGTCTTCACCCGCCCCAACGACCCTGCCCATCCGACCCGCTGGGCCATTCAGTAGCCCCACCCGCTCCCCCGATCGGGCGGTTTCGCCGCCAGACGGGCCGGACACCCTGCGGGGAACGGAACTCCCTCCCGGGCGAAGGCGGTACGGCGAATTGGAACTCCCCAGCGTGCTCGGCGTGTTCGCACACCCGGACGACGAATCCCTCTCCGCCGGCGGCCTGCTCGCCCGCCACGCGGAGGCCGGGGCCCGGACGGCGGTGGTCACCGCGACATGGGCGGAGGGGACCCACCGGATTCCCGAACTGGCGTGTGCGCTGGACGAGTTGGGTGCGGGGCCGCCCAGGCTTCTGGGCTACGCGGACGCGAAGGTCCCGGACTCCGCGCCCGGGCAGGCCCGACTGCTCGACGCCCCACTCGATCAGGCAGTGGCCCAACTGGTGGCCCAACTGCGGGAGTTCCGTCCCGAGTGGGTCGTCACCCACGACGGGTACGGCGGCCTGACGGGCCACCCGGACCACCGGCACACCCACCGCCTCACCGTCCTCGCCGTCCACGCGGCCGCCCTCCCCGGCCTCCACCCCGGACTGTGCGACCCCTGGCCGGTCCGACGACTCCTGCTCGCCACCCATCCGCACAGCGCCGCAAGGGAGTTGGGCGCCCTGTTGTTGCGTCCCGGCCGCACCGCGTACAGCGTCCCGGACGCCACCGTCGAGGCCCTCGACGTCACCGCGTGGCTCCCGCGCAAACTCGCCGCCGTCTTCGCCCACCAGTCGGAGGTCACCCGCGGCGCCCTCCCCGGCCGCCTCGCCGCCGCGACGCCGTCCGTCCGCGCCCGGCTGATGCAGACCGAGTGGTACCAGCCGCACCCGCTGCCCAACCTCGCCGCATCCGTTGGAAGTTGATCGACCTCGCCTGCTAGACAGTCGACATGCGGCACCCGTCCGTCGAAGGAGTCCCGTGTCAGACCTGACCGTCCGCCTCGCCACCACCGCCGACCGCCCCACCCTGGAACGCCTCTGGCTGATGTTCAGCCACGACATGTCGGAGTTCAACGGCCAACTGCCCAACCCCGACGGCACCTTCCGCGACGACCGCCTCCACCAGGCCCTCGCCGACCCCGACTGGGCCCCCTACCTCGTCACGACCGCCGACCACACCCCAGCCGCTTTCGCCTTCGTCCGCGGCCTGACCGCCCCCACCCGCGTCCTCAACACCTTCTTCGTGGCCCGCGGCGCCAGGCGATCGGGCATCGGCCTCCGCGCCGTCCAAAAAGTCATCACCAACCACCCGGGCCTCTGGGAAGTCGCCTTCCAGGACACCAACCCCACCGCCGCCCATTTCTGGCGCCGCGTCGCCACGCACATCGCCGGCCCCGACTGGACCGAACGGCACCGCCCCGTCCCCGGCCGCCCGGACCTGCCGCCGGACACCTGGATCTCCTTCAGCACGACCGCAGAAGCCCCCGCCTGACCATTCCTCCCCCGGCCCCGCACGCCGGAGGCCCGGCTCGCCGCGTGGTGCGGCGGGGGCCGGGCCTCCGGGTGGCGGGGCGTCAGGGCAGGGCCGGTGCCGAGCAGCCGTGGCGTTCGGCGGAGTGCCGGGTGAACGCGGCGAAAGCGTCCCGTGCCGAGGCGGTCATCGGTTCGAGGCGGTTCGCCAGGTAGACGGCCGTGCCGCCGGGGCACTTCGCGGTCGCCCAGCTGAGGTTTCCGTCGGTCCCCGGCTCGATCGCCCCCTGGTCCAGACCGACTCCGCGCCCGGCCTCGTAGGCGAAGGGAGGGTAGTAGGCGGACAGCCTCAGGCCCACGGTCTTGGGGTCGTCGGGCATCAGGACAGCACAGTCCTCGATCGGTGCGGCGCCGTCGGCCGGGCTCTCGCGAACCTGTCCGGCGACTCCGACGCAGGTGCCGTTCGCCTTCCCCGGCTGGGCGGTCACGATGTCCGACCGGCCCGGCACCTGCTCGATCTTCTCGCCGAGCGTTGCGCCGCAGCCCCAGATGTCGTTGGCCCGCTGCGCGGTCCGGGCGCCGATCCGGCCCAGCCTGGAACGTTGCTCGGCAGAGGTGAAAGCGCCCTCCGGACCGTCAAGATCCCGTGTCGGGTCGGCGGTCAGGCTGACGATCAGTTGCCGGTCGGCCTGCTTCCCGGTGCAGGCCAGGGCCAGCACCAGGTCTGCCCGGCCGTCCGCGCGGGCCGACATCACCCCGTCCCACCCCGCGCCCACCGGCACCACCGGCACGCCTTCGGACCGGACCACGCGGGTGCGCCCGAGACTGGAGAGGGCACTGTTTGCCCCCGACACGTCCCAGGCGACGCCGACCGAGAGCAGCCCGTACCGGCCCGGTTCCACCAGCCCGCAGGTGGCGAGCGACCCGGCCGGAGACACCTCGACGCCGCGCAACCGTCCTGCCCCGTCGAGCAGGTCCTTCACTTCGGCGGTGTCCACCGCTCCCCCGCACAGCCCCTGAAGCGAACGCCCGTCCTGCCACCGGTCGTACCCGCCGCCGAAGTACCACCCGGTGGGCGCCCCCACCACGAGCAGCGCCGCCCCGAGCCAAGCCCACCGCCGCCGGTTCCGCCCCGCCCGCCGTACCACCGGCCGGCGGGGCGACATCGGCGGGGCAGCAGGCGCCGGCGGGGCAGCGGGCATCGGCGGGGCAGCGGGCAGCGGCGGGACCGGAGCGCTGAACTGATCCGGCGTCACGAGTGGCCCCTCAGTGCTTCGATGGCCGAGTTGTAGGAAGTGCCACGGGTGTTCTCGGCCTCGCGCTGCAGCACGTTGACGTGCGAGCCGTCTTCATTGTCACCACGCTGTTTGGCCCACTCGCCGATCTGGAGCTTGAGCTGGCCCTTCGCTTCCAGGTCGTGTCGGCCCACGTCAGCCAGCGCCTTGTTGTTGGTCGCCTCCTTGCTGTCGTTCACGACCGAGGTCAACCAGGTGTCCGTCAGCGGGTCGATGACGTTCTTGGCCGGCCCGGCCGGAATGTCGGCCACCGCCACGACGCTCTGCACCACCTTGGCGTTCCACTCGACGTCGCCGTTGTCGTCGTCGCGCTTGTCGTACCGGATGTCGTCCCGGATCGCGTCGTACACCGACAGGGCTGCGGCGCTCTGCTGGATCTGGTCGCGCTGCTGGGTCTCGCTCGCGCCCGGCGGGATGTCCTGCAGCACCTCCGACACCTTGCGGGTCTCCGCGGTGTGCATCACGGCGTACGCGTCGGGGTCCTCCGCCGCGCCGCGCATCACCCGGATCAGGGTTCCCTGGTTGACCGCGATGTGCGAGGAGCCGTCCGGCGTCGTGTACACGGACCCGTTCGTCGCGCCGCCGGGCTGCTTGTCGTCGACGCCGCCGAACGCCGCGTGGGTGTCGTCCACGTAGTCCGCGAGCACGTTGGCGATCGGGCCTTCGAGGCCGCCGGGCAGCTCCTCCTCGCCGGGCTTGGGATCGAGGGCCACCAGGGTCGCCTGGGCCACCCGGGCCTGAGCGTCGTTGTGCCGGCGGTCGCCGTCGGCCTGGCCGGCCGGGTCGCCGGTGGCGGCCGCTTCGAGGGCGGGCCCGAGCGGGCCGGCGGTCGCGTGGAACATCCCCCTGTCCCCGTCGAGGGGCCACTGGCGGTCCTTGAGGAGGTAGTTAAGGTGGTCGTTGGTGCCGCCCGGGCCGGGGTCGAGGAAGGCGGTCGCCGCGTCCGGGTTGTTGCCGAGGGCGACGGCGAATGCCGCCATCGGGTCGGCGGTGACGGGGCGCTCGGCGAGGTGGTCCCAGTTCGCACCGCCGCCGAAATCCCACCCGTACGCGAGGGTGGCGCCCTTGCCCGCGCTCCGCTCGGTGTCGACCAGCGCGCTGCCGAACTCGTTGAGGAAACCGCTGTCGTACTCGCCGGTGCGCATCAGGCTGCCCATCAGCTGGAACCCGTACGGGGCGCGGCCGCCGCCCGCCATCGGTTCGGGGCCGAGTCCGATCATCTCCTTCTTCCAGTCGCCCATCGCCTGACTGTGGCTCTGGCTGGCCGTGCCTAGGGTCTCGCCCAGAGATGCCTGGAGCTTCGCCATCGTCTCCGCCCGCCCGGGCGGCTGGACGCCCAGTGCACCGGCGAACGGATCGCCGTACTGGGCGGGGTCGTTGACGCTCCGCCAGAACTCCATGGTGCCGCGCGCGCCCAGGCCGGTGGCGAACGCCTCCGCGAACGCCTGGTCGCCCTTGCGGGCCTCCAACAGGGCGTTGAGCCTGGCGAGTTCGACCGGTGACAGGCTCCCGCCCTTGCGGGCCAGGTCGAGTGCCTCCGCGAGGTCGCGTTCGGCGGCCCGGGCCTGGTCGAGGTCGTTGAACCCGTCGGCGTTGAAGCCGTGGTCCCGCGCCCCGTTGGGGTCCTGCGCGAGCGCCCAGGCGGTGGCCTGGTCGGCCTGGGTGGCCTGCGCCAGCACGGCGTTGATCTTCGCGGTCATCAGCAGGACGGCCTGCTGACGGGCCGGCATCAGGCCGCCCAGGAAACCGCCCGGCTGCTGCGCCCCGTCGGGCTCGGGATGCACGTCGACGACCTCGCCGCTGGACGTGATCCGCAGCTGCTCGGCGGGGGCCTCCTCCTCGACCAGCTGCCGCAGCCGGTTCTGCGCGTCGCGGAACTCGCCCGCCGCGTCGTTCAGCAGCTTGGCGAGGTCCGCCGCCTCCTCGGCCGCGGCGTTCAGCTGGTCGGCGGCCTTGCCCACCCGGGCCTTCGCCTGGGTGGCGGCGCTGCCCTCCCAGCCGGCCGCCATCCGGTTCACCACCTGCTGCACCAACTGGTCGTGCAGTCCGAGGTAGCGGTTGCGCAGCGCGCCCCACGCCTCGGCCGCCGCGGTCACCCGGTCGAGCCTGGCCTCCGTCACGGCCTCGAAGGTGAGCATCCGTCACCACCCCCCGCGCGCGGCGGCGACGTGGTTCTGCACGGCGGTCTCGGCGGCGCTGTAGTTGTCGGCGGTGCGCCGCAGCCGGTCGGCGACGTCGGCGAGCACGTTGCCGAGGGTGCTCTCCTGGTCGTCCCAGCGGATCGAGCGCTCCCGCAGAGCCGGGCCGCTGAGCCAGCCCGACAGCGTCACGTACGCGTCAGCGGTCTCCCCGTCCACGGTCGAGCCCGCCGCGCGGAAGGACGTCCCTATCTCCTGGACGGACGCGGCCCAGGAGCGCATCTCGTCCGGGGACACCCTGAGTATGCCCGCCGGAAGGTCCGAAGGGCGTGCGCCGCCGGTTCCGGTGGTTCCGGTCCGGGCGGCGGCTGTGGATTCCCCCATGTTTCCCCCATGCGCATTGCTGCTGTGCACTACTGCGAGTCGCCTTTCCGATCTCCCCCGCGACAACTCGGTCAGCATCTTACCAATTTTTGGTCAAGGGATCGACAAGTAGTCACCAAAGGCGAACACAGTGCTCCAGGGCGCGAACCGGTCCGGGGCTTGACGTGGCACGGACGAGAAGCGAAGGTGAGCGGCACCATCTGACATGTTGTGTGTGAAATAGTACTGATCCACTCGCACGGGAAGGCCGGGCCATGGACCTGGAGCTGCGGCATCTGCGGGTGCTTTGCGCGATCGCGGATACCGGCAGTGTCGGGCGGGCGGCTGCGGCAATCGGCGCTTCGCAGCCGGCGACGAGTACGCAACTGCGGCGGATCGAGCGGCACTTGGGGGCGGTGGTGTTCGAGCGGACGGCGGCCGGCGTGGTGCCGACCACTTTCGGGGCGGAGGTCCTCGCCGCCGCCCGCGAGGTGCTGGCCCGGGTGGACCGGCTGGGGGACGCCGTCGCCGCCAACGGTGAACGGCCGCACCGCGAGTTGCGGGTGGCCGCGGGCTGTCCGGCGCTGCTGCCGGGGACGCTGGCCCGGACGCGGCAACTCCGGCCGGAGATACGGTTCTCGCTCACCGCCGGGCCCGACGAGCCGTTCGATCTCGCGCTGGCCCTCGACCATCCCGACTCCGGCCTGCGCCCCACGCCGACGCTCGCCGCGCGCGTTCTCGCCACCGAGCCGGTGTTCGTCGCCCTGCCGGCCGCCCACCCGCTCCGGCACCACGCCGAGCCGGCCCTCACGGATCTGGCCGGCGAGACCTGGCTGCTGCCCGCCGCCGACGGCACCGCGTGGCCGGTGTTCGTCCGGGCGGCCTGCGAATCGGCAACGGCGAAGCCCATGACGGTCAGCCAACTGGCGTACGGGCAGCGGGAGATACAGGATCTGGTGGCGGCGGGGCTGGGTGCGACCCTGGTCCCCGCCAGTACGCCGCCCGCTGCGGGGGTTCTGATCAAGCCGCTGCTCGGCGCGCCGTTGTGGCTGCGGTACGTGCTGCTGTGGCGCCGGGCCGCCCTCGGTCCGGCGCTCGTCGACACCCTGTTCGGGGCGGCCACCGCCGCGTACCGCGAACTCGCCGCCGGGGCACCGCACTTGCACAGTTGGGCGAGCCGGACCTTCCGCCCGCCCCGCACCTGACGACTCCCAGGGGGAAGGTCAACACCCAAGAACAACCCTCCGGTGTTATGCCGCCGCAGTGCAATGTCATATGACCTGTGACATTGTTCTGGCCCCCGCCCCGATGCCACGATGCATGCACCCCACCTCAGCTCCCCATCCCCCACAGGAGAAGCAGTGCGCATATCCCTTCCCGCACTGGCGGCCGGCCTGCTGGCCGGTTGTGCCACGGCGGCCACCCTGCTGCCCGCCCCGGCCTTCGCGGCGACCGGCGGACAGTCGAAGGCCGCCGCCCCTGCCGCATCCGCTGCCAAGAGCGACCGCAACGCCGCCCCCAAGCCGCTCGGCCCGATCGTCGAGGCGGCCCCGGAGACCCACGCCCCGGTCTCGGCCCCGCTGCCCCCGGCGCTGCTCGGACAGGTGGTGATGGGTCAGCCGGCCGGCACCACCGTACAGACCACGCCCCGCCCGGTGAAGAAGGGCGAGAAGCAGAACCAGCCGGCCGGCCTCGCCGCGCAGACCTGCGCGCCCGCCGACTTCGGCAGCCGCTCCGGCGCGGACCTGGTGGCGTTCGTCAAGGGATCGCCCACCAGCTGCATCGGCACGCTGTACAACGTGACGGGCAGCGACGCGGGCGCGATCTTCAAGCAGGCCAACATGCTGACCGTCGCGAACGCCTTCAAGGACCTGGCGGCGACGTACGACGGCACCAACAGCGCCAACATCCTCCAGCTGGTGCAGTTCCTGCGGGCCGGCTACTACGTCCAGTCGTACAACTCGGACGCGGTCGGCAACTACGACTCGACGCTGACCGCCGCCACCAAGGCGGGCCTGGACGCGTTCCTCTCCGGGCAGCACTGGAAGGACGTCTCGGACGCCAACGGCATCGTGCTGTACGACGTGCTGGTGCTCACCGACAGCGCCAACGTGCAGGCGAACTACCTGAACACGTACAAGCAGGTGCTGAACGGCTACAACAACAGCTACAACGCGTACCCGAAGATGGTCAACGCGGTGAACGCGGTGCTGTTCGCCCCGCTGTGGCGCGCCAACTGGAACACCGACTTCGTCAACGCGCTGAACGCCGACACCAGCCTGGTCACCACGCTCGGCAACTTCACCCTGAACCACAAGGACCTGCTGGGCACCGGCAACTCCTTCCTGGACGTCAACGCGGGCAACGACCTGGCCCGGATGTCCGGCGACAGCACCACCGTCGAGACCGCGACCCGGCCGCTGATCAAGCAGATCCTCGACTCGACGCCGATCGCCGGCCCGGGCGGCCCGCTGTACGTGCACGCGGCGTTCCAGTCCAACAAGTTCAACTCCGCCCAGTGTTCGACCTTCGGCATCTGCGACCTGCCGAACAAGCTGATCAACGCCGTCCTGCCGAACGTCCTGGTCTGCGACAACAAGACGCTGCGCGCCCAGGCGCTGACGGTCGCCCAGCTCCAGCCCGTGTGCGAGAGCCTGCGCGGCGAGGACGCGTACTTCCACAACCTGGTCAAGGACAACGGCCCGATCCCGGGCCAGTACGGCTCCACCCTGGACCTGCCGGTGTTCGCCAGCGCGGCCGACTACCAGACCTACTCGTGGGCGATCTGGAACAACTCCACCGACAACGGCGGCGTCACCATCATGGATCCCACCGACCCGGCCAACAAGCCGGTGTCGATCATGTACCAGAAGTCGTGGAACGACGACTTCGCGGGCAACGTGTGGAACCTCAACCACGAGTACACCCACTACCTCGACAACATCTACGACATGAAGGGCAACTTCACCACCGAGACGTCCGTCCCGGACATCTGGTGGATCGAAGGCGTCGCCGAGTACGAGTCGTACGGCTACCGGGGTGTGACCGACACCCAGGCGATGACCGAGGCCGCCAAGCACACCTACAAGCTCAGCACGATCTTCCAGAACACCTACTACAACTCCGACTCCACCCGGGTCTACCCGTGGGGCTACCTCGCCGTGCGCTACATGATGGAGAAGCACCCGGCGGACGTCACCAACATGCTCGGCCACTTCCGCACCGGTGACTACCAGGGCGGCTACGCGGTCTACAACGGCCTCGGCACCTCCTACGACGCCGACTTCGACGCCTGGCTGACCCAGTGCGCCGCCGGCGCGTGCTTCGCCACCGGCCCGACCGCGCTGTTCAACCAGTCGGTGAACGGCGCGACGGTCACCCTCACGGACCGCTCGGTGGTCACCAACTCGCCCGCGCAGCTGACCTCCTGGCACTGGACCTTCGGTGACGGCAGCTCCTCCGACGAGCGCAACCCCTCGCACACCTACGCCAAGGCCGGCACCTACACCGTCGCGCTGACCGTCACCGACTCCACCGGCCGCTCCACCTCGACCCCGGCCAGTGTCACCGTCACCACCGGCAGCGGCGGCGGCACCACCCTGCCGACCTGCACCGACCAGCGCACCGACGCGATGGGCCAGAACTGCCAGCGCACCGGCCGCACCCGCACCGCCGGCAGCGTCGACTACCTGTACGTCTACCTGCCCGCCGGCACCAGCACCCTGAAGATCACCACCACCGGCGGCACCGGCACCGCGTACCTGTACTACAACGACGCCACCTGGGCCTCCCCCAGCGCGTACACCGCCTCCTCCACCACCCCGAACAGCACCAGCCAGACCATCACCGTCACCAACCCCTCGGCCGGCTACCGCTACCTGAGCCTGTACGCGGCGACCGACTTCACCAACGTCACCGTCGCCACGCAGTTCTGACCCCAAATCCCCCACCCAACGACGGGCAGTCACGGCCACCCACGCCGCGACTGCCCGTCAGCGGTTTCCGCCCGCCAGCGGTCTCCGCGCGTCAGTGGTATCCGCGCGCCAGCCTTCGCGCCGCAGCCGCCCGCAGGTCCGGGGACTCCACCGAGCTCGCGCTCAACTCTGCGAGGCGGCCGCGCAGTTCGGGCCCGTCGGGCGCGTGCTCGACGGCGAACAGGCGCGCGCCCTCCTCGCAGTCCCACAGCGACTCGGTCAGTTCCGCATCCACCTCGCCGGGCCGGATGGCCGCCAACGCCCGTAGGTACGAGGGGCGTTCGTACGAGTGCGGGGTGTGCGCCCAGAACCGGTGCAGCACAGGCGCGGCCTCGGCGGCGGCCGGACCGAACCGGGCCAGACCGTCGGCAACCCAGTGCGAGCCACACCACTCACCGGCCGCCCACTGCCGCTCCAACTCCGCCAGCAGCAACGGGAGATCACGCGCGTCGCCGTGCCGGGCGAGGACCCCCAGGCCGAGCCCGGCCAGCCAGGGGCGGGGCGACCGGGCCCACGCGCGGGCGTCCTCGACCGCGGCCGTGCCGAGGCGATCCACCACACGGCCCAGCCGCGGCAGCGCCCGATCTCCCAAGAAGGCGGGCTCCGCGGTGAACAACTCCGGTACCAGCGGCAGGATTTCCGGCACGGGCGGCCGACCGGCCAGCGTGCCGACGGCCGCCGCTCGCTCGGACGTGAAGCTCCCGCCGTCGGCGAGCAGCGCGAGCAGCCGGGCGTTGCTCGGGGCGAGCGACTGCACATGCCGCACGGACCGCCGACGCGGCCGGTCTGGCAGCAACTCCCGCCATCGCGACCAGGGTTCGGAGGAGGGGTAGTCGGGCTCGTCCCCACCGAGACGGCGCACCGCGTCCTCGGCGAGGTCGTCCCACCACGGCACCGGCCAGCGGTCGGCGAGGGTGTCCAGCACGTCCTGCCAGCACTCGCCCTGCCGCACGTACCGGCGCAGCACCTCCCGCGCCGCGACCGATCCGGTCAGCGCGAGGGCGGCGAGAATCTCGTAGGCACGCTCGCAGGCGCCCTGGTCCGCTCCTTCGACCTGCTGTCGCAGCAGGTCGATCGGCAGCGCCAACTCCCCTACGAGCTGGGCATGGTAGTCGTGCCGGTCGTCACTGGAGTCGTACCGAGTGTCCCGCCGCAGGCAATCCAGCAGGGCCGCAGCCCCGGCTTCCCAGTCGTCCTTCGCTCTCAACCACCCCGCGCCCCGCCCGCGTTCGAGCAGGCCGAGCAGGGTGTCGGCCGGCGCGTACTGCGCCGGTTCGTCGCTCTCATCCGTCACAGCGTCCGAGGATGCCCACCCAACTCGCCCACCGCGAACGGTTTTCCCACTCGCCTGCCAGGCAGAGACGTTCAGCTCTGCCCTCCGCCCCTCATCCACAACCGGCCCGCACCCCGCTCCCGTTCGAGCAGGCCCCATCACCGCGCACCGGCCGGGGCCGCCGCCCTGCTCTGTCGCGCCATCCAACTCGCCCACCGCGAAACGGACTTCCGCCCACCTTCCGGCAGGAGCGTTCAGGCCCGGCCCCGGACCAGCGGGAGGAAGACCTCGTCGACGATCTCCACCAGGACCTCGTCGGGGACGGCCGGTACGCCGCGCAGCAGGTATTCGGTGCGCAGCAGGGCCATGGGGGTGGCGGCGACGCGGGGGTGCACGGCGGTGGCGGGGGCCTCGCCGCGGGTGGTGGCGTTGGCGAGGACGGTCAGCCATGCCTCGTCGAGCGGGTCGGGGCGGTCGGGGTCGCGGAGTTGGGCGAGGAGTTCGGGTGCGCCGCCGGCGGCGGCGAGCAGGCCGCGCAGGATCTCGCCGTAGGGGGAGGACCAGGTGCGGTTGGCGCGGCGCAGCAGGTCGAGGGCGTCGTCGCGGAGGCTGCCGGTGTCGGGCGGGCGGGTTTCGGCGGCGGCGAGGCGGCGGTAGGCGGCGATGCCGAGTGCGGTGCGGTGGGGCCAACGCCGGTACAGGGCGTTCTTGTTGGTGCCGGCCCGGCGGGCGACTTCGTCCATGGTGAGTCCGGCCACGCCCTGTTCGAGCAGGAGTTCGCCGGCGGCGGTGAGGATGGCGTCCTCGAGTTCGGCGCCGCGTCGCCTGGTCGCTGTCACCTGCCACCTCCACTCAGTGCCTGCTTCGGGTCTCCGTCCGAATGCTATGTCCTTGCCGAAACAAGGGACCGGCCGTACCCAATTCCCCGTAAGGTACGAGCCGTACCCTACCTCGCGAGGAGAGGACGGCTTCGCCGTGCGCGTTTTCGGCATCACCTACGACACCGGCTTCCGCAGCACCACCGGAACCACCACCCGGGAGCCCTTCGACCCCGACACCGTGCGCCGCGAAATGCTGGTGATCCGTGAGGAGTTGCGCTGCGACGCGGTGCGCATCACCGGCGCCGAACCGGACCGGCTGGAGCTTGCCGCCCGGTTCGCCGCCGACGCCGGACTGGAGGTCTGGTTCTCGCCGTTCACCAACGGGCTCACCCAGCCGCAACTGTTCGACCTGCTGGTCGACTGCGCCGGCCGCGCCGAGAAGCTGCGGGCCGCCGGCGCCGAGGTGGTGCTGCTCACCGGCTCCGAGATCTCCCTGTTCACGGACGGCTTCCTGCCCGGCGACGACTTCCTCTCCCGCGCCGGCGTGCTCGCCGACCAGGCCCGGTTCCGCGCCCTGCTGCCCGAACTGCACCGCGCGCTGAACGCCTTCCTGGCCCGCGTCCTGGCAGCAGCCCGGTCGCGCTTCGGCGGGCGGATCGGCTACGCCTCGCTGCCGTTCGAGGGCATCGACTGGGCCCCGTTCGACGTGGTCGCCACCGATGCGGGCTACCGCGACGCCACCAACGCCGAGTTGCTCGCCCCCGGCCTGCGCGCCCTCACCGGCCAGGGCCGGCCCGCCGCCGTCACCGAGTTCGGCTGCGGCAGCTTCACCGGCGCCGCCGCGCTCGGCGCCCGCGGCGACCGCGCCGTGCTCTTCGACGCGGACGGCCGCGCCGACCGCTTCGCCGAGCCCCTCGCCCGCGACGAACAGGAGCAGGCCGACTACCTGCTCGACCTGCTCGCCGTCTTCGCGGACTCCGGCCTGGACGCCGCCTTCGTGCAGACCTTCGCCCACTACCACCTGCCCGGCTCCGACGACCCCGACCGGGACTTCGACCGCGCCTCGTTCGGCATCGTCCGCCCGCTCCCGCCCGGCCGCCCGTCCACCACCCACCCCGGCCTGCCCTGGGAGCCGAAGGCCGCCTTCCACGCCCTCGCCGCCTACGGCCGCAACCGCCAACGCGAACGCTCCTGACGGACCCACCAATCCCGAGGCCACCCGTTCTGCCTCGACCCGTCCTGACGCGCCACCGCTTCGCGGTTCACCGCTGCGGCATGGGCACGCCCGCCGCGCGGAGTTTGGCCTCGGTGAGTGCGGTCAGCCGGGCCGCGACCGGCGCCCGGTCCTCGCGGTGGTGGTTGATCAGCCGGTACTGGGCCGAGGCCTTCGCCCAGGCCCGCAGGCTGGCCGGGTCGCCCAGCAGTGCGGGGTTGGCGAGGTAGCGGGCGGCCAGGGCGGTGGCGAGTTCCTCGATCCTCGGATCGTCCGCGTCCCAGGCCTCGGCCTCCCAGCCGAGCTTGGTGAGGCGGACGAACTCGGGGTCGTCCAGGCCGCGTTCGAGCTGGGCGAGGAATCCCTCGAAGCCCTCCGGCACCAACGCCCGGGCCAGCACCAGGGCTTCGCGTTGCGCGGCCACGTAGTCGGGGTCGAGGCCGAGTTCGCGCATCGACTCCAGGACGAAACAGGCGCGGTCGGGCAGCAGGGCGCGATCACCGTCGGCGAGCCGGTGCAGCATGTCACGGCGGGTGACCAACTCGTCGATGCGCGCGGCGAGTTGCCTCCCGACGTCGGCGAGCGTGGCGCCGAACTGCGCGGCCTCGGCGGTCAGCATCGGCCCGATCTCGGCCAGCGGCACGCCTGCGGCGGCCAGCGTCCGCACCTGCACCAATTGCAGCAACTCCCCTGACCCGTACCGTCGGTAGCCGGAGCTGTCCCGTTCCGGCTCCGCGACCAGGCCGAGCTTGTGATAGTGCCGCACCGTCTTGACCGTGATGCCGACGAACGCCGCCGCCTGCCCGATCGTCACTCCGCTCGTCATCGGCCCAGTGTGCCGCAGAACACCCGTTCCACGAGCCGCTGTTGGGCGGCCTGGAAGGCCGGCGCGATCGTGAGGTCGGCGTCGTCCACCCAGGTCAGTCCGGCGGTGAGGGTGGTGCTGCCGTCGGCCGTGCCGTACATCAGCGCCGCCGAGCCCATGGTGGCGCCGTTGTGGTGGAAGACGGTGCCGCTCTCCGTCTGCTGCGCGAACACCCCCAGCCCGTAGCCGACGGTCGCCTCCGGCGCGCGCATCTCGGCCAGCAGCCCGGCCGGCAGGAGCCGGCCGCCCATCAGCGCGGAGAAGTACGCGTGCAGGTCCCGGGTGGTCGAGATCATGTCGCCACCGGCGCCGACCCAGGACGGGTTCTGCCGGGTGACGTCGACGGTCCGCTCCTGCCCTGCGTCCGCGTAGCGGTAGTAGCTGTGGTTGCGCGGCTCGGGGAGCTCCGGCGAACTGCCCGGCGCGATGGTGCCGGTCATGCCCAGCGGACCCAGGATCAGCCGCCGCAACTCCTCCGCGAAGGTGCGGCCGGTGACCTTCTCGATCACCAGGCGGGCCAGCACGTAGTTGGTGTTGGAGTAACTCCACCCCTCACCGGGCGTGAACCGCAACGGCTTTGACAGCGACAGCCGCACCAACTCCTCCGGCGGGTACGTCCGGAAGCGGCCGTCCACCCACTCCTTGCCCTGCCAGGGGACGCCGAGCACGATCGTCCCGTCCTCGTAGCGCTCGCCGGTGTGGTTGAAGATCCCGCTGGTGTGCTGCAGCAGCATCCGCACCGTGATCCGCCGGTCGAGTCCGAACCCGGACAGGTGGCGGGCGGCCGGGTCGTCCAGGCCGAGCCGGCCCTCGGCCACCAGCATCAGCGCCAGCGTCGCGACGAAGCTCTTGGTGCTGCTGCCGATCCGGAAGTGCCCGTCGACCAGCGGCGCGGCACTCCGCCCCAACTCGCGGACGCCGGCGCTGCCGACCCACTCGCCCCGCTCGTCGTTCACCCGGAGCTGGATCCCGAGGAAGCCGGCCTCGACCAGCTCCTCGATCGTCCGCCGAAACTCCGGACGATCGACAAAACCGTTGCTGGACATACTGGTTGACTCCTTCGCTTCGTGGCACCCAGGTCGGCGCCCCCTGCCGATGCGACGAGCCTCCACCCTGACCCGAGGTCAACCTCAACCGTGACCCGGCTCACAGCCACAACGGGCATGGCAGAAAAGGTGGGGTATCCGTCATTGCTGTCGCCGCAAGCACTTGCGAGGGTGGGGACATGGCCGATCGCAGCGTGCTCTTCGTGCTCTTCGACGGGGTGCAGAGCCTCGATGTCACCGGCCCGCTGGAAGTACTCTCGGCGGCCGGCTACCGGATCCGCACCGCCTCGCCCGGCGGGCTTCCGGTGCGGACGGGCAGCGGGCTGTGTCTGCTGCCCGACGAGGACCTCGCGCATGCGGCCGCCCCGCACACCCTGATCGTCCCGGGCGGCCCGGGCACCCGTCGGCCCGCGCCCGAACTCGTCGCCCGGATCGCGGAGTTGGCCGACGGGGCGGAGCGGATCGCGTCGGTCTGCACGGGCGCGTTCCTGCTCGCCGAGGCGGGGCTGCTGTCCGGGCGCCGGGCCACCACGCACTGGTCGCACAGCGCGGAACTGGCCCGCCGGTTCCCGGACGTCACCGTCGAGCCGGACCCGATCCACGTCCGGGACGGGCGGGTGGTCACCTCCGCCGGGGTGACGGCGGGCATCGATCTGGCGCTCGCCCTGGTCGAGGAGGACGTCGGGCGCGAACTCGCCCTCGGCATCGCCCGGCACCTGGTGATGTTCCTGCGACGGCCGGGCGGCCAGGCGCAGTTCTCCACCCAGCTGGCCGCCCAACTCGCCGTCCGGCAGCCGCTGCGCGACGTGCAGCGCTGGATCACCGAGCACCCGGACGCCGACCTGTCCGTCGAGGCCCTGGCCCGCCGCGCCGCGCTGTCGCCGCGCCAGTTCGCCCGGGTGTTCGCCGCCGAGACCGGCACCACCCCCGGCCGCTACGTGGACGGCGTGCGGCTGGAGGTGGCCCGCCGCCGGCTGGAGGACAGCGACGACGGCATCGAACAGGTCGCCCGCCTCAGCGGCTACCGCAACCCGGAGGCCATGCGCCGCGCCTTCGCCCGCACGCTGGCCGTCAGCCCGCTCGACTACCGCCGCCGCTTTCGCGCCGCACCTTCACGGAACGTCAGCCCACCACAGAGAGGCACCCGATGAAGATCGCCATCCTGCTCTACGACCGCTTCACCGCGCTGGACGCCGTCGGCCCGTACGAGATCCTGGCCCGGATGCCCGGCGCCGAGGTGGTGTTCGCCGCCGACCGGCGCGGCCCGGTCCGCGCCGACCTGGGCAGCCTCGCGCTCACCGCCGACGCCGCCCTGGACGAAGTCACCTCCGCCGACCTGCTGCTCGTCCCCGGCGGGCCGGGCTCGACGGCGCAGCAGGCGAAGCCCGAGGTGCTGGAGTGGCTGCGGGCCGTCGACGCCACCACCACCTGGACCACCTCGGTCTGCACCGGCTCGCTCCTGCTGGCCGCCGCCGGGCTGCTCACCGGCCGCCGCGCCACCACCCACTGGTTCCTGCCGCAGGCGCTGGCCGCGTTCGGTGCCGAGCCGGTCGAGGAGCGGGTGGTGTTCGACGGCAAGTACGCGACCGCCGCGGGCGTCTCGTCCGGCATCGACCTGGGCCTGCACCTGGCCGGCCGGATCCACGACGACGCGACCGCGCAGGGCATCCAGTTGCTGACCGAGTACGACCCGCAGCCGCCGTACACCGCCGGCTCGCCCAGGACCGCCCCGCCGGCCGTGGTCGACGCCCTGCGCGCCCGGTTCGGCGCGACCGGCTGATCGGCCCCCGCGGCCCGGTCACCCTTCGGCGGGGCCGCGCCCGGGCTGCGGGACGACGAAGAACTCGCTGACGAATCCGGTGACTTGACCGTCGGCGTCACGGCCCACCCAGGTCGGGTAGTGGCCGTCGCCCCAGCCGGTGGTGAACGCCACCATGGTGTGGCCGCTCGCCGGATCGGTGACGGTGGCCGGGCGGGGGCCGGCGTCGTGGATGGCGTCGACGACCGGGTCGGCGTCCTGCTCGACCAGTTCGCCGATCGGGGCGACGGCGGACGCGTCCAGGAAGCAGCCGCTGCCCGCGTCCACGCCGTACCCGAAGAAGTCGCCCGGGCCGAGCCGGTGTTCGTCCTGGCCCTCGCTCAGCGCCAGCTCCCACCGCACCGCCGGCCGGTCGCCGACCCGCAGCAGGGCGGCGGCGATCCGGGTGTCCGAGGAGCCGGGGCCGTACGCGTTGCGCACCTCGACCACGGCGAGCGTGACGGGGTAGCTGCCCGGCGGCGCGACGGCGAGGAACGGCTCGTTCTCGTCCACCAGTCCGATCACCGGATCGCACGCCACCAGCCGGCCGGTGGGCAGCGCCAGCACCGCTTCGGGCAGCGCGACCACGGTGGCGGTGCGGTCGTGCCCGCAGTCGTACTGGCTGCCCGGAGTGAACAGTCGCGCCACATCGGGGGCCGCAAGGGGCATCAGGGGGCTCGCTCTCGTCGCACTCGTCGCTCAGGGACCGGAAGGCGAACGGGAGTTCCGGAGAGATCATCGGACGAACACCACCCGCGCGCGGCCCCCACGGTAGCGCCCGCCCACCCGGTCCTGAAACGGCCCGGACGGCCGGCTCTTCTGCCCTGCCGGAAGACCTGGCCGCCGCCCGCATGCCCGCCAAGACGTTCGACAACCCGCTGGCCCCACACACAGCGGGCCACCGAACCCGTCCGGCCGGTGCACGGGCGCCGCGGCCGGTGGGAGATCATTCTCGGTATGACCCCCGCTCTGGTGTTCGGTACCGTCCTGCTGCTCTCGCTGCTGATCCGTCGGCGCTGGAGCGGCGGCACCGTACCGGCACCGGTGCCGGCTCCGGCGCAACCCCCGGTTGTGCTCACGCCCGACGGGTTCGATCCAAGGCAGTACGGGCTGGTGCCGAGCGCGGAGCTGGACCCGGGGCGCGCGGGCCCGCCGCTGGCGCTGCTGCGGCGCAAGGAGCTGGAGGCGCTGGCCGACTCCTGCCTGGCCGGCGGCTGGCGGGCGGCCGCGGCGTACGTGGTGGCGGCCGGGGAGGACTGGGACGAACGGTGGTCCCGGCTGGACTTCCTGACCCGGGTGGCCGCCGAGCGCGACGAGTGGCTCACCGCGTGGCGCGAGTCCGGCACCGAGGCGTGCGCGGCCACCACCGTGTACGCCCGGCTGCTGGTGCAGCGGGCCTGGGAGGCGCGCGGCAGCGCGCTCGCGCACCAGGTGCCGGCCGAACATCTGACCGCCTTCAAGTCGCTGCTGGCCGAGGCGAACACGGCCGCCCGGGAGGCCGCCGTCCTGGACCCGCGCGACCCCGGCCCGTGGGCGGTGCTGGTCACCACGGCCCGCGGCGTTCCGCTCAGCAACCGCCGATTCCGCGCTCTGTGGCAGGAGTTGACGGCACGCGCCCCGCACCACGTGGGCGGGCACTGGCAGGCCATGCAGTACTGGTGCGCCAAGTGGCACGGCAGCGACGCGCAGATGCTGCGCTTCGCCGAACAGGCGGTCCGCACCGCCCCGGCCGGTTCGGTGCTGCCCGGGCTGTACCTCCAGGCGCTGACCGAACTGGAGCAGCGGCACGGCCTGTACGGTCTCCCGGACGCGGGCCGGCTGGGCGAGCTGCTGCCCGCCGTGGCGTCGGCGCTGGACGCCGTTCCGACGCCGCACGATCAACTCCCGCTGCTGCGGCACCTGTTGGCGCACTTCGCGCTGGTCGCCCGGCAACCCGCGCTCGCCCTGGAGCAGTTCCGCCTGCTCGGCCCCTGGTGCGGCGCCCACCCCTGGACCTCCACCTCGCACCCCGTCCGCGCCTTCGACCACGCCCGCGCCGTCGCCGCGACCCACGCCCCCGCGGCCTGAACACTCGACCGACGGGCACCCTTGCCGCGCGCCCGCGCCGTCGCCGCGCCCCACACTCCCGCAGCCTGAACACTCGACCGACGGGCACCGTTACCGCCCCCGGGTTCGATCGTTATGCCCGAACGTGAGTGCCGACCCCTTGGCCCCGACGGGCGTTCGTGACGAAACGATTCAGCACGCCCCGATCTATGCCGGGCTGGTGACCCTCTGGCACCGGTCCGGCCGTACCGTGCCCGGCCGCACCGACCAGGAGTGGTCCCGCCTGACCACCCCGCCCCGCTTCGCGACCCCCAAGAGCATCACCCCGCCCGAGTCCGACCACCCGAGGGAGACCCGGTGACCCACCAGAACACGCCGAGCACCTGGCTCCGCCGCGCCGACGACCCGGACTGCGTCCAACTCCTGGACGTCACCGTGCGCCCATGCCCCGGACTGCGGGTCTCCGTCCCGGCCCGCCTGCGCTACTACCGGACCGACCCGTACGCGGTGCACCTGGACTGCCACGCCGACCTCGACGAGCCCATCACCTGGCTGTTCGGCCGAGAACTCCTCACCGAGGGCCTGAACGGCCGGGCCGGCCTCGGCGACGTCACGGTCCGCCGCTCCCCCGCCGACCCCGGCCGCCTCGCCATCGCCCTCACCACCCCCGGCCACACCGCCGTCCTGCACACCCCCGCCGCCCCGATCCGCGCCTTCCTCCGCCGCTCCCACCGCGTCGTCCCGCCGGGAACCGAACACCACCACCTGGACATCACCGCCCTCCTCCGCCACCTCCTCCCCGACCACCCGACCCGCCCGGAATGAGCCCGGCCTGAGCCCGACTTGGGCCCGGCCTGAGCCCGGCCTGGGCCCGGCCTGAGCCCGGCGCGCGGGGCGCCGACACCGAACCGCGTTCCCGCCGCACCGATTTCCGGTTCCGCGCGTTGAACAGGGGGCGTTTCCGCATGCCGGTTCTCGCCGCCGACGCCGACGCCGACCGTTGATCCGGGGGCCGGCCTCTCGGCGGTCCGCCCCTGGGAGTTGTCGATGCCGCACGTCCGTGGACCCAATCTCGCGCTGCGCGCCCGCATGGCGGAAGCGGGCTGGAACGGGCCGGCCCTCGCGGCGGCCCTGCAGAAGGTGGCCCGGGAGAGCGGGTTCGGTGTCGGCTACGACCGGACGACGGTGGCGCACTGGCTGTCGGGCACCCAACCCCGGCATCCGGGGCCGCAGTTGCTGGAGGAGGCGTTCACCCGGCGGCTCGGCCGGCCGGTGTCCCGGGCGGAGCTGGGGCTCCGGCCGGTCGGAGCGGCAGCCGGTGAGGACGGCGATCCGGAACCGGTGGACGCGCTGACGGGGCTGCGGCGACTGCACGCCAGGCCGCAGTTCGGGGAGTCCGCGGACGAAACGTTTCAGCCTCCGCTGTTCCGAATCCGCCTGCTGCCCTCGCCCCGCACCTCTCCCCCCGCCGCGCCCACCGCGCCCGCCCCGCCCGTTCCTACCGCGCCGCTGACCCGATTCGTGCCGGTGCTGCGCCGCTCGGGCCCGGAGCGGGTGGGGGCCCGGCAGGTCGAGGCGGTGCGGGAGATGACGGCATTCGGGTCGCGGCACTACGACGGGTACGGCGGCGCGATCGCCCGCAGCCCGCTGCTCGGGTACCTGCGCGACCACGTGCTGCCCTGGCTGACCAGTTCCGCGGGCGACCTGCGGCACCGTGAACTAATGGTCGCCGCCTCCCAGTTGGTGCGCCTGATCGGACGGACGTACACCGACGACAACCGGCACGGGGAGGCGCAGCGGCACTACCGGTTCGCGTACCGGCTGGCGGCGGAGGCGCAGGACGGCCAGGCGCAGGCGATGGCGCTGCGCGACCAGAGCACCCAGGCGGGGGCGCTGGGCCACCAGGCGTACGCGTCCCGGCTGGCGGAGGCGGCCGTCGAGCACCTGCCGTCGGACGCGGCGCCGGGGGTGCGGGCGTTCGTGCTGGCGCAGCAGGCGGTGGCGGCGGCCAGGCTGCGGCAGTCCGACGAGGCGCTGCGGGTGCTGGACGCGGCCCAGCAGTGGGCGTCCCGGTCGGTGGCGGAGGGCGGCCCGCACCAGTACCCGGAGCCGGCCCTGCTGTACCAGGCGGCGCAGGTCCACCGGTCGTTGCGGGCCACCGAGTTGTCGCTGTCGTACCTGCGGGCCTCGCTGCGGGCCCGGCCGGCGGGCGAGCACCGCACCATCGGGGTGTCGCTGCTGCAGCTGGCCCACCTGGAGCTGGACGCCGGGAACATCCACCAGGCCCGGCGGGCGTACACGAGCTTCCGCGAGCGGCACGACGCGCTGCGCTCACCGGCCACCGCACTGCAACTCTCCCGCCTGGAGGGCCGGTTCGCCCGCCTGGGTGGTTAGCGCGGGCCGCGGGAACCGCCGCGCACCGGTGGGGTGATCAATGGGGGCATGAACGATCCCTCGTACTACCCGCTGCTCCGCCCGCCGCCTTCTCCCGCCGAGGCACCCCCGCCCGACGAACGCACCGACGCTCCGCCGGCCGAGGACTCCGCGCCGGTGGCGGCGTCCCGCTGAGACCGGACCGGCTCCGGACCGGCCCCGAACCTGCTCCGGACCGGCCCCGGACCGGCCCCGCACCTGCTCCGGGCCGGCCCCGGGTCGGGCGGCTTGCCCGGGGCCGGGGCCGGCCCGCTTCGTCGCGACTTCGTCGTGATCCGGGGCAGAAAGGGTTCTCCCCGGGACGTTCTCAGGAGGCCCGTCCGCCCATCGCGGGCACCCGGAGGCGGGCGGTGGCCGGGACGGGCACCCGACCGACCGGGGCGACGGTGGAGAGCGGTCCGATGGGGCGGATCCGGTAGCGGTTCAGGTGCCGGCGTTCCGCGTCGCGCAGTGGCCGGCTGCGGCCGGTTCCGGCGTCGGTCGGCACGGTGACCGTCCGGGCCTCGAAGGCCAGCTCGCCGTCGCGGCGCGCCTCGCAGGTGGTGGCGATGGACGCCGTGCCGAGACGTTCCACCCAGATCTGCACGGGCAGCGGGGTCGGGCAGTGGTAGAGCGGCGAGCGGTAGTCGATCTCATGGCGGGCGATCATGAAGCCGTCCTCGAACAGTTCCTGGCCCTCGCTCTCGTCGTACAGCAGGCAGTAGACGGCCTCCTGTACGTACTGCAGCACCTTCAGGTTGTTGATGTGTCCGAAGGCGTCCATGTCGCCCCAGCGGGTCCGGCACAGGTAGGTGTACAACGGTCAGCCGTCCATCCGGTGGTCGGTCCCGAAGCCGAGAGTGCGGCGCAGGTAGCCGTAGGCGTAAGGGGAGCGGTGCAGCGCGGCGTCGTCGCCCTGTTCGTAGACCTCGCTCGCGGTGTCCAGGACGGCGAGGCCGAGAATCTTCTCCGTCCGCCGGCAGAGGTGTTCGAGTTCGGTGAGTCGCTGGGATGCGGGCAGGCCCGCGAGGGCCGCGCACACCTTCTCCACCTGATCGACCCCGCCACGGTACTCAGTCATCGGTTCCTCATTTCCTGTCGGACTTGATGTGTGTAGGGCCTCATCCGCCGAGGGGAAGGACAGGCGGATCCGTTGACGCCAAGGTCCTTCCGGTGATCAAACTCGGTCCCCCCGCAGCCGGACATGGTGGGGCTCCCTGTGTTTGGTTGAAGATCGCTGCGTTCCCGGACTCTTTCAACACAGCCCTCCACCAGACCCTGTTTCAGCGGTGGCCAACCTCCCGAACCGTACGTACACCAACCCAGAGGGCGTGATCGACACCCGGGAATGATCCAAAACACGCGACAATAGGGTGATCACATGATCAGGTGAAACGTCCTGCCATCAGGCGCGCGGGGCCGGCTTCCAGTCGCGGGCGAGCAGGCCGAGCACGGCCTGGTCCAGGAACTCGCCCATCACCCAGGCCGAGGCGCGCAGCGTGCCCTCCCGGACGAAGCCGTTGCGCTCGGCGGCCCGGATCATCGCGTGGTTGTCCGCCAGGGTGTCGACCTGGAGCCGCTGCAGCCCGCGCACCGTGAAGCCGTACTGGCACAGCGCGGCGACCACGTCCGTCCCGTAGCCCTTGCCGCGGGCGGCCGGGAGCAGTCCGAGCCCCAGGTGCGCGGACCGGTTGTGGGTGTCGATGCCCCACAGGTCCGCCACCCCGATCAGCGCGCCGGTCTCCAGCTCGACCGCGGAGAAGTGCACCACGCTCGGGTCGTCCGGCATCTCCGGGGGCTTGCCGTCCACCGGGACGGGCCGCCACGGCCGCCCCTCGGAGCGCGCCGAGAGCAGCACGTCGTTGTAGAGCTCGCGCCGCAGGATCGGCCGGTCTTCGTCATGCTGGGCCCGCAGCCCGATCTTCTCGCCTCGAAGCATCCAAGCTTCCTATCCGACCAACTGCCGCACCGGCAACCACTTTCGACACCCACCCGAGCCGCCGCGCCTCACGCCTCGCTCCTGAGCCCGGGCCTGCACCTGGCCCCCGAGTCACCTCCGGAACGCCGAAACGGAGCTCCGCCCCATCGAATGCGCGAGGCGGCCAACCCCGACGAACAAGCCATCGCCGGAACGGTCGAGGACCCGAACTCGTCAGACCGACACGACACCTACCCGGCCCAGCGACCTGGCTCGCCGCTTCATCATTCCCGACCGCGACCCGGCGGGGGCTGCCCGCCGCTAGAGTGGTGGGCATCACACGGTCGGACGAGTTTAAGACCCGTCGAGGCTCATCCCTGCCTGACGGCCGCACGATGGGGGTACAGTCATAACTGAACTATCGCGCGACGATTGCCCGGACTGTGGACGTGTTTGTTACGAGCAGGGGGCCTTCCACATGATCGAAGCAGCACGATGCCCCGACGGCGTGCTGGCCGACGAGTGGATCCAGCAGCTCGAGCAGTCCAAGAGTCGACGCGCCAAGGACCTTCTGGCAGACATTGCGATCGTGTTCGAAAGCTTCGCCCATCGCGGCACACTCGAAATCCCTCGAGAGCTGAACACGCTGGTGGACGGCCTTCGCGAGCTCAAGATCCAGGACCAGCGCTTCCCCTTCTTCGACCTCGAAGGAAGTCCGACAAACGCCGTACGTCTGACACATGGGTTCAAGAAGGGCACTGTCAAGACGCCGCGCCCCGAGCTGGACAAGGCGCGCTGGGTGCGACGAGAGGATGGAGAACTGTGACCACCTTGTATGACCGAATCGCCTCGACAGAGGATGGTCGAAGGCGGCTCGCAGTTTCTCGCCTCAAGCGGGAGGCCCTCAGGGCGATCCATATCGCGCTTCAGGAGTCCGGAATTACGCAAGCTGAACTCGCGAGGCGAATCGGCATCCGCAAATCAGCAGTGAGCCAGGTACTCAACGGAGACGGAAACATCCAGATCCGAACCCTGGCCGAATACCTCTTTGCACTCGGATACGAAATGGACCTGCGCGTTGTCGAAGAGGGCGAACCCCGAAAGGCCATGACCGAGCAGCGGGATGCGCTGCCCGCCTTCCCCCGGGCCCAGGAAGCCGCGCCCGAGCGCCCGCATGCGCTCACCTCGTACGCAGTTGTCCCCACCGCGGAGCCAGGAGCGCACATGCTGGTCGACATGACCGCCTGGCAGGAGGTGGGCGAGAGCAGCACTGTCCGCTTCGAGGGAAGCGCCCACCTTGTCCCCCACGCAGCTCGGACGACGTCGATCGACGCCTCTGTCGAGTTCAAACCACTAGTGAGCCGGAACAATGCCTAGGACCACGGAGAAGTACTCGCCAGAACTGCGCGATCTCATCGAGCGCGCCAGCCTCCGCCTGGTCGAGGCGCACGAGCTGACTGCAAATCGAGTGGGCAGCGGGCAGCCCAGCCAGTTCAAAGTGTCGATCGAGCCGGGACTCGCCGTTGGCGAAGACTTCGTCAACTACAGAGTCTCACTGACGTGCCAAATCCTCTCCGAAGATGGTTCACCGATCGCCAATGTGGGCGCAACGGTCGTTGGCCAATATGGGGTTTCCGGCGAATCGGACATCCCCGAGATCGCGTATCACGAGTTCGGCCCTATCGCCATTCAAGAAATCTATCTCTATGCCCGCCAGCACGTCTACGACCTTGCGCTCCGGGTGGGGATCTCCGGGTTCGTCCTCGAAGACATCGGCTCACGACTGGCCGGCATCACGTCAATCTGAATATGGCCCGAGCGAAGTTTCCCGGTGGCCGAGCTGGCTCGGGACCTCTCGCTCTGGCTCCACCTCCCGGACGGCGAGCGCTGGGACTTCGCGTTCGACTCGATGTCGTACGACGTGCCCGACGCGGTCCGGATCGTGGCGACCGGCGGGGGCTGGCGGGTCGGCTCCGTGTTCGCCCCGGACGCCTGGGGCGCCCCGGCGAGTTGGGCGGACCTCGCCCGGGATCTCGCCGCGTTCGTCGAAAACGGCGCGGGGCGGGGTGCGCACCCTCGGCATCGACCCCGGCTTCATACCCCCCGAGTCCCCGCCCTCTGAGGCCCCGCCCCCGGGTCCGCGCCCGGAGCAGTCCCGTCAGCCGACCAGTGTGAGGGCGAGGACGACCTCCGGGAGGGCGGCGATGACCAGGCCGTCGGGGGTGACGGCGAGGGAGTGGATGGGGGCGCCGAGGCGGATGTCGGCGCCGCGGTGGCGTTCGCCCCAGCGGCGCAGGCGGAGCAGGCCGTCGGACCAGGCGGCGGCGAGCAGGAGGCCGGCGGGGGTGGCGCCGAGGGCGGTGGCGGTGACGGGGTGGGGGCGCTGGTCGACGGGGGCGGGGAGGGGTGGGCGGCCGGGCATCCAGGTCCAGACGCGGCCGTCCTCGCCGCCGCTGACCACCAGGGTGCCGCCGTCCGCGTCGGTGACGCCGAGCGCGGTGACGGGCCCGTCGTGCAGCGGGGTCTCGGGGCGGTGGGTGAGGCCGGTGGAGAGGGTGGTGTGGCTGGTGCAGCCGTCGGGGTGGCCGAGGACGAGGGCATCGTGGTGGCCGGCGACGGCGGTGCACGGGCCGAGCGTTTCGAGGGTGCCGGGCGGTGCGCCGACCGCGCCGTCCAGCACGAGAGAGCTCAGCGTGCCGGAGGCGTCGAGCAGTAGCGCGCCGCCGAACGCGGTGGCGGTGAGGGCGCGCGGGTGGCGTTCGGTCAACGGCTCGCCGGACGAGGTGAGTTCGCCGGTCGCGGGGTCGGCGAGGTGCAGTGCGGCGCCGTCGAACACCAGCAGGGAGCCGGTCCGCGGGCCGATGCCGAGCGCGGTCATGCAGGGGCCGGGCGCGGGGCGGTTCCAGACGGTGTGCCAGCGGGCGGCGGCGAGTTCGGCGCAGTGCGCGGCGGAGGCGTCGTCGCGGCCGGTCAGCCAGGCGTGCAGGACGGCGGCCCGGTCGGCGGGGCGGGCGAGTGCGGCCCGGTCGGGCGCGGCGAGCCGCCAGGCCTCGGCGAGCGGGGTGGCGGGGGTGCCGGCGTCCTCGGCGCGCTGGAACGCGGCGGTGACGGTGGCGGGTTCGGCGTACAGCAGCAGGTCGAGTTCGTCGAGCATCGGCGTGGCCGGGTCGGCGGCGGAGGCGTGCCGCAGCAGCAGTGCGAGGCGTTCGGGGTCGCTGGCGGCGAGGTCGGGTCCGCCGTCGTCGCGGACGGGGATGCCGCCGGCGACCTCCCACATCATGGCGCCGTGGTCGACGGGCGGACGGTCGGCGGCGACCCGGTGGGCGACCTCGTCGGGGCGCAGCCGCCAGCGGTCGGCCATCGGCGGCGGGGGCAGCAGGTCGGCGGCGGATTTGACGACCTGTTCGCCGCCCGCGCCGGGGAGGGTGGCCCACAGTTCGGTGCTGAGCGGCCCGTCGGCGGTGGACAGGGCGGTCAGGGCGCCGCGTTCGGCGTCGGGGAGAGCCGCCCACCAGGTGTCGGCGAGGGCGGTGGCGCGTTCGGTGGGCGTCCGGGCGGGGTCGAGGACGGCGCCGGGGGTGCGGGCGGCGAGCTGGGCGAGTCCGGGGCTGGGGTGGGTGGTGGCGGGGTCGATCTGGTGGCCGGTCAGGCGGGCGCACCAGTCGGCGTACTTCGCGGGGTCGGTCCACTGGGGCTGGTCGAGGTCGAGGACGGCGGCGCCGGGGGCGGCGGCGGTCAACTCGTCGGCGGCGGGCCCGTGGGCGGCCTCGACGACCAGCAGCAGCCAGGGGACGGACAGCAGCGGGACGAGCAGTTCGGCGGCGATCCGCTCGGGGGTGCCGGGCAGGTCCGGCCCGCCGGCCCGGTCGAGGTCGGTGACGACGACGGTGCGCGGGGTGCCGTCCTGGAGTGCTTCGAGCAGGTCGGCGGGGGTGCCGGCGGTGAGGCCGAGCAGGTCGGCGAGCCGGGTGGTGGCCGAACGGACCGTCAGCCCCTCGACGTCCAGCAGCGCGTGGACGCGGCGCCCGGGCCGCGGGTGGTCGGCCGGGCAGGCGGCGGCGAGCCAGGTCAGCAAGTGGGTGCGGCCGCTGCCGGACGAGCCGGCCACCCGGCACAGGCGCGGGCCCCGGGTGTCCTCCAGCCAGGACAGCAGGGCACGCCCGGCGGGCCGGCGTCCGGCGCCGAGCGGGGGCAGGCCGGGCGGCGGCGCGTCGGCGGGGACGGGGTCGGTCAGCGGGCGGCGGTGGCGCGGGTGCGGCCGGTACGCGGCGTCCGGGCCGGGCGGCCAACTGCCCTGCACCGCATGGACGGGGACCCGCCCGGCGGGGTCCGCGCCCTCGTCGAAGGCGTACCGCCAGATGTTGACGCCCTGCTCCTGCGTGCCGTCGTCCACCGCTGTGCCGTTCACTGTTCCGCGCTGTCCTTCGTGTCCGTCCCCGTGCGCCGGCCCCCTCCACGGGGTGGCGTGCACGGCGCGGCTGCTGCGCCCGGCGTGGCCCGTCCCCCGTACATCTCCGGCGCCGGTCAGCCTACTGGAGGTGCGGGTACGTCCGTTCGAACCGCCGGGCCCTCCCTGTGAACTGGCTCACACCGTCCACCGCCATGTCACTTTCGCGGCCCGGCAGCGCTCTCATCCCCAACACGATCAACACGATCAACGCGATCGGCAGAGAGGACACCCAGGATGACCGGGCACCGGACGGGGCAGGCGGAGCGCGCGGAAGGAACAGCCTCCGAGGAAGCCACGCGGGAGTACGCCGAGCATCGCGAGCTGCTGTTCGCCCTCGTCTACAACCTGCTCGGCAGCGTCGCCGACACCGAGGACGTGCTGCAGGACACCTGGCTGGCCTGGGCGGCGCGGCGCGCGGACGGGGCGGCGGGGCCGGTGGAGCACCCGAAGGCGTACCTGGTGCGGGTGGCGGTGAACCGGGCGCTGGCGCAGCAGGCGGCGGTGAGCCGGCGGCGCGAGACGTACGTGGGGCCGTGGCTGCCGGAGCCGCTGGTGGGTCCGTTGGCGGGGCCGGGGGCGCCGGTCGGGGACGGGCAGGCGGCGGTGGAGCGCGCCGAGGCGGTGTCGCTGGCGCTGCTGGTGGTGCTGGAGACGCTGTCGCCGCTGGAGCGCAGCGCGTTCGTGCTGCACGAGGTGTTCGGGTACAGCGGCGCGGAGATCGCCGGGATCCTGGGGCGCAGCCCGGCGGCGGTGCGGCAGTTGACGAAGCGGGCGCGGGAGCACGTGCAGGCCAGGCGGCCCCGGTACGAGCCGGAGCCGGCGGTGCGGCGGCAGGTGACGGAACGTTTCCTTGCGGCGGCGCTCGGCGGGGATCTGGCGGCGCTGCTGGAGTTGCTGTCGCCGGACGTGACGCTGTGGGGCGACGGCGGCGGGAAGGCGCCCGGGGGGCTTCGTCCGCTCACCGGCCGGGCCAAGGTGGCGCGGCTGCTGGCGGCCCTGGCACCGAAGTTCGGCGGTCGTGCGCTGGTGATGGACTGGCGGAGCGTCAATGGCGCGCCCGCGGTGGTGGTTTCGGCGTTCGGCCGGGCGTTCGCGGTGCTGGTGCTGGACCTGGTGCCGGACGGCGACCGGATCTCCGGCATCTACGCGGTGTCCAACCCCGACAAGCTGGGGGGTCTGGCGTGAAGGGCCTTGCCGGATGGCTGACGGTGCCCGCCGGTCGGCGCGGCAAGTGGGTGGTGCTGGCGGCCTGGGCGGTGCTGCTGATACCGGCCCTGCTGCTGGCGGGGCGGCTCGGTGAGGTGGAGCAGAACGACAACGCGGCGTGGCTGCCGGGTGGGGCGGAGTCCACCGCCGTGGTGCAGCGGGCCGCCGCGCTCGGGGCGGCGGACACCGTCCCGGCGATCGTCCTGTACGACCGCCAGACCGGCATCACATCCGCTGATCTGATCAACGCCCAGGCCGATGCGAAGGCCTTCGCCGCCGTCGAGTCGGTGGTCGGCGCCGTGCAGGGGCCGGTGGCCTCGCCGGACGGGCAGGCGCTGCAGACCGTCGTCCAGCTGCACAAGGGGCAGGACGGCTGGGAGGGCCTCGGGCGCACCGTGGACGCGCTGACCGCGATCGGCACCGCGCACGCCGACGGCCCGGGATTCCACGTCACCGGGCCCGCCGGGTACGCGTCCGACTCCATCAAGGCGTTCGGCGCGGGCGGCAGCCTGACCACGATCACGGCGGTCGTGGTGGTGCTGATCCTGCTGCTCACCTACCGCAGTCCGTGGCTGCCGCTGCTGTCGCTGCTCACCGTCGGCGGGGCGCTGGCGGTCGCCCAGGCGCTGGTGTTCGTGCTCGCCCGGTACGCCGGGCTGGTCGTCAACAAGCAGACCGGGTTCATCCTGGTGGTGCTGGTGTTCGGCGCGGCCACCGACTACGCGCTGCTGCTGATCGCCCGCTACCGCGAGGAACTCGCGCACCACCAGGACCCGCACGAGGCGATGGCCCGCGCCCTGCGCCGCTGCGCACCCGCCATCACCGCCTCGGCGGCGACCGTCGCGGCCGGGCTCCTGCTGCTCGTCCTGGCCGAGCTCAACTCCACCTGCGGCATGGGGCCGGCCTGCGCGATCGGCGTCCTGGTCGGCTGGCTCGCCATGCTGACGCTGATGCCCGCACTGCTGGTGGCCTGCGGGCGGCGGGCGTTCTGGCCGCGCCGCCCCGAGTACGGCGCCGCCGCGCCCGACGGCGGCCGGGCCTGGACCCGCCTGGGCGACGCCATCGCCCGCCGCCCCCGCACCGTCTGGATCGGCACCGCACTCGCCCTCGGCGCACTCGCCCTCGGCTGCTTCGCGCTGCGCGCGGACGGCCTCGCCGACACCGAACAGTTCACCGGCCGCCCGCAGACCGCCGCCGGCAAGCAGGTCCAGGCGGCGCACTTCCCGGCGGGCGCGGGCGACCCGCTGTACGTGGTGGCCCGCTCCGACGCCGCCTCCACCGTCCGCGATGCACTGGCCGGTGTGCCGGGCGTCCAGGCCGTCCAGCAACCCCTCCTGACCGGCCATCAGGTGCTGTTGACCGCCGAACTCTCCGCCGACCCGTCCAGCCGGGACGCGATGCGCACCGTCTCCCTCGCCCGCACCGCGGTGCACGCCGTACCGGACGCGGACGCACTCGTCGGCGGCACCACCGCGATCGCCCTCGACACCCGGGACGCGGCCTCCCGCGACGACGCCCTGATCATCCCGGTCGTCCTGCTGACGGTGCTGCTGATCCTCGCCGTCCTGCTCCGCTCGGCCCTCGCCCCGCTGCTGCTGATCGGCACCGTGGTGCTCTCGTTCGGCGCGGCGCTCGGCGTCTCCGCCCTGGTCTTCCGCCACCTGTTCCACTTCGCCGGGACGGACGCCTCGTTCCCGCTCCTCGCCTTCGTCTTCCTGGTCGCCCTCGGCGTCGACTACAACATCTTCCTGGTCACCCGCGTCCGCGAGGACGCCCGCACCCTCGGCACCCGCCGCGCGGCCCGCACCGCCCTCACCGCCACCGGCGGCGTCATCACCTCCGCCGGCCTCGTCCTCGCCGGCACCTTCGCCGCCATGGCCTCCCTCCCCCTGGTCTTCGCCGCCGAACTCGGCTTCACCGTCGCCTTCGGCGTCCTCCTCGACACCCTCCTCGTCCGCTCCGTCCTCGTCACCGCCCTCACCCTCGACACCGGCCCCCGCCTCTGGTGGCCCACCCGCCATCCCTGAACCCCCGCCACCGGCCGGCGTCACGATGCACCGCCATCCGCGCCGGCCGGTCTCCGGGGGCTCAGGTACGCCGGTCGAAGCGGAACCCGAACAGCCGGCCTTCGTCGTAGCGGTCCGTCAGCCTGGGCTCGATCACGTACGGGCCCGCATCGAACCCGCACGACTCGGCCTTGGCGAGTTCGTCCTCGTTGATCGTCACCAGGTACTGCATGCGCTCGCGGTCCATCACCTCCGCGGCCGGCTCCAGCGCCCGGGTCAGCTGCCGCTCGTCGACGCCGTCGAACAGGTGACTGTCGTGCACCAGGAAGTCGGGGGCCCGGCCGTCGCGGTGCGCCAGGACGGCGAGTGTCAGGTCGAAGCAGAAGAGCCAGCTCGGCGTGCATGGCCAGCTGGCCCCGGTCCGCCCGCGCGCCGAGCAGGAAGTGCAGCAACTCGATCACACCGGACTTGCCCGCACCGTTGCGGCTGTCCGTGGCCCTCGCGTCGGACACGCTGCCCGCGACCAGCAGGTTGAGGCCCGGCCGGAACTCGATCGTCCTGAACCGCCGGTCGTCAGCGCTCAATCGCCTCAGCATCGGCCCTCCTCAAGGTCAGCAGGTCGTCGGTCAGTTCGAGCGCTCCCAGCGCATGCAGAACATCCAGGGCAAGGACGAACCAGCCGAACGACACCGGCGACGCAAGCCCGTGGCCGAGCCGCCACTCCCGCAGCCGCGACCAGGTTTGACTGACCGTCAGCGGACGGTCCAGCTGCAGGGCAATCTGAGCCCCTACGGCCAGCAGCGCACGATCCGGCGCAATTCCCTTGGTCGGCGTGATCACTGGGCTTCCCGCTGGATCGGCAGCGCCCCCGACTCCCAGCCCGCGGGCGGGACATCGAAGATGTCGCACTCCTCGAAGAAGTAGGTCAGCACCACGTCCGCCGCATCCGAACGCTCCCAGGTCGCCCGGGTCTGGCGGCCTTACGGGCGCTCGGCAGTGGGATCGGCCCCGGTCCGGCGGTACCGTGCGAAAGGTTCTCCGCCAAGTGCCGCAGCAGCGGCTCGATTTCGGCCATTCCGACTCCGTAGGCGACCTCGTGGACCGGAATGCTCTCGCCCAACAGCGTCTCCAGCCGGGGCACGTCCAGGTACATCGCCTTGTGCCACAGCTTGCTCGGCCCGAGTTGCTCGAAGCCGAGATCCAGGTGGTCCCGCTTCGCCTCGGCCAGTAGGCCGGAGATCACGGGGTCGACTCCGCGCCTCATGTTGTGCACAAACACGAAGGTGTCGAACTGACCGAAGCGTTTGGCGAGCGCACCCGCGAGATCCTTGCGGAACTTCGAGCGGATATGGGCCGCATCCACCGTCTCAGGCGCGTAACACGCGTACAGCCTCCGCCCGCCGAGCCCAAGGCCGTCCGCGCCCAGGTCGCCGAGGTTCCCGTAGGTCGCCACCGGCACGTAGCCGTCGTCGCAGAGCTCCATCAGCCGATGGAACAGCTTCTCGAACTCACTCCCCGAACTCGCCTCCAGCATCGCGCGCCACCTGGCCTGCGCGTACTGCCGCTGATGCGGAAGAAGCACGGTCCTCCTCCTCGTCCCGCACGATCCCTGCGGTCACGGTGACGCCCTGATACCCCGGACAGCGTCCGTTCGCCTGGAGAACGATGCCGGACACCTCCCGGTCACCCTCCAACCCGCTGAAAAGTTCACCATTTCGGGCGATCTGACGAGCCGTCCAAAACGGCCCCGCTCGGCCGCACCCAGGGTGTGGTGCGTCGAACGGGGCCGTTGACGTCAGTGGGCCAACTGCCGTCAGACCAGGTGGTCGAAGGCGCCGGCCTTCGCGCCCTGGACCATGGCCCGGATCTCGTCGCGGGTGTAGACGAGAGGCGTCTGCTGCGGCCGCTTGGAGTCACGGACCGCGATGAACGTGCCGACCACGCCGAACTCCACACAGTTGTCGTTGCCCCCGCTGAACGGGGACTTCTCCCAGACGACATCCGAGAAGTCCAGCTCGGCGGGGACGGGCTTGGTGGTGCTCAACTCTTACAGCTCCTTGAGAATCTTGTTGATCTGGCTGCGGGTCTCGGGTGGGCCGAGGGCACGGGCCCGCAGATGGTCGAAGACCTCGGTGTAGCGCTCCACATCCTCGGATCCCTCGAAGTACACCGAGTTGGTCAGATTCTCCACCCACACGACGTCCGGATTCGAATCCGGGAAGCCCATGAGCATGAACGATCCGTAGAGTCCTGGGTGAAAACCGGCCGAGAACGGCAGCAGCTGAAGCGTGATGCCAGGTCGCGGCGAGACCTCCAGAAGATGTTCCAACTGCCCTTTCAGAACAGTACGGTTGCTACCGATCCTTCGTATTGCTGCTTCGTCGATCACCGCCCAGAGCTTGGGGGCGTCCTCGCGTCCCAGCAGCTTGTCCTGCCGCTCCATCCGCACCGTCACCAATGCGTCAATCTGTTTGGCCGTCAGATCCACTCGCATCTCGGTGATGACCCGCCGCGCGTAGTCGGCGGTCTGCAGCAGGCCCGGCATCAGCTGCGGTTCGTAGGAGCGGAGGCTGGTGGCGCTGGACTCGAGCGCCAGGTATCCGCCGTACTGCGTGGTGTTGATGACGGCCGAGTACTTCTTCCACCACTGCTGCCGCTGGGCCTGATCCGCGCGGACCAGGTCGAGGATGTCCTCCCGCTCGACCGGGTCAATGACCTGGTAACAGTCCAGCAATGCCTTGACCAACAACGGAGTTGTGCCACGGTCGCCGTTCTCGATCCGGCTCAGCGAGCTCTGGTTGACCTCCACCACCTCAACCACCTGAGTGAGCGTCAGCTCCCGGACGTCTCTCAACTCCTTGAGCCGGGAGGCGAGCTGACGTCGGTACACGGACTTGGGGGCGGGGTTCCTCTTCGCCATGGGCGCCAGTCTCCACTGCTCCGCAAGCACACAGCAACCGATCGAGGGAAAACCGGCTGGGCATATTGCCCATCGGGCAACCTGGCAGGCATGCTGACTCCCGGTAGCACGGCGCGACCGCCCGGTCACGCCTCGTGGCACACGCCGCTGCCTTCCTTGCGCCGACCGAGGGGCGCCTCAACTCGCCCTCACGGTCGGCGGTTTGCTCAGCCGCACGGGAGCCCGCCATGCGCGAACACCGCGCCCCAGCACCGCCCGAACCCGACTCCGCCACCCGCGGCTTCTACCTCTCGCCGCGCCCCGACGGGTTCGTCCTGCACATGAACGCCAGCGCCGAACACCTGGTCGAGATGCGGGCCCGGGTCTTCAAGACGGTCGCCTCGGCCGGCGCCGCCGAGGAAGTCGCCGAGGCCGCCCGCCTGGTGGCCAGCGAACTCGTCGGCAACGCGGTACGGCTGTGCGGCCCGCACGCGCCGGTGATCGTCCGACTGGCCGACGCCGGCCACGAGTTCGTCGTCCAGGTCCACGACCCCGAACCCGCCGTCCTGCCGACCCGTTCCGCCGAGCCGCCCGACAACTCGCGCACGGGCACCGGCCGCGGCCTGTGGATCCTCGACGCGCTCGCCCCCGGCTGGACGGTCACCCCCACCCCGCTCGGCAAGCAGATCACCTGCACCCTGCCCCGCGACCGCACCACCGCGGCGTGAGGCCCCCGGGAATTCCGATGCGCGGCAGGCGACTTGCTCCGCACAATGACCGCCATGACATGGGACGGACTGATCCAACTCGGCGACGGGGACGTATGGGCGGCGGACAGCGGGGGTGACGGGCCGCCCCTGGTACTACTGCACCCCGGGGTCGGCGACTCGCGGATCTGGGACGGGCTGCTGCCCGAACTCACCGCGCGCCACCGGGTGATCCGCTACGACGTGCGCGGCTACGGGCGCTCGCCGCAGCCCACCACCGCGTACTCGCCGCTGGCGGACCTGCACGCCGTCCTGGACCACTTCGGGCTCGACGGGGTCCGGCTCCGCCTGGTCGGCTGCAGCATGGGCGGCGGAACGGCACTCGGGTTCGCCCTCCAACAGCCCGAGCGGGTCGAGTCGTTGGTACTGCTCTGCCCCGGCGTGCCCGGCTACCCGTGGCCGGACGAACCCGAGCTCGACGCCGAATACGACCGGCTGGTGGCCGCGAACGACCTGGACGGCCTGACCGCCTACGGCCTGCGCGAGTGGGCGGCGTCCGGCGCCGACGAGGCCGCAAGCTCCCAGCTCCGCTCCGCGGCCCGGGCCTGGCCCGGCGAGGACATCCACCAACAGCCCGACCCCCCGGTCTTCGACCGCCTCACCGAACTGACCGCAATACCCGCCACCGTCCTCATCGGCGACCTCGACCGCCCCGCCGCCATCGACTGCGCCGAACAGGCCGCCTCCCGCCTCACCTGCGCCCTCATCCGCCTCCCCGACGTCGACCACCTCCCACCCCTCCGGGCCCCCGACGCGGTCCTCCGCCTGATCAACTGACCGAACCGCCAGCACGACAACCCCACGGCCCAACGCCCGCCCCGCCTCCGCAGGCCGCCGAAACGCGTCGCAGCGGTGGGCGGCCAACTGGCGACGAAGTCCCTCGCCCCTACCGCCGGCCGCAGGCCACTGCCCCACCCCGCCGCCGGCCGCAGGCCGCGTCTCACCACGCCCGCCGCACCGACAGCGGGCCGCGAGAACCGGCGACCAAACGCCAGCGGCGAAGGGGCGGTCAAGCCTGCTCCCCCAACCCACCACTCCGCCAGCCGCAGGCCACCACCCGTCCCCACCCCCACCGGCCGCAGGCCGCAAACCCCCACCCCCACCTCCCCGACCGCAAGCCGCGTCTCACCACGCCCGCCGCACCGACAGCAGGCCGCGAGGACCGGCGACCAAACGCCAGCGGCGAAGGGGCGGTCAAGCCTGCTCCCCCAACCCACCACTCCGCCAGCCGCAGGCCGCAAACCCCCACCCCCACCGGCCGCAGGCCACTGCCCCACCCCGCCGCCGGCCGCTGGCCGCGTCTCACCACGACCGCCCCACCGACAGCGGGCCGCGAGGACCAGCGACCAAACGCCGGCGGCGAAGGGCGCGGTCAAGCCCTCTCCCCCAACCCACCACTCCGCCAGCCGCAGGCCGCAAACCCCCACCCCGCCGCCGGCCGCAGGCCGCGTCTCACCACGCCCGCCCCACCGACAGCAGGCCGCGAGGACCAGCGACCAAACGCCAGCGGCGAAGGGGCGGTCAAGCCTTCCCCCCAACCCACCACTCCGCCGGCCGCAGGCCACCACTCGTCCCCACCCCCACCGGCCCGCAGGCCGCAAACCCCCACCCCCACCTCGCCGGCCGCAGGCCGCGTCTCACCACGCCCGCCGCACCGACAGCGGGTTCCGCAGGTGGGTGACCAGCTCGCGGCGGAGGGCGCGGTCGCGCGCCGTCTCGGTGGGGAGGTCGAGTTGGACGATGTCGACGCCGGCGGCGCGGAGGAGGTGGATGCGGGTGGCGACGGTCGCGGGGGAGCCGGTGTAGGCGTTGGTGAGGTTGCGGCGGATGTAGGAGGCGACCTGGTCCGCACCGGCACCTTCGCGGCCGCGTTCGCGGTCGCGGTCGAGCGCGACGGCGTCGAGGTGCCGGGCGGCGTCGGGGCCGGCGGTGAGCCGTATCGCGTCGCGGCGGAGTCGGCGGAGGTGCTGCTGTGCGGCGGTGTCGGTCTCGGCGAGGACGACGGTGACGTGCCGCCAGATGCGCAGGGTGCGACCGTGGCGGGCGGCGGCGGCGCGGGCTTCGGCGATCCGCAGTCGGGTGTCGGGCAGCGGGAGCGGGGGGACGGCGTACACCTGCGCGTATTTCGCGGCGAGTTCGACGCCCTGCGGCGAGGAGCCGCCGAAGGAGATCAACTCGCTGCCGGGGGCGGGCCGCAGGCCGGGCCTGGCGGCGCGCAGGGTGTAGTACTCCCCGTGGTGGTCGAGGTCGGTCTCGGTGGCGAGGTAGCGGGTGAAGACCGACAGGTACTCCTCGGCGCGCCGGTACCGTTCGGCCTTGGGAAGGGTGTCGCCGTCCCGGGCGACGTCCGCGTCGCTGGAGCCGATGATCACGTGGGCGCTGATCCGTCCGCCGGAGAGCCGATCGAGCGTGGCGAGTGAACGGGCGGCCACGGTCGGCGAGTTGGTGCCGATGCGGTGCGCGGCGGCGATCCGCAGGCGGCTGGTGGCGGCAAGCGCCCAGCCGGCCACCAGCCAGGGGTCGGGCCAGGAGGAGGACTGGACGACGAGTGCGCTGTCCAGCCCGTCCTCCTCCAACTCCCGTGCGGTGCGGCTGATGTGGGCGGGGTCGGCGGTGCGTTCGCGCGGATCGGGTGCCCAGCGCAGGGCCTGCCGTTCGGCGGGGGTGTCGCCGAGGACGGGGGCGGCGCGGACGCCTCCGCGCAGTTCGAGTTCCATGGGGTTCCTCCACGAGGGGTGGCGGGCGGGCCGCCCAACTGCGGCCCGCCCCGGGACAGTTGGCGGTCACCTTGCGGCGGGCCCGAGCCGGGCGAGGGTGTCGAGCAGCCGGGTGCGGCTGGCGAACACCTCGGGCGGCAGCGAGACGTACAGCTGGATGGCGGTGACGCCGGGCTGCTGGTAGCGCAGGATCTGTTCGCGGCACTCCTCGGGCGAGCCGCTGATGAACAGCGCGTCGACGACCTCGTCGGGCAGGGCGCGCTGCGCGCCCTCGTGGTCGCCGTGGGCCCAGCGCTTGTGCGTCTCGGCGAGCAACTCCCCGTTGCCGAGCCACTGGTGGAACTTGCGGTAGGGCTCGCGGTTGAGGATCCAGGCGAGGAACGGCCGGCTGGCGCGGTGCGCGTACGCGGTGTCCTCGGTGGGGCAGACGAACACCTTGACGACGAGTTCCTTGCCGGGTGGCTGCGGCCCGACGGTGTCGAGCACCTTCGGCAGGTCGTGGGCGCCGAGCAGGTTGGTGATCGCACCGTCGCCTTCGGTGAAGCCGAGCCGCAGCATGCCGGGCCGCAGCGCGCCGAGGATGACCTTGACCGGTTCGGTGGGCGGGTGGGGCAGGCGGTAGCCGGTGATGGAGAAGGTGTCGAACTCTCCGGCGACGTGTTCTCCGCGCAGCGCGGCGGTCAGGAATCGCAGCACGTCGCGGGTGCGCTTGAAGGGCTCGTCGAACGGGATGCCGTTGATGTCGGTGACGTGCGCGGGCACGGACGCCCCGATGCCCAACAGGACTCGCCCTGGCGCGAGTTGGGCGAGCGTGGCGGCGGTCTGGGCGAGCACGGCCGGCCCGCGGGTGTGGACGGGGACGATGCCGGTGGCGATCCGCAGGTGCGGCGACCAGGCGGCGGTGGCGGCGAGCGGGGTGAACGCGTCGGTGCCGCCGCCCTCCGCGCTCCACACGTCGCCGTAGCCGAGCTCCGGCAGCCGCTCGACCAGGAAGCGGTGGCGGTCGATGGTGAGCCCGGGCAGCGGCAGGGTGATGCCCCAGGCGGGCGCCACCCGGTGGCGCGGGAGGGCGTTCGTCACGAACTTGCCTTTCTCATAGCTAAACTGACGGGACGTCACTTGCCGACCCGGACGGTGGTGAGGTCGAGGAACCAGGACTGCGGCTGGACGAGTCCGTGGACGGTGGGGGCGAGGGCGCGCGGGTTGCGGTCGTTGACCACGAACAGCCATGGCGCGTCCTCGGTGACCTGCCGCAGCGCGCTGCGGTAGTCGGCCTGGCGGGCGGACTGCTCGGGGTTGGCGGCGGCGCTCGCGAGCAGGCTGTCGACCTTCGGGTTGGTGTAATGCCCGGTCCAGAAGGGGCTGTTGGAGCCGACGAACAGTGGCAGCAGCGCCTCGGACTGGAACAGTGTGGTGGACTGGGCGATGGCGTCGGAGCCGAGCGCGACCTGCCCCTTGGCCTCGGTGCCGATCAGGGTGGTCCAGTCGGTGGTGCGGATCTCCACCTTGATGCCGACGGCGGCGAGGTCGCGCTGAAGCGCCTCGGTGATCGGCACGGGCAGCAGGTTGCCGGAGCCGCCGGTGGGCACCGTCACGGAGGTGCTGAACCCGTTCGGATAGCCCGCCTCGGCGAGCAACTGCCGCGCCTTGGCCGGGTCGTGGGAGTACCGGTCGCCGGCCGGGTCGTAGGCGGCGGTGGCCCGGGGCGCGGCCTGGTAGGCCGGGTCGGCGGTGCCGTGCAGCAGCTTGTCCGCGACGGCCTGTCGGTCGATGGAGTAGTTCGCCGCCTGCCGGACCCGCACGTCCGCCCACGGCCCCTTGGTGGTGTCGAGGATCCAGTACCAGAGGTGGTCATAGCTGTTGGTGAGGATCTGCGCGCCGGCGGACTTCAGGCTGTCCAGGTCGTCGGGGTTCGGGTACTCGATCCAGTTGACACCGCCCGAGCGCAGCGCGGCAGTTCGGGCCGCCGCGTCGGGCAGCGCCTTGATGATCAGCCGGTCGAGCTTCGGGGCGCCGCGCCAGTACGTCCGGTTGGCGGCGAGCTCGACCTGCTGTCCCTCGGTCTGCGAGACGAACCCGAACGGGCCGGTGCCGACCGGGTGTTGGGCGAAGTCGGTGCTGCCGCTCTTGCGGACGGCGGTGGGGCTGGCGATCAGTACGTGCGCCAGGTCCTCGGGGAAGTGCCCGTTGGGTGCGGTGGTGACCAGCTCGATGTGCGCGTCGTCGGTCTTGCGGTAGGAGGCGATGTCGCCCGCGTACTCCTTGGCGGCGGCGCCGAGCGCATCGGTGTACTCCGGGCTGGACTTGTCCAGGTAGCGGTGCAGGTTGAACAGCACCGCGTCGGCGTCGAACGGCGTGCCGTCCTGGAACGTGACACCCTTGCGCAGGGTGAACGTCCAGGTCAGCCCGTCCGGCGCGACCTGCCAGGACTCGGCGAGCGCGCCCGTCACCTGCGGCGGCCGGTCGGTGTCCTTCAACAGCTCGTAGCGGGTGAGCCCTTCGTAGATCTGGAAGCTCAGCAGTCGCTTGCCCTCGAATCCGGCGCCACCGATCACGGTGTCCAGGTTCGGCAGCTTCCCGGTCGCCCCGATCACCAGCGTGCCCCCGCCGGCCTCTCCCCCGGCCCCGGCCTCCGCACCGGCGCAACCGGCCGTCGCCAGCAGGACGGTGGCGGCCGCCAGCGCGGCGGCTCTGGAACGGATGCGGACGTACTTGCTCATGACGGTCCTTCGCTGGGTTCGGTGGTACGGGTGCTTCGGTCGTCGGCGCGGCGCGGGCCGGCCAGCTCCACGCGCGGGCCGGCCAGCTCCACGTGCGAGCCGACCAGCTCCACGTGCGGGCCTGAGGCGGCCAACAGGGCTTGGGTGTACGGGTGTTGGGGGTCGGTCCAGAGCGTGTCGGTGGGTCCCTGCTCGACCACCCGGCCGGCCCGCAGCACCAGGGTGCGGTGCGCGAACCGGGCGACGGCCGAGAGGTCGTGCGAGACGAACAGGTAGGCGGTGCCGGTGCGTTCGCGCAGCTCGGTCAGCAGCTCCAACAGCCGCCGCTGGGTGGCCGGATCGAGCGCGGAGGTCGGCTCGTCGCACACCACCAGGGCCGGCCCGGTCGCCAACGCCCTTGCCACCGCGACGCGTTGCAGCTGTCCGCCGGACAGTTCACGCGGGAACCGCCGGGCCAGCTCCGGAGCGAGACCCACCTGCCGGAACAACTCCCTGACCCGCTCGGCCCGTTGACGCCGGGGCACCCCGTGCGCCCGCAACGCGAACCCGACCGCCTCACCGGCCCGCAACGCCGGATTCAGCGACCCGCGCGGATGCTGCGGCACGAACTGCAGCCTCCCCCGCACCGCCCGATCCGCCCGCGCCCGCAACCGCGACGGATCCCGCCCCTCGAACGCCACCGCCCCACCGTCCGGCCGCAGCAGCCCCAACGCGAGCCGTGCCACCGTCGACTTCCCCGACCCCGACTCCCCCACCAGCCCGACGGCCTCCCCCGCCCGCACCTCCAGACTCACCCCGCTGACGGCAGCCCGGCCCGCCCAGCTCTTGGAGACGGCATCCAGCCGGAGCAGGGGTGCGTCCGCGCTGCTCGACCCCACGACGGTCATCGAAGCGATCCTTCCGAGTCGGCCGGGACGAGGAGCGTCCCGGCGGGGCCGGTGGCGGTCAGGCGGCCGTGGTGGAGAACAGCGACGGTGCCGCCGATCCGGGCAGCAGCGGAGAGGTCGTGGGTGACCAGCAGCAGGGCGAGGCCCCGCTCGGTGCGCAGAGCGGTGAAGAGGTCGAGGATGTGGGCCCGGACCAGGGCGTCCAGGGCGGTGGTCGGCTCGTCCGCGATCAGCAACTCGGGCCCGCACGCCACCGCGAGAGCGATCGCCGCACGCTGCCGCAACCCGCCGGACAGCTCGTGCGGGTACGCGGCGGCGGCCCGCTCCGGGTCCGGCAACCCGGCGGCGGCGAGCACCGGAAGAGCGGCCGCGCAGGCCGCCTTCCGCCCGTCCGCCAGGCCGTGCCGGCGCAGCACCTCCACGAGCTGCGCGCCGATCCGGCGCAGCGGGTCGAGAGTCGCGGACGGATCCTGCGGGACGTAGCCGATCCGCCGCCCCCGGATTCGCGACAACTCCCGTTCCGGCAGCCCGAGAAGCTCGGCATCGCCGAGCCGCACCGACCCCCGCACGGCCGCACCGCGACCGGGCAGCCCCAGAACGGTCCGCGCCACCGTGGTCTTCCCGCTCCCGGACTCCCCGAGCAACACCAGTGCCCGCCCGGCCGGGAGCGTGAGACTCACCCCGTCCACGGCCCGCACCCCACCGGGGTACTCGACCGTCAGGTCCTCGATCGTCAGCACGCCAGACGGTGCACGACCAGGGAGAGCACCACCAGGGGCGCTGGGGGTACCCCCAGCGAAGCGAGGGGGCGGAACTGCGCGAAGAGGAACGCGTCCACCAGCCAGATCGCGACGCGGGACAGTCAGTTGCACTTGATCGCGACCTTGCGGACGGGCCTGCGCTTGTCGCGCAGTTCCCCGCGCCCCCGGTTTCGCACCCTCCCCCGCGCGCGCTCTGAGCGTCTCGCCGAGGGTGTTGAACAGCACCGAGACCGCCAGGATCACCAGCGCGGGAATGGCCGCGAGCCAGGCGTGGGTGAAGATCGCAGGGCGCAGCTCGTCAAGCATCGCGCCCCACTCGGGGGTCGGCGGCGCGACCCCCAGGCCGAGGAACGACAGGCCGGCGGCGTAGACGATCGCGAGGCCGACCAGCGAGGTCGCATAGACGAGCACCACGGGCGCGACCACCGGCAGCACTTGGCGCAGGACCAGCGCGGTCCAGGTCGCACCACTGACCCTCGCCGCCTCCAGGTACTCCGCGGCCCGGATCCGCCGCGTCTCGGTGAACGCGACCCGCGCGACAGCCGGTGTCAGCACCACCGACAGCGCCAGCACCGTCGCGCTCAAGCCGGGTGTGAGCAGCGACGCGACGGCGATCGCCAGCAGCACGCCGGGGAACGCGTACAGCACGTCCAGCGTGCGCAACAGGGCCTGCTCGGTCACCCGCCCGCCGAGCCCGGCGGCGATGCCGAGCAGCGCACCGGCCACCCCGGCCACCGCGACGGGCAGCAGTCCGGCCGTCAGCGAGGGCCGAGCCGCCCACAGCAGCCGGCTCAGCAGGTCCCGCCCTTGCGCGTCCGTACCCAACAGGTGCCCTGCGCTGCCGGGGTCGAGCAGCCGGTCGGCGAGCTGCCCGGCGGCGGGATCGGCGGGCGCGAGCAGCGGCGCGGCGACGGCCAGCAGGACAGGCAGCAGCACGCCTACGCCCAACGCAACAACAGGAAGTCGATTTGTCGTCATGTCATCAGCCCCGCACCCGGGGATCGATCGCGGCGTGCGCGGCGTCCACCAGCAGGTTGATGCCGACGAAGGCCGCGCCGACGATCAGCACCCCGCCCTGGATCAGCGGCAGGTCGCGGGCCGTGAGCGCGTCGTAGAGCAGGCGGCCGAGGCCGGGCCAGGTGAACAGGGTCTCCACGAAGACCACTCCCTCCAGCAGGTAGGCCAGTTGCAGGCCGCCGATGGTCAGCAGCGCGGGCGAGGCGTTGTGCGCGCAGTGGCGCAGTACGGCGGCGCGGCCGAGGCCGCGGGCGCGCAGGCCGTCGGCGAGGTCGCCGTCGAGGACGGCGGAGAGCGCGGCGCGGTGGACGCGTGCGGTGAGGCCGAGCGGGACGAGGGCGGCGGCGGTCGCGGGCAGCAGCAGGTGGCGGAGCAGGTCGCCGGGCCCGCCGCCGGAGCCGAATGCGTCGTGGGTGCCGCCGGCCGGGAGCAGTTGCCAGTGGACGGCGAACACCGCGATCAGCAGCAGCGCCACCGAGTACTGGGGGGCGGAGACGGCGAGCGTGGAGGCGGCGCTGCACAGGCGTCCCCACGGGCCGCGCGGGCGCAGCGCGCCAAGGGTGCCGAGCAGGACGCCGCCGGCGAGGACGAGGGCGAAGGCGGCGGCGGTGAGGGTGAGGGTCTGGCCGAGGGCGGGCAACAGCAGTGCGGTGACGGGGCGTTGGGTGGACGTCGAGGTGCCGAGGTCGCCGGTGAGGGCGTGGCCGAGCCAGTCGAGGTAGCGGACGGGCAGGGGCCGGTCGAGTCCGATCCGCTCCGCCAGCGCCTGCCGGGCCTCGGCGGGTGCGCCGGGGCCGAGGAACGCGGTGACGGGGTCGCCGGGGACGAGAGCGACGGTGGCGAACACGACGGCGCTCACCCCCAGCAGGGTGGGCACGGCGAGCAGCAGCCGGCGCAGCAGGAATCCGCTCACGGGGTGCTCGGGTCAAAGGCGACGGTGGCGGGCATCGGGCTGCGGTTCCTCCGGTTCGGCGACGGGGCGCGAGGCACCAGAGGCTGTCCTGGTGCTTGCGGCGCGGCCCGTCGGGTTGTCCACGAGGGTTGCGAACAGTGCGCGTGGGCAGCCAGCCAGGCGTTCATGCCGGTACCGGTGGTCATAGGACCGGCGGGACGGGGTATCGCGCTGGGGTCGCCCCTGGGGCTGCGGATCGTCCTTGACCGCCCGTTCGCGGCGTACATACGATTTCCGGCATGGCATATCGGCGGACCGACTTCACCCTCTGGGGGATCGGCGGCTCGTGGCACCGCAGGTGCTTCGACGAGACGTGTCGCCCCGGCACGGCGCGCCGCCCCCTGGCCTGACCGGGCCCTGACCGGGCCCTGGGCGCCGCCCGTCCTCCGCCGGGATCCGCGCCGTACGCCGTCGTCCGGCCGCCGTCGCCGATCCCCACGTCCCGTGCCGGGGCCCCGCGCCCCGGCCCGCCACCTTCGAGGGGACCGATCCGCCATGCACCCGTACCCCGTCACGCCCTCCCGCCGCCGGGAGGTGCCGTGCCCGCGCTGACCCGCGGCTCCACCCGCACCCTGCGCCCGCCCACCCGGCGCGGCACCCGGTCGCTGGACGCCCTGCACACCGAGATCGAGAACCCGCTCGACCTGCTGGCGGGCCATCAACTACTCACCGACGCGGCTCCCGCCTGCGCCTGCGGCCACCCGCTCTGCCCGTCCGGCGGCGCCCACCGGCCGGCCGCCACCCGGATCTTCCTGATCGAACGCCACCCGGTGGTCAGCGCCGGACTGCGCAGCCTCCTCGCGCCCGACCCGGAACTCGCCGTGATCGGCACCGCGACCGACGCCGCGCACGCGGTCGCCGCCGTCCACCGGGCCCGGCCCGACCTGATCCTGCTCGGACGAGGGCCCGGCCTGGACGCCGACCTCGCCGCCGTCGCCGCACTGCGCCGGCCCGAGGGCGCACCCGACGCCCGCGTCCTGCTGCTGCGCCGCGCCGCGACCACCACCGAGGCCAGCCGCATCCTGATGGCCGGCGGCAGCGGCTGCTTCCCCCTCGACCTGCCGCCCGACCGGATCATCGACGCCGTCCACCTCGCCGCCGCGGGCGCGACCCTCTTCCTCCCCGCCCCCACTCCCCTGCGCCCGCACCCCGCCCCCGCCGAACGCCCCCTCGACCAGGCCGGCCTGACCGACCGCGAACGCCAGGTCCTCACCCAACTCGCCCTCGGCCTCAGCAACGCCGAGATCGCCCGCCGCCTCACCCTCGCCGAAGCCACCGTCAAGAAACACCTCACCCACGCCATGCGAAAAACCGGCCAGTCCGACCGCCTCCGCGCCGCGCTCTACGCCGTCCGGCACGGCCTCACCGGCTGAGCCCAACAGCGCGCCTGGGCAACCGAGTTGACCTCTGGCGGCACCGCCTCAGTACCGCCGTCGGTCACGGCCGCTCGAACCCGGCATCGACGTCCTCGGGCCACTCGATCCCCCACAACGTCGAGGCGTCCGCCCAGTCGAGGTGCCACTCCTCACGCCTCACTCGGCACCTCTCCACTCGTCGAACCGGTCGGCCCGACCTACGAGGCCCCGGCCGGGTTGCTCCGGCCGGGGCTGAGATTATCCACGGATGCGCGAACTCGACGAACTGATCGATGTGGACGACCCCGCCTGGCCCGAGCTGCGGAAGGCCCTCGACGACGCCCCTTCCGTCCGGGTCCTGCCCGCCGATGAGCAGGAGGCCCGCCGCTGTCTGCTGCAACTCCAGGTCACCGCACGCTCCACCCTCGGCGCACTGACCCTGCACACCGGCGGCCTGCTGCTGGACGACGGCTGGCTCCGCGTCTTCGGAGGCGGCGGGCCCGCGAGCCTGGGCCGGGTCAACCGGTTCCCCGCCACGTTCGATCCCGCCTGGCACCCGGGGACCGGCCTGGTCCTCGCCCACGACGTCCTCGGCGGCGTCTTCGCCCTGAACGGCCACGACCCGGCCGCCGAGGGCCGCCCCGGCACACCCGGCCAAGTGACGTACTTCGCGCCCGACTCGCTGGAATGGGAGTCCCTGGACGTGGGCCACTCGGCCTGGCTCGGCTGGTTGCTGTCCGGGCAGTGGGAGACGTTCTACGACGGCCTGCGGTGGCCGGGTTGGCGCGAGGAGACAGCAGCGCTCGCGGCCGACGAGGGGATCGCGGTCTACCCGTTCCTGTGGTCGGAGCAGGCTCACGAGGATCTCGCGGCCACCAGCCGGAAGCCGGTCCCGATGCGCGAACTCCTCGGCGTTGCGGGAGAGTTCGCGCAGCAGGTGGGCCTGCCGGACCCCGGCTTCCTCGGCGACGTGTAGCGACGGGGCCGCCTCGACGCGACTGGCACCCCCGTATCTCCCCGGCTACTGCACACGGGTGTCCGCCGCTGCCCGCGGGCGGGTGGCGCGGACTGTGCAGCCAGCCGCGGTGGTGAGGGTGACGGCTGCGCAGAGGGCGGCGGTGGCCAGCAGTTCGGGCCAGGCGACGGCGATTGACGGGTCGGCCAACAGGGCGGTCAGCGCGGCGTGTTGGGTCACGGCGGTGAGCGCGGTGGCGGCCGCCGCAAGCAAGGTACCGGCCAGGACGGCGATCGCCGCCTCGACGGCCACCACCGCCACGATCTGGCGGCGCACCGCCCCCGCGAGTCCGAGCAGGGAGAACTCGCGGTGGCGTCCGGCCACGGCCATCGCGAGCGTGCCGGCGACCGAGATCAGCGAGTACGCCAGTGCGATGCCGAGGACCACCACGGCCGCGTTGTCGGCCTGTTCGGCGGCCTTCGCGTGCGCGGCCGCCAATACGGCCTGCCGGGTGGTCAACCGCGCACCCGTCCCCGCCAACGCCCGCTCGACCGCCGGGAGTTGGGACTCGCTCAGCCCGTCCAGATACAGCAGGGTGGGCGCCACTGCCCCGGTCACCGACGCCGACAGGTATGCGTCGTCGCCACCGAGCCCGCGCGCCACCACCGCCGCGACCACCACCGGAACGCGGGCGCCCGTCGGCAGCAGGGCAACCAGGCGGTCGCCCACGGCAATGCCGTCGGACTCGGCCGCGTGCTCGTCGATCACCAGGAAGTCGTCCGGCAGCGCCGCCACCGACCCGTCCCGCACCGGCGGCGTGAACGTCCGGCCGAACGCCGCCGCCGGGACGGCCTGCACCCGCAACGAGTCGAGCTGCTCGCCCGTCGGCGTCCCTATCTTGACGTTCAGCGAGGTCACGGGCGTGACCCGGACACCGGGCACGGCGGCCAGCCGGTCGGCCAGACCCGTCGCGCCGGGCGGCGCCAGCACCACGTCCGTCGCCCGCACCTCCTGGCGCTGGCGGGCCAGGACTGCGGCGTCCGCGGACTGCTGCACCGTCAGCAGGGTGCCGACCAGCCCGACCGCGATCACGATCGGCCCCACCGTCGCGGCGGTGCGCCGCCGTTCGGTCAGCACGTTCTCGCGCACCAGCATCGGGCCCGCCTTCGTGGAACGCCGCATCGGCCAGGTCAACAGCCGCACCAGCGGCGGCAGAAGCACCGGCGCGAGCAGTGCGAACGCACCGACGTACAGCACCGGGACGGCCTGGTACTTGCGGACGCTGGCCGCCAGGTACGGCTCGGAACGGGCGACGGCCGCGCCCGCAACCACCGCCCCGACCAGCAGCGCACCGCCCAGCAGCAGCCGCACCGGGACCCGGCCGCGCCGCTCCACCGCGCTCTCCCGCAGCGCCTCGGCGGGGCGGATCACCGACACCCGCAGCAGCGTCGCCGCCGAACCGGCCAGCGCGGCAACCACTCCCAGTACGAACGCGACCAGCAGCGGCAGCGGGTGCACGGGCACGGTGAACCAGGACGGGGCGACCTCGTGCCGCAGCATCCATCCGCGCAACGGGCCGACGGCGAGCGGCGCGAGCGCGCAGCCGAGCAGCGCGGCGGCCGTGCCGATCAGGGCGGCCTCGCCGAGCACCAGCCGCCGCACCTGCCGGGGCGCGGCGCCGACCAGGCGCAGCAGGGCGAGTTCGCGGCGGCGCTGCTCCGTGGCGAACGCGAAGGTCGCGACGACCACGAACACGGCCACGCAGACGGCCAGTCCGGTGGTGCTGCCCGCCATCGCCTGCGCGTTGGCCAGCGCCTGCGCGCCCCCGGTGTCGTCGGGGTCGAGCCCGGTCCGGTCCTGGCCGGCCAGCACGACGGCCCGTTCGCCGACCGTGGCCCGCAGTTGATCGGGCGTCATGTCCGAGACCAGCGCGTTGATGCCCGGCGACAGTCGTTGCGCCTCGGCGTCGGTGAAGAACGCGGCCCGCTCGAACCAGCGCCCCTCGGTGACGCCCACCACCCGGTAGCGTCCGACTCCCAACTCCACCTTCCGGCCGATCAGTTGTGCGTCCGCGCCGGTCAGCACCGCCTCGTCGGCCGCCTGCGGCGGGCGTCCGGCGCGCAGGTGGTAGTCGGCGTACGCGGCCGAGGACCAGGGGTGTCCGGTGGCGTCGCCGTCGAATCGGACCGGGAAGCTGCGGTCGGCGACGGCACCGGCCAACTGCCCGACCAGCTCAGGCGGAAGGACCGCCGGAGCCTTCATCGGACGCCCCGCGAACCCGGCGGGGGCGACGACCGTCCCCGCGTCCCGGAAACGCTGCGGCCCGGGGTGCGGGGTGCCGAAGGTCGCGGTGAGGACCAGCGCCATGGTCCCGATCATCGTCGTACCGAGCGCGAGCGCGACGAACGCGCCGAGGAAGCTCGTCCAGCGCCCCTTCAACGTGGCTGCCGCGAGCCTCAACACGCCTGCTCCTCCGGCTCCAGCGCGGCCATCCGCAGCGCGACGGCCTCCGCCGTCGGCTCGTGCAGCTCGCCGACCACCCGGCCGTCCGCGAGAAACAGCACCCGCTGGGCGTACGAGGCGGCCACCGGGTCGTGCGTCACCATGACCACCGTCCGACGGTGCCGCTCCACCACCTCGCGCAGCAACGCCAGCACCGCCCGCGCCGAACGCGAGTCCAGGGCGCCGGTCGGCTCGTCCGCGAAGATCACCTTCGGCCCGGCGGCCAAAGCCCGTGCGATCGCCACCCGTTGCTGCTGACCGCCCGACAACTCGGCGGGACGATGGTCGCCCCGCTCCGCGAGCCCGACCTCCGCCAGCCGCCGGTCGATCTCCGCCGAATCAATGGGCCGCCCGGCCAACCGCGGTGGCAGCTCCACATTCTGACGGGCCGTCAGAACAGGTACCAAGTTGAACGACTGAAACACGAACCCGAGTTGCTCCCGCCGCAGTTCGGTCAGCGCCCGCTCCGACATCCGATGCACGGGCGCGCCGTCCAGCAGCACCTCCCCCGCGTCCACCGGCTCCAGCCCGGCCGCACACAGCAGCAGCGTCGACTTCCCCGACCCCGACGGCCCCATCACCGCCGTAAAACTCCCCGCCGCGAACCCGGCATCCACCCCATCCAGCGCCCGCACCACCCCCTCCCCCCGCCGGTACGCCCGCCGCACCCCGGCCAGCCGCACCACTTGCTCCCCCGCCACCATGTCGTTCTCCACCGCCCAGACGCTAGACCCCCGTCCACCCCCAGCACCTCCGGGAACCCCCCTGATCCCGACCCTGATCTGCCCCCGACCTGCGACGGAACGCAGGGCTTCATTCGATCGGGTCGTTCCGGTCCGTCGTCCGCGCCGCAGGCCCGGGACGGCCGTTACCGTCTGCTCGTTCGTCCACCATCCCTTTGCTCACCCCAAGGATGCTCATGAGCATGTCAGTTGCCGGACGCCTGGCGGCGGTGGCCGCCGCACTCTAAATTTCCGTCCTGCCGGGGCTCACCGCGCCGGCCCACGCCGCCGAGGAGGACTGCCCCAAGGACAAGTTCTGCTTCTGGTCCGAGCCGGACTACTCGGGCACGTTCCGGGCGGCCGATCCCAAGCCGGGCGGGTGCGCCAAGGGCGGAAAAGTCACCTGGCCCGACGAGACCAGGTCGAGGGTCGAGTCGCTCTACGACAACACCAGGTTCCTGTTCGAAACCTACGGGAACGAGGACTGCTCCGGAGCCCCCGTCGCCATCCACCCGCCCGGCTTCTCGGCGGCGAGCATCGGATCCGACGTGAAGTCGTTCCGGGTGTCCCCGGTCTGCGAGAAGGGGGGGTGTGCTTCTACTCGGGCGCGGACTTCACCGGTGACGTCGTACAGAACTCCGACTGGAATCTCGGATTCTGCACCAGCAGCGGCATCCCCGCGCGGAGCGTCTACAACATGACCGGGTACACCGCCTCCCTGTTCGACACGAACGGCTCGTGCCAGAACGCCCGCGCGGTGGACCTGCCCGCCTACACCCCCAGGAGCTACGACGACACCTCCTCCGAACGCCGCGGGCTCCCCGCCCGGGCACGACGATCCGGCACCACGCGCGTACGCACTACCGTCGCTACACCTCCGACCACGGCCGGCGGCCCCAGCACCGCGCGCCAGAGGTAGCCGGGCCAGGCCAGCCACCGCTCGACGGCCAGCGGCAGCACGCACCCGCCGACCAGGGCGCCGACCGCGAGCAGGGGCAGCAGGACGGCGAGCACCGTACCGGCCCGGCGACACCAGCCGTCCGGTGCGGAGACGTCGCACACCGGGCGCCGCCACAGGTACCAGTGTGCCAGGGCCGGCAGGGCGAGGGCGGCGATGAGGCCGAGCACCACGGAGGCGATCATCGCGCCGCCGGCATGTACGGCCCGTTGACGACTCCCCGCGCCGGGCTCCGACATCTCCCGGGCGTCTTTCGCTGCGTCAGATCTGAGCTTTTCCGGACCCCATTCCACCCACGCTGACCTTGTCCTTTATGTCCGGCAATCAAACATTTACCGGAACGTTGTTCATATTTGCGGAGGGAGAAGTTAGGTTGCACCGCAATGCGCGGATCCGTCCCCCCCCACCCTCCGGCGTACGTGCCGAGGGGCAGGCCGCGCTGGAAAGGCACAGGCGCCCTTGATGAATGTGGAAACCACCACCCCCGCTGTCTCGCCCCCCGGCGGCGGCTCCACCCCACCCCCGGCCGACGGTCACCTGAAGGCGGGACTCAAGAACCGCCACCTGTCGATGATCGCGATCGGCGGCGTGATCGGCGCCGGCCTGTTCGTCGGCTCCGGCGCGGGCATCGCGACCACCGGCCCCGGCATCCTGCTCTCGTACACGCTCGCCGGCGCGCTGGTCGTCCTGGTGATGCGGATGCTCGGCGAGATGGCGGCGGCCGACCCGCAGAGCGGCTCGTTCTCGGCCTACGCGGACCGGGCGCTCGGCCGGTGGGCCGGGTTCAGCATCGGCTGGCTGTACTGGTTCTTCTGGGTCGTGGTGCTCGCCGTGGAGGCCACCGCCGGCGCGAAGATCCTCAACAACTGGATGCCAGGTGTGCCGCAGTGGGCGTTCGCACTGATCGTGATGGTGGTACTGACCGCGACCAACCTGTTCTCGGTCGCCTCCTACGGCGAGTTCGAGTTCTGGTTCGCCGGGATCAAGGTGGTGGCGATCGCCGCCTTCCTGGTGATCGGCACGCTGGCCGCGTTCGGGCTGCTGCCCGGCACCCACGCGGTCGGGATGACGAACCTGACCGGCCACGGCGGCTTCCTGCCGCACGGCGTGGGGGCGGTGTTCACCGGCATGCTCACAGTCGTCTTCGCCTTCATGGGCAGCGAGATCGTCACCCTGGCGGCCGGCGAGTCGGAGGACCCGCAGAAGGCGGTCCGCAAGGCGACCAACAGCGTGATCTGGCGGATCGGGATCTTCTACCTGGGCTCGATCCTGCTGGTGGTGACCCTGCTTCCGTGGGACTCCGCCTCGATCAAGGGCAGCCCGTACGTGGCCGTGCTGGAGCACATAGGGATCCCGGGCGCCGCCCAGGTGATGGACGTGATCGTGCTGACCGCCGTGCTGTCCTGCCTCAACTCCGGGATGTACACCGCCTCCCGGATGGCCTTCTCGCTCGGCCGGCGCGGGGACGCACCCCGGGCGTTCGCCTCGGTGACCAAGCGCGGGGTGCCGCGGGTCGCGATCCTCTCCTCGGTGGTCTTCGGCTTCGTCGCCGTCTTCTTCAACTACACCTCCCCCAACACCGTCTTCGCCTTCCTGCTGAACTCCTCCGGTGCGGTGGCGCTCTTCGTCTGGCTGGTGATCTGTTTCTCGCAGCTGCGGATGCGGCGGATCATCGAGCGCGAGACCCCCGAGCGCCTGACCGTGCGGATGTGGCTGTACCCGTACCTGACCTGGGCCGCCATCGGCATGATCGGGTTCGTGGTGGTGTACATGTTCACGGACGCCGACGGGCGGAAGCAGATGTACTTCTCGCTGGTCGCCGCAGCGATCGTGCTGGTGGCGTCGGCCGTGGTGGGCCGCAGGCGACGGACGGCGGCGGCTGCCTGAGCCACCGCCCCGCCCGGGGAACGCCGGGCCCGGAAGCCGTTGCGGAGGCTTCCGGGCCCGGGGGCGTTCCGGTACCCGCTCGTGACGGGCCGGACATCGGGACAGCCTGTTCGTGCTGGTCCGGCGTGTGCTCTGCCACCCCGGATGCGCTGGGCGCCCTGGCGCTTCCTCGCATCCGCCGTGAGCGTGATGTGTGGCCTGGCCTGCAGCGTGGCGATCCGGAACTTCGGCTGAAGACGCCCACCGGCGCGTGCCCCGTCGGCCGCCCCTGGCCGTGCGAACCGCGTCACCCCGCCCGGACGACTACGGTCGTCACCATGACCGACTCCGAGCCCCAAGAGGTCGTTGCCCGGCCGCGCACCGCCGCCGGGGTGCTGTTCTTCGATCCCGTCGGCCAACTCCTGCTGGTGAAGCCCACGTACAAGGACGGCTGGGAGATCCCGGGCGGCTACCTGCGGGCCGGCGAGACGCCGAGCGCGGGCGCGGCCCGGGAGGTGGCGGAGGAGCTGGGGATCGCCCCGCCGATCGGCCGGCTGCTGGTCGCCGACTGGGCGCCGCACCCGGCCGAGGGCGACAAGTTGCTGTTCGTCTTCGACGGCGGGATCCTCCCCGACGCCGAGCGCGACGCCATCAGGGTGGACCAACTCGAGGTCAGCACCTACGAGTTCCACCCCCCGGCCCACCTCGACGCGCTGCTGATCCCCCGGCTCGCCCGCCGCGTGCACGCCGCCGTCGCCGCCCGGGCACAGGGCGCAACGGCCTACCTGGAACACGGGGTGCCGCAACCGTAGGACGGTGAGTGTGCGTCCTACGGCTGAAGGGCTACAGTCGACGCCCTCCGGCCACGGCCGGCGGCCCCGAACCTCAGCGAGGACCCGTGAAGTACCTGATCGCCGGCGGTGCCGGCTTCATCGGCTCCACCGTCGCCAACGCCCTCGCAGACGGCGGCCACACCCCGGTCGTCCTCGACAATCTCGTCACCGGGCGCCGCGAGTTCGCCGCCGAATTCCCGTTCTACGAGGGCGACATCGCCGACGGCGCCCTGCTCGACCGGGTCTTCGCCGAGCACCCCGACATCCGGGCCGTCGTCCACTGCGCCGCGCTGATCGTGGTTCCGGACTCGGTCGCCGATCCGCTCGGCTACTACCGCGAGAACGTCGCCAAGACCATCGCGTTCGCCGAGCACCTCACCCGCAACGGTTGCGAACGGCTGCTGTTCTCGTCCTCCGCCTCCCTCTACCGGGCCGACCCGGCCAACGACTGGGCGGTGGACGAGGATTCGCCGCTGGAGACGCTCAGCCCGTACGCCCGTACCAAGCAACTGGTCGAGACCTTCCTCGCGGACATCGCCGCTGCCGGGCCCCTCCGTGTCGTCTCGCTGCGGTACTTCAACCCGATCGGCGCGGACCCCGAGCTCCGCACCGGCCTGCAGATCCGCCGGCCCACCCACGCGCTGGGCAAGTTGCTCGACGTCCAGGCGGCGGGCGAGAAGTTCCCCCTCACCGGCACCGACTGGCCCACCCGTGACGGCTCCGGCATCCGGGACTACGTCCACGTCCGCGATCTCGCCGAGGCGCACTGCTCCGCCCTCGACCGCTTCGACACCGTGACCGCCGAACTCCCGTACCAGGTCATCAACCTGGGAACCGGCACGGGCACCACCGTCCGCGAACTCATTGCCGCCTATGAGCAGGTCACCGGCGAAACAGTACCCGTCCAGGAGACCGGCCCCCGACCGGGGGACGCCGCCGGCGCCTACACGCGCAGCAGCCGGGCGCGCGAACTCCTCGGCTGGAGCCCGCGGTTCACCCTCGCGGATGGCATCCGGGACTCGCTGCGCTGGCGCGAGGTCCGCGACAGCGTCATCGGCGCGGACTGAACCGACCGGCGGCCGAGAAGGCGAGGACCGCGTCCAGGGTCGAGCGCCGGGCGTCCGGGACCATGAAGCCTGCGCGGGCGCACACCATCGGAAATCCGCCCCTGGCCGCGAGGCGGTGCAGGGACCGTGGGTAGCTCAACTCGCGGCCGTGGCCGCACCGGCACGCTCCCACGACTCGACATCCGGCCGAGCCACGGCCCCAACTCCCCCATGGACACCTATTTTCCAAGCCGGGCCGCGTTCGCCTCACGCCGTGAAAAGACCTCCGCCTGGCGGTCGGCCATCTCCCGGAGGGCGGACTTGCGGGCGCGGGCTGGAAGGCGGTCAAGGTAGAGGCGGCCGTGGAGGTGGTCGGTCTCGTGCTGGAGGCAGCGAGCGAAGTAGCCGTGGCCTTCGATGGTGAGAGGGCGGCCGTGGAGGTCGAAGCCGTGGGCGATGGTGTGGTCGGGGCGGGCGAGTTCGCGGTGGGGGCCGGGAACGGAGAGGCAGCCCTCGGGTTCTTCGAGCAGGCGGCGGTGGGTGGCGGGGGGGTCCTCCAGGACGGGATTGGCGAGGTGGCCGACGTGGCGCACGCCCCAGTCGTCGGTGATGTCCCAGACGAACAGCTGGAGGTCGACGTCGACCTGGTTCGCGGCCGGGCCGGCGCCCTCGGCGATGTGGTTGGTGGCGAACATGTCGTCGACGAGGCGGGCGAGTTCAGGGGTGCCGAAGTCGGTGACGGGGCGGCAACGGCGGTGCAGAACGGGCTCGCCGACCACGGTGATCCGGCGGACCGCGCCGCGTTCGGTCTCGGGGGCGAGCGACGGGTAGGTGTCGACGGGTTCGCCCTGGACGCGGACCCGGCGGTCCTGTGGGGTGTCGGCCATGTGTGGAAAGCCTCTCTGTCACTCACTACCTGACGGCTTGTCATTCGCTTTGCAAAGTAGCACGCTTTGCAAAGTGACCGATGAGATCAGCGAAACCTCCAGCCCCTTGCCGCCCGGCGTCCGCAGGCCCCTGCCCGACCACCCCGTCCGAATCGCCCTGCTGGACCTGCTGGCCGAGGCCGGCACCGTGACCTCCACCGAGGCAGCAGCGCGGCTCGGGCTCAGCTCGGGGCTGTGCTCGTTCCACCTGCGGCAGTTGGCCCGCTACGGCCTGGTCGAGGAAGTCCCGCAGGGTGGCCGCGCCCGGCCGTGGCGCCTGCGCTGGGAGACCGACGCCACCCCCGCACCGCACCCCGTCCACACGCCGGAGGAAGCCGCCGAACCGTTCACCGCCGTCCTGCACCTGACGCCCGCCGAGGCCGACGAACTCCAGCACGCCGTACGGAAGTTGCTCGCGAACTACGCCGACCGCAAGCACCGCCCCCGGGGCGCCCGACCGTACGCCGCGGCAGCCAGGATCGTCCCGCTGCTGCCCGGCTGAGCACCGCGCGGAGGGCGACGAAGGTCGCCCCCGGGGGATCCGTTCGGGGCTTCTGGGGCCCGGTCGGTGCTGCCTAGCGTGGCTCGCAGGACAGAGCCTCGCGAGGTCGGAGGGAGAGCACCGATGGGCGTCGTACCCGAGCGCAGAACGGGGCCGGACAGGGTCGCACTCCTGCCGGGCACGGACAAGGACAAGGAGCAGGCGAGGGCGGAGAGTTGGCGCTCGCCGTACCGGTCGATGCCGGATGCCGAGCGCTCCGCGCTCTGGCGGCGCAGGCTGCACGAGGCGGAGGCGGGGCTGACCAGGTACCTGGTGAGTCTCGGCGATCAGCCGCAGCTCGCGGAGTGGTTCGCGTTGCAGGGCGAGATCTTCGCCGATCTGCCGGACGGGGACGCGCCGTCCGCGCAGTGGCAGCGGTTGTTCTTCCGCGGGCAGGCGCTGATGGAGCGTTTCCTGGTGCGGCACTACGGCGAGCAGGTGCTCGCGGCGTGGGCGGCGTCCAACGCGGAGGTGCACCGCACCGTCGAGCCGGACCACGGCCGGGGCGCGGCGGATCCGATCCACCGGATCGCCCGGCAGGCCGAACTGTACGGCTCCGACTACGAGTTCGACGACGCCGCGCCGCCCGGACCGCGGCAGGCCGCGCTGACCATCACGCACTGCGCGATCTGGGACTACCGCGAGCAGGCCCGCCGCAGCGGGGTGACGATCACGCTCGCCTCGCCGTGCACGTACTGCACGCACGCGCTGTCGGCGAACGTCCGCGCCAAGGGCTTCCGCCCGGCGCACCGCCTGCTCTCGGGGCCGACCGGCCACGGTTGCCACTGGGAGGCGCGCGCCGAAGAAGAGGCCGACGAGACGACGGGGGCGTCCTGATGTGCGGAGTGACGGGCTGGCTGGACTGGGCGGAGGATCTGCGGCTGCGCGCCGGGACGGTCCGCCGGATGACGGAGACCCTGGCCTGCCGGGGTCCGGACGCGGACGGGGTGTGGCTGTCGCGGCACGCGGCGCTGGGCCACACCCGGCTGGCGGTGATCGACCTGGCGGGCGGGCTGCAGCCGTTCGCGGACGGCGAGCCGGTCCGCGCGGTGCTGGCGTACAACGGCGAGCTGTACAACCACCGTGAGTTGCGCGCCGAGTTGGAGGCGCACGGGCACGTGTTCCGGACCCGCTCCGACACCGAAGTGGTGCTCCGCGCGCACCTCCAGTGGGGGCACCGGGCGCCAGCCCGGTTCAACGGGATCTTCGGGTACGCGCTGTGGGACGCCCTGCGCGAGGAACTCCTACTGGTGCGCGACCACTTGGGCATCAAGCCACTGTACTGGCACCGGCACGCGAACGGCGTACTGTTCGGCTCCGAGCCGAAGGCGGTGCTCGCGAACCCTTTGCTGCCCGCCGAGTTGGACGCGTCCGGCATCGCGGAGCTGTTCGCGCTGCCGGCCGCACCCAGCCCGGGGCACGGGCTGTTCCGGGGGTTGCAGGAGGTCCGGCCCGGACACCTGGTGCTGGCCAACCGCCAGCGAGTCAGCGAACTCCCTTACTGGCATCTGGAGTCGGCCCCGCACGGGGACGACGAGCGGACCACCCGGGCCACCGTGCGGGCGCTGCTCGCGGACGCGGTGGAGCGGCAACTGGTCAGCGACGTCCCGCTGTGCACGCTGCTGTCCGGCGGCGTCGACTCCTCGGCGATCACCGCACTCGCGGCGGCCGCCCGGGAGCGCGACGGGCACGACAAGATCACCAGCTTCTCGGTGGACTTCCCCGGCAGCGCCGACCGCGCCCCCGACGCCTGGCGCACCGGCCAGGACGCCCCGTTCGTGCAGGCCGCCGCCGCGCACATCGGCACCGTGCACACCAGCGTGCTGATCCCCGACGACGACCTGCTGGACGCCCGCGACGCGGTACTGCGGGCCCGCGACCGGCCCGGCTGGGGCGAGATGGACGCCTCGCTGCACCTGCTGTTCCGCGAGGTGCGCCGCCGCTCCACGGTCGCACTGTCCGGCGAGGCCGCGGACGAAGTCTTCGGCGGCTACCCGTACTTCCACGACGCCCTGGCGCTCGCCTCCGGCACCTTCCCGTGGCTGCACGGCCGCACCACCCCGGCCGCGCTGCTGCGCCCGGAGGTGCGCGCCGAGGTCCGGCCGGCCGAGTACACCGAGGCCGCGTACCGGGGCAGCCTCGCCTCGGTGCCCCGGCTGGACGGGGAGGACCCGGCGGCGGCGAAGGTGCGGGAGACCTTCCACCTGGCGCTGACCCGCTGGCTGCCGCCGCTGCTGGACCGGGTGGACCGGGTGTCGATGTCGGTCGGCCTGGAGGTGCGGGTGCCGTTCTGCGACCACCGGCTGGTGGAGTATCTGTGGAACGTGCCATGGGAGTTGAAGTCTCCCGGCGGCCACCCCAAGGGCCTGCTGCGGGACGCGGTGCGCGACCTGCTGCCGCCGCAGGTGGCGGACCGTCCGAAGTCCGGCTACCCGTCCACCCCGGCGGTGCGCTACACCGAGGTGCTGACCGCCCGCGCCCACGAACTGCTGGCCGACCCGGGCGCGCCGGTGTTCGACCTGGTGGACCGCGCGCTGGTGCGCCGCCACCTCGCCGAGAGCCGGCCGCTGCCGAGCCCGCGGACCGCGCCGAACCCGGTCGGCGGCCTGGACCACCTGGTGCAGGTCGACGAATGGCTGCGCGCCTACCGGGTCGGCCTGCGGTGAGCGCGCCGGCCCGCGCGGCGCTCACGGAGGCCGCGTTCCGTTCGGCCGCCCGGCACTGGCCGACCGGCGTCGCCGTGCTCACCGTCCGCTGGGCGGGCGTCGAGTACGCGAAGACCGTCTCCTCCTTCAGCACCCTCTCGCTCGACCCGCCGCTGATCGGCGTCGCCGTCTCCCACCGCAGCCCGCTGACGGCCGCGGTGCGCGCGGCCGGGCGCTTCGCCGTCACCGTGCTGGGCGAGCAACAGGCCGCGCTGGCACGCCGGTTCGCCACCCCGGGCGCGGGCCGGGCGGTCGGGCACTTCACCGACCTGACCGTCCTCGCCGACCCGGTCGACGCCCCCGTCCCGGCCGGCGCGCCCGCCTGGTTCGACGCCCGGCTGCACGCCGAACTCCCGGTCGGTGACCACCTGTTGCTGATCGGCGAGGCCCTCGCGGTCGGCGAAGGCACCGACCGCCCGCTGCTGCACCACGCCGCCCGCTACCGGCAGCTCGGCCCAGAACTTCCCCGAAATGACCTTCCAGCGCAAGGAGTTGACGCATGACCCAGTCACCCCCGGAGCCGCGCGGCCTGCTCACCGGCGCCCGCTACCTGGCCGAACTCGACGACGGCCGCGAACTGTACCTGGACGGGCAGCGCGTCGCCAATCCGGCCACCCACCCGGCGTTCCGACCGGCCGCCGAAGAACTGGCCCGCCTGCTCGACCTGCAACACCGGCCCGAGCACCGCGAGTTGCTCACCTTCAAGGACCCGGACACCGGCCTGCGGCTGGCCCGCGCCTACCAACCGCCCACCAGTCTCGAGGAGTTGCGCGTCCAGCGCCGCAGCGCCGAGTTCTGGCACGCCGAGGCGCTCGGCCAGCAGGGCCGCTCCCCCGCCTTCATGGCCTCGATCGCCGTCGGCGTGCACGACTTCCGCCACCAACTGGCCGCCGCCGACCCCCGGTTCGGGGCCAACGCCGAGGCCTGGTACCGGCATTGCGCACAGAACGACCTGGTGCTCTCGCACGCGCTCGGCGACCCGCAGATCGACCGGTCGGCCAGCCCGCTGGACGATCCCGACCTGGCGCTGCGCGTCCTGTCGGAGAACGAGCAGGGCATCGTGGTGCGCGGAGCAAAGCAGCTCACCACGCTCGCACCGCTCGCGCACGAGGTGCTGGTGTACCTGTCGGCGTCCTTCACCCAGGGCCGCGCCGAGCAGTTCGTGGTGTGGTTCGCGCTGCCGCTGAACACCCCCGGCCTGATCACCCTGGCCCGCGAACCGCTCGGCACCGCCCCGTGGGGGCACGGCCACCCGCTCGGCGCCCGCTACGACGAGCAGGACGCGATGCTGTTCTTCGACGACGTCCTGGTGCCGTGGGACCGGGTGTTCCTGCTCCGCGACGCCGACCTGGCCCGCCGCGGCCTGGCCCGGATCAACGCCTGGAGCGCGTACGTCGGCCACATCCGCTACCGGGAGCGCCTGCGCACCCTGCTCGCCACCGCCACGCTGCTCGCCGAGTCGATCGGCGTCAGCCAATTCCGCAACATCCAGGAGGACTTGGGCCGCCTCGCCGGGTACGCCGAACTCACCGAGTACTTCCTCGACGCCGCCGAGAACCGCAGCGCGCTCACCGACGCCGGCCTGTTCGCCCCCGGCGACACCTTCGCCTCCCGGGTCTGGTCCGCCGAAGTCGCGGGCCACGCCGTCGAGATCGTCCGCAAGATCGGCGCCTCCGGCCTGCTCATGCAGCCCTCCCCCGGCGACCTGGCCAACCCGCGGCTGCGCCCGCACCTGGACCGCTACATGCGCGGACGGGACATCGGCGTCGAGGACAAGTCCCGCCTGTTCAGGCTGGCTTGGGAGCTCACCGGGGACGGCTTCGGCCAGCGCCAGGACCTGTACGAGTACGTCCACCGCGGCGACCTCGCCCGCAACCGCATCACCGTCTTCCACCGCTACGACCAGTCCGCGACCAGGGCCCGGCTGCTCGCCCTGCTCAGCGACCCCACCACCGATGCCCAGGAGGCCCGCGCGTGAGCCCGTCCGCCGTCGAGATCCAGGCCCGCACCCTCGCCGGGTACGCCGACGCCAGCCGACTGCGCCAAGTCCAGGACCGCGACTGGGTGTTGGACCGCGTCACCGGCACCCCCGAGACACTGATCGACCTGGGCAGCGGCATCGGCCAACTGCTCGCCACCGCCCTGGAACGCTTCCCCTCGCTCCGCCTCGCCGTCGGCCTGGAACGCTCCGAACACCGGATCGCCGAAGCCACCGAACGCCTCGCCCCGTACGGAAGTCGGGCCGTCCTGCACACCGCCGACCTCACCGCACCCGAGCAACTCCCGTACCGCGCCCAGGTGATCACCCAGACCTCGGTGCTGCACTGGCTGTACCCGGACGAGGACCGGACCTTCGCCTGGGCCGCCGCCCACCTCGCCCCCGGCGGACGCTTCCTGCTCACCACCTACCACCCGGCCCGCGACGCCCACGGCCTGGGCGGCGAGGACGAGTTGGTCCGCGAAGCACTCACCGCACTCGGCACCCCCGCCGCCGACGTCCCCGCGCTGCTCGCCGCGCACGGCATCCTGCCGATCGCCACCCGCACCCGCACCGTCGACGACCTGCACACCGTCCTCGCCCCGCACCTGCGCGTCGCCGGCCACGCCGAACGCGACGCCGTCGTCACCGTCGACTCCGCCGCGCAGTACGAGCACTTCCACGCCGCGACCTTCGGCGACTACTACGCCCGGGTACTGCCCGCGGAGCGCCGCGCCGACTTCTACCGGGCCGTCGGGGCCGCCGCCTGGCGCCGCCAGAACGCACACGGGCATGTCAGCCACATGCCGGTCCGCCTCTGGGAGTTGACGGCACATGAGGAGTTTGTTTCAGGAACCGGAAACCGCCCGTCACGCACCTAATGTGGGTGCCCCGACGACCCCGGAACCACCCGCGACGAGGAGCCACCCGTGTCCACCCCCGCCGTCAGTCAGGAGCTCGGCGCCTTCCTGCGCGCCCACCGCGAACGCCTCCAGCCCGCCGACGTCGGACTCACCGCCACCGCGCGGCGCCGCACCCCCGGGCTGCGCCGCGAAGAGGTCGCCTCGCTGTCCGGCGTCGGCCTCGCCTGGTACACCTGGCTCGAACAGGGCCGCGTCACCGCCTCCCGGCAGGTCCTGGAGGCGGTGGCCCGCGCGCTGCGCCTGGACGCGGCGGGCCTGCGCCACGCGATGCGACTGGCCGGCTACCACGAGCCCGCCCCCACCGAACTCGCCGCCGAACGGCTCGCCGACGCGGTCCGCCCCGTCCTCGACTCCTGGCCCGCCAGCCCCGCCGCGCTGCTCGACCGGCACTTCGACCTGCTCGCCTGGAACGCGGCCTGGACGGCCCTGTGGGGCTCCCCCGAGAAGGTCGACGCCGACCGCCGCAACCTGATGTGGCTGATGGCCGCCGACCGCCACCTGCGCAGCGTCCTGCACGACTGGGAACCCCTCGCCATGAACGTCTTCCAGCACTTCCGCGCCCAGGCCGGCCCCGCGATCGCCGACCCCCGCACCGACCAGCTCTACCGCCGCCTCGAAGCCGACGCCCCCGACCTGCGCCACTGGTGGGGATGCCACACCGTCGCCGAACTCACCGCCCGCGAGGTGGTGGTCTCACCCCCCGCGAGCGGCGCCGTCCGCCTGACACTGAGCTCCTTCCACCCGGTGGACGACCCGTCGGCGCTGGTACTGCTGTTCACGCCGCGGACATCGACCGACTTTGCGCGGATGACGGACCTGATCGAGCGTCCGCTCCGGGCAACCGCGTAGCAAGGCGGGCACGGGAACACGGGCACCGGCGCAGGTCGTAGGACCAAGAGCCGATGGCCGCACGTCCCCGCCCCCGGATGGAATGGTCGAATGGATCACGCGCCGCAGCCCGAACAGCCGTACACCGGCCTCACCTCCGCCGAACGGTCCGCCTACCTCGACCGCATCGCTCTCCCCGACCCCGGCGCCCCCTCCCCCGAGGCACTCGCCCGGCTCCAGCTCGCACACCTGCGCACCGTCCCGTTCGAAAACCTGAGCATCCACCTCGGCGAACCCGTCACCCTCGACCCCCGCGCCCTGCTGACGAAGATCGTGGACCGCCGCCGGGGCGGATTCTGCTACGAACTCAACGGCGCCTTCGCCGAGTTGCTCACCTCCCTCGGTTACCGGGTGAGCCTGCTGGCCGGCCGCGTCCACGACGGCGAACAGCCCGGCCCGCCCTTCGACCACCTCGCACTGCGCGTGGACCTCGACGAACCGTGGCTGGTCGACATCGGCTTCGGCCGCTTCAGCCGCGCCCCGCTCCGCCTCGACGCACGCACCGAACAACCCGACGCCTACGGAACGTTCCTCCTCACCCCGAACGGCCCGTACGGCGACCTGGACGTCCTCCTGGACGGCAAACCGCAGTACCGCCTCGACCCGCGCCCCTACGAACTCGCCGACTTCGGTCCGACGTGCTGGTGGCAGAGCACCTCGCCCCAGTCCCACTTCACCCGCACACCGACCTGCTCGGTCATCACCGCCGACGACGGCCGCACCACCCTCAGCGGCAACCGCCTGATCACCACCGCCCCCACCGGGCAACGCACCGAACAGCTCCTCACCGACGACGAGGCCCGCACCGCCTACCGCACCCACTTCGGGATCGCCCTGGACGTGCTCCCGAAGTGAGCCCCGGTCAGCAGCCCTCGCGCTCACCCCCTCGGCCGCAGGCTCCGCGTCACCAGCCAGGCCCCGCCCGCCGCGAGCAGCGCCAGCGCGACGCCCACGATCACCGACCCGTGCGCGACGCTGCCGAAGGCGCCGATCGCCCAGGCCCCCACGCCCGTGCCCGCGTACATCGTGGAGGTCAGCCAGGCGCTGGACGTCGCCCGGTGGGCCGGGGCGACGGTGCCTGCCAGGGTCTGCTGGTCCGTCACGAAGCCGCCGGAGGCGACGAACCACAGCAGCACGCCCAGCAGCGAAAGCACCAGCCCCGGCCCGGCGACAGCAAGCGCGATGCCGGCGGCGAGCAGCAGGGCCCAGAGCGGGAGCAGCGGCAGGTCGGTGCGGCCCGCCGCGCGGGCCTTGTCGCCGAGGCGGCCGCCGAGCAGGGAGCCGGCCACGCTGCCGGCGCCGACCAGGATGCCGACCAGGCCGAGGGCCTGGACGGAGAGGTCGAAGCGTTCGCCGAGGACGGCGCCGAGGAAGGTGTAGGCGCCGAGGTTGGCGGCGTTGAAGGCGGTGTTGACGAGCAGGGCGCGGCGCAGGGCGGGGTCGCGCCAGGCCGCCAGCACCGCGAGGATCGTGCCAGTGCCCGCAGCAGCCGCTCGTGGCGCGACCTGGCGGAGCAGCAGCGGGACGGCGGCGGCCGTGCCCGCGGCGAGGGCCCAGAACGCGGCGCGCCAGCCGGCCGCGCCGGCCAGCAGTCCGCCGAGGGGGACGCCGATGACCTGGCCGGTGGAGAACAGGGCCATGCCGAGGCCGAGGGCGCGGCCGCGCACCGCGTCGGGGGCGGTTTCGGCGATGTGGGCCCAGATCGCGGGTCCGGCGGCCGCGGCGGCGAGTCCGGCGAGGGCGCGGGAGAGCACCAGCAGGGTGAGGTCGGTGGAGAGTGCGGCGGCGGCGTTGGAGAGGAGGAACAGCGCGGTGCCGGCCAGCAGGGTGCGCCGTCGTCCGAACCGGTCGCTGGCCAGGCCGAGGAACGGCGCGCAGACGGCGTAGACCAGGACGTACGCGGTGACGGTGGACGCGGCGGCGGCCTCGCTGACGTGGATCGAGCCGGCGATGGTCGGCAGCAGCGGGGAGACCAGGAAGGTCTCCGTCCCGAACAGGAACAGCAGCGCGAACACGCCGGCGTACCGCCATCGCCGGAAGGCCGGCGCGGCCACCGTCGTCGCGGTCTGGGGAAGATCGGACACGTCGCTCACGGCGACCACCACCTTGTCGGCGGCGCGCGGCGCGTCCTCGGACCGCGGACGCCGTCGGCCGCGCGCAGGGGGTAGAGAGGTCCGATGCGGCCATCCTGGGCAGCGGCCGGATGCGCAACCAGACAGGCGTTGGTCCTGTGACCGCCGCTCACACGCTGACGGAGTGTTCGCGTGTGCGCGGCGGCCGATGGGATAGAAGGGCCGCATGCGTGTTGTTCCGGAGTCAGTGGCGGCGGTGGTGCGTCGCGGTGCCAGGGATCCGTTCGTCGTGCAGACGGTGCGGGCCACGGTGGCGGCGACGCTGGCGTACGTGGTGGCGACCTGGCTGAGCCGGGAGCCGGTGCCGTTGACGGCGCCGCTGACGGCGCTGCTGGTGGTGCAGGTGACGGTGTACTCGACGCTGAAGACCAGTGTGCGGCGGGTCAATTCGGTGGTGGTCGGGGTGCTGATCGCGATCGGTTTCTCCACCGTGGTGGGCCTGTCGTGGTGGAGCCTGGGGCTGATCATCCTGGCGTCGCTGACGGTGGGGCGGTTCGTGCGGGTGGACGAGTTCGTCCAGGAGGTGGCGATCAGCGCGATGCTGATCCTGGGCGTCTCGCAGGTCACCACGCAGGCGTGGGACCGGGTGCTGGAGACGCTGATCGGCGCGGCCGTCGGGCTGCTGTTCAACGTGGTGTTCGCGCCGCCGGTGTGGGTGGACACGGCCGGGGAGAAGATCGAGGACCTGGCCCGCCGGGCCCGTCACCTGCTGCTGGACCTCGCGGAGGAGCTGGGCCGCCCGGTGCCGGTGGAGCGGGCCGCCGCGCGGCTGCACGAGGCGCGGGCGCTGGACCAGGCGATCGCCGAGGTGGACGGCGCGCTGCGGCAGGCCGAGGACAGTCTGCGGCTGAACCCGCGGATCAGCGAGGGCCTGCTGTCGCGGCTGGTGCTGCGCACCGGCCTGGACACGCTGGAGATCTGCGTGGTGGTGATCCGGGTGATCGCCCGTTCGCTGACCGACCTGGCCAAGCGCCGCGCGGCCGGCGAGCGGCTGTTCCCGCCGGACGTCGCGGTGGCGATGGAGGAGCTGTTCGCGCACATCGGCGGGGCGCTGGTGAGCTTCGCGGTGCTGGTCACCACCCAGGTCAGCCGGAACGCGGAGGAGGCCGAGCAGCGGCTGACCGCCGAACTGGCCGCCGCCTGGGCCTGCCGGGAGAACGTCGCCCAACTGCTGCTGCACCGCGTCCAGGAGGACCCGCAGGCCTGGCAGTTGCACGGCTCCCTGCTCGCCGAGGTGGACCGGATCCTGGACGAGCTGGACCTGGAGCACCGCTCCCGCCGCCTGATGGAGGAGCTCGACCGGGCCTCGGTCGCGACCCGTGCGCGCTTCACCCGCTTCGCGGGCATCCGCCGCCTGGCCCGCGGCGAACGCCTGCGCCCCCGCCGCTCCCGCCGCCGCGAGCCGGGCCGGCAGGCGGCCTGACGGTCCGTCGGAGTGGGGGCGCTCGACCGTTGGTGCGAAACGTCGTACCGGACCGGAGTGTTGTCGCGGCGGGGCGCGGAAGGCCCGGTGACCCTCGTGGGGTGTCGGCGCGGTGCCGGCAAAACCCCCGTCCACCCTCTGGAGTGCTCCATGGCCTCAACCCTGGCCGGGCGGCGCCTGCTCGCCCTGCGTGCCGGTGTCCTCGCCGGTGCCGCCGCGCTGCCGCTGGCCGCGCCCGCGGTGCCGGCGTTCGCCGCGCCCGGCGACAACGGCGACGTGAAGATCCACAGTACCGGCGTTCCGTTCAACGATCCCCGGGACGAGTCGAAGGTCTGCAAGTTCTACCTGGACGCCTTCAACTTCGACACCGTGCAGCTGATCTCCTGGGAGATCGACCAGCAGCAGCCGGCCGGCACCAGGACGCTGTCCGGCACGATCGTGCTGGCCGGCGGCACCGGCCACACCACCAACCTCTCGGTGCCGGACGGCAATTACAAGCTCTCCTGGAGCTTCGTCGGCCAGACCGGGCCGGCCAAGCAGAAGACGTTCACGGTCGACTGCGCGTCCGGCGAACCGTCCTCCCCGCCGCTCAACGATCCCGCCAGCCAGCCCGGCAACCAGCAGGGCAACCAGCAGGGCGGTCAGACCGGCAGTCAGCAGGGTAACCAGCAGAGCGGTCAGACTGGCAGTCAGCACGGCAACCAGCAGGGCGGTCAGACCGGCAGTCAGCAGGGCAACCAGCCGGGTAACCAGCAGGGCGGTCAGACCGACAGCCAGCAGGGCAACCAGCCGGGTGCGCACCCGGCCACGCCGCCCAAGCAGCAGGGCGACATGCCCAAGCAGCAGGGCGACATGCCCAAGCACCAGGGCGACATGCCCAAGGGCGGGATCGCGGCCGGTGTCGGCGGCGCCTCGCAGGACCTGAACCCGGCGGAGATCGCCGTCGGCGGCTCGCTGCTCCTCGGAGCCGGATGGCTGGCGGCCCGCCGGCTGCGCCGCTCCCGCCGTTGACGGCACGTCGGCGGACTCCCCGCCGCCGCCCGGTCCGTGGCGCCGACCCGCTGGTGGTCGGCGCCACGGCCGTGGCGTTGCTGTTCGGCACCATGCTGGTGCGCGACGGCCTGTCCGGCGCCCAGCCGCCCCTGCCCGCCGGGGCCGCGGCCGACCCGTCGCACGACGGCGCGTCCGCACCGGACTCCCCCGCGCTGGACCCGTCCGCGCCGCGCCGCCTTCGCATCCCGTCGATCTCCGTGGACGCCACGTTCACCGACCTCGGCCTGGACGCCAAGGGCGCGCTGGAGACCCCGCCCGCCGAGCGGGCGAACCTGGTCGGCTGGTACCGGGACGGCGCCGCGCCCGGCGAGGACGGCACCGCCGTGGTGGTCGGCCACGTGGACGACAAGCACGGCCCGGGCGTGCTCTACCGGCTCGGACTGCTGCGCCCCGGCCTGGCCGTCGCCGTCACCCGGGCGGACCGGAAGGTCGTCACCTTCACCATCGACCAGGTGCGTTCCTACCCGAAGACCGCCTTCCCGTCCGACGAGGTCTACGCGGCGACCGGCCGGGCCGAGCTGCGGATCATCACCTGTGGCGGCCACTACGACCACAAGAACGGCTACGACTCCAACACCGTGGTGTTCGCGCACCTGACGTCCAGCAGCCCGGCGCCCGCGTGACCCGCCGGGGGCCCGCCGTTCGACGTCACGCGGGCCGGGGCCGGCGGTGGCCGGGCGGCTGCGAGCAGCCTCTGCCGACACGCCGGGGGCCGAGCGAAGCAGGCCCCGGCCGACCGACGATCGGCGTCCGTCCCTGCGCAGGGCCACGCCGCGAGGAACCCGCCGCCAACTGACATTCCGCGGCCCACGTTCGAACCGCTCGGGCCGGGGCCGGCGGTGGCCGGGCGGCTGCGAGCAGCCTCTGCCGACACGCCGGGGGCCGAGCGAAGCAGGCCCCGGCCGACCGACAGTCGGCGTCCGTCCCTGCGCAGGGCCACGCCGCGAGGAACCCGCCGCCAACTGACATTCCGCGGCCCGCGTTCGAACCGCGCGGGCCGCGCCTCGCGGGACCCGCCGCCACCCCATTCGCCGGAACCGAGGTTTGACGTCACGTCGTACCGAAGGCGGGCTTGCGCCGCCCGACGGGACGACCGGCGCCGGGTCCGGCGTTCCGCCCCCGACCCGCCAGGGTCTAGCGT